>NZ_WMKZ01000029.1 GCF_019024285.1 Alkalihalobacterium elongatum
CACGGAAGTTAAGCTCTTCAGCGCCGATGGTAGTTGGGGGCTTCCCCCTGTGAGAGTAGGACGTCGCTAGGCACAAAAAGCACAATTCTGAATGGATTGTGCTTTTTTAATGCAAAAAACTGAGTAATCTACAGGCGGTGAAGAGCTTTTGGCTCGTAAGAGACACCAACTAGAGACACCAACTTCGAAGGAAAAGCCGATAGAATATCGTGAAAAAGTAACGAGGGAATAACATCAAGTCTCCCTGTGAGAGGAAACCTTTTTTTACGTAGAACTACATGAAGGATCATCGAAGAAGTGGCGACCTGGAAAACGTCCCCGTAGGAAAGAAATGTTTAAATGGACGTCGCTAGGCATAAAGCACAATCTAAAGAGGTTGTGCTTTTTTATATGTGTTTTAAAATCTCAAAAATACGGTTACGCCGATATATTAGATTTTTGTAAAATGAGATAAGCAGTCATTCATCAAAGCATCATATTAGCTTCAATTTCTCCTCTTTTATAACTGATTTTTATTGCTTTAGAAGCTTGCTTGAAATCATAAAAAATCGTACTTTCCGTTTTAAGACAGACACAAAGAAGTTAAGGAGAACATATAGTTAAGAAATGGCTAGGTATTACTCACAAGAATAAAAAGAATTTTTTCAAAAATGTATAGTTTTCAATCAACTTGTCCATTAATTCATAATGGGGGTGATTGTTATCGAAGATGTAAAGGTAACGAATAAAGGTCATAAGCAATGTGTGATATGCGACCAGGAGAAAAGTGAAGGAATTCACTTGGTTGAACAGTTTATTTGCGAAGATTGTGAAAGGCAAATCGTCTTAACAGATCCAGACGATATGTACTATCATTACTACCTAAAGAAAATGAGAAAAGTAAGAATACCTACGGTTAATTAATAGAGGCTGACTCAATAATTGTGTCAAACATCTCAAGTTACATATTTAGGTGCCATTTTTAGGCTCCTAAATATCGTATACGTTGGGAGCGAAGACACGTATGAGTCAGCCTTTTAGTATATATTCGTTCGATTATAAATAGTGACAAGCATGTTTTCACGAAATGCTTTATAATAGAAACCAAATATATTGTATTAAAGGAATGCTTATGGCGAATCAACAAAAGACACCACTTTTTTCAAAGCTAGTTGATCATATTAGTAGGGAGCCTCACTCATTGCACGTTCCAGGTCATAAGTGGGGAAGTGTTTTTCCCGACTTTGCTAGAAAATCGTTTGAGTCTGTTTTAAAGTTAGATGCTACTGAATTGAACCATTTAGATGACCTCCATGATGCCCAAACTGTAATTGAAGAAGCACAGCAGCTGCTGGCAGATGTTTATAGAACACAAGCTTCTTTTTTTCTAGTAGGTGGTTCAACGGTTGGGAATTTAGCCATGCTACTATCGGTTTGTCAAAAAGATGATGCCATTCTTGTGCAGCGGGATAGTCACAAGTCAGTCATTAACGGCATACAATTAGCACAAGCAAAGCCCATTTATCTCCCATCTGAATATGATAAAAAAACGGGATTATCAACAGGCGTAGGATTGAACACAGTCATTAAGGCGCTGCAGGAATTTCCAGAGGCAAAGGCTATTTTCTTAACAAACCCAAGTTACTATGGTATTACACGGGATTTAAAAGATGTAATAAAAATTGCTCACCAAAATGAAATACCAGTGCTTGTTGATGAAGCGCATGGTGCACACTTTGGAGTTGGAGAGGGATTCCCTTCTTCAGCTATTACACAAGGTGCCGATATTGTTGTTCAATCGGCTCATAAGACGTTACCAGCAATGACGATGGGATCCTACTTACATGTTAATAGTCGATTAATTTCTAATGAAAAAATAAAATACTATTTGCAAATTTTACAGTCAAGTAGTCCTTCCTATCCAGTTATGGCTTCTTTAGACCTTGCGAGACATTATGTTGCTAACCTTAGCCAAGAAGAAGTGGCAACTATTCTAGAAAGTAGTGAGGAGTTTAAAAGTCTTTTAAAAAAGGTTCCTCAAATTAGTGTGATTGAGTTAAGTGAAACAACTTCTCTCACTATCGATCCATTGAAAATAACTTTGCGTACGAACTGTGAATTAACAGGAATTCAAATACAAAGTTTGTTAGAAGAACAGGGGATTTTTGTAGAGTTAGCCAATGAAGAGTATTTACTACTAGTTTTACCTTTGGCACCGTTTAAAGAAGGAGAATATATAGCTTCGGTCATTCAAAGAGTCTTAAAACCATATCGGACGATTAAGAGAACTAGTAAGAAGAGAGAGCTGTCTCGGCGATCGATAGTTAAGCTAACAGTAGATGAGTTGGATAGATCAAATACTACTTTTATAGGTTTAGAAGAAGCAGTTGGTCGAAGGGTAGCAGAGCCAATTATTCCTTACCCACCGGGCGTGCCTTTACTAATTCCAGGGGAAACAATTACACAAGAAAATATTGAAATGATTATAAAATTAATAGATGCAGGAACTCGATTTCAGGGCCATGCAAATTTAAAAGAAACAGGCCTTAAAGTTTTTATTACTGATGAGAGAAAAGAGGCAAGAGAATGAGAAAGGGAATATTTATTACAGCAGAGGGTGGAGAAGGTGCTGGAAAAACGACTGCACTGAAGAAGATCTACGACGAATTGATAAAAAAAGGACATCAGGTTGTCATGACAAGAGAGCCAGGTGGCATAAAAATATCAGAAGAAATTCGTTCGGTAATTTTAAATGAAGAACATACGGAAATGGATGGTAGAACGGAAGCGTTACTTTATGCTGCTGCTAGACGTCAACATCTGATGGAGAAAATCGTTCCAGCCCTACAAGAGGGAAAGATTGTCCTATGTGATCGATTTATTGATAGTAGCTTAGCATATCAAGGGTTTGCTAGAGGAATCGGTATAGAAAATATCCTCATGATTAATGAGTTTGCCATTGATGAATATTGGCCTAATTTAACACTGTATTTCCGTGTCGATCCTGAAATTGGTTTAGCTAGGATTGCTAAAGATAAAGGTAGAGAAGTAAATCGTTTAGATCAAGAAAATGAAACTTTTCATAAAAAAGTGTTAGAAGGATACGATCAATTGACAAAACTGTATAAAGACCGTATTCGAATAGTAGATGCGAACGACGATTTTGAAAGTGTATATTCTAGAGCACTTCTTCTGATTGAACAGCATTTAGAAACAATAGATAACCGTTAAGGGGGTAATCATGTGAAGTTAATTATAGCCGTTGTGCAAGATAAGGATAGCAATCGTTTATCGGAAGCATTGGTGAAGACAGATTATAGAGCAACGAAGCTAGCAAGTACGGGTGGCTTTTTAAAAGCAGGAAATACAACTTTTTTAATCGGAACAGAGGATGAAAATGTTGATGATGTTCTACAAATCATCAAAGATAACTGTAAAAGTAGAGAACAATTGGTAGCCCCTATTTCCCCAATGGGGGGAAATGCTGACTCGTATGTTCCTTATCCAGTTGAGGTGCAAATTGGGGGAGCAACCGTGTTTGTTTTACCTGTCGAACAGTTCGAGCAATTTTAAAATAAAAGGTGTTGGGAATCAATGACATGGGACCAGTTAAATAAAACTCAACATAAGGTTGTCCAAATCTTAACAAATAGTATTAATAATGATCGCTTAACCCATGCCTATGTTTTTGAGGGTAGCAGGGGAACGGGAAAAATGGAAGTTGCCTTACAGCTCGGAAAAAGTTATTTTTGTAAAGTCAGAACAACGGCTGAGCCATGTAATGAATGTGCGGATTGCAAACGAATTTTATCTAGAAATCATCCAGATGTTCATATTATTGAGCCAGATGGGCAATCGATCAAGAAACAGCAAGTAGAGTTACTAAGAACAGAATTCTCCTATCGTGGAATGGAGTCAAAGCAAAAGTTTTATATCATTAAACATGCTGAGAAGATGACACCAAGTGCTGCTAATAGTTTGCTAAAGTTTCTAGAGGAACCTGAAGCACCTACTATTGCAGTGCTTCTTACTGAGCACTTACATCAGATGTTGAATACGATTATATCGAGGAGTCAAATTTTGTCATTTTCACCTCTTTCAAATAAAGAGATGGAAATGGTCTTAGTTAAAGAGGGCGTTTCACCTGCAATAGGTAAGGTCCTGACGGAAATAACCTCCAATTTAGAAGATGCACGCCAACTTTGTCAGGAAGACTGGATTGTACAAGCACGTTCTGTAGTGTTACAATTAACGGAAGAGATCTATTCTCGCCCACAGCAAATGTTCTTTACTTTACAAGATAAGTGGCTTACACATTTTAAAGGGAAAGATGAGCTTGGGTTAGGAATCGATTTATTGCTCTTATGGTATAGAGATTTATTATACACACAGCTTGGAGAGACAGATGATCTCATTTTTACGGATCAACTGGAACGGCTTAATAACCAAGCACTATATAGCTCACAAGAGAAAATTTCCAGACAAATGTCGGCTATTTTTGATGCAAAGAGACATCTGAGTTCGAATGTAAATCCACAATTATTAATGGAGAGGCTTATGCTCAGATTACAGGAGGGATAGTTGATAGTGCATCATGTCGTAGGTGTTCGCTTTAAAAAGGCGGGTAAAATTTATTACTTTTCCCCTGGTGAATTCGAGTTACCCAAAGGAGAATGGGTAATTGTCGAAACATCAAGAGGGGTTGAATATGGTAGGGTAGTCATTGAAAAGAAGGAAGTTGATGATAACGATGTCGTCCTTCCACTAAAGCAAGTTCTTCGTATTGCTGATGATAAGGACAAGCTAATTGTGCATGAAAATAAAGAAGCAGCGAAGAAAGCTTTCAGTGTTTGCCAAGAAAAGATAATAGAACATCAACTAGATATGAAATTAGTTGATGTAGAATATACGTTTGATCGAAATAAAGTCCTATTTTACTTTACAGCTGATGGAAGAATTGATTTTCGAGAGCTTGTTAAAGACTTAGCAGCAATATTTAGAACACGAATTGAATTGCGCCAAATTGGTGTTCGAGATGAAGCGAAAATGCTTGGTGGGATTGGTCCATGTGGACGAGTTCTATGCTGTTCATCGTTTTTAGGTGATTTTGAACCTGTTTCAATTAAAATGGCTAAGGATCAAAACCTCTCTTTAAACCCAGCGAAAATTTCAGGGTTATGTGGTCGCCTCATGTGTTGTTTGAAATATGAAAATGACCATTATGAGTCTGTCAAACAATCTTTACCTGATATTGGAAAAGAGATCAAAACACCAAATGGACGAGGTAGAGTAGTAGGCCTCAACATTCTTGAACGTATCATTCAAGTAGAGTTATTTGAACAACAGCGCATTGTTGAATACACACTTGAAGAGCTTTTTCAAGAAACGGTTTCGACTCAAGTCATAGAGTAATGAGGTGGGAACGTGGATAAAAAGGAGATATTCTCACAAGTTAGCTCTATTGAAGAGCGTATAGGTGGTTTACACGACGAACTCCGCGGTCTAAAGGAACAGCTTGCTCTGCTCATTGAGGAAAACCATTATTTAAAATTGGAGAATGAAAACTTAAGAAAACGCCTCGATGAAACGGTAGAAGAAGCTGCTATTGAACAAAGAGGCCCTACAAAGAAGAAACCAGTAGGTGAAGGGTACGATAATTTAGCTAGATTGTATCAAGAAGGGTTCCATATATGTAGTACCGATTACGGTAGTATCCGTAAAGATGATTGTCTCTTTTGTTTATCATTTTTTAATCAAAAATAATCGATTACATTAGTAGGGTGACTCGTAAGTGTCTGTATTCCTTATGTTACAATAGAGCCTGTAATTTTAAGGGCTATTTTGGCAGCAGAGGAGTTTGGCGGTTATGTACGAGTCAGCCCTCTTTTTTTTGGACATATTTATGTGTGTTTAAGTGTTAGTGTACAATATGACTAACGTAAAGAAACTTGGAGGACGCAATGGTTACAATACATAAAAATGAGAGAGTGGATTACTTACCGAATCGAGCGTTGCAGATTATACAGGCTGATGATGTATTTTCATTTTCTATCGATGCTGTCCTATTGGCAAAGTTTACATATGTCCCTATTCAAAAGGGAAAGATGATTGATTTATGTACTGGTAACGGAGTAATTCCATTCATGCTAAGTACAAGAAGTAAAGCAACGATTACTGGAGTGGAAATTCAAGAACGCTTGTATGATATGGCAATTCGTAGTAATGAACTAAATAAACGCTCTGACCAAATCGAATTTATTCATGCAGATATTAATGCTCTACCAAAAGAGATTTTAGGACAACAGTACGATGTGGTGACATGTAATCCCCCTTACTTTGAGAAAAAAGAGTTATCCGAGCAAAATGTAAATCCTCATCTGCAAATTGCGCGTCATGAAATTTATTGTACGTTAGACGATGTCGTTAAAACTTGTGCGAAGTTAGTCAGACAAAAAGGGAAGGTTGCTTTAGTTCATCGACCAGAACGGCTAACTGATATCTTTGAAAGTATGAGGAAGTACCGAATAGAGCCAAAAAGGATTCAGTTTGTTCAGCCTAAAAAAAATAAAGAGGCAAACATCGTTCTTGTGGAAGGAATCAAAGATGGCAAACCTGGAGTAAAGTGTTTGCCGACTATCGTTGTGTATGAGGATGAAAAAACATATACAAAGGAGTTTCGAGCCATATACTATGGGTAATCATTATGTATATATGATTAGATGTCAAGATGGTTCACTTTATACGGGTTATACCAATAATGTGGAGCGAAGGCTGCAAATGCATGAATCTGGTAAAGGGGCAAAGTACACACGTGGAAAAGGTCCATTTGTTTTAGAACTCTGTCAATCCTATACGACAAAGCAAGAGGCGATGCAATCAGAGTATGCCATTAAACAGCTTTCAAAAAGTGCAAAAGAGTGTTTAATACAAGAAGGGAAGATAAAGGATGTGGCAGCAAAAGAGCTTTGAGGAAAGAGAAGATGTAGGAAATTTGTATTTAGTGCCGACTCCGATTGGTAATTTAGAAGACATGACATTTCGGGCGATAAAAATATTAAAAGAAGTCGATATGATTGCAGCTGAAGATACAAGGCAGACGAAAAAGCTATGTCTTCACTTTGAAATCGATACAAAGCTTGTAAGTTATCACGACCATAACAAACGTGGAAGCGGGGAGAAATTACTTCAAGCATTAAAAGAAGGGCGAAGCATTGCGTTGGTAAGCGATGCAGGCACACCAGCTATATCAGACCCAGGTTATGAATTAGTCGTTGAATGTATCGATGAAGGAATTCCTGTTATTCCTTTGCCTGGAGCGAATGCAGCTATAACCGCATTAATAGCATCAGGCCTCAACACACAGAATTTTTATTATTATGGCTTTTTAAATCGGCAAAAAAAAGAGCGAAAAAAAGAATTAGAGCAGTTAAAGAATGTACAAGTCCCTATTATTTTCTATGAGTCACCGCATCGTTTAGAAGAAATGTTAAAACATATGTTAGAACACTTCGGTGATAGGAAAATTGCGGTTTGCCGTGAATTAACTAAAAGATACGAAGAGTTTATTCGCGGAACCCTGTCTGAGGTTATAGAATGGTGTCAATCTTCTCAAGTAAGAGGAGAGTTTTGTATCGTTGTTGATGGAACAAGTGAGGTAACCTTACCAGAAGATTTATGGTGGGCCAACCTTTCAATCAATGAACATATAGAGCATTATATGAATCAGCAGATGACTAGTAAAGAGGCAATTAAAGAAGTAGCAAAAGAAAGACAATTGCCTAAGCGTGAGGTATATGCAGAGTTCCATCAATAAAAAAAGAAAAGGCTCTGCAACTGCAGAGCCATGTTTTATATATTAATTATTTACCAGTTTTTTCTAAGTAAGTTGAAAGCTCATCAATGATAGCTTTAGCACCTTGTGGGCTTAAGATAATTTTTCCATCAGCAATAGAAAGATTGTCATCAGAAACTTCACCAGTAATTTGGCAAGTCATGTTTGGTTTATACTTCTTTAAAATAATACGATCGTTATCAACATAAATTTCAAGTGCATCTTTTTCAGCTATATCTAGTGTACGACGAAGTTCGATTGGAATTACTACCCGTCCTAACTCATCAACTTTACGAACAATACCTGTAGATTTCATGTTCTTTTTCTCCTCCCGAGGATTTGATTTATATCTTGTTTTATTGATGTCATTTTTCGACAAAATTCTTTATACACCAAGAATACCAGTGTTTCCAAAACAAGTCAATTCATTTTTCTTACAAAATTAAGTATATTATTAGTAATTTTTTCTATTTATTAGTTTGGATTGTTGTTTAAACAAGGATTTTTAGGATAGGGGTGAAAATAGTTGCTAGAAGTTCCAAGACATTTTATAGAAAAAATGACAAAAGTAGATAGTGAATTACGATTGAAATATGGAAAAAAGCACAGATTAAATTCGACAATTCGACAAAGTTTATTCGACAAAAGTGGTCATTTTCGACATCTACCTCGAAACGATATTAGCATTTTGTCGAATTGGTTGGGGAATTTACAAGTGGCAGCGGTCGACGGGTCAGTCAATCAAACAAAAGGTGAACACCCTCATGTAATTTATTTCTTTCAAGCATTAGCACGAACACTAAATGGAATAGAGAAATGGGAGTTTGATATTTATACTCCTTTACTAGAAGAATTGGAAGAAGCTAAAGATAATGAAGTGGAAAATCAAAAAAGAATTCGTTCGAAAAGGATGGCTCAACTAGAGCTATTAGTGGCCAAAACAATGATTGACGAAGGAACGATAAAACTCATTCTAATGGACGGTTCACTTACACATTATGCAATCGATGCCCCAGAGCTTTGGCAAGAAGTTAGGGAGAAGGCTCTAAGAGAAAATGTTCTTATTGTTGGTGTAACCGAGGAAGTGGGAACTAGTTTCTTATACCAAGTACTAGAGTTAGAATATGATGAAGCGCAAGGACAGCAATTAGTGTACGATCGCGATTTACTTTTTGGTGTATTAGAGCAAGGTGAAATGTTGTTTATGGAAAATGCTCAGCATAAACCACAGGTACTTACCGCATGGCTCCGACCATCAACTGATCCTGCTGTCATTGGTGTCGATGTTTTAATAGAGCAACAGGAAGAGATGGAACGAATCTGTGATTTTATTTATTCGATTACACCGAGTGAAGGTAGAGGGATACCACTGTTTCTAGATATGGTTGATCGCGATGTCAGAATTACGGATAAATTAATAGAGGCATTAGTGGAGCAATATATTGACCCAGAGCTCAAGCAACGCCTATTCTCTCCAAAACGGACGAATAGATTATATTAATTCTTCTTGTCGACTAAGTCCTAAACTAACTGCTCGAGGTAGTTACTAACTTTAAGGACTTAGTTATAGTAAATCATTTTATAATAGGGGAGAGAGGTAAATGCAAGTCGTCGGTATAACTACTCAACATGAAATATATGTCGTCTCAAAGGAATATAAATTTAGAATTAACGAAATTTTACTAATTGAAGATGCTATTCTTGGCAATCCGATGGGTGAAGTTGTTGAAACTTTTTCGTATAACCGTTTCATTCCAATGGGATTTGATAAAGGAATAGTAGATGGACAAGTATTAAAGACATTAGAACAGCTTGGGTACGATATCGGTGCAGATGAGATTAATCTTTCTAAGGTAAGATTATTTGAAGAAGCTACACAACCGATACAAACAGGTGCTTCTGTTCGCGCTCCGGAGTTTTCGGAGGTCAAGCATTTTTTAGTGAAGGTACAGCCTTCCGAAGGGCTAGTCTTAGGGGAAATTCGCAGTACAGATCATCTTATGGGTACGCTCCCTTCTGAATTAAAGCAACTAATGAAAATTCAAGAACAGGAAGTTAAACGTGATCAAAATGGAGTACCGTTTATTTTCGATATAAAAGCAATGCAGCAATATCCTCATATTGGTGTTTTTGGTGGGTCTGGTTCTGGAAAATCGTTTGGCTTACGGGTGATGCTAGAGGAAATTATGAAGCAATCTATTCCTACTATTGTTTTTGATCCACATTTTGAGATGAACTTCAGTTATTTAGCTGATGGTATGGAAGGAAAGGATTACCGTAATCAGTTTCTTTCCGTTCAAATTGGGAAAGATGTTGGGGTCGATTTTAGTTCATTAACGACGAGGGATATTGAACGTTTACTGGAGGCGGCAGGTTCTTTATCAGAATCGATGGTGAATGTGATTCAAAGTGTACATAAACGAAAGGATAGCTATCAATCATTTAGTGATCGTATTTCGAATCTTATTGATGCCTTAGAGTTAGGTAAACAGAAAGTTGAAGCATTTATTTATGATGGGAATGGATTATCTCGTGAGCAGCTGGAGCAATATGATACGTATCAAAAGCTTTTAAATCAATTTGGGAGTTTGCCGCTTCCTTCTGTTAAAGGAATTCAATGGCGTTTAAATCGTCTCTATCAAGCAGGCCTGTTTCAGCATAATATACGGGCGATAGAACAAGGACTAAACAGTGGAAAATTAGTAGTCATTCAAGGATCTGTTTGGTTACTACAAGTATTTTCAAGTTATGTTATCGGGGCGCTTTATATGAAGCGGAGAAGCTACAAAGATGCAAAGCTCCAAAATGAACAAGGTACCTTTTTCCCACCTTTTATAATCGTAACCGATGAGGCTCATAATTTTGCTCCTAAAGGCTATGAAGCACCTGCAAAAGGAGTTTTAAAAGAAATTGCTCAAGAAGGTCGTAAATATGGTGTTTTTCTTATATTTGCCACACAACGGCCAACTCTATTAGATGAAACAATTACTGCACAACTAAATTCAAAGTTCGTATTTCGTACTGTTCGTGGCACAGATATACAAACGATCAAAGAGGAAACCGACTTAACACAAGAAGAAGGAAAAAGACTACCTTATTTACGTTCGGGAGATGTATTTGTTTCTTCGGCGATTTTTGGGAGAACGATAGCCATTCGAGTTCGCTTAGCTGACACGACGAGTCCACATGTCTTAAACCCGTTTGATGAGTTAAAGGCTATAAACGATCAAGGAGATGAAGAGGTATTAAAAGCTATTGAACCGCTGCTTCCATTATCAGAGACTGCATTAATGCGACATATAGAAGAAATTAATAAAGCACTCGGGAAAAGCTGGGATGTCGCACGCTTAAAAGGAGAGTTAGAACAATTAGCACAGAAAGAGAAACTCAAAAAAGTAAAAAATCCATTTGCGACCATTTATGATCGACCTTGACATTAGTCATAGAGATTCGGTATATTTTTTGGTGAGATGTGGAAGAACTTATAAAGGCTACTTAATATAGTGGATAAAATAATATCATTTCCAATGAACGGATGAGTATAATAGTTAGACTATTTTAGCAGGTTTGCTAATGACAGAGAGCTGGGGTAGCTGGAAACCAGTATAGTCCCTATTAGAAGATGGTCCAGTGAGGAATTGCTTTCGAGTTAGAATATCTAATAAGGGGGCAACGTACTCTAGCGTTACTAGAGAAGTCAAACGACTTATTGAGCCTATTCTTGTGAAAGAATGGGGAAATAGGGTGGTACCACGTGAGTTAGCTCTCGTCCCTTACCGGATGAGGGCTTTTTTATATGTTCAGCTCCTTTCTCAGTATGATTAAAGGTTAACTGCTTTACAGGTCCATTTTAGTTTGAGTGAAGGAAGAACACAAGTGTTAAATTGTAAAGTTTTTCTGTAGATGATTAAACAAAAATGAACAAAATTAACAATGAGTGGAGGAAGTTTTTAATGAGTGAGAATAAAACATTTTATATTACAACACCGATTTATTATCCAAGTGATAAGCTACATATTGGTCACGCATACACTACAGTAGCTGGAGATGCAATGGCACGTTATAAGCGTTTACGTGGCTACGATGTCATGTATCTTACAGGTACAGATGAACATGGACAAAAAATTGAAAGAAAAGCTGCAGAAAAAGGAGTTACACCACAGCAATTTGTTGATGAGATTGTTCGTGGCATTCAAGACCTGTGGAATAAGCTTGATATTTCATACGATGACTTTATTCGCACGACTGAAGACCGACATAAAGAAGTAGTAGCAAAGATTTTCGAACAACTACTTGCTCAAGGTGATATTTATTTAGACGAGTACGAAGGCTGGTATTCCATTCCAGATGAAACGTTTTATACAGAGCATCAACTAGTTGATCCAATCATAGAAGATGGAAAAGTAGTGGGTGGGAAAAGTCCAGATAGTGGCCATCCTGTAGAGAAAGTTCGCGAACAATCATACTTTTTCCGTATGAGTAAGTACGCAGATCGTTTGTTGAAGTTTTATGAAGAGAACCCACAGTTTATCCAGCCAGAGTCACGAAAAAATGAAATGATCAATAATTTTATTAAACCAGGGTTAGAAGATCTAGCCGTTTCTCGTACATCGTTTGAATGGGGAGTAAAAATTCCAAGTAACCCAAAACATGTTGTATATGTTTGGATCGATGCATTGTCAAACTATATTACAGCTTTAGGTTATGGCAGTGCCAATGAGGAGAAGTATAATAAATATTGGCCAGCTGATGTACATCTTGTTGGGAAAGAAATCGTCCGTTTCCATACAATTTACTGGCCGATTATGTTAATGGCACTTGATTTACCATTACCTAAGAAAGTATTTGGCCACGGTTGGTTATTAATGAAAGATGGCAAAATGTCTAAGTCTAAAGGTAATGTTGTTGACCCAGTACCGCTTATTGACCGTTACGGCTTAGATGCGCTTAGATACTACTTGCTTCGTGAAGTACCATTTGGTTCTGATGGAGTGTTTACACCTGAAAGCTTCGTCGAAAGAGTAAATTATGATTTAGCAAACGATCTTGGAAACTTATTAAATCGTACGGTTGCTATGATTAATAAGTACTTTGATGGTGAGCTCCCTGCTTATGTAAAAGATGGAACACCATTTGATGTAAGCTTAGTTGAACTAGTCGATGCTACTGTAGAAAAAGTTGAACATGCAATGGAAGACATGGAGTTTTCAGTAGCGCTATCAGCGATTTGGCAGTTAGTTAGTCGAACAAATAAATACATTGATGAAACACAGCCTTGGGTTTTAGCGAAGAATGAAGATGAGAAAGAAAAGCTTGGTGCAGTGATGTATCATTTAGCTGAATCTTTACGTTATATTTCAATCCTCGTTCAACCATTTATGACGGAAACACCTAAAAAGATTTGGCAGCAACTAGGTCTAAATGAGGATGTAACAACATGGAATTCGCTTCAATCTTTTGGACAAATTAAAAAAGGAACGACTGTATCAAAAGGTGAACCAATTTTCCCTCGTCTAGAAGTTGAAGAAGAAGTAAAACATATTGTTGAATTGATGGGGGGTTCAACGGTAAAAGAGGAGCCAAAAGCTGATACAAATAAAGTTGAAGTTGAAGAGTCTGAAGAGATTACCATTGATGATTTTATGAAAGTGGACCTCCGAGTAGCAGAAGTTCTAAAAGCAGAACCTGTGAAAAAGGCGGATAAACTATTAAAGATTCAACTCGATCTTGGCTATGAACAAAGACAAGTTGTTTCTGGTATCGCAAAATACTATTCTCCAGAAGATTTAGTTGGCCGTAAAGTCATTTGTGTAACGAATTTAAAACCAATTAAACTTCGTGGCGAAATGTCTAAAGGTATGATCTTAGCAGCTTCTGAAGGTGACCAACTTACGCTTGCTTCTGTTGATCAATCGATGCCAAATGGTGCAAAAGTAAAATAAAAAAAGATATACTTAGGGTTAGGGGTAAGCTTTACATGATTGGCTTACTCTTTTCCTTTTTACTCTATTTTGAATTATTTTGTGATAATTATCTTAGAATAGCAAGTGAACCAACGAGAGGATGAAAAAAATGTTATTTGATACACATGTCCATTTAAATGCTGATCAGTTTGAAGAAGATCGAGCAGAGGTGATTAAGCGTGCCCACCAAGCTGGGGTAACTCATATGGTAGTCGTCGGTTTTGATGAAAAAACGATAAAAGGTGCTTTAGAAATTGCCGAGGAGTATGAGAATATTTATGCAGCGGTAGGATGGCATCCTGTAGATGCGATTGATATGACCGAAGATCATTTAGCATGGCTAGAAGAACTTGCAGCCCATCCGAAAGTTGTTGCATTAGGTGAGATGGGGCTCGATTATCATTGGGACAAATCACCCAAAGAAATACAAAAGGAAGTATTCCGTAAGCAAATTCGTTTAGCCAAAAAGGTAAAGCTGCCAATCATTATACATAATCGTGAAGCGAGTCAAGATATTGTAGATATTTTAAACGAGGAAGGAGCTGCCGAGGTTGGTGGGATCATGCATTGTTTTAGCGGAAGCGTGGAAATTGCTAGGGCTTGTTTAGACATGAACTTCCACATTTCATTTGGAGGACCTGTCACATTTAAAAATGCTAAAAAACCAAAAGAGGTAGCAATAGAAGTGCCTTTAGATCGATTGTTAATTGAAACAGACTGTCCTTATTTAGCTCCGCATCCGTACCGAGGAAAACGTAATGAGCCTGCATATGTCCAACTTGTTGCAACACAAATTGCAGAGTTAAAGGAATTAACGCTTGAGCAATTAGCTGAGCAAACGATGAATAATGCAAAAAAATTATTTAACATAATATGACAAAGGATTTTGTCGAATCTTTATGGAGCTTGTCCCAATTTGAATTTGTTCGTATTAGTTCTACACTGAAGCGGGCTTGCATACATTGAACTTGTCGATAAATTTTTGTTTCCAACATCGGTAGTTTTGTGGATAATAGATGCTATGAAGGAAACAAGCAGACAATCTACTAGTTGACAAAAGGAGGTGAAATGTTTATAATTCGTACCTTGAGAAGGGGGAAGATTAAACATGGAACCCAGTAGGATAAGCTCGCTTTTTTCTAACCTAAATTTTGGGAAAAAGCTAACGATCTCCATACTAAGTTTTGTCCTAGTTATCGGAACAATGAGCTTTGCAATCTATGAAACAACGAAAGCAAATGTAACGGTAACTACAGACGGTGAAGAAGTGTCAATACGAACTCATGCAAATACAGTAGCTGAGGTCATGGAAGAACTCGGACTACAAGTCGGTGAATTTGATGAGTTAAAACCAGCAATTAATGAAAAAATTACAGGAAATATGTCCATAAGCTGGAAGATAGCTAATGAGGTTAACGTAGTTATCAATGGTGACGAAGAGCAGGTTTGGACAACTGCAGATAGTGTAGAAGATTTAGTTGCGGAATTAAAAATTACAGTAAAAGAACATGATAAAATCAGTCCTAGCTTAGATACAGAAATTCAACCTGAGATGAATGTTACGTATGAATCTGCTTTTATGGTAAGAGTCAAAAGTGACGGGGAAGAACATGAAGTATGGACAACTTCGACTACTGTCGCTGACTTTTTAGAAAGAGAATCGATCACCCTAGGTGAGCTGGATCGAGTAGAGCCAGCTTTAGATGAAATACTTAATAGTGAAGAAGAAATTAAGGTAGTCAGAGTAGAAAAAGTCACCGATGTAGTGGAAGAGACTGTAGCGTTCGCTACAGTAACAAAGAACGATAGTTCTTTACAAAAAGGAAATGAGAAAGTTGTTGAGTCTGGAAAAAATGGTCTCGTTGAAAAGCACTATGAGGTTATTTTAGAAGATGGCGAGGAAGTGTCTAGAGAATTGGTTAAGACTGAAACGACAAGGGAGAGTACAGACCGAGTGGTTGCAGTCGGGACACGCGAACCAACGCCGACAGTCTCTCGTAGTAGCAGTCCTGCTCCTAAGCAAACTTCTACTAATTCAGGTTCAACAAGTAATTCAAGTTCAACAAGCCCAAGTGGGAAAACAATGACAGTAACTGCTACAGCTTATACAGCAAACTGTAATGGTTGTAGTGGAATCACAGCAACTGGCATCAATCTAAAAAATAATCGTAACATGAAGGTTATTGCCGTAGATCCTAACGTTATTCCTTTAGGCTCTAGAGTTCACGTTGAAGGATATGGTACAGCAATTGCAGGTGACACGGGCGGTGCAATCCGTGGTAATAAAATAGACGTTCATGTACCTACTAAAAACGAAGCATATCGTTGGGGTAATCGTACTGTAAAAATAACGATACTAGATTAAATGACTTAGCGCAGGGAGAACACTCTCTGTGCTTTTTCTGTATGCCATTTCCCCCATCAATAAATAGATAACCAAATAAAGATAAATAATAAGAAAAGCGGAAGGCGTCTGCATATCGGCGACAAGCGCTGGAGGGCCAGCCAAAAGTGTCCTGGTTTTTGGACACGTTGGAGGGACCGAAGCGACCTCGAGCCGATGACGCCTGCAGCTAGACAATAAGAAAAGCGGAAGGCGACCGTTTAGCGTCGAAGGGACTGGAGTCTCTCCGTATGAGATAAAGGATACACGGCGACCGTCAGTGAGCCGATGTTGACTTATCGTAAGGAGGAGAGCGAAGTCCACAAGACGCTGGGAGCTGCAGCTAGACAATAAGAAAAGCGGAAGGCGTCTGCATATCGGCGACAAGCGCTGGAGGGCCAGCCTAGACACCAAAAACAGACCGCTACAATTAGCATTATATGCGCTCAAACCGTATGAAATAGCTCTTTAATATTTGTCTTTACTTATTAGACGTTCTATACTATATAAAGTTTCATTTTTTCGGAGGATTTTTTATGAAAATTAAAGAAGTAATTGTCGTTGAAGGGAGAGATGACACAGTTGCCATTCAACGGGCTGTAAATGCGGACACAATTGAAACTAACGGTTCAGCTATTGGTGAGGCAGTGATACACCGTATTCAACTGGCACAAGTCCGCAGAGGTGTCATTATATTAACTGATCCCGATTATCCTGGAGAACGTATAAGGCATATAGTGAGTCAACGGGTCCCTGGTTGTAAGCATGCTTTTTTACCAAAAAATGATGCAATTTCAAAGAGTGGGAACGATTTAGGGGTTGAAAATGCATCGCCTGAAGCTATACGTCTAGCTTTGGCTAATGTAAAGCAAGAGTTTGAAAATCCACAAGAAGAAATAACGTGGCAGGATTTAATTGATGGTGGATTAATTGGTGGAAGCCAATCTCGTGATCGCAGAGAACGAATAGGAACTGTACTTAAGATTGGTTATGCTAATGGAAAGCAGTTACATAAGCGGCTTCATGTATTTCAAATAACAAAAGAAGAATTTTCGCAAGCGTTACAACAGGTGCTTGAGGAGGAAAACAATGATTAAAGATATTGCAACACCCATTCGAACGAGAGCCATTTTAGAAAAATATAAATTTTCTTTTAAGAAGAGTTTAGGTCAAAACTTTCTAATTGATTTAAATATACTAAATCGGATTTTGAATGCAGCAGGGGTAACAGATCAAGTTGGTGCGATTGAAATAGGACCAGGAATTGGAGCTTTGACAGAACAGTTAGCTAAGCGTGCTGACAAAGTGGTTACGTTTGAAATTGACCAACGGCTCCTCCCAGTGCTTAAAGATACGTTGTCCCCGTACGATAATATAAAGGTTATCCATTCGGATGTTTTAAAAGCAGATGTAAAACAAGTAATCGGTGAAGAATTTAAAGAAGGGCAAGATATTATGGTTGTCGCTAATCTCCCGTATTATGTGACAACACCTATTTTGATGAAGTTATTAGAGGAAAAGCTGCCAATTAAACGGATTGTCGTAATGATTCAAAAGGAAGTGGCAGAGCGAATTGCAGCGAAGCCCGGTTCTAAAGATTATGGCTCTCTATCGATTGCTGCACAATATTATGCTGAAGCGGAAACGGTTTTTACTGTACCAAAGACTGTTTTCGTGCCGCAGCCAAACGTTGAATCGGCGGTTTTAAGATTAACTATTCGGAACGAACCTCCAGTTCAGGTGGATGATGAAAGCTTCTTTTTTGAAGTCATAAGAGCGAGCTTTGCTCAACGTCGAAAAACATTATTTAATAATTTAAGCCATCATTTTGGAAAAGACTATAAAGAACAAATAGAACGAGTACTTACGGCAGCAGAGGTTGACCCTAAACGAAGAGGAGAGACGCTGTCCATTGAAGAATTTGCGAAAATAAGTAATGAAATGAAACGAATACTAAATAGTTAAGCACCCTTTCACTCCTTCTCACATAGCCTAATTGTTGAGGAGGAGTTTTTATGAAGCTGAAAGTAGGCCAAATTGTAGGCCGGAAATCATATCAATGTGATATATTATTCCGGATTTCTTCTATAAACGATAATGTTGCTGAACTATATGGAGAAGATGTGCGCCTTGTGGCAGATGCACCAATTGAAGACTTGGTAGCTATTACAGAGGAAGAGCACAGAGAGAGAAGAAAACTAGAAAAAGAAAAAGAAGATAGTTGCTATTATCTGTTTCGTCAGGATAGTCGAGTCATTAAGAAACGTGGCGATTATGAAGCGACATCAGGATACAGTACTGAACCATCTTATTTTGAAATTCGAGGCCGAGTTCTCCACATTGATGGAGACTCGATGTACCTTAGAAAATGTATGGAGCTTTATGAAAGGCTTGGAGTACCTGTATATGGAGTGCATGTCGTTGAAAAAGAAATGCCTCTTCAAATTGATTCTCTCTTAGAAATGGTACAACCTGATATTTTAGTTGTAACGGGTCATGACGCTTTACTAAAAGCAAGAGGTAATCAAAAAGATATAAAAGGATATCGACATTCAAAGTATTTTGCTGAAACGGTTAGAACAGCACGTAAGAGAACTCCTAGCCTTGATGATCTCGTCATTTTTGCTGGAGCCTGTCAATCTCACTTTGAAACGCTAATAAAAGCAGGAGCCAATTATGCTAGTTCTCCTGAACGTATTAATATACATGCGTTAGATCCAGTTTATATTGTTGCAAAAATAAGTTTAACTCCTTTTATGGACCAAGTAAACGTATGGGATGTACTAAAAAATACGATCACTGGGGAACGTGGACTTGGTGGGATTGAAACAAAAGGATTTATGAGAAGAGGCATGCCTATATCTGATTACGAAGAAGAACAGTAAGATATCGAATGGTGTCTGCGTACCTCAAAAATAGTTTTGAGTTGCCGCGAACTTCTTGGCAACTTAGCTGCATTAGAGGGCGGGGCACTTTTCGTTTATTCAATTTGAAAAATCATACATATATTTAGAAAAATGAGGAATAATACGATTGTATTAAATAAGATTTTAAAAAAAGATGGTCATGTCAAATAAATATCATTGACAAAATTCTTGTCTAATTGATATAATTTTAAATTTATTTGACAAAAAATGTTGGATCGTGTATACTATTGTATAGTGAGGTGGGGTGTTTAAATGGCGAAAACGTTGCTGGATATTAAACGTGAACTGGATGAAAATGTTGGAAAACGGATTGCGATTAAGGCGAATGGTGGTAGAAGAAAGACCATCGAACGGACAGGCTTTTTAGAGGAAACATATCCATCTGTATTTATTATTAAACTCGATGAACAGCAAAATGCTTTTGAACGAGTATCGTATAGTTATGCAGATATCTTAACAGAGACAGTAGAACTTACGGTTTTTGAAGAAGAAGAAAAAAGTCATTCTGTACAAGTATAACCGTATATACGTCATATTATATAAATTAGCTTTCCGAATATACGGAAAGCTATATTTATTTTTTACAAGTAGTTATACATAGGAGTTCATTTCATATTTATGCTCAAAAAAACTCATAATAGAAAGGTCTCACCATCTAATCCATAAAACAAAGGAGTTGTTTTACCATGAGCAGAAGACGAGGAGTAATGTCCGAACGCTTTAAAGAAGAGCTAGCGAAGGAACTTGGCTTCTACGATGTCGTCCAAAAAGAAGGATGGGGCGGTATTCGTGCTCGAGATGCAGGGAATATGGTAAAAAGAGCGGTTGAAATCGCTGAACAACAATTAGCAGCTAAACAGCAGGATTAGATGGGAGCAGCCGAAGCTTTTTGCTTCGGTTTTATTTGTGTTTAAGGATAGTTGTCAGGCTTATACCCCTTATATGCCACCAAAATGGATTGGTGCTTTATCATTAATGCAGAGACAATTTAATGGACACACAGGGCGTCATTTTGTTAGATTAATCTACTTTTTTTAGTCTATAAGCAGACGCAGGGGGCATCAATAATTCGACAAAGAACAAGTATTTTATAAATATCATGCAGCATTTGTCATTTAGTAATTGAAAATGGTAAAATAACGTAAGTGTTTGGAATTCGGTCAGGTAGAAGGTGGATTAGGTGGAGTTAAAAATATCGGTGAAAGCACCTGCTAAAATTAATTTATCATTAGATGTTCTTAGGAAAAGAGAAGACGGCTACCACGAAGTAGAAATGATCATGACAACTGTCGATTTGGCAGATCGGATCGACCTGATTCATTTAGAGGAAGATCAAATAATTGTCGATGTATCCGAAGGGTATGTTCCAAATGATGAGCGAAATCTTGCCTATCAAGCAGCTAAAATCCTAAAAGAACGTTATCACATCAACAAAGGTGTTTCAATTTATATAACAAAGCGTATACCTGTTGCAGCTGGACTTGCAGGTGGTAGTAGCGATGCTGCAGCAACGTTAAGAGGACTTAATGAATTGTGGCAATTAAACCTCTCTCTTGATGATCTTGCTGCTATCGGTACGCAAATCGGTTCGGATGTTGCCTTTTGTGTTTATGGAGGAACAGCTTTAGCTACAGGTAGAGGGGAAATTATTAAGAGAATTCCTTCGCCGCCACCTTGTTGGGTTGTATTGGCGAAACCTCCAATAGGAGTATCAACTGCAGAAGTTTACGGGAAACT
Organism: Alkalihalobacterium elongatum; assembly: GCF_019024285.1. Taxonomy (GTDB): domain Bacteria; phylum Bacillota; class Bacilli; order Bacillales; family Bacillaceae_F; genus Alkalihalobacterium; species Alkalihalobacterium elongatum. The sequence continues at coordinate 20,821 of NZ_WMKZ01000029.1, forward strand.
GAAAGTCGACCAAATTACTCATCCAGATACTCAAGCTATGTTAAAGGCGATTGAAGAAAAAGACTTTAGGGGAATTTGTTCGCAACTACATAACGTTTTAGAGGATGTTACTTTTAAAGCGTATCCTGAAGTGAAGCATATAAAGGCACAAATGGAGCGATTTGGTGCTGATGGTGTACTAATGAGTGGCAGTGGGCCAACCGTTTTTGGACTTGTACAAAAGGAATCACGATTAAATCGAATATATAATGGACTTCGAGGATTTTGTAGCAATGTTTACGCCGTTCGTTTAATTAGTCAACAACACCTTGATAAAAACCGTACAAAAGTGTAGTATTTATATATAAATATTCGGATTTTGGTTGGAGGGTGCAATGAAAAAGCTAAGAAGAAGTGGTAGATTAGTCGATATGACTAACTATTTGTTACAAAATCCACATAAACTGATTTCATTAACTCACTTTTCGGAACGGTATCAATCTGCAAAATCATCGATCAGTGAAGATCTAGGAATTGTAAAAGAGATATTTGAAGAGCAAGGAATTGGTTCTTTACTCACGATACCAGGCGCAAGTGGTGGCGTGAAGTATATGCCAATGGTAACAGTAGAACAAGCCGAGGAATATACAGCAGAATTAAATGAACTGCTATCTAAAGCAGATCGGCTTTTACCTGGCGGATATTTGTACATGATGGATGTATTAGGACAGCCAAGGATTATGAATAATATAGGAAGATTGTTTGCTGCTGTGTATGCCAATGTTAAAATTGATGCAGTTATGACAGTAGCAACAAAGGGAATTCCGTTAGCTTATGCAGTAGGAAGTCATTTAGATGTTCCAGTTAGTATTGTTCGTAGAGATCATCGGGTAACAGAAGGATCGATGGTGAGTATTAATTACGTTTCAGGATCAACGAAGCGAATTCAGACGATGTCGCTTGCACGTAGAAGTCTTTCCCCTGGATCAAACGTTCTCATTATCGATGATTTTATGAAAGCTGGTGGGACTGTACGAGGAATGGTCGACTTACTAGCAGAGTTCCAAGCAAATGTAGTTGGGATTGGTGTTCTTGTTGAGTCTGAAGGCGAAGAAGAACGTCTAGTTGATGATTATATTTCGATTTCTAAAATTTCGGATGTAAACATTCGAGATAAAGAAATAAAAGTAGAGCCAGGTAATTATCTAAGTAAATTACAAGAGCGCATGAAGGAGGACATAACGTGAAAACAGTACACACAAATGAAGCGCCACAAGCAATCGGGCCATATTCACAAGGGATTATTGTAAATAATATGTTCTATAGTTCAGGACAAATTCCGTTGACTGCAGAAGGTGAATTAGTAACAGGAAATGTTCAAGAGCAAACACATCAAGTGTTTAAAAACTTAAAAGCTGTATTAGCAGCTGCAGGAGCATCATTAGAAACGGTTGTAAAAGCAACGGTATTTATTAAAAACATGGATGATTTCCCGCAGTTAAATGAAGTATATGGTGAGTACTTTAGCAATCATAAGCCTGCAAGATCTTGTGTTGAAGTAGCAAGGCTTCCAAAAGATGTTTTAGTAGAGATTGAAGTAATTGCTTTAGTGAAATAATAGAAACCAAAGAGGCTGACTCTTGGTTAGGGATAAAGTGTATTATCCTTGGCCGTGGGTCAGTTTTTTTTATTATGTTGGGTGTAGGAACGTGAAGAGGTTATTATTTAAATAAAGGAACTTGGTCACCCTTTGTCGAAAAAATATCAAGATGAAAGGGTGAATATTTTGATTCTTGCAAAAGAACTTATCAAATCGTTTATAGGATGGCTATTTGCCATTGTAATTATAATTCTACTTGTTTTTATTCCCCGTGATCTTGGATTTGAATTTACGGAGTATGAGATTAAACCTTCCTATACATTCTCTGCAGCTAACTATGTTGATAACTTAAAATCCTATACTTCTATGGTTTTTATAGAGGGTACGCTTGGAGAAACTCGCTATGGTTCGTCAGTATTTTCAGATGTGATTACATTTGGTAGCCGAAGTATAATCATTCTTGCTATTGCGTTTGGATTTGCTTTAGTCATAGGAATAATAAAAGGTTTTTTTGACTATTCGACAAGTAATAGTAGGTGGAGAATATTTGGTCATCATACGACATTTACGCTTCAGTCATTACCTGATTTCTTCTTAGTTATTATTGTACAAGTGTTTCTGTTGTGGTTGATCAGCAAAGGATTTCCTCACTTTAGCTTGTATGGGTACGAAAGTGGACATAACTTTTTATTAGCGGGCTGGTTACTATCGTTCTTTCCAACTATGTATATGGCCAGAATTGTATCATCAGCATTAGAAAAAGAGAGGAGTCAGCCTTATATAGTAACGGGTAAAAGTAAAGGACTTACTAATTTTTATGTGCTTAGAAAACATCAGTTTGCAAATAGCATTATTCAAGTTCTTCCTCATATTCCGACAATGTTATTATATGCTCTATCAAATCTATTAATTATAGAATACCTACTCTATTTTCCAGGGGCTGCCTATCGATTGTATCAGGCTTTAGGTTTTGCAAGTGCAACCATTGGGGGAGGGGTCAATCGGACTCCTTTTAGTAATGAATATTATGAACCAGAGTTGGTTGTTGCTTTTCTTATCGTTTTTATTACATTAGTCGTCTTTATACAATTAATTTGTAAGCTCTTAATGTACAGGTCTCCACTTTGGAAAGGAGGAGATCGTAGTGAATAAACAATTAATCTTTTCGAGCTTTCTTTTATTAATTCTATTATTTGTTTCCATAATTGGGCCTTATTTTCCGTTTTTACAAGATCCAGAAGATGTAAAAGAATATATATTACATGACGATGGTACGATTGAAGTAGCACCTTTTTCTCCATCTCAAATGTATTGGTTAGGAACTGATCATTATGGTGTCGATCTATTGACGTTAATTATTACAGGCGGCAGAGATACGTTACTAGTTTTGTTAGCCATTACAGTAATTAGGTTTTTAATTGCTGTGCCTCTAGGAATATTAGCAAGAAAAAACAAAGGTTTTTTTCATTTAGTTGTATCTAGCTTAAATAGTTTTTTCTCTATGGTGCCTATTTTATTTTTTGCCTTACTATTTATGAATTTACCGATGATTATTGCATCTGAATACAGGTTTGTTTTAATCCTAGTTACATTAGCTCTACTTGAGTGTGGCCGAACAGCTACTGCTGTGCAAACTCAAGTTGCCCAAATCGATCGATCTGCCTACATGGAAGGGGCGGTCATTAACGGGAGTAAATGGTCGACTGTGTTACGTTTCTATTATTGGCGTCATCTTAGAAATCAACTTATCGTACTGTTCTTTTTAGATGCATCAAGGGTAATGCTGCTCTTAGGGCAGCTAGGTTTCCTGTCCATGTTCTTTGCGCAAACCTGGGTGCTCGATGAGGCGATTGGGATATTAGTAAGAAATGACCTGCACATATGGCCAACGATGTTAGCAGATACGCGTAAATTTTTACATTCCAACATATGGATTCCTCTAGCGCCTGCTTTTATGATTACAATTACTATTTTTACTCTTCAATTATTCGGTGAAGGGTTACGTTCACGGTTTGAAAAGAAGTAAGCTTTAGCTCATGGGTTTTAAACTGAAAACACATATGTAAATTTGAACATTTTGTGAACAAATGTGTAAGATACAAAAAATATTATAATTTTCTTACAAAAAAAAAGGAAATCAAGAGGAAATGGCGAAATGAATAGATGTTGATTTACATTGAAAAAAGGTGGTGACATTCATGGAAGTGACAGATGTGAGACTACGCCGTGTCAACACGGAGGGACGTATGAGAGCAATTGCTTCAATTACGATTGATAACGAATTCGTTGTACACGATATTCGTGTAATTGACGGCAATAATGGACTATTTGTTGCAATGCCAAGTAAAAGAACTCCAGATGGTGAGTTCCGAGACATTGCTCATCCAATTTCTTCACAAACTCGCGAAAAAATTCAATCTGCTGTTCTTGCTGAATATGAGCGAGCAGGTGAAACTGAGGGAGTCGAATTCGAAGAAGCTGGTGCCTAAACATAGGTTTAGATAGAGGTTGACTATTCAGATGTCAAGCAACTGTAAGCCAATACTTTTGAGCTAAATAGCTAAAAGGTATTGTGCTAGTGGAGTTGACGCATTTGTTGGTCAGCCTCTTTTGATTCTAGTCATTAAGTTTGAAGGAGAATAAGTGACAAATCTGTGAAATTTAATGGATCAACTGAGGTGGTCCGAAACGAACCGATTACTGGTATTTACCCTTCCTTCTCTATATCTTCACTTACTTTAATTCACTTAGTTTATCTTGAAATAAGACCGTATTTAAGATATATTCTTAATGGAATAAAACTGTGGAGGGTAAACATGAGCAATCGATTTGCGGTCATTTTAGCCGCAGGACAAGGAACACGAATGAAGTCAAAGCTGTACAAAGTTCTACATCCTGTTTGCGGAAAACCAATGGTACAGCATGTTGTAGATCAAGTCAAGCATCTTAATTTCTCCGACATCGTCGTCATCGTTGGCCATGGTGCTGAGCAGGTAAAAACACAATTAGGTGATGATATTACCTACGCAATACAGGCAGAACAGTTAGGAACAGGTCACGCGGTGTTGCAAGCTGAAGAGCTATTAGCAACAAAAGAAGGAGTGACTGTTGTTTTATGTGGAGACACACCTCTAGTAACAGCAGAGACGATAGAAGCATTGCTTTCTTATCATGAACAAGAAAATGCAATGGCAACTGTATTAACCGCTCATGCAGATGACCCGACGGGATATGGACGAATCGTACGTAATCAAAATGGGCTTGTGGAACGAATTGTTGAGCATAAAGATGCTTCTGATGAAGTAAAAGCAATTCAAGAAATTAATACAGGGACGTACTGTTTCGATAACCAAGCGTTATTTAAAGCGCTTCAAAACGTTGGAAATCAAAATGTTCAAGGCGAATATTATCTTCCAGATGTTATTGAGATCCTAAAAGACGCAGGAGAAAATATTGCTGCTTATCAAACAGCTTCCTTTGAAGAAACGCTAGGTGTAAATGATCGTGTAGCATTAGCGGAATCAGAGAGAATAATGAAAGAACGGATTAATAAAAAGTGGATGAGAGAAGGAGTTACGATTGTAGACCCTTCGAATACTTATATTTCTGCAGATGCTGAAATTGGGCAAGATACAGTTATATACCCAGGAACAATGATCATGGGAAAAACGACTATTGGTAACGACTGTGTTATTGGACCACAATCAGAAATTGTCGATAGTGAAATAGGTGATAGAACAACGGTTAAGCAATCAGTTGTTCATCAAAGTTCAATTGGCAATGATGTATCAATTGGCCCTTTTGCTCATATTAGACCATTATCTTCTATCCAAGATGAAGTTAGAGTAGGAAACTTTGTTGAGATAAAGAAAACAACGATGGGACTAAGAAGTAAAGCTTCTCATTTAAGTTATATTGGTGATGCAGAAATAGGAGCGGACGTTAACTTAGGTTGTGGATCTATTACTGTAAATTACGATGGTGTCAACAAATATTTAACTAAGGTAGAAGATGGTGCTTTTATCGGCTGTAATAGTAACTTAATTGCCCCAGTTACTGTAGGGAAAAATGCTTATGTAGCTGCAGGTTCAACTATAACAGACGATGTTCCAGGTGAATCACTTTCTATAGCTCGTGCAAAGCAAGTGAATAAAGAAGGTTATGTAACAAAAATTAAAGAGAAAAAAAAGAACGACTAAGTGGTTGGAGGTAAAACAATAATGCCCAAATATGGTGATCCAAGTTTAAAGGTATTTACTCTAAATGCAAATCCAGAATTAGCTCATCAAATTGTCGAGCATATAGGTATTCCGATGGGGAAAAGCTCTGTAACTCGTTTTAGTGATGGTGAAGTACAAATTAACATAGAAGAAAGCATCCGTGGTGGAGATGTTTTCTTAATTCAATCCACAAGTGCTCCAGCTAACGAGCATATGATGGAACTTCTTATTATGATTGATGCTTGTAAACGTGCATCAGCGAAATCAATTAATGTGGTACTACCGTACTACGGATATGCACGTCAAGACCGTAAAGCTCGTTCACGTGAGCCAATTACAGCAAAGCTTGTCGCTAATCTTTTAGAAACAGCAGGAGCTTCAAGAGTGTTAACACTTGACTTGCATGCAACGCAAATCCAAGGATTTTTTGATATTCCAGTCGATCAATTAATGGGTGTGCCAATTTTATCAGATTATTTTAAAGGTAAAGAGTTAGAAGACGTTGTTGTTGTATCACCAGACCATGGCGGTGTTATTCGTGCACGTAAGCTAGCTGATCGTTTAAAGGCACCAATTGCGATTATTGATAAGCGTAGACCAAAGCCAAACGTTGCTGAAGTAATGAATATTGTTGGTAATATTGAGGGTAAAACCGCCATTATTATCGATGATATTATTGATACGGCAGGTACGATTACATTAGCAGCAAATGCACTTGTTGAGCATGGGGCAAAAAATGTGTATGCGTGCTGTACGCACCCTGTACTTTCAGGTCCTGCAATCGAGCGAATTCAAAACTCAAAAATTTGCGAGCTAGTTGTAACGAACACTATTCCTTTAGGGGAAGAAAAGAAAATTGAAAAAGTTACAGAATTGTCTGTTGCTCCACTAATGGCAGAAGCAATTATTCGCGTTCACGAAAATACTTCAGTTAGTACATTGTTTGATTAATAAGTAAAAGACGGTTACTTTCACTTTATTTGTTTGAATTACTACAAAAAGGGAAAACCTTTTTATAGAAGTACTTTTATAGTAATGAAAAACAAGTAGAGGTGATTAGAATGGCAGTAGCACTTCAAGCGAAAACACGTCCAGACTTAAAAAAATCAACAACGAGAAAATTTAGAGAAGACGGGCAAGTACCTGGTATTCTATATGGGAAAAAGGTAGAAAGCCAACCAATTGCAGTTGATCAAATTAACTTTATCAAGTTAGTGAGAGACGAGGGACGCAATTCTATTATTTCACTTGATGTTAATGGGAACAAGCATGAAGTAATGGTGTATGATATGCAGGTAGATCCACTTAAAAATGAACTTGTCCATGTCGATTTTTGTGCGGTCGATATGAGTTCAGAAGTCGATACAGAAGTAAGGGTTCAACTCGTAGGTGAAGCACCTGGAGTAAGTGATGGAGGTATGGTATCCCACTTAGTTCATCAATTATCTATCCGGGCTTTACCATCTGAAATTCCATCAGAGATTTCAGTCGATATTTCTAACTTAAATATTGGTGACTCAATTCAGGTTAAAGATATTGTAAGCCAACAATCTGTAGAGATTACGAATGACCCTGAAGAAACGATAATAACCGTCCTTGTTCAGGCGGCTGAACAGGAGCCAGGACAGGTTGAAGAAGAAGGCGAGCCTGAACTTGTTGAAGGTGAAGAAGCACAAACAGAAGGAAATGAAGAAGCGTAAGAGTAAAAGGTATAGCCTGCGTAGAGGTTATACCTTTTTCTAACTTAATATAAAGTAAGTTGAGGAGTTGGAGAAATGAAGCTAATTGTTGGTTTAGGTAACCCAGGTGCAAAGTATGAACAAACGAGGCATAATGCAGGTTTTATGGTAATAGATGAATGTGCGGAGCTAATGGGAATTGAGCTTAAGGAATCCAAATTTAAAGGTGTTTATGGATCTGGCATAGTTGATGGTGAAAAAGTATTTTTGCTTAAGCCACTTACATATATGAATTTATCAGGAGAAAGTGTACGTCCACTCATGGATTATTATAAAATTGCCATTGAAGATGTGCTCATCATTTTTGATGACATGGATCTTCCAGTAGGACAAATTCGATTAAGGCAAAAAGGTGGCCATGGAGGTCATAATGGGATAAAATCATTAAATGCGCATTTAGGAACGAGTGAGTTTAAGCGGATCCGTATAGGTGTTGAACGCCCAGAGCCAGGAGTAAGCGTAGTTAATCATGTGCTTGGTACATTTAGACCAGAAGAGAAAGAACCACTCGAACAAGCTATTAAAAAGGCTTCAGAGGCTTGTCGCTATTGGTTAAAAAATGAATTTCCTAATGTAATGAATCAGTATAACTAGTTGTAATATATAGTGTTGAATAGATTACCTCAATATGGAGAGACTAGCAATAAGACTGTGTTTAAAAGTAGGGGTTACTTACTTTCAAACTGGGGATAAGATTGTTATACATCAAGGAGGAAAATCTATGGCTATTCATTACCAATGTCGACATTGTCAATTAAATTTAGGTAAGATAGAAGCAACAACACTATCATCAACACAATTAGGGTTTGACCACTTAAATGATCTTGAACGAAAAGAAATGATCAATTATGACGGTAATGGGAATGTTCATGTAAAAGTGATCTGTGAGGATTGCCAAGAAGCTTTAGATCGAAATCCAGATTTACATCAATTAGAATCATTCATTCAATAATAATCAACGTGGAATCAAACAATGTTCTACAGCTTTGGTTGTAAAGCCAAAGCATTTTTCTATTGCTAGAACAAAGGAAGTCCACGCGGCGTTCTATAAGCTGTTTAAATTTAGAAAGAGTAAAAGAAAACGTAAAATAAAAAAGGGAAATACAATTCCTACATAGAAAATACAAAAGAACTGAAGAATAGGTACAACCATAACATAAGTATGTTATTAATAGATGGTCGTAAGTAATAGGGGGAACATCCATGTTTGGCTTACAACAATATATTTTAGAAAGTGATGAGATTAAAGCGGTTTCAACGAGTGTTGAAGCAGGACTGTCAGAGCAACTGATCACAGGATTGACAGGCTCTGCCCGAACGCTATTCTTATCTGCACTTTATCAGGATATTAAAAGTCCGCAATTGGTTATCACTCATAACTTGTTTCAAGCGCAAAAATTATACGAGGATCTTTCAGCACTTGTTAATAGTAGCAAAGTGTTTCTTTATCCTGTCAATGAATTGATTTCTTCTGAAATTGCCATTGCCAGCCCTGAAATGAGGGCACAGCGTATTGAAGTATTAAATCAGCTAGTTAATGGCTACGATGGAATTGTTATTGTACCGATGGCAGGGTTTAGACGTTTGTTACCGCCAGCACAACTATGGAAAGACAGTCAATGTCAGCTAAAGGTTGGCACAGATATTGATTTAGAAAAGCTGCTACATAAACTAATAAAGATTGGTTATGCTCGTACAGATATGGTTGCTTCACCAGGGGAATTCTCCATTCGTGGAGGTATTGTCGATATTTATCCCCTAACTGAAGAGCAGCCTATTCGTATTGAATTTTTTGATACAGAAATAGACTCGCTTCGTTATTTTAGTGTTGAAGATCAACGATCCCAAGGACAGGTTGACGAAATCACCATCGGTCCTGCCAATGAACTAATACTTGATGAAGAGCACTATATAAAAGGGGCAGAACGTCTTGAAGAAGGTCTGTCACAAACGTTAAAGAAAATAAAAAACAAGACCGTCAAAGAAAAAATTACTCAACATATATCGTATGAAGTGAGTCAGTTAAGGCAGAAGATTGCTTTTCAAAGTATGAACAAATACATGTCTTTGTACTACGATGAAAAAGCTACGATACTCGATTATGCGAGTAAAAATAGCGTCATTATCATAGATGAAATTAGTCGTGTACAAGAAATGGCTATGAATTTAGAAAAAGAGGAAGCAGAATGGTTAACCGCTCTTTTAGAACAAGGAGAGGTCATTTCTGATTTAGAAATGTCTAAATCGTTTGAGGGCTTATTAAGTACGAGTAAGTTTCCACTAATTTATTTATCTCTATTTTTAAAACACGTTCCTTCAACGAACCCAAAAAATATCGTTAATATTAATTGTAAAGCAATGCAAAACTTCCATGGACAATTACATTTACTTAAAACAGAAAGCGATCGTTGGCTTAAGTCAAAATGGACGGTCCTATTTCTCGCAGCAACTAAAGATCGTGCGAAGCGACTTCAACACGTTCTTGATGATTATAAAATTGAAGCTGAATTAGTTGAGGAAAAAAGTCCACTACTACAGGGCAGGGTACAAATCTTAACTGGGACTTTAAATAGCGGTTTTGAGCTACCTCTGCAAAAACTCGTTGTCATTACCGAAGAAGAAGTGTTTACGAAAAAAATAAAACGGACGCAAAGAAAACAGAAAATTTCTAACGCAGAACGTATTAAAAGCTACTCTGAATTACAAGTTGGCGACCTTGTCGTTCACTCTAACCATGGTATTGGTAAATATTTAGGGATTGAAACTTTAGAGATCAATGGAACACATAAAGATTACTTGCACTTAAGGTATAAGGGAAATGATAAGCTGTATGTTCCCGTCGAACAAATTGATCAAGTCCAGAAATATGTAGGCAGTGAAGAAAAAGAACCGAAAATTTACGCTTTAGGTGGTAGTGACTGGAAAAAGGTAAAACGAAAAGTACAGTCTTCAGTAGAAGATATTGCAGATGATCTCATTAAACTCTATGCAGAACGAGAGGCAAGTGTTGGCCATCCTTTCACAAGAGATGGGATCGAACAACAAGAGTTCGAAAATTCATTTCCATATCAAGAAACAGAAGATCAGCTTCGTGCAATTGAAGAAATTAAACAGGATATGGAAAGGCAAAGACCGATGGACCGACTGCTTTGTGGGGATGTAGGTTACGGTAAAACAGAGGTTGCGATACGTGCTGCATTTAAAGCCATTATGGACGGAAAGCAAGTAGCTGTCCTTGTGCCTACCACTATTTTAGCTCAACAGCACTATGAGACGATTAGAGAGCGCTTCTCAGAGTTTCCGATTGGTATTGGTGTTTTAAGCCGTTTCCGGTCGAGAAAAGAGCAGAATGAAACAATCAAAGGATTAAAAGCAGGTACAGTTGATATAGTGGTTGGTACACATCGACTACTTTCAAAGGATGTTGTGTATAAAGATTTAGGGTTACTCATCGTCGATGAAGAGCAACGATTTGGAGTAACACATAAAGAAAAGATTAAACAACTAAAATCGAACGTTGATGTTTTAACGTTAACAGCAACGCCAATTCCGAGAACGCTTCATATGTCAATGTTAGGTGTGCGTGATTTATCGGTAATTGAGACACCGCCAGAAAACCGTTTTCCAGTTCAAACCTATGTTGTTGAATACAACGCTTCTCTCGTGAAGGAAGCAATTGAACGTGAGTTAACGAGAGGCGGACAGGTTTACTTTTTGTACAATAGAGTTGAAAATATAACGAAAATGGCAGATCAAATTTCAATGCTTGTACCTGATGCAAAAGTATCATTTGCGCATGGCCAAATGAATGAACGGGAACTAGAGTCAATTATGATTGACTTCCTTGAAGGAAACAGTGATGTCTTAGTTACGACAACAATTATCGAAACAGGTGTAGACATTCCAAATGTGAATACATTAATTATTTATGATGCCGATAAAATGGGCTTGTCACAGCTTTACCAAATCCGAGGCCGTGTCGGTCGTTCCAATCGAGTGGCCTATGCTTATTTTACGTATCAACGTGACAAAGTACTTACTGAAGTTGCCGAAAAACGTTTACAGGCTATAAAAGAATTTACAGAACTTGGTTCAGGATTTAAAATTGCCATGCGTGATTTATCAATTCGTGGTGCTGGAAATTTATTAGGTGCTCAGCAACACGGATTTATCGAATCCGTCGGTTTTGATCTCTATTCGCAAATGCTTAAAGAAGCCATTGAAGAACGGAAGGGAGACAAACCGAAAGAACCTCCATTTACAGTAGAAATTAATATGATGGTTGATGCCTATATTCCCGAAACATACATTCAAGATTCAAAACAGAAAATTGAAATGTATAAAAAATTCCGAGCCGTTGAAAATATGGAAGACCTGTCAGATTTACAAGATGAGCTCATCGACCGTTTTGGTGATTACCCTGAAGAAGTTGCTGACCTATTGAGCATTACGAAAATAAAGCTATATGCGAAGCAAGAGAAAGTTAGTGAAATCACACAAACGAAAGATAGTTGTACCCTAATGATGACAGAGGAAGAAAGTAAGCGAATTAATGGTGCGAAGCTGTTCGAGTTAGTAAATCAACTTGGAAGAGCAGTCTCATTAGGTACTTCTGGTGATAAGATTAAAGTCGTTATTAAAACAAGAGGAATGACAAGTAAGGATTTACTTTCAACTTGTGAAAGACTTCTTAGTGAACTACACCTTGTAAAGAAATAACTAGTACTTCTAAGTTTTCCCAAAAATTGGAAATAGCAAATTGACAAGAAATATGAAAAATTGGTGAATAGTTCTTTTCCAAGCAATAGATAATAAAGACAAGACGAATTCAACATTAGTGGATGGTTTTTCAAAGGTTAAAAAAATTAATGAGGTTTTTTAACAACCATTTCCTATGCTACTACATCATTAGAAAGTGAGGCATCTAGGTATGAAAGCTACTGGAATTGTTCGTCGCATTGATGATCTAGGTCGTGTTGTCATCCCAAAGGAAATCCGACGTACGTTGAGAATTCGTGAAGGGGATCCGTTGGAAATCTTCGTTGATCGAGACGGTGAGGTTATCTTAAAGAAATATTCACCTATTTCAGAGTTAGGTGACTTTGCAAAAGAGTATGCAGAAGCTCTTTATGACAGCTTAAGTCATACTGTACTTATCGCGGACCGTGATACATATATAGCTGTATCGGGAGGTTCTAAGAAAGAATACTACAGTAAAAGCATTGGTGAAATTGTAGAAGCCACAATGGATGAAAGAAAATCTAGAGTAGAAGCTTCTGCAGGAGAGTTCAACATTGTAGGTGACCACAAGGAAGATGTGAAAGGCTTAGTCGTTGCACCTATTATTGCGAACGGCGACCCAATTGGAGCAGTGGTCATGTTTAATAAAGAAGAAACTTTTTCAGGTGAAGTTGAGCAAAAGCTGGCAGAGACGGCTGCTGGGTTTTTAGCAAGACAGATGGAACAATAAGAATGAATAACTCTGACAGGAAGCTTACGCCATCTAAGTAATTAAGAAATAAAATTATTTAATAACGTAAGCTTAAAAAGAAGGGGGAGATTTTCCCTCTTCTTTTTTTATACGCTAAATTAACCCTGATGAGCTGTAACCTAGTTATGGAGACAAATACCAGCTATTGATGTACTGTGATATAATAGCGATTAGTTTTATTGACCATTAATGAAATACATACATATGGGTTTAACCAAAAAATTTTATAATCTGGAGGAGAAGGTTTGTGTCCTCAAATCGTGACCAAACAAAAAGGATTTGGCAAGGAGCACTTATATTAACTTTTGCAGCGTTAATTACAAAAGTTTTGAGTGCAGTATATCGAATCCCTTATCAAAATATTGCAGGGGATATAGGTTTTTATGTGTATCAACAGGTGTATCCTTTTTACGCGATTGCATTCACTTTAGCCATTTATGGATTTCCAGTCATTATCTCAAAAGAATTATCAAATCGAGAAAAAAACAATGATCAGGAGCTTTTATCGACATACTTTTATTCACTTAGCTTAATATCGACAGTAGTTGGCTTGTTTTTGTTTATTTTAGCCGAGCCGCTTGCAAGGTGGATGGGTGACCCGTTACTTACGGGTCCTTTACGAGTGACGGCATTGACTTACTTTGTCGTCCCTATACTTTCGGTATTTCGAGGATACTTCCAAGGTCAGGGGTGGATGACGCCCACTGCGGTTTCGCAGCTGACAGATCAAAGCGTTCGCGTCGTGTTCATTCTTGTTTTAGCATACGTTATGATCATTGGTGGCTACGGACCATATGGAGCTGGGTTAGGAGCAGCTATCGGTTCAGTATTAGGAGCATTAGCGGGTGCAATGTGTTTACTACTTTATTTCTGGAAAAACAATAAAGGAAAACGGATTTCTTTTCGACTAGGGAAAGTGAAAAAGAACTATATCTTTCCGTTCATAAAAAACAGTGTTTTATTTTCGCTGACCATCTTAGTTATTGTATTTATTCAACTCATTGACAGTTTAACAGTTCTACGCCTATTAATTGAAAGTGGAGTGTATGCAGAGGTTGCAAAAGCTTCAAAAGGTATTTTTGATCGCGGGCAACCTTTAATTCAGCTAGGAACCATTATTGCGACTTCTTTTGCATTGACGATCGTCCCAATGATTTCAAGAGCGAAGCAGCTAAAAGATAACATAGAAGCAAAACGTAAAACTGAACTAACCCTTCGTTTAACTTTAGTATTTGGAATATTAGCATCCGTCGGTTTAGCGATCATCATTGCACCGACAAATCACTTATTGTTTACAAATAGAGAAGGTTCAGATGTCCTCTTTGTTCTGGCGTTTGCGATTTTATTTGGAGCCCTCGTTATGACAACAGCGGCTGTACTTCAAGGCTATGATAAAGGACATGTTGCAGCTAGGCATATACTCATTGGTCTGTTAACTAAAGGGATTGGTAATGTGCTACTCATTCCTACGCTTGGAACGTTAGGGGCGGCAATTTCGACAACGCTTTGCTTGGCGGTCATTGCATGTCTAAATATAATAATGATTTATAAAATGGATGGTGCTGTACCTATGCAAGTTCGGCAATTGCTAGGGGTAATAATGACAGTAATTATTATGGGGGCAGTAACCCTCATGTGGCGAATGCTGTTAGAGTATATGATATTTGCTGGTGAGCTGTCGCGAACAGTTGACGGCGTCATCGCGTTATCGAGTGTGTCTGTAGGAGCTGTCACTGCACTATATTTAATCATAAAGCTTAATGTGTTTTCAGAAAAAGAAGTATCTGCAATACCATTTTTTGCTAAACTATACAATGTAATTAATCAAAGGAGAGATCTATCGTGAAGAAAATTACGGTTATAGGCTTAGGAGCTGGTGAACTTGCACAATTATCACTAGGCACCTATAAAGTTCTCAAAACAGCTGATCCGCTTTTTTTGAGAACAGAGCGACACCCTGTTGTTGAAGAATTAAAGAGTGAAGGCTTAACGTTTAAGTCATTTGATGATGAATATGAGAAGCACGAACGCTTTGAGGATGTGTATCATTCGATTGTAGATTTACTGTTTACCGAATTAAGCTCACAAAGTGAAATTACATATGCTGTTCCTGGACATCCATTAGTTGCTGAAGAAACGGTTCAACTTTTATTGAAAGAAGGAAGAGAGCGTGGGATCCATGTTGATATCCAAGGGGGGCAAAGCTTTTTAGATCCGATGTTCAATGCATTGGAAATAGATCCTATTAATGGGTGCCAAATTGTAGATGGAACACAGCTGAAGCGTGAGGACTTGCAAATTCGCCAGCATATTATTATATGCCAAGTTTATGATGCGTTTATTGCCTCGGAAGTTAAATTAACATTAATGGAATTACTCCCAGATGATTATGAGGTGAAAGTGGCAACTGCAGTAGGAACATCAATGGAAAAAATAGTTACCTGTCCTTTATATGAACTCGATCATGTCACAGAGCTCAATAACTTAACAGCTGTTTATGTTCCCCCTGTTGAAAAAGACGAAATTCTTTACAAAGACTTTCAAAAATTAAGAGGTGTGATTGCTACTTTGAGAGGACCTGAAGGATGTCCTTGGGACCAAGAGCAAACTCATCAATCTTTAAAACCTTTTTTACTTGAGGAAGCTTATGAAGTGTTAGAAGCAATCGATGAAGAAGATGATGATCATTTAGCTGAGGAACTTGGCGATGTCCTACTTCAAGTGATGTTACATGCACAGATTGGTGAAGATGATGGTTGGTTTTCCATCGATGATGTAATTCATTCCATTACAGAAAAGATGATCCGCAGGCATCCCCATGTCTTCTCTAACCAAAAAGCAAAAGATGCAGATGAGGTCGTAGCCAATTGGGAAGAGATTAAGCGGAAAGAAAAAAAGGCTGATCAACAAAAGTCTGTATTAGATGGGATCCCTAAGAGTATGCCAGCTTTAATGAAAGCATTTGAAATTCAGAAGAAAGCTGCAAAAGTTGGCTTTGATTGGGATGATGCTGCACCAATGTGGATGAAGCTTCAAGAGGAAATAGGAGAATTTTTCTCAGAGCTAAAAACTGACAACAAAGAAAAGATGAAGAAAGAGTTTGGAGACATTCTTTTTGTTGTGATTAATTTGGCACGTTATTATAAAATTAACCCAGAAGAAGCACTGCATATGACGAATCAAAAGTTTTCAAGTCGATTCCAAGCGATTGAAGAACAATTAACAAAAGAAGGTTTAACATTTGCGGATGTAACGTTAGAAAAGATGGATGAAATTTGGGAAAAAAGTAAAGAAAAGTACCAATAAAAGGAGGAATTTCATATGAGGTTGGATAAGTTCTTAAAGGTATCAAGATTGATTAAGCGCCGCACTTTAGCTAAAGAAGTGTGTGACCAAGGAAGAATTACTGTAAATGGACAAGTCGCTAAAGCAGGTACAAATGTTAGTGTAGGTGACGAGTTAGTCATTCGGTTTGGACAAAAGCTTGTAACCGTTAAGGTGGATGCGATTAAAGATACAACGAGAAAAGAAGAAGCGGGTACTATGTACACAGTCACTAAAGAGCAACAAGTTGAAACTGCTGAATAAGGAAAAGTAAACAGCTTGTTCTATTCTTTACCCTCTAAACATAAATTTGTAATAAATTGAGGTGTTGAGGAGGAGTAACTATGGAACAAAATTATGAGTTTGGTACACCGATGGGGCATGCAAGAAAAACGAAGGAACATGATATAACACTACGTGGTCGAAAAAAACTAGATATCACTGGGGTAAGACAGGTTGAGAGTTTTGACAATGAAGAGTTTTTGTTAGAAACAGAAATGGGCTTCCTTTCGATCCGTGGTCAAAATCTACACATGAAAAATCTTAATGTCGAGCAAGGCTTGGTCTCTATTGAAGGTAAAATTTTTGACCTTGTGTATCTTGATGAAAGTCAGAGTGGGAAATCAAAAGGCTTATTCGGGAAGTTGTTCAAGTGAGCTTAACGATTCAATTTTATACAATGCTATCAATGGTGGCTGCAGGCACTTGGCTTGGGGCTTCTATTGATACCTATAGAAGATTTGCTAGACAGCCTCGGCCGAAATTGTCATGGGTAACCGTCTTAAATGACTTTCTATTCTGGTTAATCCAAGGTCTTTTTATCTTTTATGTTCTTCTTAAAGTAAACGAAGGTGAGATGAGGTTTTACATCTTTCTCGCATTATTATGTGGCTATGCTGCCTATCAAGCAGTTTTCCAACGCTTATATCTAAGACTCTTAGAAACTTGCATCCGTTCTTCTATTGCTATTTTTCGTTTTGTCCGTGCACTTATCGTTACAATCTTTATCAATCCTATTAAATGGCTATTGAAACTCTTATATTCCTTGGTTATCATGGTAATATCACTAGTATTAACCATTTTAACATTTGTAGGGAAGATCATTTTTAAGCCAATTAGTTGGCTAGGGAAAATAGTATACAAGCTTTCGAGATTAGATCGACTTGTGAATAGTATAAAAAAGAGTAAATGGGTGAAAAAAGCGGTTGCCTTATGGAAGTATATACGTACACGAGGCAACAAGGGGGATGATTAATGGTTACGGAACGAAAACGAAAAATCAGAGAATTGGATGCCAGCTTTAACCGAGCGCAAGAACAAGTTTCGGAAGAGCGACTTCGTAAGCGAAGAGGTCTATTTCGTCGTTTAACAGCATTCGCTGTTGTTGTAGTCACCCTTAGTGTTATTGCTTTTATGACTATTCATACACAAGCGCAGTTATTAGATGAAAAAACGGAAGAGAAAAAAGCTCTAGAAGCAAAGCTAGAAGCTTTACAACTTGAACAGATTCATCTAGAAACAGAAATAGAAAATTACAATGATCTCGATTATATTGCGGAAATTGCAAGGCGCGATTACTTTTTATCAAAAGACGGGGAAATTTTGTTTAAATTACCTAAATTATCAACGGATTGACACTCTTTTTCCGCATCAAGTATAATTTATAATATAAGTGTGTTCGAAAGCCTGGCATTTTGAATGTCAAACCCTTTTGAACCATCTCTTAAAACATTATTTTATTTGTTTTTTAAGGAGGAGCAATTTTTAACATGTCAATCGAAGTAGGCAGCAAGTTGCAAGGTAAGGTAACGGGTATTACCCATTTTGGGGCATTTGTGGAGCTGCCAGGAGGTACTACTGGTCTGGTTCATATTAGTGAGGTCGCTGACAATTATGTAAAAGACATTAAAGAAGTCTTAAAAGTAGGCGATGAGGTTCTAGTTAAGGTTGTTAATGTTGAGCAAGATGGAAAGATCGGTCTTTCTATTAGAAAAGCTCAGGAACGTCCTAAAGAGGAGATGACCAATCGGGCTCCTCGTCCATCCCGCCCACCACGTCCAGCACGATCTGGAGGAAACTACGGTAAAGGTGGAAACAGTGGTGCGCGAAATCAGCGTCCTACAATGTCCTTTGAAGATAAGATGAACAGATTTTTAAAAGATAGTGAAGAACGTCTCTCCACGCTAAAACGCCAAACAGAGTCGAAGCGAGGTGGTCGAGGCGCTAGACGTGGGTAAGTCTTGCTGCCGCTTTTAATAAAAATATAAAGGCAAGCGTAATTTCGCTTGCCTTTATATATTTTAAAAACAGTGTTGACGAGCGTCTTTTGTTTATGTATAATAAATTTTGTCGCTAGATAGCGGTATTTGATATGGCGGTGTAGCTCAGCTGGCTAGAGCGTACGGTTCATACCCGTGAGGTCGTGGGTTCGACTCCCTCCGCCGCTACCATACATATTAAAATAAAACTGTATCCATTATTGGGTGCAGTTTTTTTGATTCAAATGGTAAATTCTTAGCTTATAAATATTCTAAAAAAATGTTCAGTAGTAGCAATCTTTTAGAAAGGGTTTCAAAAAGGTTGTTGAAGTTTGTTATTATGGACTGCTAACCAACCATATTGTCATTGTTGATTTTGGCAGGAGCTTAAAGGCGTGTTAAATTCACATTTTCAAACGATGAGCGCAAAGTTAACAAAGCTATGTGAAAAAAAGGTCCAATAGAAACAAAGATTAAGAAATCCGCCTTTTAAAAAGGAGTATATACTAAAAAGCTTTCGTCATAACTATCGTTCATAAGTCACTGTTTTTGCAATTTTTGCTAAGTTTGCTGTCAATCTATTCTTAGTTATGGGTAAGAGTGGAAATCGAGCAATCATTTACACGAAAGGAGTCGAAGACTTTTTTTCATTCGACTTGTTATTCTGACAAAAACTGAATCCAGTATATGTTTATAATGAAACCACGAAAATAAACCGTGGGGTGTTGCGAATGTTACGTAGAGTTACAAAAGGAGTTATTGAGCCCGTTCGTGGTTGGGCGTTTCCTGACAAAGCAATGGCGTTAACTACATCAGCAACAGAGAAAGCCAAAAGGGGAACGAATATACTTTTCTATCAATGGGGACTATTAATTTTTATCGTTGGGTTTCTACTTGGACGTGCTATGATCCTGTCGGAGATTACACCATTTGTATTACCTTTTGTTGCTGCTATCTATGTATTGAAACGGGACAAGCTAGGGATTGCAGCACTTGCAGTTTTTGCTGGAGCGATGACACATATAATTGAAAGCAGTTGGTTTGTATTAACCTCACTGTTATTATTTTTAGTCTATCAAAAAGTAGCCGAAAAATTTAATGACAATAAAACAAAGGTCTTACCTTTTACTGTGTTTTTTGCGAGTGTTTCTGCCCGTATCACGCTGACGTTTTTTATGCAAGGCAGTGTAACCAGCTACGATTGGATGATAGCTGGAGTAGAGGCCAGTCTTAGCTTCATTCTAACGATGATTTTTCTTCAAAGTGTACCACTTATAACGGCGAAGCGAAGTCAACAACCATTAAAGAATGAAGAGATTGTTTGTTTGATAATTTTACTAGCTTCAGTGATGACGGGAACGATCGGTTGGATGATTTATGATTTAACAGTTGAACATATATTAGCTCGTTATTTAGTATTAGTGTTTGCTTTTGTTGCTGGAGCGGCAATTGGCTCAACTGTCGGTGTTGTAACAGGGTTAATTCTAAGCTTGGCTAGTGTTGCGAGTCTTTACCAGATGAGTTTACTTGCATTTGCTGGGCTTTTAGGTGGTTTGTTGAAAGAAGGTAAAAAAATAGGTGTAAGTATTGGTTTATTAATTGGTACTTTACTTATTGGCTTGTATGGTGAGGGTTCTGACCAGGTTTTAATCACTGTGATGGAATCAGGGGTAGCGATTGCTGTTTTCCTTCTTACGCCAAGGACGTTCATTAGCAAGTTGGCGCGCTATATTCCAGGAACAGTCGAGCATTCTAAAGAACAACAGCAGTATTTACGTAAAATTAGAGACGTTACAGCTGGTAGAGTTGAACAATTCTCTCATTTATTCCAAACGTTATCGAATAGCTTTTCGTCTACATCTACAGCGGTTGATGTTGGTGATGTGGAAAAAGAGGTTGATTATTTCCTAAGCAATGTTACCGAAAAAACTTGTCAGGCTTGTTTCAAAAAAGATCGTTGCTGGGTGAATAACTTTAATAAAACATATGAGTCTATGAATAAAATTATGAACGAAATCGAAAAAAATGGGGAAATTAGAGACCCAATTTTTAAAGCCGATTGGAAAAAGTATTGTGTTAAACATGAGAAAGTTGCCCAAGTGGTTCAACATGAGCTAGGCCAATTTCACGCCAATCAAAAACTGAAAAAGCAAGTGTTAGAAAGTCGCAGGTTAGTAGCAGACCAATTACTCGGGGTTTCTAGAGTAATGAATGACTTTGCTAAAGAGATTCAAAGAGAGAAAGAAGCGCATTACATTCAAGAAGAGCAAATTCTTGAAGCGCTAAGAAGTGTAGGTTTAGAAGTTGGACATATCGATATTTTTCATTTGGAACAAGGAAATGTTGAGATAGAAATGAGTATTGCTAATGATAATGGGCATGGTGAGTGTGAAAAGATTGTTGCGCCAATGCTATCAGATATTTTAGGAGAGACCATTATTATTAAAAAAGAAGAACGAAGCTTTTACCCAAATGGCTATAGTCATGTTTCGTTTGGGTCTGCCAAGAAATATGTCGTTGAGACAGGGGTCGCTACGGTAGCTAAAGGTGGTGCCTATGTTTCTGGAGATAGTTATTCTACGATTGAATTAGGATCTGGAAAGTATGCGATTGCCATTAGTGATGGTATGGGGAATGGAGAACGTGCTCACTTAGAAAGTAATGAAACTCTACAGCTACTTCAGAAAGTTTTACAGTCTGGTATTGAGGAGACCGTTGCGATAAAATCAGTGAATTCTGTTTTATCTTTACGAACTACGGATGAGATTTTTTCTACGCTGGATCTAGCGATGATAGATTTACAAGATGCAAACGTCAAGTTTTTAAAGATTGGTTCAATCCCTAGTTTTATTAAAAGAGGAACTAGTGTCACAAAAATTGAAGCGAGTAACTTGCCAATGGGCATTATACAAGAATTTGATGTTGATGTTGTGAGTGAGCAATTAAAACCTGGAGACTTATTAATTATGATGAGCGATGGAATTTTTGACGCACCGAAACATGTAGAAAATAAAGAAATGTGGATGAAGCGAATCATTACTGAAATATCATCTGAAGATCCTCAAGAAGTAGCTGATATAATTTTAGAGAGAGTTATTCGTAATGAAGGTAGTATAGAGGATGATATGACAATTGTAGTGGCTAAGGTTAAGAGAAATATGCCGAAATGGGCAGCGATCCCATTATATAAACCTAAAAAAATTGAGAAAAAAAGAGCTCAATAGTCCTAGAGTAAGTCGTATATTATCATGTATAAAGCCCCTCCAAATGGTGAATGATGGTAACATTCAGAAAATTGGAGGGGATATGCTTGGGTAAAGGTTCATTACGCCAAATTTTGCTCATTACAGATGGTTGTTCAAACCAAGGTGAAGACCCTGTCGCAATTGCTGCTTTAGCAAAAGAACAAGGTATCACTGTAAATGTCATAGGTGTTGTTGATAATAGTCCAATGAATGAACAAGGCGTTCAAGAAATAGAGTCCATTGCCATGGCAGGCGGTGGTGTTAGTCAAATCGTATATGCACAACAATTAGCCAAGACCGTACAAATGGTAACGCGAAAGGCGATGACTCAAACATTATACGGTGTGGTTAATCGTGAGCTTCAACAAATATTAGGAAAAGAACAAGAAATGGAAGACTTGTCTCCAGAGAAACGGGGTCAAGTCATGGAAGTTGTCGATGAGTTAGGAGAAACGATAGATTTAAATGTCTTAATTCTAGTAGATACAAGTGCTAGTATGAAAAACAAATTGCCAATGGTACAGGATGCGTTAACAGATTTATCTATAAGCCTTACTTCTCGTATGGGAGATAATCGCTTTTCGCTCTATTCGTTCCCAGGGAAAAGAAAGGATATCGACCGTCTATTAGACTGGACGCCTAAACTAGATTCTCTAACTGGTATTTTTCATAAGTTGTCATCAGGTGGTATTACTCCAACTGGGCCTGCTTTACAAGTTGCACTACAAAGGTTTGAGAAAACTAACTCGAGAAGGAGTTTGATCTCTAGTGGCGAGGATGAATTACTCGAAGACTCAGGCATGTAACTTAAATCCAGGGACAACCGTTATTGGAAAGTGGCATAAAAAGAAATACCAAATTGTTAAATTACTAGGGTCTGGTGCAACTGGATCTGTTTATTTAGCAAGATGCGTAGAAGGTGAAGTTGCTTTAAAAATAGGTGTGGATAGCATGGCCATCACATCTGAGGTTAATGTCTTAAAACATTTTTCGAAGGTCCAAGGTCAGGTACTTGGACCTTCTTTGTTAGATGTAGATGATCTAGTAACAAACCAAGGAGTGCTTCCATTTTATGTAATGGAGTATTTAAAGGGAGAACAGTTAATTACTTTTACGTCTAAACGAGGAGAAGAATGGATTGGTATTTTAATGGTTCAATTATTAGGTGATTTAGATCGCCTCCACCGGGCAGGATGGGCGTTTGGTGACTTAAAACCTGATAATTTGATCGTTGTGGGTCCAACTCCACGAATTCGCTGGCTTGATGTTGGTGGAACGACATTACTTGGAAGGTCAATTAAAGAATATACAGAGTTTTTTGATCGGGGTTATTGGGGACTAGGTTCTAGAGTCGCAGAGCCTAGCTATGATTTATTCTCTCTTGTTATGATCATGATTAATTGTTCGTACCCTAAACGCTTTGATAAAAAGGGAGAACAATCATTACAACAACTGAAACAAGCGATTGAGATGAAACCTGGGCTAAAACCGTATCGTGATGTGATGGTAAAAGGACTTCAAGGGAAGTATGGTGATGCCCAGATGATGAAAAAAGACGTAATGACAGCTATTCAAAAAAAATCAACACATTACCAAAAGAGTAAGCCGTCACATCCACCTAGAACCCAGAGGAAAGTCAAAAAAAAATCAACGAAGCCTTCTTATTGGATAGAAATCTTTCTTGTTATCTCTTTCATTATATTGGCATATATCCTATACTTATTTGGACAATTAATGTAGAAGAAGGATATTCAAAAAGTCCGAGAAAATAGCTGTCCGAAATAGAACTCCGGCTATACTAGTGAATACGTCGAAGTTAATAATTTGTAGTGGCGGTCGAAAGAGGGTATTTCCTCGAACTTCTCGGCTCTTTTTGTCCTCCTTTTTGAACACGTACTAGAAGATGGATTTTAGGTATGTTGTGGAGGGTGCCCATGTCTAGAGCAGATCGTATGATGGATGTGTGTTTGTTAGCAGGAGAAATCATGCTAACGTACGGTGCAGAAACGTATCGAGTCGAAGAAACGTTAGAACGAATGGCGAAAGCAGCAGGGTTTGTTAATGTCCATAGCTTTGTTACAACGACTGGCATTTTTCTCTCCTTTGATGAAATTGGTAGAGGAGATACAATGCAAATGATAAGGGTCGATGATCGTATTTACGATTTAAATAAAGTTTCATTAGTGAACCAAGTTTCTAGAGAGTTTGTCACAGGTGAAATAGATGAAGAAACAGCTTATGAAAAGTTGAACGAAATTGCTAAAGCGCCAATGAACTACCCAATTTGGCTCGTACATATTGCTTCAGGAGTAGCTGGGGCTGGTTTTTCTTACTTATTTGGGGGCAGTTTACGTGATATGTTGCCTGCCTTTATTGCTGGGTTTATTGTGAGTGTTTGTGTGTTTAAATTGCAGGAGTATTTAAAGGTAAAATTTTTTGCAGAGTTCCTATCCGCTTTTATTGGAGGTAGTGTTGCCATTGGCCTTGTGTATTTCGGGGTTGGTGCAAACTTAGACCAAATTATAATAGGAATATTAATGCCCCTTGTACCTGGGGTCCCCCTGACCAATTCGGTGCGAGATTTAATTTCAGGTGATTACGTTGCAGGGGTAAGTAGAGGAGCAGAGGCTGTTTTGACGGCACTATCTATTGCAACGGGAGTGGCACTAGCCATTGGTTTATTTTTAACATAACTGGGGGATTTAATCATGTGGTTGGAATTACTTTTTGTTTATGCAGCAACGATATGTTTTGGAATTCTATTTAACGTTCCAACAAGAGCTTTGTTTATAGGAGCTTTAATCGGGTGTCTTTCATGGTTTATATACCGTACACTTCCTGAATACGGAATTTCTATTATTTTAGCTACTGCCTTGGCTTCGTTTACGAGTGCAACTATTGCACAAGTTCTCGCCAAGAAGTTTCGAATACCAGCAACAACTTTTAGTATTCCTGCAATTATTCCATTAGTTCCTGGCAGTAAAGCATAT
This sequence comes from Alkalihalobacterium elongatum, assembly GCF_019024285.1. Classification (GTDB taxonomy): domain Bacteria; phylum Bacillota; class Bacilli; order Bacillales; family Bacillaceae_F; genus Alkalihalobacterium; species Alkalihalobacterium elongatum. The sequence goes on from NZ_WMKZ01000029.1 coordinate 45,667, forward strand.
TTTACAATGTTGGCTTTTGTTGAAAGTGATTATTTACTAGGGCTAGAGCTTGGAATTAGTACGATGCTTCAGGCAGGTGCTATTGCAGGCGGACTTGTTTTTGCGTTAGCGATTTTCTCTTTTAAGAAAGGTGGAATTGGGCAACGTTATGAAACAGGACGTTAAGCAGTTTATTAAACGACATCAGTTGCTACAACCGAATACGACGATTGTTGTAGGTGTTTCTGGAGGGCCTGATTCTCTGGCTTTGTTACATTATTTATGGGATGAAAGTGAAAAAGAAGGTTATAAGATCATTGCCTGTCACATAGATCATCAATTAAGAGAAGTTACTTCTGCTTTGGATTATAAGTTCGTTAAACAATTTTGTTTAGAACGTAACATTTCCTTTGAAGGTCATCGTGTAGATGTGAAAGCAGTTCAAAGAAGGTTCGGTATGAGTGTACAAATGGCAGCAAGAAAATGTCGATATGATGTTTTTAAACAGGTAATGAATAAATATCGTGCGGACTACCTTGCTTTAGCTCATCACGGTGATGATCAAATAGAAACAATACTAATGAATCAAGTGCGTGGGACAACCGCAGAAGGGCTGTCTGGGATCCCTGTAACGAGACGTTTTGCAACAGGAGTGTTAATTCGGCCATTTTTAGGAATAACAAAAGCAGAAATCGTACAATACTGTAATGAGGAGAAGTTACAGCCAAGAATAGATGAAAGCAATTTTTCGGATAAGTATGTTCGAAATCGGTTCCGTAAAGAGGTTTTACCTTTTATTAAAAGTGAAAATCCAAAAGCACATGTTCATTTTCAGCGTATGAGTGAATTAATAGACGATGATCAGGTCTATCTTGATGAATTAACTCGTACACATTTAGAAGAGGTAATAGAGAAAAGAACAGAAGGTGAAATAACGATTTCCGTCGAAGGTTTCAAACGTCTGCGCGTCCCTTTACAAAGAAGAGCGATTCATCTAATATTAAAATATCTTTACGGGGAAAATTACCCATTTCTATCATTCATACATATCGAACAGGTTCAACTACTTATCAATTCCGACCATCCATCTGGCCGATTAGACTTTCCACAAGGATTATCTATTGAAAGAATTTATAATCTCTGTCGGTTTAGTTTTCATAAGCTTGAGCTTGATTCTTATACTTTTTCATATAAGTTGCAAGTTCCAGGATGTATATCCACAAAGTTGGGAATGATAAGTGCAAAATTCGTATCAAACCTCGCTTGGGAAGAACGAAGCCCATATACGTACATATGTGATGCCCAACAAGTTACCTACCCACTTACCGTTAGAACAAAAATGGATGGGGACCGTATCCAATTAGTTGGGATGGAAGGATCCAAGAAAGTTAGTCGAATTTTTATTGATCATAAAATCGAGCAATCGAAACGAAAGATTTGGCCACTCGTTATTGATGGTAATAATGAAGTGATATGGATTCCCGTATTAGGACATTCTAAAAAAGGTGCTGTCACAGAAATTTCGCAAAAATATTTAGTGCTTTCATTTGAATTTCATGGTGAAGGCTGGGTATAATTCTTTTCAGCAGCAGTTACAGGAGGGTATAACAGAATAATGAAAGATGAAATCCAAGAGGTATTAATATCTGAAGAAGAAATACAAAAGAAGGTACGTGAGCTAGGTGATGCACTTACTAAAGAATATGAAGGAAGGTTTCCCCTTGTTGTCGGTGTATTAAAAGGTGCACTACCTTTTATGGCAGATCTTACGAAAAGAATCGATACCCATATTGAGCTAGATTTTATGGATGTATCAAGCTACGGCGCTGGAACGGTTACTTCTGGTGAAGTTAAAATTGTTAAGGATTTAAATACTTCAGTAGAAGGTCGTGACGTTCTTATTGTAGAAGATATTATAGATAGCGGACTAACGTTAAGTTATTTAGTGAAGCTGTTCCATTATCGAAAAGCAAAATCAGTTAAGATTGTGACGCTTTTAGATAAACCTGACGGAAGGAAGGTTGATTTGGTGCCAGATCTTGCTGGATTTACAGTTCCCGATGCGTTTGTTGTCGGTTATGGTTTAGACTTTGCTGAGCGTTATCGAAACCTCCCGTATATTGGCGTACTAAAGCCTAAAATTTATGGGACGTAAAGATTGTGAAAAAGTTGGTAAATATGATACTATAATTTAAGCTTGATTGTACGTGGGAGGAGGTCAGGAATGAATCGGATTTTTCGTAACACGATATTCTATTTATTAATATTTTTAGTCATCGTTGGGATCGTTAGTGTCTTTAGCGGTGATCAAGTCGAGACGGAGCCAATGACAGTAGATGAGTTTTATCAGTATCTACAAAATGGCGAGGTTACCAATCTTTCTTTGAAGCCTGAGCGCCAAGTGTATTTAGTCCGTGGACAGCTTACAGGTATGGCAGAAGGAGAGTTCTTCGAAACATATATTCCTAGGGCTGAACTGGCGGTTGAGAGACTGTTTGCTGCTCAAGAAGGTGGAGTAGCTGGACCAACGTTCACGATGGAGCCTGCTGATGAGACAAGTGGTTGGGTTACCTTTTTTACGTCAATTATTCCATTTATCATTATTTTTATCCTATTCTTCTTTTTACTAAGCCAAGCTCAAGGTGGCGGAAGCCGTGTCATGAACTTTGGTAAGAGTAAGGCGAAGATGGTTCAAGATGATAAGAAGAAAGCGAAATTTAAAGATGTTGCTGGGGCAGATGAAGAAAAACAAGAGCTTGTAGAAGTTGTTGAATTCTTAAAAGACCCTCGTAAGTTCTCTGCTATTGGGGCCCGTATTCCTAAAGGGGTTCTGTTAGTTGGACCACCAGGTACAGGTAAAACGTTACTTGCTCGAGCAGTTGCTGGTGAAGCGGGAGTTCCATTCTTCTCAATCAGTGGTTCTGACTTTGTTGAAATGTTTGTTGGGGTCGGTGCATCACGTGTACGTGACCTATTTGAAAATGCTAAGAAAAATGCACCTTGTATCATTTTTATCGATGAGATTGATGCAGTTGGTCGTCAGCGTGGAGCGGGACTTGGAGGCGGTCACGATGAGCGTGAGCAAACGTTAAACCAATTACTCGTTGAAATGGACGGCTTCAGTGCAAATGAAGGTATTATCATTATCGCCGCGACAAACCGTGCCGATATTTTAGACCCTGCGTTATTACGTCCAGGACGTTTTGACCGACAAATTCTAGTCGGCCGCCCAGACGTTAAAGGACGTGAAGAAGTATTAAAAGTACATGCGCGTAACAAACCTCTTGCTGATGATGTTGATCTAAAAGCAATTGCTGCTCGTACACCTGGTTTTTCGGGTGCTGATTTAGAAAACCTTCTGAATGAAGCGGCTCTTGTTGCAGCGCGTCAAGATAAGAAGAAAGTAAATATGATCCATATCGAAGAGGCCATTGACCGTGTAATTGCTGGTCCAGCTAAGAAGAGCCGTGTAATCTCTGCAAAAGAGAAGAAGATTGTGGCATGGCATGAAGCAGGTCATACAGTCGTTGGTGTGAAACTTGAAAATGCAGATATGGTTCACAAAGTAACGATCGTTCCTCGTGGTCAAGCAGGTGGCTATGCCGTAATGCTTCCTAAAGAAGATCGCTACTTTATGACGAAGCCAGAATTGCTAGATAAGATTATGGGCTTACTTGGAGGACGTGTTGCCGAGGAAATCACTTTTGGTGAAGTGAGTACTGGAGCTCATAATGACTTCCAACGTGCAACAGGTATTGCTCGTAAGATGGTAACTGAATATGGTATGAGTGAAAAGCTTGGGCCGATGCAGTTTGGGCAAAGTTCTGGTGGGCAAGTGTTCTTAGGTCGCGATATTCAAAATGAACAAAATTATAGTGACCAAATCGCTTATGAAATTGATCTCGAAGTTCAACGCTTTATTAAAGAATGTTATGAGCGTTGTAAGCAGATCCTTCTTGATAATAAAGATAAGCTAGATCTTGTAGCGGAAACGTTAATGGAGCTTGAAACATTAGACGCAGAGCAAATCAAATCGCTCGTTAACGAAGGGAAACTTCCGGATAACCATCATACAGATGCGTATCGCAAACAAGAAATTAAATCTGAAACAACTCAAGATGGTGACGTAAAAGTAAATATCTCCTCTAAAAAAGGTGAGCCTGAAGCGAGAGAGGATAATGAAACAAAGCCTTCTAGCGAACAGTCAGAAAAGCCTAAATCAGAGGATGAAAATAAAACCGATAAGTAATAGGAAAAATAGGATGTCTTTAGACATCCTATTTTCTTTTTAAAATGATAAAATTGAGGTAAAGTAAACATACATAAACTAAAGTGAAATGTGGTGAAACAATTATGATATTTGTTGTAGATGTGGGTAATACGAATATTGTTCTTGGAGTGTATGACGGTGATGAGTTAATTCATCATTGGCGTATTGCTACAAGTCGTGATAAGACGGAAGATGAGTATGGCATGCTTGTGAAAAGTTTATTTCAGGACAGAAACCTTAGCTTAACTGAAATTGATGGAATTATCATTTCCTCTGTTGTCCCACCCATTATGTTTGCATTAGAGAAAATGTGTAAGAAATATTTTGAGCTAGATCCTATTGTTATTGGACCAGGCATTAAAACAGGTCTTAATATTAAATATGAAAATCCTCGTGAAGTCGGTGCTGACCGAATCGTCAACGCAGTTTCCGCTATTCATTTATATGGAAGCCCTTTAATTATCGTTGATTTTGGTACAGCAACAACATTTTGCTACATAAATGAGGAAAAACAGTATATGGGTGGTGCCATTGCGCCAGGAGTCGGTATATCGACAGAAGCCCTTTATACAAGAGCCTCTAAGCTTCCACGTATTGAAATCTCAAAGCCTCCTTCAGTGGTTGGAAAGAATACAGTAAATGCGATGCAAGCAGGAATATATTATGGATATATTGGACAAGTTGATGAAATCGTAAGAAGAATGAAAGAGCAATCGTCAGTAGAACCTAAAGTAATTGCTACAGGTGGATTAGCACCTCTTATAGGTAAAGAATCTAGAACGATAGATATTGTAGATCCATTTTTAACTCTAAAAGGTTTACAGATGATTTATTTGAAAAACGCTAGGAAGGAAGAAGAGTATGAGTGATTATCTTGTTCGCGCATTGGCCTTTGATGGAAAGGTTAGAGCCTATGCGACACGAACGACCGCAATGATTGATGAAGCAGCTAAAAGACAAGACACCTGGCCTACTGCATCTGCTGCATTAGGAAGAGCAATGACAGCAGCAACAATGATGGGTGCGATGTTAAAAGGTGATGCAAAAATTACTGTGAAAATCGAAGGTGACGGTCCTATTGGCTATATCATCGTCGATACAAATGCTCAAGGTGAAACAAGAGGCTACGTAAAAAATCCTCACGTACACTTTGATTTAAATCAACAAGGAAAATTAGATGTTGCACGGGCAGTAGGAACGAATGGCCAACTTTCGGTCGTAAAGGATTTAGGACTTAGAGATTATTTTACAGGTAGCATTCCGCTTATTTCTGGGGAATTAGGCGAGGATTTTACTTATTATTTTGTAACCTCTGAACAAATTCCGTCAGCTGTTGGTGTAGGGGTGCTCGTAAACCCTGACCATTCTATATTAGCTTCAGGTGGATTTATTCTGCAAATGATGCCAGGAGCTGGAGATGACGTTATCAATTTTATTGAAAATCGCTTAAGTGAAATTCCCCCAATTTCTAAATTAATTGAAGCGGGAAAAAGTCCTGAAGAAATTTTAGAGGAACTGCTCGGAAAAGATAACTTAAAAATTCTTGATCATATGGACGTTAAATTCTCCTGTACTTGTTCAAAGGAAAGATTTGAAACTGCGATCATTAGCTTAGGTGCAGAGGAGATTAAAGGAATGATTGAGGAAGAAGGCCAAGCCGAAACACGCTGTAATTTCTGTAATGAAACATATCTATTCACAAAGGAAGAATTAGAGAAATTATTAGAGGAAACAGGCAAGCGGTAAGAGAGTTAAAATTATCAAAAAAATTCGTTGACTAAATGGAAATCATTTGCTACTATAATCTTAACAAAACCAATGAATTTACTCGGTATTAACGAAAGGGGAAGTTAAATATGCGTGTAGCAAATTCAATTACAGAATTAATTGGTCAAACGCCATTAGTGAAATTAAACAGAATCGTACCTGAAGGGTCTGCAGATATTTATTTAAAGCTTGAATACTTTAATCCTGGAAGCAGTGTAAAAGATCGTATTGCTTTAGCGATGATTGAAGCTGCTGAGAGAGATGGTCGATTAAAGAAAGATGATATCATTGTTGAGCCGACTAGTGGAAACACAGGAATCGGGTTGGCGATGGTTGCAGCTGCTAAAGGTTATAGAACAAAGCTAGTTATGCCAGAAACGATGAGTATGGAGCGTCGTAACCTTTTAAGAGCTTACGGTGCAGAATTAGTGCTTACTCCTGGACCAGAAGGAATGGGTGGTGCTATTCGTAAAGCAACAGAGCTATCAAAAGAAGACGGTCACTTTATGCCACAACAATTCGAAAATGAAGCGAACCCTGAAATCCATCGTGAAACTACGGGCCGTGAGCTTTTAGAGCAAGTAGAAGGTAGTGTTGATGCATTTATTTCAGGTATCGGAACAGGCGGAACGATTACAGGTGCAGGTGGGTTGCTAAAAGAAAACTTCCCTGAACTTAAAATTTATGCAGTCGAGCCAGCAGACTCTCCAGTTTTATCTGGAGGTAAGCCAGGACCTCACAAAATCCAAGGAATTGGTGCTGGGTTTGTACCTTCTATTCTAAACACAAATGTTTATGATGAGGTTATTCAAGTGTCAAATGATCAAGCATTTGAATATGCACGCCGCGCCGGCCGTGAAGAAGGGATTTTAGGTGGTATTTCTTCTGGGGCAGCGATTTATGCAGCTCTACAAGTTGCAGAAAAATTAGGTGCAGGTAAAAAGGTTGTTGCTATTATTCCAAGTAATGGTGAGCGTTACCTTTCAACACCACTATATCAATTTGATGAATAAACCAGAGTATGAGCTAGAGGCTGACATCTATAAGTCAGCCTCTTTTTTTCTAGTTCACATTTGCATACGTTTGTAAGTAAGGACTTCGGCTTTTCGTATACTAGAAATTGTTGTAGAATAAACGTTAAGAAAAATGGTTTGAAATCATTCGCCATTAATGAGGAGAGTGAGTGTATTGCTTCAAGACAATTCGATAAACAACCAGCAAGTGTTGACAGCGAAAATCCCATTAAGTGAAAGCGTTTGGTTTCATCAGTATAAGCAGCTTTCAAAAGAGGAGCCATATCATGTCTTATTAGAGAGTGGTAGAGCTGGTCGATACCACATTATTGGATTAAATCCGATAGCCATTTTGAAAGGAAAAGGTCAAGAATTAATTATTGAACATAATGGACAAACGGTTACCCAAACAGGTGATCTCCTTACAAATATGAGAGCATGGATGGAGAAGCAGCATCGCGCATATTGCCATGATGGTACTCCATTTCAGGGTGGTGCGATTGGATATATTAGCTATGATCTCGTAAGGCAAATTGAGAAGCTTCCTAATGATGCAGAAGATGATTTAGGAATGGAAGAACTGTACTTCTTAGTTTTTGACGATGTTTTTGTTTATGACATCGAGAACGAGGAACTCACAATAATCGTGCATTGCACTAAAAATGAGCGAGAAAATGCTTTACAGCGTATAGAACACTATAAAACAGCATGGATACAGCCGATCGATGAATGGAAATGGCAGTCTAAAAAGGAAAAGGGTGGAGAGCAGTGGAGTGCCTCTTTATCCGAAATAGAGTTTGCAGAGGCTGTTGAAAGAATTCAAGAGTATATTGCGGCTGGTGATGTTTTTCAAGTGAACCTGTCTGTTCGTCAGGCTAAACCTTTATTGACAGAGCCGCTCCATATATATGAAAAATTACGTGAAGTAAATCCTTCTCCTTATATGTCTTATTTTCATACCCCTGACTTTCAATTAACTAGTGGTTCACCAGAGCTTTTAGTAAAAAAAGCAGGTGATGAGGTGAGTACACGACCGATTGCAGGAACGAGATCGAGAGGAAAGACAGAAGAAGAAGACGAAAGAAATGCTAAAATGCTCATTGAAAACGAGAAAGAACGCGCCGAGCATATAATGCTTGTCGACCTAGAGCGAAATGATCTAGGAAGAGTATGTGAGTTCGGTACAGTTGAAGTAGATGAATTAATGGTCATTGAAAAGTACTCCCATGTGATGCATATCGTTTCTAATGTGAAAGGAAAGCTTACTAAAGGAAAAGACGCTTATGACATTATTCGCGCAACGTTCCCAGGTGGTACGATTACAGGGGCACCTAAAGTAAGAACGATGGAGATCATTGAAGAGTTAGAACCTGTGAGAAGAGGAATTTATACCGGTTCAATTGGATGGATCGGTTATAATGGAGATATGGAACTCAATATTGTCATTCGTACACTGCTTTCAAAAGACAGAATGGCCTATGTACAGGCTGGAGCAGGAATTGTTATTGACTCAAATCCACAACATGAGTATAAAGAATCATTAAAGAAAGCAACCGCACTATGGCGTGCGAAAGAGTTGAGTGAAGAAGAGGTTAGTAAAGAAAAAGTGAAGTAGAGCTGAGGAGGAATAGTAATGATTTTAATGATTGATAACTACGATTCATTTACGTACAATTTAGTGCAGTATTTAGGGGAAATGGGCGAAGAACTAGTCGTTAGACGAAACGATGAAATTACCCTTGCAGAAATCGAGGAACTGAATCCAGATTACTTAATGATTTCCCCAGGACCATGTAGTCCTAATGAAGCGGGAATTAGTTTAGAAGCAATTGAATATTTTGCTGGTAAAATACCAATTTTTGGAGTTTGTTTAGGTCATCAATCGATTGGGCAAGTATTTGGTGGAAAAGTGATTCGAGCGGAACGGTTAATGCATGGAAAGACGTCACAAATCACTCATAATGAAAAGACGATTTTCAAAGGAGTAGAATCACCGTTTACAGCGACAAGATACCATTCATTAATCGTTGAGAGGGAAACGTTCCCAGAGTGTTTAGAAATTACTGCAGAAACGAGTGAGGGAGAAATTATGGCCCTTCGTCATAAAACTCTTCCAATTGAGGGTGTTCAATTTCATCCAGAATCAATTATGACTGAAGCAGGGAAACTTCTACTCCGTAATTTTATTGAATGTTATAAGGGACGATCTTCAACATGTACATCTATGTAAATGGTGAATATGTGAAGCCAGAAGATGCACAAATTTCTATTTTTGATCATGGCTTTATGTATGGGTTAGGTGTTTTTGAAACGTTTCGTATTTATGACGGTCATCCATTCTTGGTGGATGACCATTTTCATCGCTTAAGTAGAAGTTTGGAACAATTGTCTGTTCAATGGAATTGGAATAAGGACGATATACTAGGTGTTTTGAACACGTTAATAGAAAAAAACAATTTACAGAATGCGTATGTTAGGTGGAATGTTTCTGCAGGTGTCGGTCCATTAGGACTACAGATTGACCCTTATGAAAAGCCTTCAACGATCGTCTATGTAAAGCCAATACCAGAATCGATGTCGACTGTTAAACGTGGTGTTATTTTAAAAACGGAACGGAATACCCCTGAAGGAAATGAAAGACTAAAATCACACCATTACTTAAATAACATTATTGGCAAAAAGGAAATTGGCTCTGATCCAAATGTAGAAGGAATTTTCCTGACAAAAGAAGGTTTTCTTGCAGAAGGAATTGTCTCTAATCTTTTCTGGGTAAAGGATAATATTGTTTATACACCTACGGTTAAAACGGGAATACTAAATGGAGTAACCAGGCAGTTTATTATGGCGTTATTACATCAACTAGGGATTGAATGTAAGGAAGGGTATTACGAAAGTGTGGAGCTGTATAAGGCAGATGAAGCTTTTGTCACTAATTCAATCCAGGAAGTCGTATCCCTTTCTGAAGTTGATGGTAAGACTAATTACAATAGCCTTACGTCTTTAAGTGCTAAGTTACAAAAACATTATTCTATATTAAGAAAACAACTTAACAGTCGGAACGAATTATATAAAAAGGAGTTAAGTTGATATGTCAGTTCAAATAAAACCAACTAAAGTTAAGGCTTCTCAATTTTTAAATGAAACTGTTGTAATGGGAATTTTAAATGCGACCCCTGATTCATTTTCTGATGGCGGGCAGTTTAATGAAGTTGAAACTGCTTTATACCATGCAAAAGAAATGATAAAGGATGGGGCTAAAATTATTGATATTGGTGGAGAGTCAACAAGACCAGGTGCAGAAAAGGTTGAGCAAGGTGAAGAACTGAAAAGAGTACTTCCAATCATTTCTGCTATTGCTGAAGAGGTCGATGTTCCGATTTCCATTGATACGTACAAAAGTGAAGTGGCTAGACAAGCTATAGAAGCTGGGGCTTCGATAATTAACGATGTATGGGGAGCGAAGGCTGATCCTATGATGGCTGAAGTTGCAGCGTCTTATGATGTACCGATTATCCTTATGCATAATCGTACCAATAAAAACTACACCAACCTACTAGAAGATATGAAGAGGGATCTAGAGGAAAGTATCAATATATGCCATCGCGCTGGAGTTAGTGACGATCAAATCATCTTAGATCCGGGTATTGGCTTTGCTAAAACATACGAGAACAACCTTGAGGTTATGAGAAGATTAGATGAAATTGTAGATCTTGGTTACCCTGTTCTCTTAGGAACGTCACGAAAATCTTTTATTGCAAAGGCTTTAGACCTCCCTGTCGATGAGCGTGTAGAAGGAACCGGGGCTACAGTTTGCCTCGGTGTTGCAAAAGGGTGCCAAATTGTTAGAGTTCATGATGTTTTAGAAATGAGTCGAATGGTAAAAATGATGGATGCGATGTTAGGGAAAGGTGTATAAAATGGATAAAATTATTATCGATCAGATGCAATTTTATGGATATCATGGTGTATACGCAGAAGAAAACAAACTAGGCCAAAGGTTTAAGGTTGATGCAACTTTACTGTTGGACTTAAAAAATGCAGGGATGAAGGATGATCTAACTCAAACTGTTAATTATGCAGAAGTGTATAAAATCACAAAAAAGATTGTTGAAGAACAAACGTACAAATTAGTTGAAACGATCGCGGAAAGAATTTGTTCGGAAATTCTTAATTCTTTCCCCATTGTTGAGTCATGTACGATAAAAGTCATAAAGCCAGACCCACCAATTAATGGTCATTATCATTCAGTAGCAGTAGAAATTACAAGGAGTCGAAGTAGTGAGTAATATTGCATATATTGGATTAGGTTCCAACATGGGTATTCGAGAAGATTACCTTCTATTAGGCCTTAAAGCATTGAACAATGAAAATGGAATCGAAATAAAGAGTGTTTCCTCCATATATGAAACTGACCCAGTTGGATATTTAGATCAGCAGGATTTTCTTAATATGGTTGTTGAAGTTTCAACCACATATAAGCCTGAACAACTATTAGAAATCACCCAAAAAATAGAAAGTAAGGCAAAAAAAAATACCCCTGTTCGTTGGGGTCCGAGAACTTTAGACCTTGACATTTTACTCTATAATCAAGAAAATATTAAGATGGATGATTTACTTATTCCTCACCCAAGAATGAGTGAGAGAAGTTTTGTCATCATTCCGTTAATGGAGTTAAACCCTCAATTGATGCTGCCTCACGAGCAGGAAACAGTTTCGGAGATCTATAGAAGGTTAACAGATAAAGAAGGTGTTAGATTATGGAAAACGAACAATGGGGTAGGAGAATACGGGCTTTTCGAAAGTTGAAAGGTTACACCCAAGAATCATTTGCCCACGCTATAGGCGTTTCAATTTCAGTATTAGGGGAAGTCGAAAGAGGAACGAGGGTACCAACGGAAGAATTACTAGAAAAAGTTGCTGATGCTTTACAAATTAGTATAGATGAATTGATTGCAAAATAGATAATTTAAAATGATGGAGGTGAAAGTGATGTTGAAGATTGGTGATATTAAAATGAAAAACCAAGTAGTTTTAGCACCGATGGCAGGAGTATGTAACCCAGCCTTTCGTTTAATAGCTAAAGAATTTGGTGCAGGGCTTGTTTGTGCAGAAATGGTAAGTGATAAAGCTATTTTACACAAAAATGAAAAGTCATTGAGTATGTTATATGTAGATGAGCGGGAAAAACCTTTAAGCTTACAAATCTTCGGTGGAGAAAAAGAAACGTTAGTCGAAGCCGCTAAGTTTGTAGATCAAAACACGAATGCAGATATTATTGATATAAATATGGGATGTCCAGTACCGAAAATCACAAAATGTGACGCTGGAGCAAGGTGGTTACTTGATCCTAATAAGATTTATGAGATGGTTTCGGCTGTAGTTGATGCAGTTGAAAAACCTGTAACGGTAAAAATGCGGATCGGTTGGGATGAGGAACATATTTTTGCAATTGAAAACGCGCGTGCAGTCGAACGTGCAGGCGGTAAAGCTGTCGCGGTACACGGGCGCACTCGTGTTCAAATGTATGAAGGTGTAGCAAATTGGGATATCATTAAAGAAGTGAAGGAATCTGTCAGCATTCCTGTTATCGGTAATGGTGATGTTAAAACACCTGAAGATGCAAGACGTATGTTAGATACAACAGGTGTTGACGGTGTAATGATAGGAAGAGCTGCACTCGGAAATCCATGGATGCTTTACAGAACAGTGCATTTCTTAGAAACGGGTGAATTACCAGGTGACCCAACACCACGCGAAAAAATTGATGTATGTATGCTACACTTAGATCGTTTAATTGCATTAAAAGGTGAAAGAGTGGCTGTACGTGAAATGAGAAAGCATGCAGCGTGGTATTTAAAAGGGATGCGAGGCAACTCAAAAGTGCGAGAGCAAATTAATTACTTTGAAACGCGTGACGATGTTTACAACTCTCTATATGGTTATATTGATGAAGTTGAAGCCACAATGAACGCTGTTGAAGTAGGCTAAGATAGTTGACTTTATCATTTTACTTTTCTATAATTCGTCTGAGTTGATAACGCACTGCCAGTATATACTGGCAGTTTTTCTACATATAAGCAAAGTTTAGAACCTCTGCCTATGTTGCGGAGCTACATATGATACATATCATTGATAAGTAAGATTGTTAGTGGTTACTTTGAAGAAAATAGGAGTGGATGAAATGACACAAGAATTAGAATTAAATGACCTTTTAGCTGTGCGCCGAGACAAATTAAAAAAAATAGTCGATAAAGGTGTAGATCCTTTTGGAAGTAAGTTTCTTCGAACACATTCTGCAAAAGAAATGGTAGAACAATTTGAAGAGATCTCAAAAGAACAACTAGAAGAAGACAAGCATGAAGTAGTACTAGCTGGAAGAATTATGACTAAGCGTGGCAAAGGGAAAGCAGGGTTTGCTCACATTCAAGATTTAACTGGAAAAGTTCAAATCTATGTACGTCAAGATGCTGTTGGCGAAGAAGCATATGAACTGTTTAATACGATTGATATCGGTGATATTGTTGGAGTATCTGGTGTTGCGTTTAAAACAAAGGTTGGAGAATTATCAATTAAAGTAACGAACTTCCAATTACTAACAAAATCATTGAGGCCACTACCAGATAAGTTTCATGGCTTAAAAGACATTGAGCAACGCTATCGCCAAAGATATGTTGACCTAATTGTAAACCCTGAAGTACGTGATACGTTTGTATTAAGAAGCAAGATCTTACAGTCGATGAGACGTTATTTAGACAGTAAAGGCTATTTAGAGGTTGAAACGCCAATGATGCACTCTATTGCAGGTGGTGCATCAGCTCGTCCATTTATTACTCACCATAATGCACTTGATATGACGCTTTATATGAGAATTGCTATTGAGCTTCACCTAAAGCGATTAATAGTTGGTGGTTTAGAAAAAGTTTATGAAATTGGACGAGTGTTCCGTAATGAAGGTGTATCGACACGACATAACCCAGAATTCACAATGATTGAGTTATATGAGGCCTATGCGGACTATAAAGATATTATGAGTTTAACCGAAAACTTAATTGCTCATATCGCTGAAGAAGTGTTAGGAACTACAACTGTTCAGTATGGAGACTATGAGGTAAACCTAAAGCCTGAATGGAAAAGACTGCACATGGTTGATGCTATTAAAGAATATGCGGGAGTAGATTTCTGGAAAGAAATGAGCGATGAAGAAGCACTAGCAATTGCAAAAGAGCATAAAGTTCCTGTGAAAGATACGATGACTTATGGTCATGTAGTAAATGAATTCTTTGAGCATTTTGTAGAAGAGAAATTAATTCAACCTACATTCATTTATGGGCATCCAACAGCTATTTCTCCGTTAGCGAAGAAAAACCCTGAAGATGAGCGCTTTACTGATCGTTTTGAACTGTTTATTGTTGGACGAGAACACGCGAATGCCTTTACAGAGCTTAACGACCCGATTGATCAAAGAGAAAGATTTGAAGATCAGTTAAAAGAAAGAGAACAAGGTGACGATGAGGCACATATGATGGATGACGATTTCGTTGAAGCGCTAGAGTACGGAATGCCTCCAACTGGTGGTCTAGGGATCGGGATTGATCGTTTAGTCATGCTATTAACGAATTCACCGTCTATCCGTGACGTGTTACTATTCCCGCAAATGCGCCATCGTGAAACAAGCGAAGAATAAAATAGTTTAAACTAAGAGTGTCTATCACCTCCTACCATAGTTATCGCTTCATTTTGAGATGTATAGCATGATGAGGATATGGGCACTCTTTTTTTATGTGACAATTGTTGAGTTGATGGTAGGGATTGCGAGAAAGGAATAAAATATTTTGCTTTTCCTTAAAATTACTCTTTATTTTTTTTCGACAATCAGTATAATAAATATCAGGCATTATTTTGTAGACATTAATTGAAATTTGTTGAATAAAAAATAAAAATTAGTGTTGACTATGATTTTTGAACATGTTATATTAGTAAAGTCGCTGTCACAGCAGCGGACAAGCGTGAAGTTCTTTGAAAACTGAACAAAAAGCCAAGCGAAATAAAGAGATACATGATATCTCGTCAATGTTTTAAAAACGTC
>NZ_WMKZ01000002.1 GCF_019024285.1 Alkalihalobacterium elongatum
CCTTGCTTTTGGCTATGTACTTACCGCTACAAGGTTGTACTCGGGACTTTCACCCGTTAGAGTTCGCCCATGCTGGGTGAACAAAAAAAGCCGGCTGTTAAAATACAGCCGACTTTTGTTCTGAATTAATACTTCGTAATTCCTAGTAGAAGCATTAACGCAGCGATTGCTGGAATTGCAATAACAAATCCAGATGCCATAAACGAGCTAGCCCACCCATGGTCTTTATCCTTCAAATGCATGAAATATAACAGCTGAAGGAATAGCTGAATAACAGCTAGAATTAAGATGAAAGGGATGGCAAAAGTAGCAGGGATAATTTCAGTAGCTACTGCTACGAAAGCCAATAACGTTAAGAAGATCATTAACGCAAACGCGATAATTTGACGCTTCTGCTCGTCATTCGTCTTTCTTAATTCTTCTTCTGACATTGCACTTTTAGAAAAAGAAGTACTTAAGTTGTCTGCCATAAACTTAACCTCCTATTCCCATTAAATATACTACTGTAAAGATAAACACCCAAACTACGTCGATAAAGTGCCAGTAAAGGCTGGCAACGTAGAATTTCGGAGCATTTGTTAACGTAATACCAGAACGACGGTAACGAATTAACAAACAAACGATCCATGAAAGACCGAAGACAACGTGGGCACCATGCAAACCAACTAATGTATAGAAAGATGATGCGAAAGCACTTGTCGTATAACCTAAACCATAGTGAACTGAATACTCGTAGAACTCGTAAATCTCCATACCTAAGAACCCAAGTCCTAATAATACTGTAACCCATAACCAAGCAACCATTGCCTTGAAATTATTCTTTTTCATGGCATACATTGCTAGTACACTCGTTAAACTACTTGTTAAAAGTAGCATTGTCATAATGAATACTAATGGTAACTGGAAAATTTCTGCTGCAGTTGGACCATCAGCAACACCATTACGTAGACCGAGATACGTACCAAAGAAAGTTGCAAATAGTACAGTTTCTCCACCTAAGAAGAACCAAAAGCCTAAAAACTTATTTTTCCCTTCGAGTGTCGCCCTCTCTGGATGAGGAGGAAGCCCTTTAGAAGTATCTACCGCGTGTCCCATCGTTAGCTTACCTCCTTCTCTTTGATTTCTTCAACTGGAATGTAATATCCATGATCTTCTTTAACTGAACGAGCAATCATAGAACCAAATGTTACAACAGCACCTAGAGCGATAATAACAAATGGAGGCACGATTGGGTTTTCCATGTTCATCATAACAAAACCAAAACCTAAGATGAATAATCCAATTGACATAATGAACGGAATAATTGATCCATTTGGCATGTGAATTGGAGCAATTGGTTCAGCTGGCTTCATTTTTCCATCTCCATGAACTTTCTCATAGAAAAGTGGGTCTAATGAACGAACTTGTGGCGTTTGTGCAAAGTTATACTCTGGAACTGGAGTAGGAGTAGCCCACTCTAATGTACGAGCATCCCATGGATCTGCAACTGTTACACGCTCACCTTTATATGCTGAATAAATAACGTTGATTACTAGTACGATAACTGCAGCACTCATGAAGAATACCCCAATTGTACTAATATAGTTAAATGCATTTAAACCTTGACCATCTAGGTATGTGTACACACGACGAGGCATACCCATTAAACCTAAGAAGTGCTGAATGAAGAATGTTAAATGGAACCCGATTGCAAATAAGATATACATGAAGATCCCTAGCTTCTCATTAAGCTTATGACCAAACATTTTAGGGTACCAGTAGAATAACCCAGCGAATAATGCAAATACGATACCACCAACGATAATGTAGTGGAAGTGCGCTACTACAAAGTACGTATCATGGTATAGGTAGTCTACAGGTCCCATTGCAAGCATTACACCTGTAACCCCACCAAGTACGAATGTTGGAACGAAAGTTGAAGCGAATAACATTGATGTATTAAATGTTATTTTACCGCCCCACATTGTAAATAACCAGTTAAATACTTTAATACCAGTTGGTACTGCAATTGTCATCGTTGCTACTGCAAAAATTGCGTTAGCAATTGGTCCCATACCTACAGTAAACATGTGGTGAGCCCAAACCATGAAACCTAAGAATGCGATAACGATCGTCGCGAATACCATTGCTGTATAACCAAATAGACGCTTTCTTGAGAAAGCAGGAAGTACTTCAGAAATAATACCAAATGCAGGAAGTACTAGAATATAAACCTCTGGGTGTCCGAAAATCCAGAAAATATGTTGCCATAATACTGTATTACCACCCATACCAGGGATGAAGAACTGTGCACCAAAAATACGGTCTAACATTAGTAAAGCAAGACCTGCTGCTAATGGTGTGAAAGCAAATAAAATTAGCATTGATGAAATGAATGATGTCCATACGAATAACGGTAAACGCATCATTGTCATACCAGGTGCACGCATGTTAATGATCGTTACTAGGAAGTTAATACCCGATAATAATGTACCGATACCAGCAACCTGTAAACCTAATACGTAGAAGTCAAGTCCAAGACCAGCATAGTCACGTCCAGCAAGAGGAACGTATGCTGTCCAACCTGCATCTGGTCCACCACCAAAAAACCAACTCATGTTAGTTAATAGAGCACCAAAGAAGAAAATCCAGAAACCTAATGAGTTAACAAATGGGAACGCAACATCACGTGCTCCGATTTGTAATGGAATCATATAGTTCATAAAAGCAAACAGTAACGGCGTTGCCACAAAGAATAGCATGACCGTACCGTGCATTGTAAGTAATTCATTAAAAGTTTGACCCGTCATAAACGTATTTTCTGGGTACATTAACTGGATCCGCATTAATAATGCCATTAGTCCAGCTTGAACGAAGTAAAGCGTACCAGCTACTAAGTAGAGGATGGCTATTTTCTTATGGTCAACAGTAGTTAACCAATCCCAAATTACACTTTTTGACTTTGTATTAGCCAATGCAGTTGTAGCCAATGGGGATTCCCTCCTTTATTCAAATTTATATATTATTCGTTAACTTTTAAAGATTTTAAGAATGCGATTAATGCTGTCATATCTTCATCGCTTAGATCAGGATATGCTGGCATGTTATTACCTTGTTTTAACGACTCAGGATCACGGATCCAAGCTTCTAAATGCTCGTCAGTATACTCAAGGTAACCTGCAATAACTGTACGCTCACCAAAGTTAGTAAGTGTTGGTCCTAGGTCAGAACCTGCACCGCTAATCGCGTGACAGCCAATACAACCTTGGTTTTCAAATACTTCATAACCTTGACGTGCTAAAACTTCAGAATTATCTTCTGCTTTTGCTTGCATACCTGCAACCCATGCATCGTAATCTGGACGATCTAAAGCAATTACTTTAAAGTCCATAAGAGCATGCTCTGGTCCACAAAGCTCTGTACATTTACCTTTATAAATTCCTGGCTCAGATGCTTCTAACCAAAGATGGTTCGTAATACCAGGAACATTATCTACTTTACCTCCAAGTGCCGGTACCCAGAAAGAGTGTTGTACATCACTTGCATGTAATTCAAAGATAACCTTTTCATTAGTAGGGATGTATACATCTTGACCTGCTGTAAAGCCTTCATCCTCATAATCAAATTGCCACCAGAACTGATGACCTGTTACTTTGATATGAACAGTGTGATCTCCCTCTGGCTCAGTATCGGCCATCATGAAAGAACCTGTGATTGTTGGTACAGCTAAAATTGCTAATAAAAGAATAGGAATAGCTGTCCAAATAATTTCTAGCGTTGTACTCCCGTGAACTTGTTTAGGGTACGCATCATCGCCAGGTTTTCTTCTAAACTTAATTAGAATAATAAAGAATACTGCAAAAACAAATGCTGCCACGAAAATCATGACAAATAATGACAATAACATTTTGTCATAAATCCACTGTGCTTGCGGTCCTTTCGGATCAAGCGCAGTAAGGTTTGCCTCACCACACCCTGTCATAAAAAAGACAAGAAGTGAAAGAGGAAGCAAACGCAATGCATTTTTCCAATTTCTCATCTGACAATCAATCCTCACTTTCGCTTTGTAGTGAATACTACGTTTTTTTTATTTTACAGTCACTATTCCCCTCATAGTTTTCTCTCTATATGTGGACAATGACCATAAGAACAAACAAGATTGTAAGATAATTAAGGGAATAAACGAACATTAATCGTGCCCATTTAATATCATCCTTCATCTTAAAACCTGCTATCCCCAAGATTAACCAACCTACACCAAGTGCAGTAGCTACTATTGTATATACGAGGCCAAATGGTGCTAACATTAATGATACTGGGATCAATATAGCTACATAGAGAACCATTTGACGTTTCGTCATCTCAAAACCCGCAACAACAGGTAACATCGGGATACCCGCAGCGCGATATTCCTCACATCTCTTCATAGCTAACGCTAGGAAATGTGGAGGTTGCCAAAAGAACATGATAAAGAATAACAGCCAAGCATACGTATGAAGTCCTGGGTCAAGTGCAGCCCACCCTATTAATGGAGGTACAGCTCCAGAAATACTCCCAATCACTGTATTTAACGAGTGCGTACGTTTTGACCACATTGTATACAATACTACATATACGAATAAACCAATAATTCCAATGACAGCTGCAACGGAGTTGGCAAATGCTAGTAACAAAATACCTAAACCTGACTGGATAAGACCTACCCAGAGGATATGATTTGCTTGAAACCTCCCGTTAACAGATGGTCTATCTTTTGTACGCTTCATAATAGGATCAATATCTCTATCAATAAAATTATTTAAAGTACATCCACCAGCCATAACCAAAGCTGCACCTAAGAGTGCAAAAATGACAATATGGAGGTTATCTGCCAAGCTAATACCCGAATACTTTGCTGCTAGAAATAGACCAGCAAATGTAGTGATAAGGTTTGAAGTAACGATCCCTATTTTGCCAAGTGTTAGATAATCCTTCCAAGACTTTTGCTGGTCGGTAACTATTATACTTGACTCATCAGGAATTACATTTGTAGCTTCTATCACTGTGTTGGTCTTATTCATCTCCCTTTCACCCCCTTTTTCGAGAACGGCTAACATCAACAGACTAAATTAATATTCTATCGAGTCATATCCACATTATATCTTAAAATCTACTTTGTTTCATCAAAATCAAAAGTTTCACACTATCTTCACATTTTTATGTGTACATAAAATGTTCATCCAATAGAAATTGACTAAGCCGTTCTTTTTTTTTAAGATCAATAATAGCCTCATATATTTTAATACATCTAACTCAAATTGAAAAGAAGGTGAATGAATTGCATAGGTATTTAAAAATATTTGGCGTTATCACATCCATAGGGATGTTAATTGTTCTACTACAAGGTGCACTAGTTACTAAGACTGGCTCTGGCGAAGGTTGTGGAGCAACATGGCCATTATGTTTTGGAGAAGTCATTCCTACCTCTCCACAAATAGAAACTATTATTGAATATAGTCACCGAATAGTTTCTGCGTTAATGGGACTATTAATAATTATCTTTGCAATATGGGCTTGGCGAAAACTTTCTCACATGCGCGAAGCGAAATTTTTGGCACTTATGGCAGTATTTTTTATCCTTTTCCAAGGTTTACTAGGAGCTGGTGCTGTTGTCTTTGGTCAATCTAAAGCGATACTTGCGTTACATTTTGGAATTTCAGCAATATCGTTAGCAACAGTTGTATTATTAACTGTTCTAGCATTTGAAGACGGTAGATCAAAGGTACCTGTACCTAATGTGTCAAAAAGTTTTAGGAATTATGTATTTTTTGCCATCATCTATTGTTATTTGGTTATTTATACAGGTGCTTATGTAAAACATACTCAAGCAACTTTAGCATGTTCAGGCTTCCCGCTCTGTAATGGACAAGTTTTCCCTGGGTTTGCTGGCCCTATCGGATCGCATTATTTCCATCGAATTGTTGGGATCGCGCTGTTCTTTGTAATATTAGGAATGTTTGTTTGGGCAATACGAAACTACCGCCACGAACCTACAATCATTTGGGGTACTGGTCTATCATTACTTTTTGTAACAGCGCAATTAATAAGTGGTGTTGCAATTGTGTTTACTGCAGCTTCTTTATTCACTGCAATGCTACATGCTTTAATTATTTCCTTATTGTTTACGACATTATGTTATCTAACAATGATTATTACACGAAAAAAATATTCTTAGAAATTATTCTCCACAATAGTAAAGACGGGAATGAAAAGCCATTCTCGTCTTTTATTTTTTTCATACACCTTAGAAAAAGTCAATAAATCCAGTTGCATTCTTAACAGTTAGTTGCTTTAATAAATCTATTTCTTCTATCCGTCCTTTAATTCGCTGCATTTGAAATAAGTGGCTAGGACATTGGTAATTTAATAACACTGCTGTAAGGTCATTAATATTACAAAAAATTCCTCGTTTCGGTTCTTGCTGGCAAGTACCTTTTTCTTTTGGCTCATGTTTTATAACTTTTATTTCTGACTCGTTAATAGTAATTTGATAGGTTGCACTGTTCCAAACAGCAAAATTATCGACAACATGCAAAAACAATACACTTTTTGATCTTTTATTAAAAGGGTAATTTTGTAAAAACTTTTCTACATCTACTATTCTTGCCATGAAGTAAGGAACAACCTCTTTTTGTATTTTAGGGTCTGGTAACCAATATGGGTATGGCTCACTTAAAGGTAATTGCAAAATAATATACTCATCTGCCATTGAATCGTGATTAGCAATAAAATTCCATAACCCTATTCTACTTTCTTCATCGAGAGTGACTAGTTCTTTGATTGTCATTTTTCTCTCTTTCACTTCGTAAATAATATAGCCTCTTGGTGTTCCATTAGGGTTTATATAAACAGCCATTCTGCCTTTTTTACGGTAGAAGACCCAATCTTTCCACCAATTATCATTTCGTATGAGCATCCCTGTATAAGACTTGGAATAGTTATCATAAATTTCTTTTAAAACTTCAATAGATGTACCATCAATCTTCTTCACAATACCACTAACATTATTAAATTTAGGTAATTGATCTCTAGTCATTGTTAGTTTTTGATAGTCAACAAAAAGTTCCCATCCATACTTCCGATAAAAAGGTATTGAAAAAGGGAATAAACAGGATATACTTTGCCCATTCTCTTTCATTTCTTTTAGTGCTTGTTGTAATAAGTTTTTCACCAAACCACTACGTCTATATTCTGGATAGGTTGCTACACCAGAAACACCGCCCATTTCAAACGAGACCCCCTCAATTTGTATTTGTAATGGAAGGGTTGTCATTTTTGCTAGTAACTCTCCATCAGAATAATAACCTATTGAATCTTCTGGACGTGTAATGGTTCGACGATGTTCTCGTTCCTCTTCTGAAAGTGTATATTGAAAAGCAAATTGAGATAAATCAAAACTTTCATCTATATCGTTTTTAGTCAGTTTCCTTACTTCCATTTATTGCCCTCCTTTAAAAAATGCGATCGCCTTTTGCCTTTGTACCTGATGATCTATAGTTGGTGCAGGATAATCTTTTCCCACTACAAAGCTATCCATAAACTTTGATTTTTCTGTTACCTTCCATGGTTGGTGAATGTATTTCTTAGGAAGGTGATTAAGTTCTGGTATGTATTTTTTTATATATTCTCCTAAAGGATCAAATCGCTCGGATTGAAGGGTTGGGTTAAACACCCGAAAATAAGGTACTGCATCGGAACCTACAGAAGCTGCCCACTGCCAACCACCTATGTTTGAAGCTTCTTCATAATCGATCAGCATTTTTTCAAAGTATTGCTCACCCATTCTCCAATCTATTAAGTAATCTTTCGTTAAAAAGGAAGCGGTAATCATTCTAAGACGGTTGTGCATCCACCCCTCGTTTTTCAACTGTCTCATTCCAGCATCAACTATTGGAAAGCCGGTAATCCCCTCTTTCCACCTTTCAAATCGTTCTGGATCAGTTTCCCAATCAAGGTCATGGTACTCTTCACGAAATGCTTTTAGTTTACTGTCTGGATAAAAATGATAGAGCATATTGTAAAATTCCCGCCAAGCTAATTCCTTTATGTAGGTATGTGCACCTTCTCCTACATCTAATTGGCAATCAAGTATTTTTTTATAGACGGTCCGTATAGATATAACACCCGTTTTTAAAAAAGGAGATAACTGACTTGTGCCATACTCTGATGGTATGTCTCTTTTAATATGATATGTATATATATTTGAGGTAAATTGTTCTAAACGATTTAATGCTTCACTTTCACCAAGCTTCCCCCAATTACGGTTTATTTTATTAATTATATTGATGAAATAATCTTCACCGTATAAATCAATTTTATCTGTATGATAGTTAAAGTTTTTTAACTCAAAGATATCAATTGTTAGCGGTAATGGTTTTTCTTGTTTAAACCACGTCCGAAAATAAGGGGTGTACACTTTATAAGGTTGACCATCAGCTTTAACACCTTGTGCGGCAGACGTTAAGTGGGTATCAAGAAATGAAGAGATTGAAATCCCTCGTTTTTCAAGTTCTTCATTCACTAGGTCATCTCTAGCTTTTCCTTTTCCAACTTCATCTTTATTATAGTAGATTGCTTTTATTGTAGGTATTGCTTGGACTATTTTATTAATAAACTCTGTAATAGGACCATAGATAACATGTAACGTAATTCCTAGGTTTTCACAATATTGCTTGAACTGATAAACGGTTTGATAAAAATACTGATGGTGAGGGGTAAGATCTTTTGTAAATTGAGGGTCTAAATGAAATATTGCGACCCATTTTCCATTTGATTCTTTTATTCGTTCTAGACAGTGAAAAAGTGCAGTTTGATCATTTAACCTAAAGTCTCTTCGAAACCAAACACCTATTATTTCTGACACGTTCATTCACCTCAAGACCATCCTAAAATAAGTTTGATAAAAGGCAGAAGGCTGACTTAAATATTTACACCCTATCGCTAATTGACGAATTTTATTGTCTCATCAATTACAGAGGGTGCCAACATTTATTGAGTCAGCCTTCTTACGTCTATTTATTATTTAGATAACTCAATCAGTAAGTCACCTGTTTGAATTGCTTCACCATTCTTAACGTATAGATCAAGAATTTCTCCATCAAATGGTGCTTGGACCGTCGTTTCCATCTTCATCGCTTCAGTAATCATCAGGTGATCACCTTTTTTGACTTTATCGCCTTTAGTCACTAACGTTTTAACAACTGTACCTGGCATTGAAGCCCCAATTTGATTTGGGTTGCCTTTTTCAACTTTTGGACGAACTACTACAGATGTTTTTACACTTTGGTCTTTAATCATAACTTCACGAGGTTGACCATTTAGTTCGAAGTATACGATTCTTGTTCCGTCGTCTTGTGGTTTTGAAATTGAAACGAGTTTGACTATTAATGTTTTACCTTGTTCAATTTCTACTTCAATTTCTTCCCCTAATCGTAAGCCGTAGAAGAATGTTGGTGTATCTAATACGGATACATCTCCAAACTGTTGGCTAAATCGCTCGTATTCCATAAAGACTTTAGGATATAACGCATATGAGATTACGTCAAAATCAGTAACTTGACGACCAATTTCATTAAATAATGTTTCTTTTAATTTCGGAAAGTCTACTGGTTCCATTAGCTCCCCAGGTCGACAAGTAATCGCTTCTCTTCCCTTTAAGATTATATCTTGAAGTTTCTTCGGGAAGCCTTGGTATGGTTGCCCTAAGTTACCTTGGAAGAACTCCACGACTGAATCAGGGAAATCTAATGAAGCACCTCGTTCGTAAACGTCTTCTTCCGTTAAGTTATTTTGAACCATATAAAGTGCCATATCGCCAACTACTTTAGATGATGGCGTAACTTTTACTACGTCTCCGAACATATCATTTACAGTTCGGTACATTTTCTTAACTTCATCCCAACGATTTTTCAAGCCGACAGCTTTTGCTTGTTGTTGCAGATTACTATATTGACCACCCGGCATTTCATGCTCATATACTTCTGTATGTGGTGCATTCATGCCACTTTCAAAACCACTGTAGTATTTTCTAGAACCTTCCCAGAATTCACTTAATTTTTCTAGAGACTCGATATTTACATTCGGTTGCCTATCTGACCCTGATAGTGCATAATATAAGCTATTTGCACTCGGCTGTGACGTTAACCCAGCCATAGAACCAATCGCAACATCAACAATATCTACTCCTGCTTCAATTGCACGTGAATACGTAAATAATCCGTTACCACTTGTATCATGTGTATGAAGGTGAATTGGGATATCAACTGTATCTTTCAATGTAGAAACTAATTGATACGCCGATTCAGGCTTTAATAAACCAGCCATATCTTTAATACCTAATATGTGAGCTCCTGATTGTTCTAATTCTTTCGCTAGGTTTGTATAGTAAGCTAAATCATACTTTGTTCTTGACGGGTCTAGAATATCACCTGTGTAACACATAGTTGCTTCCGCAATTTTCCCTGTGTCTCTTACAGCATCAATCGCAAGTCTCATACCTTCTACCCAGTTCAAACTATCAAATATTCGGAAAACGTCAATACCTGCATTTGCAGACTTATCTACGAATTCACGAATTAAATTATCAGGGTAATTTGTGTATCCGACCGCATTAGAAGCACGAAGAAGCATTTGGAATAATACATTTGGCATTTGCTTTCTTAATGTAAATAAACGATCCCATGGGTCTTCATGTAAGAAACGCATAGCAACATCGTAGGTTGCTCCGCCCCACATTTCAGCAGAGAACAAATTTGGAACTAACCTTGCAGTAGGTTCTGCAATTTTCTTTAAATCATGGGTACGAACTCGAGTTGCAAGAAGTGACTGATGTGCATCTCGGAATGTTGTATCGGTTAAAAGAACTTCCTTTTGTTCTTTAACCCACTTAGCAAGACCTTCAGCTCCATGCTCGTCTAAAATTTGTTTTGTACCAGAAGGCATAGGATCTGTGTATTTTACAGAAGGAACAATAGGTTTATCAAACACTGGTTTCTTTACTTTTTCCAGTCCAGGATAACCATTAACTATCGTCTCTCCAATAAATGTTAGCATTTTCGTTCCACGGTCTTTTCTTATTGGGAATACAAATAATTCAGGTGTTGTATCAATGAATGAAGTGTTATATTCACCTGAAATAAAATTCTCATGTTGAACTACATTTTCTAAGAATGGAATATTTGTAATAATCCCACGAATACGGAACTCTCTTAAGTTTCTTAACATCTTCGCCGCAGCTTGTTCAAATGTAAGTGCCCAAGTTGAAACTTTTACTAATAAAGAATCATAATATGGTGTTATGACAGCACCTTGGAAACCGTTTCCTGCATCTAAACGAACACCAAATCCGCCACCAGAACGATAGGCATTAATACGACCTGTATCTGGCATAAAGTTATTGCTCGGATCTTCTGTTGTAACACGAGACTGGATCGCATAACCATTACAAGTAATTTTATCTTGTGTTGGAATAACTAATTTTGGTCCATGTAATTGTTCACCGTCAGCAATCAAAATCTGTGATTGAACAATATCAATTCCAGTTACCATTTCTGTTATTGTATGTTCTACTTGAACTCGAGGGTTTACCTCAATAAAGAAAAATTCTCCATTTTCACTAACAAGAAACTCCACTGTTCCTGCATTAACATAATTTACATTTTTCGTTAACTGAACAGCAGCTTCACAAATCTCTTCACGTAATTGTTGATTTATTGAGACACTTGGTGCTACCTCTACTACTTTTTGGTGGCGACGTTGCACAGAGCAATCACGCTCATAAAGGTGTACGATATTACCATGTGTATCAGCAAGAATTTGTACTTCAATATGTTTTGGATTTTCAACAAACTTTTCTACGTAAACTTGGTCATTACCAAAGGCGGATTTTGCTTCAGACTTTGCACGATCATATGCTTCTTTTAATTCAGCTTCAGTACGGACGATACGCATGCCACGACCGCCACCACCTAAGGCTGCCTTAATAATAAATGGGTAGCCATGCTGTTTAGCAAAATCTATGACTTCCTCCAAACTTTCAACAGGCCCATCACTACCAGGAATTACAGGAATATTAGCTAAAATAGCTTGCTGGCGTGCTTGGACTTTGTCACCAAACATCATAAGATGCTCTTCTTTTGGACCAATAAAAATAATGCCTTCTTCAGCGCATCGTTTAGCGAACTCAATATTCTCAGAAAGGAATCCATAGCCTGGATGAATCGCATCAACGCCATTACGCTTTGCAATCTCAATTATTCCTTCAATATCAAGGTAGGCATCAATTGGTTTTTTTCCTTCTCCCACGAGGTAGGCTTCATCTGCTTTATAACGATGATAAGAACCTGTATCCTCTTTTGAGTAAATAGCAACCGTACGAATATGTAGTTCAGTACAAGCTCGGAAAATTCGGATGGCAATCTCACCACGGTTTGCTACTAATACCTTCTTAATGTTTCTTAAACTGTTCATATAGACCCCCTTGTAAAATGAAAGAATATTCAATTTTATTTTTACTATTTTAAAAAGGTTTTCAGTATAAAGCAAGAAAAAAGTTAAGTTTCACAACTTCTTCAAACGTCTGATAACCTGATGAAATTATTTATTTTAGTATATATCTTGTATTCATATCTTTCAAACAATTTTTATTATTGTATCATACTTATGAGCTTTAGTTATCACTGCTAATTAAACCTTTTATCGGAAAAAATCACCGTATAATACTAACAAAAAGAAGGCTGACTCATCGTTAAGCGCCTCTAGTGAAAATAAAGCTACACATTTCTTAGCCATTATTTCACAATTGAGGTACCTGACATTTCACGTTTGAGCCAGCCTCTCTATTATTTCTCATTTGTTGTGGCTTCATGCAGTGCAGCAAGTCGCCGTTCTAAATCAGATAAGATTTGCTTCCCTGTTTCTTCGTCAATTAATTCTAAACGAGTCGCAAAGTCAATTTCTCTTGAAAGTCCAAACATTTGTGTATCTAAAACTTCCTCATATAGAGGACATTGAGGCATTGTTAAATTCTCCATTTGTACTTCTATAAGTTTCTGGATTTTTTCTGCATCCGATTTAAGAAGGGCATATGCTTTCTCGCTATGTCCTGTCATCGTCTCCATAGAACGTGATCCCTCCTTTAAACTGAAAACTCTTAAGATCAATATTACTATTTAACACTAATAGTATATTCTATAGAAAAAAAATGCAATGTTTTTAATATCTGAAAAGATAGGAATCTAATTTGAGCTTAAAAGATACTTAAATTGTATCGTTTGGCAAGTAACTCTAACAACCTTAAGCCACCGATACTATTCCCCTTCTCATCAAGTGCAGGACCATAAATACCAACTCCAACTCCATGTGGGACAGAACCAAGAATACCACCTGAAACACCGCTCTTGGCTGGGATGCCAACTTTTATAGCAAACTCTCCTGAAGCATTGTACATTCCACATGTAACCATGAACGTCTTCACTATTCTCGCTATTTCTAGTGGAATAATGTTTTGATCAGAGTCTGGGTCTCTCCCTTCATTGCCGATGACGTAACCTAGTTTGGCTAAATCATTACAATTCATTTCAATCGCACAGTGCTTCGTATAAAGATCTATTAAATCTTCAATATTAGACTTGATAATCCCATGTTGTCTCATGAAATAGCAGAGTGCTCGGTTTAAGTCAGCAGTCTCGAATTCAGATTGGGCAACCACTGGGTTATATGTTATATTCTCATTACCTGTGAGTTTACGTATGAAATTAAGCAACCTTTCTAGTTTATCCTCTTGTGTATTGCCGACTAACATATCTGTAACTGCTAATGCACCTGCATTTATCATTGGATTAAGAGGTTTAGATGGTACACTCGTTTCCAATTTGGAAATAGAGTTAAATGGATCACCTGTTGGTTCCATACCTACTCTTTGAAAAACATATTCTGGCCCGCGGTCCATTAGTGCTAAAGCTAGTGTTAAAACCTTAGAAATACTTTGTAATGTAAATAATTCATCTATGTTTCCTGCATACATACATTCCTGTTCACCTGTATAAATTGCGATAGCTAATGTTGATGGATCAGCTTCACCTAAAGCAGGGATATAATCTGCCACCTTCCCTTTTTCAGTTAACCTTTTTGCTTCTTCTACCATTTCTACTAGATCTTCTTTTTTATAGCAACTCACAATTTCCACTCCTATCATTCAATGTGACAAATTCGACCTGTCCCTTTATACTTAGGATAGTCAAAAGCACAAGGAGGATACATATGGAATTTGTGATATTTATAAACGGGAAAGTTTCTCATCCTTTAACAATTGACCCTTCAGTCTGGATCTTTGATGAAAGAAAGGTTGATCTAAATACATATTTTGATTTACCAAGGGATGAGGAAGATGAATTAACTAAATATACGAAAGCTATCTCTAAGCAATGGGATAAAGAAATTACAGAAGGCTCTGAACCTCCAAAACCAACAAACGGGAATGTTATCAAGTATAAACGGCAAGAGCTTGAGAACGGAACCTTCGGCATGCATCTTCTTCCTTTTATTAAGAACGCTCAACCAGAAGAAGGTGTTTCAGAAATGATTGTAGAAACACACGATGGAAAAAAAGAGATTTTTTCACTTGAAATGGCCAAACAGTTTATTTTACAATTTTCACATATTGGTAAACCACTAAGAGAAGATGGGCCAATTTACATCTTATTTGGTGACGGTTCAAATCGTACGAATCCTATAAAGAACGTTAAACAATTTACGATAAAATAAGGCTGACAACTGTCAGCCTTATTCTTAACCGATATTAATCTCATTAGAGTAAGTCAGCTGCAAGCTGTGCTAATCCAGAACGTTCACCTTTTTGCAGTTTTACATGCCCGCTAATTGTTTGATCCTTGAACTTTTCAACGACATACGTTAAACCGTTATTATATTCGTCTAAATAAGGATGGTCGATTTGTTTCGGGTCGCCCATTAGAACAATTTTACTTCTTTCACCCACACGAGTTAGAATAGTTTTCACCTCGTGCTTGGTTAGATTTTGTGCCTCATCGATAATTATAAATTGATCAGGGATGCTTCGGCCCCTTATATAAGTTAATGCTTCAACTTGAATGGAGCCCATTCCCGCTAATATTTGATCCAATTCGCCCGGCTTCTTAGTATTAAAAAGATATTCTAAATTATCATATATTGGTTGCATCCAAGGTCTTAGCTTCTCTTCTTTTTCTCCTGGTAAATATCCAATATCTTTACCTACAGGAATTACTGGTCTTGCTACTAATAGCTTTTTATACAGGCCTAGATCCTCTGTTTGTAGTAGGCCAGCGGCTAAAGAAAGTAACGTTTTCCCTGTTCCAGCTTTCCCAATTAATGTTATAAGGGGGATGTCTTGTCTAAGAAGGAGCTCAAGAGCCATTTTTTGTTGCACATTTCTTGCTTTTATACCCCATACTTGATCAGGGTCAACTTGAAATGGTTTTACTTTTTTTCCATCTGGTTCAACTTTTCCTATAGCTGAACTGGAACCTCCGAGCGCATCTTTCATAATAATAAATTGGTGAGGATAAAAGGGGTGCTTGGCTAGTTCAGATATGGCAATCTCATTATCAACAAAGAATTGGTTAACAACTTCTTTATCAACGTAGACTTCAACATAACCAGGATATACATCGTTAAACTGTATAACACGGTCACTCAAATAATCTTCAGCAGGTATCTTTAATGCATCTGCTTTTACACGCACTAATGCATCTTTACTTACAAGAACAACTTCTCTTCCGTACTCTTTCTCCTGTTCCTCAAGCATTAAATTAAGTGCAACAGCGATAATTCGATTATCATTTGTCATTTCAGCAAATAAATCTTTTAATTTTTGAAAAGAGCGGTGATTAAGCTCTACTCTAACAGTACCACCTGTTTCAATAGCGACTCCTTCATGCAATTTTCCTTTCCCTCTTAGGCTGTCCATCATTTTAGAGAATTGCCTAGCATTACGCCCAATTTCATCCATGTAACGCTTTTTTGAGTCTACTTCCTCTAGTACGACTGCTGGAATGACCACTTCATTGTCTTCAAAAGCATAAATCGCATGAGGATCTTGTAGTAATACATTCGTATCCAAGACGTAAACTTTATTCAATATTTGCGCCTCCTGACTAAAGTTCATTTGTCAACATTTCTTATAATCATTCTATGCACATATGAATGAATTCGTTATCTAAGCAAACTTGGCTTATAGTATAGATGTATGATAAATGGGCTAAAGATAGAAGAAAATTCAGTCAATCACACAGAATTTTCTTAGACATGTTTTTTCGCTATTGAGAATAGGGCTCCACTAATAAGAATTCTTTCCTTTTAATTCAATCCCCTTTATTTTCTTAATTCCTTAATAAAACCTTTACAAAAAAAAAGCCTAGTCAGAGACTAAGCTTTTTTCATCGAATCCATAACTTGGCTATCTAATTTTGCAGCAGCATTTGCATCATATGTTTTTTCATACTTAGGTTCAACAGCAATACGTGACCCATAGAACATTACATCGCGAACTTCTTTAATATTGATTTCAACTAGTGCCAGTTTAAGTGGTACATCATCCATTTTTTCTTTAATAACGGTTGCATCTCCTACAATTGAATATGTAGAACCATTACCAATTAAATTTAATGTTACACCACTATGATTGTTAATGTTCTCAATAATTCTTGAACGATTATCAACTGCGAAACGAACTTTTTCTTGAGAAGGTGCAAATACCCATGAAATCGCATTAACATTAGGCGTTCCAGTTTCATGATCAACTGTAGCTATAGTAACAAATCGCTCAGATTGTAGCAATGGTAATAATTCTTCCGTTAGTTTCGGTTCCACTTGGTTTCCCATTTATATCCCTCCACGTTTTATAATTACATCTATACTATACCTATTTTTAATCTTCGTTAAAACATATATGCTTTATTTTCATTTATTTTTTCAAGAAATACGTTAAAATGATAAAATAGTACAAACGAGATAATAAGAACACTATTCAATTTCCTTTTTATTAGTGTAATTAAATGGTATTCTATAACAATTAAGATATGAAATGTACCTTCGTCAAGTGTGAGGTGAATGTGTTGAGAGTCAAGTGTGTAGTCTGTGATAAAATTGATAAAATTGATGATTATAGTCCCTTAGCAAAAAAACTAAGAAATCGTCCAATTCATACTTACATGTGCGATGAATGCTATGAACGAATTTCGGACCGTACTGAAGAAAGAAAAGCCTCCGGAAACTTCCGCCTATACCGCCCCCAAAAAACCGAAAACGATTGGTAATTAGAAAAGCGAAAGGTGCCTGCTTATTGGCGACAAGGCTGGAGGGCCAGCAATAAGTGGCCTGCTCTTTCGACACGTTGGATGGACCGAAGCGACCTCGAGCCGATGGCACCTGTAGCTAGACAAGTAGAAAAGCGGAGGCGACTGGTTAGCGGCGTAGGGACTGGAGCCCTCCGTATGAGATAAAGGATACACGGTGAGGCAACGAACCGATGTTGACTTATCGTAAGGAGGAGAGCGAAGTCCACTAGACGCTAGGAGCCGTAGCTAGACATCGAAAAGTCTGCTTATCGGCGATAAGCGCTGGAGGGCCAGAAATAAGTGACCTGCTCTTTGGACACGTTTGCTGGACCGAAGCGACCGAGTAGCAAGAACAACGAGAATAGCAAAAAAACAGGCTGTTGAGCAAATACTCAACAGCCTGTTTTTCTTAATTATATTTTGGTTCAGACTCGATTTGTACTAATAAAGCTTCAATTAGCTCAATAGGAAATTGTTTTTGTTCTTTATTTCCGTCTTTTACATAATTAACGATATACATAGGGTCATCCACTTCAACTTCAATCTCCTCAAGTTTATGATCCTCTGTTAAGATCGTCGTAAAAAACTCATACGTATCTAACGCTGCCTGATCATCACGTCTTGCTTCATGTACAACTTTTATCGATAACCAATTGTATAATGCATCTTGAAGATTCATCAAAAATTACCCTTTCGCCTCTTCACGTTTTCTTTGTAGCATTCTTAGTTTATAAACTCCTAAAACAGCAGTTGAAATTAGAAGGACCTCAACTATCGGTGCTCCCATCAGAGCTAAGAAAAACATGACGATACACCCAATAAAAAGAGCAATATAAACGATTATCAATTTTAAAATAGGCAGCTTTCTTGCAAATCCTAGATTAAATACAAGAATTGATAATGCAACAATTCCTAAATAAACCCAAAGTCCCATATTTGGGTTTTCTGCAACTATTCGTGGTAGCCACGACAATGATTCAACATCAATTTCAGGTCTTCCTTCCATACTGATTCTCTCCCTTTTTCAGATGAGTAGTATGTTATTAGCTAGACTGATTAGCCAGCTTTTTCTTCTTAATAATACGCTCGCGCTCGTTTTTGTCTAAGATTTTTTTACGAAGGCGAATAGATTCTGGCGTAATTTCACAGTACTCATCTTCATTTAAATATTCTAGTGCTTCTTCTAATGATAAGATACGTGGCTTTTTCATACTTACCGTTTGTTCTTTATTAGCAGAACGAATATTTGTTGCTTGTTTTACCTTTGTAATGTTAACGGTTAAGTCGTTTTCACGATTATGTTCCCCAACAATCATTCCTTCGTAGATTTCTGTTGCTGGTTCAACGAATATTGTACCTCGATCTTCTACACCCATAATACCATATTGTGATGCTTTACCTGTTTCCATTGAAACTAGTACACCTTGGCGACGTCCACCTACTTGTCCTTGAATCATTGGTTGGTAAGAGTCAAATGAATGGTTAATAATACCGTAACCACGAGTTTGTGATAAAAACTCCGTTGTATATCCAATAAGACCACGAGCAGGGACCATGAACTCTAAACGAACTTGACCTGAACCCGTGTTCGTCATATTAATCATCTCACCTTTACGTGCTCCAAGTGATTCCATAACAGCTCCCGTATATTCCTCTGGAACATCAATTTGAACTCTTTCGACTGGTTCACTCTTCACACCATCAATTTCACGAATAATTACTTCTGGTTTCGAAACTTGAAGCTCGTATCCTTCTCTACGCATATTCTCAATTAATATTGAAAGGTGAAGCTCTCCACGACCTGATACAGTCCATGCATCAGGAGAATCCGTATCTTCAACACGTAAACTAACGTCCGTTTCAAGCTGTGATTTTAAACGTTCTTCTAGCTTTCGACTCGTAACATGTTTACCTTCACGACCTGCAAAGGGGCTGTTATTAACTAAAAACGTCATTTGTAATGTCGGTTCGTCAATACGTAAGATTGGTAAAGCTTCTTGTTGATCAACAGGGCATACCGTTTCTCCAACATTAATTTCTTCCATACCTGAAACAGCAATTAAGTCTCCAGCCTGAGCTTTTTGAATTTCAATTCGCTTAAGGCCTAAAAATCCAAATATTTTAGTTACACGGAATTGTTTAACTGAGCCATCAAGCTTCATAAGTGCTACTTGCTGACCTACTTCCATTGTCCCACGGAACACACGGCCAATTCCAATTCTTCCTAAATAGTCACTATAATCTAGCATAGTTACTTGAAATTGGAGAGCTTCATCACTATTGTCAACTGGAGCAGGAGTATGCTCAATAATTGCATTAAATAAAGCTGTCATATCTTCATCTTGCTTTTCTGCGTCAGCACTTGCTGTTCCATTAATTGCAGATGCATAGACAACTGGGAATTCAAGCTGATCCTCATCTGCACCTAAATCAATTAGTAAGTCAACTACCTCATCGACAACTTCAGCTGGACGAGCAGACGGTTTATCAATTTTATTAACGACAACAATTGGGTTTAGCTTTTGTTCTAACGCTTTTTTCAAAACGAATCTCGTTTGTGGCATCGTTCCTTCATATGCGTCAACAACTAATAATACACCGTCAACCATTTTCATAATACGCTCTACTTCACCACCGAAGTCAGCGTGTCCTGGTGTATCTAATATATTAATTCGTTTGTCATTGTAATTAATCGCAGTGTTTTTTGCTAGGATTGTTATACCTCGCTCTTTTTCTAAGGCATTGGAATCCATTGCTCTCTCGTCAACTTGTTCATTTTCACGGAAAGTTCCTGATTGTTTTAATAATTGGTCTACTAATGTCGTTTTTCCATGGTCGACGTGGGCAATAATGGCTATATTTCTAATATCTTCACGTAATTTCATACTAATTGAACGCTCCTATCCTTTTACAGGTTATTATAACTGTCTAATTATATCACAAATCAAAAATTATCAATAACTTATCTGAAATTTATTCCACTATTCCGATGATGTTTAACTATATTGTCATATTATTGGTCTTTTTCTTTTGTCCAATTCAAGGTAAAATATAAGTACTTATCAGAAATGACAAATCAGGGGGAAATAGTGTGAAGAAAGAGAATATACTTTTTTTAACGCTTGCTATTGCAACCGTGATCGCTATTATGGCTATTGGTGTTGCGATTGCAGAACGTAGTATTCTTATTGGAATACTTTCACTAATTGGCATAACAGCTGCTTGTGGAATGGGCTTTTCTTTAAGAAAAAAGCTTAGAGAATCGGAAGAAGTATAAAAAAAAGTCGGTTGAGTTTACTAACTCGATCGACTTTTTTTTCTGCCTTTTTATTAGAATTTTACTTCCAACGCTTCACTTCGACTCCTACCTGTTGTTCAAGTGGACGAATAATTGCACAAACATCATTTATACCATAGTTTTCCTTTGCTCTACGAACGATATTTTCAGAATGTTCAACGAGCTCAATTGGTACACCTAATTGCTCTGCTAAGTCAATAGCAAGTCCCATATCCTTATGTAGTAAATTAATACTGAATCGTTGCTCAAACTGTCTATCCATAATAGCTTCTACAGACCAGTCCATACTTTTGGAAAAACCAGAGCTTTGCTTTACAATATCGTATAAAACTTGAGGATTGACTCCTGCCTTTTCTCCCATAACAAATGCTTCCGATAGCGCAGCTGTATGAACACCAACTAGCATGTTATTAATGAGTTTAATGACACTTCCACTTCCTGTCGGCCCTACATGAACGACATATTCACCTATGACTTTTAATAGATCATACGACTTTATAAAAGCTTCTTCCGCTCCGCCACACATAATAGTTAAAGACCCTGCCTTCGCTCCCATTGGTCCACCACTGACAGGAGCATCCATAAATAATGCCCCTTTACTAGCTAACCCTTCACTCATTTGCTGATTTAATTCAGGACTAACAGTAGAGTGATCAATTATGAGTTTACCTTCAGTTGCACCAGCAATTAAGCCATTCTCACCCTCATATACATCAAGAATATGTTGTGGTAAAGGTAAACAAGTTAATATGATATCACATATTTCTACTAACTCTCTTGGACTTTTTACTTCTTTGGCTCCCGAGTTTACAGCCTCTTCTATTGGCGGACGACTTCTACTTACTACATAAGTGTCATATCCCGCAGCTAATATATTTTTCGTCATTGGAAGTCCCATCGTTCCAAGACCAATAAACCCTATTTTCATGACTTCAACTCCTATGTACAAACTCTCTAATAATTGCCTCATGAAACTGAGGTTTTCCTACAAATACTGAACTTGATTTTAGAATAGCTAACGGTTCTCCATAAAAAGTGGAATAACGTCCTCCCACCTCATTAAGTAAAACTAAGGCAGCGGCAAAATCCCATGGAGATAATTTTAAACTAATGTATCCATCTAATCGCCCCGATGCAACGTAGGCCATCTCTAGTGCAGCAGAGCCGTACGAACGAATCCCTCGAACATTTTTGACTATATTTATAAGGAAGGGTTGATACCTTCTCGTATGATTTAATAGCCACCTGGCATTGAGACCAAGAATTGCTTTATTGACATCAACAGAAGTTAACTTTTCTAGACGTTCTTCATTCTTATATGCTCCTTCACCTGCAACAGCATGATACAGTTCATCATTCATTACATCATAAATTAACCCAACTTTACCTTCGCCTTTATGATAAACGGCAACACTTATAGCAAAATTATACTGCTGATGAACAAAGTTTGTCGTCCCGTCAATCGGATCTATAATCCAGATCGTATCGTTGTTAAAGTATCCCTCATCACTCATGCCCTCTTCACCTAGGAAAGCATGGGATGGAAAGTGAGTTTGAATTTTTTGTAGAAAATACTGCTCAATTTTTCTATCCATTTCTGTAACAAGGTCATCAGGACTTGATTTTGTTTCAACTTGTATGGTTTCTAATAAGGAAGCTTTTAATTGATTACTTGCTTCTTTTACCCATATAATAGCCATCTGCTTTATTTTGAGCCAATCGAATTGTTCCATCTATATATAGACCCCCTGTTTGAGTAACGCAAGTAAGCTTTTTTTGTTATGATATATTATGACATAAATACACATTTCAAGAAAAGTCAAAAATCTTGAACAAATTCCTAAAATTAAGAATACAATAATTGGGTGTAAGACAAAAATATAATATTTAAAGAAAGTGCCTAACTACGAAAAGTTTTTAGGGTTAAATGGTTTCTTTACTTATTTACTCTAACCAAATCTGGTTTAACCGGAGCTGTTTATTGTCTAAAAAAATGCTCATGAAAGTAAAAAAGTGCAGATTTAGATCTGCACTTTCAAGTTTATTATTTATTTATGCTTCTAACAAAAGTAATTCTTGACTAAGTCTTTTTAATTTACTTTTACATCTGTTCATTGTCTCTAAATCTTCTGCTAACATAGCATCGTGAAGAGTTGCTAATTCATAATCAATTTCTAGACGTAGGACTGGGATTCTTAATTCGGCATCTCTTCTCTTGAAGGCTTGAATGACTTGTTCCATAGAAACTCACACCCCTTAAATTTCTATAATTTTTTCAAACCGTGTCCAAAATCATTTAACCGAATATTCAGATTATTGTTTTGTTATTATATCATATGTTAGTAAACGGTAAAATGGCACAACCTATTTAATATTTATGGTAAACTAATGAAAAAATAAGTTTGAAGGTGATTTAATGTCATTTAAGGGATTTACCCAAGAAGATTTTAATGTTTTTACAATCGAAGGATTAGAGCCCCGTATGGATGAACTTAAAAATAAAATTCGTCCTAAGCTGGAACAATTGGGACATCACTTCGCCCCAACTTTATCGTCATTAGTTGGCGATGAGATGCACTACCATGTAGCCAAGCATGCTAGAAGGAAAGTTAACCCACCAAAAGATACTTGGGTAGCGATCGCCAACAGTAACAGAGGTTATAAAATGCTTCCTCATTTTCAGATTGGCTTATTCGAAACCCATCTATTTGTATGGTTTGCTTTAATTTATGAATGTCCAATTAAGCAACAATTTGCAGAGCAATTATTATCGCAAATGAATACGATTAAACAACAAATACCTGCTCACTTTGTATGGTCTGGAGACCATACAAAACCTGAAGCTACATCTCATGAGGCAGTTGATTTACAGGCATTATTCGAACGACTTCGCGATGTAAAAAAAGCAGAAATCTTATGTGGTATACATATTGACCGAAATGACCCTATTGTTTCAGATGGACAAGGTTTATTAAAGGAAATCGATGAAACATTTACAACTCTAGCCCCATTATATCGATTAACTAGTCCAATTCATACCTAAAAAAAGGGAAAGCGCATAAGCGTTTTCCCTTTTTCTTTATTTACATCCTTATCTTTTGAGCCTGCTCATCCTCACGCGCTTTTTTTAGCGTATGATAGCATGAAACTCCAGCTTCTTGATCATATTGCTTAAATAATTGTTTCTCTTCACTCTTAGAAGGAACAACTTCCTTAAAGCGACGATATAAAGATAATAATTTAGCACGCTCTACCCCACCACTATAAGCGTCTTCAACAGCTTGAAAAAAAGCCATTACATCTATTACCTCTTCTTTACTCCAATCTAAGGAAATTGGCATATTCATTACTTTTATTCCACCTTTTTAAGGTTATTTACTCCAAATTGTTCGAATGTCCTCTCCTTCTTTAATCATACGATTAAAAAGTTCCTGTACAGATGGGACATCCTTTATTCTACCCATTACTTGACCAGCCCACCCAAAGCCTTGAGATTCATTTCCGTCATAAATATACTTCATATTAGCTTCTCCGCTAATTAAATCTTTTAACGCATCATAAGTCGGATTCTTTTCCTCAACTTGAAGTATCTTTTGAGTCCATTCATTTTTAATTGCACGAGCTGGAGCACCGATTGAGCGCTTAATCACCACTGTGTCATCTTCGCTTGCCTCAACTAATTTTTGCTTATAAGCTTCATGTGCATGAATGCATTCTTTTGTTGCTATAAAACGAGTACCCATCTCTATTCCTTCAGCACCTAAAGCAAGAGCTGCCATTAAACCTTTACCATCTCCAATTCCACCAGAAGCGATAACTGGGATTGAAACAGCTTCCACGACTTGTGGTATTAATACCATTGTACCCGTATCGGCTCTACCAAGGTGGCCACCACCCTCTTGTCCAACAACCATAACTGCATCAGCACCTAATTCTTCTGCCTTTTCAGCTTGTCTTCTTGCAGCAACAAGGACCAGTTTCTTTGTATCAACCCCACTAAGCATATCAAAGATTGGAGCAGGATTACCACCAGTCATCGTTATAACTGGAACTTCTTCTTCTATAGCCACTTCTAACATATGTTCGAACGGTCTACCATGTTGCCCAATAGCATAGTTTACCCCAAATGGCCGATCTGTCTTTAACTTTACGGCCTGAATTTCCTTTCTTAACTCTTCGGGTGAACCTAGAGACATTGCAGTTATTTGTCCCAAACCACCAGCATTCGAAACAGCTGCTGCCAAATCTGAATAAGCTAAATAGGCTAATCCACCTTGGATAATAGGGTATTGAATATTTAACATTTTTGTAACACGCGTTTCCCAATTCATGATATTCCTCCTTACTTTTGTATATCATTTCTTTCATTAACCAAACTATAAAAGTAGCTAAATTTTAAGACCGAAATGGTTAGTGAAAGCGCTCTATTATTTATTTCGACAAGTATTTAAGAAAACCCTACAAACTAAAGGGAATACTTCTGTCGATGAAAGTAAAAATTTTCATTGATTTTCAGTTAATTTTTGATATACTCAATCTTGTTTTATGTGCAAGGTGACAACTTGCAATTAGAAGATAGAAGAGGTGAATCGGTTGTCGCAACAACGTTTAACTCCGCTGTATACTGGCGTAAAAAATCATGCAAAAAAAGACCCTATTCAATTTCATATTCCTGGTCATAAGAAAGGAAATGGAATCGATCCTGAATTTAGAGAGTTTATAGGTGAAAATGCCTTATCCATAGACTTAATTAATATAGGACCACTAGATGACCTTCATCATCCGCATGGAATTATTAAGGAGGCACAAGAACTAGCTGCAGAAGCGTTTGGTGCAGATTATACTTTCTTTTCTGTTCAAGGTACAAGTGGTGCGATCATGACAATGATTATGA
Organism: Alkalihalobacterium elongatum; assembly: GCF_019024285.1. Lineage (GTDB taxonomy): Bacteria > Bacillota > Bacilli > Bacillales > Bacillaceae_F > Alkalihalobacterium > Alkalihalobacterium elongatum. The sequence continues at coordinate 25,544 of NZ_WMKZ01000002.1, forward strand.
GTGTTTGTGGACCTGGCGATAAAATAATCGTTCCAAGAAATGTTCATAAATCGATCATGTCTGCTATTATTTTTTCAGGTGCTAACCCAATTTTCATTCATCCTGAAATCGATAAAAATTTAGGGATATCTCATGGGATTACCACCCAATCTGTCGAAAAAGCTATTGAGCAACATCCAGATGCTAAAGGATTACTCGTTATTAACCCAACTTACTTTGGGGTATCAGCAAACTTGAAAGAGATTGTTGACATCGCTCACAACGCCAACATACCTGTATTGGTGGATGAAGCACACGGTGTTCATATTCATTTTCATGATGAACTACCATTATCGGCAATGCAAGCTGGAGCAGACATGGCAGCCACAAGCGTTCATAAATTAGGTGGCTCAATGACACAAAGCTCTGTACTTAATGTAAAAGAAGGACTTGTATCTCCTAAGAGAGTTCAGGCGATTATTAGTATGCTTACGACAACATCAACGTCATATTTATTACTGTCTTCCCTGGATGTTGCCCGAAAGCAATTGGCTACAGTTGGTAAACAAATGATCGAAAATTCTATTCAGCTAGCAAACAAAACAAGAGATGAGATCAATTTGATCCCTGGGTTATATTGTGTTGGAAAAGAAATATTAGGCTCTAAAGCTGCCTATGATTATGACCCAACAAAATTGATTATTTCCATTAAAGATCTTGGTATTACAGGTTACGAAGTAGAAGTTTGGCTACGTGAAAAACACAATATTGAAGTTGAACTTTCAGATTTATACAATATCCTTTGCATTATCACTTTTGGAGATTCTGAAAGAGAAACAAAGGCTTTAATTAATGCTTTACAAGAACTATCAGAATTACATCAAGATAAGATTGAAGCACGAGAAACGGCCTCCGTTTATGTACCTAATAGTCCAACACTTGCTTTATCACCTCGTGATGCCTTTTATTCGGAAACAGAGGTCATTTCATTTGATTACTCTGCAGGCAGAATTATTGCTGAATTCGTTATGGTGTATCCACCTGGTATCCCTATTCTCATTCCTGGAGAAGTTATTACTGAAGAGAATATTAATTACATTCAAGAGAATTTATACGCAGGATTACCAGTTCAAGGTCCAGAAGATGCTACATTTAAGAAAATTCGCGTAATTAAAGAAAGACGCCCAATTCAATAACATCAGAAAAGCGGAAGCACCTAGTTAACCGCTAAACTAAATCTAGACATCATTAAATAGTATATTTTTAATCACCTCAAAAAACCCAAACAACGTTTATTTGGGTTTTTTGTTTTTTATTATTGTCTAGAATAGTTTCCATCTACATTGTTTTTCTTACAAAACAAAGAAAAAGAGACTCCATCTAGAAGTCCCAATTATTAATTATGATTTATTTTAGTTTATTAATTTTTTCTTTACACTTTTCACAACCAGTACACTTTGCATACAAAGTTGTCACTTTCTCGCCTTCGAAATGTTCAATGGTTGAGTTGCAAGTTTGACATACGATGATCCCCACAAATTCCATCTCCCTTAACAAATTATTGTTTTTATTGAAAACGTTTTCTGATGTCTATGTAATTATAATAATATGTCACATTAATATTGTCAACAGCAAATCGTATAACACATTTAATTCTTTTTTTATTAAAAATTATAATATATAGCGTTACATACACTTTTTGGGGTTCAGATTAATAACTAAGAGGCTGATATATTGTTAATATCAGCCTCTTAGTGAACCTATTATATTAATTTAGTATGTTTCATTTATTAATATTGCGGCTCTAGTGGCATTGTCGGCAATGTCTTTTCGAAGAATGTTGCGAGATCCTCTGCCTCTTTAGATGATCGAATATGAAATACTTTTTGAATATGATCTACATTTCTTACATCGTCAGCACATAGGAGTGCAGAACGGCCTGTTTGCATGCAGACCACAAGAGGTTTACCAAAGAACATGTTTGTATAGACAATGCCAAAATCATAACGAACATCGTCAGTAGTAAACCCAATAAATTGCACCTTCACATTTTCTTGCTCGTCGTATAAACGCTCAAACAAATTCATTTAGTCCACCTCCAAAATTAATTCATATATTGACAACAATAAACAAAAAGGAGACGTCTTTTTGTTGTATTGCTATGTCCTTAAATTAAGTTACAAAATAACTTTTATAATATTCTGATATTATTATAACTAGTTTTTCATGATTAAGCAACCAACTATAGTACTAAATTGTGAAAATATTATGAATATTCAACTTTAGTTAATTACTGTACTGGTTTTGATTCAGCTCAATGTGCCTACATATCTCACGAACAAAGATTAAATCTTCTTCGGTTACCTCGTATTCAACCTTTGGTAAGTCAAATACGATAATACCAATTAAATGGTGACCTTCATAAAAGGGTGCCAATATACGACTAGAATATTCTAGATCTAGAATTGAAATACGTCCTCTTATAGCACATAAACTTAAATGGCCTTCACCAAAAAGCTCCATCGCATCATATGCTCCGTCACCAGCACACGCTATCAATTTAAAAAAATCTACTTGTGATTTATACAATCCAGCACTAAATCCATGCTTTATGTACTTTCCAAATACTTGGATAATTCCATTAAAGAATTCATGTTGTGAATTTGCATGATCAGAAACAAGCCCCACCTCAAGCCTTAGCTCATCTAAGAATGCTGACTTATCCATATTTCTTCCCCCATTTTTACTTCAGTTCATTTATCTAATATTAGTATTCCAAATTTATGAAAAAAAACTATAAATTTGTTCATCATTATTATATTCTTTATAATTCAATTTCATGATTCTTAATACCTTCGGTCATTTATCCTATTTTTATTATGTTGTCAGCTTGAAAGACTAATGCTAAGATAATAGATGGAAATGAAAACGTTTTATAGTTGGGAGTAGATGTCTATGTCCGACCACGCATACATAAAGCTAGTGAAAAAGTCGACTCAGCAAGAGATGACCATCGAAGAATTGAAGGATATTTTCAATTATTATCAAGTAATCACCACTAAGACGGGAAATCAATTAGATTGGGGTTATGGAGAAGCTGCATTCCCTTATGTAGTGACCGATTTACCGGATAGTGATGGTAGCTGGATCTATTTGAAAAGTAATGGAACATCAACAAGATATAAATATATCGTTTTTGGTGTAGGTAAAGAGATCATTGAAGACAATGATGGTAATGAAACTTCGCAAACATACATACATGTTATTCTACCAGAGGGTGCAACACACGGCGATAAAGGTAAAGCAAATGAATTCTGTAAATTTTTAGGGAAGAAATTACAAGCCGAAGTGCATTTGTTCAACGGAAGAATTATGTACTTTTATAAAAGATAAGCACAGGTATAATGCCTGTGCTTGTTTCTTCTACTCTTTAAATATACGTTTCAATACTGTTAGAACTTGATCTTGATCGAAAGGTTTCCAAAACAGTTCACCGTATATTAAAAGATCTTGATGTAGATGTAACTCTGTTCGATCTTGATTGACGGCTCCACTAGTGCCAGAGTTACCTACGTATCCTATTATTGTATTTTCATCAATTTCTTGCCCTACGTGAATACCTTCAGGGATTTCAGATAAATGAGCAAACCGAACCATAACCCCCTTTGGATACTGAACCCAAATTTGTTTACCTCTTAACTTATCGAAAATGTATTCAGGAGTTTCTCCTACACTAGATGTAAACTTCAAGTCTAAATTTCTAACTTCTGGAGACGGATACTCTTCGTAATTATGGTCTGCACGAACCACTGTTCCTTTTGCCATCCCATAAATAGGGGTATCAAAGCTAATATCTCCTCCAGATGCAAAGTCATACCAATCTAACCCTTCATGATAGCCATTACGGTATAATCGCTTCGCACCTGGTAAATGACTAGGAATTGTACTAACTTGCGCCCCTTTTATTGGTTTATTTAGAAACGATAAATATTCAATCATTTGATCTGTATCCCAAGTCTCAAAATTAAATTGATCTGGTGGACCCCCTACTTTTTCAACTGGACCAAACCATTCAAATGAAATAGCGTCTTTAGAATAGGTCGTATTCATTTCAAGTCCTACTTCTAGAAATGATGCAGGTAAAAACGGCTGGTCTTCATCATCAATGATTAAATAAATATCATCGCTTGCAAGATACTCACCGTTTCTCTCTAAAACTGGCACCCCATCTATTAAGTAAAAATGATCCTGATCAATCGTTAAATGTAAAGTACGATGTAATGGATCATATTCAAAGGTACCATTCATTTCTGTTACTAGATCCTCTACAGAAAATCTCGTTTCATTATTTGTAAGTTCCATTGGTAATTGGACGACATGAGATTCTTTTTCAATTTTCTTTTGAGGCATCTCTCCAAGCTCTTTATGACCAGATTGACAACCTGTAAAAGCTAGAATGAAAAATAGCAAAGTATAAAAAGTATATAAAATTCTTTTATTCATCATCATCTCTACTCTCTAATCACTCAAATTAATTTATAATTTTACCTTTTCGACATTTTTTTACAAACTTCAATTAGCACTGTTTAAGAACAGTAGCTAAACAATAAAAAGCGTCAAAGCTATATATCAGCTTTGACGCTTTTTAAATAATTTATTCTAATCTATTGGATTTCCTTTGGATCAACAATCTCATATCCTTTCTCTCTAAGGCCTACTACAATATCTTTTAACGCTTCCATTGTCCATTTACGGTCATGCATTAATAAATTAGCACCATTCATAAGTTCTGGAGCATTTACCATAATATCTGCTAATGCTTCAGCATTCGTATACTGTTGAAAATAATCATACCCATACGTCCAATTCATCCATTGCATTCCTTCCTCTTTGACTACTTGCTTAGAGATATCTGTATTGACTCCGTATGGGGCTCTAAAAAATCGTGGGCGTTCTCCAGTGATTTCTTCGATGAGGTCATTAAGATCAACTATCTCTTTTCTCTGCTCTTCTTCTGAAAGTTCACTTAAATTTTTATGACTCATCGTATGGTTACCAATTTCAAATCCTAACTCATGTATTTCCTTAAGTTGTTCCTGTCCATTAGCCTTGTTAATAAATATCCCATTTACAAAGAAGATAGCATTTGCTTCTATGTCATACAGAATTCGAGCCATCTCTGCACCGTATTGATCAGGAGCGTCATCAATTGTTAGCAGGACAACTTTTTCATTTACTCCTTCCTTTATAGGTTGAACAAGAAAATTTGCTTCGTTCAATTCGTACTTCGGTTGTACTACCTTCTCTATATCTTCACTTACTTCTTGTTCCGTTAATTCATCGTCCATCTTATTTTCCAGTTCTAATTCATCTTCCCCTTCAAGGGCTTCATAGTTCTCTAATGCCTCCTTTTCCTCAAAAGCATCCTCTGTAACTTCCTCATTAGTAGTGGCACTTTCTTTTTCATTACTCTCATAATTACATCCAGCACTTACAATAACAAAGCTCAATAGCAAAACAATCAACCATTTCATACATACACCAACCTTAAAATTAAATTTCAAACACAGCTGCAGACATCCTCTTTTAGAGAATATATTAGCAAATTTTTATTTTAAATACAGCTTTTCTTTGTATAGCAAATAAATAGCAATCCAATACTATTGATGGATAGTCAACTAAGAAGGTGGTTTTATGAAAAATACAAAATGGGTTGGACGACGAGTAATAAAGACTGGTCTCGCAGTGTTTGTAACAGCATTTATCTGTAAACTGCTTGATCTCCCTGTTGTTTTTGCAATTATTACAGCAATTGTAACTACTGAACCAACTGCAGCAGATTCATTAAAAAAAGGATTAGTTCGCTTGCCAGCCGCCGCAATAGGCGCTCTTTTTGCTGTATTAATAGAATTTTTTCTTGGTCAATCAGCTTTAACTTATTCATTAGTAGCAATGCTAACTATTATTGCATGTGCTCGCTTAAAGCTAGATACCGGTACACTTGTTGCCACTTTGACAGCAGTTGCAATGATACCAGGTACAACAGATAGTATGTTACATGACTTTATTCTTAGGTTATCTGGTACCTCAATTGGAATTATCGTTTCAACCTGTGTAAACTATGTAATCCTACCGCCAAAGTTCGGGCCTATAGTTGTCCAACAAATTGAGACACTTTATGCAGAAGCAGCAAATAAATTAACGTTACTAATTGATAACTCTACAGAGGAACACCCTTCTGTAACGTATCGACCACTTTCCCAACAGATAGAAAAAATATATAAGTTGACGCAGTTTCAGACCGATGAATGGAAATACCGTAATTTTGAAGAAAATGAATTCCGCTCTTTTCAATATTTAATTAAAAAGCTCCATTTTATAGAACAAATTAATTTAAGGATCGGAAACCTGACATATCAACAGATAAAAAGAAGTCATTTCTCAGAATTTGAATGGGATCTAATAAAAAAGTCGATCGCGGCCCTTGCTGAGATTTATAAAGATCCATTACACCAAATGCACGAAAGGCATTATGAATGGATTAGCAAAATTAAGGAAAACTTACAGTATATTGAACCCAATAACAATGACGAACTTCATTTTGTTCAACGCGTGTTTTATGAGCTTTCAATTATCCAGCAGTTAACAATTGATTTAGCTGAAGTTACTGAAAAAGAAAGACAATACTCTTTAACTGAACAAACTTATCCAAGCTATGTGTTCCCTAGTAAAGTACAGTACGATTAATACTAAAAGAATTAGCAAAACACAAACATATTTTCCTGCAATTTTATTTTTAAACTTCATGTCTGATAGAAAGGGGTTGATATTTTGAGGAAGTTAACACCAGTGTTTTCTATATCATTATGTATAGCCATTGCGTTTATTTTATGGGGAACCCTTGCTCCAAACCACTTAGATAGTACTACAGCAGCAATTCAGAGCTTTATCACTGAAAAGTTTGGTTGGTTTTACTTATTAGCATCTACTGGTTTTTTAATTTTTTCTATTTATCTTATTTTTAGTCCCTATGGGAGAATACGATTAGGTAAGCCTGAAGATCGTCCAGAATACAATTATTTAACATGGTTTGCTTTTTTATTTACGGCTGGTATGGGAATTGGGCTTGTATTTTGGGGTGTAGCGGAACCAATGTACCATTTTTATTATCCACCTAACCCATACCTCGATTCATATCAAGCAGCTAGCCAAGCAATGCGTTACGCATTTTTTCACTGGGGATTACACCCATGGGCAATTTATGCAATTGTTGCTCTAATTCTTGCCTATTTTCAATTTAGAAAAGATGCTCCTGGTGTTATTAGTGCTGCATTTAAACCACTTCTTGGAGACCGAGTAAACGGATCGATTGGAACTATAATTAACGTAATAGTAGTATTTGCAACTATTTTTGGTGTGGCAACATCACTTGGTTTTGGGACATTACAAATTTCTGGTGGTGTATCACAGATTATTCCTGGTGTTAACAATAACATTGTTACACAACTAATTATCGTTGTCGTTATTACAATCCTTTACATGTTATCTTCGCTAACAGGACTCAATAAAGGAATACGTATATTAAGTAAAACAAATATTTATCTCGCAATTGGCCTATTATTATTTTTATTATTTGTAGGACCGACCACCTTTATTATGGGTGTTTTCACGCAAACATTAGGTAGTTATCTTCAAAACTTAGCGGGAATGAGTTTCCGTATTGACCCCTATAATCCAGAAACGAATTGGGTACAAGGATGGACCATCTTTTACTGGGCCTGGTGGATCGCTTGGGCTCCTTTTGTGGGGACCTTCATTGCTAGAGTTTCTAAAGGGCGTACAATTCGTGAATTCGTTACTGGTGTATTGGTTGTACCTACACTGTTTGGAGCACTATGGTTTTCTGTCTTTGGAGGTACTGCCCTTTCACTAGACCTACATAGTAATATTGGGATCATGGATGTCATTGAAGACCAGGGTATGGAATTAGCTTTATTTGCGGTATTGGAGCAATTTCCCCTTGGCCTAATCATGTCTGCAATTGCAATTTTATTAATATGCTCTTTTTTCATAACATCTGCAGACTCTGCGACTTTTGTCCTAGGTATGCAAACAACAAACGGAAATTTAAACCCAGCTAATTCCGTGAAATTGATATGGGGTCTAGTGCAATCTGCAGCCGCAGCAGTATTATTAGCTTCTGGTGGATTAGGAGCGTTACAAACGGCATCTATTATAGCAGCACTTCCGTTTGCCATTATTATGATCTTTATGATCATTTCATTAATGAAGTCATTGCGCCAAGAAAAACCTATACTATACCAAGATAAGTTACGTATGAAGGATGAGAAATTAAGATTGCGTGAGGAAAAATTAAAGCTTAAAGAAGAAATTGCTGCATTAAAGAAGAAAGTTAACGAATTGGATAAGAAAAAGAAAGAAGATTAAAGACGGTTAACATGTAACCGTCTTTTTATCATTATTTTTCTATTTCATTACATTTATGTTACTTCACGTACAACCATATAATGGCATGGTAAAATAATATCAATTAATTTTATCCTTCATAGGAAGTGAGGTCAAAGGATGAGATATCATTTATCTTACTTGCTCTTATCGACCTTTTTAATTACTACAGGGTGTTGGTCATCAGAAGCAACTACTAATCCACTTGTTACTGACAATACAGAATATATGACTGTACTTTTTTCTAATGAGGATTCGATATTAGAAGAAGCGAGTTTTTATGATGCACTTTTAGAAATGCAACGATTGTTCCCAGAGAAACACTTCCCGTTTCAAATTGTCTACGCCAGTGAACGTAATGTAATACGATACTTTAACGTAAGTACATACCCAACTTTAATGGTACTTAGTGGCGATGATGTTCAGTTAAAAATCGAAGGAAATCATTCAAAAGAAGAAATTATCAATTTACTTACTAATACTTTAAAAATAAATGATCAAGAGTTATCTTACCATCATATAAAGCACTGATAACTGGAGAAAGAATAAAGAGGCTGAATTTATTTCAGCCTCTTCTTTATATACAGGGGGAGAAAAATTTTGATTACTTGACGATATGAATTGGCATTCCTAGTGCAACTTCTGCAGTTTCCATCGTAATTTCACCTAATGATGGATGTGCATGAATAGTCAACGCGATATCTTCAGCAGTCATACCTGCTTCAATTGCCACACACGCTTCAGAAATCATATCGGAAGCATTTGCTCCCGCAATTTGTACACCTAGAACTAAGCCATCTTCTTTACGAGTTACCATTTTCATGAAACCGTCAGTCTCATCTAGCGATAACGCTCGACCATTAGCTGCAAACGGGAACTTCGATACAACAACGTCATATCCTTTTTCTTTTGCTTCTTTTTCATCTAGACCGACAGTTGCAAGTTCTGGTCCAGAAAATACGACTGCAGGAATTGCTAAGTAATCTACTTCAGCTGGATGGCCTGCAATTGCTTCAGCTGCTACTTTCGCTTCATATGAAGCTTTGTGAGCAAGCATTGGTCCAGGTACAATATCACCAATCGCATAGATACCATCAACAGATGTTTTACACTGTTTATCAACTTTTATAAATCCACGCTCATCGATTTCAACACCGATTTGTTCTAGACCAATTTCTTCGGTGTTAGGACGACGACCAACTGTTACTAAAACGTAATCCGCTTCAAATGTCTTCTTTTCACCTTTGATTTCAGCTGTTACTGTGACTCCATTTTCTGTTTCCTCTACACCTTGTGCTAAAGCTTCAGTGTACAGTTCCACACCATTTTTCTTCATACGACGTGTTACAAGTTGACTCATCTGTTTTTCAAAACCAGGAAGAATTTGTTTTCCACCTTCTAATACAACAACTTCTGATCCAAGGTTAGAATATGCTGCCCCAAGTTCAATTCCGATGTAACCTCCACCAATAACAATTAACTTCTTTGGAAGTTCTGTTAGGTTAAGGGCACCAGTTGAACTTAAAATACGCTTACTAAATTTGAAGGTAGGGATTTCAATCGGACGAGATCCTGTAGCAATAATACAATTTTTAAATTTATATGTTTGAGCTTGCTTATCATCCATAATACGTACTGAATCTTTATCCGCAAAGTAAGCTTCACCTTTAATAATCTCAACTTTATTACCTTTTAATAGTCCTTCAACGCCACCCGTTAATTTGTTTACAACGGATGCTTTCCATGCTTGCATTTTTGAAAAGTCTAAATTCACCTTATCAACTGTAATCCCCATATTCTCAGATGAATTAGCATCATGAAAACGGTGACCAGCTTGAATTAAAGCTTTTGAAGGAATACAACCGACGTTTAAACAAACTCCACCAAGGTTGCCCTTTTCTACGATGGTTACTTTCTGTCCTAGTTGTGCAGCACGAATAGCTGCTACATAACCGCCAGGGCCTGAACCAATGACGAGAGTATCTACCTCTGTTGCGAAATCTCCAACTACCATTTGTTTATCCCTCCATTAATAACAATTGTGGGTCGTTTAATAAGCGTTTTACGTGGTTTAATGCATTTTGTGCTGTAACCCCATCAATTAAACGATGGTCATAGCTAATTGAAAGGTTAAGTACTGGGGCAGCTACAATTTCCCCATTCTTAACTACCGCTTTATCTTCAATACGACCAATCCCTAAAATCGCTACTTCAGGATGGTTAATTACTGGTGTAAACCATGCACCACGAGCTGAGCCTAAGTTTGAAATCGTGCATGTTCCACCTTTCATTTCATTAGCACTTAACTTTCCGTCACGAGCTTTAACAGCTAATTCACTAATTTCTGCAGCGATTGAATAGATTGATTTACGATCAGCATCTTTAACTACTGGTACAACTAAACCTTGTTCTGTATCAGCAGCAATTCCAATGTTGAAGTAGTTTTTATAAACAATTTCTTCATTTACATCGTCAATTGATGCATTAAGTGCAGGATATTTACGTAAAGCAGAAGTTAATGCTTTAACAACATACGGTAAGTACGTTAATTTAACACCTTGTTCAGCAGCTGCTTCTTTATATTGCTTACGATGAGCAACAAGCGATGTTACATCCACCTCATCCATATGCGTTACATGTGGTGCAGTATGCTTAGAGTTAACCATTGCTTTAGCGATAGCCTTACGAATTCCCTTAATCGGAACTCGCTCTTCATTAGCACCTTCTGGTATAGCAACAGGAGTAGTTTTTGGTGCTTGCTGTGCTTTTGTTGTATCTGCAACAGGCGCCTCTACTTGTTTTTCAACTTGTTCTTGAGTTTGTCCACCTGCTAAGTAGCTATCAATATCTTCTTTTACGATACGACCATTCGTTCCTGTTCCTTGAACTGCACGAATATTAACTCCTTTTTCACGAGCATATTTACGTACAGAAGGCATCGCAATTACACGACGGTTTTCATCAACTTCAGTTTCAGTAGTAACAGGTGCTACCTCTTTCGCTTCTTCAGCTTTTACTTCCTCTATTACAGGTGCTGGAGCTTGCTCTTCATGATCACCATGCGCTGATTGAGGAGCCTCACCATCATAATCGATCGTTATTAGAACATCACCTACAACTGCAACCGTTCCTTCACTTACTTTAAGTTCTAGGATTTTACCTTCAACAGGGGATGGAATTTCAACAACAGCTTTATCGTTTTGTACTTCAAGTAAAATATCATCTTCTTTTACTTCGTCACCTGGTTTAACAAACCATTTTACTATTTCACCTTCATGGATACCTTCACCGATATCTGGAAGTTTGAATTCAAATGCCACGAAAAGCGCCTCCTTTTTGTCAGTTAATTTGAGACTAATATTTTTAATCACACTACTATCAGATCATCATAGGTGATACACCTTTTCAACATTAAAAGTCGTGAAAAAAGACTGAAAAAGAAACCTTTGAGACTTCTTTTCCAGTACGACTAATTAAAAGTTAACGACTTGCTTAGCTTTCTCAACGATATCTTTATAGTCAGGAAGCCAAACATCTTCAGCTGCAGCGAACGGATATACCGTATCAGGAGCTGTTACACGCAATACAGGTGCCTCTAAATGAAGGATTGCACGTTCGTTAATTTCGGCGATAACATTTGCAGCAACACCTGCTTGTTTTTGTGCTTCTTGCACGACAATGGCACGATTCGTTTTTTCAATTGAAGCAACGATGGTATCAATATCTAGTGGACTAACAGTACGAAGGTCAATAATCTCTGCATCAATACCTTCTTTTTCAAGTTCTTCTGCAGCTTTTAGTGAAGAGTGAACCATTGCACCATATGTAATGATTGAAATATCTTTACCTTCACGTTTTACATCTGCTTTACCAAGCGGGATTGTATACTCCTCTTCTGGAACTTCTCCACGGAATGAACGGTATAATTTCATGTGCTCGAGGAAGATAACTGGATCATTATCACGAATCGAAGAAATTAATAAACCTTTAGCATCATATGGAGTTGAAGGATAAACTACTTTCAAACCAGGAGTTTGAGCAACTAATCCTTCTAAGTTATCAGCATGTAATTCTGGAGTTTTTACACCTCCACCGAGTGGTGAACGGACTGTAATTGGAGAATGATACTTTCCACCAGAACGATAACGCATACGAGCCATTTGAGCTGCTACAGAGTCAAATACCTCAAACACGAACCCAAAGAATTGAATTTCCATTACTGGACGAAAACCTGTTAAACCTAAACCGATCGCTAATCCACCAATACCTGACTCAGCTAATGGAGTATCGAATACGCGATCTTCACCGAATTCCGATTGTAATCCATCAGTAGCACGGAATACTCCACCGTTTTTTCCGACGTCTTCTCCAAATACGAGAACATTTTCATCTCTTTTGAGCTCATTACGCATTGCATCGGTAATGGCTTGAATCATCGTCATTTGCGCCATGGATTATTTCGACTCCTTTGCTTTATATTCTTCCATTTGTTCTTGTAAGTTGTGTGGAAGTTCTTCGTACATAAATTCAATTAAATCAGTCACCTTTTGTTTAGGTGCAGCATCTGCTTGTTTAATTGCTTCTTTAATATCTTCTTTTGCTTTATCTACCATTTCGTTTTCCATGTCCTCAGTCCATAAATCTTTGCCTTCTAGGAATTTACGGAAGCGAACTAGTGGATCTTTCTTTTCCCACTCATCATCAAGATCATTTGTACGGTAACGAGTCGGGTCATCACCAGCCATCGTATGCGGACCATAGCGGTAACACATTGTTTCAATTAAAGTTGGAATTCCCTCATTTAGCGCACGTTCACGAGCTTGAGAAGTGGCTGCATAAACTGCTAAAATATCCATTCCATCGACTTGAATTCCTTCAATTCCTGCTGCAACAGCTTTTTGTGCAATTGTTTTTGCAGCTGACTGCTTTTCTACAGGGACAGAAATCGCAAAGCGGTTGTTTTGAACAACAAAGATAGCAGGAGCTTCAAACGCACCAGCAAAGTTCATACCTTCATAGAAGTCACCTTGAGAAGCTCCGCCGTCACCAGTGTAGGTGATAGCTACATTCTTTTTACCTTTACGCTTTAGGCCTAATGCAACACCTGCAGTTTGTACAATTTGTGCACCGATAATGATTTGTGGCATCAGAACGTTTACACCTTCTGGCATTCTTCCACCTTCATAATGACCACGAGAATATAAGAATGCTTTATATAACGGGAAACCGTGGAATACCATTTGTGGAATATCACGGTATCCAGGTAAGATCCAATCTTCCTTATCTAAAGCATATTGAGAACCTAACATTGAAGCTTCTTGACCAGCAACGGGTGCATAAAACCCTAAGCGTCCTTGACGATTTAAAGAAATCGCACGTTGATCCCAAATACGTGTATAAACCATACGACGCATCATTTCTTGAAGCTGTTCATCAGATAATTCAGGCATAGCAGCCTCGTTAACAACCTGACCTTCTTCATTTAAAATTTGAAACATCTCAAACTGATCTTCGATTTGTTTTACTACTGTTTTTGTACTCAAGTTCTTCACCTCTTCCTTTCTAATAAAAAGCCTATTGGCATGTTTTTTCATTTGGACTTACCATGCTTAGCACCGAAATAAATAATGTGTTGAAAACATCTAAAAGTAACATGAATACCCACTTTCTAGGATACCCATTTTTACATAATTCCAATACACTGTCACCAACGCTAAGATCAGTAACTATACTGTTCTTTTAGTTAAGTTTGTTTTTATCAAAAAAATATTAGAGCATAGTCTACCCAATCGCAATTATAAAAGTATGTAATATATTAAATATCCTATGTCTTCATAGCTTAACCAAAATATAATTTAACTTCCGAACTGTATCACTTTTTCATAGGAACCACTAATACAATTCTACTTTCAGGATTAAGTCTACATCACAAAGTTTTCCCTCGTCAATCCTTTTGCTCAACAATTTTTAAAAAGGTAAACTAAAATTTATTCACATACACACCAGACAACTGTGTTATATAATAACTATTTATAAACTAGTACAGATTGATACACCTTTTAATAAAAACAATTTATATATCCTCCCTCCTTTTTGCTTAATGTTCTCTATTTTTAAAACTTTAATCAGACCTATAAAAATATGCCCTGATATATTTCAGCAGACTTGGGGTCCTTTAACTGCAAAAAAAAGGAAATGCCTGATAAAAAGCACTTCCTTTTTCGACTATTCTTCAAATGTAATATCCAATTCAGCAAGGAGGTAAAATTCTTTTTTCTCCACATTGTACGCCTCTGTATACTCATTAAAAACATCTTTAGCATTCATAACTTTTTCATAAGCTTCATTAATTTCATCAATTTTTCCCTGTAGATCATCAATTGTTAAATCTTCTTGTTGTAACATTGTATATAATTCTTCATCTAAACTTAGCGCAATATCATACTCATCGTATAACGCCTGGTAACTTTCAAATCTTTTTGTCATCGTTTCTTTTAACTGAACAGCCTGATCTCTTAATTCTTCCTCTTTTAGTTCTTCAATTACAGGTTCAATTTTTAAAAACTCTTCATATCCCGCTTCAATACTCATTTTTTCCTTGTCCATCAATTGTTTTCTCTCTTGAACAATAGAAATTGCTTGTTTAGAAAGTTCTACAATTTCTTCATATTCCGACATACCTAATTTAATAATTTGTTCATATATTTCATGCTCTTTTTTTTCTGCAGCTACAAGCGGCTCTTGTTGTTGCTCAAAAACTTCTTCTAAAACAACCGCCTTTTCCATATGCGTAAACATATCTTCCGCTGGATTGTTTCCACAGGCTGCAAGAAAAACTACCATTGCCATTCCTAAGACTAAGCCAACATACTTCAGTTTCAAACTGAAAACCTCCATTCACCATTATGCCAAATATACATATTCATCCAATAAAACATTATACGAAAACAAACAAATTGACAATATCTTATTTCAATTACGCCTGTACTTTATAGGTTAGTATATTGTGTTTATAAAAAATATAGTACTTAAAACCATTGAAATAATTTTGCTTGTAAAAAGGAATGGTAACACAATTTACAATCACCAAACAAAGTTAATCTAAGAAAATAACTAAAAAAATAACTAAAAAATGGGTATATGACCAAACAAGATGATATTAAATGCATAGTGTATTAGTGAGTCGCAAGTTAGCGATGTACTTTTCAAAGGAGGTCATTTAAATGTACGGATATGGATGCTATGATCCTTGCGGATACGGTTATGGACCACAAGTTGCAGGTGCTTATGCCCCAGGGTATGGTCACGGACGCGGAAGAGGCTTCGCTTTAATTGTCGTTCTCTTCATTTTATTAATCATTGTAGGTGCATCTAAATACGGTTGCTAATCATTGATTCAAAAAAACGGAAGTCATTGAGACTTCCGTTTTTTCCATACTTAGCTTTTTTGGTATACTATAGGTATGAAATAATATGTTTTAATAAAGTACATATGTAAAAGTTATCAAAAGGGGTTGTAAGAATGATTACGATGAAAGATGTTATACGTGAAGGTCACCCTGTCTTAAGACAAGTTGCAAAGGAAGTACAACTTCCACCATCAAATGAAGACAAAGAAACTTTACAAAAAATGCTTGAATTTGTTATTAATAGTCAAGATCCTGAAATTGCGGAACGTTATGGTTTACGTCCAGGAATTGGTCTAGCTGCACCACAAATTGGAATTAGCAAAAGAATGATCGCGGTCCATGTTTATGATGAAAATGACGAATTAGTAAGCTGTGGAATGTTTAATCCTAAAATCATTAGTCATTCTGTTGAACTTAATCACCTTGAAAATGGAGAAGGATGCCTTTCAGTAGATCGCGAAGTACCTGGTCTCGTTCCACGCTATTCAAGAATAACAGTAAAAGGAACAACCATTGATGGCAAAGAAGTTACTATGCGATTAAAAGGCCTTGTTTCTATCGTGTTTCAGCATGAAATTGACCATTTAAATGGAATTATGTTCTACGACCGTATTGAAGGGTACCAAGATAAATATACAAAACCATTACCTAAACTATAATAAAAAGACGTGACTACAAATGTGAAGTCACGTCTTTTTTTCCATTCAATATTTCACTCACTTTATTTTAAAAGTCCTACTTTTTGAAGGCCGATTAGTATACCGTCGTCATCGACATGGTTTGTCACCACATTAGCAACATCTTTTACAGCTTCATGACCATTCCCCATTGCAACACCTGTACCAACGTAAGATAGCATCTCAATATCATTCAGACCATCTCCAAAAGCGAATGCGTTCTCCACTGGTATATTCATTTGATCCAGAAGAATTTCTATACCTTTAGCTTTTGATCCTCCACTTGGAAGTACATCAATCGAATATCGGTGCCACCTAACATAATCAAAATGTTCATGTCCGCGTGTATATAAATCCTCATGTTGATCTTTACAGAATATTAACGCTTGGTACACGTCTTGTGTATGATAAAAAGATGGATTGTAGTCTGGTAAATGAAGTTTTAGGTTTCCAATGCACTCTTCGATATAAGGGTGCTCTTTATAATTAGAATAGTGATTGAGATGATCTAGAAAAATCATTGGGTGCTCATTTTGCAAAGCATCTTTTTCTAAGCGCTTTAGTTTTTCCGTCTCTAATGGACTTTTGAAAACAATATCATTGTTGAAAATAACATACGAGCCATTAAAGCTAATATAAGTGTCAATGCCCAATTGATCACGTAAATCCTTATACATAAAAGGAGCTCTACCAGTAGCAATCGCTACATGTACTCCATTTCGTTTAAGTTCATTAATTGCTTTCACTGTTGAAGTTGGAATTGTTTTATTTTCGTTATATAACGTCCCGTCAATATCAAAAAACACAACCTTCTCTTCTCTTCCCATCGTTTAGCTCCTTTAACTTATTTATGTACGCTCTTTCTAAGCGATTGTTGCTACTAGTATAAGTATGAAGGATTTCGAACCTATTTAAAAGGAAAAAGTCTAAAATAGCCATTAATTACCTCGTAGCTTTTTTGTAAATTTCCACATACTAAAAACAAATAAATGTAGGACTGGTTACTTTATCACTTCCTTAAAGGAGGAGACGGACATGCTAAAAAAAATCAAGCGAAAATTAGTTAAGCACTGTCGTGGATTACTTCCAAAAAAAAGGCTTGCACAAAGTCCACAATGATAAGTATAACTAAGCAATGGGGAAATTTTTAAAATCTCCCCTTTTTACATAAAATAGGAATATAATAGAGTTAAAATGGCAAAGAAGAATAAATGCATGAAAATCTAACCATTTTAATTTATAATATGATAATAAATATAAGGTTATAAGGAGAGGTATTATGATTTACAAAGTATTTTATCAACCAAAACCTGAACAAGTTCCAGTTCGGGAAAACACAAGGTCATATTATGTTGAAGCAAATAGTGAAAGAGAAGCACGAAAAAAACTTGCCGACAAAAATATTAGCATCGAGTTTGTTCAAGCAATCTCTGGCGAATTTCTTGAATACGAAAAACAAAATCCTAACTTTAGAATAGAACAGGGGTAAAACATGAAACAAGCTAAACCAAATCAAGCATCCGTCTTTGCTTTAGGTGGCTTAGGTGAGATCGGCAAGAACACCTATGCAGTCCAATATCAAGACGAAATTATTTTAATTGATGCTGGTATTAAATTTCCAGAGGACGAACTTTTGGGAATTGATTATGTCATTCCTGATTATACGTACTTAGTTCGGAATGAAGAAAAGATTAAAGGGTTATTTATTACGCACGGACATGAAGACCACATTGGTGGAATTCCATATTTAATGCGAGAAATAAACATTCCCATATATGGTGGTAAGCTAGCCCTTGGCTTAATAAAAAATAAACTAGAAGAGCATGGCCTACTTCGCAAGGTAAAAATGTATGAAATTCACGAAGACCAAGCGATAAAATTTGCCAATACATCAGTTGAGTTTTTCCGTACAACACATAGTATTCCTGATGCATACGGAATAATTGTAAAAACACCAGCAGGAAACATTGTTCACACTGGTGACTTCAAATTTGATTTTACTCCTGTTGGTGAACCAGCAAACTTAACGAAGATGGCAAAAATCGGTGAAGAAGGTGTACTATGTTTACTATCTGACAGTACAAATAGTGAAATACCTGAATTCACAATGTCTGAACGCAAAGTCGGTGAAAGTATTGATAACATTTTTAGAAAAGTCGAGGGACGTGTTATCTTTGCAACTTTCGCTTCAAACATTCACCGTTTACAACAAGTAGTTGAGTCTGCTGTTCAATACGGTCGAAAAATTGCTGTATTTGGAAGAAGTATGGAATCTGCTTTAACCATTGGACAAGACCTTGGTTATATCCGTGCTCCTAAAGGTACGTTTATTGAACCATCACAATTAAATAAACTTCCAGACAATCAAATAACAATTTTATGTACTGGTAGTCAAGGTGAACCGATGGCTGCGTTATCGCGAATAGCGTTTGGAACCCATCGTCAAATTCAAATTATTCCTGGGGACACTGTAGTATTTTCATCATCTCCAATTCCAGGAAACACATTAAGTGTAAGTAAGACAATTAACCAGCTTTATCGGGTTGGTGCCAATGTTATTCACGGTTCACTAAGTAATATTCACACTTCTGGGCATGGTGGACAAGAAGAACAGAAGTTAATGTTAAGACTAATTAAACCCCAATATTTCTTACCGATTCACGGTGAATACCGCATGTTAAAAATGCATACCAAACTTGCTCAGGATTGTGGTGTTCCAGAGAAGAATTGCTTTATTATGGATAACGGAGAAGTCTTATCTATGAACAAAGAAGAAGCAATGATTTCAGGTAAAGTTCCCTCTGGTTCTGTTTATGTAGACGGAAGCGGTATCGGTGATATTGGTAATATAGTATTACGTGATCGTCGTATCTTATCTGAAGAGGGACTAGTCGTTGTCGTAGTGAGCTTAAACATGAAGGAATTTAAAGTATCTGCAGGTCCTGATATCATCTCTCGTGGCTTTGTGTATATGCGTGAAGCAGGCGATCTAATCCAAGAAGCACAACAACTGCTTGCAAAACATCTTGATGAAGTCATGGAAAGAAAGACAACACAATGGTCCGAAATTAAAAATGAAATTAGTGATATTCTTGGTCCTTTCCTATATGAACGGACAAAAAGAAAGCCAATGATTTTACCGATTATTATGGAAGTATAAACAAGATTTATATAAAATAAGAGAGGCTGACATTTTGAATCACCTCTCTTATTGTTTATATATTTATTCTATTCCTCATCTAATAACTGCTTCTCAAATCGATCAATATCCTTATCCGCACCGATGACAATAAGTATGTCTCCTCTAATGATCTTTTCATACGCTCGGGGAGAAACATTAATATCTTCCTTACGTTTAATGGCCATAATGTTGATCCCATATTTAGCACGAATATTTAAGTCAATTAAGGTTTTTCCATGCAGTTTTTCACCAGCAATTAACTCAACTATGCTATATTCATCAGATAGCTCAAGGTAGTCTAATACATTTTTTGAAACAATATGGTGCGCAATTCGAATTCCAATATCACGCTCTGGATGAACAATTTCATGTGCACCAATTTTTTCAAGGACTTTTTCATGATAATCATTTTGTGCTTTTACTGTAATGTGTTTTACTCCTAGTTCATTTAACATTAATGTTGTTAGGATACTCGATTGAATATCATCACCAATGGCTACGATCACATGCTCAAAATTTCGAATCCCTAAGTTTTTTAAAGCCATTTCATCAGTTGAATTGGCAACGACAGCATGAGTGACAATATCTTTAAATTCATCGACCTTTTCAGGAGAATGATCAATCGCTAAAACTTCCATTCCAAGTCTACTAAGTTCCTTACAAATACTCCCTCCAAATCTCCCTAAACCAATTACAGCAAATTGCTTTTTCATGACGAACTTCCTCCATCTTAGCCTTCTTACTTTATTCTATCATGATGATGGGATTTGTGACCAAAAAAACAGGAAGAGCCAGAACCTCAAAGCCGATATAAAGGAATTATTCGTTGCACCTTATCTACCCTTTGTGAGGATACTGGCACTTAAGAAGGTATTAGACGTTTCTAATTATGAAAATAAACGTGACCATGTTTGGGGTCCAACGATTCCATCTACAGTTATACCTTCCCTTCTTTGAAAAGAACGAACAGCTCGCTCTGTAATCGGGCCATACAAACCGTCTACAGTAACATTTAGAGCACGTTGAACTCTTCTTACATCAGCCCCCCTCATATACGGTGTTTGAAGGGAGAGTAAGCGCGAGTAGCTAGGCTGTTCATTCGCACTGACCCGATCTAATGCTCTCCATGTTTGCGGTCCAACGATTCCATCTACAGTTATATTTTCTCGTTGTTGAAACTCTCTTACTCTCTGTGCTGTTTCAGGACCATAAAGTCCATCAACCATCGCTCCAACCTTCTGTTGAACCTCACGTACATCTTCTCCACGCATCAGAGGGGTAATATGCCGTAACATCCTTCTTGACTCACTTGTAAAGAGGTCTTCTCTCTCATTAGGTTCATCGGTTGGCGAACCATGCTCTACGACTTCCATCGTTTCACTAAAATCTCTTAAAGCAGCACGTGTTTGTGGTCCAACAATTCCATCTACAGCAATACCTGCTGCTCGTTGAAAACGAACAACTGCATCATAGGTTTGTGGTCCAAAAATTCCATCTATTGGGCCTGGTATAAAATTTAATTCATTGAGACGTTCCTGGAGTGCCATAATGTCATCACCTTGGTCGCCTCTTGATAAAACCGTACGTTGTCTTGCTCCAGCAATGTACGTAGGAGAAGGTATAGCTGAACGGTCAGTTTGACCTGTTCTTTCTGCTAATTGGGAGCGATATTGGGTCATACTAATAGAAGGACATGGTTTCCAAGAATAGCCTGGAAATTCAATATGTCCCCAGACATTATCAACTGGAATATTCAATTCGTTCATTAGATATTCTGTTAGTTGCAGTGCTGCCTCTCGCTGTTGCGATGTCGGGGTTTGCGTTCGGAAATCTCCTACCATACAAACACCAACTGCCATCCCATTACTATTACCTACATGGTAGCTAACTACTTCTAGATCATGGCACCAACTTATAGAACCATCGCGATCTACAACGTAATGGTAGCCAATTCCTGGCCAACCTAAACTATTTACATGGTACCTTGCAAAAGCTTCTGCACTACCTGAAGTGGTGGCGCTATGATGAATAGCAATATTTCTAATAGCACCTCTTGAGCGACGGCGATATCTACGACTTCCGTGTCTAGCTAACGAATTACGCTTGTCTATAATATTCATCAAATCACCTCATTACTTATATATGCAATGAGTGAAAAAGGGTGATATGCCTATTGTCATTTCTGGATCAGTTCTAAATGGAATAGCACTAATCAGTTATGGTTAACAAAATGTTTCTTTATGCCTTATGTTTGTACAAAAAAACAGACTGAATTTCTAAAAAATTCGTCTGCTCTTTGTAATACATAATTTCTATATAATTAGCAATCAATTGAAATCGAACTACTCTTCTTTAATTCCTAATACTCGATTAACTCGTTTCGTTAACATCTTCATACCACTTCCACCAGCCTGAAAATGGCGCAGTTGACCTTCAGCATCAAATACATAGTATGCAGGAACATACTCGTTTTCAAAGGCATCTGTAATTTTATGAGCGTTGTCTACAGCAATTAATTGTGAAATGCCATGTTCTTCTGCAACTTGTTTAATTTGTTCTAGATCTGTATCTTTTTCTGAGCGTGGCATATGGATTGCAATTACATTTAACTTATCCGCATATTTATCACGGAATTCATTAATGTTTGGCATTGCTTCTTTACAAAGGCCGCATGATACTGACCAAAAGTGAAACAATGTTGGTTTATCTCCTACTAAATTTTCTTTACTAATTTCATTCCCATTTAACCACTCGGTTGCTCCACTTAGATCTGGCATTGGTGAACGTAATTTCAGTGCCATAAATTTTTTCCTCCTATAATATCAAAGAAATAGTTGAAAAAGGTCTAACATAGCTGCTAGACCTTTAATTTCATTTATAATATGTGCTTAAATTATACGTTTAATGTTTCTTGTCCTGGTTTCCAGTTTGCTGGGCAAAGTCCACCAGTTTGTAATGCTTGAAGAACACGTAACGTTTCATCAACATCCCGACCAATGTTGTTGTGGTTTACAACAGAGTACATTAGCTCGCCTTCTGGACTAATAATGAATAGTCCACGTAGAGCGACACCTGCATCTTCAATTAATACACCATAGTCACGTGATACCTGGTGGTTTGTATCAGCTGCTAATGGATACTTTAACTCACCTAAACCATTATCATCACGAGATGTGTTGATCCAAGCTTTATGTGTGTGGATTGTATCAGTAGAAACACCAATTACTTCTGCATCTAAATCCTCGAATTCATCGTAACGATCGCTTAAAGCCGTAATTTCAGTAGGACATACGAATGTGAAGTCCATTGGATAGAAGAATAAAACTGTCCACTTATCGTTTTTCATGTTTTCTTCCAGACTTACTTTTCCAAATTCTTTGTTCGGTAAAACAGCCTCCATTTCGAAACGAGGAGCTTGTTTTGCTACCATACGCTTATCTGACATATGTACATACCTCCTAAATGTTTTACATCGTAGTTATAAGAGAAGGGTTATTTTTAGTCAATATTAAATAATAATTAATTTAAATTACTAACATATTCCTTCCTTTTTCACACTATTGCTATTATACCCACAGTTTGCTCAACTAAACTTTAATTTTATGTAAATAATTATAAATGTTTTTTCAAAAAAACTACTTAATATACTCCATTAATTCTCATTTATCTAAGTATTATGAGCAGCTTTCTAAATTTTAATCTTTGCTAACATCGAACCCAAAATCAACAATTATAGCCAACATTTTTTATGTGTTATGTATTGCGTTCGATAAATTAAATGATCCGTTCACCATCCATATGAAGACCATTTCCCTTACATTACATTTCTATCTTGGAATGTTCTTCATAGTAAAACATCTTGGTTGAAATAACCTTCCTGACTTCTACAATGTTTCTCAACGAAACCGAACCTACACAGTTTGCACAGTTTGACTTTTAAGAATATTATTTTTTTCATGCGAATCGTTTTACATTCAAATTTTCTGGGAATAGAATAAGGGAAGGTTTGATTACGTTAGGTATGAACTTTATACATAGTGAGTTTTTACTTAAACTTACTGATAATAATTGAATGGTATAGGAGTGGTTTTGTGGATCAATGGTTACAAAATATTAATTGGACGACATTTCTAGAAGGAGCTATCGTTAATCTAGGTCAAGCTCTATTAGCTATAATCGCTTTTCTCATCGCTAAGGCTATTGGAAATAAATTGATTACAACTGGTTTTGCAAAGATGCAAGCACAAAGAGATATGTCGGTAGGTCGCGTTAAAACATTAGAGAAATTAACAATGAATGCTTTTTCATATGTTCTCATCTTTATTTTTATCACGATTATTATTAGTATATTCGGACTTGACGCTACTGGACTAATTGCTGGTGCAGGTATAATTGGACTAGCAATCGGTTTTGGTGCCCAAGGTTTAGTAAGTGATGTCGTTACTGGTTTTTTCCTTTTATTAGAAAGGCAAGTTGATGTAGGAGATTACATTACGGCTTCAGGAATTGATGGGATTGTTGAAGAGGTAGGTTTACGGACTACTTTAATCAGAGGGTTTGATGGTACATTACACTTCATACCAAACCGAAACATTTCAAATGTTAGTAATCACTCAAGAGGCAATATGCGTGCTTTAGTAGATATGAGCATCTCATATGATGATGATATAGATAAAGCTGTTGCTGTCATGCAAGAGGTTTGTGATCGAATTGCAGCTGAGGATGAAAGAATTGTTGAAGGTCCTAATGTTGTAGGTGTGCATAGCTTGGGTGATTCTGATGTTGTTCTTCGAATAGTTGCAAAGACAGCAAATATGGAACAATGGGCGGTCGAGCGTATTTTACGTAAGGAGTTAAAAGAAGCTCTTGATGCAAATAACATTGAAATTCCCTTCCCACATCAGGTGTATATCGAAAAGAGAAATAGTTAAATGTTTTTCAAATTATCTGTGGCTGGATTACTTCAGCCACTTTTTATATTTCTAATCTCCATTTTTGGAAACAACGAAACAAACCTATTATATTTTCTTTAATAATTCATGGACAACCGCCTACACTTTTTCGTCATTTAACCATATGTTATTAATATCTTGTACCGCAAAGAAAGGAAGATTCGAGATGAGCAATAACTTCGATCCGACTAATCAACAAAAATTAATGGAATTGGTTGTAGGTCAAGTGTTAAAAAAGCATAAGGTTTCCACTAAAGATATAAACCTTTCAAAAAAGGAAAAAAAGAAGATTAAAGAAATAGTTGGGGATATTGAAAGTGAGGTTCAACGCTTTCTTGATAACCAAAACAAACAATTAACTGAACGTGATTTTTCAAATAATCAAACAAACGAAGTTCAATCTGACCCAACACCATCTGCACAGTCTGCCCCACCTACTCAAAAGAAACGTCCAACTTACCATTCAACAAATGACATTAAATCTGTCAAAACATTTTTTAATAAATATCGTGATTAAAGTACACAGCTCCATTAATTTGGAGCTGTTTTTTTGTACATTGGACGAAGTGACCATGATATTTGTCCAAACAAGGTAGTCAGTCAGTACATATGTTGAAGTAGAAACTTAAAAAGGAGGAATAACCAATTATGAGTAACCAAGAAGTTTTCTATTCAACTGATAAGAAAAAATCAGATTGGTCAGCATTAGACTCTAAAAAGAAACACCCTCTATGTCCACCGAAAAAAGTAGAAGAAGATGATGTTACGCAAGGAGCAACTCAAACAAATAAAACATTACAACTATCTGAAGAGTATATTTTTATTAAAGATTCTTGTGATGTATCAGTAAATACAACTGATACGAAAGCTGCACTATCACTTCAAGCTTCTCTTCAAGCAGCCATCGCAATTGTAATTAGCATTTCAATATTGGATAGTGCTAAAGCAGAAACGATTACGCAAGAATTACTACAGTCATCAAAGATTAAACAGGTAACGAACCAAAAAACAATCATTGAAAACTCACGTAACGTTAACGTAACGACAACTGACACGCAAATTGCAGCTAACATTCAATTATTACTTCAATTATTGTTAGCTGTACTAGTACAAATCGACATTCTTTAATTATAAATAACTCCCCTATGTGGTGCCAGGCACCTTTAATACTTTAAAAAGGTGCCTCGCTATAGGGGGCTTTTTCTTTATGTGAGATGTGGAGGAATATGGTGATGATGGCCTGGTAGCATCGTGTTATGCATATATGGTGGAGCTGGTTTAAGCTTAGGCTTTCTGCCAAATGGTACTGGTTGCGCCACATACTGGAATTGCCCCATACTATCCATACTTGGTCCACTGGCCCAGCGCCCTCTACTACTTTCTTCACCACGAGATAAATTGAAGAAAGTATATGAAACTTCTTGTTTTTCCAAATGCCGAGGAAACGTACTAGGAACAACAATATTTTCTTGAGCTTCTAGCTCAGCAATGGCAGCTTTCCACATATTTTGATGCATCGTATCCCTAGCTATTAACCACGAAAGCATATCCTTTACGCCTCGATCATTTGTCATTTCATAAAGACGTACCGCTTGAAGTCGTCCTTGAGACTCATAAGTTAAATTCATTCGAAAATCTGCTAATAGATTTCCGCTTGCATTAATATAACTTGCTGTCCAAGGATTCCCTACACTATCTGCAGGCATTGCCCCTAAACCTGAAACAATCGCATGCTGTGGGTTCATGCCACCTAAGATCGCACCAATGACAGGATCTTTTGCGGCATCTTCCAAATCTCCGACTGGGGCACCGTCAAGCAATCTTGCAATCATTGTTGCCAACATTTCAACATGGGCTAATTCCTCTGTTCCAGTATCCATAAGTAAATCTCTATATTTTTCATCCCCTCTAAATGACCAGCCTTGAAATAAATATTGTAACGCTACTGATATTTCACCAAATTGACCACCTAGTACTTCTTGCAATTTTTTAGCATAGACTGGATCTGGACACTCTGGCTTTGCGGGATGTTGTAACTCTTTTATATGGTAAAACATCTAATCACCTCCATTATTTATTACATTCGGTGACTAGAATGTCCTATTCACAAAAAAAAGTGAAATCACATTTTAAAATATGATCTCACCTTTTTTATCATTATTGATTTAATTTTTGCTCAACTTGCTGACAAACTTCTTCAGCAGACATTCCTTGTGCTGAAATGACAGATCCAGCTGTAACCACATTT
The DNA here is from genome assembly GCF_019024285.1 of Alkalihalobacterium elongatum. GTDB lineage: Bacteria > Bacillota > Bacilli > Bacillales > Bacillaceae_F > Alkalihalobacterium > Alkalihalobacterium elongatum. Next base: position 52,456 of record NZ_WMKZ01000002.1, read on the forward strand.
TGAATTCCCATCATATCTTGATCTTGTCCCGTAATTACGCAGCAATCACAACCATTTGCATCTTGCTCTTGCTTTAATTGAACAACATCATATCCTCTAGATTGAAGTTCTTGTTGTACAGCAGTTAACGATTGTTCCACACCAATTCTTGGCATGTCAAACACCTCCAAAAAACATATCAATTATTTGTTTCAATGTTAGGATGTACAGAAAAAGGATTATTATTCTAATTTTGTTTTTATCTAAAATATCCGAAGTCCCGTATCTCTGCTTCTACGTTACATGTAACATGTATGTTTGGGTATACCTCTCTCCAATCGATTTGTCTCCACTCTTTATAACTTATACTATTCCTGACATATCTCCCTATTCCTATACTATCTGCATTTAATTGCTGCATTGTCTTTATAATAACTTCCACTTCGTTTATTTTTAAATCAAATAAAAAAGACCCTCACATCAAGTGAAGATCTATTTTTCAGATTTAAAGAGTAAGTAATCAATTAAATGCCTAACAGCAACTTCTATAGCCTGTTCATTTGGCTCCAAGCGACTATCATGAAGGCCATGTGAACTGTTGACACCCAGCCAAAACATAAAGCCTGGGATTTCTTCTAAGAAATAACCAAAGTCTTCTCCAGTCATTGCTTCTGTACATTCAATCAAGTCGAATTTTGAGTGGTTACGCGTAAAGTTCATAAACTCGCGAGTTAACTCTTCATTATTATAAACTTGACAATAGTTTGCACCGTAATCGATCGTTGCGGTACATTCAAAACCGGCTTCGATTCCCTTTACAAGTGCTTCTATTCGCTGCTTGACTTTTTGCATGGATTCAATGGACAGCGTTCGAATCGTTCCTTCAATACGTGCCTTTTCAGCAATAATGTTTTGCTTCGTGCCACCTGTGATTTTTCCAATTGTAACAACAGCAGAGTCGAGTGGATCTACATTTCGTGAAACGATGGATTGAAGTTGCGTCACTAAATGAGCACCAGCAACGATCATATCTCTTGTGGTATGTGGATAAGCTGCATGTCCACCTTGACCTTTTAAGTCAATAAACAACTCAGAGGTATTAGCAAATAACAAACCTTCTCTCGTCGCAATTGTACCGACTGGATACTCTGGCGCAATGTGTAAAGCAACCATTTGATCAGGACGCCAATCTTTTAAGATGTCTGATGCTAGCATTGGTTGTGCCCCGCCTGGCCCTTCTTCAGCTGGTTGGAAAATAAATAAAAGGTCATCCTTAGGTTGTACATTTGAAAAGTGGGTCAGTACCCCTAATGCAATCGTCATATGAAGGTCATGACCACAAGCATGCATCTTACCAGGGTGAGTGGAACGAAACGAATATGACGTCTCTTCATCCATCGGCAACCCATCAATGTCAGCCCGGTAGCCAATCATCTTTGCAGGTTCACTTCCTTGAACCTTTACAACGATACCAGTTTTCCACGTTTTGATTTCCAAGTGTTCCTGCGGAAGTTGGTTGATATAGTCTAAAAGGAAAGCTTGTGTTTTCACTTCTTCAAAGCCTAACTCTGGAATTTGGTGAAGTGATCTTCTTACTTCTACTAATTTAGAAACATCAATCATTGGTTAAGCTCCTTCTGCTGCACAAGCTTAAGTTTTGCTTCAAAGATTTCGATAAATGCATCTATTTCAGTTTCCGTTAGGGTAAGTGGTGGAAGTAAACGAATGATCGTTTGTTGCGTTACATCGACTAAATAGCCTTCTGCTAACAGGTCACGTTGCAACCTCTTTGCATCCTCTGGGGCAAGGAATGTCACTATACCAACCATCATTCCCTTACCACGAATTTTTTCTAATACATTAGGATTTTTGTCTTTTAAACTATTTAATTTATCGTGTAAGTATTTTGAGCGAGCCACTGATTTCTCAAGTTCACCATCTTCTAGTAACACCTTTAACACTGTATTACCCAAGGCAGCACTTAATGGTGAAGGCGCAAAAGTTGTCCCGTGATCACCTGGTTTAAATAGATGGCTTAATTCGCTAGAAACGATAATACCTCCCAGTGGTAATCCACCGCCAACTCCCTTGGCAAATAAAATTAAATCTGGTGAAATTCCAGCGTGCTGATAAGCAAAGATTTTTCCTGTACGTCCGATTCCTGTTTGTATTTCATCCATGCAGCAGAGCACACCATACTTTTTCGTTAAACGAACAACCTCACGTAAATACTCCTCTTCTAATGGTAAAATACCTCCTGATCCGAGCACTGGCTCCATTAAAATTGCAGCAGGTTTCTTCGTTTTAATAATTTCTTCTAGCTGGTCCAGATTGTGAGGTTCAACTTCATAAACAGGCATATCTGTTACAGGGAAGTCTTGGTAAACCCCTGGTTGGCGAGTTAATTTTAATGCCCCCAACGTTCTACCGTGAAAACTCTTTTCCAGAACGACAACTCCACGATTACTTTTTTCTCCATCTTTCGTCCACTTATGAATTAATTTAACAGCAGCCTCTGTCGCTTCAGCTCCTGAATTCGTAAAGAAAACTTTCCCAGCGATTGACTGCTCCACTAACACTTTCGCTAATTGAATAGCTGGTTGATTTAAAAACACATTTGATATATGTAAAAACTTTTCACCCTGGTCTTTAATAGTTTTCACAATCTCTGGATGTGAGTGACCGAGTACATTAACTGCTAAGCCAGTAAATAAATCTAGATAGCTTTTTCCATCTGTATCAATAAGATGGTTTCCTTCACCTTTCTCAATCGTAATTGGTAAACGATTATACGTAGACATCATATATTGTTGATCGAGGCTTTGCCAATCCGTCATTAGTGGCCCTCCTTTTTAGATAGAATTGAGGCATCCATCAAGCGGTAGCTTAATGAATGCCGTAGGTAAATTAATTATCTTCGTTTAAGCGACGTAATTCTTGCTTAATTTCTGTTTTTCCTTTAGTTTTTTCATCAATTTCTTTAATAACACGAGCTGGAGTTCCAGCTACAACTGTATTAGGAGGAACATCTTCAGTAACGATTGCACCTGCTGCAACTACCGCACCTTTACCAACTGTAACACCTTCAAGAATTACAGCATTAGCTCCAACTACTACATCATCTTCAACTACAACTGGTTTTGCAGAAGGTGGCTCAATTACACCTGCTAATACTGCACCTGCACCAATGTGGCAGTTTTTCCCTACAGTAGCACGTCCACCCATTACAACATTCATATCGATCATCGTACCTTCTCCGATAACTGAACCGATATTTATGCTAGCACCCATCATGATGACTGCGTTATTACCGATTTCAACTTGATCACGAATGATTGCACCTGGCTCAATACGAGCTTGGATGTTTTTCATATCAAGTAATGGGATCGCTGAATTACGACGATCATTTTCTACAACATAATCTTCAATTTTTGCCTCATTTTGCTGAATAGCAGCTTCAATCTCTTTCCACTCACCAAAAAGTACACCTACATTACCAGTAATAAATGCTTTTGTTTCAGAACCAAATTCAATTCCTTCTAAATCACCTTTAATATGTACTTTAACTGGTGTCTTTTTTACACTATTAGAGATAAAAGAGATAATTTCATTTGCATCCATCATTTTCATTGTTCAAGCCTCCAATATTTTCTTTCAATGATTATGAGAAAAATGTCGTGTTGTGTTAAAAACAGATGACGAATTTTTCCGATAGTATGATTGTATCAAAAAAGTTAACAGACCTCTATTATAACATCCCACAATAACAAAAAAACTCTCTTCATGATATAAATTATTTAGCAAAAAAGCAGGAATTTTAAGAGGAAATGACGAATATTTATTCATCAATATTTACTAGGAGGAGAAACAATGCCTATACAAACTGCTGACTTACACGATGCACATGGAGATCAATTAATACTTGCTGAACCAATCTTTCAATTTTGGGGACAGAAAAAAACATTTGAAGGACCAATATGTACTGTACGTGTTTTTGAGGACAATGTATTAGTAAAAAAAGCTCTTCAAGAAGTACCTGAAGGAAGTGTTCTCGTAGTTGATGGAGGAGCTTCAAAAAAATGTGCTTTAATGGGAGATAACTTAGCTGAGATTGCAGTCTCACGTAATTTAGCGGGTGTTATTATCAATGGTTGCATTCGTGATTCTGCCCAAATTAACGAAATGAATATTGGTGTGTTTGCAATTGGAACGAATCCAATTCGTAGTATTAAAAAAGGATTAGGAGATAGAAATGTACCTGTTCAATTTGCAGGAGTAAACTGGCAGCCTAACCATTATGTCTATGCTGATAGTGACGGTATCTTAATCGCAGAAAACAAGTTAGATTAAATTTTAAAAAAAATGTCTAAAACGAGCATATTATGTGCTCGTTTTTTTCACGTTATAATTTTTGAAGGTTCTTTTCTTAAAGAACGTACTTTTCTATTGGATCCTTAAACTGCCAAAAGCTTGAAGAAAAAAAGAAGGCTGACCACCTTTTTTGGGAGTCAGCCTTTCAAGATTTATTTAAATTGATGAGAGAGTTTTGTTAGAAAACCGCTATATTGATTATTGCTTTTGGAATTGAGCTTCTTCAGTTGAACCTTTAAGTGCTGTAGTTGAAGAAGTACCACCAGATACAGTTTGAGATACTTGGTCAAAGTAACCAGTACCAACTTCACGTTGGTGACGAGTAGCTGTGTAACCATGCTCTTCAGCAGCAAATTCAGCTTGTTGAAGCTCAGAGTAAGCACCCATACCACGAGTCTTGTAGCCACGAGCAAGTTCAAACATGCTGTAGTTAAGAGAGTGGAAACCAGCAAGTGTAACGAATTGGAATTTGTATCCCATTTTCCCAAGTTCTTGTTGGTAAGTTTCGATTGTATCTTTGTCAAGGTTAGCTTCCCAGTTGAATGAAGGCGAGCAGTTATATGCAAGCATTTTCCCAGGGAATTTTGCATGAATAGCATCAGCAAATTGCTTCGCTTCTTCAAGACTTGGTTTAGAAGTTTCGCACCAGATAAGGTCAGCATATGGAGCATAAGCAAGACCACGTGCGATCGCTTGATCGATACCAGCATTTGTACGGAAGAAACCTTCTGGAGTACGCTCACCAGTAATAAATGGAGCATCTAATGGATCGATGTCGCTTGTAATTAAGTCTGCTGCATCAGCATCTGTACGAGCAATTACTAGTGTTGGTACACCAGAAACGTCTGCTGCAAGACGAGCTGATACTAAGTTACGTACAGCTGTTTGTGTAGGGATAAGTACTTTACCACCTAAGTGACCACATTTTTTCTCTGAAGCTAATTGGTCTTCAAAGTGAACACCAGACGCACCAGCTTCGATCATACCTTTCATAAGTTCAAATACGTTTAACTGTCCACCAAATCCAGCTTCAGCGTCAGCTACGATCGGCGCGAAATAATCAACTTCGCCTTCGCCTTCCATATGTTGAATTTGATCAGCACGTTGTAAAGAGTTGTTGATACGCTTAACAACTTGTGGTACTGAGTTTGCAGGATATAAACTTTGGTCTGGATACATGTGACCAGCAAGGTTAGCATCAGCAGCTACTTGCCATCCACTTAAGTAGATTGCTTTAAGTCCAGCTTTTACTTGTTGAACCGCTTGACCACCAGTAAGTGCACCAAGTGCATTTACATAAGGCTCTTCATTTACAAGCTTCCATAATTTTTGTGAACCTAAACGTGCTAATGTATGATCAATTTGAACTGAACCGCGTAAACGAACTACTTCTTCTGCTGAATAAGGACGCTCGATACCAGCCCAACGTGGGTCGTTATCCCATTGTTCTTGTAATTTCTTTGCTTCTTCTTGAATGTTTACTTTTGCCATAATCTCCATCTCCCTTTTCTTAAGAAAATTTTAATTTTTGATTGAGATATTATATCTAGTTGACCAATGCTATGTAAGTTTCTGTATAAAGACTAATTGGTTACTAGTTGATCAAAATCGTAGATACTATATGTCTCAATCAATTGACCCCAACTTCTTTACTGCTCACTCGTTTTCTGTATTACTACAGTTTGTTGTTTACAGTTTTATAATATAACAGGTTTATAGAAAACTCAACCACTTTTTTCACTTTTTTGCCTCTTTTAATAATAGTCGTAATATTCAAATATTTAAATTTAAATTCAAATCACGTTCAACCCATTGAATTACTTCCTACTACCTGGATTCCTGTTATTTATTAGGCTCATAAGCTCTCTTTAATCAATAAGTAAGTATTGTTGAAATCGTTATCAAAATTCTTTCTACTATAATCATAATTCACCCTTTTACCTTATTTCGTTTTATCCCTCTGTTGCAAAATCAATATTATAAATATAACTGTTATGAAACAGTTAATCACTTTCTAAATTTACTACCTATTATACTTTCAGACTTTTTAGTTGAGTTTCTATTGTAAGTATGTTAATTTTGTAGTCAGAAATGAGTTTAATATTATATGTCCACTAGGGGTGCTTTTATAAAAGCTGAGACTGGCAGAAGCCTAAACCCTTGTACCTGATCTAGATAATACTAGCGGAGGGAAGTGGATAGTCGGAACAGAGATATAAACACTCTGCACAGTTGTTTATGTACTGACTATTCAGCCACTTCCCTTCAATGGAAGTGGCTTTTTGTATAATCTGTAAAAGTCACCTCCTAATCTTTAACTTAGTTCTGTTTATTGAAAGGAGTGATGAACATGAGTGACATGACGATTAATCAACTACTCATTCAAATTGAAGAAAGAAAAGAAGAGCTCGTTGAATTAGCAAAGAGTCTCATTCGTTTTAAGACACCTAGTCCTCCAGCTCGAAATACAGCCGAGGCCCAGGAATTTGTTGCTACATATTTAAGTGACTTAGGTTTTTCAATTGATAAATGGGATGTGTATGAAGGTGATCCGAATGTAGTTGGTATTCTTTCGGGAACGAAACCTAAGGAATACAATAGCCTTCTCATCAATGGTCATATTGATGTTGCTTCTATTGAAGAGGGAGAACAATGGGATTATGACCCTTTTAGTCCTGTTGTAAAAGACAATATCTTATATGGACGCGGTGCTGCTGATATGAAAGGTGGCCTTGCGGGTTCCTTGTTCGCTATTAAGTTATTAAAAGAAGCTGGCATCCACCTTCCTGGTAACCTAACCTTTCAATCGGTTATCGGAGAAGAAGTTGGAGAAGCAGGAACACTAGAATGTTGTAAAAAAGGATATGATGCTGATTTTGCTGTCGTCGTAGATACAAGTAATTGTCAAATCCAAGGGCAAGGTGGAGTCATCACAGGATGGATTACCATACAAAGCCCACAAACATTTCATGATGCTAACCGTAGAAGTATGATCCATGCTGGTGGTGGGTTATTTGGCGCAAGTGCCATTGAAAAAATGACCAAAGTTATTCAAGGGTTAAAGGATCTTGAACAACATTGGGCTGTTACTAAATCGTACCCTGGCTTTCCTGCTGGAATGACAACAATAAATCCTGCAGTCATTGAGGGTGGACGTCACGCTGCTTTTGTTGCAGACCGTTGTGCGCTTTGGATTACTGTACATTTTTATCCAAATGAAGATCATGATGAAGTTGCAAAAGAAGTTGAGGATCATATCCTAAATGTTGCAAAAGCCGATCCTTGGCTACGAGTTAACCCTCCTACCTTTCGTTGGGGTGGTACATCGATGATTGAAGATCGTGGCGAGATCTTCCCATCACTAGCTATAGATGAGAAGCACCCTGGCTTACAATCACTTGCAAATGTTCATGAGAATATCTTTAATGACAAAGCAACGATCGGAATGTCCCCTACTGTTACAGACGGAGGTTGGCTCGGTGAAGCAGGCATTCCAACAGTAATCTATGGCCCAGGTAAACTAGAGCATGCTCATGCTGTTAATGAACAACTTTCTATGGATGAATTAGTCCAATTTACAAAAGTAATGACCCAATTCATCCATAAATGGTGTAATACAAGAAAAGTGTAAGGGCCTGTTTAGCGGCGTTTGAAAAACTAACAAAAGATAAGGAGCGATTCTATGAAATTTACAGATCGATTACATGAGAAAGCAAAACCTATTTGGAGAAAGAGTCATGATCATCCCTTTGTTCAAGGAATTGGACACGGTACCTTGGATATTGAAAAGTTCAAATTCTTTATGTGCCAAGATTACTTATATTTAATTGACTATGCTCGTTTATTTGCTTTAGGAAGTCTTAAAGGAACTGACCTTAAAACAATGTCTATCTTTGCAAAGTTACTAGACTCTACTTTAAATGTGGAAATGGATTTGCACAGACAATATGCCAGTCGCCTCGGAATTAGTGAAGAGGAACTTGAAGCAACAAAAGCGGCTCCAACTACGTTAGCTTACAGCGGCTATATGCTTAATGTTTCTCAACGTGGCTCATTAGCTGAACTTGTTGCAGCTGTTCTTCCTTGCACATGGAGTTATTATGAAATTGGTACAGAGTTAAGCAAAATCCCCGGAGCTCTTGAGAACGAAACATACGGAGAATGGGTAAAAATGTATGCTTCTGAAGAGTTTGGTGAATTAGCAGATTGGCTTATTACATTAATGAATGAGCTAGCAGAAGGTAAAACAGAAGCTGAACTAGCTGCTCTTGAAGAAATTTTCTTAAACACAAGCCGCTATGAATATATGTTCTGGGATATGTCTTACAACCTACAAATGTGGCCAACTGATGATGTGCAATAATGTTCTTACCTTTGAAAATATATCATTTGCCTATAAAGGTAAAAAGAAAGAAAAGATTACGCCCATCCTTGATGACCTATCTCTAACAATTAATAGTGGAGAATTTATTAGCCTTTTAGGTCCAAGTGGTTCAGGGAAAAGTACAATATTTCGCTTGATAACAGGATTAGAACAGCCCACTAGCGGTTGTATTTCCCTAGATGGAAAAAAGGAAATCAACCGATTAGGTAAAGTTGGTTATATGCCACAACAAGATATGCTTCTTGATTGGCGTAATATTCTCGATAATGCTTTTCTCCCTCTAGAAATTAATGGATTTACTAAAAAAAATAAAAAAGCACATGTATTACATTTACTTGAAGAGTTTGGATTGAAAGGACATGAATATGATTATCCACACCAACTTTCTGGCGGAATGAGACAACGAGTATCATTTTTACGGGCTATGCTCGGTGGCGGAGACCTTTTACTGCTTGATGAGCCTTTTAGTGCTCTAGATGCCGTTACCCGTCTGAATATGCAGGAATGGCTATTAGGTCAATGGGAAAAACTGGAGAAGACGGTCATTTTTATAACCCATGATGTTGATGAAGCTTTATTTTTATCAGATCGTATATTTCTGTTCTCACAAACACCATTGTCAAGCTATAAAGAAATAAAGGTGCCGTTGCCCCGACCAAGGAAATTAGAAAACTTGCTTTCACCAGAACTTTCAAAAATAAAAAGCGATTTACTGAATGAGTTAAGGCAGCAGGTGAAGCTATGAAACAATTAAAGTATTATTTAAGTTCTGTTATTCTCCTATTCATTCTACTTCTAGGTTGGGAGATTAGCGCAATTCAAGTAAATAAACCTTTTATCTTACCTTCACCAACTCTTATCTTTGCAAAAATGGTAGAGCTTCATGAAGTTCTTTTTAAAGTTCATTTATTTGCAACTCTGGAAGTCGTCCTAATTGGATTATCTATATCCATACTATTTGGAGTTAGTTTAGCGGTTTGGATGAATATGAGTACACTCGCTGAAAAAACTTTCTTCCCTATAGTTATTGCTTCACAAACCATCCCTATTATCGCCCTAGCACCGATTTTTGTTTTGTGGTTTGGATATACGATATGGAGTAAAGTTGTTGTAACAGTACTCATTACGTTCTTTCCAATTACGATCGGTGCATTTGATGGGCTACGTGCAACAAGTAAAGATCATATCGATTTATTACGCACAATGGGAGCTAACCGCTGGCAAACCTTTTTTAAAGTTCAAGTTCCAACCGCTCTACCCTATTTTTTCTCTGGCTTAAAAGTAGCTGTTACACTAAGTGTAATTGGAGCGGCAATTGGAGAATGGTTAGGAGCAAATGCAGGTTTAGGCTATTTTAGCCGCAGGATGATGACACAGTTTGATGGTGCAGGGGTGTTTGCTCCAATTGTCTGGTTATCAATTCTTGGCATTTCTTTATTTTTAATCGTAAAAGCAGTCGAATCTTATTTACTTAAATGGAGGAAAAAATCATGAAAAAACTATCAATGTTTGTCCTATCTCTTGCAACGGCTTTCAGCTTAGCCGCATGCGGAGCCGATAATCCACAACAAGAAGAAAACGAAGATGCTTCTAGTGAAGATGCAACTGGAACAACTGAAACAGAAGAGTTAACGAGTATCGATATTATGCTTGATTGGTATCCAAATGCAGTACACTCTTATTTATATGTAGCTAAAGAAGAAGGTTACTTTGAAGAAGAAGGGCTTGATGTAAATATAGTTTTCCCTGCAAACCCAACAGACCCTATTAACCTGGCTGCTTCTGGTGGCGTAACCCTTGGGATTACATACCAACCTGATGTAATTATGGCTCGTACAAAAGATGTTCCTGTTGTTTCCATAGCTGCTATTGTTCGTTCACCTTTGAACCACATGATGGTCATGAATGAAAGTGATATCGAGTCGCCAGCAGATTTAGAAGGAAAAACAGTAGGTTACCCTGGGATTCCTGTTAATGAACCCATCTTAAAAACTATGGTCGAAGCTGATGACGGTGACTATGATCAAGTAAACTTAATGGATGTTGGATTTGAACTAGGTTCTTCGATTGTAAGTGAGCGTGTGGATGCTGTTATCGGAACATATATTAATCATGAATATCCAGTATTAAAGCACCAAGGTCATGAAATCCGTTATTTCAATCCAATAGATTACGGTGTACCATCATATTACGAGTTAGTTATTGTAACAAATGAAAACAATTTAGAAGAAAAACGAGAAGAGATTCAAGCATTCTGGCGTGCTGCTGTAAAAGGTTATGAAAAAATGAAAAATGAACCTGGTGAAAGTTTAGATATTCTTTTTTCAAATCAAGACCAAGCCAACTTCCCACTTATTCGCGAAGTTGAAGATCAAAGTTTAGAAATTCTTCTTTCCAAAATGGAAACTGAAAATGAAAGTTTTGGAAGTCAAACAAAAGAATCTTGGCAAGAAGTAATTGATTGGTTATTATCTGCTGGACTTATTGATGAAGCTCCTTCGGCTGATACCATTTTTGAAAACATTACAGAATAAATCATAAAAAGCTGCATTTAATTATGCAGCTTTTTATTACCCTATTGTTTTTGGAGATTTATATTTTCTCTCTTAACCAAACAAATAAGATTTCTCCTTCTTCCTCTTTGGCTTCAAACATAAGGGAGTATTTACCTAAATCATATTCGTACATCCAGAGACCTTCCATCTCATTTCGTTCACTGACATTTGGACTTCCAAGTGTCTCCTCTAATTTTTTACCATCTAGATCATATTTCTCGGTTGATAAAGCTATCGCCACTAAACGATTAGTTTCTGGGTTTATAAAAAAGGTAACATCTTCATAACGAAAGTATTCTCCACCCTCATAATATCCTGTATCAATTGCTTCTCCCCTGCTTAGTAGTATTTGTTCTTTATCTGTTCCTAGCGGAAATTCTATATTATTTAATTGACCATCAGAACCTTTTTCAAGCCAACTAAGATCAATATTATTGATTTGTTTTTCTTCTTTATTAGCAGCTAAAACAGCCCCTGTATCGCTATTTCCCTTTAATAATTCAGCTTTATCGTCATCTCCATTAACAGAGAATTGCCCACCCAGATAATCAATTGAAAATATAGCTGTAATTACTAACATTGTAATTAGTGAGAATTTAAATAGAAAACGTTTCATGTCCTTACTCCCTCCAAACTAAATGTCTTTTAAACGATTTACCTTAAATTAATAGCTTGTCCATTTAACTATTTGTTACATGTTTACCCTATCTAATTTAAAATTATGCCTAAAATCATTATCTCTTTATTTAGAAGTAAAGTGATTTGTTAAGATTCAAATTGAGATAATTAAGCAATTATGTATATAATAGGTTTGATAATAAAATAGGTTTTTGAAAGGATTGAAACATAGTGAGTTGGAGTAATGAAGCAACATCTTTATTAGAAGAATTATTAGCACCAGTACCCGTTTTTGTTAGACCAATGGCTAAAAAGGGAATCGAAGCAAAGATTAACGAATTAGCTAATGGCGAAGAAGTGACTAAAGACCATGTCATTAGAGGATACATCCTTGCTTCACCTGGTCCGATGCAAAAACGTGCTGTAGCTTTACTAAAAAGTAAAAAAATCGATTTAACACCATATGAGGATTTATTAAATTAATGATTACGATTAAGAAAGGGAGAAACTATTTCTCCCTCTTCTTATTGAATAAAGTTTTTTCTTCAATTTTTCATAAATAATATATTCCCTCCTGTTCCCCGTTCTCCTGCTTATTTTTCTAAAATTAGGTCAAAAAGATTAACCCTATGCTTTTTTTGTTGATTCCTTTACAATAAATAGTATGAATTTTCGAAATAAATATAAAAGGTTGGTTTTCTTTATGAAACATAGTTCTTTACATAAGGGTTGGCTAATGCTTTTCCTTATTGTCCTAAGTGTATTAGCCTGTCTTGGTTTTGGTCGATTTTCGTTTGGTGCAATTCTTCCTTTTATGAAGGACGGGTTGCTTCTTGATTATCGCCAAACAGGACTAATTGCTTCATCTATCTTTTTAGGATATCTAGTCGCCGTCTTACTTTCTGGCTTTTTTGTCTTAAGGTTTTCAGCTAAAAAAGTAATTGTTGCTTCATTATTAGTCATTTCATTGGGTATGATCATCACTGCAAATGCACCTAATTTTTTTGTAGCTTATATGGGAAGTTTTATAACAGGGCTTGGATCAGGAGGTTCATATGTCCCTTCGCTAGGCCTAATAAGTCAGTGGTTTTCGCCTAAAAAAAGAGGAATGGCCATGGGAACAGCCATGGCCGGTTCAGGGGTAGGGATGGTTTTTAGTGGCTTTGCTGTACCAGCTATAGTTGTTATTAATATTGACCAAGGCTGGAGAATTAGCTGGTATATACTCGCGTTTCTAGTAATTGCGATCGCGCTTATTAATTGGCTGTTCCTCAAAGACAAACCAGAAGATGCTGGGTTACTTCCAATTGGCGCCACTAATAATAATCCGACGTCAATTAATACTCTAGAGGAACCATTAGTAAAACCTAAAACTGTTTATAGTAATAAAACACTTTGGTTTATTGGTTCAATCTATTTCTTATGGGGGATGAGTTACCTCATTTTCTCTACGTTTCTTGTAGACTACTTAATTACTGACGTACATTTTACAAGTCAACAGGCTGGGAACTTTTTTGCAGCGGCTGGGGTTGCTAGCATTATAAGTGGTTTTGTATGGGGAAGTGTTTCTGATAAACTTGGTAGAATGGTTTCATTAATGATTGTATTTTTTACACAGTTTTTCATGTTAATGGGACTAAGTTTTACGACAGATAGCTTATTAATTTTTATGCAAGTCATTATTTATGGTTCAACACTCTGGGGAGTTCCAACCATTATGAATGCCAGTGTAGGAGATTATATTGATGCAAAGTATATTCCAGTAGCAATGGGATTTGTAACGATATTTTTTAGTGCAGGTCAACTCGTTTCTCCTATCATTACTGGTTTCTTAATTGACTACACTAACTCCTATTTAAGCGCACATCTTATGTCTGCGATTACATGCTTTATTTGTGGTTTAGGATGCTATAGTCTTTTTCACTTTGAACGAAAAAAAGCCAGCAGCTTTAAACTTGAAGTATAGAATTTAAGCTATAATTCTTTTTTACCTGATCTAAAATACGATTGAGCTACTGAACGAACAGAAGGGTTCCAAAATGACATAGAGTTACACATCTCTTTTTGAACCGTTTCTGCCCCTTCTTCCTCCCAGTAGCTTAATTGAACTTTTTCATGAAGCTGTTCTACAAAGGATTCCCAAAACTGAAGAACCTTATTTGCATCTTCACCTTCGATAAATATTTTATATTGTTCTCCGATTCTAGTCATCATCATAAAGGACATTAAGCCTAACATACTTTTCCCATTACATTGATGACATGCTGTTTGAAAATAAATTTTGCTATTAAAACGCTCATTGATGGTAACTAATTCAATTACTTTTCTTACTGTAAGCCCTTTTGGAAAGGTTAACCCCTTTTCAATTTTCATATAATTTCCCCTCCGTATCATTGTATTGAGGAATATTATAATACTAAACCTACAGCTGCAACTACAATGGTGTAATATTAATTAACACTAAAAATCGCACAAAAAACTACCTTCTCAGTGCTGAACAAAGAGAGGCAGTTTTCCAAATTTAATTAACTATATTGTGGTTTCATTTTAGAACGTTTATTTACATGCTGATCTGCACCCATGGCAGCAATAGCCCCATCAGAAGCTGACACAACTACTTGGTTTATAGGTGTAAGTCTAGCGTCACCACCAGCAAAGACTCCGTCAACATTTGTTCTCATGAAATCATCTACTTCGACATAGCCTTATGAATCTCGAGCAATTTCATTTCCTAGGAAATCAGTTCCTGGCTTCATTCCACCTAAATACACGAATACACCATCAACATCCCATGTTTTCTCTTCTCGATTATTATCAAGAATAACAATTTGTTCTACATTGTCATTGCCTCTTATTTCTCTAATACGGGCCTCTTATATACAGTAGCATTTTTTATCTCCTCTAATTCGTTAAGATCTGCATAGAATATCCTTTGTCACTAGTTCAAAGATGTCTTGTTCGTTGCACTCTTGTCTGCTTTTACTTCACCCTCTAAAGGAAAACCAAATGCTTTTCTAAATTTCTTCTCTTGAAAACCTAGAATTAATTTCCCATTAACATAAGTTGCTGGTGTACCCATAATCTTTTTTTCTTTTAGTTGATCAAAATATTCTTTTACAACCGATACATTTCTTTCCTCGTACTCTATGCCCCACTCTTTTAACGCAGTTTTGACCTTCTCACAATAAGGACAACCTTTACTCGAATAAACAATTACTTCCATAATCCACACCTCCATTTATCTATTTTCTACTTTTAATATTAAGTGGTTTTTTTTAATAGTCAACATTAAATGATAGTAATTATTAAATAGAAATTACAACTAGTCTATAATCAGACACTTGACTCTTAAAGTGCTCTTTTCTAAGAGGTTACGAAACAGCAAAAAATATGCAAGATAGGTATAACCTCATACAAAAAGAAGAGGCTGACGTAAATATCAGACTCTTCTTTATAGTGCTAGCTATCTGTTCCAATTTCTTTAAAATTATCTCCTTTTTCAACCGTTTCAACATATAATGAGCGACTTGGAAATGCGATGGACGCTCCTTCCTCTTCTAGGATTTCCATGATCTTGTAGTTAATATCTTCTTTAACCTCTAAATACTCACTCCAAATAGTAGTTTTAGTATAGAAGTATATGAATACATCCAAACTACTTTCATTAAATTTATCAAAACGAACCATAATCGTTTCAGGATGAACATCCTCGTGATTTCTGATCAATTCCTCTATACGTTCTACACAGCTCCGCATCTGATTTCTAGTCGTTTGATAGGTTAAACCTAAATTAAACATAATTCTTCGTTTACCCATATTACTAAAGTTTTCAATTTCTTGATTGGCTAAAGTTGAGTTAGGAATAATGATCACTGAATTAGCAAATGTACGAATTTTTGTACTCCTAAATCCAATGTCCTCAACTACACCTTCAACAGAAGGGGTCTTTATCCAATCACCAAGTGAAAATGGTTTCTCGGTAATTATTACTACACCGCCAAATAAATTACCTAAAGTACTTTGGGCAGCAAGTGCCACAGCTAAACCACCAATACCTAAACCTGCTACTAAGTTGTTAATATTATGCCCCCAAGCTTGAGCGACGAGGCTAAGAATAACGGCAATGATGATAACCTGAACTACTCTTGAAAAAAACGGAATTAAAATTTCATCAAATTCTACATCAAGCTTTTCTTTAAGCTTTTCAAACACACTTGAGCTTTTACTTGAAAGTTTAACTAATCCCGCCCCAATAATTAATATAACGATCGTATTAAAAATACGATCAATTAATAATTCTGTACTTATTGGTAAGTCGTGCGTTTTTATTCCTATATAAATCGGTAAAAAGATAAAAAACGCCCGAAGAGGTTTTTCATATGCACCTAAAACAGCAATAAAAAATTGATTATTCGTTTTATTAACTACCTTCGAAATTAGATAGATTACAAACTTTGATAACCATCTATTTATAAAGACAAAGAAAATAACAATAATAATCGTTGTAATTTCACGATATTGCATAAAAAATTTAATGAGTTGACTCATCAATTCTGGCAATTCTAAATTCCCCCAATCAATCTTCCTTCTCTAATCCTTCTTGTGGTAATATGATAGAAAATGTTGTTCCTACATCAATAGCACTTTCAACAGTTATCTTTCCATCATGGAGGTCAACAATATGTTTCACAATTGCTAGACCTAAACCACTACCACCATTTTTAGATGTCCTAGATTTATCGACTCTATAAAATCTCTCCCAAATGTATGGAAGTTCATTTTCTGGGATCCCTTGTCCGTTATCAGCTATAATAAGTAACAAACTTTGTGACTGTTCATCCTTTTCAATGCTTACTTGAATTTTTCCATTTGGTGAATAACGGATACTATTTTCAATCAAATTTTTAATAACTCGCTTCATTTTTTCTCTATCAAAGATAGCAGCCCATTGTTTATTTTCAATATCAAGTTCAAACTCTATGTTTTCTTGTTGTAATTTCAAGTCAAAATCTAGCTTTAAATCATGGAACCAAGAATATAAGTTTACAACATCCTTATGAAGTTGTATATTCCCCTCCTCGTATTTTGCTAACTCAAATAAATCATTTACGAGCACTTCCATATTCTTTGCCTGCTTATAAATCATATCAGCCTGTTTTTTGCACAATGTATCACTTTCTTCTCGATCCTTTAATAAAGCCGCGTACGCTTTTACATAAGTCAGTGGTGTTCTTAAATCGTGTGAAATATGGGATAAAAATTCTTTTCTAGTATCATTGTAACGTTTTAATTGGTTAGACATTTCCTGAATATCTCGAGCTAACCTTCCAACTTCATCCCTAGAAGTTGTTTGAATTTCGTATTCAAAATTTCCTTGAGCAATTTGGTTAGTGGCTTTTCCCATCTTTTGTAACGGATCTGTTAATACTCTTGTTAAATATAAAACAAATAATAAACCTACACCAAATATAATTATACTCATAATAAATACAAGTTGAAGTATGTTATTTTTTGTTGTTTCAAATTCTCTCATATCTTGATCAATAAATAAATATCCTTTAACTCGTTCATTAACGTATACAGGCTTCATTGACCAAATGTGTTGAATGTGATGATCGAGTATTGAAACATATTCTGTAATTGGTTGCTTACTACTTGGATGAAATGTTGTTGTATCAATGATTTGTTCAATCCATAAATGATATGCTTCTATTAGATCTGAATTAATAGGCTGAGCCATAACTAAAGGATTTAAATGTTCATCAAAAAGAAGGAAATTAACAGTATCTTCTTTTTCCATTTTTAGAACATGTACGATCGTATCGATAACAAAGTGATTTTCAATGCTGTCAGCATGAGCGACTAACCGGTGTTCTAATTGTTTTGTTAGGTGATCACGATAAAATTCTTTTGACTGAATATAAAACGTAAAGCTCATCGTTAATATAGTAGCTAATAGACTAACCACTAAGAGCATTGCTAGTTTTGAAGATAGGTTCATCGCATCCTCCAATGTTATTTCATGAAAGTTCTTGAACGACTTGATAACCGATACCCCAAACCGTTTCAATGACTTTATGGGTATATCCTGTTTTCTTTAACTTCTCACGAATATTTTTTATATGAGCATCAACATTTCTTGCATCTCCATCAAATGAAAAATCCCATTCAAGTTCAACTAATTGTTCTCTTGAATAGACTCTACCAGGGTGACTCGCTAAACGGAAAAAGAGCTGATATTCTTTTTTGGTTAAGGGTACAACTTGTCCACTGTAAGATACTTGATATTTTTCTTGATCAAAGGTTAGGCCGTGGATTTCAAAAGTCTCATCTGTAATGGCAGATCGTCTTATGACAGATTGAATTCTTGCCACCATTTCTCTTGGTTCAAATGGCTTTACAATATAATCATCTGCACCTCGATTTAATCCCTTTACGATATCATCCGTATCTCCTAGTGCAGTTAACAATATAACAGGAGTATCCTTCATCTTTTGGATTTGTTTCATTTCAGTGAGAACCGAAAAACCATCCATTACTGGCATCATGACATCTAGGAGGACTAGGTCAACATTTTGTGAGTCAAGAACTTTTAATGCAACCTCCCCATCCTCTGCTGCTATTGTTTCATAGTCACTTTGTAAACAGATACTTATCAATTCACGCATATCACTTTCGTCATCAACTATAAGAATGATCTTTTTTTTCATTTTTACTCCTCCAATTGTAACCTAACATTATTATAATTCGTCTAATTATATACCTAGATAGAAATCTATGTTCAGTGTCTTGTACTTTTTAAATGAAATATATAAGGAAGTGACCCTATGGAAAAAGAAGTCCAACAATATTTTAATGATAGTATTTTAGTTCAAGCAGCTAGTACCTATCAAATTACGTTCTCTTCTTTAAAAGAGTTAGGCAGTTTTGAGAACTACGTCTTTGAAGGTGAAAATTCTAAAGGTGATAAAGTCATTTTAAGATTGACTCATAGCTCCCATCGGACAAAAGACCAAATCGAGTCAGAGCTGAATTGGTTAACATACCTACATAAACACAATGCTCCAGTTTGCGTTTGTTTGCCCTCTAATAATGGAAACGTTGTTGAAACGATTAAAGCTCATGATACGGCTTTCTACGCAAGCTTATTTGAAAAAGCACCTGGTGGTCCAGTAAAAGTTCATGATATTTCTTTTAACGATAAGCTAATCACAAAATGGGGAGAAACGATTGGTTGCTTTCACCGATTAACGATTAATTATTCTCGTCCAAACTCGATAGCCAAGCGTCCAGACCTAGTTGAAGAATACGATAAACAATTTGCACCCTTTCTCCCAAAGGAACAGAAGCTTCAAGAAAAAGTTAGTGAAGTATTACAAGCCGTTAAAGCACTGCCTAAAACATTAGAACGATATGGACTTATCCATTCTGATGTTCACTCAGGTAACTTTTTTTATAATCAACTAACAAATAAAATTGTAGTTTTTGATTTTGATGATTGTTCTTATCATCATTTAATTAGTGATATCGCTATCCCTGTTTATTATTCATCATGGTTAAAGCATGATAACCAACTAGACAGAAACAATTTTAGCCATGAATTTCTTATGCATTTCTTAAAGGGGTACCAATTAGAACGTTCTTTACATTTAGAGAGCCTTAAGCACCTACCATTATTCCTAAAGTTACGGGACTGTGAGCTATATGGCGTATTCCATAAGAAATGGGACATTGCTAACTTAAATGAGAAACAACAAAATCTATTGGATGAGATCTATGAGCGAATTATGAACGATCAACCTATAGTGGATCTCAACATCGACCAGATTATTCAGTCGTTATAGTGTGTAATGCTCCTTTAGTATTTCCCACCTATTATAAAGTAAAAATATGTAGAAATTATAAAGGGACCTAATAACACCTCTAAGATGAACAAAGAGGCTGACATTGCAAGTCAGCCTCCTCTTTGTTCATCCATATTATCTAGAAGATTATGAACGACATAACCTACTTCGCCGCCACCTTGGTCTTCTTCCTGATTATTCGTTTCATCTATTTCAAATAAATCCTGCGCCCATTCACTACCCATTTCTAAAATCATATGAGATAGTGGTTTATCTTCTTGGGGGGTAATGTTCAGTTTTTCGATGAGATCTTGCCTAATCTCTTCTCCTTTTTTAGGGGCAAGTAATAACGCACTAGCTGCACCAATCATTCCACCAAAAAGTGCACCAATAACAAACCCTGGTCCTATATTATTCTTATTACCCATGATACAAACCAACTCCTTTTAGGCACTTTCTGCTTTCCTTTTTTATCCTTATCCTTAAGATACCCGGTTTGACTACATATATGCTCTATTTGATAGGATTGAGAATAAAATAACAGGCTACTTAGCATTCTCTTTGAACATGTAGCTTTTCATCGTTACAATAAAAGTATTCAAATAAATAGAAGGGCGTTGATATTAATGATTTTCCGTGAAACAAAAGATGCATTTCTTATGATAAAACAACATGATCACGCCTATATTTCAGGAAAAGTCGTTGAGTACTTTACACGTGATCTTCTCCAGTCCGACATTTTTTTTCAAGATACTATCTATGCTGCGTATGAACACGACCGAAGTTGGGTCGGCTTAGACGAGACTCCTATATGGAATGATCAAGTACATGTTCCATATTCGTTTTCGGATTTTCCACTTATCCCTAAGTTAGCTTTTTACAATATTGGGATAGATGAGGTCGAAAAAGTTAACCCCTATGCAAGCTTATTGTGCAGTCTGCATTATTGTTCGTTTTTCTCTCGCTCTACTGATGAGCAAGTCATTAAATTTTTAAATAAAGAACGAAAAAGACAAACAAACATTAAAAACAATCTAATAAATCTTAATCATGAACTACTACTAGAACATTTCCGCTTACTTCAATTCTCAGATGACTTATCCCTGTATATTTGTTTAAATGAACCTGGTGTATCTAAGGCTGAAGAACACCCATGGTTTGTTAACGGTTTTGCAAATTCAGAAATTTTTACAAAGGACAAAAAACCTCTTGTAGCCAATTGGTTGAATCAAAATGAAATTAAACTAAATTCGTTTCCTTTTTATGAAGAGTTTCAATTAACGTTATCGTACAAGACCGTGCTAAAAAGTGCTATTCAAGTTATGGGTATAGCCAAGGCATATGAGAACAGTATAGTAGAAGAACAGCAGATCTTAGTTCGAAAGTAGTTCCGTTACACATATTATGAATTGAAATGAGGGTACCACAATGGAAAATATGGCAGAACAATTAGCTCAAAAACAGCTAGATGCTTATAACAATCAAGATATAGAAGAATTTTTATCTGTTTATAGTGAGGATGTTTCTATTTATGAATTTCCTTCAACGTTGTTATACAAAGGCATTGATAAAATGCGAGAACGTTACGATCAACTATTTAAAACAAATCCAAATCAACACGCCAAACTGCTTTCAAGAATGACCAATAACAATATAGTGATTGATCATGAACATGTGACAGGTAGAGCAAATGGAGTTAACGTATTTGCTATAGCTATCTACGAAGTCGAAGGTGATAAAATTACAAAGGTTTGGTTTATAAAATAAAACTTTATTTACCTTTTTAAAATTTTCTACTTCTTCTACTCTCCTAAATAATACCTGTAACCATAAAAATTAAAAACACATGAATTCTTTACTATTGAGAATTTCATGTGTTTTTTATTTATTGTAAGTTTTTATTAATTTTATCAAGTACACGTAAAAAGACAGTTAAATCATCTTTCGGAATTCCTTCAGAAATTTGTTCGATAGTTTTTTGCGCTTGCTCAATGAGACCAATTTGCATCTTTTTCCCTTCAGAAGTTAAAAAGATCAGATTAGTTCTTCCATCAACAGGGTGCTGTACTCGTTTAACTAACCCTCGCTTAACAAGGTTATTAATCAACCTCGATACACTCGGCTGATCTTTCCCCGTTAATATCGCAAGCTGTTGTTGTGTCAGTCCGTCTTCTTCCCATAAGCGGATCATAATCGACCACTGGTCATGTGTAACTGGATAATCGTTATCTTTAAAATTTTTATTTAATCGATTAATAACGAGTCGACCTGTACTAGCAATTCTGTATCCAATCGATTCTTGTAAAACGTACTTTCGATAGTCCATATTGATCCCCTATTCGCCTATTAATACATTGATCGTACAATAAGGCAACGTGTTGTTCAAGCTTTTCTGTCACCAATTATAACAGTTTAACCACTTTATTAAGTAATTGTTGACCAGTTATTATGGCTTCACCACCGCCCTGAGCTAATACTTCATTTCCTCCGCCTCTACCATTTACTAATGGTAATGCTTGTCTAATAATACTATTCATACTTACTTCACTAGTAGCTCCACGGCCAAATACAAATTGAAGCTTGTCTTCATTTTCTGCTACAAGGAACACATTAAGATCATTTCTTTCAGTAGTTAAAAGTCGAACTAGCTTTTGTAATTCTTGAATAGTACGATCTTGAAAAACACTAGTTAAAATGAAGAAACCCTCCTGAAGATTAGCCTTCTCAAGAAGTTCCCTCACCTCATACTTAAGTAGTTGTTCACGGGTTTCCTCTAACGTTTTTTGAAGGTCCTTTTCCTGTTCTAGTAAACGATTAACTGCGGATACCATCTCTTGTTCAGGTGTACTCAGCAACTGTGTTAAATGACTAACTACTTTGTGCTTCGCTCGAAATTGTTTCAATACGCGTTCTCCACACACAAACTGAACTCTAATCTTCTTTTTTTGACGTTCCCAATTTAAGATTTGGATCGCTCTCACTTCTCCCGTTGTATTTGGGTGGGTTCCACCACACCCGTTATAATCCAATTCAGGAATGATGACGAGTCGGATGCCACCTTGAACGGACGGCGCTTTTCGTAGTGGGTATTGACTTAACTCCGATTCAGTTACCCATTTTGTTTCAACGGGCCGATTCTCAAGGATTACTTGATTTGCTAGAGTCTCGACTTCAATAACTTGTTCTTCTGTAAGTTGATCGATATCTAAATCAATCGTGACAAATTCTGTTCCTAAATGAAAACTTACGGTTGATATATTAAACAACTCTTCAAAACAGGCTGATAAGATATGTTGACCTAAATGTTGTTGCATGTGATCGAAACGCCGCTCCCAATTAATGACACCAAACACTTCATCAATAATTTCTAGTGGCTTTTCTATGTAATGACGAATTTCTTCGTCCGCCTCGTCAACATTTATAACAGGAACATCATTTAACGTTCCAATATCATGAGGTTGCCCACCACCTGTAGGATAAAATGCTGTTTGAGCTAGGACGACATACAGGTTTCCAGTCTCATCTTTTTGTTGCTTTACGAGCTCTGTTGTAAATGATTGAATATACCCATCACTGTAATATAATCGGTCTGCCAATATAAACACCCCTTTTGAACAATTCCCTTAATACATTATCGTTAGGACTATCACTCCTGTTATTATACAAAAAAAACAGTGTGACCGCATATGAACTACGGCCACACTACTTTAAATATTACTTATTTTATTTGAGCAGCAAATTTAGCTTTTGCCTCAATACGACGACGGTGTAAGATCGGCTCTGTATAACCACTTGGTTGCTCAATTCCTTTAAAAACAAGCTCGCATGCTGCTTGGAATGCAACCGAGTTATCAAAATCAGGTGCCATCGGACGATAATCCGCATCTCCTGCATTTTGCTCATCTACAACTGCAGCCATACGCTTCATCGTTTCTAATACTTGTTCTTCTGTACAAATGCCGTGGTGAAGCCAGTTCGCCACGTGCTGACTTGAAATACGTAATGTCGCACGGTCTTCCATTAACCCTACATTATTAATGTCAGGTACTTTCGAACAACCGACACCTTGCTCGACCCAGCGCACAACATAACCTAAAATACCCTGAGCATTATTATCAAGCTCTTTTTGTACTTCTTCAGCACTCCATTGTGGATTAGACTCTACAGGAATTTGTAAAATTTGATCCTGGAGGTTTGTAATGCTATTTTTTAACTCGTTTTGAATAGAAGTCACTTCAACTTGGTGGTAATGTAGGGCGTGTAATGTTGCAGCAGTTGGTGATGGTACCCAAGCTGTATTAGCACCAGCTTTTAGTTGACCACCTTTTTGCGTTAACATTTCTGCCATTAGATCTGGCATCGCCCACATACCTTTACCAATTTGTGCACGCCCTTGTAAACCACACACAAGACCTATGTTTACATTTGACTTCTCATATGACTGTAACCAAGTTGAAGATTTCATATCATTTTTACGAATCATCGGGCCTGCTTCCATCGATGTATGCATTTCATCACCCGTACGATCAAGGAAACCTGTATTAATAAAGACAACGCGTTCTTTTACTTCATTGATACAATTTTTTAAGTTTAGAGATGTACGACGTTCTTCATCCATAACCCCAATTTTTAATGTATGGCGCTCAAGACCAAGTAAATCTTCTATACGGTTGAAAAGTTTGTTAGAAAATGCAACCTCTTTAGAACCATGCATTTTTGGTTTAACGATATAGATTGAACCTTCTGTTGAATTTGTTAGATTACTACTTTTCAATAAATCATGCTTAGCTATTAAACTAGTAACTAAACCATCTAAGATACCTTCTGGAACTTCTTGACCATTGGCATCAAGTACTGCGTTATTTGTCATTAAATGACCAACATTACGAACGAACATAAGCGAACGACCACGTAATGTTAATGAGTCACCAGAAAGAGTTGTATACGTTCGATCTGAATTAAGCTGACGAGTAACTGTTTGGTTTCCTTTTGCAAATGTTACTGATAGATCACCTTTCATCAGCCCTAACCAGTTACGGTAAACCTCAACTTTATCCTCTGCATCTACTGCAGCTACAGAGTCTTCACAATCCATAATCGTTGTAAGTGCCGATTCCATTAGAACATCTTTTACACCTGCTTGATCAGACTTACCAATTGGATGTTCACGATCAATTTGGATTTCGAAATGCAAACCATTATTTTTTAATAGAATAGTTGATGGATCTTCAGGATGTCCTTGATAACCTACTAATTTTGCTCCATCTTGAAGTTCAGATGTTTTTCCACCACTATGTAAAACAACTAATTTATTATTTTTAATTGAATAGTTTTCAACATCTTTATGATTTGCATCTACTAACGGTGCAGCTTGGTCAAGAAAGTCTTTAGCAAATGAAATTACTTTTTCACCACGAACTGGGTTATAGCTTTTCCCTTTCTCTGCTCCATTTTCTTCAGAAATTGCATCCGTACCGTAAAGAGCATCATATAAGCTTCCCCAACGTGCATTTGCTGCATTTAAAGCATATCTTGCATTATTAACAGGTACCACTAATTGCGGTCCAGCTTGAAGAGTGATTTCATCGTCAACATTTTCCGTTGTAATCTCAAAATCTTCTAATTCAGATTCTAGATACCCAATCTCTTGTAAAAATGATTTATATGCATCAAAGGAAAAGTCTTTATTTTCTTTATGCCATGTGCTAATTGCTGATTGCAATTCCTCGCGACGCTGTAATAATTCCTTGTTTTCTGGAGCTAACTCAGTGATTAACGTTTCTAAATTTGTCCAAAATTGCTCACTAGTAAGCCCACTTCCTGGAAGAGCTTCAGAATTAATAAATTCATATAGAACTGAAGCCACTTGAAGATTTCCTACCTGTAAATAGTCTTTCATACTTTTTGCCTCCTTCAAATGATCACATAATTCATTTAGTCAAACAGCCCTTAAACTGTTATATAACATTATGAACTTATTATATAACATATAACTCAAAAAGGAAACAATTCTGAAAAAACTAAACGATAAATTTCAAAATGTACTACTCATAATAGTATGTCAGAGTATCCTAGTCACAAAAGTATTCAAAACACCTTAATGTGGGTATATAGCAATAGTTAATGCGCTTTGGAACCGCAATCTTGCTGGATATGGAATTATTGCGCTCTAAAATTAGCTTTGTAACAGGAATCTTACATTATATGAAATTATCACACTCTAAATTGAGCTTCGAAACCATAACCTTCCTTTATTTGGCCATATTACATTCTAAATTGAACTTTGGGAATCTCTACTTTCAAGGGCTAAACTAAATTTATTCATTAAGAAACACCGTCTTAGTTAGACGGTGTTTCTTTACCTATAAGTCTTCTTTTCCTAATTTTTCTCTTTAACAACCTGTTGTTGAAACTCTTTAATTGCCCGACGATAATCTTTTACCTGTTCCTTGGAAATCTCTTTTTTCCCGTACCTCACCTGTTGGTAGGTCGAGATAATGATCTCTTTTATATGTGGATCTACCTCAAAAGGGCGGAACCATTCCTCAATCGTCTGCCCTGGCTTTCTCCCTACTCCTTTTTTTGAAAGATTTTTCTCTAAATCAAAGAGCATACGCCTTATTTCATTTTTCGGCTTTTTACTTTTCCAAAATGGAGGTAAATTGTTTATCTTAGAAACAGTTAGCGTATCATTTACTGTGGTGGTTATTCCTTCTTTTTGAATAGGACGAAATTTCTTTTTAATGAAAATAGATACCACCCAAAATAAGAGGCCAATTCCAACGAGAATTAACACAAGATTTCCAATCGTAGCAGCTAAGTCAAAGACGGGAAATTCGTGCAGTTCCTCAAGAGGATCAACTAGCTCCCCACTCCCGCCTTCACTTTCTCGCTCAATAATGTCAGGGTCATAAAAGCTTAATAAATAAAAGAACGGATAAGCAATTAAATAGAAGATATAAACTAAAGTACGAATAAAAAAGGACAAGATACTGCTCAACAGCGGGTACATAAACCAACCGATAGTAGCGATACTACCTAATAATATAACGATACCAAATTGCCACTTAGCACTGCTCACCTTTTTAGTCGCAGTGGTACTCCCCTCCGAAAATTGACCTAATTTTAACGCAACAACGAGTAAAAATTGAACGATAACAATATAAATGAATATCTCTCTTGTCTCTAAAGAAAAGAAATGCAAAAAGTAAAGTAAGCCAATTATGAATGTACATAAAAAAACATTCCAAGGTTCATTCGATTCTTCAATAAGTGAAATAGTCCGCCAGAACCAATAAACCGCAAGTAAAAATGCTAAAATAATATAAAACCCAACTAAAAATGCGACAACAGCAACGAACAGAATACAGAGCAATCCTAGTTTCATGCTTTTGAATTTTATCAAAACCAACCGATAGGAAAGGGTTGCAATTATGACCCAAGCAGCAAAAGCTATGAATGGCGGATAGTCTCCATGAATAATATAAAGAGGCAAAATAATTAGATACAGCAAAAGGACTTCTACACCTAAATTTAAAAAATGTAAGGCATTACGGTCTGTCAGCTTCATCTAATTCACCCCCTACAGATAAAACTTGCCCTGCTTCTGCATTGGAATACACACGATAGATGGTTGCTCCATCTAGCTCCCACTGTTTATAGACAAGCTGATCCTCTCGATTTAATGCACCAAAGTGCAAGAAGAAAGTATGCTCATTGGAATTAACCCTAACAAATTGAAGCATTTCACTACTATTGGTTAGTACCGTACTTTTACTCACTCTCGCTAATAATTCTAGTGCTTTTAATAAATGATCTTTACCACTACCTATTGGCAAGTGAATAAACGGGCCCCTTGGTCCCCTCATATTAATGAATAGTTCGTATGAAACTTGATGCTTAGTAGCAAATTGCAAAGTGTACGCGACATGGCTTAGTACTTGTTCTAGGTTATTTATCGTTTGACGTTTAACATCTGCACTTTGGATATTTACAATTACACACCATTTGAGTATCGTTGTCGTCTCAAATATTTTTGTCTGAAGCGAATTCGTTCTAGCTGTAGCCTTCCAATCTATTCGATTAAAAGGATCGCCTGGACTATAATCTCGAGTCCCCATTGCCATCATCACATCTTCATGGACTGAATGATTTTTTGGACGCTCTCCTTGGTTACGTTGCATAATCTGCTGAAGACCTTGTACCAGAACTAATGAAGGATAAACAATTAATTCTCCCCGAAAACGACCACGATATCCAAGCCGCACTTTTCCTGAATTTATAAAATCATAAATCGTATATTCAATCGTTCTTAATTGTACAATCCCTCTTTTTAAAGCTTTTACCCTCGTATGATGCATTACTTTTTGTTGTCCTAAAACGGCTACATTACTTGTATATATCCCTTGTTTATTTGTTTGCTGATCGATCATTGCCATCGCTTCATCAGGACCATAAAAGAAAAGCGTTAGTTCTCCGTTAGGAATGGGAAGTTTTGTGGGGTTTTCAATTGGGATCTTAAGTGTCCCTTCATCGCCTGGAAACATACGTACTGTCGTTTTATCTTCTGGGATTATTATGTATCGGCTAATATATTTTAAATAATAATGGTTCAAATATATCAACGCGCTGAAAAGCAAAAAAACACTAAAGAGGATAGCCGATTTCGTATAAATAAAAATAACGATTAGTATAGGCAAAGACCAAAGTAAATAATTATATAGCTTTGGAACGATATATTGCTCGGTCCAATTCATGATCGATCAAAGCCAGACTCTACTGGAACTTCTACCTTTGCTAAGATTTCTTCTAAAACCTCCTGCTTTGTTTTGCGCATTGATCCTTCTATTGAAAGAACAAGTCGATGTCCGAGCACATAACGCGCCATTTCTTTCACATCTTTTGGAGTTACATAATTACGTTCGGATACATACGCTTTTGCTTGTGAGGCTCTCATGAGAGCAAGCGTTCCTCGTGGACTTACTCCAACTTCTACATATTGTGAATTTCGTGTTTCTTTGACGATATTCAGGATGTACATCTCTACCTCGTCTGTCAAACTCACCTTTTTAATACTTTGTTGCATATCCTTAATCTCATCCAATGTGAATACGACATCTAGTGAATCAAGCGGTTCATTCTCACGATACATCTTTAACATTTGCTGTTCTTCTTGCAGAGTCGGATAGCCTACATTAATTTGAAGTAAAAATCGATCCATTTGAGCTTCAGGTAATGCGAACGTTCCTTGTTGAGAGTCAATCGGATTTTGGGTTGCGATTACTATAAATGGTTTAGCTAGTGAGAGCGTTTCTCCATCTATGGTCACTTGCCCTTCTTCCATTACCTCGAGTAAGCTGGATTGTGTTCTCGGTGTCGCCCGATTAATTTCATCGGCTAACAAAATATTCGTCATTACAGGACCAGGGCGCAGTTCAAACGCTTGCTCTTTCGGATTAAAAAATTTTATTCCCGTCACATCACTCGGTAACACATCTGGAGTAAACTGAATGCGTCGGAACGTTGCATCCAGCGACTTGGCTATTGATTTCGCCAACATTGTTTTCCCTGTACCTGGAACATCCTCTAGTAAGATATGGCCTTTACTTAATAAGGCAATGACCATTAATTCAGTCATTTCTTCTTTCCCAACCAACACTTTGCCAATTGAAGATTTCAACTCGTTTATTTTTTCTATTCTATTCATTTAGGTCCTCCTTTTAGTGAGTACATTACAATACTTCCTTCTATTAATAAAACGTGAAAATAACCCTGTATTTCAACCTGCTAATTTTATACTAATCCTACGTTCTATAGTGTTCTATAGTTTCATTAATTTAATCTTTTCGACATGAATTGAAGTTTTTTTATAATTTTCAAATATTTACATAATAAATATAGTTATATATTACCATTACTTTATTACTATAAATTTTAAAGCTCTATTTTCGAAATCTTTTAAAAGTTATAGATTCAGACCGATATTATTCCTATATATTTCGAATCCCGAATTTACATTCCGCTTATAAGTCTCATCCTAATATTTCTCCATATAAAAACAAGGACTTTTTAACTAACATTTTCTATTACTTTGTTAAGTTTTCTGTCTTTTAGGAATATTTACTCGTTTTTGAAAAATGAAAGGAATATTAACTGAATGTAACGAATTTTTTAAAATATTGTGGGAAATCGTGTGAAATTCGGAGGTGAACATAAGAAAAATAGCTACTATCCACTAAAAAACTCAGGTAAGGGGTGTTTTATTAAATGTGTCGTAAGCTTAAAACGCTTGTCGTTTATTCACTAATTTTCGTATTGGCACTTTCAAGTTTTAGCACTTTTGGTTCGTCAGTTAATGCTAATCAATCTTCATCAAACTTTGCAAATATCCAGCTTGACTTTGATGGAAATTCTTCTGAAATAACAACAGTAATCGTAGAGTTAGAAGAAGAGTCAATCGTTGAAGCTAAACATAAAGGAAAAAAACAAACAAAACAAAAACTAGCAGCTGAGCGTAATGCAGTGATTGCTGATATTAAAAGCGCTGTAAGCTCTGCAGAAGTTAACCAAGAATATGATTATGTATTCTCTGGATTTTCACTAGAAATTGCAGAAAACGAGATTGCTAATCTTGCTGCAGTACCTGGCGTAAAAGCAATTTATGCAAACCAAACGTATCAAGTAACTTCAGTAGATGAAGGGGAACTGTTAAACCCTGAAACATTCAGTCCTGCAATGATGGATAGTGCACCACATATTCAATCGGACCTGGCTTGGGATGCTGGCTTCACTGGTGAAGGTGTGACTGTTGCGATCATTGATACAGGTGTTGATTATACACATCCTGACTTAAAAAATAACTTTGGAAGTTATAAAGGCTGGGACTTCGTAGATAACAATAATGACCCACAAGAAACACCTCCTGGTGACCCTCGCGGTGGTTCAACTAATCACGGTACACACGTTGCTGGAACTGTAGCAGCAAATGGATTAATTAAAGGGGTAGCTCCTGACGCAACTCTTCTTGCTTACCGTGTTCTTGGTCCTGGTGGTAGCGGTACGACTGAAAATGTAGTTGCTGGAATTGAGAAAGCTGTACAAGACGGTGCTGATATCATGAACCTTTCTTTAGGTAATACATTGAATGACCCAGATTGGGCAACTTCTATCGCACTTGACTGGGCAATGGCAGAAGGAGTAGTAGCTGTAACATCTAACGGGAATAGTGGTCCAAATAACTGGACAGTTGGTTCACCTGGTACTTCTCGTGAAGCGATTTCTGTAGGTGCAACACAACTTCCTTACAATTTATTTAGTGCAGATATCTTTACTTCTGAAGGAGTAGATTACCCAAGTGCAGGAATTATGGGTTACCCGTCTGAAGAAGCTTTATTAGCTTTAAATGAAGGCGAGTTCGAATTTGTTGATGTTGGACTTGCAGGGACAGATGCTGATTTTGCTGGAAAGGATCTTGTTGGTAAAATTGCATTAATTTCTCGTGGAAGTTATGCATTTGTTGATAAAGCACAAAATGCTAAAGATGCAGGAGCAATTGGTGCTATCATTTATAATAATGTTCCTGGAGTTCAACCAGAAGTGCCAGGTACAGCAATTCCAATGATCAAGACGACATTAGAAGATGGTCAAAAACTATTAGCAGAGCTTGCAGCAGGTAACAATACAGTTGAATTTAATATTGAGTTTGTTAAAGAAGTTGGCGAAACAATGGCTAGTTTCTCATCTCGTGGTCCAGTTATGAATACGTGGATGATCAAGCCTGATGTTTCTGCTCCTGGTGTAGCGATCGTAAGTACGATTCCTACACACAATGCTGATAACCCACATGGTTATGCTGCATTCCAAGGAACGAGTATGTCAGCTCCACACGTAGCGGGTGCGGCGGCACTTATTTTAGAAGCACACCCTGATTGGAGTGTCGAATTTGTTAAAGCTGCTCTAATGAATACGGCGGAAAACTTGTATGATGTAAATGGAAACCTTTACCCACACAATAGCCAAGGTGCTGGAAGTATCCGTGTACTTGATGCTATTAATGCTGAAATATTAGCTACACCTGGAAGCCACTCTTTTGGTATCTTCTCAAATGAGGAGGACAAGGAAGTAAGACGTCAAAGCTTCACGATCCATAATCTTTCTGATGAAAGAAAAAGATTTACTATTGAATTTAAAGGTCATGAAGGGATTAAAGTCCAAACAAGTAATAATCTACAAGTACAAGCTGGAAGTACACAAAACTTAAACTTCGGTGTTCAAGTAGATACGGCTAATCTTAAGCCTGGTTACTATGAAGGTACATTCTTACTAAATGACGGAACGCAAACAATTGAAGTGCCGACCATCTTATTCGTACAAGAGCCTGATTACCCAATGCTTAACTCTCTAAACCTTGGATTATCTGGTGGTAATCTTGTTGGAACAGTCAATGTTCCTGGTGGCGCTGAAGAGTTTAACTTAAGAATTCGCAATGCTGATACAGGTGAGTTATTAGCTGAGCCTGCGAAAGCAACAAATGTTCCAAGCGGTATCCATAGCTTTAGCTGGAATATGACGATCAATGGCCAACCTCTTACACCTGGTCGTTATCAAATTAGTGCTTATGCTAAGACAGGTACAAATGAAATGGAATTAGTAGGTGGCGTATTAACAATTACATCTGAAGAAGAATAAAACTACTAACAAAAAACGATGTGTTTATAATTGACACATCGTTTTTTTCAATTAAAGAATGTTTTATTAGTCCTTTATTTTCGAATAACCTCTCCCATAATCGCTGCTAACAACTCAACATTGGCACCTTCATTATATAGATTTCCTTCAATTGGGCCTCGGATTGAAGCTTGTGAGTGCTTTTTTAAGCTTATATCACCTTTTACCCTAGCTAATAAATCAAGCTTCGCACCTGCTAATACCGTTACATTCCCGTCAACTTCACCGAGCAACATCGTGTCTGCTTCGATGACTACATCTCCGAATTGTTTCTCACTCACAATTTTCAATCGTACTACCCCCTTTTAGTTTCTATTACGTATACGACTTATATTGTAAGGAGGTTTCAAGTTTTCTAAATGTTCTTCTAATCTGGTCTTCCTTATTTATTTTTTCTACCTTACTGAATCAATCAACTAATCGACTAGATTTTGATTTTTCATACGTTTCTTGAATTCTTGCTGAAAGTTTTGGTTTTAACAAGCATCCGATCGTAAGTGCGAGTAACCAGAACCCACCTAGTATTAATAGATTTTTCCAAACAAGGATGGCAATTGCACCACCTACAGCTTCACGTAATAGATTAATAGCGTAGGAAAATGGCATGTATGGATGTACCATTTGGAAAAACGGTGGAGCTACTTCAATTGGAAATGTCCCTCCTCCACTTGATAGCTGTAAGACAAGTAGAACGATTGCCAATGCTTTTCCGATATTTCCAAGAATAGATGCAAGTGTATAAACCATTGTCATAAATATGACCGCGATAATTACAGAAAATAAAATTAATAACCAAGGATGGGCTGCATAAATTCCTAGTATTGTTAAATTCCCAATACTAACAATTAGTCCTTGTAACACTCCGACTATTAGGAACAAAAACATTCTACCAAAGTAAATCTGTCGTAAAGTAAATTCTTCTCGTCGATCAGCTGCATGTAAGTTTGTACTAATTAAATTTGATAATAATAAGGCTCCAACCCATAGACTTAATGTTGTGTAAAATGGAGCGTTTGCTGAGCCATAGTTAGGAATTGGAAATAAGTCTTCTTCAATTAAATGAACTGGACTTGCGAAAAATTCACTTTCCTCATCTAAATCATTTCGTAGCATTTCTATCATTTCATTAATTCTGTCATCTGATTCAATCAACCAGACCCGATCCGCTACCTCCCTAATGTTCTCTTCAACCTCTGGTAGCTGGTTTCGGCCAAACTCGGCTAGTTCCTTAATGGACTGTTGTATATGAGGTATATTTTCCTCAAGGGCTTTAGCAAGTCTCCAATACTCTTCCTCGACACCAGGTAGCTCTTCTTTAATTAATTTTGAAATGGAATTTACTTTATTTTCGATAACAGGTAAATCATTTCTAACAAAAGTACTTAATGCTTCTATTGTCGTAATAACTAAAGGTAAATCACCCTGTATTCGCTCTGTTAATTCATTCATTCGTTTTTCGATTTCTGGTAATCTATCAATCAACCTGGAAATGCTTTCTTCGCTTTCAATGCTTATCTTTTCGGCATAATTTAATACTTCTTCGATTGACTTCAATTCAGCATAAACCTCTTCTATTGAGGTTTTGGATTCGTATAGCTTACTTTGAATTTGATCGAACGCACCCTCAATATTTATATCACCTTCACCCTGTAATAAGGCATGAAGCTTCTTCGATGCTTGTTGGACTTCTTGCACTTTCTCCCGGGTAAGATGAAGTTGGTCTGATCCAACACTTCCTCCCTCTTCAACTGTCACTATGATAGACTCCACATCTCTTTGGAGCGACTCTAATAGATTTTTCGTTTGCGTAAGTTGGTCTATTATGGTAAGAATGCCTTCATCGCTAGAGGTTTCAAACAAAATAGTGTACATATCAATTGCGTTATCTAATACACGAATATGTGAGTTTAATTCATGGTTCAGTCTTTTTAATGTTTCAAGAGCTTTTTCTTGCTTCTGCTCATCTTCTAGAAAAACTAGAGCTTGATCAATTGCTGCTGCCGTCTGACTAATGAAAAGAACTTGTTTTGTTAATGTATCAATTACAGGAATTGCTGCCCCTTCTGCTTCATTAATAAAATTCTCCAGAGCCTCCATATACATTTCAATAGATTCCGCTCTTTTTTCAACAGCAGGGAGGGTCCCTTGCACATCTCTAATTGTACTTTGCGCTGTTCTTGTAACAACCAATGCTTCGTTCAAGTAATCGGCAATCTCTGCATAATGAGCATTAATTTTATCTAATTCATTTACAGCAGTTTCGATTTCAGGTATGGCTTCTTCTAATTGTAAAATACGCTCCCCAAGTTTATATAATTGGGGAAACTCGTTTTCAAGCCGCAGAATCTGGTCTGCTCCTTCTTTAATCTGTGGAAAGAACTCTTCTAGAGCAAGAAAATGTTTTACACTTTCTTCAATTTTGTACCAATTCTTATCGAGATCAATAATCCAATTAGCAAATTCATTTACTTCAGGAAAACGTCGCTCTAAGTCATAGATCGCTTGTTTTATTCTTCGCAGAGTTGGTAATTCCTCTTCTAATCTAAGACCAAGTTTATCAAACTCCTGAAACAAAGCTTTTGATGTTTCCGCAACAAATTGATCATTAATCTCTTTTACAATCGTTGAAGCTCCAGCGGAAGTCATTTTCGGAGCAATCGCATTAATTTTCTCATTAACTTGATAGTAGACTTCAGCCTGAACTGGATCCCCTGATAAAACGTGAACGAGATCTTTAGAAAAATGACGATCAATAAAAATACTGGCATAATAATCGCCGTATTCAACACCTCTCTCTGCATCCTCTCTTGAAACAAACGACCAGCCTAGGTTTTCATTTTTACTTAAGTTTTCAACAAGCTCTTCACCTATATTGAGATACTCACCTTCAACCTCTGTTCCTTGGTCCTCATTAACGACCGCTACCTGAACACCTTTCGTGTTTGCATACGGATCCCAAGCAGCACCTAAATTAAACCAGGCATAAAGAGACGGTAAAATCGCTAATCCAATCAAAAGAATACCAACAAGTGGAACACGCTTAATGTTCAGAAGATCCTGTTTAAAAATACTCCATATATTCCCCATTCTTTTCCTCCCACTATCGAAGATTTCTACTGTTCATCCTACATTTTTATAATTCTTCACTGGACTGAATGCTCATTCATTATAAGATAGGAGTATGAACTGTATATGAACTAAAATATAGGTACAGCTAGATATAAACTTACATGGAAGTTTTAGAAATAAAACGAAGGTTTGTGAAGCACAACCATTGTTCATTACACATTTTAAGCAAAATAAAAAAGGGCTAAAAAAAATGAATTTTCCGCACCCTTTTTGTAATGTATTAATTTAATTGAAAGCTACCTGAAGAAGTTCGAACCGTAATTTTATATTGGCCAGAACCTACAACTCCATAAATGCGGTTACTGCTTTCTTCTTCAAATGAGATACCTGATATATTAACTTTTCCCTTCCCAGAGCTTCCCTTAAAGTCAACGATCGCCGATGTTACATCATTTAATCGAATTTCAACGCTACCGCTCGAGGTTGATACATCGATATCACCTTGTAACTCATTGTTATCAATAGTAATTTTTCCAGATGTGGCATTTACCATCAACTCACCAGAGATATTTCTTACATATATACTCCCTGATGAAGTTTTAATATTGCTTCGCTCTCCACGAAACTCACTTATATTAATTGAACCACTGCTTGCGCTGGATTGAATAGATTTTGCATGACTACCTAAAACCTCAATTTGACCACTTGAAGTGTTAAGATTAATTTCTTGGTCAACAATTACATTGGATACATTGATATTGCCAGAACTAGCTCTTATATCCAGAGATATTGTATTACTATCACGAATTTGAATTGCCCCGCTTGAAGAATCTATATGAGTCTCTTTTTTTGTAGTAATATTTGAAAGACTAATTTTACCAGAGCTTGAATTTACTTCTAGCTCCGTCGCATTAAGGTCACTGATTTGTATTTGACCTGATGCGCTAGTAACATTTATTTCCTTATACATTTTTTGAGGAATATAAATTTCAAGGTTAATGTTATTTTTAATGCCCCCGAAAATATTTCTAATAGTTTCACTTTGTCTCTCGACTTCAATTTTTAAATTATCTTCTCGTATTTTTACATTTAATGAGAAAGGATCTGTTAACCTACTGCTAACCTCACCTTTTAGTTGTATTTCGATGTCGTCATGTTCAACTGCCGGAATAATGTATACATTTGTAGATGAAGCAGTGACTTCAAGTGTTGTAATTATTTTCCCATCTACTATTTGACCTTCATTCACTTCAACAGTTTTAGAAAAAAAACTAAATACCGATTGAGTCGAATTATTATTTAACACACCCCATATCACAGAAACCAAACCAATTAATATTAGTATAATACCCAAAACTCTTCTACGACTCATCCTTTTATTTGCTCCCCTCTTTAATAACAGTTATTTTCATAAATAGCCTGTAAACTTAACCTACTAAATCTACGGATTAAATCAATTAAACTTAACAAGTTAAAGCTGAACAAACTTACCTTTCTTTATCTTAGTTTAGTTGTGGTAAGAAATCTCATATTTTATTAAAAATAGGGATTATTGAGCCCCACTTTCAGGTTATTCCCTGATAAATTAGTGAACCGCTTTCGTGATAAGATGGATTTAGGGGAGTAAACTCATATATATAGAATGTTGTAGCCGAGGTTAAAGACAAACCCTAACACTTAACCTTCAAATTTTTTTATAAATATTTTACATTTGTCTTTAACCACACTTACATAAAGTGCATAACATAGTAAGTGGCATACGAAAGTTATTACGATTAGATAAGGTTTTGTTATTGATATCAACATGATATAACACGGCCTTTTGATTTATTACTAGATAGAGAAAATGAGGTGCAAAGTTGAACACGTATAGAAGATTACCTACCGAAAATTTACTTGCCTATTATTATGAAATTACTAAAGAGATAAAAGAAGGCATCATCTCCAAAAGTGTATATTTTGAATTAGGCTTAATCATTTCGGTTGCTAGCGAGAGAGGTATTACGTTAGGTGATCCCTTTGATATTAAACAATGAATTTCTAAGATCCATTAGAGACTACATAGATTAGATAAGAGTCTTATATATGACCATTCTTAAAAACACTAGGGAAAAACGTAGATTACTATAACCCTAAAGAACCTAGGAGGAACTATGTTAACGGAAAGCATTTTAGTTTGTATCAGTAATCCAATCCACGCTGAAAAATTAATACAACGAGGGAAAGCTCTCGCAGAAGCTTTTGACGGGGAATGTCTAGTGCTATTTGTCAGTACGAAAGCCTATGATGAAATGGATTTTAACCAACTTCAAACAAAATACCTCTTTGAGAGCTTAGCAGAAAAATACTCAGTCCCGTTAATCACCAGAAATACAGATGCTAAAAATATTGCAACCGCTATTGCAGAAACAGCTCTCGAAAAAAACACCACACAAATTGTCTTAGGACAATCCATCCAAACGAAAGTTGAATTATGGACGAAAGAGCCAATCATTAATAATCTGTTATCAAAAATAACAGGAATAGATATTCATATTGTTGAAGTAACAAGGGATTTCCATTACGAGAGCCCTTCCTACGAAAGAGGCATAAATGCTCACTTAGTAGAGGAAAACGGACATTACGCATTATCGTTTGATTGCCTCACCGCAACAAACCTTAAAGGAGTTTTTTTCAAAGAGCAAGCAACAGATTTTTCAAATGGATTTTTCGTAATTGCCAGCCCTAACGAATTAAAAGTTGTTAGAATACGTGAAGGGTTTGCCCGCATGGAAGAAGTCATGGCAAATACAAACTCTTAATTTTCTCTAAAGTACTTTAAAACCAGCTTAGTGTTGATTTAGACTAAGCTGGTTTTAAGTTTCACTTTTAACTTATCTTTTAGGATTATTTATTATTTCTCCCTTAACCTCACTTATTAGCTCAATACGAGCACCCTCATTATATAAATTCCCTTCTATTTGCCCTCGTATAGATGCAATCGCAAATTTTTTTAATGTCACATTACCTTTAACCTTTGCCGTTAAGTCTAATTTTGCCCCTGGTAATACAACAACATCACCATTAACTTCCCCAATTAACATAGTATCTGTTTCAATAAAAACTGTCCCCGCTTGATTAACCAAAGTTAAATTCATCTTGTCCACTCCCCCAAATCAATGATTTCTTACTTACTCCCCTAACCTAGCATTACCTAAAAGTTTTGATAAACTTATGTAATTTTGAGTTGTTTGAAAGTTCCTTATAATTCATCTTTATCTTATCTTTTATATTTTTGTAATAGTATCAGGAGAACTCCTGAATTATTTGTAATATATCCCTTATTTACCATCGTGTTGATCAGGAAATGTAGTAAAGCATTATAGTAGCTACCTATTAGTAAGACTCTATAAATCATTAAAGTCCCGCTCAAAAAGAGCAGGACCTTATTTCAATTAGGCATTATCCAAATTATTTCTTGAATGCGAATAAAAAAAGAAGTGTCATTTGTTGATAGGACAATATGATCTGGTTTTACATCTACTAGATCACCCCGAATACTACCACGGCTTGTTTCCACAAGAATTTCCCTACCCTTTACGGATTGTAATGTTTCTACTACATATGGATCATACAGCATAACCATTTGTTGCTGCATAGTTGTGTGAGTATGGTGCTGGTGATGATTCCTAGTGTAGTCTATGTTATTGTAATACATTGCTTTCCCTCCTAATTGGTTTGAACAATGTATCATATGCCTATAAATAAGTTTGTTGTGGGCAATGGCCCCAGTTTTAGTAATTTAGCAGGAAAGAACAACTAATAAATAAAATAAAAAAATCCGAAAACAACAAAACCCCTTGCTACGCAAGGGGTTTAAGCTTCATATGTATGGTGACCCGTGACGGGATCGAACCGCCGACCTCCACCCTGTCAAGGTGGCGCTCTCCCAGCTGAGCTAACGGATCAAAGGTCTTTTTATTATCGACAAAATAAATATACTACATTAGACTTTAAGTGTCAACATTTTTTATACATTGCTTTCTATTATTCACTATTACAACGAGCTAAAAATAATTGAAATTGCGAAGCCAAAAATATACTATAAGTCTTTTAATAAATTACTCTATCCTCAAAGATTGTTGCCTTTCGTTATTTCAAGTTTACGAAATTAACTTAATAAATAGATTACCGTAGAAAACAGGTAGAAATAGGTATATTATTAATAATAAGGTTAAGAATATTGTCCTTTCAGCAAGGAGGAGCAAAATGGATATAGAGGAGCTTTTACTCAATTTCCTATTCATTATAGTAACTATATTCTTCTATCAGTTTTTCTTGGTAGAAAAGCTTCAGAGGTTTACATATAGCAGACAATCTATCCTTATTGGAATTATTTTTAGTATACCAGCATTTTTCTGTATGTTGTTTCCGTTTTTAATTGGTGATTCCCTGTTCTTTATTGATATGAGGGCTGTACCTTTAATCCTTAGTTATTTATACGGAGGGTTACCAGCAGGGATTATAACAAGCATTCTGATTATAATTCCGCGATCATTTTTGGATATAAATCATGGATATATCGCTTTTTTTATTATCCAATGCATTATTTTTATTGCGATGATTTACATCCTGCCTATTTATCAAAAAGGCAATTTTAAACAGAGATTATTATACGGTACTACCATCTCTTCTATATTCGCTATCATTATTGTAGCATCGGGATTATTTCTTTTACACATTCATCGAAGTATTGAAATTACTGAAATCTTTCATTATTTTATTTTAGCTATATTATCTATTACCTTTACGATATGGGGAGCAATCTACTTTATGGAGCACCATCACCGCCACATGATGATGAAAAGAGAAATGGAAGGTATGGAACAAATGAAGCTCGTCAGTGAATTAGCAGCATCGATCGCTCATGAAATACGAAATCCAATGACGGTTGTAAGGGGATTTATTCAAATGTTTCAAGGTGAAGAGCAAACGAACTCTAAAAATAAAGAATATTATAACATCATGCTAAAAGAAATAGACCGAGCACAATACATTATTACTGATTACCTATCATTAGCAAAACCTCAAAGAGAAGAAGAGGAACCTATTTCTGTAAATCAGTTAGTCACTGCAGCTGTTGAGGTTATAACTCCTTTTGCTAATTTAAATTCGATCTCTGTCAATAGCCATGTCCAGCATGAACCAGTGATTTATGGTAATTCAGGAAAGCTTCAGCAATGTTTAATTAATATTTTTAAAAACGCTATTGAAGCCATGCCTAACGGCGGTACACTGCAAGTTACTACATCAGTAAACAAAGATAAAGTTATGATTGAGATAGCTGATACTGGAATTGGAATGACCCAAGAAGAATTAGAGCGTCTTGGTAAACCTTTTTATACGACAAAATCAAAAGGAACTGGGCTCGGTATGATGGTCTGTTTTAGTATTATTTCAAATATGAATGGCTCCCTCCTTGTCGATAGTAAATTAGGTATAGGGACTACTTTTAAAATAATTGTCCCTTTATATAAAGAAAAGCTAGATTATCTATAAAGAAAAAGATAGTAAATAATGAAAGCGTTGACATCAATTAATCGTCACGCTTTTTTATTATATGTAATTAATTAGGGTAATAAATTACATCACTTGTCATAGTACAACATTTAAACCGATATGATATAAAAATAGATGTTCTTCGACTCTAAAATCGTATTGTACGTTAGGAGTGATTTGATGGCGAGAAGCATTTGGGGTGTTGATTCTGCAGCGGCCGTAACTCCTGCCTTATATGATTGTGTTATCGAAAACTTTGGTAAGCCTGAATACTGGGGCAGATATTTAACAACGATACCTAATGTAAGTACTGGTCTAACGAAAGAAGAAATCAATAGGTTAAGAGGAAACGGAATTAGAGTTATGCCTATTTATAATGAATTTTTAGAAGCCGTTGGGTATCGCACAGGGGAAATTACAGCTGCTAATGCAATTTTTCATGCAAGGAGACTAGGGTTTCCAACTGGAGTAAGAGTATTTGCTAATATTCAAAACATTTTTGATGTGGATGAAGCTTGGATCCGTGGTTGGGTTGACGCTTTTTATCCAAGTGGATACAAACCTGGGTTTTATCATGACCCAATTGAAGGACCATTTAGTGATGCTTATTGTGAAGCGATTGCCAATAGTGAAAGAGTGAAAGTCCAATCTGTCCTTTGGAGTGCCGAACCTGAACCTGGAACGACAACAAAGCAAAATCGACCAAAAAGATTTGCTCCTGCAAAACCACCGTGTGAAACAAATGTATGGGCATGGCAATATGGTCGAGATGCAGAAGAATGTCCGATTGATACAGTCCTCGCTGACAGACGCCTGTATGAAGATATGTGGTAAGATGTTCTTAATATTTTTTTGTTTCCATTACTATTAGTTGTTTAGTTCCTTCATGTCATGGTTTTTATCTCTATGATCATAACTATGAAAAGGCTGACAATGCACTCTTTTGTCCTCTCTAATATGATAAG
The DNA here is from genome assembly GCF_019024285.1 of Alkalihalobacterium elongatum. Lineage (GTDB taxonomy): Bacteria > Bacillota > Bacilli > Bacillales > Bacillaceae_F > Alkalihalobacterium > Alkalihalobacterium elongatum. The sequence continues at coordinate 94,505 of NZ_WMKZ01000002.1, forward strand.
GTTACTTTATGTTTGTTTTCGGATAAAATAATCCCTTAAAAGCAAGCGCCATTCTCAAGTTGTCAGCCTTCTACATTCAATATAAAGGCCATCCAAAATGGATGACCATAATATTTATTAAACTATCCTTAGTGACCTGAAGATATGCCACCAATTTTATTCATTAAATTTGTACTATCCCTATTTAAACCAATAATCTTAACATCAATATTATTTTGTTCGAACTTATATTTGATTTTATCAATTGCTCCAACTGCAGAGTCATCCCATAAGTGAGATTGACTTAGATCAATTACGACTTCTATGACATTTTCTTTGTAATCAAATGCAGCAACGAAGTCAGTAACAGAAGCAAAGAAAATCTGACCTTGTACATAGTACGTTTTCTTCTGGTTAATTACTTCTGCTGAAACGTTAACTTTGGAAATTTTTCCTGCGAAGAAAATCGCACTTAGAATAACCCCAGCAAATACTCCAATCGCTAGGTTGTGAGTAATAACAACGGTCGCAACCGTAACGACCATTACAGCAGCATCCGTACGAGGTACCTTATGAAGCGTACGAACAGAATTCCAATCAAACGTACTAATAGATACCATAATCATGACCCCAACAAGAGCAGCCATTGGGATTTGGACGACAAGGTTTCCTAAAGCTACAATAAGGATCATGAGGAATACACCTGCAACTAATGCTGATAATCTTCCACGACCTCCAGATTTAACGTTAATAACCGACTGACCAATCATTGCACAACCAGCCATACCACCGAAAAACCCTGTTATTACATTGGCAATACCTTGTCCACGACTCTCTTTATTTTTGTCACTTTCTGTATCTGTCATATCATCTACGATTTGAGCAGTTAATAAAGACTCGAGAAGACCTACAATGGCTAAAGCCAGAGCATATGGGAAAATAATCGCTAATGTTTCTAATGTTAACGGAATTTGTGGAATTAAAAACATCGGCAGAGCTTGTGTTAGTTCACCCATGTCTCCTACAGTCCTAACGCCCGTTCCCGTTAAAATAACAAAAGTTGTGATTACGATAATTGCTATTAATGTTGAAGGAACTACTTTTGTAAATCTAGGTAAGACATAAATAATCACTAGCGTTGCTGCAACTAATGCGTACATTACCCAAGTTGCATCAACAAATTGTTCTAACTGTGCCATAAAAATTAAGATCGCCAACGCGTTAACGAAACCTATCATTACAGAACGTGGAATAAACTTCATATACCGCGCTAGTTTAAAAACACCAAATAATATTTGAATAATACCAGTTAAAATAGTAGCCGCTAATAAGTATTGAAGCCCATGCTCCGCCACGAGTGTAACCATTAATAATGCCATTGCTCCTGTTGCCGCGGAAATCATCCCTGGTCGTCCACCGACAAACGCTATAACGACAGCAATACAGAAAGAGGCATACAACCCAACCATTGGGTCCACACCAGCGATAATGGAGAACGCAATCGCTTCTGGGATCAAAGCGAGTGCAACTACTATCCCAGCTAGCACATCTCCCCTCACATTACCAAACCATTCATTTTTTATTGTCTCGATATTCATTTTACACCTCTATCTTTAGTTTGTTGATTTTCCTTCCTTAGAAAATCGGGTCCGCACATAACGAAGTGCATTGTACCATGTTTTCTAAATTAGGCAAATATGCATGTAACCGTATTTCATCCGCTATTTCCCTCCTATTTCTCCATTTTTCTTTAGAAATCTTAATTTTTCATATAAAATTCATATTTACATGGTAATTCTCGTCATGCAACATTCTTTGAGTACAGACACAAAAGAAAAGAGACCAACAATATGTTAGCCTCTTACTATTACTTACTCTTTCTTAGTATTAGGTTTGTGGTCATCTGTTTCGATTTCTTCGATAATTTCTTCTTTCATTTCTTCATAAATTTCTTCTTTGAATTCCTCTAATACTTCTTCTTTAATTTCATCTCTAACTTCTTCTAACATTTCTTCTTTTAATTCTTCATATATGTCATCTTTCATTTCTTCACGAACTTCTTCTTTAATGGCTTCAATTTGTTTTGTTCGTTTCTTTTTCGTAATGGAACGATAATCTTTGCTAATCATTAAAAACATTGAAACTGCCATTGTAAGCATGATGATGGCAAATGGTAAAGCAGCTATGATTGAAGCTGTCTGTAGGCCTTGTAAGCCTCCACTTAATAAAAGCACACTTGCTGTCGCTGCAATTAATAGTCCCCAGATCAGTTTTATATACAAGGCAGGTGCTAAGCTTCCTCTAGAAGTCATCGCTCCTAGTACATAGGAAGCTGAATCCGCTGAAGTAATAAAAAAGATAATAATTAACAATACAGATAAAACACTCATGACCGCTCCAAGCGGTAACTCTGCAAGCGTAGCGAATAGAGCCACTTCAACATTATTCATAACAATTTCAGCAATGTTACTTCCAGCTGTTCGTTGCAGGTGTAGTGCTGTTCCTCCAAATGCTGTAAACCAAATTAAACCGAGAAGCGATGGAACAAATAATACTCCAAATACGAATTCACGAATCGTTCTCCCTCTTGAAATTCTTGCTATGAATAAGCCCATAAAAGGAGCCCATGAAATATGCCATGCCCAGAAGAAAATTGTATAGGCGCCTAGCCAAACACTATCTGCAAATGGCGTCATCGTTAAACTCATTGGAATAATATTGGAAATATATCCACCTAATGTTGTTACAACACCTTCCGCAATAAAAAGGGTCGGACCAAAGATGATCATAAATAACAAAAGAATAGCTGCAATCGTTAAGTTTGTCACACTTAGTATTCGGATCCCTTTATTTAATCCTGTACCAGCAGAAAACATAAATAAAATCGTAACTACTAGGATAACCACAAGCTGTGTTGTCGTATTATTAGGAATTGGGGTTAAGTAGGACAATCCCCCTGTAATCTGCATAGCACTTAGACCAAATGTTGTTGCTACACCAGTAGAAGTAGCCAGGACTGCTAAAATATCAATACCACGTCCAAACCAACCATTAATACGGTCACCTAAAATAGGATAAAACGCTGAACTAATAAGGGCTGGTTGATCTTTACGATATTGAACATAAGCTAATGTTAAAGCTACTAAACCAAAGATCGCCCATGGGTGCAACGCCCAGTGATATACTGCATAACGTAAACCCATATTAGCAGCTTCTACCGTTTCTGGAGTCACGCCATATGGTGGGTCCATATAATAAAGCACGGGCTCAGCCACTCCCCAGAAAACAAACCCTACCCCGATACCAGCGGAGAAAAGCATTCCTATCCATGTATAATATGAATACTCAGGATTATCTTCTGGTTTTCCAAGCTTCATCTTTCCGAATGGACTAATCGCTAAGAAGAGTACAAATGCGATAAAGATGGCTGTTACAATCATATAAAACCAGCCAAAGTTTTCAATCGTTGTAGCTAATAAATCACTTGCTGCTGCTTCTAGGCCTCCTGGTGAAAATACACCCCATAATACAAATAAACTTACTAGTATAGCCGATATAACAAAGACACTACCTGGCTTTTTCGTGTTGTACGTATACTTTTCCATGTTTCCCTTACGAACAAGTACTTGGTCGTAAGGTCCCTCCCTTCAATTTCAAAAGCTCTCTTATTGCTTTATTAATAGCTAATTGTAGTTTCCTATTTCATATAGTAAAAACCAATTATTACTGTTTGTGGATGAATTTTATGGTTTATATTACGTTTCCTCACCTTTTTTTCATTTATTCAATAAGGAGTAGGAAACATACTTCCCTTTGTTCATGTTACACCCACGAAGCAAGTTTATATTATATCACTATATCAAACGAAGTTAAAAATAAACGTATTTTTTATATGGAGTTTATACTAAGAAAAGATGTCCTATAACAGGTGTTTAGCCCTCTTTATTTTCCCGATGTAAAGTCTGCTAAACGTCGCACATGTTTATTGGGTCTTTTTATTACGAGGTCATATTTACTTTTCCTCTTTTTTACATTCAATATACCCCGCGCCCACTTGTAGGAATTTGTACCCTTACTATTTACACAAAGCTTTCTTAATAAATACAAGTGAAGCTTGAGCATACTAATTGCAAATAAACATTTTGCGGTTCTTAATTGACAAGGGAAAGGAGGAAAAACGTAAGGTGAAGGTGAAAAAACAATTTGCTGTCATTGGGTTAGGGCGATTTGGAAGTAGTGTAAGTAAAGAGCTTTATAAACTAGGGCATGATGTTCTTGCCATAGATAACAATGAAGAAAAAGTGAATAACATGACAGAGCATTCAACTCATAGTGTCATTGCAAGCGGAACAGATGAAAGTGCATTACATTCCCTTGGGATACGCAATTTTGATTATGTCATTGTGGCAATTGGCGACAACATTCAGTCAAGTATCCTTTGCACACTCATTCTTAAAGAATTAGGTGTAGCAAATGTATGGGTTAAAGCGCAGAATTATTATCACCATCGTGTGCTCGAAAAAATTGGAGCTGATCGAATTGTTCATCCCGAACAAGATATGGGCATTCGAATCGCGCAACATCTCGTATCCGAAAAAATCGTCGACTATATCGAATTGTCAGATGAATATAGTATCGTTGAGGTTATTGCTACAGAAAAAGTTGCAAATAGATCACTCGATCAATTAGATGTTCGTGCCAAATTTGGCTGTACAATACTTGCAATCAAACGTGGAAAAGATATTAATATCTCTCCCTTTCCAACAGACTTAATAGAACTGAACGATATTTTGATTGTTATTGGACATAAAAATGATCTGAAAAGATTTGAAGAAGAAGGAATGTAAAGTTTGTAATAATTAATAAATTGATTATGACCAATGCTTAACTACTCGGATAATCAATCTTGGTAGAAAGAAAAGAACTTCTAGAAACATTTCAAAGAGAAAATAAGACCAACCACTTTCTGACTTTTTCTTTTGATTTTTCGCCATCGCATGATCACTCCTTGTTTAATACTTAACTTTACTTACGAATTAAATAGTAATTTGGTTTCTTAGAATTTTTTTCCCTCATAATTACTATTAGGCAGGGCATTTTCTTTGTTTTTCTTTTCATTTTGTTTGTATACTACTTACATAAATTGTTTTCCTAAAGGAGGTAAACTTGTGGTTAATAATACGTTTGAAGTCGCAACTTTTGCTGGCGGATGTTTCTGGTGTATGGTTACACCATTTGATGAATTACCAGGAATAGAAAGAGTAGTATCAGGTTATACAGGAGGTCATAAAGAGAACCCTACATACGAAGAGGTTTGTAGTGAAACAACTGGTCATTATGAGGCTGTACAAATTACGTACGACCCAACAATATTCCCCTATGAAAAATTAGTAAAAATCTTTTGGCAACAAATTGACCCAACCGATCCTGGCGGGCAATTTCATGATCGTGGCCACTCCTATAAAACAGTGATCTTTTATCATACCGAGGAACAGAAAAGGGTTGCCGAAGACTCTAAAAAAGAACTAGAACAAAGCGGTCGTTTTTCAAAGCCGATAGTAACAGAGATATTACCTGCAACAACTTTTTATCCAGCAGAAGAATATCATCAAGACTTCTACAAGAAAAATTCATTTAGATACATGACATATAGAAAAGGTTCTGGGCGAGACCATTTTATCAAAGAAAATTGGTCTGTGAATAAAGATCCTGAAACACTTAAGAAAACCTTAACACCAATGCAGTATGAAGTAACACAAAATAACGGAACAGAGCCACCTTTTCATAATGAATATTGGAATAATGAGGAAGAAGGTATATATGTAGACATTGTTTCTGGTGAACCTTTATTTAGTTCATTTGATAAGTTTGACGCAGGTTGTGGCTGGCCTAGTTTTTCAAAACCACTGCATCACAATCGACTTGCTGAAGATCTAGATACAAGTCATGGAATGAGAAGAATTGAAGTTCGGAGTAAAAACTCTGATTCCCACTTAGGCCATGTATTCGATGACGGTCCTAAGCCAACTGGGTTACGCTACTGTATCAATTCGGCAGCATTAAAATTTATTCATAAGGACGATCTTGAAAAAGAAGGTTACGGGGAATACAAAAGCCTATTTAAATAACACTTTATCTTGATGATTTATATTGAACTAATCAGGACTCCTAGGGTGAAACTTTGCCTTAGGAGTCTTAAACATGAAAAATTACTCATTACTTTACTCTAAAAATCTGTGATTATACTCATTCTCCTATTTGAATAAACATGAAGCAAAACAAAAAATCACATGGAACTCTCCTTATTAGAAAAGTCCATGTGACGCTATTCGTACTAAATTGTTTTACTACATCTATATTTAAATTACTTCTTTAGGATAGTAGGTTCATATTTTCAATATAAACAAAACAAAAAGCTAGAAAACAAAGTAAAACGATATACAACCAAAAAACTCTCTTCATCTCTTCTCACCTTTTTATTTATTCTTAACTGTTACATTCATCGTAAATAGTCTTGTCGTTAATTTATAAGATAGGTATAGGAAGACAATAAACCCTATCCAATAGAATACGATAGTCAGTATATTACCATTCGTGTATGGCGTCAAGCTTGAAATTAGCATTCCACCTAATAAAGCAAAACAAACGATAATTCCAACTTTAAAGATTGGCTGTAACCCTTTAAAAATAAGGAATTCACCATTATGTTCGGTTTTATTTACCATATACAATCGAGTCGCAATGACTGTGAAAACAATAGTAGCTATTATCGGTAAAATTAATGGTTTATTGGAGTACGTATCAATGGAATAAATAGGCCAAACCAGATAAGTAAGTGCTTCAGGTTCTGGTAAATAACCGTTCGTATGGACCATCCAAAATCCTTGTATTAAGAAATAAAATCCAAATGGGAAAAACGTAAAAATAAACGTTAAAGCCATTTGAGAGATCATTTCCCCAGCGATCGTTCCTATTAACATAGCAAAACTAAACATTGTTATAAATCCTAATAGCGGAGTAACAAAAAGTTGCACATGTGAAAATTGTTCTAAGAAATGGCTATAATCAGAAGTTGCGACTAATAGATACGCCACAAAGTAATTGACTGTGTAGAAAGTAGTGATTGACAAAAATCCTACAAGCCATTTGGTTAAAAATAAATCACTACGCTTGTATGGAAGAGCAAATGAGAAGTCATTTTTTCTCGTATTTCTTTCTGATCCAATCATAATTCCAGCAAGTAAGACGATGAGAATTAAGCCTAAAAATGTGGCAAAACCACCAAAAAACAATGAACGTACCATATAATCATTGACAATCGGATGTGAATACATATCTGGATTTAATGCCGCATTTTTCTCTAATGTCTTCCAGCTTTCTAAACTAAGCGAAACTCGAATAGGAAAATCAAAGAAGAATAATAGAAGTAATCCAAAAATTAATGCTTTTGTTTGCTTATATTCTTTCATCCACAATGCCTTATTCAACATACTCTTCACCTCCAAGCTTTGCAACGAAAATATCTTCTAAAGCAACAGATAGTTCCTCGTATAATAACGGTTCATACTTTTTTATTTCCGCTTCTATTTCTGCCAAATTACCATCAATTAATAGCGTGTAAACTCTCCCCGTTTGATTTAAAATTTTTACCTTTTTATTTAGTTCTACAGGCAAATATTCTTTAAAAACAACTTGAACTTTTCGATAAGTTTGTTTCATTACATCAAGATCATAGTTAGAATTAATCGTTCTATCTTTTAGGACAATAATTTGATCAGCCATAAATTCCAACTCATCTAAACGGTGTGAAGAAATAATAACTGACACTTGTTGCTCTGCTACTTCCTCTATAATGTAGCGTAATATTTTCTTTTTAATAATGACATCGAGCCCATCAGTTGGTTCATCTAGTAGGATGTACTTCGCTCTCGTTGAAAAGGCTAATACAAGTGCAAACAATGCTTTCATCCCTTTAGAATATGTTCCCACTCTCTTCGTCTTCGGTAAAGAAAAGCGATCTAGCAATCCGTAAAAATACTCCTCATCAAAATTAGGATATATTTCTTTATACAACTTAACAATTTCTCTAGTAGAATAACTTTTTAAGGCTTCTGGTGAGTCAGGTACGAAAACGATATCCTTTTTTACTTCAGGGTTTTTATAGATACTTTTCCCATCTAAAAGAACATCACCTTTAGATGGCAAAAGAATTCCAACTAATAAACGTAGGAGTGTTGTTTTTCCTGCACCATTTCGCCCAATTAATCCAATGATGTTACCTGGCTTTAATTGAAAGCTGATATCTGAAAGCACCTGTTGATTATGGATCGACTTTGACAGCTGATTAATTTCTATCATCAGACTCCCCCCCTATAACTTTATATAAATCGTCTATCCACTGCTGAAGTTCTTCTTTTGTTATCCCTAAATACACACTATCAATAACGAGCTGCTCTAGAGACTTCTTCATTTTCTCTCTCTCCTTTTCAGACGCTTCTATATTCTCACCTTCTGCAACAAACGTCCCTTTCCCCCTAATCGTTACAATAATCCCTTGCCGTTCAAGTTCTTTGTAAGCCTTACTTACAGTATTAGGATTAATTACTATTTGCGAACTTAATTCTCGGACTGACGGGAGCTTTTCATTAGCTAAGATTATCCCCTTTGCTCGCAGTTCTTTAATTTGCATAATAATTTGTTCATATAATGGTACATTACTTTTTGGATCAATTCGTAAAAGCATGCATTCACCACCCTCTTTAGGTTGCTTCTATCTGTCTGTTGTGTATTACATAATGTAGTACACTTAATACATTATTATCTTTTCCAGCTCCTGTCAATACCAAATAGATAAAAATAAATTTATAATTTTTATCTCGAAAATTAATGTAAAAAAAGCCCTCTTGTGAAGAGAGCTCTTAGCTGCAAAACTTAAAATAACATTCCTGCCACAGCACCACTTAATAGGGATGCTAACATACCTGCAACGACAGCACGTAGACCTAGTTTTGCAATATCACTTCGCCTGTCAGGTGCTAGATTACCTAGGCCGCCCAGTAATATCGCCAATGAGGAAAAGTTTGCAAAACCACAAAGTGCAAAACTGACAACTGCAACCGTTTTTTCTGACAAATTATCAATTTGCGGGGCAAAGGAAAGGTAAGCAACAAATTCATTAACAACGAGCTTTTGTCCAATAAATCCTCCTGCTGTAACAGCCTCATGCCAGGGTACTCCAATAGCAAATGCTAATGGAGCAAAGAGAAACCCTAGTATCCCTTCTAAGGTTAGAGCGCTGACCCCAAATAACCCACCAATTGCACCAAGAATGCCATTAATCAGTGCAATTAAAGCAACAAAAGCAAGTAACATCGCTGCAATATTTAGAGCTAAAGTTAATCCAACACTTGCACCTCTAGCAGCTGCATCGATAACATTAGCTGATTCTTTATCTTTCTCCATCTGAAAATCGCCAGTAATATCATCTTTATTTACTTCTGGTACGATCATTTTAGCCATAACTAATCCAGCGGGAGCAGCCATAAAGCTTGCAGCTAACAAATAATCTAAGGGCACTCCCAACAATGCATATCCAACTAGGACTGACCCAGCAACAGATGCAAGGCCTCCTGTCATAACAGCAAATAATTCAGATTTCGTCATTTTAGATATGTAGGGTCTAATAACGAGTGGGGCTTCAGTTTGACCGACAAAGATATTAGCGGCAGCACTCATTGATTCAGCTTTGCTAGTCCCTAGCAGTTTAGCTAGTGCCCCACCAATTAGCTTAATAACCCACTGCATAATATTTAAATAATAAAGTACAGAAATTAACGACGAAAAGAAAATTATGACCGATAAAACGTTAATTGCAAACATAAAAATTCCATTTTCTTCAACAAACATTTCTCCAAACACAAAACCAATTCCTGCGTTTGCATAATCAATAATACTTCCGACCACTTGTGTCAACCAATTTAGTATTTCTCTTCCTACAGGAACTTTTAATACAATTATTGCAAATAAAAGCTGTATTGCAAATCCTCCAAGTACTGTTCTTAAATTGATGGCGCTTCGTTTCGTTGAAAGTAAAAAAGCAATAGCAAAAATGACGATGACTCCAAATATCCCCCAAAGTATATTCATCTTACCCACCTCATTATGTAGAACTAAAGAGAAATCCATTGCGTTCTAAGTAATGAGATTATTATTAGCAAAGCTGGAAATATCATTCAGTTACAAATCAACATTTTAGAATACTGATATTCTTGCTATTTAACTTTCTGTGTAGCCTAACTTTATTCTGTAAAGAAAAGCTTACCTCTGATGCTTGTGTTCCTTCATCCCTTCTTCTCTAGCGGACACGATCTCTTCTCTTGCTTTCCCTCATCCTCCTAGTTTCTTCCTATAGTGGGCACGATCCAAATGATTTTGAAAGAAATTGATAAGAAATCATATAAATAAAGGAGAAAAGGGTATTTATTAACAAAAAATATATAAAGCTATGTATATCATAACGTTTGGAGGAATGGCGAATGGAATTTCGGATTGAAAAAGATACATTAGGAGAAGTAAAAGTACCAAGTGATAAATCATGGGGAGCACAAACACAAAGAAGTTTAGAAAACTTTAAAATTGGTAATGAAAAAATGCCGATACAAGTAATGCATGCTTTTGCGATCCTAAAAAAATCTGCTGCAATAGTTAATCATGATATTAACAACCTTGAGACAGAAAAAAAGGACGCGATTGTTGCTGTAGCCGATCAAATCATCACTGGTAAATTCGATGAACACTTCCCACTCGCAGTGTGGCAAACAGGGAGTGGCACGCAGTCAAATATGAATATAAATGAAGTGATTGCCCATGAAGCCAATCAAATACTAGCAGCGAAAAATTACAAAGAACTTGTTCACCCCAATGATGATGTAAATCGCTCACAAAGTTCTAATGATACGTTTCCAACAGCAATGCATATTGCAGCTGTTGACCAAGTAAATAAGTCGTTACTTCCAGCTATTCAGAAGATGAAAACAACCATGGAAAGTAAAGTGAAGGAATTCGAGGATATTATTAAAATTGGCCGCACACATTTACAAGATGCAACTCCTTTAACACTCGGTCAGGAGATCAGTGGCTGGCATCGTATGCTCGAAAAATCGGAAAGTATGATTATCGAAAGCTTAGAACATATGAAAGAGTTAGCCATCGGAGGAACCGCTGTTGGAACAGGTATCAATGCGCACCCACAATTTGGGGATAAAGTTGCAGAAGAAATTAGTAAAATAACAAACATATCATTTACGTCAGCTAAAAATAAATTTCATGCATTAACAAGCCATGATGAACTTGTGTATGCACATGGTTCATTAAAAGCACTTGCAGCTGATTTGATGAAAATTGCTAATGATATCCGTTGGTTAGCCAGTGGACCTCGCTCGGGAATAGGCGAAATTACGATCCCTGCCAATGAACCTGGAAGTTCAATAATGCCAGGAAAAGTAAATCCAACTCAAAGTGAAGCTCTAACTATGGTTGTTGCTCAAGTGATAGGGAATGATGCTACAATCGGTTTTGCGGCTAGCCAAGGCAACTTTGAATTAAACGTGTTTAAACCTGTCATTATTTATAACTATTTACAATCAGTAAAACTTTTAACTGACGCAATCCATTCATATAACGATAAGTGCCTCGTTGGTATCGAGGCCAATACAGACGTGATCGAGAATTTACTTTCGAGATCGCTTATGCTCGTTACTGCTCTTAATCCTCATATAGGATATGAAAATGCTGCTAAAATTGCTAAAAAGGCTCATGCTGAAGGAACAACCTTACGCGAGGCAGCGATAGCTAGTGGTTTGTTATCAGGAGAAAAATTTGATGAAATCGTTCGTCCTGAAAAAATGATTGGGAAGCATAAATAAAAAGTTTCCCGTCATGTATTAACTAACGTAAAACTTTTTAATTTACGTTTATAATGATGCTAATAAAAAGTTAGTTTGTTATATGAAAATGAACTGCACCTCAACTCTAAAAAAAGAGATGTCAGGACCATTCTGACATCTCATCATACGTATATCTAACAACATACTTATTTGTTTTTAGCTTTTTAATTTCCACACAAGGCCCTATTTCATAACCATTGTGCCAATTATCTTCAAGCTTTGCTTTTAAACACCCTGCTTGAAATTTTGATTGAAATGTTTGCTTCCAATATATCCAACGTGGCGTTTTTCCCATATGTTTTCCCATGCCTTTCAACGATTTTTTTTATTTTATCCAAAAAGCAGAAAAAAGTTTACTCTTCTATAAAAAAATGGGAATTATAATTTAAATCTTATTTATAAGAACTAGCAAAGTGTTGACAGTAGCTTTTTATCCAATTTTATCTTCCAGGTCTAGCTTTTCCAATTCCTGACGACTCCTATTTTCATCACGGTCACGTAAACGATGAGCCAACCTAGCAGCAGCACTTGCTGCAACACTTGCTACTAAATCATCTAAAAATGTATTGGTTTGACCTTTAAAGTCATCCAGTTCTTTAATAATTCCTACTTTCCCTTTATCTAAGTACCCAAATGATGTTACAGCAATACTACCGAACCCAAATACTGATCCTAATGCAATCGTCTCATCTACCCCAAATAACCCTTCATCAGATTTAATAATAGATAATAAAGGTTCAGATAATTGACCTCTTTCTGCTAGTTCATCTAATTCAATACCTACAAGGATTGCATGTTGTATTTCCCGTTTATACAAAACCGCATCAACACTTTCTAGACATTCTTCAAATGTCAAACTTTCATAAAACTTAACCTGAAGGTCATACACAATCTTTGCAATATCTTTTAAGGTCACGCCTCTTTCTTGTAACTTTTTTCTTGCAGCTTGTTCCACAACGTTGGATGGTACTGGTACTTTCAAAAAGTTCTCCCCCTCTAATTATGTACTGCGTAATTTTTGGCTGTGTCAAGGCATTTTGGTGATAATCGACATAAATATAACAAATAAACTATTAATAAAAGATTATTTTAAACAACAAGATCATTTTTTCAAACTACTAGAAATAGTTTAACACATGATCATATATGGATCATTGTATAGGCATCAGAAGCTTTCGGCTAAAACGTGAAAAAGGCAAGCTTATGCTCGGTTATTGGCTTAATAACAAAACAACAATCTTTCGACAAGAGAGCTAAAAAATTCAATAATGATCATAAAAGTTCGTTTTGAAACCGTATTTTCTGCATATATGTTAGAATAATAACATCATCCTGTTGAAAATCTCGACAACAATTTGAAAGGTTGAAGTAAATGAGCAATCAATTGTATGGAACAATTAAAGAAGATCAAATTTACAGTAAATTTTTAAGAAAAGAACTACCTATCATGATTTATTTACCGCCAAATTATTCACCATTATATAGCTATCATTTGCTCATAGCGCAAGATGGTAAGGATTACTTTCAGCTAGGTCGGATTGCTCGTCAAGCTGAAGAGCTTATTTCTAATGATGAAATTGAAGACGTTATCATTATAGGCATTCCTTATGAAAGTGTTCAGGAACGAAGAGAAATGTATCACCCTAACGGTTCACAAACTAACAATTACATACGCTTTTTAGCAGAAGAGCTGGTACCATATGCCGAAAATCAATTTCATACTTTTTCTCTTGCAGCAGGACGAACACTTATTGGCGATTCATTAGCAGGAACTATTTCGTTAATGGCCGCTTTACATTATCCAAATACATTTGGCCAAATTATTCTTCAATCGCCATATGTTAATCAGACGGTATTACAGGAACTGTCTTCTCTAAAGGGGCATCACTTAAAAATTTATCACGTCATTGGAAAAGAAGAAACGAACGTAGAGACAACTAACGGAAAACAAAAAGATTTTCTTACTCCTAATCGTGAATTGAATAAAATACTAGTAAATATGGGAATGACTTATCATTATCATGAATTTGAGGGTGACCACAAGTGGACTTTTTGGCAGCCTGATATTAAATCAGCGCTGAAATATATGTTTAACAAATAAGCCTGTTAAAGGGAAGTTGGGATGGGACTCATTTAATGATTGATATATAACCTTAACGACAATGAGACCGTCCTAATTCACCCCCCCAAAAAAATTTTGTTTAAACAGGAGGATGATATTATGAAATATGGGATTGCGGTATTTCCATCAAAAGCTTTGCAGGACCAAGCAAATTCTTACCGAAAAAGGTATGACTCACACTATTCATTAATCCCTCCTCATATCACGCTAAAGAATCCATTTGAGATTGCTGATGACACATTTGATACCTGTATTAGCTATATAAGGGGTGTGACAAAAGAGATCCCCCCGTTTCCTATTCACTTTTATAAAATTGATTCTTTTTATCCAAATACAAACAAAATTTTTCTGAAAGTACGTTCTAATCCTTCTTTAGAGCAATTACACCGTTTATTACACGAAGGTATAATAAAGCAGGAAATTACACAAAAGTTTACTCCTCATGTAACTATCGCTCAAAACTTAACGAATCAAGAGCATTTCGATGTTCTGGGACAACTAAAAATGCATTCGATTGATCATGAAGAGACAGTCGACCGCATCCAACTGCTCTATCAATTAGATAATGGCTCTTGGACTGTACATGAAACATTTCACTTAGGAAAGGATTGTTAAGCTTGAAAGTAATCGTCGTAGAAAACGAAGCACAATTAAAAGAAGCATACTCTGTAAGAACTACCGTCTTTGTTGAGGAACAAAAAGTACCTGTGGAAGAAGAAATCGATCAATTTGAAAGTGAAGCTACTCATTTTGTCGTCTATGACAACAATCAACCAATTGGGGCTGGGAGATTAAGAGAAGTTGATGGCTACGGAAAGGTTGAAAGAATCTGTATTTTAAAATCCTACCGAAACAAAGGAGTAGGTAAGTTATTAATGGAAGAAATTGAACATGTCGGTCATAAAAAAGGACTTACAAAGTTTAAACTTAATGCACAAATTCAAGCAGAGCCATTTTATAAAACACTTGGTTACGAGACGGTCTCTGGTGAGTTTCTTGATGCTGGTATCCCTCATGTTACAATGACAAAATTACAATAAGTTCAAAACAACAATCAACATTAAAAGAGCTTATAAAAATCGCAGCTGATTATCCAGCTGCTTTTTTATTTTCTATTCAGGTTACATCTATCTTATTGTTAACTGCAATCGCACCACCATATTATTTATTTCTTCAAATGAACAATTTATTTCTTGATTAATTATTATTCATTATTCATTAAACAGTGAGTCAACCGTCATGCTTCTAAGATAAAGTGCATAACATCTGAGAAAGACAACCTCTAAGGTGGGAACGATCAATGAAAATCTTTACTGAATTTAAAGAGTTTGCAATGAGAGGAAATGTTGTTGATATGAGTGTTGGTGTCATTATTGGTACAACATTTGCGACTATTGTACAATCGTTTGTTGATGATGTTTTGATGCCACCCTTTGGCCTTTTAATCGGGAAAGTCGATTTTTCAAACCTTTACATTAATCTTTCATCAACTCACTACAACACTCTTTCAGAAGCTAGGGAAGCAGGTGTACCAACAATTAATTATGGGGTATTCTTAAACCATGCCATTCATTTTTTAATTGTTGCATTTGTACTATTTTTATTCGTAAGACAAATAAATAGGCTACGCCGACCTTCGGGTGATCCGCTCGATCATATGAAACAAAAAATGTGCTCTTTTTGTTTTTCTAATATTCCTTTTAAAGCAACGAGATGTCCGAACTGTACGTCAGAACTCACAGTGGATGAAAATATAGAACCACGAAAGCCTACTAAAATTACGATAAAAAGAAGAATAGGCTAGCGCCTTTTTCTCGTATTGCGTACAGGTACTGATTTAGAAGAGGGTTGTTTCTTTATATACTTTATATATTTCTTAATTTCATCGTCGTCTTTCAACAACTCAATCGTATTTAACCTTATAGCTAACTCTCGATTGGAATAAAGGGCGTGAATTTGTCGGTGACAAGAAAAACAAAGCAGTGCGGTTGGCTGATTCACTCCCCCTTCCTCTCTTGGCGTTAGGTGATGAACAGTCCGTTCTATTGACTCCCTTTCACATAACTCACAAGTCCCTACAGTTGCTCTACCCATTGTTCACCCTACATTCTTTTTAAAGATAGATAATTATCTTCAAACGTCATTTCTACTTGACCATCTTCAACTACTTTTTTTATATATGCGCTAACTGCTGTTCTATATAATGCCCAAGAGGTAAGGTTTTCTATCTTTACTCCGCAGTGTTTACAAAATTCGGCAATCACTTTCTCTATTGGTGTCGACTCTTCTCTGGAAATAATTTTTAATAACTCTTCCTCAACGGTTTGATGGTACTTGATGTTTTTTTCAACTGTACTTTTAAAGTTTTCTTCATAATCACCGTGTCCAGGTACAGCACCCTTAACATCGATAGTTAACAATTTTTCGAGCGTATTTATTGTTTCTAATCCATCAATGATATATGGAATGTTATGTTTATTTAAAGTTTTCTCATCAAAATAACTATCTGCAGCATATAGGACATCATTCATTTGTAACGCTAACATATGATAACTATGTCCAGAAACATTATGTAAAGTCACATCTATTGAACCTATTTTAAAGCTACCGTCACTACAAGTTTGATCAATAAGTACTGGCTTTCCTTCTACAAATTTATTTCTTAACTGTTTGTATGGATTGTTCCCATTTTGTAAATAAATCGGCTCTAATTTGGGGTAGTTTATAATAGCTGATTCCAATTCAGGTGCATATACTTTTACGGACCTTTTCTTTTTTAAGTAAGCTGCACCGCCAAAGTGATCTGCATGCGCATGAGTAATAAATAAATGAGTTAACGGCCAGTTTTTTTCATCTAACTGCTTTAACACTTTTTTTATAGCAGAGTCATCTAAACCAGCATCAATAAGAATACCTTCTTCTTCTGATTTAATATAGCCGATATTAACTGCTCCTTTAAAATAAAAGCAGTGATCGTTAATTTGCTTAAGTTCCATCTCTATGTCCCCTCTTTGTTTGATACATTCGTACAATCGCCATAAATATAAAATTAATCCCGACGATTAAAGCAATAAACGGTCCGAACAAAAATTGATTTTCAAAGGTTAGGCCGATATAAAAAAGAGCACCTGCACCTATTGTAACAATTATTCCAATTATTAGAAAAGATACCATTTTAGCTTACCTCCTTTTTATTTTTTAGTCTTTTCATTACAGTTAAAAATCAACCGATTAAACGTCAACTTTAAGTAGCTTATTACTTAAAAAGTGTTAAAAAGCGCAAAAACAAGCCCTTCTCAGACTTGTTTATCAAAAAGTAATCCTTTTTGCGTTATTTGACCTTCAACTAGTTTCCATTTTTTATATAAGTCTGAACTTTTACATTCCCTTTCTTTCTTGTACTGCTCTAATAAATCTGGCAACTCTATTTTTTGTACCCTTTCTTTCCTTTTAATTGATGCTTGTCTAACCCTCATTCTACTCCCATAATGAACAGCTACGATATTATGATGTGGAGGCACATATCCCAATATTCTTCCTCCTATTGCTAAATTGTTAGAATATTTGAATATTATATGCTGTTTATTCAGTTTTTATTCCAATTATTTCTTTTTATTTCTCATAATATTGTTATTTCTGCACCCCATAAATAATTCACAATTACTGAATTAACGGGTACTCATTCTTCATTATGTAGTTTTCCTTTAACATAATATGTGCTACAATGCTACTTTAGTTATTGTCCGTTCGTTTTAAGGAGGAACACTAAGTGGAAGTCGCATATTGGAATGAACGCTTTGTTCAGTTAACAAAAATAGATGCTAATCAATATCAACAACTATACCGAGACAGTAAGTGTGGAAAAATAACTTGCGTACATTGTGGTGAAAAAATGACCTTTTCTGTGAGTATTAAACACCCACCACACTTTGTTCACTCTCATGATGACAGTGAATGCCAAAAGGCAGTAATGGCTCTCCTAGAAAAGAAAAAAGAAAGAGTTCATGAGAGTCCTAATAAAACTACTGTTGCATTTCGCTTACCAGAACGCCGTTCAATTACGAATAGTGCTTCAGCTACGACAACTGAAATGAATTGGAAGAAGCCTGAAGTTGTTTGTCGGATTTCTTCTTTTTCTGAATTAAATGAGACCCCAAAGATAATTAAACATTCCTATTATGATGATTTGTCTCAAAAAGGGTTTTCTTTAGACGAGTACCAATGGCAAGCCGTTACGACGACAGAAGGACCACTACTCATTTTAGCTGGCGCAGGAAGTGGAAAAACTAGAGTTCTTACAGCAAGAGCTGCTTATATGATGACAGAGGAAAAAATTCCATCTAATCGAATGTTACTTGTAACGTTTACTGCGAAAGCAGCCAGAGAAATGAAGGAACGGATGCTACAGTATCCAAACCTTAAGCAATCAGAGATTAGACAGCTTCTAGTCGGAACTTTTCATAGTATTTTTTATAAGATGCTCATGCATCATGACCCAAACGGCTGGCACCAAGACCGTTTATTAAAATGGGAATGGCAGAAAGAGAAAATTGCTAAGCAAATTGGTCGAGAATTGGGTCTTGAGGAAAAAGAGTTTGCTTACGACCAGGCCCTCACGCAAATCGGATGGTGGAAAAATAACTTAATCATTCCAGACCAAGTTCAACCGAAAGATCTATTCGAAGAACGAACGTTACATATATACAAGCATTACGAAGAAATTAAAGGAAAAGAACAATTATTTGATTTCGACGATATGCTTCTTGGCTGTTATCATTTCTTATCAGAGAACAGTAGTCTTCTAGAGAAATATCAGGAACGCTTTTCCTATATCTCTGTTGATGAATTTCAGGATATTAATAAAGTTCAATATAAAATAGTTCAATTGTTAGCAGAACCACAAAATAATTTATGTGTCGTTGGTGATGACGATCAGTCGATTTATTCCTTCCGAGGAAGTAATCCCGAATACATCTTAAACTTTAAAGCAGATTACCCAGCAACCAAAACCATTATACTTGCTAAAAATTATCGCTCGATTCATTCCATCGTAAGTACGGCAAACTATGTCATTTCAAAAAACAAACACCGATATGACAAAAAACTTTCTGCGTTAACTAACAGTGAGTTTACGCCGCTCGTCTTTTTTCCATATGACGAGGAGCTAGAAGCAACAATTATAGTAGAAGATTTAAAAGAACGCATTGCAAAAGGTGCAAACCCCTCGGACTTTGCCATCCTCTATCGTACGAATGTTTCTACTCGAGCATTATTTGAGCGGCTCGTACATACGAGTTTACCTTTCATTGTTGAACAAGAAGGTGAATCGTTTTATCAGCGTAAAACGGTCAAAAAAATATTAGCTTATATGCACTTATCAATTAATCCAAACCATACTGATGCTATGAGTGACCTTATTGGAGCCTTATTCTTGAAGCAAGACGTCCTCCGGGATTTAAAGGCGTTAAGTATTGTGGAGGATTGCTCATTAGTTGAAGCACTTACTAAACTAACTCAGCTACCACCATTCCAAATAAAAAAACTAAAAACGATTGTGCCTCTTTTTTCAAAAATACAATCCTTAAAACCAGTAGATGCGATTGACTTTATTGAAAAGGAAATGGGATTAACGGATTATTTGAAAAAACAAGGGAATGAGGGTAATTCGATGGATAAAGGGTCAGATGATGTTAGAGACTTACGAGTCGCAGCCCAATCCCATCAATCTGTAGGTGAGTTCCTTGAGTACGTCGACCACATTATTCACAAGCATAAAGAAATTGTCTCTAATAAAAAGGCTATAACTGGTGACGCCATTCAACTCATGACCATTCATCGTTCGAAAGGATTAGAGTTTAAACATGTTTATGTCATCGGTGCTGTTGATGGTGGTATTCCGCACGATTATGCCCTTGATGCATGGCGTGACGGCAACGATGAACCGATAGAGGAAGAACGTAGATTGATGTATGTCGCAATGACACGCGCTAAAGAAGCACTGTATATCTCAGTCCCATCCATGCGCCGCGGCAAAAAAGCAGTCAAATCCAGATTCTTGCGGTAGAAAGAAAAAGTACAACAAAAAGAAAAGAAGGTAAAGAAAAAAGTAAAGAAATAAATGGTGCCAGGCACCTTTAGTATACTAAAGGTGCCTGGCACCATAATATATATTCTTTTGTTACTTTTCGTATGTGGCGAAGAACTCGTCTAGGTCTGTTAACATGATGTTTGCAGCTTGAATTCCACCTGCCATGTTCCAGAATACATCATTTACTTCCACTACATTTCCTGCTTTAACTGCCTCTAAGTTTTTCCATAGGTCATGTTCCATCCATTGCTCCTGGATTGTGTATACTTCTCCAGTACCTTCCCAATCAGATACGAAATAGAAAATGACATCTCCATCCATTTCAGGAATTCTTTCAATTGTTAAATCTCCTACTACTTCATCACCTATATTACTTTGAGCTTCTGGTCTGTGTAATCCAACCATTTCGATTATGGAACCTGGGAAGCCTTTATAGTATAAACGTCCACCTGATGATTGGAAACGTGAAATTGATACTTCAGTTTCTAGTTTGTCGGCGTATTTCTCTTTAAAATCAACTACTCTTTCTTCCCATGCCTGAACTAACTCTGCACCTTTTTCAGCTTTATTAATTGCTTTAGCATATAATAATGTGTTTTCTTTCCAAACTGTACCGACTGTTTCAGACATAACAGTTGGTGCAATTGCTGCTAATTGCTCATAGATTGCTTCATGTCTTAGTTTACTTCCGATAATTAGATCTGGATCTACATTCATGATTGCTTCAAGGCTTGGCTCTGTTTCTTCACCAACTACCTCAACACCCTCTAGATCGTCGGCTAAATATTCGTACCAAGGGTCACCTGTCCAATGTTTTACTGCTCCTACAGGTTTTACTCCAAGTGCAATTAAAATATCTGCTCCTTCATTTGTCAAAACGACAATTCGCTCTGGAGTCCCTTCAATAGGTGTTGTACCCATTGCATGTTCAATTTCATATGTATCCGAAATTTGCTCCTCTTGCTCTTGATTATCTGGTTGAGTTCCTGTTTGATCAGTTGCTGTGTCTTTACTTGAACCGCAAGCGGTTAAAGCTAAAGTT
Source organism: Alkalihalobacterium elongatum (assembly GCF_019024285.1). Lineage (GTDB taxonomy): Bacteria > Bacillota > Bacilli > Bacillales > Bacillaceae_F > Alkalihalobacterium > Alkalihalobacterium elongatum. Next base: position 115,681 of record NZ_WMKZ01000002.1, read on the forward strand.
ATCATCATAACAAACAAAAATGAAACGAGTTTAAAGAATGATTGTTTACTAGCTTTCATCACATTTCTCTCCTTTTTCACTTGCGAATGATTATCATTACAGATTATAATATATTTGAAATTGATAATCGTTGTCAATTACTTTTTTTTAGATTGGAGTCACCATTGATGAAAGGCATTATTAATACAACTTCTGCTCGCATAATTACTTTAATTGGCTTGCTCGTTTTATTATTATTTATTTCTGTACAAAGTCTTCTTCTAGGTTTAACATCTATTAATCTCGAAATGGTCATACAATCTTTCACTGCTTATGATCAATCAACCGAGCATATTGTCATACATACAACTCGAATACCTCGGACGCTCATCGCTTTATGCATTGGATTCAGTCTGGCGATCGCAGGTGTTCTTATGCAAACACTAACGCGAAACCCTCTTGCTAGTCCTGGAATTTTCGGGATCAATGCAGGGGCTAGTTTTTTTATTGTCAGTTTCATTACTTTTATTGGCGTGACTTCTCTTACTCAAATGGTATGGGTTGGATTTTTAGGAGCTGCGGTAGCCACCGTTCTAGTTTTAATGATTGGTGGGGGGCTAAATAATAACACGGTTTCTCCATTTCGAATTGTTCTAGCAGGTGCTGCAATTACTGCCTTCTTTTCATCAATGACTCAAGGTATTCTCTCACTTAATATGAAAACATTGGACGAAGTCATGTTTTGGTTAGCTGGTTCAATTGAAGGGCGTAGTTTAGATCTTCTAATTGCAGTTTTACCATATATGGTTATCGGGTGGTTTTTGGCTCTGATCATAAGTACAAAATTAAATACATTTGCACTAGGCAGTGACATCGCAAAAGGATTAGGACAACGAACTGGCCTCTTGTATTTTACAGTTTCAGTCGTTGTCGTGCTATTAGCAGGAACTTCAGTAGCAGTTGCTGGTCCGATAGGATTCATTGGTTTAATTGTACCTCATTTAGCTCGTTACCTCGTCGGAAACGATCACCGTTGGGTAATTCCTTTTGCAGGTGTCATGGGAACCATTGTATTACTGATAGCTGATATTTTAGCAAGACTTGTTATTTTGCCGAAAGAAGTTCCAGTAGGCGTCATGACTGCATTTATTGGTGTACCATTTTTTATTTATGTGATTCGGAAGGAGTATGCTAATAAACTATGAAACAGAATATCATGCTTCGCCTTAAAAACAACTCCATTTCTTATTTGATAAGTAAAAGGGGAATGACCATTCTTCTGGTCTCCTTCTTTTTATTGTCCTTTACGGTAATTGTTAGTTTATCATTAGGGGAATTTAAATTAACACCATACGAAACGATATTAACTTTATTAGGATACGGGACAGATAAACAACACCTCGTAATTTTTAATTTTAGATTACCTCGTATCATTACTGCCATATTAGCGGGTTCAGCGTTAGCCGTTTCAGGGGCAATTATTCAAGGCGTCGGAAAAAACCCCCTAGCGTCACCAGAACTAATTGGGATTACTGGAGGGGCAGCCGCTGGTGTTATCGCATTTTTAATTACATTTAGCGATCCTTTAAGCCATACACTGACTGTAAGCATTCATTATCTTCCTTTTGCAGCCATTATTGGAGGCCTTTTATCAGGTTTAATTGTTTACGTACTTGCTTGGAAAAATGGTGTAACTTCCTTACGATTTATTTTAATTGGAATAGGAATTGCAACTGTTATGCAAGCACTAACAACATTTCTTATGAAAGCGAGTCCAACTATATATCATGCAAATGAGGCACTAACATGGATTACTGGAAGTGTGTACGGTTCAAACTGGCAGAAAATCTCAACATTTTCAATTTGGCTCATTATTCTCTTTCCAATTGTTTTATTCTATGTAAGACATTTAAACGTCCATTATCTTGGAGATGAAATTGCCACTGGACTAGGATCTTCCGTTGAAAAGCAACGTTTTGTATTACTTTTCCTAAGTGTTTGTTTAGCTAGTGTTGCTGTAGCCTTAGCGGGTGCTATCGGTTTTGTTGGATTAATGGCTCCACATATATCTAGATTACTAGTCGGACCCTCTTTCGGATTTTTGTTACCTGTTACAGCCTGTGTTGGGGCGGTTCTCGTTGTAGTTGCAGATTTGATTGGTCGACTGGCTTTTGCACCGCTCGAAATCCCAGCAGGTGTTTTTACAGCAGCGATTGGTGCACCTTACTTTATCTACTTACTTATTAAAAGTCAAAAAAATTAATTAAGGAGGTTCTTTTATGACACCAGGGATTGAAACCAAACAGTTATCAATTGGCTATAGCGAAAACTTAATTATAGAGAACTTGGATATGAAAATACCAAAAGGAAAAATTACTGTTTTAATCGGTAGTAACGGCTGCGGAAAATCAACACTTTTACGGTCCCTTGCTCGATTACTAAAACCTAAGAGTGGAAACATATTACTTAACCAAGAAAAGCTTAACACTCTTTCTACAAAAGAAATAGCAAAGCAATTATCGATACTACCACAAGGTCCGACTCCTCCTGATGGAATAACAGTGCTGCAACTTGTTAAGCAAGGACGATATCCGTATCAATCTTGGCGGAAACAATGGTCAGAAGAAGATGAAAGAATTGTCAAAAGAGCATTGGAAGTAACGAATCTAGAAGATTTAATCAATAAACAAGTTGACTCATTATCAGGTGGGCAACGTCAACGTGTTTGGATAGCGATGACCCTTGCTCAAGCAACAGAAACCATTCTACTCGATGAACCAACGACTTATTTAGACTTATCTCATCAGATTGAAATTTTAGACTTACTATTTGAATTAAACGCTAACGAAAATCGAACAGTTATTATGGTTCTACATGATATTAACCTAGCATGTCGTTACGCTCACCACTTAATTGCCATTAAAGATAAAACCATTTACGCAGAAGGTTCACCACATGAAATAATTAATGAATCTCTTATCGAAGATGTATTTAACTTAAAATGTCAAATTATTAATGACCCTCTTTTCCATACTCCTATGTGCATTCCTTACGGGAAAGTGGTTCCCTTTGCAAAAACAGCAACAGGCACCTTTAGTTAACTAAAGGCTGCCTGTCACCACTTATATTAATCGTCTTCTTCCTCATCGTCATCGTCGTCATCTTCATCATCTTCTTCATCTTCTTCATCGTCGTCATCATCGTCATCATCGTCATCTTCATCGTCATCGTCATCATCGTCATCATCATCGTCATCGTCATCATCGTCATCATCATCGTCAATTTCATTGCCTTCATTTTCTATTTTAAACTCTACTTCTGTTCCATCTAAAAATGAGATTTCAACATCTAATTCGATAAAAGAATCATTGCCCAATGCCTTTAAAATTTTCTTGATTAACTTTTCTTCTGACATATCAGATGAAATAGATAAATCGTCCATAAAGTTAGGGTTAATAATTGACCCAGCGCTACTTACAACTTCCTCACCTAAATCTGTTTTTTTATGGATGGTTAACTCTCCCACTTCACCATCAAATTCTAATTCATAGAATGTGTCCCCTTGAAGCTCAAGTTCAATCGTTAATTCATGTAATTCACTTTTCATATGGAACCTCCTGGTTATATATCATTATTTTTATTGCACTGATATACTGTATGTAATTCGTTTAGTTTGGTATAGGTATTTGAATAGGTAAATGGGATTTTTTATAAAAAATTTGTTAAACACCAAGTGTTAATTAGAGTTCACTCTGAAATTTACTGTGTAGAACCTAATTTTATTACCTATCAAAAACTTGCTTTGGCTCAGTAAAAAAAGAAGTTGATTGTGCGGCTCAACTTCTTTCTTTTATCCTTAGGTTACGAGCTTTTCCTACGTTTCTTTCTGTTTCTTTTAAATTCCAGTACATTCATAAATAGTTTCGCTGTTGTAATATCATTTACGGCTTCGACAAGATTGGATGGCTTTTCGACTAGTTCTTTTTGTTCCTGCTCTTTAAGTTCTGGCTCTTTAGATTCCTGCTCTTTAAGTTCCTGGTTTGGAATCTGCTTTTCCATATCCTTTACTACATTTTTTATGACTTTTTCAATTTCCTTCTCGTTCGAATCTTGAACCTGCTCCTCTGCTGCTGACAGTAATGACTTGATATACTCATTATTCTTGGTCAATTCTAGGAATAGGATTTCGCGTATTCTTTCTTTTTTCGATTTAAGTTTTGGTGGAGTAATTTCCGCAACTTCTTCTTCAACAGTATCTGTTTCTACAGTTCCTTTATCCTCCTCAACATCTTCGGTATCAGTGGTTGTTTCACTCGTATCAAATTCCTGCTCTTCAAGAATTTCAATTAATTGTTCATTAATATTTTCAACATCTTCCTCTTCCCTTTGGTCTTCATCCTTACTAGTAACAGCAATATTATTTTTGATCTTGTACTCAATCTCATGCCAAACAGAAAGAATATCGTCTGCTACACGTGACCACGTATAGTTTTTTTCTGCCAGACTACGTCCGTACTCCCCCATTTTCTTAGCTAAGTTAGGACTTGAGAGCAGGAATGAGATTTGATCAGCAATTTCTTGTGGGTCTTCTGGATTCTGGATAACAATCCCGTTTTCTTTTTCCTCAATTACTTCTGGGTTTCCACCTCGAGCGGTTGTTACAATTGGACGTCCTGAAGCCATCGCTTCATAATGGACACGTGCAAGTGGTTCCTGCCATTGAGATGGACATACAAATATATCTGCCGCCGCAAACCAATATTGGATTTGATCAGGGGCAACAAAGCCTGTAGTAATAACTGGTATGGGTAAGCGGTTAGCAAGAGCTCGAACATACGCCACATAATCAGTAATGTCATCTTGACTAAACCATTTACTTCCTACTATTACTAGAGCAATCTCAGGGTGCTTTTTCGCTAATTTTGGCATCGCTTTTACTAAAATATCTGCACCCTTATTCGCAGAAAGTCTGCCCGTAAATAAGATAATTTTTTTATTTTCTAAATTATGTTCTTGGCGAATTTGTTTACGCATTTTTCGAGCTTGATCTGAATGAGGATGCGCAAAGCGTTCGATATCTACGCCTGAATAGATGGTTTTTAACTTTGATGCAGCTTGTGGGAAAGGATCAGCTATCGTCTTTCCAATATAATCACTAACCGTTATTATTTGATCCAACTGTTCAATAGCCTTCTCTGCCTCTTCTGCAGCAATTTTTTCAGGCTTAAACATATCGTTGTGCATACTTAAAACTAGACGAGAATTTGGAGCAACCTCCCTCACACTCGTTACTAAACGAGGGCGATTAAAAATATGAATGACATCAAATGTATTTGTTTTTAAATAGTCAATCACACCTTCTTTATAAATTTCGAACAATCCTCCTGGAACTCGAACATACTTTATATTTTTAATTGTCTCTTCATTAGGTAAGCTTGAGTCATCTCTTCCTAGGATCGTTAACTCATAATGAGACGATAATTTTTCAGAAACTCCTTCAATATATGTTTGAATGGCGCCACCTCTTACCGGGGGGACTGGGAGTTTTTCTGTACAAATCATTAAAACTTTCATTATCTCTTTTCCCCTTTCCAACAAAAAAAGAATACGACACTAACCTAGCTAGTAGTTATCGTATTCTTTAAAATAATTTAGGTATAGTTGTTAGCCTTGAAAAAACTAGTTTAATTAAATTTATGATTATAGAAGTCTAACCTTCATCACAATACAGTTTTTTTAGTAATTTAAAATATTCTTTGTGTGAGCCAATGTCAAAACGCTCGCCAGATACTTCATAACCATAACACTTTCTTACCTGTAACATTGCTTTTAAAGCATCTGTTAGTTGAATTTCTCCACCAATTCCAGGCTTCGTTTGTTCTAAAAAAGTAAAAATATCAGGATGTAAAACATAACGACCGACAACAGCCAAATCAGAAGGAGGTGAACTTTTTGGCTTTTCAACAATATCGACAATTTGATTTAAGCCAGAAGAAATCGTTCTCCCCTTAATCACTCCATAATTATGGAGTAATTCTTTTTTGACCTGTTTCACACCTATTACACTACTACTCTGTTGTTCATATACGTTAATTAATTGCTTTAGGCTTCGTTTTTTTTCAACAAAAATATCATCTGGTAATAGAACAGCAAAAGGTTCGTCATTAATAAAAGGTCTCCCCATTTGTATCGCATCACCTAGTCCCCTTGCAAAAGGCTGACGAACAAATTGGATATGTGCTTTTGGAACCGATAACTTTTTTAATAAGTGCTGTTTATTCGTTTCCGCTAAGAATGCTTCCAATTCAAGAGATCGATCAAAATAATCTAAAATCATATTTTTATTTCTAGAAACGACAATTAATATCTCCTCAATTCCAGAGGCGACAGCTTCTTCAACGACATAATGAATGGCTGGCTTTCCGTTAATAGGAAACATTTCTTTTGGAAGAACTTTCGTTATCGGGAGACTTCGCGTTCCATACCCTGCAGCTGGGATTATAGCTTTTTTTATTTTCATATCGCTCCCCCTTAAAACTTGTTCCTTTTACTAAAATATTCGTCCAAATAAGAAAAGGAAGTTGTCCATTAAAAAAGGGCAGGAGTAACAAAAATAGCAAGATGTCATTAGCTCCCCCTCAATAAAAAAGAAATGTCTTCCCCTTGCAGACATTTCTTCACAGATCTATTTTTATACGCTGTGACGCTACCTTTTTGCTATAAACCATGAATTTAGTAAACTTTCTTTATTGTATAGAAGTGGCTTTGCATCATCAGTATGAATAACCTTACCTCCTGCTTGTTCAACAATAGCCTGCCCAGCTGCTGTATCCCATTCCATCGTTGGCGCAAACCTTGGATAAACATCCGCTACTCCCTCCGCAACTTTACAAAGCTTCAATGAACTTCCAGCCGATAATATCTCCACTTCCCCAACTGTTTTCTTTAATTCATTCACGTATTCCTCTGTTTCTTTAGACATATGCGATCGGCTCGCGATGATTGTAGTTTTTACTTTTGCTACGTTTAATGGTAGCCTACTAGCTGATTGAATAAGATGACTAGAATGGTTAAGATATTCCATAACCTTTTCTAATTTAAATGCTCCTATACCTTCTTTGGCAAAATAAACCGTATCTAATACTGGAGCATAAATCACTCCAAGTACAACCTTACCATTTTTAACCAAAGCAATATTAACAGTAAACTCACCGTTTCTCTTAATAAATTCCTTCGTTCCATCTAAAGGATCAACTAACCATAAATAATTCCACTTTTTTCTTTCTTCATAGGAAAGGTGCTTTCCTTCTTCACTTAAAATGGGGATTTTAGGATATAGCTTAGTCAATCCTTGCGTAATAACTTCATTTGAAACTTTATCTGCAATAGTTAACGGTGAATTATCATGTTTACTTTCCACTTTGAAATCTACATCTTTATAAACGTCTAATATACGACCACCGGCATTAATTGCAATTTTAACAATGTCTTTCAACTCTATCTTATTAAACATCTTTTAACCTACCTTTACATATTTTAGGATTGGTTATACCCATTTCTTGCACTTTATTTTTTCTAACATCAACGTAGTCACTCATAATATTATACGAAAAAATAACACTTAACTTTCCTACGTATAATCGTTTTTTCACTAGAGGATTTCCCTTCAATTCTTTTAACCGTTAACGACATTACCTCATTTAATTAAAGCTCATCTACGTTTTACCTACTTAGAAATGACTGTCCATAACTGTAGCTTTAGTGGGGCAAACATGGGCAGGTGCAACAAACAAGGTATTAAAATATCTACAAGTATTTGGACTTATTTTGATCAATACTTTAAATTTATTATCATACATTTGACTATTCGTAGTTAGATGCCTACACTAATTACTTCGCTATGAATACCGTAATATTAGGCTTCAATATAATGAAAGGAGGAGGTATTAATGAAGTCTAGCGATGTCTCGAACAAAAAATTAGTTGAATTGTTTATTGCATCAGAACTTAAAAAAAACAATATTGACATGAAACAAGACTTAACCACAGAAGATAAAAAGGAAATAAAGCGTATAATTAAACATATTCATAACCAAATGAAAAGCTTTATAGAAAGAAAGAAAAATTTAACAGAAAAAATTGAGAAGCAGTCTAGAAAAAACAACAATCATAAAGGAGTACAACATTTTACCGATATAAATGACATTAATACACTTAAAATCTATGAAAATACACTACAACAAAAATACTAGTTGTTTCTAGTTAATATCACTATTACATTGTAAAATACCTTTTTGTACAAAAGAAAAAAAGAGGATGAAGAAAAAATTTCTCATCCTTTTTATTTAATCAAATTGTAATTCATTTCAAACATATTCATAACCAACTGAAAAACTTTTTTAAAGATAGTTTGATAACTATTCAAACATTCCAGGTGAAGGAACTTCCACTTGTTGTAGTTGTAATACTTTTAAGCGCATTTCAACAATCATTTTTTCTCTGACTGTTCTAAAAACAGGGCAATGCGGCTTCCAGTTTTCTGCGATATCAAGTTCAGTAACTCCCGCAAATTCGAGCCTACAGAAAGGCATATTATTAAAGAATTCATATGTGGCAAACCCTTGTACTTTTGAATCCATCCCCAATCCATGCTTATCATTAAATACTAATTCCATAACCCCGTTTTTCATACTTAATTGTTGTTCGATAAAACCATTTGGAGGAATTCTCACAACACAGTGGAATGGAACATCTACTGTATGGTGTTCGACAGCGCCTGAACAACTTGGAACGAACTCAATATTTTTTCGGACAAATCCACCTAAAAATAATTTAATTACTCCTGGCTCGAATACATTGTTATTGTTATTTGGTAATGCTGAAGTTGGATTCGAAAACTGTGATTGGACTATTTTACATTGTGTTAAGTGTACGTTTTTTTTGATACGCTTAATTTCGCGAGCTGGTTTTGGTAATCTGTCTACCGATTCTATATCAACCTGAATCCATTCATCAGCAACTACAACTGGAATGTTGAAATTTCCAACAGTCGAATCTGCAAATGGAAACCTTTCACAATTTAATGTTTTGGCTTCATCTGCAGTTTTACAACTGGACGTAGTTCTTTGAATCTTTCTTAATTTCCCCTTTGAGTGACAATGCATATTACTCCACCTTTCTATCGGTTAATAAATACTACATTATATAGAATGCGGAGTGGTCGATTTTGGTAACTTACAAAAGTCTAAAGTTACACTTTTTAACTGCTAATGTTAGCCTATTAATTGATTTTTCGAATAAGCGTTTATATAAATGAATTACAACTATTCATTTTTTTTACATTTTAACTAACAAGGATGCTGACGCTTGTAGTCAACATCCTTTGTTGTAAAAGATCCTTTATATTCTGGCTTAATATTATTCAGAGGCAGGAGGGGCAGGAGTACCATTTCCATTTGGCGGGACTTGTTGAAGTTGTAAAACTTTTAAGCGCATCTCAACAATCATCTTTTCTCTCACCGTTCTAAATGTATGGCAATGTGGCTTCCAATCTTCAGAAATATCCAGTTCAGTTACTCCTGCAAACTCTAATCTACAGTACGGTTTATTATTAAAAAATTCATATGTCGCAAAACCTTGTACTTTTGAATCCATCCCCATCCCATGCTTATCATTAAATACGAGTTCATTAACCCCGTTTTTAACGCTTAATTGTTGATCATCATAATCTGTTGGTGTTGGAATAGGTAGTACACAATGAAACGGTACATCTACTGTATGATGTTCGACTGCTCCTGAACAACTTGGGACAAATTCAATATTTTTACGAACAAAACCAGCTAAGAACAGTTTTAAAACACCTGGAGTAAAAACCCCATTATCATTTAGTGGGTCTTGATTTGTAAATTGTGATTGTACTAACTTACATTGTGTGATATGAACATTTTTGCGAATACGTTTAATTTCTCGAGCTAACTTTGGTAATCTATCAACCGACTCAACATCGACTTGGATCCACTCATCGGCAATGACGACTGGTATATTAAAATATCCGACAGTTGCTCCCTCATCATCTGTTCCATTCCCGAATCCAAACCTCTCGCAATTCAATGTTTTTGCTTCATCTGCTGTTTTACAGCTTGTAGACTTATGAACTTTGTTGAACTTACTTTTAGAATGAAAATTCATATTGATCCACCTTTCTACTAATTAGTTTGTTTCCCTATATAAAATGCACACGGGTGTTTGTTTGTAACGGACAAGAGTCTAATATTAATAATCTAGATAAAATTAAGTCATCCGCCCTCGCTTTTCTAACCATTTGACCTTACCTTAAGGTTTTAATGTAATCGTTAATGTAAAAATCGTAAAAAACACTAAAAATCGATACATATGTAAAAAACCAGGCAACAAAGACTCTGCCTGGTTATCTTTTGATTGTTTTATTTCCGCAACCACACCCACCACTTTTTGGTTGAGCTGGTTTATTTGATGATGAAAAAATTTGATACGGAGAACTATTATTTCCACTTGGTTGATTTACATGAACATATCCACTCGTATGGTACGATCCAGGTGCTAACCGTTTTTTCTTCGAATTCAAGTAGATCCCTCCCTTTGGGTTAAAACATGTCATTAATACGATATAATATGCATGATTTAAAAAGTTGTTTCCGCGATAACACTCCCAATAAAAATTTAGTTAAACCATTAGTTTTTATCCTTTAATCTTCTTTCCGTTAGGAAAAATAAACGCTCCCCCTTGAATGGATATAAAACCATTCATTAAGAGAGAGCTTTTTGTACTGTACTTTATATAAGTTCTAATTTTAAACGAATTACCTTTTTATTTGCTGTAATATTAAAAACTCCGACTGTAGTCTCTTTTTTTAACAAAGACACAATAATATAAGCTAAATTAGGATAGGAATGGTTTTTTATATCATGATAGGATGGAAAAGCCCTTGTTCTGGGGTGTGAATGAAACACTCCGTTCAATTGTTCTCCTTTTTTGATTATTTGTTTAATGGTTTTCCTCATATTTTCTTCTGTTATAGAAAAACGATTAGGGCTCTTTTCTTCATTTCTTATTGGCCAAAAAGTGAGCCCTTTATTACCTACCCCCGAAATTAATCCACAAGCTTCGAGTGGTGACTCTTTTCTACAGTACTTCACCATCTCTTGGTACACTTCTTTTTTTATATAATAATAACTAGTTCTAATTTCTTTATTCTTTTTCATCCTGATTTTCTACTTGGTCTAATTGTTTTTTAGGTGCGGGGTAATTGATTTGTTTTTGCTGTTGCTGGGAACGTTTATTTAACGATAAAAAGGAGTCAACTGATTTCCGTTGATTCGTTTGTGTTGGCGTTGGTATAGGCCTTGGATGAAACGCCTGGTTCCCCTTGCTTTTTACGGAGTTCTGATCTCTCAAGTTTCGTAAAAACCATGAATTATTAACAGTTTCATCATACTGTTGCTTAACCACATTTTCATTCGTTTGTTGCCCATAATTATTAGGATCTACCCGTTTATCAGTTTTAGCTTCAGCATTTGAATTTTTTAGGATGTTTACTAAAAGTTTTTTATCTTCCAGGTACTCATTTCTTTGTTCTTTTGTACGATTTAATTCTGCTGTTTGTACTTCCAATTGATGTTCAAGTTGCTGATGCTCTTTCTTGATCTCTTTTAAGCTTTTTTCAGATTGTAACAACGCCTCTCTGTATTCACTCATTTTGTAATCTGCTTTACGTACTTCTTCTTCTAGCCTCTTAAACTTTTTATCAATGGATTTATTTTCTGTTTGGAGTGTTTTGATTTCACTATGCAGCGTTTTGTTTTCTTTTAATACCTTCTCAAATTCTTGAACATGTTCTTTATATTGCTGTTTTATTTGGTTCAAAGCAGAGTTTTGCTTCTCTAACTCATTTTCTAAACGAGTATTTTCTTTCATTTTTATTTTTAATTCAGAGTGAATTTCATTAACTTCTCTCGTTACGTCCTTCATTTCTTGCTTCAATTCTTTATTTAAGCTTTCATAATATTTGACCTGCTCATAAATACTGTCATTTTGCTGCTCTAATCTTTCAAGTTGATTGCTTAATGTTTCATTTTCACGTGTAAGTCTTTCATTGATCATACTACTTTCTTTAAATTCATCTTGTAATTTTACTAATTCTGCATTTCGTTCTTCTAACTGAACAACAATTTTTGTAACTTCTTCATTTTTGTTCTCTAAGTTCTTTTGTATTAATTCTTTCTCATCCTGAATAACTTTCAGTTGTTTTTCGATTTCTTGTTGTTTATTTTTGTAATTTGCCAATTGCTCGGTTATCGCTGTATTCTCAACTTCTATCTGATTAGACTGTTCACGCAATTGTTCATGTATCTGGTTATTTTCCTGCTCTAGTTTTCCAAGTTTACTAATTAAAGTTTCTTTATCCTTATTTAATTGTTCATTTTCAGCAGAACTTTCTTTATACTTATCCTGTAAATCAACGTTCGTAAGTTTTTGCTCTTCTAACTGCTTCGTTATTTGGATTAATTCTTCATCTTTTTCTTCTTCATGGTGCTGAAGTTGCTCTAGTAAGCGATTGTTTTCATCCCTCGTTTGTTTTGCCTCTGTTTCAAATTTTGTTATTTTTTCCAATTCCTGTTCATAGCTATATTTTAATTGATCTTTTTCATTTGTAATTTGTTCTAACTCCTGCATCAACGTTAATTGATCTTGACTCATTTTACCTTCATAGTCTTTTAAACTATTTTCTAATTCAACTATTCTATTCTTTAAGGATTCATTTTCCGATCTTTCATGATTTAATTGTTGGGCAATATTTTCATTTTTTTCTTGGGAAAGAAAATACTCTTCCTCTAACTGGATAAAACTTGCAACTTTCTCCTCATAAGCATTTTGTAATTTCGTATTATGAGTTGTTGCCTCTTCTAATTCTTTAATTAATTTCATTTGATCTTCATCTGTTTTTTGGTTATAAAGACTGACTTCTTCCTCAAGCTCACGTATTAACGCTTCGTAGTTTGAAACTTGCTCTTCGTAAGTCAACTTTTCTGCCTTAAAATGTTCTAATTCTTCATTTCCTTCTTGTATTTCTAACTTTAAATCTTTGATCGTTGTTTCCTGCTCTTGAATTAGGTTTTCAGCTTGTTTAAGCTGCTGGGATAACTCATTCTGATCTTGATTAATTTTTGCATTTAAAGTTTGAATCGTTTCCTGACTTTCTTGGATAGTAGTTTGGTAATTTATTATTTCTTCCTCTAATCGTTTTATTTGCTCAACATAACTTTCTTTTTCTCGTTTAAAGAGCTCCATTTCCTGTTCCAATATACTTTGTTCGTTTATTTTTTCTTGAAGTTCTTGCTGTAGTTGGTTCTTTTCTTTTGTCACTTGCTCAAGTTCTTCAATGATATGAAGTTGATCAAGGTCGATTTTTTCTTTAACAAGTTGTATTTCATTTTGAAGTTGCTCATTTAATTGAGAGTAATTTAAAATTTCCTGTTCGTACGATTTTTGTTTTTCTTCTAATATTTCTAACTGTTGAATAATTTCATCATTTTCTTTTATTAAAGCTTCTTTTTCTTGTAAATATTCATTATTAAGCTCCATCAAATCATTTAACTCATTTGCGTGTTCCTCTAACACATTTTGAAGCTCCAATTTTTCATCATTCAATTTATCCAATTCTTCTATTAGTGGTTCTTGACCTTGATTCAGAGTCAATTGTAATTCGTTTAATTGTTGTAGTAAGTGCGTTTTCTCCTCTTCATATTTAGAAACCGTTTCTTGGAGTTCTACTTGCTTTTCCCCTAATTCCTCCAACCGAGATAACAATGCTAATTTTTCGCTATAAAATTCTCGATTTTCTTCTGTTGCCTCATTTAATTGAGAGATCTTTTCTTTAAATGCACGCTGTAATTCACCTTTTTCCTTTTTTAGTTTTTCTACCAAACGTTCAAACCGTTCTTCATTAATTTGATAGCGTGCTATTTCCGATTTCAAATGTAACAACATTTGTTTCTGTTGAATGTTATTGAAATCGCTTTTTGTTTGGCGGCTCAAAACAATCTCTCCTTTCGAGTAAAACTTCATTTTTACTTCTACTGCCAACGTAAACTTATGAATTCATTAAGATCACTATATTAAATTTTTAAACTTAACTGTTGAATGGTTGTATCATTTACAATTGGCCTTCTGACTTGAAAAGACAACTAGATCCGCATAAAACAAACCATTTCTAATTAAGTGCAGATATTATCCATCTGTATTATGTATATGGGCGAATGATGAATTGTTTCTTTTTTATGAAAAAAAATTAGATAAATATTGAGGAAAATGTGCAGGCACCCAAACAAATTATAAGGGCGTACATACTATACAGTGTGGTAAACACCTACTAAACTTTTTACGAGAGGAAGATTGAATTGAAAATTACTCCAATTACAGGTTGTCAAGAAACTTTATGTATTAGAGTACCTAAAGTGTATGATTGGGTGACTCGTCAAGCTGACTTTTTTAGATCATTTAATGGTACAAATGGTTTAGCTGACCTTAATTTTGAATGTAATGGTGTAACAGGAATAGCAGCTGACCCTTGCGAACTTTTAAATGGGAATAGCAATAGTTATTGTAATACTAAACATGGGATTGTTTGTAATAATTTACAAGTTGAATGTATTATTACCGATGCAATGGGTAATCCAGTTGATCCTGAAAAACCTAGTGCGATCTTATGTCAGGAATTAACAGACCCTAGAAATCGTGAAAGTTTTGAATTTACTATTCCAAATGGAGTTACACCAGACACTGTAACTCTCCAAAAAGTAAAAGTGCTTAAAAAAGGATTTTTTATCATTCAAGTAACGAATGGCAATGGTATTGTATGTACTTCTGATGTCCAATCATTTGCACTTGTAGAAAAGTTTTTCCTTTGTGCACCTCCAGGTACTCATTTACAATGTGAAATCTCAGATTTTCAATGTGATGCAACTCTTTGTTGTAATCCAGATGGAACATTTAACCAAGTTGATGTCGCAATCAGTATGTGCCAAAACATTCAAATGGAAGCAATGGTAAAATTAGAAATTACGGCAGACTTCTGTCAACCTCGCCAGGAACTACCGTTTGAGTGCCCTCCTCTTCAAGTTCCACCGCAATGTCCTGAAATTTTCCCAGGTAGCTAACATAGCAAACTAATTCAGCTGTTGACTCTTCGGTCAACAGCTTTTTTTATAAAAGTTTTATGTACTTTTTAATTACTTGGTAAGTTTCCTCATGACATTTCCAAAAATTTTCATCACAAAAAAATAGCCCCCACATAATATAACATTGGGAATACACCCTATAACAGAATGTGTTGAAAGGAGAAGTTTTACATTATGGAAATTAAACCAATTGAGGGACAACAAGAAACCCTTTGTATTAAAGTACCTAAAGTCTATGATTGGGTGACTCGACAAGTCGATGTTCCACTTCAAGCTTTTAATGGAGAGAATGGGTTGAAGCAACTAAACTTCCATTTAAATAATAATGAAAATGGTTGTTTAGATCCTTGTGCGGAGCTAGCTGGAATGGGGGCATTATCAGTTCGATGCATTATTACTGACTCTCAAGGGAATCCTGTTGACCCATTAGTACACGGCTCCATCCTTTGTACAGAAATTCCACAAACAGGTGGGAGACAAGAAGTAGAAATTACTCTCCCAGACGGTGAAGAGATCACGCTTCAAAAAGTGAAAGTATTGAAAAAGGGGTACTTCATTGTTCAGGTTACAAATGCGGCAGGGAATATAGTATACACTTCAGCTCCACAACATTTCGCTGTTGCAGAAAAGTTTTTCCTTTGTGCTCCTCCAGGAACTCATTTGCAATGTGAAATAACAGACTTTGAATGTGATGCTCACCTAATTTGTGGAGAAGATGAAAATGGTGATCCTATTTTTCAACAAATCGACGTTTCCATTAACATGTGCCAAAATATTCAAATGGAAGCTTTAGTAAAACTAGAAATTACGGCAGAGTTTTGTCAACCTCGTCAAGAGTTGCCGTTTGAATGCCCACCATTACAATTCCCACCACAATGTCCTGAAATTTTCCCTTCATCATAAACAAACAAAAAAAGAGGGCCGCCCCCCTCTTTTTTTGTTTGTTTGAAAATGCACCTTCCTTTTCACACAAAAAATATCTTAAGACTGGCACATAAAATTTGTTATTTCATACTATGAAATTAGACATTAGCCCAAGACATTAGCCCAATCAGCAATGAAAGGAATGGTCATCATGTTTGAAAAGTCTAAGAAGAAAAGAAAAGAAACTCTTTGTATTAAAGTACCTAAAGTGTATGACTGGGTGACTCGACAAGTAGATGTTCCACTACAATCATTTACAGGCATGGAAGCCTTAAAAACGTTAAACTTTAGCTGCAACGGTCATCATTGTGTCGATCCTTGTACTTCATTAGCCGGAATGGGTCCATTATCGATAGAGTGCATATTAACAGATTCTTATGGGAATCCTATTGATCCATTATTAGATGGTGCTCTTTTATGCACTGAAATTCCACAGAAGCATGGTCGACAAGATGTGAACATCACTCTTCACAATGGCGAAATCATTACCCTACAAAAAGTGAAGGTTTTAAAAAAGGGATATTTTATCGTGAAAATATCTAATGCTTCCGGATCTATTGTATGCACTTCTGAACCTCAATCCTTTGCAGTCGCAGAGAAATTTTTCCTTTGTGCTCCTGAAGGAACATTCTTACAATGTGAAATTACCGATATTGAATGTGATGTCAATTTAATTTGTAAAGAGGATGAAGAAGGAGATCCAGTCTTTCAACAAATCGATGTTTCCATTAACATGTGCCAAAACATTCAAATGGAAGGAATTGTGAAACTGGAAATTACAGCAGACTTCTGTCAACCTCGCCCTGAAGTACCGTTTTCTTGTCCGCCACTTGATTTCCCACCACAATGCCCTGAAATTTTTCCAGGGAACGACGACTATTAAGTTTAATCATATTCATCTTCTTTAGGAGGTTAACCCCTCCTTTTTTTCTTATATATATGATGAAAATGATAAGGTAGACCTCCTTATTCACCTCTCTAATTTATATATACTCAACTTCAAATTTTAAGTATATGACAAAAGTCCAAAGTATGCGTGGAATTTTATTTATTTATTTTTATTTAATTCTCCACCATTGTTCGTCCCAAGTAAAAGGGTATTTATTAGATGAAATAATCAATTTATCCAAAATAATTCGATTACTAAACTAATGACTTATCCAACCATTAAGGCTAATACATACTATATATTAGTCCAAAATATGGAAGGATGATTGGTATGAATAAAAGCAGCCCAATAAGTGAGGCACTTTGTATACGCGTTCCAAAAGTTTATGATTGGGTAACTCGACAAGTCGATTTTTCAAGAATGTATAATGGAACAAAGGGTTTAAGGGAACTTAATTTCAAATGTAATGGTTTTTCAGAAGTTTTTACTGATCCATGTCATTTTTTCAACGATATCTGTAACGATACTGTTGGAATCGTTTGTAACAATTTAACGATTGATTGCATCATTACAGATTCCTTTGGAAACCCCATTAACCCTGAAGAACCTGGAGCTATTTTATGTCAAGAATTAACTGAACCAAGAAATCGTACAGATATTAACTTTGAACTTCCTAATGGAAATACTATCACTCTGCAAAAAGTAAAAGTGTTAAAAAAAGGATTTTATGTAATTCAAATCTCTAACGGGAATAGGGTTGTTTGTATTTCTGATCCACAACCGTTTTCAATTACTGAAAGTTTTTTCCTCTGTGCACCACAAGGGTCAAAAGTTCAATGTGAAATAACAAACCTACAATGTGAAGCTATTCAATGTTGTAATTCAGACGGATCATTCAATCAAATTGATGTCCATATAAGTATGTGCCAAAACATTCAAATGGAAGCTTTCGTAAAACTAGCAATAACAGCTGATTTCTGTCAACCACGTCAAGAAATTCCATTTGAATGCCCCTCACCCCTTGTTCCGCCTCAATGTCCTAATATTTTTCCAATAAGTGATGTACGAGATATACAGGGGAAAGTATGCAAACCAGTATTTGTAAGTTTTGGACCTAATCAAACAGTTACTCAAATAAACTCTGTATCACCTACTGGAATAGCTAAAGTAACGTTAGAAACTAGAAATCGTGAAGATGGGGTACGGGTTCATTGTAAAAATCCTGGTAATGCTACTGCTGTTCTAACGGTAAGAAATAATCAAACGAATCAAATAAGAAATGTCACCCTTCGAATAATATGTACGTAACTGACAGCCAAAACGCTGTCTTTTTCTTTTTCTAAACAAATATTGTCGATACCTTTAACATACATATGAGTTAGATATTAGATTTTAAGGAGGTTATACAATGTCAGATGAACAAAAAGGAATTAGATGTCAAGCATTTTTTAATTACTCTGTTGTATTACCTGATGAAGATGAGCAAGAACAAGAAAAAGAAGTACTTATAATGGGAAATTTTATTATCGAAAATATGGGAGAAGATACACTAAACATACCCGTGGTTTGTATAAAAATTAAGCCAGCACATTCTGGAATGCTTGGTGGGAAAATTGAAGCAACTCCACGTAGTGAAATGATTGTAGACGCCACAAATTCATTGGAGTGGCAGTATTTAAATCAAAATTTCAAAGAAAAAGCAAAAGAATCTGGGGAGTATTGGTTACGTCCAAAGGAAAGTAATGAATTAAAGCCTGGCGAAAAACTTTTTTTCTCCAACTTTGACTTAAAACTTAATAAGCCTCAAGAAAAAAATTCAGTCATTGTAGAAGGGTTTATTTACTTTAAAGAACTCCAACAAGGAATTCCTGCTTTAAATAAAATTATTATTAACTTTTAACTAGCATATTTGTATAGGTTTTAACTAGAGTTAGACCGAAACTAATTTTTTTCCCTTTAAAACTCCATATTTGCAGCAATGCATTCATCTAGTCCAAGTAATAGGTTAAACCATAGGATGAAGTATCTGAATGAAAAGGGGATAGAACAATGAAAATTAGACCTATACAAGAAGATTTATGTATTAGTGTAAAAAAAGTGTACGACTGGGTAACCCGGCAAATCGAAGTTTCAAGAAATTATGTTGGTAATGATGGTTTAAATCAACTTAACTTTGAATGCAATGATGTTACAGGGAGTGCAGCCAACCCTTGTTTTTTCGGAAACCGTGCCACCTGTTTCCTATCCGATAGTAACGGAAATAGACTTGACTTTACCGACCCAAAAGCAATTATTTGTGAAGAAATTGGAGAACGGCAAGATGTACCCGTTTCCCTCCCTTCTGGGCAAACGATTATGCTGCAAAGAGTTAGAATAATTGCTCGTGGCTTTTTTGTAGTTGAAATCAGAGATAATTTAAATCGTGTCGTTTGTGTTTCAGACCCACAACAATTCACAAGTCGACCTCAACAATTTATCCTTTGCGCCCCAGAAGGTACAAGAGTAGTTTGTCATTTATCAACTTTTTCTTGTAATGCTATTTTACGGTGTGACAATTCTTCATTCGAAAGTCTTTTTGTTACAATAGATTTTTGTTTAAACGTACAAATGGAAGCTCCAGTTAAAATAAGAATTAGAGCGGAGTTTTGTGAGCCTCGTGAGGAAATAGCGGTTACTTGTCCAGCTGTTTCCCCACCACCACAATGTCCAACAGTTTTTCCGAATTCATAAAATAAAAAGGGGTCTTCCCTTTTTATTTTTGGTTGTTTTCGAAACTTTTTTTTGCAATTGGACCGTTTTTTTGAAATAAATAAGCCCTAATGGACAAATTCATTTGACCATCTGGTTAATTTACTTCAAAAAGCTTCACGTTAAAGCGTGAAGAACCAAGCTTACGCTTGGATAACAGCCCAAGAACAAAAAACATCATTCTTTAAGAAAGAACTTTTTTTATTTAGTTACCTATATACCTTATCCTATGCAAACATTAACCCATTGGTCCAATAACTTTTTTGGTTTATTTTTATATCATCTGTTTTTTTATTACATAAATATAGTTAATAACATTATAAGTCAACTCATAATTCCAGTTGAGAAAAGGGTGAACCATTTGAAAATATTATATATACCTTCTGGGTTTAAACGGATATACTTGTATTTTGATCAATCAATCCTTAAATCTCTTTCACAATTAGATTATCAAGTTAAAAGTTTTCATGTCTCATATGGAGATGAAGCTCTAAAAAAAATGATTAGTTCTTTTAAACCGGATCTTATCCTTACTATGGTCGGATTTAAATTAACTCCCTCCATACTATCCATCATTAAAAAAAGCAAGGTTCCTACTGCTATATGGATGACAGAGGACCCTTATTATACGGATAAAACGATTGATCTCATTCATCACTTTCATTACGTTTTTACCATTGAATCGTCTTGTGTAGAGTTTTATACAGCTGCTGGTCACAAAAATATTCATCATCTACCATTAGGAACAAACCCAGACATTTATTCTCCTCAACTTGAAAATAAAAACTCTTTCTTTGACCTTTGTTTTGTCGGTTACCCTTATCCCGAACGAGTCAAATTAACAAAATACCTTCTTGACCACTCTTCATACACTATTCTAACAATTGGAGGCAATTGGCACCTTGCACTTCCAAGCTATAATCGAAAACCAAACCTAAAAATCATTAACCAATGGATGACTCCTAAAAGAGTATCATCCTTCTATAGTAATACAAAAATCATTCTAAACTCACATCGGCCGTTTCAATATAAATATAATCGTAATGAAAAAGGAGTGGTCAATAATAGTATAAATAACCGAACATTTGATATTGCCTGTTGTGAAGCCTTTCAACTTATTGATAGAAAAAGAGACCTTTATCATCATTTTAATGAAGAAAAAGAAATTGTTTCATTTACCTCAATGGAAGATTTATTAGCGAAAATAAATTACTACCATCAGCATGAAAATGAAAGAATTAAAATTGCTAAAAAAGCAAGACAGAAAGTTTTAGAAAATGATACATTTATTCATCGACTCATTAAAATGATGAGTATTATAAAAAAATAATTTCTGTTGTCTTTCCTTACTATCAAAGAGTTGAAATAGAACTAGAAAAAAGTCTAACATCTATTAAAGATAAAAATTAATAGAAGTTAGACTATCCTTTTTGTGTTGAATATCTTTTTGTGTCTGATACTGTTTGGCTTATATACTCTTATGAAAAGTTGAAGCTAATTTTTAGGGCACTTCAGTTTGTGGGATATTTATTTATATTGTAGTTAATTATCTAACCCTAACAACTCCCTCACTTCATTCGCCGAGGCAATTGGACGATTTAAACTATTGGCTATTTTTATAACACGTTCTACTAAGTTAGAATTTGTAGCTAATTTATTCTCTTCTTTACTCAACCAAATATTATCTTCTAAACCAACCCGTACTCCATCAGCAAATATCACACCTAATCCATTCATTTCTTTTTGGCTTGCGCCGAGTCCAGTCAAAGAAACAATAGAATTTTGTGGGAGAGATGAAAGGATTAATCCAGCTTCCTGTAAAGTACTCTGGGCACTGGCAATATTACCGAGAAGGATATTAAAATAATAAGGAGGATCAATTAACCCCTTTTTGATTAAATATTTTGCATAATTCACCATTCCCATATCGAAAACTTCTAATTCAGGTTTTATTCCTTTTTCTTTCATCTCTTTAGCTAACTGCATAATCATATCAGGGCTGTTTACACTGGCACTTTGCATAAAATTTAGGGAGCTTAATGTTAGACTAGCCATATCAGGCTTCAAATCCCCTTCTAATTGTAAAACATCTGACCGCTGTTTAAATTCTGGAAAATTCCTTCCACTTGTTGAAGCGACTATAATTAAATCTGGTCTTTTTTCTCTAATACCTGAAATGATTTTAGCATAAATTTCTTTATGATAGGTTGGTAACCCTTTGCTATCACGGGCATGAATGTGTATCATAGAAGCCCCCATAGAACTACAATGTAGGACATCTTTAATGATTTCTTGTGGATGGATAGGAATATGAGGAGTGATTTCTTTAGTAGGAATCATTCCAGTAGGCGCAAGATTAATAATTAGCTTTTTCACCTTTATCCCCCTTTTTTATTATGCTTGCAGGAACTCCAACAACCACTACACCTGGAGGTACATCTTTCGTTACGACAGCCCCAGCTCCTACAACTGCTCCTTCTCCAACGGTAACCTCATTTAACACTGTTGCTCCTGCACCAATAAAACAGTTTCTTTTTAGAATTGCTCTACCGACAACCTTTGCCCCTGGAGCGATAACTACGTTGTCTTCTACTGTTACATCGTGACTTATTAAACTATTGTACCGTGCAGTTACAAAATTCCCTAGTTTAGTATTTGAACCTACAATACAACCTTTTGGAATTATACATCCTTTTCCAATCTCAACATATTTCATCTCTATGGTAGGGTGTATTAAATTAGGAATATTACAATTCTCACGCAGAAGAAGCTGTGAATAAACCTTCATCTCATCTGAATTATTTATAAAATAATTGTTTTCATCTTTTGGTATTTTGCTAATATTACTGGTGGGACCTAAGTAGGGATAGTTATTAATGATTTCTTTATGAGGATTTTTCCTGTCTTCTAAAAAGCCAGCAATTTTCCAGGTAGGCGTTTCGCTATTAATAGCATCTATTAATTTTACAATTTCAAAAAAATGGGCACCTAACAAATACAGATTCTTCAAAATTTCCACCTTCTTAGAACAACATTTTTAATACTGCTATACTATGTGAGCGCCTTTTCAAACGTTTGTATAATTGCCTATGATGAAAATTAAGGTAAGAGTTTAGTGAAGGGTCTGCACTTTAGTAGGCAAAGGCAATATATAGTTTTGAAAACAAGCACAGGTTTCCATACCTTTGTATATATTAGGCGATGGCAGACCCTTTAGAAGCATCCTCATTTTTTTAAATGATTCCATGTTATTAGTGGGCCCTGTTTAAAATAATCTAATTCGTGTTGATGAAGCTTAACAATATCGTTCATAGAATACTTTAACCTATTAATACACTTGTAATATATTGGGTACAAACAATTATTTTCGCTAATATAAAACTTTCCCTTACATGTAAATAATGCTCCATCTGGTAATTTTGTATGTGACATAATTTTCATTCCTAGAGGTGGCCCATCTGGTAATCTTTGTATTACTACTGGGTCAAGAAGGACAATATCACTATGCTTAAAATGATATCTTTTCATCGCTTGAGCATTAACAATCATTCTTTTCTTACCGTTCTGGATATAATAAATATTGGGAGAATTAGAACTTTTTATAAGAAGTTGATTCGGTATTTTACCATTTTTTAAAATAGTATCATCAATAGGTGATCCTAGTGGGTATTTAAATACAAATGGGTCCGGGATTTTTATTATTTTACCTTTTTTATATTTTAACTTGTCAAACATACCTTCCGTGATTTTTCTTCTTTTTTGCTTATCTACTAAATATACATCTGGGGATAACCCCTTAATTATCACTCCATCTGGTATTTTTTCAGGGATATACAAATTCAGCGTCTGAAACGAATAAGGAGTTTTATAACTGATATCCAATGTTTTTTCGAGGGGATGAAATAAATAAAATTCATTTAAACGAGCCCAAGCTACTGCATCTGCATTATGCCAATGTTTAGGGTCATCATCCCAATAATTATTGTACTTTTCTTTGACTACTTCCATCGCTTTTCGTGTATGCATGACCGAACAATGATCGACTAGGTTCGCTGCCTTTCGCAAAACTCCTTTCGTTTGCCTAGTACTTTGAAAGATGAGGGTATGATTTTCATTTAACTTTCGCGTAATCTGCTTCGAATAAACGATATGAATATCAGGATGAGTATCTAAATACTCTGACATTACTTCTAACCGTTCAGGCAAATATTCACTATCATCCGTTAAATAAGAAAGGTACTTCCCTGTCGATAATGAAATAGCTTCGTTAATTAGCGTTGCATATCGGGTTGTTTTATAACGGTCTCCATCTTTTATCTCACTATTATAATAGTGAATTCTTTGATCATTAAGATACGATTTAATGATCTTTGTCGTCTTTAAATTAGAATTATCATTCATTATGAGTAATTCCCAATCTTGGAATGTTTGGTTAATTACACTTTCGATCGCCTTGCCGACTGTTTCTGGTTTATTATAACAAGTTAATATTATCGTAACTTTTGGCATGACTGTTCCTCCTTTCTATTTAAAGATTGTTGGTTTCACAGTCATTTTAGCAACTCGCTATATGGACAAGAAACATAATTATTATCTGACTCGTGTTAATTTTCCTAACACCTTTATTATTATATTCGCTATTACTCTGACATGTTTCTATGCTTTTTATATGTAATATAAAAATGTACATATACAATGAATAGTTACCCCAGGCACATTTTCTCCAATCAACATAAACTACTAATATATTGTAACAATTAATTAAAAGGGAAATGTTACTTTAACTAGTTACTTTCCAAAATTAAAGAATGAAGGGAGAGACTTAAATGGGAAATGGTCCACTATCTTGTGAAGAGTGTGTTCAACAGTTTCTTACATCCTATATTGATATAAGCGACGACAATACTCTAGACGATGACGAAAAATTATCTGCAATTAATAATGCCGTTGTCGACTTATCATTATGTGTTTTCGGCATAGCTTCAGTTGGTATACAACAAGAACCTGTAAATGGATGTGAATTGTGTGTTGACACTTTTCTAAATTCTTATTTTGCAATAGATGATAACCTAAGTGAAGAAGCTAAATTAGCAGATATTGGCACACTAGTAAATATATTAGATGGATGTGTATTTCCAATAGTAGCACCACCTGAGTAACCCTTAAAAACTATTAGACTAGTAGGTTTAGTCGAAGCCATTATAACTTAGGCTTCGACTCTTACTTATTTTAAAAATGTAACCACAATACTAAATCTAAAATTCAACTAATTCATTGAATAGATCGTCCAAGCAGTTTAACTCCCTATACATAGTCTATTATTGAGATGAAAAACTCTCATACAAAAGCAACTTTTTTACAAGTTGTTTCCCTTAAGATAAATAAGAAAGGAGGGAATTAATATGGGATTACAACCATTAACTTGTCAAGAGTGTGTAGACCAGTTCTTAACAACCTACCAAAATATAAGAAATTCTGGTGATAGTGCTTCTTCACAATTAAACCAAATTAGTAGTGCAATTGACAATTTACAATTCTGTGTATTTGGTGGAAATGGTCCAGTAAACGAACAGCAACTCATCGGATGTGAACAGTGTGTTCACCTTTTTATCACTGCCGCTAGAGCTACAATCGCTGCACCTTTTGTACCAGCGGATTTAAAACTAGCTGCGCTTGATGGCCAGAGAAATTTATTATTCCGATGTGTATTTGATTAGAACTAACAATTAAGCTATAAGCTACAAAAAAGTAGAAGACAACTTTGTTTGTCTTCTACTTTTTTTATGAAATAGTGAATAAATTTCCCGACTAATTAAAAGAATGTAAATTTCTAAGAAGAATTACCTAAATAATTCTTAAATCTAATACATTTAGTTTAAGTCATTTATTATTTGGGGGAATTGACTATTTTTTAGTTTAAGTATATAACAAGAATACTAAATCTAAAATTCAACTAATTCATTGAATAAATCATCCAAACAGTTTAACTCCTTATACATACTCTATTATTGAGATGAAAAGCTCTCCTTAAAAGAGCAACTTTTTACAAGTTGTTTCCCTAAATAAAATAAGAAAGGGGTATTCAATATGGGAGTACAACCAAATCAATGTGAGCAATGTGTTAGTCAGTTTTTAATTGCAATTCGCAATTTACCATCTACCAATAGACTTGCAGCAGCTTTAGAAGCTTATAACGAATTATTACGATGTGTATTTGGTACCACTCAAGGCCCATTTTTTCCCCAAAATGCATGTCAACAGTGTGTTGCAGATTTCGCAGCGGTTGTTGAAGGTTCAGCAGGACAGGGACCTATACAAAGAATACAAACGATTCTGGATGCAGTAGAGGTTTTACGACAATGTGTTTTTGGAACACCACCAGTTTAATATTATTTTAAGTACTTCTAAACAGCTTGCTGAAGACAACTTTGTTTGTCTTCAGCTTTTTTTATGAAACAGAGTCACTAATCTAAACTCTTACTACTCTCAACGTAGATCTTAATATATCATGAGAGGACCGATAAAAATACCAACTTTACTCAACCGATTATTTGGGCAAGTAGCATAAGAATTTTTACTCTTCATAATAATAAAAGATTTAATTCTATAGTGGATACTTGACCTTTGGACAATGAGAGTTTCACAACAAAATGAGGTATAATCGGATAAGAGATTATACCTCTTTTTGTATTCATTGGGGCGTTTTCATGAAAAGTTAAATTTTTGCCAAAAGTTAAACTAATTCTATAGATACATTACCCTTTTGCAACACAACAAACGCCACAAATACAATTTTCACAAGATTCCACTCTACGAGGCATACCGCCACCTTCCCAGCTTAGATCTACAGGACACAGTTTGTACATTGGGCCATCTGGCAGTTGAAACGTAATAAGAGCTTCATTTGTTGCATCGTTCTCTTCTTCTACACACGCTCTTGACTTTAGGACAAAATCGAGTCCTTCACCTGGATCTTGTTGTCGTTCAAATTTAAGCGTTCCATTCTCAATTTCTACAACAGCAAAAACTGGATCACCAAACTCCTCTCCATCTAAAAAGTATTGTATAGTAGCTAACATTTGATGCCCTGCGAATATATCTGGAGGGCATAAAAAACCTACATTAAAATTACTTAGGTCAGGTTGAGTTGAATTAACACACTCTGACAAAGTCCCTCTAACACGATATGCTAATACGTTTTGATCAAGATCGCCTTCCCACTCAAATGTATAGTAAGCGTTTCCAGGCGATGTTACTAAATCACATGCCATATCAAAATTCATCCTTTCTACACTAAGATTTTTTCTACACTAATATCATATTCTTTGAAAGGGATAAATGCTTATGTACTCGTCTATTTGCTTAAGTTAGGTCAATTGGAAAAAGCAATCTCAAACATTCCACATATGATAACGTAAAGGATGTGATAATAATGCCAGAGGAAAAGCTTCAGAAGCCAATATTAGGAGTATGTATCGGCCGAAAAGAAAATGAAAAACGGTTACTTTTTCAACGGTTGATTAAAAGTAGATTACTTAAACATAATAACCTTCCATTTAATACTATCATTGTCTTCACCATGGATCAGTTAAACCTAATCGATTTAACAGTCTCTGGAGAGTGCCTTTTTTTGTGTGAACAAAAAGTAAAATCGAAGAAGGGAACTTATCCATTCCCCGATGTAATTTATATTCAGAGTGAACTTCAATATGAGGAAATAAAACCAATTGAAAAAATCATACCTGGTAAAGTGTTTAATAATCATTTCTACAATAAATATGAGTGTATCTCGATCTTATCTAAAAACAAAAGACTAATGAGGTATTTACCAGAAACTGAATTGCTAAAAAATCAAGAGAATCTTCTAGCCTCTTTAAATAGATTTAATGAAGTATTTTTAAAACCAATTAATGGTCATAGTGGAAAAGGGATATTTTTTATAAAGTTGTTGGGAAGTGGAAAGGTAAGCTGTGTTAGTAAAAGACAAGAATTAATGTTCGAAAGTTTTAACGACTTTTCTAGTTGGTTTTTTGAAAGATACCAACAGAGTAATTACATGATACAGCGAGCAATCAATACAGCCAAATGGAAAGGTATGGCCACAGATGTAAGGTTAAACATGAATAAAAATAGTCATGGCTTATGGGAAGTGAGTTTTCTTGTTGGAAGGCTTGCGCTGAATCAAATATTTGTCTCTGCTGGAAATCGAGGTAATATTACTATTCACTTAAATCAAATGCTCAAGCAATTATTTCCTAATAGAAATAGGCATAAGATCAATAGTTTAATTGTTGAATTAGGATATAATATTTGCCAGACGTTCGACAAAACAAAGTATCATATGGGTGACCTGGGGATAGATTTAGGTATAGATCAAAACGGAAATTTATGGATATTTGAAGTGAATCACCTGCCCTATCCGTTTCATAATTTACAGGATCAGTCAATGACATTGCCTCTAGACTATGCATATTATTTAACACAAAAATCAAAGGGATTAAAACCATTAATATCGAATATAAAAAACATTTTTAATAGAAAAAACGAAGAACGTCAATAAATGAATAAATTGTTAACAACCTTTTTTATAGATAAGAAGCTAGCAAAGTTCCTATTTACGGATAGCATATAAAAGGCGGTAATCTAGTCTTCGATAACAAAGCTAAAATAGGTGGGATCTGATTTATTTATAATGAAATGTAACCCAGATCACAAAATATCCCACTTGAATTTAAATTAAATAAGTTATACGAATTACCACATTAAACCCCTAACACTTAATTGACAGAAAGGTCTTTATGAAGACAAATTTGTTTGTCTTCAGCTTTTTTATGAAACAGTGCCAATCAACCATACACTTACTCCTCTAATGCATACCATATTATAGTTTATTATTATATTAGGAGAGAAACGATGGAGAAATACAATTTCACTCAACCGATTATAGGAATTTGTGTATCAGACCAGAAAGTATCACTACGTACTTTAGTAAAAGAAAGAATTAATTGTTTTGATGGTAAAGCTACTTTTGTCATATTTTATCTTTCTGACTTAGATTTCAATAGTTTAAGTGTAAGAGGGAAGTATTTGGAAGATAAAGAAGGCGAATGGAAAGAAGGTACCTTACCTTTTCCTGATGTGATCTACCTTCAAAGTCGTGTTGACCTCAAAATTGTGAAGAAGATGGAAAATGTTATCGGACGAAAAGTATTTAATACTTTTACACTCGATAAATTTACCGAGGCAAAACTACTTGAAGAGCATAAAATATTACAAAGGCACCTCCCTTACTCACAAAAGCTTGAAAGTGAATCGCAATTACAAACACTTTTGACGACCTATAAGAACATTTTTTTAAAACCCATTTTTGGAGCAAGTAGTAAAGGCGTTATTCGTGTTACATTGCATCCAACAGAAAATATCGAAGTTCACTATGGAACTGGAAGAAGAATGCGAGTTAACAACTTCAGTTCTATACGTAAATTTTGGAAGTGGTTAATGCCTAGGTTATCTAAAAATACTTATCTTATGCAACAAGGTATTCAAACGATGAAGTGGAATGGGAAAGCGACAGATATACGGCTTAACTTGAATAGAAATAAATGCGGTATATGGGAAGTTTCAGCTTTATTATTCAGAATTGCTTCAAATAACAGTCATTTAATTCCTGGACCAACTGCTATTATTCCTATTAATAATTTAACCAACTTAAAATACGATATAAAAAAAGTTGAGGAAATGGAAAGGTCTATAAAAGAGCTAGGCTACAAAATTTGTCATGCATTAGATTTATCAGGACATCATATGGCTGATTTAGGACTGGATCTCGGAATGGACGAAAGTGGACATTTGTGGATATTTGAAGTAAATTCTCTTCCCCACCCAATCCGTATAAAAGATGATCATTCACTAACTCTTCCCCTAGATTATGCTTTTTACTTAGCTTCAAAAGAATAACCTTTATACTTTCCAATCACTTTTATTGGTAGAAAAGAAAGGAGCGATATGATGAAAGAAGATGGTCAAACTTTGAAAAAGTTAATAAATTTTAGAACACCACTCTACAATAAAGACTTCCCTTTAATTCTATTTTGGAGCCAGAAAAGTGGGTGTACTTCATTAGTCAAATGGTTCTTTTCTCAAAATGGTTTATTAAAGAAGGCACTTGAATATCACCCATGGATCCATAAGTACGAAAATAATGTATATAAAAAGCAATTAAATTACAAAAAAGAAATTATGGAGCAAATAATGACTTCAAAAAAAGATACATTTAAACTAGTCCGTAATCCTTATAAAAGGGCTGTTAGTTCGTATTTATTTTATTCTAATCATTTAAATAAAGGGAGTCGTTATTCACAAATACAAAATGAAAAAATTATGGAAGCTCTTTTTACAAATAATAATAGTAATAATAATATATCGTTCAAACAATTCTTACATTATATTCAAAAGGTAGGCGCTACAAATGTAGAAAGTCACTTTGCTCAGCAATATATTGATGGTGAAGAATTTTTTATCAATAATTATATCTACTTAGAAAATTTTAATAAACAGATATTAGAAATCGAAGAAAAATACGGTCTTCTAAAAACACCCCTCTCACAAATCACTGACTCACACCATCACTATTCAAAACGAATGAAACACGATGGAAATTATGCTGATATGATACCTGATAAAGAGTTCTGGAAAAAAAACTTACCAACCTACGACAGTTTTTATGATAATGAAACAATTGACTTAGTAAAAGAAATATTTAAAAAGGATTTTAAGGTATATAAATATAATACAGATTTTTTATAACCCTAATCTAGCAATAATAAACTTAAGAACCAAAATATGAAATAAACGCAATAAGAGGAAACAATAATGCTTCTCGATGTCTGGAGGAAAAGAAGATGATTAAAAATGTATCAATTCTGATTCCCTTTCAACCTGACAATGGGCAAAGAGATTTGAATTTTAAGTGGATTACCGATTTTTATAAAACAACTATGCCTGAAGCAGAGTTATGTATTCATATAACTAATGATAAACTTTTTAATAAAAGCAAAGCCATTAATTCAGCTGCTAAAAAAGCTACAAGAGATATATTCGTAATTGCTGATGCCGATATGATAATTTCACCTTCAAGTATTTTGGAATCAATACGCTTACTGCGTTTTCACAAATGGATCATCCCTTTTAAAAATATCCACTATTTATCTATGAATACATCTAATCAATTATTAAAAACAGTGCCAAACTGGCCACCTAACTTAGAAAATGAAAATAGTAACTACTTACTATTTAAATATGGTCCTAAAGCTATATCTGGAGGAATTAATATTATTTCAAGGACTAATTTTAACCTAGTAGGTGGATTTGATGAACGTTTTGCGGGGTGGGGTGGTGAAGACAACGCATTTTGTTATGCCGTTAATACTTTATGTGGACCATTAAAACGGCTTAATCACGACATCTACCATCTGTGGCATCCCCGCATCGGATGGGAAAGGAGTCCTAATGCAAAAAATAACCGAAATCTTCTTAATTTATATAGAAAAGCAAATGGAAATAAGAGCGAAATGATGGAACTAATAAATTCTTAAAGATATGGAGGGATTTTGTGAAAAAAATTAAACTGCTATTTGCTAGCCACGATTATAAATTTATGAAAGAAATCATCGAATTCTTTAAGGATAACCTTATTTTTGATATAAAATTTGATACTTGGGATAGCTTTAAAAAGCATAACGAAAAAAAGAGTCGTGATTACTTAAATTGGGCTGATGTTATTGTAGCTGAGTGGTGCTTAGGAAATGCTGTCTGGTATTCAAAAAACAAACTTCCCCATCAAAAATTATTTGTTCGACTTCACCGTTTCGAGACATCTACAGAGTACTTAAAAAAGTTGGAAATAAAAAACATTAATAAATTAATCTTTGTCGGTCCTCACTATCAAAGAGTTGTAGAAGAAATTATTAATATACCAACAGAAAAAAAAAGAGTCATATATAATACAGTTGATGTCAATAAATTTAAGAAAAGTAAATCAAATCACTCTTTTTTTAATATCGGTATGTTAGGTTATCATACAAAAAGAAAAAGGCCCGATAAAGCACTTGATATTTTTGAACAACTAAGAAAGGTTGATAACCGTTATACTTTATATTTTAAAGGTCAGCATCCTTCAAAAGTAAAATGGGTTTGGAATAAAGACCATCAGCGTAATTATTATGAAGTACTCTTCGATCGAATAAAAACTTCACCATATAAAGACTCGATTATTTTTGATCAGTGGGACACAGCTGTTCATAAATGGTTTAAAAAAATAGGGGTCATTTTATCCACTAGTGATGACGAAAGTTTCCACCTGGCTGTTGCTGAAGGAATGGCATCAGGAAGTATTCCTATGATTACTGGATGGGATGGTGCTGATAAGATATATCCTAAGGAATTTATAAAAAAAGATGTGCAAGAAATAGTGAAAACCATTCAATACTTACAAAAAAATCCCTATGTTTATAAGGCAAAGCAGAAAAAAGTAATCGAGTATTGTAAGAACCATTTTGATATTAATAAAACTGGTGAACAGTGGTTAGAGATAATCTTAAAATCTTAAAGATTATCTCTTATTTTTTTCATATATATTAACAAAATGATCTACATTACGCATCGCTAATGCGACCGTAGTAAGAACGGGATTAGCCGCACCAGTAGAAGGTAAGATACTATTATCAGCTATATATAATCCTGAAATACCATAAACTTTTCCAAAAGGATTGGTAACTGATGTTGATGGGTTAAGCCCCATTCTACAAGTACTCGATTCGTGGTAATCGTCACCTGGAGGTTTGAGACTAATGCTAAAGGCACTTTCTTCTTTCGAAATTGATTTGTCTAAAGCGCTAACAATCTCTTCTATTGTCTTTTTCATTTGATTAATAATGTTATAGTCTTGTGGACTATAGGAAAAATCAACTTTAATTTTCGAAATCCCCCATTCATCTGTATGTTGTGGATCAATATAAACTCTATTCTCTATTCTGGGCTCTACTTTTCCAAAGCCAGTAATTGAAATAAATCGATTGGATATAAATAGTTGGAGTTGATAAGGGCGAGTAGTTGTTTGAGGTATTAAGAGGCGAGTTTGGAATGGTTTAGCAGCTTTATGGTTACATCTAATTTGTGCTGCAACAGATGAATGATTAGTAAGGTAGCGACCTATAGCATTTCCATTAATACAAGATTGTAGTAGAATCCGAGGGGTTTCTAATGCTCCAGTCGCTAGAATAATGTTTTTTGACCTTATAACAACAGTTTTATCATCTACAGTCATAACTTGTACGCCTATGGTTTGATTATCATCAATCAGTACTTTTACTACTCTAGAATTTATGGCTATATCAAATTTCTTTTGTAAATAGGCTTCATTTAATAATATTAGTGAGCTATAATGTTTGAAAAAATTCTTTTGTACATTAAGAACAGCCCT
Source organism: Alkalihalobacterium elongatum (assembly GCF_019024285.1). GTDB lineage: Bacteria > Bacillota > Bacilli > Bacillales > Bacillaceae_F > Alkalihalobacterium > Alkalihalobacterium elongatum. The sequence goes on from NZ_WMKZ01000002.1 coordinate 148,917, forward strand.
GGGAGTGTTCCGAACTTCATCTATACCTAAATTTTGAAGGGTCAAATGGGAGTCAGTGGACATAAAAGCATCTCTTGTAACATGAAGTTTTTTTTCAGCTATTTGATAATAAGTATCCATCTCTTTTATAGAAATAGGCCAATTAGTAAACTCACTGTTATGGAACCTTGGACTAACCGTTGACCAGAATAATGTTCTTCCACCTAAAGCAAAAAGTTGCCTTGAACCTGAAAATTGCAAAAAACCTTCTCCATATGGTTTAGCAATATTTTGAAAGTGTTTTTTTTCCCTACCATTCTTTACATCTTTCACATGAGCTGGAAGGATTATATCACCTGCCTCAATAACTCCAATTTGTTTATTCCTATTTTTCCATTTTTGACATAACCTCCATATAGAAGCACCACCACCAGCTCCTGTTCCAATAATTAACATATCATACTTTTTCTTTTCCATTTCATGTACTGAAGTAAAAGTAAATAAAAAATTTGTTTTGTCCATAATTTCCTCCAAGTTGATTTAACTTAATAACTAAAGACTAGTTAAATAATCGAATAATTTAACTATCTTCCTTAGACCCATGAATTCCAATTTATCTCGCTCCAACAAAAGGTTCTTATTTGCGGTTTTAGCAAATTTAGTTTTTTGTAAAAGATTAGTGATACGTAATTCATTAGCTTTCAATAAGGCAACTTGTTTTAACATCGAAATAATTACTTCTTTAAACACCATAAATTGATCATTTGGGAGAGCATAATATTCTGTAACGATATCATTCATAAGGTGATATTTATTTTTAATTCTAACTAATTTTATTGATAATATAAATATTTCAATAAAAGGATGTTTTTGTTGAAACTTAAGTAAATTCTTTGCTAACTCATTTTGCCTTTCTGTACTGATTTGGTGCTCTTGATGAGAAACCCGTACATTATTAGCTAATACAAATTCAGCTCCTAATTTATATAACCTAAACGCTAACTCATAGTCTTCAAGTCCCCAACCTATGAACGTTTCGTCAAAACCTCCGACCAACTCTATCAACGATTTCCGTAAAGATAGATTCATTGTTATGCAACCCATCCAAGGTATCCTAGCGTGCTTTTCAACACAATCAACGATCTGTTCAAAATTTCTTGCTCGTAACGAAAATGACTTTAGTAAGGGGGCATGTATATCTGCTTCAAACAACAATTGAGTGGGTTGTTTTATATTCATTATCATATTGTTAAAGTTCGTTTTAACCTGTTGATTATTCGGCAACCTTTGTTGTATTCTTTTTTTTACATCTGAATCTCTTTTGGTTAGTAAACAAACCTCTTTAACTTGTTTTTTATTAAATTGAGGTAGTAAACAAGAGTAAACCTTATTATAATAACGTCCTATGCAGACTGCAGAATTATTTATCTGGTGTTGTTTATAATGCTCACTGACAAAATTAGGTTCTACTATTACTTCTGCATCAAGAAATATTAAAATGCTTCCCTTTGCCAATCTTACTCCTAAATTTCTAGTTTTAGCTCTCCCTAAATTCCTTTTATTCTTAATATACTTATAACAATATGGTGGATTATAATTTTTTAAACTACTCGTTTGATCAGATGAATTATCATCAATTAATATCACTTCCATTTTTGACATTTCAAATTCTTGCTTCTCTAAAGAAATTAAAGAGAGGTGATTAAGAGGATAACGGTTATACGTTGGGATTATAATTGTTATTTCTATACTCAAAAATACCACCCACAATCCTTGATATTATTAAAGCCAAAAGTATAATAATCAATACGGGCTGCTCACCTACGTCAATTTCTTTAAGTTTTCTGGATTTCATTAATTAACTTTTATTTTCTCTTTGTTATATCCGTTCATGATAATTTTCAGGATGACACAAAATGCATTTTAGATACTTATTGTCCCTGCTATGCCTCCCCACATGCAGGATAACTTTTTCTACTTCTTATTCTCCTTTTTTATTAACTTTATAGTCCACCATTTATTAAAGGATGTTAAGATCCTTCACACAATATTATCTAAACTCTATTAAAAGGGTATTTTAATAGGCTAGGTGACATAAGTTGCATTAAGTCAACAATATGTTTTTTAGCTTTTCTTTTTTGATCAGAAATACTTAATAACACAGAAAGATAATAAGTACAGTTCGTAATATGCAGGCTATTATACCCAGCTAAGTCAATTCCTTGTTCTATGGAGCTTAACCAACCTGCAATTCTTTGTTCAATAAATAACCTTTCACGCCAATCTAATTGATTTTGAGGGTTAGCTAACATCCATGATGCAAATTCAAAAATCCCCTTTTGATGAGCTTGGGAATTTTGATTAAATTTAAATACATTTAGGATTAATTGAGTTATTTCCTGTGGAGAATTAGGTAACTTTTCTGGGAACTTTCTATAATAATTACATTTCCCTACCGAATTTACTCCTCCTCTTAATATAAAAGCTGGTTTTGGGAGGCTCCCCCACTGCCCGTGTGCAAAATATGATCTATCAATATCTACACAATGTTTGGCCGTGTGAGAATCAAATAAATTACTAATTTCATTTGAGAAGTTTTTTCTTTTTATTAATTGGTGCTCAATCCCAACTAATTTGGACAGAAGAGGTGGATATTTTAGATCAGCTTTAGAAATAGAGGGTTTATCATAAGTATATGATTTTGCTTCTAAACCTGTATAATGGAGTGCAGATAATAACAACCGTGAATCATACCCGCCGGATAACGCGATCCATATCGGTTCATTTACCTTTGCAATATTGCGTAGAATAGTAGAAAGACATTCTTTTAATATAAATATTTTTTCTTCATATTTTAAATTTGGTGAGATTGGAAATAAGAGTGAACGTGGAGTAATTAATTCTTTATTATTTGAAAAATTTAATATCTGACTCGGTAAAAGTCGATTTATATTTCTAAACTTAGATTGCGGTGGAGGGAACCAATCCATGCCTCTAGCATGTTCAATATAAGAACTACTTTCAATTATGGGTGATGGGTTTGAAACTTCATTTATTAGAGCTGCACTACTTGATATAATGAGTTCTTTCGCTTTACCTTTGTTAATAATTTGATAATAACAACCTAACAAACCACACGCATCCATATGAAGTGAATCGTTGCCAACTAATACCCACCTTCCAGACCAACTGGTATATGCTTTTGATACATTTTTTGTTTGAGAAAATTGAATTTCGCTTTTAGGGTCGGCTCGTTCTGCAACAGACTGGTAAGCTAACCCTATTAGAAACCAAGAGCACTCATTAGCATCTTTAGTAAGAAGAACGGGTAGATCTTTACAATGAGATAAATAGTACTTTGATGTTATTTTTTTATAAGACCAATTCTTGTTTAATAAATATGGTTTAGGTCCAATAATAAATTGTCGTTGGTGAAGTAACATTTTTTCTCTCCTTTTACTACTTTAACTTTTTGTCACATACGGTCTAAAATCCCTAGTCTTACAAACAACTAAACTATCTCTCAAATAGCTCTTATCACTTCTTTTTTGGGTATGAGTGTTTTTATCAACTCGTCTAACACATACATAGTTATACCTATCTGTTGCATAAAATTTATACCCCTTTTTTTGACACTCTTGTAAGAAATACGAATCTGTAGAAACCTCTGCTTTAATAAATTTAACTTTATTATATATCTCCTTCTTAAAGACAATTGTTCCTCCCTTAATAAAACCAGTAAACCTATTTTCATTATTCGGGAAAAAAATAGCTAGAGTATTACTCTCTTCAAAGTACATGAAAGTAGAATGTTTTCCTACAATTGAAGCATCCGTATTATTAAATGCTTCCATCGCTTGAAAAGTGTAAAAAGCTGCATAATAGTCATCATCATCAAATTTTGCTATAGTATCATATTTTGCTTTCTCGATCCCAAAGTTTAAACACTCCCCCAATGAATAGCTACTAGGCAACTGAAAAACAGAAACATCTTTAAATTGTCTAGCTTGTTTTTTCCAGGTATGAATATCCATGTCATCATTGTTTAGAATAATAATTAATTCCTTGCTATTCCAAACTTGTCTTTCATAGTTCTCAAACACATTATTCATAAACTCTTGCCTTGTTGTACAAGTAATAACTGTAACCATTTTCTCCCTCCCAATAATAAAAATTAATTATTGATGTTATTTAACTCATCTTCAAGTTTTTTCTTAACCCAACTATATAATTGTAAATCTAAACTGTTCATTTCATTTATTTTTTGAATAATATTTTTTGGTACTTCACTCAACTTCGGTCTATTTTTAGTAATATTCGCATTTTTATAGGAGATATCATTCCAATTTAACTTTTTCTGCATTAACTTAAGGGACTCATCAAACATTTCATTAATCCCTATAACTACAAAATACTTTTCTAGGTTTTCTTTCGCTTTTGTGAGATCAGTACTTGATCCCCCAGAACAGTAATGTACCATTAAATTTTCTGTCTCTAACTTAAATCTACTCTCTTTGCAATTTAAAAAATCCTGTAAATCCATATTTTCATTGATTATTTTCGACCCAATATCTGTCTCCCATCCCCTTTTGACTCTTTCTATATGGTGATAATAACTTGAAATGACACGATCAACAGGATCTCTTAACATTGTTATATATCTTTCTTTGGAACTTATCTTATGATAGCCAAAAACATGATGCCCCATTATACATTTTGTTTGAGCATTAAAATATTTCGTATCCTTCACTGGTCCATCTACCCTAACAATTTCATGAGGTTTAAATTGCTTTTTTAAAACCAAAGATAAAGATGTCCCTGCTGTTTTGGGGATATGCATAAAAATTAGAACTTCATGAGTATACACCTTAATCACTCCCAGAACTTTTTAAAATTCAAGAGTATTATTCTTGTATTATTTTTTGATATTGTCTTTCATAACTAACTGCTTCTTGTTCAATGGTTGGTATTATTTGTTTTGTCATATTATTTTTAATACTGTTTAATATTAGAGGATTATTAATAACCTTTTCGAGAACAGTCTTCAAATGAACGACATCTCCTTTTCTAAATGTAAAACCATTTACTCCATTTTTTATTTTTTCTGACATTCCACCGCAATCTGTTGCTATTACTGGAACATTACTTGTTAGCGCTTCGTGTAAAACTAATGGATAATTCTCGTACCATAGAGATGGTACAACCACAACATCTACTTGACTAAATACTTTTCCTAATTCTCTCTCAGAAAAAACTCCACAAAAATTAATTCTATGATCTTCTTTAGAAATTTGTTTAATTGTATTAGCATATTTTTTATCTATACCTGAACCATAAACTTTTAGTCTTACTCTAGGTGTCCTAATCCTATTAAAAGCATCAATTAAGACATGAAGCCCTTTATAACTAGCAAAAGTTCCAGCAAAGCAAAAAGTTAGTTTATCATTCCTCTTATAAGTTTTCCTATTTTTTAAAATATTTTTATCACTTATACCATGGTTTATTACTTCCACTTTAAGTTCTGATATTTCCTCATTAAACATTTGTGCCAAAAATTTTGAAGGAGAAAAAACTTTTTTTGAATTTTTTAGGATTTCCATTCCTACTTCTTGTCGCCTTTTTACAAATTGTTCTGAGTAACCACATGAGTTAATGCAATATTCACCGTTTTCGGAGCCTGAACAAAGGTTTCCATCATTTTTTAACATAATTGTTTTTGGACAAATAAAATGATAATCAGTTAAAGTTATTAGATAAGGAATTTTCAAACTTATTGCAGCATTAATAAATTCCGTAATTCTCATTGGATGACCAACATGAATAATATCTGGCTTCTCTTTTTCTAATAAACATTTTGCAGCATTAAATAACCCTTCATCTTTAAGTAATGAATGCAGCTCGTTTGGGTATTTTTTGTGCCTAACAGCAATTACTGGCACACCTTTAATTGTGTATTCTTTCAACAAAATATCATCCAGGTTTCGATCGAAACTTCCAATATCCTCTAAACTGTAGGTAATTACTTTTACCTGGTGACCACTCGTTTGCATATTCGTTGCCATATTTAAAACAAACTTCTCTGTTCCTGTATAAAACATCGGATAAAATTGATGGACAAGATAGAGGATTTTCATATTAGACTCCCCCCATTAATTCAGTGTTTATAGAAATTATCTCTTGATTTAATTTGTTTGAACCTAAATAATAATTTGCAAAAGATACGCCTATTATTTGAGCATAAACTTTGTACATACAAACGATGAATTCCTTCAAATTACGCTCATTTAAAACCTCATATTTTTCTTCCAAAAATCTAAAAATTATGTTTAAAAAACTTATATTTGAATTTAACAATTGACCTTTATAGGGGATATTTGGATATTTCTTTGAGTATTTGTTGGATATTTTTTCTAAAAATAATCTAAAACTAGGATCTAGATTATTATCATTATTAAAATTGTAGGTATGGTGAAAAATAGGGTATGACAGTTGGTTCGCTTTTTGGAGTTGGTTTTGCATAAGTTCTATGAATCTTTTAGTTTTAATAGGCGTTTTAATTTCTTGCAATTCTCTTTCTATTAATTTAGATATTATAAAATAATTAAAGACAATATCATCATAAAGTTCTTGAATTTCAACTTTATATCTCACATTTTCTGAAAATAACTTTGCTAAATAAATTCTATCAACATAACCTCTTTTAAGAAAATAGTATGGCTGACGAAGATGTGAATGAATAACCTTTATTGATGATGTAAATGCAAGCTTATATCCATCTTTGACGAGTCTTAATCCAAGTTCTAGGTCTTCTGCATATTTCGCTCTAAACCTATACTTTCTAAATATATTTGTTTTCATAAGACAAGCAACATTTGATAAATTTGCATTTTTCCTTAAATTAATTGGGGTTGACGTTTTAGGTTTTTCAAAAATCATATCATTTTCTAATACACCTAAAAATTTAAAATGGTTCCACATACATGCTCTATAATAAATGTCTGCATCTTCCCTAGGGATTTCAGAACAACTGACTGCAACAACTTGACGTTCTTCAATTACTTTATAAAGTTTAAAAAGCCATGTGTCAGAAGACGGAAGGGCATCTTGGACAGTAAAAAGAATATATTCATGTGAAGCAAAAGAAGCTCCTAAATTTCTTGAATATGAATGTGAGAATTTGTCATTACTAATTTTAATTATTTTTAAGCCGTATTCTTTTGCTTTACTTACAGTAGAGTCTATACTTCCAGAGTCAACTATTATTATTTCTATTTTTTCAAATCCTTTTTGTTTTTGCAAAGATTTTAATAAATCCTCAAAGACATACTCACTCATAGCATTATACGTAGGTATTACAACCGAGACGGACGGCTTTTTATTATTTTTAAGGTGTTTAAATGGCAATAATGTAGAACTTTTAGTTCTAAGTTGATCAAAAACTGGGTTTTTCTTAGAGGAAATTATTAAACCTGTTTCATTAGTAGTTACCGCCTGATTCCTAATTAATTGTAGATTCGTCCTTGGATGATCCCAAATTCTTAAATCGTATACTTCTCCTTTGAAGTATAGATCATAATTTTCAATACCTCCAAACTGGTTAGATGCAAAAGGAATTTTAGTACTTGTTAAACCACTTTTAATATACTTTCCATTTAGATAAAGAGATGGTGTCTTATTTTGATAAACGATAGCAATATGTGTCCAGTTATTTATTTCTGTTTGATATACTAAAGTAACTGGGAAATATTTATAAGTATGTTCTGCTACGACAATACCATTAGTACCAACCGAAACACCAACACCTGCATTTATTTTCTGCATACCGTGTGATGGTGCAATTAAATATGATTGTCCTAATGACCCATTTAATCCTCTTTCTGCTTCTTTAGGTAACATTATTTTGTTAACAGGTTTTACCCAAAATTCGTATGTGAAATTTTCCTTTAATTTATTAATTGTTGAGCTAATAGTAACTATTTGATTTTTTTTAAAGAGGAGTTTTTCATCATTGTTCATACTCTAAAACCTCCCGACTTCACCACTCATGATTCACTTTGACTATTTAAAACCGTTTTCTCTATTTTTAAGTTCAATGAGATCTTTTCGAATTTTTCCATGTTCCATTCCTAACATTTCACAGTATCCTAAAAAATTCTTCATAAAGTTCACTTCATTTGGCATAGTATATTGAATTTTGATTGATTTGCAAAAAGATAAATTAATTGGTTTCCTACTGTATTTAATATTTTTAAAAAAATCATTTAGTTTAATATCTTGTTTATCTTTCATAATATTGAACCACTTTTGCCAATGAGTTGATTGGCCATTTACTCTATCATGCCTCGCTAAATTATTTACCCATCCAATTGCTGTTTTAAGTTTAGCCTGTTCAATTGAGCGTATTGGAAAATGTGCAATAAATAAATTCTTTAGTTTTTCCCTTTCTACCTTAATACCGCTCAATATATCATGATTACCTTGTCTTATGTTTGGTGCATATTTTTCGACAATCGTTCTAGTAAAGAATACTTTAGGGGAATTTATATCACCTGTAGTATTTACTATTCGCTTGGGGATAAAAAGTTCTTGGTGGTTATCTGAAGTATCTGGAATATAATTAAATCTATTAAGGTAATATACTTTATTTAAATCTAATACATTAATAATGTCTCTAGGATTTCCATTATTACAGATTAGAAATTCATCGGCATCTAACAAAAAAATTATATCGGGATTATATTTTTTAAATGTGCTATATAATAGGTCAGTTGTCTTTTTTCCTTTTATAAATTCCATAGATTTATCTCGTATTAACTCTAAAGAAAATCCTTCTGTTATTAATTTTTCAAGTATTGGGACTGTATTATCAGTGCTATTATTATCTAAAATAACCATTCCGTCAAAAATATATTGGTGATATCTAATAAAAGACTCAATGATATCTGCTTCATTTTTTACCATACTTATTAAAAATACTTTTCTTTTATTAGTTGTCACTTGATATCATCCTTTCTTAGGGGCTGCTTATTAACCAATAGGGGATATTGGGTGAGAGTTCGGAAAATGGTAAATAATCTTGATCTAGATAACCATACATTTGTATATATAAATCATACTTTTTGCCTTCCCCCTAGGTATGGCCTGAGGGAGGTTTTGCGTTCCATTTATATTTATATTTGTATTGATAATGCGTTTTGAGTACTTTTATATAGACATGAGCTATTGCTGCAAAATTAATGATGGCATATTATACTTGGTTAAATACTTTACTTACTCAACGCTTTTACTTAAAATACAATGAAAATAGCGATAATTAGGAGGTTGATTAAAACTATTCATATTATCAACATTGCCTGCATATGTTAATGTATCTTTGTTTGTTATAAAATTATTAGAATTCTTTAGCAAATGATTGATAAAATTAGAACCAATTATCCTGGCCACGAGTTACTAGTAAGTGTTTACTCATTTCAACTTCATATCTTTCCATACTTACAATATGTAGCTTCTAAAAAATCGTTACCATTTAATAAAGATGAACAAACATTATAAATCTATTTTGTTTTTACCAAAAAAAAGCACAAGACATTGATGCTTTGTAAAAACAAAAAATACCTAGTGCTCGATAATAAATATTTATTTTATATTTGCCACACTATTAATAACCTAGTTCGATCATATTTTGACTACAACTATTTTTTATTAATTGTGTTATATTAGGTGATAGTTGTGCAGTTTCACTACTTCCAATTTTTCTATTTAAGACACGGTTAACAATACTCATATCTAATTTACCAAGCTTTATAATTAGATCCATCGTATCTTTATCCCTACTCACGATATCCTCATACTTTATTAAAAATGCCTTATCATCTCTTTTGCTAAACTCAAGATAAAAAGAAACATGGTTATTCCATTTTGTAATATATTCATGGATTGTGCTTTCATTCCATCTTGTATTCGATAAGCTTCTCCAAGAGTCGATAGGATTACGCACCAATAAAATAATATTACAATTAGGAAAGCATTCTCTTAACAATGTTATCTCTTCTTTTCCATAACGAACTTCTTTAAATCCAATTACATCATGATCTTTACTAGTATAAAGTGTATTTAAAAACACTTTCGCCGATTCAATGATAGATTCTTTTACTAAATGTTGTTCGGGTGTTATCCTTGCAATCCAGTGGTTTGGATTTTCATTACTTCCAAAATAATTTCTTCTTTCCCTACGACTATTTATGGAAAAGGTTTTTACTTTATTATAAATGATACAGAATTCCTTTAAACAACCTAAATGTTCCCCCCAAATCATCGTTTGTTTTCTTGAATTAAAGATGCGTTGCAGCATTGTTGAGCCAGAGCGGTGTGTAGCCGATGATATAATAAGATCCATATTTTCACCTCTTTATAATATATTAATAGTTCCATCCAAAGTTTCTTCCTAATAAGTTACACAATCTATCGTTATGAGGTTTATAGAATTCATTTAAGCGATTTCTTGTTTCTTCATACATAGGGGAATACTTACCAACATTATATTTTCTACTAGTTTCTATATTTGAGGATGGTAATTCTAAAAAGCTTATTAATTGATTTATGTTTTTAGATGGATCTTTAAAAAACTCTTCACTTTGTAAAATAAGAAATTGTTCTTTTGGAAAGTATCTCATCCATTCTTTAAGATGTTCAGCATAAAAACCTCTATATAAATATCTCGCTTGGGTTGTTTTTCCTTTTTTAATTAGTTTTTCTTCATTACTAATTACTTGCTCAAAGGATAAATTTTCAAGTCCTCTCTTTATTCTATAATGATAATTTGAGTAAACTCTATCAACTGGATTCCTTAATATAACAATTAACTTGACATTAGGCATTAATTTAAAGACCTTTTTAGGAATATGAGAGTGTTCCAAGTAATTTGGTGTTGCTTCTCCAGTTATACTAATTTCATTTTTATCTAACTGTGGAAATTGAGCTTTGTACCAATCAATACCTTTATTAAAATGGTCTGGGTTATTAAAGAAATGAATTTCTTTTTTTACTGCAGGAATAACATTAGGATGTTGAATTATATATCTAAAAAGAGAGGTTGTTCCGCTTTTTTGTGCGCCAATTATTAGGAAGTCGGGCAGTTGATTAGTTTGTTCATAATCAAAATAATAATCTTTTAACATAGTATTAATGGACCTCCTTCCTTTAGAGTAACGTTACTATCATCATATGTACTTTAATTTTAATTGAAACGGCTGTTAACATTATTTAAAGGAGTTTTGATAATGGTTTCTATCGTAACGAGTACTATTAGAGATAATCTTATAGATAATGTTTTTCAAAATTATCAAAATCAAATTTGGGAACCTAAAGAGTTAATTGTAATTTTAAATAAAAATGAAATGGATATTGTTAAGTGGGAAGTAAAAGCAAAACAATTTAAGAATGTAACCATTTATCAGATGCCAGAAGATCTAACACTCGGGGAATGTTTAAACTTTGGAATCACAAAAGCAAAATTTGACTATATTGCGAAATTTGATGATGATGATTATTATGGCCCATATTATCTTAATCATTCAATGCACGCTTTTAATCAAACAAATGCTGATATTGTTGGAAAAAGAACTGCTTTTATTTATTTTGAGAGCAGAAATTTATTAGCATTACATACACCTAATTTTGAAAAAAGATTTATGACTAAGAACATATTTGGACACTATCAACTATTAAAAGGTTCAACTTTAATGTTTAAAAAGGAATTATTAAAAAAAGTTCAATTTCAAAAAAAGAATTTAGGAGAAGATACTGACTTCTTAATAGATTGTGTGGTCAATGGATTAAAAATATATTCAACTAGTAAATACGATTATGTAAATATAAGAAGGAAAAACTTATCAGATCATACTTGGAAGGGTACAGAGAAAAAAATTTTAAAAAAATGCAGAACTATTGCACAAACTAACAACTATCAGCAATTTGTAGTAAGAAAACCCGAAAACCTAAATTGATATAATGTGTTTCAATAAGTATATAGAATGAACAGGTGAGTACAACGTTATTTAACTTAGGGTTAGAGAGAAATTTATTTGTAAGGAGTTTTTTAATATGGTTTCTATAATTACTTGTACCAATAGGCAAGCCCAAATAGATTATGTTTTTCAAAACTTTCAAAATCAACTATGGGAACCAAAGGAATTAATTGTAATCCTAAATAAAGACGATATGGATATTAACAAATGGAAAGAGAAAGCTCATAGAATGAAAAATGTAACAATTTATCAAAAACCAGAAATATTGACACTTGGAGAATGTTTAAACTTTGGCATAACAAAAGCAAAATTTGACTATATTGCCAAATTTGATGATGACGATTATTATGGGCCGTATTACCTTAGACATTCTATGAATTCTTTCAAACAAACAAACGCTTCTGTTGTTGGAAAAAGAACAGCTTTCGTTTATTTTGAAAGGGAGAATGTGTTAGCGCTTCACACACCAAACTATGAGAATATGTTTATTACAAAAAAATTACTTGGGCATTATCAACTTGTAAAAGGAGCAACTTTAATATTTAAAAAGAAAATTTTTGAAAGGGTACAGTTTAAGAAGATCCATCAAGGTGGAGATACACAATTTATTAAAGATTGTTTAGCGCATGGTTTTCAATTCTATTCCACAAATAAATACGATTTTGTCCAAATTAGAAGGAGCGATTTATCATCCCATACTTGGAAAGAAAAGGAGGAAAGCATACTAAAAAGATGCCAAATTGTGTCACGAACTAAGGATTTTGAAAGCTTTGTAATCAAGAAGCCTAATGACTTAATTCAATAAATTGTCTTCTTTTATTATTCCTGTCTTGTTTAATGAAAAAATTTCTGATTTATACATTTGAGCGCTAAGTGTGGTAAGTTTAATAACCCTAATAAAATGCACAACAATGAACTTACCACCACATTTAAAAAAGAATTTCTCACCACCAAGTCGTTTAAGTCTATTAATCACCTTTTGCTTACTTTCAAATTATCCTATAAACTAAACGGTTTTACTTTTAAAAGTGGTTTATGAGTTCCCGTACAATCCACCAACCTTATAATATACCAAAATGTACATGGCTTTCTTTTATATACCCATTGTTGACATTGGTAATTTCTAATTCGTCTCTTGTTGACAGATTTTTCTCCATAAAAAACATGCTCATCAAGCATATAAACTCCTTTTGCCCTACTGTAAGAAGATGTTATTAATTATATTAGTAAAGGGTTTTAACCATGTTCCGCCCCCACCTGCTTAAATTAACCCCTTTATCTTTTCACATCCTTTTATCATCCCTCTATTTCCTTGTTAGTACACTATTCCCAACCTTAACGGTAAGAAAGTTGTCCTAGTAAGAAAAAGGCTATCCCTGTAAATAGCTATTTTAAAAACTAATCTTCTCTAAGCCCCCCGTTTTACACAGTAACCTGAATACTATATTCCTAAAATTTTTGGATGAAAGTATGATTTTTTAAAAAATAACTAGGACTTTACCCATTTTCTGTTGTTACACTAGGATATTGTCACGTCTATCCCCTGCCCATTAATACGATATATTAGCCACTAATTGTATTTTTTATTGTTGTAAGGAAGGAGTTCGCAGATGAGTACTTACGAAATTGGAGCAGGGTGTGTAGGATTTACAAAAAAAATTAGATACATCGGCTTCCACTATTTAGGGGTGGGGCAATTATGAAGATATTAGTGACAGGTGCTGCAGGCTTTATCGGTTCACACCTATGTGAACACCTATTACTTGATAAAGAGAATGAAGTGATTGGTGTGGATGGCTTTTTAGGGTTTACCGCCTCTTCCATCAAACAACGTAACCTTCATCATCTCATAAAAAATCCACGATTCCAACTGATAAAACATGACCTACTTCATATTAACTGGGAAGAGTATTTAAAGGATATAGATATCATCTACCATTTAGCTGGGATGCCAGGAGTGAGATCTAGTTGGGGTAAGGAATTCGACATTTATGTTTCTTATAATATTAATGTCACCCAGCGGTTACTAGAAGCCTGCCGTACACTGCCTATTAAGAAATTCATTTATGCTTCTACTTCTTCTGCGTACGGTGATAGGACAGGAAAAGTGACTGAAGATGCAACTTGCAAACCTCTATCCCCATATGGTGTGACAAAACTAACTGGAGAATATTTGTGTAAAGTCTATCATGAAAATGACGGTGTACCCATTGTAATTTTAAGGTACTTTACTGTATATGGACCTAGACAACGACCTGATATGGCCTTTCACCGTTTTATAAAAAAAATGGTATTAGATCAACCTATTCAAGTCTATGGTGACGGTAAGCAGACTAGAGATTTTACGTATATTTCTGATTGCGTTAAAGGAACTGCAGCTACACTTTATACAAACAAACCAATTATTGGAGAAACAATTAACATAGGTGGAAAAGAAAGAGCCTCTGTTTTAGAGACCATTTCGATAATAGAAAAACATTTGCAAAAAGAAGCTAAAATAGAGTTTACGGGAAATACTCGTGGTGAACCGAAACATACCTGGGCTGATATCTCAAAAGCTCAAATGTTACTTCACTACCAGCCAAAGGTCTCTCTCAAATTAGGATTACAAAAAGAAATTGGTGATATCAGATTACTTTACGAGGGGGTGGTGTAACTATGAAAGTTGCTTTAGTATGTACGGAAAACCTCCCCTCTCCTGCAATAAAAGGTGGTGCCATTCAAGTTTTGATTGACGGAATAGTACCCTTATTAGGCGAAAAATATGATATTACGATCTTTTCTGTAGCTGATCATATTCTACCGAAACAAGAAATCATCGATAACATTCATTATATCCGAGTGCCTTATAAAAATTATTTACGGGAAGTAAAAAAATATTTATCAAAATCCCAGTTTGATATTATCCAAGTATACAATCGTCCAAAAGCCATACTTCACTATAAAGAAGTAGCCCCTAACAGTAAGTTTATTCTAAGCCTTCATAATGATGTGATGCGCGAGGATAAAATACCTTATGAACTAGGAAAAAAAGTAATCGATGTTTGCGATCGAATCTTAACAATTAGTCATTTTATTAAGGAAAAAGTCATAAAACGGTTCCCAGAAGGGGAGAAGAAGACAACCGTTGCCTATTCTGGTGTTAACTTAAAAGATTTTTCACCAGTTTGGTCTTCTCATATTCAACCTATTCGGCAACATTATCGAGAAAAGTATGGCGTTAAAGATCAAAAAGTTATATTGTTTGCTGGACGCCTCTGTAAATCTAAAGGACCCCACCTGCTAATTCAAGCAATGAAAAGTATATTAAAAAGACAACCTAATGCCGTTTTAGTTATAGCTGGCGGGAAATGGTTTAGTGATAATTCGGTTAACCATTATGTACATTTTCTCCACCAATTAGCTAAACCATTAAAGAACAAAGTTATTTTCACAAAATTTATTCCAGCACAAGAGATACCGAAATTCTTCCTTATGGCTGATCTTTTTGTTTGTAGTTCACAATGGGAGGAACCACTTGCCAGAGTGCATTATGAAGCTATGGCTACTGGACTTCCGATTATAACGACAAACCGAGGCGGCAACACCGAAGTCATTAGCCATTTAAAGAATGGATACGTTATTGATGATTACAATCAACCAGAGGCGTTTGCAGATGCGATTGATTACTATTTATCGAATCCGACAGTCGCTTCAAAGCTTGCTGTAAATGGTCGATTACTCGTCGAAGAACATTTTCAATATAAACATACCGTTAAGAGGCTTGAAACAGCTTATGAGTCTGTAAAGAAAGTATAATAAAATAAATTAGCAATAAGGGATTGACTATAAAACGTTCTCCATGACAATCCCCTTGTTTTATATTTTTAATATTCATTTTTATAGTTACATTTACTCAAATATTCCACCCTAAACTTTCTGAAACAAATTAAATTCCATCCCCTATCGGCATTAATAAAACCTTTTAAGAAGCGCACCATGTGCCAACACCGTATCCTCTGGTCTTGGCACTAGCGCTCCTCAAACTTATTCTAGCCTTCCCTTGCTCAAACTCACAGTGTTGGCCATGTTAATTTTTTAGTTTTCGATCCAATAAATGAGTTGCTAATTGATAAAGTTCGATGTCCTTCTGATTTTTTTCTTTGATGACTTCTCTAACTTCATTAGCTATTTCACTTTTTTTGGGTTTATTAGGGTTAACATTTACTTTTGATATATTACAAATATTCCACCCTAGCGAATCGTTTAACAATTTAATTGACTCATTAAATCGCTCAGTAATTCCCACTACCGAAAAATACTTAGTTATATTTTCTTTAGCAACGTCTAAATCGTAATTCCAACCATGCCCATTTAATAAACAAGTTTGGCGATTATATACTGCCCAATGAAATGCCTTTTCAGAAACAAACTCATATAACGAGGTCTGATTCATTTTATAATAATACGGATGGATAGGGTTTGATTTCATATAATAGTAGGCTGAGATTACTCTTTCTATTGGGTCACGAAGAAAAGTTATATAGGTGAAATTTTTCTGCGGTAAATATTTGTGTACTCCAAAAGGGAAGTGTCCTCTCACTACTTCTAATTTTTCTTTAGGTCCAATTGCGTTAAAATAATCCGCAACTTTTTCTTCGCCATACTTTGGTGAGATCATCGTATAATTATTTTCATATTGCTTTTCAATTAACGAATTAAATGTAGAGCCCGCAGTTTTTGGAATATGCAAAAAAATGATCACACTATTTGTCTCTTTTTCTTTATTAAAAATCATAATTTCCACCTTTTTTTAACATAATTAATTCTCCCTTTCCTAACAATCATAAGAATAATACTTATCGGAGATTAAGTTTATTCTACTTTTTCTTAATCTGATATTTAATTTGTGGCGCTTTTTTTACCTTTTTATCATTTTTATTGCGCTCATAGCTCCAACGGATATTTTTCATTTTGCCTTGTCCCATTTCTATTAGTTCATTTACGTATTGATTATAGATCGTGTATATTGGGTTTGATTGATCTGGAACATATAATTTTGTAACCTTTAAATTTGCTCCTGAATCAAAGCCCGAGAAATGCACAAATTTCAGTCTTTTATTGTTTACAAGGAGCTCATTCTCAGACCTATGAATAGAACGTTTCGATAAATTCCAAGGAGCAACATTATAACCAGGATGCTTTAGAATAAATACATCAAAAAAACAAGGTGCTAGATTGACCCATTTTTGATCTGTAAATAACCCGTTCGGAGTATCATCATAGCAATATTGAGATAACCGATCAGACCACCAAGATATAAACCTCTCAGAATTAGGACTTCTACTTATTGCAAGAAAACCTAGATTAAATGTTCCTTTTTGAAGTAATTGAATTTCATTGCCTCTAATGGCTGTAATATGATTTTTATCTTCAGGTTCTAATGTATGTGGAGTAACAACGATCGAATGCTTTTCTAATATGGAATTAAGCTCATTAAAAGTATCCATAACATAAATATCTGGGTCTAGATAAATAAATTTATTATTGTGTTTATAGGTTCTTAATAAATAACTAAACAGTGCTCCTTTAACAGCAGTTGATGCTTCTAGCGCATTATATTTCATAATAAATTTATTGAAATTTTCAATCTCTAAATCCTTTGCCAAAATAACCTTGTCAAAATAAGAAAACTTTTCAGCTGTCGGGTGTATGTCCGATTCTACTAAACAAATAATTACTTTCGAATTAGGGTGAAACTTTTTAATTGACTTTGCCAACACCTTTGCTTTTGGTAAATAGTTAGCACATATTGAAGTACAAAAGATAAGCTCATCTTCTAGTGTTTGTTCAGTACTTGCAACAACCTTCGTTGTGTTATCTAGTATTTCTTTGGTCCCGATAGCATTTGTTTGGTTAGAAGTTATTTCTTTATCTTTAGTCAAACTCCAATACGCAATTAACCCTTTTTCATTACCAGCTAAAAATTCATTCATTTGTTCACTTATTTCCTTATCTGTTTTTGCAAAATTCCAAATTCGAACATCTTTTAATAACCCCTCATAATGGCCATAAGGGTTATGTCCCCCTATAGATCCTGATGGGTAAATATTGACTTTTTTACTAGTTAACCCATTTTTAACAAGCTTGCCATTAATATAAAGCGATGGAGTTTTATTTCGATAGACTATTGCTACATGGGTCCATTCTGAAATATTTCTTTTATATACAAGTATAGGTGGAAGGTAATTTACACTATGTTCACAAACTATAACCCCATTTGTCCCTACAGATACACCAACTCCTGCTGCAGTTTTCTCCATTGCATTTCCAGGACCTATAACGAACCTTTGGCCGTTAATCGCACCCGTTCCACTCGTACTCTCCTTTTTCTCCATGTCTTGTCTAGCACTTGGTTGAGCCCAAAATTCAATTGTAAAAGTATTAGAAACTTCTTCAAAAAGAGACTTAGTTTGAATAACTTCTATCCCTGTAAAAAGTACGCCATCATCTTTATTTTCCATTTCTATCCCCTCCTTTTTCACCTCGTTCATCTTGACTAATAGGTAGACGTAGTCTGTTTCTTTTTCATCTTTACCGGTTTTTAGTCTCCCAATTAAAACCGATAGTTGGGTCATTCCACGGTATTCTTTTCTCATCAGGACTTAAAGCATTATAAGACTTCGTTGTGAAATAAATAATTGTTGCTGGTTTTTGACCTAATACTCGATATCCATGGGCCACACCCTTAGGGATTAGTAACACGACTGGATTGTCTTCACCCATATAATAAACATCCGTTTCTCCGTAAGTAGCTGAGCTTTTCCGTAAATCATATAATACAACTTGAGCATGACCAGAAGGGAAAAACCATACATCATCTTGTTCCTCATGGTAATGAAAGGCTTTTATTACTCCTGGATAATTCATTGACCAAGACGCTTGCCCAAATTGTTCTAATAAATCATCATCATCTCTAATTAATTCAGCAAAAAAACCTCGATCATCGCAGTGCTTTAGCAGTTTCTTCACCTTCACTCCTTCAATCATCTTTTAACTCCTCCCGTAAAAAATCATTTACAGCCTCTTCCCAGCACCTGGGAAGGGGTATACTTTCTCTTTGTAAGGCATCATGAGCCATAACCGAATAAGCTGGTCTTGGTGCTGGTGCTCCATAAGATGCAGTTGTTATTGACTTAATCATATTAGCATCAAAACCTGCTTGTTTTAATATATGTTTTGCAAACTCATACCAACTACAGGACCCAGAATTACTAACATGATAAATTCCATAGCTTTTTCCAATTAATTGAATAATTACCTCGGCAAGGTCTTTCGTATATGTTGGTGAGCCAACCTGATCATCAACTACCTTAATTTCCCTTTTTTGCTTCGCTAATTTAAGCATTGTTTTTACGAAATTATTTCCACCACCACCGTAAAGCCATGATGTTCTAACGATATAACATTCTTTTAATGTTGCTTGAACGAGCTTTTCCCCCATCCATTTACTTATGCCATAAACACTCTTTGGATTCGGTATATCTCCTTCTACATATGGTTTGTTTTTATCACCACTAAAAACATAATCCGTACTAATACAAACCATCTTTGCCCCAACATTCTGCGCTGCTTTTGCAACATAAAAGGCTCCTAAACTATTAACTTCAAAAGCTTGTTTTTGTGCAAACTCACATTGGTCCACTGATGTATATGCTGCTGTGTGTATAATTACGTCAGGTTTCATATGATTAACAATTTTAGAAACTTGCAACTCATTAGTAATATCTAGCTGGTCTTTTCCATAGGCTTTAATGGACATGGTTTTGCCCATTTTCTCTGTAATCTCTTTTCCTAATTGGCCGTTTGAACCTGTAATCAAAACCCTCACAGATAATCACCTTTTCTGTTGACCATTATTATTTTTGTACCACTCGATCGTACGTATTAGCCCTTCTCTAAAAGTAACTTGTGGCATCCACCCTAATTCTTTGTGAATTTTCCCCCAGTTAATAGCATATCTCCTATCATGACCTTTTCGATCTTCTACGAATTGAATTAAGGTGTGACTTTTATTTAAATAATCAAGAATAAATGTAATTACTTCTTGATTTGTCCTTTCATGTCCACCACCTATATTGTATATTTCACCTGGTTCCCCATGCTCTAAGACCATACGAATAGCACGACAATGATCTTCTACGAAAAGCCAGTCACGAATATTTTTTCCATCCCCATAAAGAGGGATTTTTTGTTCATTTAAAGCATTGGTTATAACTTTAGGAATAAACTTTTCATTGTGTTGTCTTGGACCATAATTATTACTGCAGCGAGTGATTATAAGAGGTAATTTATAGGTTTGGTAGAAGGAGCGAACGAGCAAATCAGCGCTTGCCTTACTGGCTGAATAAGGATTATTTGGAGTTAGTGGTGAATTTTCAGTAAATGGCAGATCATCACTTCTGAGAGAACCGTATACTTCATCGGTAGATATTTGAATCATTTTTTTAGCTTTCCCATCAAGTAGAGCATAGAGAAGGTTAAGTGTTCCCGATACGTTTGTATCAACAAAAGGTTGTGCATTCTCAATACTACGGTCGACATGAGATTCAGCAGCAAAATTAATAATAAATTCGTAGTTTCGATCAAAAGCCTTAATTAAACTATCACGATTTCCAATATCACAATGCATGAAACGATAGTTGGGATACTTTTTGAAAGTCATCATATTATCTATCTGGCCTGCGTAGGTTAAAGCATCAATATTTGTAATTGAATAGGCGGAATTCTTTAGCATATATTCGATGAAATTTGACCCAATAAAACCTGCACCACCTGTAATTAGAAGGTGTTTGCTCAATTTCCTCCCCCCTTTTTTGTTTCTATTTGATTGTTCATTTGTTCATATATCAATGTATTAGCTTTAAAAAGTGATTCATGGGTGCCTGCATCAATCCACCAGCCTTCCAAAACATCATATTGCAACTCACTTTGTCTAATATAATAATTATTTACATCTGTAATTTCTAGTTCCCCACGAGCAGATGGTTTGATAGAGTTAATAAAATCAAAGACTTGATGATCATACATATAGATCCCCGTTACGCAGTATGGTGAATTGGTGATTTTCGGTTTCTCTATAATAGAATTAATAATACTCTTTTCTTCATTTAATATAGCAATGCCATACCGCGATGGATCTGATACTTCCTTTAATAAAACTCTCGCTCCGCTTTTTTGTTGTTTAAACCTTTCAATATACGGTACGATGGAATCTTCAAAAATATTATCTCCTAAGACCATGATAAATTTTTCATCTTCAACAAAAGATTTTGCGTATGATACACCATCTGCAATCCCCTTTGCCCCGTCTTGTACTTTATATAATAAATTGACTTGCAATTCCTCACCGTTACCAAATAACGTAGTAAATGAGTTCAAATGTGTACCATTCGTTATGATTAATATATCCTTTATCCCAGCTTCCCTTAATTTAATGATTGACCAATAAACCATTGGGAACGGGCCAATCGGTAGAAGATGTTTGTTTATTATCTTAGTTAAGGGGGTAAGCCTCGTTCCCTTTCCTCCTGCGAGTATAACTCCTTTCATAGCTATTCACGTCCTCTTTTACAAAAGATGTTTTTTCCATAAAATATGTTCCTACATAAAATTTGTGAAGCGGGAGCTAACTATAGATCCTTTCATTTTACCCACTAATAAAATTGTATGTTTACTAAGTGTGGAGGACAGTACATTTATCCCTTATAACAATAAATTGATAATCTAGCCTTTATACGAATAATAAAATTTATTTTTATATAGATATAATTAGGACTGTATCCATTTCAATTGAAACGCTGAAATATTGTCACAAGCCACCAATTGTGTTTTTTATTGATATTTTTAAGGATAAATTTGGAATGAATATGTGGAAATGGAAATGGAGGAAATTTAGTTTTAACAACTGTAGCTGTTGAACTAAAGTATTATAAGATATTTGGCTTCCACTTTTTTTGATGAAGCAATTGTGAAATTTTAAGTCACTGGGGCGCTAGGTTTTCGGGTCCAACCTTTGTGAGTATCGTTTACTCTAAAGTCAATTTATCGAACTCATATTACTAACTAGTTAGGAAAAAGTATTAAACATCATTATTACCATTTTATATGCACAATACCATTAGACCTCCTTCTTCCTATTTCAGACAATAAACAGGAAAATTATCATTTACACAGTTTAATTACTATTTTTGCTTATTTAAAGTTAAGGAGCCAACACTAAAATAAAAGTTCAAACATATTCTAAAATGAGATAAAACCATATTTAATATAAAACGACTTTAAAAATTAAAGTTTGAAAGGACGGGGCTTATTACATGGATCATAAACTTAATGCGAAGAAAAGAAAGGTTAGAAGAATACTTGGTTTCGAACCTAACATAGAAAACCCTCAAGTCATGTCCGAGAAACTTTTATGGATAAGGGTAAATGGAAAAATTGAACGATTTGCAAAATATACAGATAAATATGAGGTTCGGCAATATGTAAAAGGAAAAATCGGTGAAAAATATCTTGTTCCACTGTATGGTATGTACACAAATGTTGATGACATAAATATAGATAATCTTCCTCAAAGTTTTGTACTCAAAGCCACCCATGGCTGTGGTTGGAATATCCTCGTAAAAGACAAGACCAATTTAGATTGGTACAAAGCAAAGAAACAAATGAATGAATGGTTGAATTTAAATTATTTTAATATAACTGGAGAACGCAATTATAAACCATTAAAAGGGCGCGCAATTATCGAAAAATACTTACAGGACCCTTCTGGCGATTTAAAAGATTACAAATTTCATTGTATCCACGGTAAACCAATGGTTGTAGCAGTAATGGGGGATCGATTTAGTAACCTAAAAGTTCAAATATTAGATATGGATTGGAAACAACCTCCTTTTGATACTCAAAATAATTCGTTTTCAATCCCACCCGAGCGTCCAAAGCGTTTTAGTGAAATGATAGATGTTGCAAAAAAACTTTCACAGGATTTCGCTTATGTTCGTGTTGATCTGTATTATACCAATAACAAAATATATTTTGGTGAATTGACCTTTTTACCAAGTGGTGGTCTCCTAAATCACCCATATGAATACCAGAAGTGGTTAGGGTCGCATCTTGATTTAAGTCGCTATTAATTGACTATTTAAAGGTCGGAATTAATTATGAATGAAGCACTTTTCTACATGACAAGGTTTAGAAGGATATATGGATATGATCTTCTATACAGAACCCTCAATCATCTCTCAAAACTATTTAAAAAACAAATATAAGTTCCGAATATAAACATTTCATTCTATTATAATGTGTTGATCAAAAACTGTTACGCTCTGCCTATTCCACAATTTCACCTTCATTCATAAACACTACCTGAACAGCCACTCACATGTACAATACAAACCCTATTTCACATGTGATGGCTACCATAATTTTCATGGGTCGCTAACTACTTGTTAACTTTAATAACCTCCATAATCTGTTTCTGGCGCAAAGACTAATTTAGGTTCAAATAACATAATCTTCGGCTTGTTTGTTATTGCTGTAACAGTAGTTCCTCTCATTTACTAATCATCCTGTTTTTAGTAACTTACAAAATTAAACGGACAAAGTATCTAGAAGCTTTACTTTAGATACTTTGTCCAAACCAATGAATATTACTATAACTTTAATCTCAATATTATTTTTATTTGCCGAGGAGAATTTATATCGAACAATTAAAAATAATATAATTACTTCCTAGGGAAAACTATTTGACATTACATAGTGAAGTTTTTACAAAAATTAGGCAAAAGACAGGACAAATTTTGTATTCAATACATACTAAATAAGTAATATGTTGGAAAGAGTATGGAGTGTTATTATGTCCTTTGCTGCAATTGCTGTCAGTATTGTTTTATTTCTAATGTTTATAAGTCTAATCAAAGAGTGGTTTACACCCGAACTAACTGTTTTTACTGCTTTCTCTTTGCTTATTGTATTAGGAGTTCTCCCTATCGATGAGGCATTTCAAGGTTTTGCGAACCCTGCCGTCCATACCATTGCCTTATTAATGGTTATTGCCTTCGCTGTACAAAAATGCGGTATTGTTCCAAAGCTCTTAACACGTACTTTAGGAAAAAATAAAAAGCCTTCAATCGTCCTCATTAAAATCATGTTTCCAGTATCTTTCCTATCGGCTTTCATGAACAATACACCCATTGTAGCTATGTTAACTCCAATCATTCATAAATGGGGGATCCAACATAAAATATCTCCTTCTAAGCTTTTAATACCACTTTCTTATGCTGCCATTATTGGGGGAACCGTTACATTAATTGGAACTTCAACAAATTTACTCATTCATGGACTGCTACAGCAAAATGGACATCCAGGATTTTCAATGTTTCAATTTTCACTAATTGGCATCCCATTATTTATAGTCAGCTTATTGTATATGATCTTTTATGGCCAAAGAAAGCTACCTAATAACAAAGATTTGATCGAAGCTTACCAATCAATACGAAAAGATTATACAGTAGAGGTTAAAGTAACGAGTAATTCGTTATGGATTGGAAAAGCAGTAAAGGACGTAAATTTAAGAGCATTACATGATATTTTTTTAGTACAAATTATCCGTAACAATAGTTCAATTACACCTGTTTCTAATTATGAAGTGATTCAAGAAAACGACTCACTTATTTTTTCTGGAAATGTAGAAAGCATTATAAGATTGCTTAACTTAAAAGGATTAGAACTACCCACTGTAAAGGAAGAAACTGGCAGTATGTCGGAACACTACAAATCTAATTTAGTTGAAGTTGTAGTTTCTCATTCATCACCATTAGTTAAGAAAAAGATAAAAAATTCAAACTTTAGAGCACAGTATAATTCTGCAATTGTTGCTATTCGAAGAAATAATCAACAGATTACTACTGGAATCGGAAATATGACTATTAAACCTGGTGACACACTTCTGCTTTTGGCAGGAAAGGATTTTATTAAAACATGGTCAAATTCTCGTGATTTTTACCTTGTATCTGGGGTGGAAACCGAAGAACCAATTAGCAGTGGTAAATCTAAGATCATTATTCCAACCATAATCGGTGTCATTGCTTTAGCTGCTTTTCAAATAGTTTCGATCCTTCAAGCAGCCTTAATGGGAATGATCATTTTAACAATAACCAAATCGATAACAACATCAGAAGCAAAAAAAGCGGTAGATTGGGGGATATTAGTTCTTATCGCTTCAGCCATTGGAATTGCAAAAGCAGTTGAAAACGCTGGTTTACCTACTCTTTTAACGAGCTTATTAAACTTTGAAAATCCAATAAACCTCATTATCCTTTGCTTTTTATTATACTTTTCAACTTTAGTCCTAACAGAAATTATTAGCAATATAGCAGCCGCCGCTCTCATTTTTCCTATTGGGTACTCATTAGCTATTCAACTAGGGTATAATCCTGAACTATTTTCAATGATAATCGCTATTGCTGCCTCCTGTAGTTTTATTACCCCTATAGGCTATCAAACAAATTTATTAGTTTACGGACCTGGTGGATATCGATTTACAGACTTTTTTAGAGTAGGCTTTCCACTAAGTCTTCTTTGCATGATTACTACTGTTCTTCTAACTGTATTTATATGGGGATAAACAGGAGGTTATTCTAAAAGGAGGGAGCTTTAAAAATGGAAGACAACAAGAATAGAACTTCAAATATTGTTTGGCATCAGTCTGATATAACTAAAGAAGATCGGCAAAAACTACATGGCCATAAAAGCTTAATGGTCTGGTTCACAGGACTATCTGGTTCTGGAAAGTCAACTATCGCTAACGCACTTCAACACGAATTGCATAAAGACGGTATTAGTGTATATTTATTAGATGGTGACAACCTCCGACATGGAATCAATCGGAACCTTACATTTACTGAAGAAGATCGTAAAGAAAATGTGAGACGCACAGCTGAAGTAGGCAAATTGTTTGTTGATGCAGGTGTAGTCGTGCTTGCTGCACTTATATCACCTTATGAAGCTGACCGAGAACAAGCTAGAATACTTTTCCAACCTGGCGAATTTGTTGAAGTATATGTGAGATGTACACTGAGAGAGTGTGAAAAACGAGACCCTAAAGGGTTATATAAAAAAGCTCGTCTTGGAGAAATTAAACAGTTTACTGGAATTAGCCAACCATATGAAGAACCACAAAATCCAGAAATTATTCTTGATACTTCTGTTCTCTCTGTTGAAGAATGTGTACAAGAAATGCAATCATATCTAAAAAACAAATTACACTTGAGAGAAGGGAGTGACAGTCTTGACACTTAGTATTCCCCATGGTGGACACCTTGTTAATGGGATGAATTTAAACTATGACCATTCATCACTTACGGGTGAAATTGAAATTGATGGGATGGCATTGTCTGATTTGGAGTTAATTGCCAATGGAGCATATAGTCCATTAACAGGTTTTCTTGGCAAAGAAGATTATAAATCCGTTTTATATAATATGAAACTAAAAAATGGATTGGTTTGGAGTATCCCCATCACCTTACCAGTGAATGAAAATGTAGCAAAACATTTACATTTAGGCGAGTATATAAAATTAACCAATAAGAATACAGTTTATGGGGTACTAAAAGTGCAAGAAGTATACTTTCCAGACAAATTACTAGAAGCTAAACTCGTTTATCAAACCACGGATAAAAACCATCCTGGCGTAAAAAAATTATTTGACCGACCTAATATTTATGTAGCTGGACCTATCACCTTAACAAAAATACCATCAAAAAATAATAGTTTCTCTTCTTACTATAATTCCCCTACAGAAACTAGAAAAGCATTTAACCAGAAAGGTTGGAAAACCGTTGTCGGATTCCAAACGAGAAACCCTGTACACAGAGCACATGAATATATTCAAAAATGCGCGCTAGAAACCGTCGATGCTTTATTTCTCAATCCACTTGTAGGAGAAACAAAATCAGATGATATTCCAGCTGACGTTCGAATGGAAAGCTATGAAGTCCTCTTAAAAAATTATTATCCAAACGAAAGAGTATTCTTATCGGTATTTCCAGCTGCTATGAGATATGCAGGACCGAAAGAAGCGATATTTCATGCGCTTGTCAGAAAAAATTATGGTTGTACACATTTTATCGTTGGACGCGACCATGCAGGGGTTGGAGATTATTACGGAACGTACGATGCCCAAGATATTTTTAAGCAATTTAAGCCTGAAGACATCGGCATCAACATCCTTTGTTTTGAACATAGTTTTTATTGTACAAAATGCGGAAATATGGCTTCTAGCAAAACATGTCCACATCCAAAAGAAGACCACCTTCACTTATCAGGAACAAAAGTACGAGAAATGTTGCGAAGTGGAGTCACCCCACCACCGCAGTTCAGTCGTCCTGAAGTAATTGAGGTATTAATTAGGGGGATGAAAAAATAAATTATTAATAGGGATTGACTATGAAACATTTACCATGTCAATCCCTTTATTTTTATTTTATTAGTCAACTTTTTTGTATGTTTCTCCTTTGACTAGAGTGAATATATTGTTAACCTAAACATTTAATAATAACTTAAGAGATTGACTATGATTGATGATCAAAGCCAACCTCTTTTGTTACTCAGTATCCTCCTATTAACTCACTTTACTATCCACGGAGGAGCTGGCGGACTATAAGAATAATCATCATTCTCTCTATCCCGTTTCTCTCCACTCTCATTAATTAGTTGATTAATAATTAGTTGATTAATTTCTTTTATTCTTTCTAATTCGGTGATCAGCTCGTTTACAGTAGCTCCGAGTTTTTCTTCAACCAAGTTTGTTTTTTCAGTGACCTCAACTTCTTGAGTATTAACGACCTCTCCCGTTTCTACTCCTTCATTTCCATATACTTCTTCTAGTCCTTCTAAAACCTTTGTTTCTGAAGCTTCTGCAACCTCTTCTATCTTTTCTGTCATTTGTGTTTCTTTAATTATTGCAACACCCTCTTGCTTCTGTGCTTCTTCCGTTTCCGTAGTTCTGACCATCTCATCTGTTTCATCAACTACTGGATCCTCATCCACATCGGGTTCAATTCCTTCTACTGTTTGTAATTCTTCGACGACCCGCTCTTCTTCTTCAGCTCGTTCTCCCACTTTGTTAATCTTGCCCTCCAATTGAGCCTCTTTCAGTTCCTCTTTTTTAACGTTTTTTTGTATCTCTTCTTTTTCTATCTCTATAACTTTTCCTTTTCCCTTTCCTTTTGTAATTCGAACAACAAGACGTTTCTTTTCTAAATTGGGCCTGACGTCTACTTTTTCTTTTTCTTGCTGAACTTTACCATTAATTGGATTTTCTATATAATCTAATGTTCGATTACTGGAAATCCCCGTCTCAACTTCACTCCAAACCCCGAGGATGTCTGTCACGACACGGTTCCAGCTGTATTTTTCTTCTGCTAGCTTCCGTCCGTATTCCCCCATTTCTTTACACTTTTCTGGATTAGACAGTAGATCTGATAAATAATCAGCAAACTGTTGTGGATCACGTGGTTTTTCAACTATGAGCCCGTTTCTATTCACTTCTATGACTTCTGGGTTGCCTCCTCTTGCTGTCGTTATGATCGGTAAACCTGCGGCCATCGCTTCATAGTGAACTCTCGCTAGTGGTTCTTGCCACTGGGAAGGACAGACGAAGATGTCTGCTGCTGCAAACCATTCTTGAATTTTATCGGGTGCTATAAATCCTGTTGTAATAACAGGAACAGGAGAGCGGGCTGCTAACGTCCGGACAAATGCAATATAGTCTGTCGTTCCATTATCACTAAACCACTTGCTTCCCATGAGAACGAGTGCAATATTGGAATG
This sequence comes from Alkalihalobacterium elongatum, assembly GCF_019024285.1. Taxonomy (GTDB): domain Bacteria; phylum Bacillota; class Bacilli; order Bacillales; family Bacillaceae_F; genus Alkalihalobacterium; species Alkalihalobacterium elongatum. The sequence continues at coordinate 177,791 of NZ_WMKZ01000002.1, forward strand.
TTTTTTGGCTAGAATATTCATCGCTTTAACGAGTACATCAGCACCTTTGTTAGCCGATAACCTTCCTGCAAATAAAATGACTTTTTTACCCTTTAATTTGTATTCTTTGCGGATTTTTTTTCTAATTTTTTCGGCTTTTGATGAGTATATAGGAACAAATTGCTCTAGGTCGACCCCAGAGTAAATGGTTTGCAATTTCGACTCAGCTTGAGGAAATATTCTAGTAATTTCTTGACCAATATAATTACTGATTGTGATAATCTTATCGACTTCCTTTATGGCAAGTGCTCCTTCTTCAGGATCAATCTTTTGTGGTTTAAACATATCATTGTGCATGCTTAAGATAATGCGAGCATTCGGTACACATTCACGGACAGGGGCAACAAGACGTGGTCGGTTAAAAATGTGGATTAAGTCAAACTTCGAATTAGACTTTAAATAGTCAACAACGCCTTGGCGATATGTTTCAAGGAGTCCCCCTGGTATTCGAACATAATCGATGCCATCTCTCGTCTCTTTATCAGGTAACGACTCGTCATTTCTACCGAGAATTGTAATTTCATGATTTTTACTTAAAAAGGGCACTGCACCTGCAATATACGTTTGAATAGCTCCGCCGCGGACAGGTGGAACTGGTAATTTTTCAGTACAGATAATTAAAACTCTCACTTATTTTTTCCCCCAAGCCAGCTGTTATCTGCTATTTCTTCTAAGACGGGCCATTTTGTTTTATCGATATCTACAATTCTTTGTACTAAATTCTTAAGTTCTTCATCCATAAAGACAGTTGGTTCATAAACCATTTCTTTTACATTTTTATAAAACAAGTTTGGTAGTGACAGATCGATCATTAATATTTCATAAAGTTGGTCGTCTATTGGATTTGCCTCATGATAGGCGGAAATCATCTCTTTAATCCAATGTACATCCCAACCACCTAAGTCATCCATCGTTCCAGTCATTAATTTTTGTAAATCTCGAATAGGTAAATCATAAGCTACACCATCAAGGTCAATGATCCACATCCCACCTTCACCTTTTTGACCATTAGACCAACCATAATCTTGGTGAACAAGGCCCCATTCTTTATTTCCTTTTTTCACTAAATCGTAGTAAGCCGAGTTCTCTAATCTTTCAAAAGCTTTAACGGCTTGTTCTTCAAACATATCGATAACGGATAGTACTGTAGTACTTGCTGGCATTTCATCATAAACAGTGGCTATATCTCTTAACCACGTCATTTTTTTAACAATTTTGTTATAGGTCTTAGGCCAACGGTACAGTCTAGATGCATTTTCCGCTCCAGATGGCGGTGTATACCCTTTAGATAATCTATGAAACTCTCCAATCGCATAACAAAGTTCTTTAGCACCTTCTAAATCTTTAGTTACCTGAAACAGTGACTCAATCCACTCTGCAACAAACCAAAGCTTCCCACCCATTTCTACGTAAAGTTTACCATCCTTCGTGGGGATGATTTGCGGGACTCTAGCCTTTTTTTCTTTTACTAAATATTCTTGAGCACCGAGACTAAATAAACTTCTCGTTGGTCTACGATGTAATAACTTTAAGCTTCTCGGTCCTTTATCAGTATCTATTTTCCAAATAAGTCCACCTTTATCAGCCTTCGTTGTAATGACTTCCATGTGACTGACCTTCATATCATAGTGCTTAATGACTTCATAAGCCATATTAACAACATATTCTGGTACATAGAATGTATCCTGTCGTTCAGCTTCTTCTAAATCCCAGGGGGTAATTAGCTGTTCTTTTTCCATTTATTTACCTCCTAATAGTCTAATATAATAATTAATGTATTCCTAAGCGGGATTTTAGAAATGGACAGATACCTACAAAAAGAAAAAAAGCGAAAAACTCATGGAAACTTCCTTGAGTTCTTCACTTAGGAAATATATATCATTAAAAAATTAAGTCTGCTGGAGTTGTTTTGATGAGTACCATTCAATTGTCTCAACTAAACCATTGTAAAAGGAGGTTTCAGGTTTCCAGCCTATCGTAAGGTGAATTTTCTCCCAATTCAAAGCATAACGTCTGCCGCCTTCTTCACGATCAGCCACATGTCGTATCAAATGATGACCTTTATTCATATAATCAAGAATAAGCTTTACAACATTCAAAGTGGAACGCTCCCGTCCACCGCTAATGTTATAGACTTCTCCTAATTTTCCATGCTTTAAGATCGTGTGAACGGCCTTGCAATGGTCCTTAACAAATATCCAATCCCTGACGTGTTGACCATCACCATGAACAGGTATAGGTTTATCCTCTAGTGCATTCAAAATTACTGTAGGAATTAACTTTTGTTTTTGTTGGTATGGTCCATAATTATTACTGCATCGTGTAATAATCGCGGGTATCTGGAAAGATTTTATATACGAACGTACTATCATTTCACCACTGACTTTGCTTTCTACGTATCTATTATTAGGGGTGAGAACAGCTTCTTCTTTATTAGGACGTTCTTTATCTTCTAAATCACCATAAACTTTTCCCGTTGAAACATAGATGTACTTCCCAGCATAACCTCCCCTTACCTTCTCCAGTAAGTTCATCGTGCCTATCACATTTACATCATAAATTTCGATAGGTGAGTACTTTTTTTCATTTACGTCTGTTAGTGCTGCAAAGTGAATGATTACATCATACTGTCGGTCAAAGACTTCATTTAATTGGGCTTGATTACGTAAGTCAACTTGAAAAAAACGATAATAAGGTGATCTTGAAAATTGAGTAAGGGCTTTTGGATTGGCTGAATGTGTGAGAGAGTCAATATTTGTTATGTGGTAAGATGTATGGTCAAGAAGGTATTGTATGAAGTTAGCCCCTATAAAACCTGCACCACCTGTTACTAATACTTCCTTTCTCACCTTCATTCCCTCCATAGATTTTGACGTTTCATGCTTATTTCGATAAAACCTCAGTAATATGTCAACAATAGAATATTAATTTTAACTGAAGTCATGCCAAGCGTGAATATTATTACTATGAATGAATGATCTTTTGTACAATGGCTTCAATAACAGATCCAGCCCCAGCGATTGCAAAAATGATAACGACTGGAAGAAAAATAATTGGATAAAAGATAAATCCAAAATATAAAAACGCAGCTGTCCAAATCCCTGTGCACCAATAACAAGCGATTAATTCACCGATAAACTTTCTGATCCCATTACCTTTTACCTCTAGAAAAGATGCTGTCGTTCCATCTGGTAATGTTTCTGTTGTAATTTTGTGAAATGGCTTTCTAAGCGGTGCCATTATTTCGTCCAATACAATTAAATGCGCTAAACGAAAAGATGCTAGCAATAACAAAATGAATTCAAAAGGACTTATCATTTTCATCCATCCTTTTAGTTAATCTGCTAACAAAATATGTACTAAATCTAAATATGTGCCTAGCCACATTATGTTTTTGTATGGTAATCCTCTTACATCCATTTAGAAAAGGCGTTAATTTGTTATCTTTTACTAAGTGTAGTTGAAGAACGTTGTTGATTTTGGGCTCATAAGCTAGTAATTGGTCCCGCAAGTCGTCGGACAAAACGAAGCGATGCTTTTGTTACCGTATTCTCCTAAGTTTTTCCTCCTGCGGGCACGAAGCGTTGCCTTTCGTTACCGCATTCTCCTAGGTTTTTCCTCCCGCGGGCACGCATCTCTCCTTTCTACCGCCCCCTCCTAATTTTTTCCTCTCACAGGCACGAAGCGCTCCTTTTCGTTACCGCCTCCCCTAATTTTTTCCTCTATCACGCACCAATCACTGTTTTAAATATAAATTTGTCCCCTTTGGATACAAAGACAATCATAAAAAAAGGAACACCAAATGGCGTCCCTCTCTCTCAATTATGATAACGATAAAATGTTATACCCGCAATCGACATGGATCATTTCGCCTGTAATGCCGCGAGATAAGTCACTCATTAAGAACAGTGCCGTATCTCCAACCTCTTCTTGTGTTGTCGTACGGCGAAGTGGGGCACGTTCTTCGATCTCTTTTAAAACATCATTGAAGCCAGAAATACCTTTTGCCGCTAATGTACGGATTGGACCAGCTGAAATGGAATTGACTCGGATACCGTCTTTTCCTAAGTCATTAGCTAAATATTTTACACTTGCGTCTAATGATGCTTTCGCAACGCCCATTACATTATAATTTTTAACGACACGCTCGCCACCAAGGTACGTTAAAGTAACGATACTTCCGCCTTCCGTCATTACTGGACGAGCCGCTTTAACTACTGCTGTTAAAGAGTAGGCACTAATATTTTGTGCTAGTAAAAAACCATCACGAGTAGTATTTAAATACTCACCTTCAAGCTCTTCTTTGTTTGCAAATGCTATACAATGAGCAATTCCATGGATTACACCAACTTGCTCTTTTATCCCAGCAAATGTTTTCTCGACCTCTTCATCATTTGTTACATCACAAGGTAATACTAAGAAATCATCTCGTTCTAATGTTTCAGCTAGATCTCGAACATTTTTTTCTAGACGCTCTCCAGCGTAAGTAAAAATTAACCGTGCGCCAGCTTTTGATAATGATTGAGCAATCCCCCAAGCGATACTTCGCTTATTCGCAACACCCATGATGACGTATGTACGATCCTGTAATGATAAATTCATAATCTACATTCCCCTCCAACTATATTAGAAACTTTTTTATTAACCACGTTAAAATATACACTTACTATTAGTACTAGGTACTAATAGTAGTATATCATGTTTTTCTTTTGTTGGTACAGGTTTCCCTGTTTTATATTCTTCATTTATCGGTATTACCCTTTTTTTGTCACAATATTCCTTTTTATAAAATTACAGTTCTCGCACTCAAATATGACATTCTGGTTGGACTGTGCCGTTAATAAATGATTTAATGGTCTTTCGATTTTACACTTTGGACAAACAACTGTTGGCTCCATCTAAAATTCCCTCTTTTCTAACGACTTTTTAACTCTATTATCGCCAACAAAAAGCCTCCTAATAATAGGAGGCTTCGTTTAATCATCAAATTCTCTTCGTGGAAGTAATGTTCTAGGTACATCAGTCCCGCGTGAACCACGTAAATCGACTTTATCTTTTTCTGGTGGAAACAAAATAATAAAACTTTCAGGAATTGATTTTGCAAGTATCCTCGGGAGTTCTTCTAGCTTCGGATGCCAAGCAACTGTACCCCTTCTCGCACTTAAAACGACAACCAAGTCATCTTTTTTCAACATTAATAAATAGTTATTAATCAACTCGTTCCAAGTGTTAATATTTGCAAATTTAGTTGAAACATCTGGCTTCATTTCTTCGAATGACCTTTTATAATACTTATTGTCATCCTTAATAATTAATACTGACAATTTGGCTCCAATTTGATTAGCCATTTCTTTTACCGTTTTTACTCCCTCATAATACCCCGTTTTATGGTCTACACCCGATGGTAGTATAAGGACGATTCTTTTCGTCGTATTTAATGGATGGCCAAGCTTTGAAACTAAGATCATCTCATTCGTTCTATCTAGTAATTGATCTAATACCCCGCCAAATATCTTTTGTGGTGTTGATAATTTTCCGTTCCAGCCAATCACAACTTTCGTAATTCTCGTTTCTTCAATTGCTCGAAGAATCCCTGAAGATACGTTCGGGTCAACACGAGTTAATAAATGAACAGGTATATTTGCCCCCGATGCATAAGTAAGTGCTTTGCCAAGCATCTTCTCAGCTTCAGCCACTTTCTCTGCGGAACGACCATTTTGTTCCCTTGCAACTGTTAAAGGATATATTGGTTCTGAACTGTTTCCACGTAAGCTAAATGATAAGTTTAACAACGCTTCTACTGAATTCGGGTTTGCTAATGGAACTAGTATTCTTTCTGGTGCATTACTTGGTTCATACGGTTGTTGCTCTTCTAATAAGGCAATTTTCCGTCCATATTTCTCAACCATGTAAGGCCCTACCATACATGTGACGAGGATCATTACGATTACCCCATTTACTGTCGCTTGATCAAATAAACCAAGATCAAACCCAACCAGCGTCGCTGCAAGTGTCGCTGCAGCTTGAGGAACAGATAAACCAAACATGAGTCGAATTTCATCTTTCGAGTATTTGTAAAACTTTCCACTCACCCATGCTGCTAAAAATTTACCGAGTTGAACAAACAATACGATCGCGGCGGCTAAAATCCATGCACTAGGTTCGCTCAGTAATACTCGTATATCCATGAGCATGCCGACAGATAACAAGAAGAACGGAATAAAAATTGCATTACCAACAAATTTAATCCGGTTCATTAACGGACTATGTTCTAATATAAAACGGTTCAAGGCTAATCCAGCTAAAAAGGCTCCTATAATTGGTTCTAAACCTGCTACAGTCGCAAAAAAAGCTGTCACAAACAAGATTGTCATTACAAATATATAATCCAACGTACCTTCACTACTCATTGAACGGAAAAAGTACCGTGCTAGCGTTGGTATAACGAGGAAAACAATCCCTACATAAATACCTAATGATAGAAGCATCGTAAACCAGAAAGCTAAATTTAAATCACCTTCCATTGACGCAGCTATAATTGCTAAAATAAGTAGTGCTAATGTATCGGTCATGATCGTCCCACCGACAGTTGTTGTTACACTCTTATTTTTCGATATCCCTAATCGACTTGCAATAGGGTAGGCAAGCAATGTATGGGAACCCAACAATGACCCTAATAAAATCGCTGCTGGCACCGAGTATTGCAGGCTTAAACCTAGAACCGTTCCAAACATAAATGGTATTGTAAATGATAGTGAACCAAACACAATACTCCGTTGTCGATATTTTTTAAAACCTTCTAAATCAATTTCTAATCCTGCAATAAAAATAATATATAAAAGACCAACAGTACCTAATAATATAATTGTCGGATCACGGTCAAGAATGCCAAGACCTTTTGGACCGATAATGACTCCCGCAAAAATCAAGCCAATAATCCCAGGAACTTTTATCCTAGCCATAATTATGGGAGCTAACAGGAATACTAACATAGCGATTGCAAAAATTAAGACTGGATTTGATATTGGATTTTCTAACATGAATGCTCCCTCCTTTTTAAGTAATCGTTAAACTCTTCAAAAAATAGTAAGATTTATTACATATACATAATGCCATATTCCCTCATTTTATGGGAATTCAGCTTGTACTATGCAAAACAACAAATTTTAATAATACTACACTTTGACATTGGAGGAAACTATTATGACTATAGATATTATTGGTGATATTCACGGTTGCTATGATGAATTCGTACAACTAACTGAAAAGCTAGGCTATGATTGGTCAGAGGGTATTCCGATCCATCCAAATGGCAGAAAACTCGCTTTTGTCGGTGATTTAACAGATCGAGGGCCGTACTCACTCAAGGTTATCGAGGTCGTTTACCAACTTGTGGATCGCCAGTTAGCCTATTATGTACCTGGTAACCATTGTGACAAGCTTTATCGTTATTTTCTTGGACGAAATGTTCAGACGACTCACGGGCTAGAAACAACAGTCGCAGAACTTGAACAGTTATCTCGCAAGGATTATAATTCAATAAGCTCCAAGTTTCGAAAGTTAGTTGAAAACTCTAATTTATATGCCGTCTTAGATGATGGAAAACTAGTGATTGCTCATGCTGGGATTAGGCAGGATTACATAGGTAGACATGATAAGAAAGTAAAAACATTTGTCTTATATGGGGATATTACGGGTGAAAAACACCCAGACGGTTCACCAGTTCGAAGAGATTGGGCAAAAAAATATAATGGCGATGCTTGGATCGTTTATGGTCATACTCCAGTTTCCGAAGCTCGTTTCATTCATCGTACCGTGAATATTGATACTGGATGCGTATTTGGCGGTAAGCTTACTGCTCTTCGATACCCAGAATTAGAAACCGTCTCTGTTCCATCAACTATGCCACATGTTGGAGAGAAATTCCGGAGCTTTGATGATACTATTGAGTAATTTTAAGAAGGTGATAAAGATGCGTTTTTTTAAAGTTTTCCTACTTTTTACCGCTCTCATTGGAATGGCTAGCTGTGGGCCACAATTAGAAATTCAAGGTGATATTGAACAAAGTCATATTATTATGGATGAGGACAGAAACTTACTGACTTTCTATGTTCGCCTTGAAAATACGAGTAATCTAACTTCTCCTAATTTATTTGCCAAATTTGAATTATTAAGTGATGAGTTAGTTGAAGAATTTGGACAAGAAACGATTGTCTTTGTAAACGAAAGTCAAATACCTGAAGCCTTTAAAATCAATGCAAATAGTGGCTACTTTATCGGTGAATCTTTTGATGTTGAACAAACTTTTTCTGAAGAAGAGTTATCTGATGCTGTTGAGGTTGTTATTTTCGATGAAGCTGGCGATGATATTACACGATTTACAATTACAAAAGTTGAAATGGAAACAAACTAATCCCCTACAAATAGATGCCTCACTTTACTCAAAATTTATTGAGTAAAGTGAGGTTATTAGTTTATCCAATCTTGCATATCTGGTGGAACAGGCGCTTCTACGATAATATGTTCTTGCGTAAATGGATGCAAGAACGAGCAGTAAAAGCTATGTAAAGCTTGTCTTTTGATTTTTATTCGTTCTCCGCCATAAAGATCATCACCTATTAATGGATGTCCAAGGTGAGCAAAATGAACTCTAATCTGGTGTGTTCTACCTGTTTCTAGCTTTACCCTTACTACAGTTTCCTCATCTGTTTGGGACAGAACCGAGTAATGAGTAATTGCCAGTTGTCCATCTTCACGGACTTCTCTTTCAATAATACTATCACACTTTCTGCCGATTGGTGCGTTAATAGTTCCCTCGGTAGACGAAAGAAGGCCATGGATGATTGCAATATATTCTCTATGTATACCACCAGATTGTTGTTCCTTTGCCATAAGATCGTGAGCAAATCGGTGTTTGGCTATGACGACGATACCAGAAGTATCTTTATCAAGTCGATTAACCGCATGGAACGTTGAAGTAATTCCACACTGATCATAATAATGTATAACTCCGTTTGCTAGTGTGCCGCTAAAATGATCTCGCGAAGGAATGGTCGGCATTCCTGCAGGCTTATTAATGACAAGGAAATGGTTATCTTCAAATAGTATATTGAGGTTCATTTTCTCTGAAAGGATACTGTCACTTCTCGTTTCTGGAGGAAAGATAATTTTCACTTCATCGTTTGCCTGTAATATCTTTCTCACCGTTACAAACTCTCCATTCACAAAAATCGAGCCTCCAGCAAATTTAATATCCGCTAAGGCTCTTTTGGACAGCTTTTTTTCCTCTTTTAAATATTCCCGTAAAAGCTTTCCTTCCCAATTAACTTCTACGTTCCATTTAATTTCTAATCCCGACATCTTTTTAGTCTCCAATGAATGATTCCCTCACACGCTTCCAAAACGGGAACGGGCGGAACCTTGCAAACTTAATTTTTTCTTCAGCTACCCTGCACTGAATCGATTTCACCTTTTGATGACTCCACGAGAAATGATCGATTGTAATTTGTAATTTTACATCATTTTGTGGTTTTAATAAGCACGTATGGTGTTGTGGCAAAACGAGTGGTGAACCTACTGTTCGATACACTCTATTGTTAATGGATGCCATTTCTGCTAATTGAATACAAGCTAATGAGGGGTGCAATATCGCTCCACCTAATGCCTTATTATATGCAGTACTGCCAGACGGCGTTGATATACATAGTCCATCGCCGCGAAACGTTTCGAACTTTTCACCTTTTATTTCAACATTACAAACAAGCGACTCCTCAGGACTTTTTACTGTACACTCATTAAGTGCAAGTAATCGCTCTGATTTATTATCTCCGTAATGCCTTATAACTACTTCTAGCAAGGGGTACTCAACAATTTGAAAGGGCGTCTTGGCTATATGAATTACTAACTTTTCTACTTCTTCTGGCATCCAATCGGCATAAAAGCCTAGATGGCCCGTGTGGATTCCCACAAATGACGTTTCTTCTAAACGATGTTTGTATGTATGGAAAGCATGAAGTAAAGTACCGTCACCACCTACTGTAATGACAATCTCGGGGTTTTCTTCATCATAAATTAATCCGAATTCAACTAAGTATGTTTTGATCCTTTGCTGAAGTGCATTAGATACATTATCACCTCTAGAAGTCACGGTAAATTTCATAACATCAGACTCCATCTTTAGAATTTATTAGTTATTTATTCGATAATCATGTTTCTTAGAAAAAATACGTTGGGCTTCTTGAACCTCTTCACGTATTTGCGACATCTCTTCATCCAATTGAAAAGCTGCTTCAGCTGCACGCTGTAAACGTTGTTTGATATCTTCAGGAATTTCTCCGCTATATTTATAATTTAATGAGTGTTCAATCGTAGCCCAGAAATTCATTGCCATTGTTCTAATTTGTAATTCAACATAAATTTGTTTATTTCCTGCAATCGTTTCTACTGGATACTTTAACACAAGATGATAAGATCGATACCCGCTATCTTTATTCTGATAAATATAATCGCGTTCTTCTACTATTTCAAAATCTTTTCTTAATCGAATAAATTCAATGATTGTATTAATATCCTCCACAAACTGACATACAATACGAATGCCTGCCAGGTCTTGCATGTCTTCTTCAATTCGTGTTAGAGGTATATTTTTGCGTTTAGCTTTGTCGATTATACTTGCAACAGGCTTTACTCTTCCAGTGACAAATTCAATCGGTGTATGTTTAGAGGAATTTTGATATTGTTCACGAATCCCTTTAAATTTAATTTTTAGCTCTTCAACGGCTTGCTTATATGGGATTAAGAACGTATCCCAATTGTACATGCAACCACCAACCCATCTTTAATAATCGACTACTTATTAAGGCTATGTTGATTATTGCGAAATAATTCTCTCAACAGCTTCTACCATTTTATCGCCATAATTACTGTTATCCTGAATATTTTCAAATAAATAATTTATTTCATCCTTAAAAGAAGTACATTCGAGTACGTAATCTTGGTGCAGCTGTATATACACATTCTCTTTTTCCTTTAAATGTGAGTGGAGTTCAGCCCACAAGTGCTCTGGAATACTCACATGGCGATAGCTTTCTTCATCTTCCAATAGATAAATGAGTGCCAGTTGTTCAGAGTCAGCTAGCATTCTTCCTGCTGCTTGTAGTGATAATGCTTCGTTTTTCAATAATGATTCTGAAATATGTAAGATTATACTATCTTCATTAGTTGATAAATTGCTTATTTCTAGATGCTTCATACTTGTCCTCCTATTCAATATTCACGTAACCATCTTACCATAATTTGCACGTAGACAAGAATACAAAACCATTTTATCAACTAATTGTTCCCTTTACATGACTATGTAATAATGTGAATGAAAGTATTTAAACCTATGTTAGCTATAAGTGAAGGTAATATAGCCTTCAAATCCAATGATAAGGAGTAACTAAATGGCCCGCGAGATAGAAATTGAAGCAAAAAACCTATTAACAAAAGAAGAGCTCCAACAGCTCCAAGACACTTTTTCCATAAATGATTCACAGTTTATCTCTCAAACAAATCATTATTTTGATACATTGGGTTTTAACTTAAAAGAAAGAAAAGCAGCTCTTCGAATACGTGAAAAGAATAGTGAATTTATGATTACGTTAAAGCAACCTAATAGGGTTGGTTTAATGGAAACAAATCAATCTGTATCAAAAGAAGAAGCAGAACAAATGATTAGGACTGGACAGCTTCCAGACGGTGAAGTGAAAGAAGATATCGAAACGTTGAAGGTTCCAATCGGTCAATTTGCATACTTAGGATCACTAACTACATCTCGAGCTGAAATTACCGTTAATGAGCAAATTGTTGTTTTAGATATTAGTCAATATTTAGACACTTCTGATTACGAGCTTGAAGTGGAAGGTACTAGTGTCGAAGCTGTCAACTCATTGTTTAACAGCCTTTTACAACAACACAATATACCGAAAAGACCTACAAAGAATAAAATCATAAGGTTTTTCGAAAGAAAACAAAAACTACAAGGCTCCTAGTTCAATGAAACCCAGAATTCGGATATTGTCTAAATCTGTAGTCTACTATAAACTAGATTATAGAATTATATTCCGTCCGAGGTGCATTGAATGAACATTATGATGTTCCAACAAATTGCAGAAATGAATGCAATTAGACAATTACGAGGACCTAGTTCCTCAACTAGTCCTTCTCCGTTTCAATCATTATTTTCAGGTTTTATTCAAGAAGAAATGGAAAAAATGAATGTAAAACTCAATCAAAACCAACGCAATATGGGTTTATTTTTACATCCTATTGCACAGCTTGAAGTGGAAAAAACAATGCAACAACATTCTGGAGCCACCGAAACAATTAAACCGTTAAAAGAAACTGGCCAATCCCGTGTAGACGTCTATAAGCAATGGATTAACGATGCAGCAGCAAAATATAACTTAGATCCAAAGCTTATTGTTGCTGTTATTAAACATGAGTCTAACTTTAACCCAAATGCAACAAGTAGGGCTGGAGCTGGCGGCCTCATGCAACTAATGCCTGGAACGGCAAGATCCTTAGGTGTATCTAATGTTTATGATCCAGAGCAAAATATTAATGGCGGTGCTAAATATCTACGTCAAATGCTGGATCGCTTTAACGGTGACACACGTTTAGCTTTAGCCGCTTATAATGCAGGTCCTGGTAATGTTGATAAATACGGAGGAATACCTCCATTTAGAGAAACTCAAAACTACGTACCTAAAGTAATGAATACATTCTTAAATGCATAGATGACTCTATTAAGATGCTTGGATAACTAACTACCCAGGCATCTTTTGTTTATTCTTTTTCCAGTCCAGCTTCAAGTTCAAATCAGATTATTTGATGTTAGATGTGACCATTGCTAAAATGGATTTAAGTAAGTAGTTACTAAAATAGCCTCTTAAAGGAGATAACTATGTCAGAACATCAAACACCATATGACCTAATAGGTGCTGAACTTTTAAGCGAACTAATAGATATCTTTTATGATAAAGTAAGCCGACATCCAGTGCTTGCACCGATTTTTCCAGATGACTTAACAGAAACTGCAAGAAAACAAAAACAATTTTTAACTCAATTTCTTGGTGGACCACCCTTATACTCTGAAGAACACGGTCATCCTATGCTAAGAGCTAGACATATGCCATTTAAAATTACCCCAACTGGTGCATCTGCCTGGTTAGCTTGTATGAAGGAGGCAATGGATGAAGTCGGCTTAGAAGGGCCTTTACGGGAACAAATATTTAGTCGTCTAACCTTTACAGCACATCATATGGTAAATCATCCGCACGATACGGAATAGGAAGGAGGACTCTCAATGACTTCAAAAGAAAATCAGACTAGCTGTGATCATATTCGAGGCTTTTGTGGTCCTATTGAAGAACCATCCGTATCCAAAAAATCTAACCCTTGCAATAAAAAGCCATTGGAAATCTATATATTTATTGATCCTCTTTGCCCTCAATGCTGGGCGTTTGAACCAATACTAAAAAAGATGCAGGTTGAATATGGAAAGTACTTTAAAATAAGGTACTTTGTTGCTGGATCACTTGAATTATGGAATAAGCCACAAGCAAAAATTGAAGAGACAAAGAAATTAGAAGAGATTGCTAAAAGTTGGGAAAAAACAGCTAATCAAACAGGAATGAGCTGTGACGGAGATTTATGGTTTGAAGACCCAATTACCTCCCCTTATACGGTTTCTATTGCAATTAAAGCAGCTGAGATGCAAGGCCAAGTTGCTGGACTTAAGTTTTTACGAAAATTAAGGGAGTTTCTATTCTTAAATAAGAAAAATATTTCAAAAGAAACTGTATTAATTGAATGTGCTCAATTAGCCGGACTAGATGTTGAGGAGTTCATTAGAGATCTTAAATCGGATGGAGCTGTAAAAGCCCTGAAATGTGATGTAAAAATGACGAAGGAACTTGGAGTTGATTATTCTCCTACTTTTGTTTTTTTTAATGATAATTTTGAAGAAGAAGGATTAAAAGTGACTGGATTTTATCCTTATGAGGTTTATGTCGAAATCATTGAGCAATTATTAGGTTTTTCACCAGAACCTTCTACACTCACTTCACTAGAGGATTTTTTATCTTGCTATAACTTTGTCGCTACAAAAGAAGTGGCCGTTGTCTTCAATATATCTACTCAGGAAGCTGAAAAACGATTGAAACGTTTAATGCTACAACAGCAGGTTGAAAGGGTGCCAGTTAAATATGGTACTTTCTGGAGATACATTAAGACATAGAAACTCTAGCATTTTCTTGCAAAGGTAAACGTCTTAAAGCAAAATAAAGAGGCTGACATGGGGTGTCAGCCTCTTTTTAATAGGGGGAGAAAATGTTTAACACTAATTATTTTACAATAATAAATTTAACATATTTAGTTCTTCAATGAAACCCTTGATAAGAACGTTCGCAACATCGTCACATTTTTTCTATTTTTTGTTTACTGACCTTTAAAATGATCATTTTATGAATAACTAGCATGTCTCTTTCATCCATTACATACTATTTTTATAGGATGGTTTGATCATGATTGAGGTGAGTCATATGAGAAAAATACTAATAATCATTGGTGTTCTTTTAATCATCATTAGTTTTTATTTTATGGTTTTAGCTTTAATGAATGTTTTTCCTCTATTTATTGCAGCCCCTGTTTTGTTTTTATCAGTTGTATTTACGATAGTTGTATATAACGAGCGTAATCGTTTCCGCGGGTTTCGAAGCTAAATTAGATTACTTCTTGTTTGTTAGCTTGCAATAAACTGTTGCTCCACTAATTTTTTATATAACGGGTGACTCTCCATAAGTTCATTATGAGTACCCGTTCCCGTCACTTTACCGTGTTCAATAAAAACGATTTGGTCAGCTTTAACAACGGTAGAAAGTCGATGCGCTATTACGATAGTTGTTCTTCCATCCATTGCATGTTTTAAAGCCTTTTGAACTTCAAATTCAGAATTGCTGTCTAAACTAGAAGTCGCTTCATCAAGCATCAAGATCGGTGCATTTCTTAGTAACGCTCTAGCAATCGCGATCCTTTGGCGCTGTCCACCTGAAAGTTTTATGCCGCGTTCACCGACTTCTGTTTCTACTCCATCTGGAAGGCCAAAAATAAACTCTTTAGAATTCGCTAGTTCTAGTACATAGATCATTTCTTCATCTGAAACTTCTCGATCCACCCCTAGCAACAAATTTTCCTTAATTGTACCTGGCATAAGTGGACTTTCTTGAGAAACATAAGCTAATTGCCTTCTCCAACTACTTAACGAAAGGGACTCGATATCTTCATTTGCAAATGTAATTTGTCCACTACTCGGTTTATAGAACCGCTCAATCATTGAAAAAATTGTCGTCTTTCCACTTCCACTTGGTCCAACGATAGCCGTTATCTTACCAGGTGGAATCGTCAGAGAAATACCCTTTAATATGTGCTCTTTATTCTCGTATGAAAAATGAACATTATCAAAAGTGATTGCTTTTTCATGTGCTCTCATTTCAATTCCTGCTACTAAATCCTCAACCTCATGTTGTAATATTCCTTGTATTCTTTCAGTAGCTCCCATCGCCTTTTGTAATTCTGCAAAGAAACTAGCAAACTGACTAACAGGGATGATAATGAGAAATAAGTACAATATAAAAGCAACTAAATCACCAGCAGATAATGCCCCACTCGCTACTCTTACTCCGCCGTAGCCAATAATTAAGACGAGCATTCCCATCAAAGCTAACATTATTAATGGACTCAACAAAGCTTGTATTTTCGCTTCTTTGATACCAAATTTGAAAAGGCCTTTGATCTTTTCTTCTCCTTTTTTCTCCTCGCCTTCTTCCGCTCGGTAAGCTTTAATTAAACGAACATCCGCAAGTACTTCAGAAAGGACGTTTGTGAAGTTTGCCATTTCTTTTTGAGTGCCCTTTGCAATCTTGTACATCTTATTCCCAATCGGAATAATAACGAGCAGCATCACGGGAACAGCTGACAGCATTACAACCGTCATTCTCCAATCAAGTAATAATAAAATAATGACAGCACCAATAATTGAGATAAAACCAGAGATAGCGGTCACGATATGTCTCGTTATCAGCGTCTTGACTACATTTGTATCATTCGTTATTCTACTAATCGTTTCACCTGTTCGGTGGTTGTCATAGTACGGAATAGGTAGATGAAGTATATGTTTCCATAACCGTCGACGTAAATTTGCGACAATCGTTTGCCCTGAATAAGCTAATAAATAGTAAGATACACCACCAGCGATTGCTTGTAAAAAGAAGGCTCCAATCAAAAGAGAGATCATCCTTCCTTCCAGGGTCCCTGCTGAAAACTGATCAACAAACTCTCGTGTAAACAATGGAACAATTAGACTAGCTGCTGTTTCAATAAGGCTTATAATTACAGCAATGGTGAGCAACATAACAGGAGGTTGGCTCTTTTTTAATAGATTAAAAAAAGACGAAAATTGTAATTTTGCTTCCTTCTCTTTCATAAATACCTACCTTTTTAAACCGTTCATGATTTTTCTAAAAGTGTACTATAGCATACCTTTGTTTACAAAGATTTATACTTTCACTACTAATTTCACTTTTTAGCACGTGAATCCAAAATAACGCTAGTAACAATTTTTAAGACAAGAGCCTAATAGAAAGAAGCTGACCACATAAGGCCAGCTTCACTTTCTTATTTATTCATTTTCAAGCAGCTTCTCCATTTCGGTTAAAGTTTGTTCGAATACAGCACAAGCTTGCTTAATTGGTTCTGCAGAAGTCATGTCTACTCCAGCTTTTTGTAGTACTTGAATTGGGTAATCGGAGCTTCCCGCTTTCAAGAATTCCAAGTAACGATCAACTGCAGGCTGTCCCTCTTCTAGGATTTGTTTTGATAATGCTGTTGCTGCACTATAGCCTGTCGCATACTGATAAACGTAGAAGTTGTAATAGAAGTGCGGAATACGTGCCCATTCTAAGCCGATTTCTTCGTCAATAATAATATCATTACCAAAGTATTTTACATTTAAATCGTAATATGTCTTCGTTAACAATTCAGGAGTCAGTGCTTCACCCGCTGCAGATTTCTCATGAATTAATTGTTCAAATTCTGCAAACATCGTTTGTCTAAACACAGTACCTCTGAATCCTTCTAAGAAGTGATTTAAAAGGTACAATTTTTTCTTCTTATCATCAGTGGTTTTTAATAAATAATCATTGAGTAACGCTTCGTTTAAAGTAGAAGCGACTTCCGCGACAAATATTGTATAATCTCCATAAGGATAAGGTTGATTTTCTCTCGTGTAGTAGCTGTGACAAGAATGTCCAATTTCGTGTGCTAATGTAAATAAATTATTCACATTATCCTGCCAGTTCATTAAGATATATGGCATCGTTCCATAAGCACCAGAAGAATAAGCACCACTACGCTTACCAACATTCTCTTCTACGTCAATCCAACGTTTCTCATAACCTTCTTTAATGATGTTTACGTATTCTTCTCCAAGAGGAGCAACACCCTTAAGGACTAGTTCTTTTGCTTCTTCATAAGGAACTTCCATTTTTACATCTTTCACTAATGGAGTATAAAGATCATACATATGAAGTTCTTGCACTCCTAACACCTTTTTGCGTAATGCCACGTAACGATGTAATAAATGTAAATGGTCATTGATCGTTGAAACTAACTGATCATAAACGACTTCAGGAATATGGTTTTTGCTTAATGCCGCTTGTCTTGCAGATTCATATTTACGGACATTTGCATAAAAAATATCTTTCTTTACTTGCCCACTCAACGTACTTGCAAATGTATTTTTAAATTTATCATATGTTTCATATACAGCTTTAAAAGCATCTCTTCTCACTCGTTGATCTGGAGATTCTAAAAAGCGGATAAAACGTCCATGAGTTACTTCGATTTCCTCTCCATTTTCATCCGTTACTGTCGGGAATTTAAGGTCTGCATTGTTCAAACTGCCAAACGTGGAGCTTGGTGTTTTAAGTGCTTCTGCTGCTTGAGCTAAAATAGCTTCCTCTGCTTCTGTTAAAACGTGCGGGCGGGCTTTATTTAATTCTTCTAAAGCATGCTTATATAGTCTTAGTCCTTCATGCTCTTCTACAAATTTAATAAGCCTTTCTTCTGGGATTGACATAATTTCAGGCGTCATAAATGATGCGGTTTGACCAACTTTTGCAGCTAGTCCTTGAGCACGGTCATTTAAACCTTGATAAAATGAGTTCGTTGTATCTTGATCATAACGCATATGTGCATATGTATATAGTTGATGCAGTCTCATTGAGATTTCATCTTGTTGTTGCAATGCTTGATACAACTGTTCAGCTGATGCACCCAATTTGCCTTTAAACTGGGCTAATTTTGGTAGTTCACCGTTTACAGCTGCAAACTCTGTTTCCCAATCTCCGTCGGTTGCATAAATTGCCTCTAAATCCCAAGTTAACTCTTTTGCAATTTCTTCACGTTTTGGCAGTGATTTTGTAGCCTTTGCCATAATCGTATACCTCCAGTATCTCTCTATTTCCTTTATTAAAAGTGTAAGCACACACAAAGGATAATTTGCATTCTACTTAATATACGTTCTATATAGATATTAACATTCCTTTATTTACAAATTAATATTTAATTTATTTTAATCTGACTTGCAAATTCCTCATCTCTCACAATTGCTTCATTAATTGACTTTGGATATTGAATCTCTTTTACTCTAAAATAACCTTTTGAACTCGTTCTTTTGATAACACCTCTGTTTATTAAAAGTTGTAAATAGGACATAACTGCATAGGAATAGTGGCCATCGTAATACGGAAGTGTACGTGTACTACAAACTCTTTTTTCTATTAATTCCTTCAAAAAATGATATACATTTTGGAAAGTAAATCTCGCTTCAAGAGGATAAGTTGACAAGTAAATGAGGATAAATGTTTGCCATATATATGGAGGTGTTTCGATCCATTCATGATGCTTCGTGGGCCAACCTGCTTCAATTGGGTAAAGGTACGGAGAAAAATTCCTTTGTAAACAGTAACTATTAAAATACTTTTGCGACCAACTAGGATAAAGCACTACATTATAGCGCCACTTTTTTTTAACGGTTAGCCATAAATCTTTCCAACTGTTTTCTTGTAAAAATTGGGGTTTAAGTAAGTCTTGAAATGTAATATCGTTAGCTCTAGTTGTAATCATTTGTGATAAAGCTGATTGAGAAGAAAGTGACTTTATATTTATTAAGGAAAAGAACTGATTGTTATCAGAACAAAAGTAATGGAGGATGTTTTTCATTTTAGGATGTGGTTGTAATGCAGCCCATTCTATCGGAGATAAGGAAAAAAATGTTGAGGATTTGCGCGTCATTCGGTTACCGCCAAAGATCCATAGCGGGTGTATGTCTTCTTGCAAGTAGCCTTTCGTTCTTTTTTCAAAGACTGGCAAAGGAATAGATGAACACTGATACTCAATAGCGTAATACCTTCCTTCATAAAAAGTGAAAAGATCAGGTCGTTGGTTAATAGAGGATAAATACGGTTCAAGTAATGTATGTATCTTCTGATCCATCAGCCAATGATACAGCTGTTCTTTTCCATGCAAGTGATAGTCTGATTCTGCTTCTAATTCTACAGAACACCTAGCTTCTTCAATATGAGCAAAATGCCACCTTCGTATGGTTCCTAACTTTAACCTCACTGGTTTCTTACAAACTGGACAAACAAAGCGCTTTTCTTTTCGCAAGTGTTCTAATTGGTCTATTTTCCAGCCTTGTACTAAACTTATTCGCTTACGGTCTTCCGTGTATGCAATCAGCAAACGACTTTCCCCCTTTCAATTTAAGACTTAACATTCTCCATTTCATAAGCAATTCCTTTGCACTTTACAGAAACTTAACAAATAAAAAAGACTTTCCTAATATCCAAGAAAGTCTTTTATAATAATGGACTTAATAATCTACAGGTTGACTCTTGTAAACGATTTAAGAGCGACCTCTTCTTAAAGAAATCAAGTTCTATTTGATTGGAATGTTCAAGATCAAAAATATAATCACTAACAAGGGTTGTCACACTTTTTGTACGGTATAAAAATGCATTGACTTCAAAATTAAGGTGAAAGCTACGCATATCCATATTTGCAGTACCAATGGAAGCTATTTCATTATCTACAATCACAATTTTACTATGCATAAACCCGCGATGATATTCATAGATTTTTACTCCCGCTTCTAACAATTCAGGGAAATAAGAACGAGATGCATAAAAAACAATCCGCTTATCTGGACGATTTGGTACTAGGATTCTTACATCAACCCCACTTAAAGCTGCTATTTTTAAAGCACTCAAAATATCATCATCAGGTATAAAATAAGGCGAGGCAATCCAAATTGATTTTTTAGCGGAAGTAATCATAGAAAAGAAAAGCTTTTTAATGACTTCCCAGCGTGTGTCTGGACCACTGGCAATCATTTGTACACCGCCCTCATCATTTCGGTCTACGAGGACAGGGGAGAAATATTCTGGATCTAAAACCGCTTCTTTCGTAACATAATACCAATCCTTTAAAAAAATAAGCTGAAGTGTTCGAACAGCTTCTCCTCTTACATATAAATGCGTATCACGCCAATAACCAAAATATTGATTACGACCTAAGTATTCATCACCAATATTTAAACCGCCAACGAAGCCTACATGACCATCTATAACGACAATCTTCCGGTGGTTCCGATAATTTATTTTATGAGTAAGGAAGGGGAGCTTAACTGGAGCAAACGGCCGCATTTCTACTCCAGCTTCTCGTAATTCTTGTATATATTTTTTAGAGAGCTTCCAACTTCCAACAGCATCATAAAGAAATCTAACTTTGACACCCTCTTGTGCTTTTTCTATCAATATTTTTTTTATTTCTTCACCAACCTCATCATGTCGTACAATATAGTAAACAAGATGAATGTGCTGTTTGGCCATTTTTAAAGTTTGAAAGATATGAGCAAATGTCTCTTTTCCATCTGTTAAAACTTTCGTTTCCGTCGAAAAGGAAATAGGGTTATTA
Source organism: Alkalihalobacterium elongatum (assembly GCF_019024285.1). Lineage (GTDB taxonomy): Bacteria > Bacillota > Bacilli > Bacillales > Bacillaceae_F > Alkalihalobacterium > Alkalihalobacterium elongatum. The sequence continues at coordinate 198,908 of NZ_WMKZ01000002.1, forward strand.
CCTAATCTGTGTGCTAGCCGAAATAATAATTGTTGATGTCCCCCCATTTTTTCAAGGCGTACTTCATCAATTTGGCGATTTCCTTCGATATTTTCAAAGGCGTGTTCATCTTGAATAGCCTTCTGAATAAAAGAACGTTTTTTTCGGTAGTTTTGACCAAATAAAAGGTAAAAGAAAAATCCAACAACAGGGAAAACACCTAACACCATTAGCCAAGTGAGAGTCTTTGTTGGATGGCGGTTTTCGAAAAAAATAACAACAGCAATAAAAAGAACAGACATTGAAAATAAAATACTAAAAGCTCCTACAATCCAGCCTTCCCAGTAATCCCTAAACAAATAAAGAACACCGATGACTATCAGCAAGAACACAATAACGTTTAATCTAGTTTTCATATTAATCTCCTTTAATGAAGGCGTGTGAAACTAACAAATAACACGAAGAGGTAAAACCAACACTCTGGCAATTTTCTTTTCGCATTATTTGCTGCCATTCTATCGCAATCATCTCAAAGCACAAGGCGCAAACTAAAAAAAAGAGGCTGACTCTCGTGTCAATCGACTACATATCATAGATATAGAAGAAAGTTCCTCTATTATGATATGCGTGAAGAGAAGACACTTATGAGTCGGCCTCACTAAACTCTAAGCTACTATCACTCTTTAGTTTCCGAGTGGTTTAAATTGAAATAATTACGTACAGTTGTTAAAGCATCGTCTTTCATAACTAACTTTCCGTATTCTTGGATACGATAAATAGTTATTTCAGATTCATAGCCAAATTCTAAAATTTGACTTAACATATCATCTTGCTCATCTTCATCATATCTTTCATCATTAAAGATAACGTGAAGATAATATTTCCCCTCAAAATGATAGAGGGTATTTTCCATTCCTTCTGGTACGAAACTATGACTCAAGGCAATTAAATCTTCAAAGTCGGCAAATCCGATAACAAGTTCTAATAACTCATTATATTCTTCATCAATGCCTTCTTCTGATTCGCCATTGCCGAATTGCGCGTCTAACATCTCCACAATGTTTTGGTCAACAGGAATATCAGCCATTTTATCATTTGAGACAGGAATTTCTAGTTTTACATGACCATCAGAAATTTGCCCTCTTGTTACTACAATCTCTAAACCTTTATCTAAAGCTTGTACTTGGATCCACAATGGCCCCTCAAGCTCAAATTCTTCTCGATCATGTGCCTCACTCATCATTTCGAAAAAGAGCTCTTCTCCTCTTTCTCTGTTATACCATATTTCATCCCGGTCAAACCCTCGGGACTCGATATCCTTATACGTAATAAAAAACTTAATTGTTGATTCATTTACTCTTTCGATTTCCATAACTCTCTCCCTCCAGACATTATCAATAGAAGTACACTTCTAATTGATATTCATAGCTACCAAACGACGTAATACCTAATAAATTTCAACTACTCATTGAGGGTGTAATGTAAGTTAGAGTTTCTCTATATTACTTCTATTGTATGACAAAATCAACTGAATTGGAAATTAAAAACGGGACAATTTAAAATTTTTTTAGAATTGTATGTTAGCCCGTTTTATATTTATGTTCTTAACTGTAACAATGACGTATAGACTAACAATAAGACAACCTTACAACAGTTATTATCAGGCTATGCTTATTATTAACTATTTATTATGAGTGATTATAGTTTGTTTTGTCAATGAAACAGATAAGGATGATTATTTAAAATGGATATTGATTTTTTAATTTCTCTTTTAACTATTATTGGTATTGATATTATCTTAGGTGGCGATAACGCAATCGTCGTTGCACTTGCCTGTAGAAACCTTCCAAAGGAACAACGAAATAAAGCTATTGTATTGGGTATAGGCTTAGCACTAGTTATTCGTATTGTTTTAACTTTAGTAGCTGTCCAGCTCCTTAAGATCCCGTTGTTACTAGCAATTGGTGGAGCTTTATTAATCTATATCGCTTACGACTTAATTTCACAAATGAATAACGATCACAATGTACATAGTGGAACAAGTATATTTAGTGCCATTAAAGCAATCATCATTGCTGATTTTATTATGGGGGTAGATAATGTAATAGCTGTTGCTGGGGCAGCACATGGCTATCCATCACTTGTCATTATAGGGCTAATTATTTCCGTGCCGATTATTATATTAGGAAGTAAACTAATACTTTTAATTTTTGAGCGTTTTCCTTTTGTTATCTACATCGGTGCAGGTATTCTTGCTTTTACTGCTGGTAGAATGATCACACATGAAGAACAACTTGCTCCATTATTCGAAAGTCACCCAATTGTTACGGTTTTATTTCAAGTAGCTGTTATTATAGGTGTTCTATTCGCTGGTTATGTTAAGCGACACGGCTTTCTTACAAACTTTTCCACAAAATATTAAACAATTTCCTTGCTTACCATTTCACGGGGTATTTCCAAAATAATTTCAAGTACCTAATTTATTTAAAATATAAACAAAAAGAGGCTGTTATATTGAGCAGCCTCTTTTACATTTAGTTGACCATCTTTTGTGCTTCCAATAAGTGAAACGTTCTAACTTTCCTTGGTAAGAAGCGACGAATTTCTGCCTCATTATATCCAACTTGTAATCGCTTATCATCAAATATAATTGGACGACGAAGTAATCCAGGGTTTTCACTAATTAACTTAAATAAAGTTTGTAGTGGCAATGCCTCTAACTCAACATCAAGATCTTGGAATACTTTTGAACGAGTTGAAATAATCTCATCTGTTCCATCTTCAGTCATTCGAACAACCTCTTTTACTTCATCAATGGATAAAGGTGATGCAAAAATATTTCTTTCCTGAAACGGTATGTTATGTTCTTCTAACCAAGCTTTTGCTTTTCTACAAGATGTACAACTCGGTGATGTTAATAGGGTTACCATAAATGGACATCTCCCTTCAACAATGTATATCAACATCATTACAATAAATTTTTCCTTACATTAAGCATTATACAATAATAATTCTAATTTGAATACCCCTATTAAAAAAATTATGTACATTAATTATACAACACGCTCATGTTGTAAACATGCTTTATTTATAAAGTGTTTTCCCTCCTATCTTCAAAAGAAAACTTCCCTATATTTAACGGTGCTTCCTTCTTTTATTGAAAAATGACATCAAAATAACATAGTTGTCACATGATTGTCACATCATAATAAGGTATTGTAGTTTGTTCTACCCAAAAATATATAGTATTTTCAATTATATAAATACGTTATCATAGTAAAGTTTGATATTAGGGGTGACTGGTGCGTGTACAAATATTTTAATTTTAAATCCATCTGTTTCATATGTCTCATACTCTTTATTGCAGGGTGTGCAACGGATGATATTACAAGTGACAGTGTTGAACGACAGTCATTATTGGTCTCTGTTGAAGAGGCTAAACAATCGGAAATTCGCCAAACCCTCGAGTTAAATGGCCAAATGCTTCCTAAAGAACAAGTACCGCTATTCACTGTTACACCTTTAGAAGTTAAAGAAATTCATAAAAAAGTTGGAGAAAATGTAAAACGAGGTGACTTATTGATCACCCTAGATGCAGAACTAGCTAGTGAGCAAGTTGCTCATGCAAAAAAAGCTGTAAGTGAGCTTGAAAAGGCGCTCAATCAAGCAAACGAGTTAAACCGTACGGCCCAAAACGAGATCCAAAGGCTACAAACACTTCAACAAGAACTTGAACAATCATTAAATGCAACTCGTGGTGCCATCGAAAACCTTGATGAAGAAAATCCAGATGTTGCATTACTTGAATTTATTCGAAGTTCACTCGAATTAAGTCTTAAACAAGCAGAACTTGCTCAAGCAGCTGGCGCAATCCAACAAGTTCCTAGGATTAATACAACAGAATTGGAAATTCAACTTGAAACAGCTAAACATAACGTGAGACAAGCTGAACAAGGTGTACAAGCCACCCGACTAACAGCACCAATTGCTGGCGTAATTGCACAAATGGACGTTACAGTCGGTCAAATGGCTGTGCCAAACTCCCCGCTTGCTGTTATCGTTAATTTAGATCCAGTTGTAGCTACCTTTTCTGCTAATAGCTTTCAAATATCAAAGCTTCAACCAGGTATGGACGTATCAATTGGCATTAATGGGCTAAACCAAAAATATGAAAATTCAATTACTACGGTATCACCTGTTGTAAACCCCCAAACGAATACGTTTACCGTAGAAGCTGAAATAGAAAATCCTGATCTTTTCATTAAAGGTGGTATGCGTGCAACTGCATTAGTCGATCTTGGTACGATTGATGAAGCAATCGTTATTCCGATCGGTAGTATCTTATATGAAGATAATGAAGCCTTTGTTTTCAAAGTTAACGAAAATACGGTTATTAAACAATCAGTTGAATTAGGGTCTAGAGAAGGTGACCTAATTGAAGTGGTTGAAGGAATTGAGGTAAATGATACAGTTGTTACAACTGGAAAAGAGCGTTTAACAGACGGTGCTCAAATTACGATACGAAACGAGTGAAACAGAAAATGAAGATCGCTAAACTATCAGTTCTTAGACCCGTTGCAATGGGTATGGTTATTTGCCTAGTTATCATACTAGGCATCGTTTCATTACGGGATTTATCTGTTGATTTATTTCCAGAGCTCAGTTTTCCTATCGTTGCCGTTACAGCTTCCTATGAGGGAGCGGGTCCCGAAGAAATCGAACAGCTGATAACGCAACCGATTGAAGAAATGATGTCCAGTTTACCAAGTGTTGAATCAGTCTCTTCTACTTCACGGACAGGTGGTGCACTTATACTAGTTGCCTTCGACTGGGGTACAGATATGGACTTTGCTACCTTAAACATGCGGGAGCGTATCGATATGATCCGAGAAGGATTGCCAAATGAAGTCCCTACACCCCAAGTACTACGGTTTGATCCGAGTCTTCTACCTATCGTACAGCTAGCCGTGAGTGCTCCAGATGGAAATATAATTGAAGCGAGGAAATTTGCTGAAAATGATATTAGTCCATTATTAGATGCAGTTGATGGAGTTGCTTCCGTTCAAATTGAGGGCGGAGCCGAACAAGAAATTCAACTTCATATTGATCCTAATCGCTTAACAGCATACGGGTTAACGCTAACAGAGCTCCAACAAATTATAGCAAGTGAAAATTTAAATCTACCAGGTGGGCAGCTCCAAGACTTCAACTTAAACTTACCAATAAGAATAACTGGTCAATTTACATCAATCTACGATATAAAAACATTACCGATTCCAACAAGTGAAGGAATATTGCCCTTATCGGATATTGCAGATATCGTTGAAACCTTAAAACCAACTACCCAAGCGAGTTACTTGAACGGACAACCAAGTGTCGGGATTTCAGTTCTGAAAGCATCAGGGACAAATACTGTTGCTGTTGCTAGAAACATCAACCGACAACTAGAGGAGCTTAATGAACTGCTTCCACAAGGTGTTGAAATAAAAACGATTTTCGATCAAAGCCGCTTTATTGAACAATCTATTCGTGCTGTAGCCTGGAATATAGTTCTTGGGAGTATTTTAGCTGGTACGGTCCTTTATTTATTTTTGAGAAATTTCAGAAGTACAATGATTATTGGATTCTCTATTCCTATTTCTATTATTACGACATTTTTATTTATGTATTTTAGCGGCCAAACCTTAAATGTATTAACACTTGGGGGACTAGCATTAGGTGTCGGTATGATGGTCGATAATGCCATCGTTATATTAGAAAACATTTATCGGTTACGCCAAAAAGGAATGTCAATCAAAGAAGCAGCTATTGAAGGGACAACTGAAATCGGCGGTGCAATTATCGCTTCGACGCTCACTACAATTGTCGTATTTTTACCGATTATTTTTGTGGAGGGGTTAGCAGCACAATTATTTAAACCGCTTGCATTAACTGTTGCCTTTTCTCTGTTTGCTTCTTTATTTACTGCATTAATCATTGTACCTTTGTTATCTTCAACTTTTATGAAAGTGAATGAAGATACTTCCTTTTTTCAACAGGGATTTCAAAGGCTATCTGGGTTTTATAGAAAAATATTAGAAAGATCTTTAAAGCGCCCTAAAACGGTAATATTTAGTACCTTTGCTTTATTTGCCATCTCTCTAGCTGGAATACCCTTTATAGGAACAGAATTTCTTCCAGCACAGGATCAAAGTTTTATAAGCATTGACACGAGACTTCCTGCGGGGAGCTCACTTGACAGTACCTATGAAGTAGCCACTGAAATTGAAGAACGAATTAAGGATCTTCCAGAAATTGATTTGATTTATGTAACTGTCGGCGGTACCGATAACTTTACGATAGGTGCTGGTACACAAACCAACCGAGCCTCTTATAGTATTTTATTAAAAGAACCTAATAAGAGAACAAAAACCGATTTAATAATCGCTGAAGACATTCGTAACCTTTTACAGGATATTCCTGGTGCGGAAATTTCGGTATCAGCGAGTGACACAGGCTTTTCAGAAAATCCAATTTCAATTACAGTTAAAGGTCGTGACTTACAAACATTACATCAATTATCTAATGAAGTAATTCGCCTCATTTCTGAAGTGGATGGAGTGAGAGAGCCTTCTTCAAACTTCACGGTCGGAAGTCCAGAAATTACGGTTGCTGTTGATCGTGAGCGTGCTGCTAACTATGGTGTAGGAAGTGCTCAAATTGCTAGTGCTGTTAATAATGCAACAAGAGGTATGGTTGCGACACGATTAGCTAGAGGTGGAGATGAACTCGATGTTAGACTTGTAGTCGAAGAGCGTTATACGTCTTCAGTCGACGAGCTTAATCAGTTGCTTATCGATACTCCTACAGGAGAACGTATCCCGCTTGAGGCAGTTGCTACAATTGCAAGAGATCAAGGACCGAGTACCATTCGACGTGCTAATCGACTACGAGAAGTAACCGTTACTGCATCGATTTTGAATAGAGATTTAGGTAGTGTCGTAAATGATATTCAGGAAGTGCTAAAAGAAGAGCTAGCTCCTTTACTACCTACAGGCTATCGTATAAGCTTTGGTGGTCAAAACGAGCAAATGAATGATGCTTTCTTTAAATTAGCAGGTGCGATTGGTCTAGCTGTCGTGTTAGTTTACATGGTTATGGCTGCGCGATTTGAGTCACTATTTTACCCTTTTATCATTATGTTTAGCGTTCCTATCACACTTATAGGAATTGTCTTTGGTCTTCTCGTGACTTTTCAGCCATTTGGTGTTGGTTCTCTCGTAGGTATTTTAATTTTAACAGGAATTGTTGTTAATAATGCGATTGTATTAATTGATTATATTAATACATTAAAACAAAAAGGTCTTCCTAGCTTCGAAGCAATCGTCGAGGCGGGACCAACACGTCTACGCCCAATCTTAATGACTGCTTTAACAACAATACTTGGTCTTATTCCTCTTACATTAGGTTTTGGAGAAGGAACAGAAGTCCAGCAGCCGATGGCAATTGTTATCGTGTTTGGTTTAAGCTTTTCTACGTTCATAACATTAATTCTTATACCTGTTATTTACTACGCATTTGATTTACGAAAAGAAAAGAAGCTAAAGAAACAAGAGTTTCTCATTTAAACATTGTAAAAAAATCTTACTCACATAGAGGAAGAGGCTGTCTAAATAATAATAGACAGCCTCTTTTTATTTATTCGTTACTATAAACTAATTTTTATATTGTAAGCCTCGAAGATGAACTATATGATTTTTACCCTCACACGCATTAATCTTATTCGGCAACCAGTCTTTTGCGATGATATCTGGGCTTTGAACTCCACTAATATAGCCGATTTTTCCTTGATGGGCACCAAGATTCTCATCTAGAATATCCAGTTCTTCAAAGTTTAAATTCCCATAATTTACAAATAATTTCCATTTAGGCTTTCTATTTACACCGTCAGTTCTTTCATTTTCCATCTCTGCTGTGAAAATATCTAATAAACCATCACCATTGATATCAAACAGTTGTAGTGTATGCAGACCTCTAAAATCACGTCTTTTATCAATTAATATTTTTCGCGTCCATGTTTTCCCTTTATTTGAGGAATGCAAAAGTATTATCCTAGCTTTGGCATCCAATTCTGATTCTGTGATAACTACTGATATTGAGCCATCATTCATTAGATCGCTGACTGCTATCCGTGTTTCAGGGTGTAAATTTAAATCATCGACAGGAAAAGGAGTAAATTTCCACTGTGTACCTCTTCCATCTAAATTTTCAAAAATACCTTGTGCTGTAATTACATCCATACTACCTTTCCCTTTAATATCATACAATGCTGTACCATCACCAGCTAATTTATTTGATATAACTGTTTCTATCCATTCTTTTCTCACGTTTTTTTGACTTCTATACCAACTTAATTTTCCATGCTTGTTTCTTACTAAAATATCCGAATGGCCCTGACCAGAAATATCTCCAACTAATATATCGTGAGGATCAATACAGTTTGCTGCAACTTTATGGATATTCCACTTACCTTTAATGGGGTCAGCGGGTTGTTCGGCCCAGTAAACATTTCCCCCCGGGCGTCCCTTCCTTTTTAACCACGTAAAATTATTGTGCCATTCACCAAATATTACATCTAGCTTTCCATTGCCTGTGATGTCAGCAACTTCCATTCCAACTTGGACACTATAATTTGTTGTAATAACTGTTTTTACCCATCTCCCTTTTTCCCAACGTAGCCAATTTAATGACCCTCTATTTGCAGATTTATCTATCGCAACCTGTCCATATAAAAAGTCAGGTGTTACTTTTTTATTTGGATACTGTAAATTACATAGAACTCCGCCACTTAATATTCGGTTTTTAGGATAAGTTTCAATAATATTATAATTACTCATTTCTTCCCTCCAAGTCAGACATTATCCTAATTCTGTACAATTGAATCAACTGTTCGAAATGACAAAGCTACGGTTGTTAAAACTGGATTAACAGCTCCTATAGTAGGTAGAACACTGTTATCCGTAATATATAACCCTGCTATACCGTGGACTTTTCCATATGGATCGGTTACCGAAATAGTTGGATCTGTTCCCATTCGACATGTACATGCCTCATGATAATCTGCTCCTGGTTCCTGGACTTGAATGCTGGGCTTACCATCTCTTGAATTAATTGATCCACCAATTATTGTGGCGACCTTCTCTAATTCTTTTTTCATTTCATTGATAATTAATAGATCATTTTTACTGTAGGAGAAATTAATTTTAGCTTTTGATACTCCTCTAATATCCTGATCTTTTTTATTAATATAAACCTTATTTTCAAAGCTTGATTCTACTCTTCCGAAGCTAGCTAAAGCAGCTTTTCCTTTATTTATATATATTTGAATTTGATAGGGACGATTAACAGTTTGAGGTAAAAGAATTGAGGCCTTCTTATAGTTTTTTGTATTACAAAAAGCTTTAACAAATGAATGATTGGTTAAGTAATGGCCAATGGCTTTTCCTTTAATACCAGAATAGAGTAGTAAACGTGGTGTTTCTATTGCACCAGTTGCAAGTATAATATTTTTAGATCTTAGAATACATTCTTTACCATCTACAGAATGAACTTTTACTCCTACAGTTTTATTATTATTTATTAATACCTTTGTTACCCTCGAATTTATTGCTATATCAAAAGGTTTATTTTTAAATGCTTCATTTAAGAATAATAGTGAAGAAAAAAACTTGACGGAGTTTTTTGGCAATCTAGTTACCGCTAAAGGAAAGCTTTGAACATCTTTATAACCACTATTTATAAAATTTTGAAATATCGGTATTGACGGATCAAAAGCTTTAGTAACATTTAATTTCTTTTCCGCTATATCATAATATTTTTTCATTTCAATCTCAGAAATGGGCCAGGAATTGATTTCTTCAGTTGGCATTCTAGGACAAACATTGCCCCAGAATAAAGTCCTTCCACCTAGGGCAAGTAATTCTCTAGCTCCAGAAAATTGATTAAGATGTTCTCCATATGAATTTGATACCTTGTAATAGTAGGATTCTGGATTTTTTACCTTCATATTATTCGCATGTGCAGGTAATACACTTCCTCCAGCTTCTATTACTGCAATTTGCTTTTTCTTATTTCTCCACTTTTCACATAATCGTAAAACTGATGCAGCACCACCAGCTCCTGTACCAATGATTAATACATCATACTCCTTGTTTTTCATTTTCTCTAGTGGAGTAGTTGGAAATAATAATTCTTTTGCAACCATACTATTCCCCCCAATAAAAATTTTTTATCTTGGTCCGTATCATAGCTTTTTTATTGTTTCATTAATAAATCCATTAGTAATACTAATTTCTCAAAGCCAGCTTTCTTTAATTTTTCACGTTCTACATTAAGATTTTTTCTTTTTGCGGCGATATGTGCAGAACTTTCCCCTGTTAACAAATTTGTGATTTTCTTTTCATCAGCCTTTAATAGTGAAATTTTTTCTAACATTGTAAATATTTCTTTTTTAAAAAGACTGTATTGTCCAATAGGAAGTGAATAGAACTCACCAACTACATCATTCATTACCTTTAACCTATTAGGAACAATTAAATATTTCAAAGATAAAACTAATATATCTATACAAGGATGTTTTCTTTGAAACTTCACTAAATTCTTAGCTTCTTCCACAATTTTCTCCCTATTCATTGGGTGTTCTTGATGATACACTGTCACATTTACTACAACGATTTTTACACCTGATTTATAAAGCTTAAAGCCTAATTCATAATCCTCTAGCCCCCACCCTATAAATGTTTCCTCAAATCCACCAACTTTCTCAATGACCGTTTTCCTTATAGAAAGATTCATTGTCACGCAACTAGTCCAAGGTAAAAAAGGTAAATTAGCTTTTGCCTTTAATAGATTATTATATTCCATTGCATTTGTTGAAAAATCCTTTAGAACATTTATTGACTTTATATCCTCTTTAAATAGTAGTTGTATTGGCTGTTTAATATTTCGTATACTTTGATTAAAATTTTTTCCATCTAAACTTTTAGTTCCTATCTCCCTCATAATTCGTTTCTGAACTCTTGGTTTTTTTTGCAAAATGGAACTGACTTGTTCAATTTGCTTTTGATTAAATCTAGGTAATAAACAAGAATATAATTTTTTGTATTGTTTCCCTATGCAAACCAATGACTCTTTTGATAGATGTTGTTGATAATGTGCTTTTACAAAGTTAGGCTCTACAATTACTTCTGCATCTAAAAAAATTAAAATTTCTCCTCTTGCTAATTTAATCCCTAAATTACGAGTTCTAGATCTACCTAAGTTTTTATTGTTGTTTCGAATATATCTAAAATGATATGGTGGTTTATAACTTTTTAAGTTAGTCGTTTGGTCTGTTGAATGATCATCAATTAAAATTACTTCCATCTTTGAGAGGTCAAATTCTTGATTCTCTAAAGAATATAATGAGAGTAAGTTTAACGGATAACGATTATATGAGGGAATAATTATTGAAACTTTGATGTTCAAAAAAGCACCCCCTTTAAGGTATTTATTTACATATCCTATCTGTATGTTGTTAAAAGAAATTACGTATAAGCTACTGTCTTTATGTCAAACATTAAAAAAAAAGCAGCACTCTTTGACACTAAGAGTCTGCTTTTGCATACAACAATTTATGCAATTGTCTTCGTATTGGTGGCGGGTCTACGTTTTGGAGCTTCTTTTAAGTTTCTCAATTTTTTACGGAGCAACTCTTTTAGAAGTTCACGCTTTCTTCTTTTGCTCTTCTCTCTCCCCTTCATCGTTCTCACCACCTTACATAGCAAATTAGATTTGTTCTTGTTGTTCGACAACCTCTTCATCAAATGTTAAAACATCATCTACGGGGCTATAAGACTGACCATACAACTGTTTATCTTTGTAAGTGTGAATCGTTTCGTACGTTTTTTTCATCTTTTCATAAATACTTTCTTCTGACTCATCGGTTGGCGACCAATATAGAATTTCAAGCTCATTGATTTCGTTTGTTGCAAGCGACCGTCTACGATATCCAATGGACTCGGCATGCTTAAAACCTTCTCTTGCATAGAACCGCTGTCTTTTTTGTGTATCTGTATCTTCATAGTCAATTGGTTCTACTTCAAGAATAATCGGTTTTCCTTTCTTTTTCAATTTATCAATTAATTTTTTTCCTGTCCCTTTTCCCCTTGCATTTTTTGACACAAACAAATAATCGATAAAAACAAAGTCATCCATTTCTACGTACATGAGGACATGATCTTCGCTTTCATCTTTAAAATATATTTCAGACTTCTCTGCTAAGAGTAATTCCATGTGTTCCTTTGATTTCATTTCTTCAATTGGAAAATACTGATTAAGCTTTTCATACCAATTCACTTGACTATGACCTCCATTTGTCTTTAGTCTCTTTATTATATGCAAGAATGTTCCTACAATAAACGGCACTAACAGGGGGTTATTACCAGCATTTAATAAAATTTTCTCATGAGCAGTAATCTATTCTCTTTCTTATATAAATACCTTCATTTTCTCTCATATGTTAGCATTCCTTCCCTTTTTGTTAGTGCATTAAAGAACTGATTAATTAAAGTGTCTATCTCTTTTTTTGAAATCCCTTTCATTTTCACATATCCTTCTGTACAATAAATGGTAAGATGCAATCATCAATAGGGGGATTTTAGATGGGTAACTTAGTTATCGATTTTGTATTACTTGCACTATGTATTATTGGATTTACAGCACTAATGGGTACAGTTACAAATGTATTTGGCATGAAAGTTTTCGGACGAGGAAATGTAGACAAATTTAAAACGAAATCATCAAGTGTTCAAACAGGCTGGAAAAAAGTCGGCGGCAGGCAATAAGAAAAGCGGAAACGCCCTGCTTATCGGTGACAAGCGCTGGAGGGCCAGCAAATAGTGTCATGCTCTTTGGACACGTTTGATGGACCGAAGCGACCTCGAGCCGATAGCACCTGGAGCTAGACAATAAGAAAAGCGGAAACGCCCGTTTAGCGGCGTAAGGACCCATTAAAAAAGGTGACCAACTTTGATCGGTCACCTTTTTATTTATGGCGTATAATTAACACCTGGTGTATAACGGTTACTCGCATTCCACAGTAGATATTCGTTAATCCCGTTATCTTTTAATGCTCTAATCTGTGCTTCAACTTCTTCTTTGCCGTAACTTTTGTAATTGCCTGCTCCTAACCAGCTGGCAGTAAAATCTTGAATCCATGGTCTTGATACTGGCGGTGTTTCTAATGTTCCTAATAATTCATTTTCCACTTTAGCATAAGCATCAACGAGCTCATAAGGGTATAAATCTGGCTTATCGATCCCAAAGTAAGACGTCCAATGACTCGGATAAATCATGGATGAGATGACATCGACATTTTCAGATATCTTTGAGAAGTTTTGACCAATTCCTGGAGCTTCTGGGATTGTTGCTGCGTAACCAAAAATATCGACGGAAACATCAACATCATATGGTGCTAATTGTTCTCTTGCATAGGCAACAAAATCGGCTACAGCGGTAACTCGCTTTTGGATATTATCTCCGTCGCCACCTTCATACTCTCCTACACTGTACTTTAATTCATCGTCTCTGCGTTCAAAGCCTTCTGGGAAGCGGACATAATCAAATTGTATTTCTTTAAATCCCATTTTCGCTGCTTTTTCAGCAATCGCCACATTATAATCCCAAACTTCCTTTAAAAAGGGATTTACAAAAGCTTCCCCACGACGATTTTTCCACACTTTACCATCTGGTGTTTTAAATGATAGTTCTGGTTTTTTTTCAGCCAAGATGCTGTCTTTAAATACAACGACGCGTGCAATTGGATAAATTTCCTTTTCCTCCAAAGTTTTCATTAAATCTTCTGTGTCTTTAATGTAGTTTTGTGAAATGTTATAAAACGGTGAATTTTTTTCAGGCTTATACGTTAAATAGCCGTGGTCATCTTTGATATCGATTACCATTGCATTAAGCTCGGTCGTTTCGATTAACTCGATGAGACTATTCATCCTTTCACCGCCAGCTGAATTGCCAGTAACATAAATCCCTCTAACGGCATCAGGATATTCAAATGTATAACCTGAATCAAAGACAAAGCGTGCCATTCGTGCTGGAACTTCTAAATCTTTTTGTACGATATCCTTTACAGAATGGAATTGAACCGAACTACCCCCGTTCCCTTCAGCATTTACCTCTTGAACAACTACAAATAAAGTAAACACGATCATCAGTAACTTTATTATTTTTTTCCCCATCTTCTCACGCCTTTCATGCCTTTACAGTTATGATTTGTCCTTTTTTAATATGTATGTCTTAATCCTCGTCTTTAACATCAATATCGTCTGGGATATCTTCCAATGCTTCTCTTCGAAGCTCTTCTATCTTTAAATCGAGCTGTTGTTTATGCCATTCAAATTGATTTTTATTGACTAAATATTGATTACCATCAAATATCGCCTTAATATTTCCTTTGCGAATTTGGTCCTGCAAATATTCTAGGGGTAAAGCTAAATACTCTGCTAATTCATCAACGGTTATATACATATTAATCCCTCCAAGGAAAATTATAGCGTTATTCGTAAAACCTTACCATTGTAAAAAGAACTACCATAAAAGAACTATTGGGATATTTTGTAGGATAACTTGTTTTTTTGTCCAATGAGAAAATAGTGGTTGCAAAACAGCTTCTTACTCAATATAATAGAAAAAATACCTTGAATACGTAAGAGAAGATCTAACATGAGGAGGGAAAGGAAAAATGAGAAATGTAACATTGTTAGAAATTTATAGTCACCCTGTCACACAAAAATATGTAAAGCGGTCTGGTTTAGCCCATGCGATCGCTACAGCATACAATGCCCTCAAGCTTTCAAAAAAATTCGATGTTAATCCTGATTTAGCTACGAAAGCCGCCTTTCTTCATGATATCGGACACTATACTTGGTATAAAAACGGTCAATGGGATTTTGAGCTTTACAAAGAAAATGATATTCACGCCATTAAAGGTGCAGAACGAGCCCATAAGCTATTAGTTCGGCTTGGTGAAGATCCTAGGAAAGCAAAGCAAGTTGCTTTGGCGATACTCCTTCATACGGACTCATATTTACCAGATGGTCAGTTAGAACTAAATAATTTACAAAAAGTAGTAGCACTTGCAGATCAATTAGATGAAGAACCGAATGGAAATCATCATTACCGAAAAATAAGTAATGATAAAGCATTACAACTAATCAAACATCTTGACGCTCTCGTTGATGCACAAATCGAAGAGCACTTATATAGGAAGTCTGTTTGAAAAATCTTTGGTTATTACGCCAAAGATTTTTTTATTGACGCTCACTATATCCTATGCTAAATTGAATTTAATCACATAAGTCCTAAAAAGGGGAGTAGCGACCTTCC
Organism: Alkalihalobacterium elongatum; assembly: GCF_019024285.1. Taxonomy (GTDB): domain Bacteria; phylum Bacillota; class Bacilli; order Bacillales; family Bacillaceae_F; genus Alkalihalobacterium; species Alkalihalobacterium elongatum. The sequence goes on from NZ_WMKZ01000002.1 coordinate 214,304, forward strand.
TAGGTTAATGAATCGTCATTACGGTGGAAACACTCGGTTCATTAAGCTTTGTCATAATTTACAAGACAAAGTACGCAAGACCTTTTTATGAGTGTTTATTTTAACGGGTAAACTCTCATAAAAGGGTCTTTTTTGTGTGGAAATGGAGAGAGGGGAATTATTTATGGTATTTATTATTTTTTTATTATGTGCAGTTGCTACGGTAATTTGTGCTATCAAACTTTCCACTTATGCTGATGTTTTAAGTGAAAAAACAGCTCTAGGTGGTATGTTGGTTGGAACGATCTTTTTAGCAGGGGCTACATCACTTCCAGAGGTTACAACTAGTATTTCTGCGATCGTTCTTGATAACCCTGACATAGCAATTGGAAATGTTCTAGGAAGTAATATGTTTAACCTGCTCATTCTTGCCTTTTTCGATTTATATTACAGAAGAAAGCAAATTTTCAATGGAGCATCTAACGAACATTTTTACACCGCAAGTATCGGTCTTTTACTAGCTGTAACATCTCTTTTGGCCTTAACTTTACGATTAAATATCACATTTCTAGGGATGGGCATGGATACCCTCATAATAGTATTAATATATGCAGTGGGTATGTATGTGCTAACAAATCGTTCTAAAAATGAAGCACAAATTATTGAAGAGCCTGCTCTTGAGGAAGAAGAAAATAAGCTTAATACTTCGGCAATTTCACTTAGAAGAGCTATTTATGGGTTTAGTATTGCTGCTGTCATTATTTTAATTACTGGTTCCTTACTTACTATTACGGGTGACCGAATTGCCGTTATAACTGGGCTTGGATCTAGCTTCGTTGGAAGTTTCTTAATAGCTGCCACAACATCTTTGCCTGAAGCAGTTGCTGTGTTAATTGCCATTCAGTTACGGAATTATAATTTAGCGATCGGCTCCATCTTAGGTAGTAACCTTTTTAACATGCTTATCTTAGTAGGTACTGATGTTCTGTATCAAAAAGGTGCCGTTCTTTCCTTTGTGTCGCCAGTTAACCAAATTACAGCAGCTGCTGTTTCCGTTCTTTCTGTTATTGTAATGTATTCGTTACTAAGAAAGAATTATAGTTCAGCTAAATCGTATGCTTTTCCATCTATACTTTTAATTATCATTTACTTTGTATCATCGTATCTAATATTTGTTCATTAAAAATAGTCAGGAACAAGAAGACGAAAACAATAAAAACGAATGATTTTATTGCAAGATCATTCGTTTTATTGTTTGTATTAGCCTTCCTATTTTCCAAGAAGAAGTGGAATATGATTTGGTGTTACGATACCATTAATTCTTTTTTCAATCATTCCCTTTTCATTCACTAAAAAAGTCGTTGGAATGCCGATGATATTGTAATCCTTCATGGCTTTTCCATCTACGTCAAAAACAACATCATATTTGGCTTGATACTGTGATAAAAACGGGCGAATATCATTTGCGTTTCTTTCTTGACTCGTCATATTCACGCCAAGCAACACAATATTCTTATCCTTTAATTGCTCATCTAGATTAACTAATAGGGGCATTTCCTCCTGGCATGGTGGACACCAAGTTGCAAAAAAGTTCAAGATAACCTTCTGCCCACGGAAATCATCTAGGGAAACCTTTTTCCCTTCTAAATTTAATAATTCAAAGTTTGGTGCAACATCGTTTTCAAATGCACCTACTTTCGAAGTGGCTGCTACTGCCTCATCTACTTGTCTAAATATATGATTGGATCCTTCATATAAGTAGGCAACTCCAAATAAAAGAAAAAATAAAAGACAACTAAAAATTGCATTTTTTCGCTGTTGCATCACTTCACCCCTTTGTCCGAACGGATACACGTTTGTTATACTATTTTTAATATTAATGAGAATGAGGTTTTTTTATGAATATTCTTCAAATTTCTACACTTATGATGACAATTTTATTAGGACTGTTTGTTATAATTTCAAATCAACTTAATTATAGTAACGATTTAGTATTTTTTGTTTTATTCATCATTACGATCGGATTATTTTCAATTCACATATGGAAAAAGAAACAACATCGTTAATATACTTATCGCACAGCTTGTTTATTTTGCTCTAATGCCAAGATTATTTCCTCGACTATCTCTTCAGCAGCTGTAGGTCTTTTAATCTTCCTAGCCGAATGTCGCATTTCTTCACTGAGTTTTTTTTGAAATAGAACTCTTTTGATAATCAACGGTAGTTCTTCATCGTTCTGTATTTTAACAGCTGCTCCTTTTTCTACTAAAAATTGCGCATTGTGTTCTTCATGACCTGGTACTGGCTTATAAATTATAATTGGTGTTTCACAGATAAGTGCCTCTGACATCGTTAGTCCACCTGATTTTGAGATGACTACATCACTTGCTCGTAAATAGTCTAAAAAAAGATCAGTAAAAGGTAATACTTTTAAGGAATGTTTACTCTTAAAGTTTTCAATTTTCTTTGCAGCCTTTAAATTAGTCCCTGTCATACATATAATCATTAATTCTTCATTACATTGTTCTAGTGCTCGGATAACCTTCCCATACTTTGCTAATCCAAAACCGCCACCAGCTATGAGAACAATTTTTTTATTCTCGTCTAACCCAAGAGTTTCACGACTTTTAGATTTAGTCGCAGAGAACGCGGGGTGACGTGGGACTGGGATTCCTGTTAAACAGAAGCGATCGACAGGATAATTATTCTTTTTTGCAAAATGGAACGACGTAGGATCAGCTGTAAAATACCGATCAACACCATCTCTTAAATAAGCTGGGTGCATTAAAAAATCCGTGATTACATAATAGATTGGAATATTTACGTTTCTTCTCTTCTTTACTGTTGTCAGAAATGGTGTTACAAACGGATGTGTTGAAATAATAAATGGGACATTCTCTTCTTCTCCAATCAGTTTATGAAGCCGGTCCGTAAATAATGTGCTAAATCGATCAATATAAAGGAAGTATGATTGCTTTTCTGCATTAAAGTAAATCTTTCTCCAAACCGCTGGACCTAATTTGAGTAAGTTTAAGTAACTTTTCACAATACAGTGATGCAACAAAGGACTTAGGTTATAAAAGGTATCAATAATCTTCGGATAATACCCCTTTTTTTCAAGCTCTGTGTATAGCGCTTTAGCGGCTTGTTGATGACCTTGTCCAATTGAAGCAGAAAAAATTAATGGTCTGGCCTTCATCCTGTTTTCCCTCTTTCCCTCAAGCTAAGATATGAATAACATTCTTTTTATCAAGACTTATTAAAAATATTATTCGTAAAAGAAGAAAAAACATACCCTATTACAAATTCTTGATAATAACTTAATCTAAGTAATTTTATTTACTCTTTCATCATAATTCGATAAGATGATGTATACATACGTTTTTTGGAAAGGAAGAGGTAAATGAAAACTGTTTTCTCTGGTATACAACCGAGTGGTACATTAACATTAGGAAATTACTTAGGAGCAATGAAGCATTTTGTAGACATGCAAGAGAATCATAATTGTTTTTTCTGTATCGTAGATCAACATGCTATTACAGTGCCACAAGATAAGGCAGAACTACGTAAAAATATAAAAAGCTTGGCCGCTCTTTATATTGCTGCAGGAATTGATCCTGAAAAATCAACGTTGTTCATTCAATCAGAAGTGCCTGCACACGCACAATTAGGCTGGATCATGCAATGTGTTTCCTACATAGGTGAACTTGAGCGAATGACGCAATTTAAAGATAAGTCTGATGGAAAAGAAGCTGTATCAGCGGCATTACTAACATACCCACCGTTAATGGCTGCAGATATTCTTCTTTATCAAACGGATATCGTACCTGTTGGTGAAGACCAGAAACAACATTTAGAATTAACTAGGGATTTAGCTGAACGTTTTAATAAAAAATATAACGACATTTTTACGATACCTGAAGTTCAAATTCCTAAAGTGGGAGCTCGTATTATGTCACTTAATGACCCATCGAAAAAAATGAGCAAGTCCAATCCAAATGCAAAAAGCTACATTTCTATGCTTGACGATGATAAAACTATTATTAAGAAAATGAAAAGTGCAGTTACTGATTCCGATAACTCTGTTCATTATGATAAAAAAAATAAACCAGCAATTGCTAACCTGATGTCCATCTATTCATTATGTTCAGGTAAATCATATGATGAAATTACCTCTATGTACGAAGGAAAGGGCTATGGAGAGTTTAAGGAAGATTTAGCTCATGTAGTTGTTGAAGCTCTAAGCCCAATTAAACAACGGTATGACGAATTAATTAACTCAACCGAACTTGATGACATCTTAGACCAAGGTGCTGAAAAAGCAAACCGCGTAGCTACTAAAATGCTTGCGAAAGCTGAACGTGCCATGGGCTTAGGGAGAAAAAAACGATAAAAACAAGGAGTAGAGATCATCTCTACTCCTTGTTTTTATAATAATTTATGATTGCATTAATATCCTTTTTGCTTCTTCCAAATCGCACCAACTAAGAAAGAAACTCCAAATGTTCCAACCACTACTACAACAGTTAAAAGTTGCATTAGAAAGTGTACAAATCCATCCACGACTATCCCTCCTCCAATAGATTTAGAACATCCATACACAGTTCTATAGAGATCTACTATTTTATTATAGATAACATAGGCTACTGTGTAAATGTCTGATCAAACCTTTCCAAAAATGCTCACATTTTGAACATTTTTAGAAAGGCTGTTTTCGCAACAACCTATGAGAAATGAACCTTTAGAAAACAATGCAAAAAAGGAGAACTATATGTTCTCCAATTTTTTATGTAATTTTACTTTACACTTTCACCATGCTCAAGCTCCCATAGTTTTTCAAAAAAGGGTTGTCCTTTCACGATGGCTTCACAAAGATTATAATGTCTCTTTGACCAACCATTTCTAACCTCTTCAAATAAACCATTCCATACCTCTTCAAAACTCATTGCTTGAATTTCCATATACTTCGCTGGTTCCCATTCTGTATACCAGTATCGAATCTCTGCTGCATTACCAGTAGAATACAGTTGATCAAGTGCCATAAAAAGCAATTGCTTCAGTTGACGTTCTTTTCTCGTCAGCCCCCTCATTTCATCTGGGCTTGGAGAAAGTATATGGTATTCTTTTCCAAATTCAACTTCTTCAAGATCATAAACTTCCATTGTTTCTGATTCAATTAACTCTAAGACAATTTGCTCTTGTCTAGGCGTTAGTCTACTTTTACGTATTGGTGTTTTGTAGCCGATTGTATCAACTGCTATTATTCGTTCACCATCAGTTGCAATGAAACAATAGTCTAGTTGAATACGTGACATGTTTTTTCTTAAGTAACTTTTGCGATGTACATCTTCTAACAACTTCTCTGGTAAATCTGCTAAGTTATTTTCAATATAAGTAAAAAGTTGTCGAGTAACCTTGATAACAATCGCTTGATCTAGCACTTCGATCCTGTCATCAGTTCTCCATTCATAAAAATCACACACATTGTAACCATTTTCTTCACCTTCAAACCAATTAATCCAAACATCCCGAATGTGGACCAACAAAATCGCCCCCCTCACGTTTAAGTGCTTGTACCATCAGTATAGTCAGAGGTTAGGCAATTTATTCCACAAGTACTATATTCATTCCAAATAAAAATTATGCTAATTTTTTATTTCTTTTTTCGTTTTGTTGGCCAATATATTGATAACGTAATAATCAGACCCCCAACAATTACCATATATAACTCAATTCTAGTTGAAATAAAGCGGAGGTATGTGATGAAATCATATCCAGCAGTTAATAAATTTAAATAGGCAAGTAAACTAACCCCACCTGCAACAGCTAAGCCAAAGCCAACTAATAAAGAAAAAACTCTAAAAATTTTCATCTCCTCCCCTCAACTATTAGATGCTCATCCAGTTCAAACTATCTCCTAATTTACTATTTAGCTATTTAAACAAAAAAACCCTCTTTAACAAACTATAAAGAGGGCAAATTAGTCTTTAAAAGACGATTCCTTTAAGATTATTTCGGAGTCCAGTGACAAAAGCTTTTTTATACTATGCTGTTTCTGTTCCATCATCGAGCAGACGATTTCAAATCCTATGGCATATCCCGTCCATAAAGGGATGCCTATTGCTTCACTTCCAAATAAAAATGGACGGTGGTAATGCTTACCTTTTACTCCAATCCGTTCTCTATAGTAATGATCCCAATAGTGTTGCAGCTTTTCCTTTGAGAATTCTTGATGCCACTTTCCCAAAGCTCGTTTCCCGCATTTTTCTCGGACTCCGTATTCAGCCAAACCTTCAACAATCAGTGAATCAAGTAGAGTTAATTCATTTTCCCGTTTATTTAAGTTCATTAACCTGCAACTATGATTATATTCATGTGTTAATAGCGTTCTTAAATCAAAATGATTAGTCTTAGATGTTACAAACAGGATAACTTTATCTACGAAACCAATGCCCATCTTTCCGCCTAAACTATCCATAATTATTTCATTTGTTTCATTTCCTGGTAATATAATGATTTTAACGGATGGCCCTTCCCATTCTCGCTTTAGTTCACTATATATTTTTTGAACATATGCCCACATCTTTAGTTTTCTCATATGAGTATAAATCGGACTCACATCTTGATCAGGAGTAAAGAGTCCTTGTTCAAGTAACAAACGGTGAAGATTATATACAGGTAAATGATGAAAATGACGTGAAACAGGTTCAATAATAGTCTTCATCTGAACATTCCAGTTTTTTTGAGTAAACGAGCTTTTACTTGCTGCCTCTATATAGCACTTAATCCATCGATCAGTAGCTACTGTCCCCATACGAACTCTCCCTTTCTTGACATTACATTATATGCAGTATAATTTAATTCGCGAAGGTATTCGTCCTTAAATTATTGTCATCATATTCATGCTATGTGAAAAAAGAAAGTAAGTGAAAGGAGAACTGAAATAATGAAAACAGAGCGCGAAAAACAATTTGAAGCTTACTACAGACAAGTTGAAGAACTAGAAAAAACTATAGAAAATATAAACGAACAGGCACAGCATTTAGGTGTTGAAACTCGTTTAATAAACGTAAAGCTTTATAGAGAACAGGTGGAACAACTAGATGAAATTAAAGCCTATTTTAATGAAGTTAAAATGGCACCAGACAAAAATACAACTGAAGCCATTCTTATAATTGCCCTAAAGCAATTTCATCAGTTTATACAAAAGTTGAAGAATTGATTAGCCTTACTCGAGTCCGTAATTGTAAGTAACAATTAAAAGAAGAGCAAGAAGCTCTTATTCATGCATCAATAACTTTTTGTCGAAGCTGTTTGTCTATTAGTGCTCATACTAACCCATATTAATAGCTACAAAAATAGCAACTACCAAAAAGCCCCCCCGTGATTTCATAAAAAAAACCTACCCTTCAATATAAGTGTGCTAAGGATATTTTTTCACATTCCTTATGACACTATGTATTGCTGGATAGGCATCTTCTATTATTTTATACAATGTCTAGAACATCTTTTTTTACAGTGACCTCCACAGGAGTTTCCCCGATAATTTCACCGTCCCCATGGATGATGACAGGAATATCAGATATAACTTTAATGGTTTTTCCTTTTAATACAGTTACTGCAGGATGATTAATATGCTGCCCTTGGAATACTTTAGGGAAGATTTGTAGGATCTTGAACTTTGAGATGTTATTTACAATACAGACATCAAATGCTCCATCATCACTTATTGCATGAGGGCAAATGTACATCCCTCCACCATAATACGGAAGATTAGCAACAGCGATGAGCCATACTTTTTCAAATTCATAAGTAACATTATCAAGTTCTAATGTAACTTTTGTTGGTTTATACTTAAATAATAGTTTTAGTACAATAATTAAATATGTAAATTTACCAAGACCAATATTATTTAATAATTTTTTTGATTTCGATTCATTGGCCAACTGAGCGACTTTTCCATCAAAGCCTATTCCAATGACCGTCATACAAATTCGCTCTCCAACATGTAAAATATCAATTTTTTTCTTCTCACCAGATAAAATTCGTTCCAGTGCTTGTTCATAATTTTTAGGAATAGACATTGAACGTGCATAGTCATTTCCCGTCCCCGCTGGAATAATCCCTAAGGGAATTTTCATATGTTGTAAGCAATTCACTACATCATGGACCGTTCCATCCCCACCCACTACAACAACAGCCGTGGTCAATTCAGGATTAAGCCCTTTAATAATTTCTGCTACCTGTGCTTTATCTCTTGTTAGATGTGCCTTAAAGTTTGTTTTTTTACGAATTAGTTCACTTTCAATTGACTTCCAAACAATTCCCCCTCTACCATTCCCAGAGGTCGGGTTAATAATAAATACATACATGACTTCACGCTCCCAGACGTAAACGATCTTCATATTCTGTTAAACAAATATCTATAAGAATTTTATATCCATTTTTTCCGTATACTTTTTATTTATTCTAAATATTGGAGTTTATACACATAAACTTTTATAATAAAATATCTCTTCCGCCGACATCATACAAAAATTGAACCTATTATTAAGATACCATAATCTCTCCATAATTCACTGTAAAATTTGGCATAAAAAGTTTTTATTGACACTTTCTAAATTCTGAATATATAATAAAATTAATTGAAAATGTTCACCGAATTGTTTAAAATACTTGCTTATTTTCCTTTACAAGGTTAGCAGTGCATCGCTGTGATTAAATCGCAGAGGTGAAATGAGAACCTACGAGTAAAAATAAGTAATGATTCGAAATAATCGGTATATCTCCCTTTTTTAAAATTAAGGGCGGTATACCGTTTTTTTACGCAATTTTTGCTATACTTAGGAGATGGAGGTGGGTGCTATGAATAAGAAGAAAGGACTTCTTGAATCTGAGATTAGCAAAACATTAACGCAATGGGAAAAAGAATATTTAGGTAGAGGTTCTGTTCAAGTGAAAACCGATATTCTTAGAAATCTACTAATTATACAACTAAAAGGTATTCTGACACCCGCTGAGCAAGCGTTAACAAGATCTGAAACTGGAATGCTAGCCGTTAAACGTAATCGATCAGAATTAATCGAAACTGGCAGTGCTGACTTAAAAAAACTCATTCATGAAATGACAGGTGTCGAAGCGAAATGCTTCCATACCGATATTAGTACTAGAAGTGGCGAGCGGATCATTGTCTTTACTTTGGCTGAAGACTTAGAAGCCAAATTAGATAACTAATTAAATCCTTTGGGAGATTTATTTCAGTATCAGTTGATACGGAAATGATAGACCAGCCTGTATGAATTCTTACATGGCTGGTCTTTTTCTATTTAATTGAGTTTTATTATTAAAGCTAAGGAGTGGAGAAACTAATGTTACAAATGGTCATAGATAACTTATTAAATCCAGCTGTACTCTTTTTTGTCCTCGGTATGGTTGCAGTTGCTCTTGGGTCGAATTTTACATTTCCAAAAGCACTTGGTGAAACGTTAAGCTTGTATTTATTAATTGCGATCGGTCTAAAAGGTGGTATTGAACTGTCACAGTTTTCAATTACAGAAGTGACTAAACCAATATTAGGAACGATATTTTTAGGTGTCCTTACTCCGATCCTTACTCTTATTTACTTAAGAAAAATAGTAAAACTTGATACGAAAAATGCAATTGCCTTAGCTGCAACTTATGGATCTGTAAGTATCGTCACGTACGGTGCTGCAGCCGCTTTTTTAGAAAATCGAGCAATAAGTTATGAAGCATTTATGAACGCAATGGTTGTCTTAATGGAGATCCCTGCCATTCTAATAGCTCTCGTATTACTTGAGTTTTTAAAAGAGCGCAAAACTGAAGATGCTTCGGTTCGCAAAGTTGGTTTTATCGCCCCTTCTTTCTCGTTTAAATTGAGTAAAGAGCAGTTACGTGAATGCTTCTTAGGTAAAAGTATTCTACTGCTAGCGGGAAGTTTAGTTATTGGAATGATCATAGGCCTTGATGGTAAACCTTTAATTCAACCACTATTTATCGATTTATATCCAAGTATGCTTACGTTGTTCCTTTTAAATATGGGACTTATCGCTGGTCAACGTTTAGCTGTTGTTAGAAAACACGGGTTAAAATTATTATCATTTGCGATTGTGATGCCAATCTTCTATGGAGTAATGGGTGTATTTGTTGGTATGGCCTGTGGATTATCTGTAGGTGGTGCCACACTAATGGGCGTATTAGCAGCAAGTGCATCTTATATTGCAGCACCTGCAGCTATGAGTACATCTGTTCCTGATGCAAATCCATCAATCTATCTCGGCCTAGCACTCGGTATTACATTCCCGTTCAATTTAACTATAGGTATTCCTATCTTTTATTCGATTGCACAATGGTTATATTAATCTTAGATCTTTTAAACGGAGGCGATCCATATGAAGAACACTTTAATCATCAGTAATTGTAATAAGTCCATTCCATTAATTATTGATGCCTTAGAAAAAAACGAAGATGAAGTATCAGTCATAAGTGGATATCAGCCTTATATTGTTCATCCATATGACTCCTTACTGCGAACAATCGTAAAATCAACTCACCAATACGATACAGAGGAAGTTATTTTTGTTAGTGTAAAGGATCAAAATAAAGACCAAGATAAATTTGATTGGACAGCATCCAATCGTACAAAACAATCGATTGATTTACTTAACTATACATTAAACAATCAGCAAACAGACTTTGGTAACTGGTTAGAGGAACATGATGAAGATGAAATTTTACGCAAGAGTATTAACTACTTGAAAAAGCATCCTTTATTGCCTGCAAACGTTAAAGTAAAGGGAATGATTTGGGAGGACGATACCATTCGCGAAACAGCATCATAGCAACAGGTGCACAAAGTCATTCTAAGAAAAAAAGACTCGAGATATTGGATCTCGAGTCTTTTCTTATGGCTCTACCTATCAAGACTTGCTAAAAATCGTGGTGTTCTTTTTGTATATTGCTCTTCTATTCGTTGTAAGCCATGTATGCCGACTAACTGGTTATTTCTACCAATTACTTTTAAGTACCCATAAATACTAACATCTAAAAAAATGGACTCACCTTTTCGGGTTGTTACATATAAATTTTCTGCTAATGTATAGTTGTTACCGAATGGATCTTCAAATTCAGAATCTTTCGGAATTCGTTTTGTTTCAAAGTTGTCAAAGCCAAAGTCAAACAAACGAGTAGTGTCCCGGTAGGCATGTTTTGAAGAAGGTGCATTTAATGTGACAGCAATTAACTCTGTGTTTCCTTGCTCTACAGATGTAACTAACGTGTACCCTGATTTTTGAACATACCCATTTTTAATTCCAGTTACTCCCTCATAATTCCATAACATCCTGTTATGATTATAGATTGTTGTTTCCCATCCTTCACCTACCCAAGGTAACTCTTTTGTGCTTACAATTTCACGAAACACATCATTTTTCATCGCATATTGTGCAATTTTAGCCATATCATATGCAGTTGTGTAATGGTCTTCATCGAATAAACCGTGCGGGTTAGTAAAATTGGTTTCCTCCACACCAACCTTTCCCCTTACAAACTGGTTCATTTTTTTTGCAAATTGTTTTTCACTACCAGATACATGTTCAGCTATAGCTAATCCAGCATCATTACCTGAGCTAACTAACAGTCCCTGAACGAGTTTTTTTAGGCTGACTTCTTCTCCTTCCAATAAATAAACACGAGTACCAATAACCTCACGTGCATTTTTACTTACTATAACTGTGTCTGATAACTCAGCTTCCTCAATTGCCAAGATTCCAGTAATAATTTTGGTGATACTCGCAGGATACATTTGCTGTTGACTATTTTGTTCAAAAAGAATTTCCCCAGTCTTTCCATCAATTAATATAACAGACTCACTAAAAAGCTCGTCAGAAAATTCGAATTCTACATTTGCACTTACTGTTGTACATCCAATAAAAACTCCAATTATATATATAAAAAGCATACTGCTAATTTTCTTTATCACGTATTCTCCCCCCTGCTAACCTCGATGCCTACAAATTATAGTATAGTAAAAAAATTAACACTTTTGTGTTAATTTTTGATTACAACATAAAAGAGGATGCACCAAAATTAAGGCTTTTGGTACATCCTCTTCTTTCTTATTTACAATTTATCCTTTAAACATTTGAACGAACATTTTTCCGTATGGTCCACCGTTAATAATACCGATTCCCACTTCTGTATAGTGACTATTTAGGATATTTGCTCGGTGACCGTCTGAATTCATAAGTGCACGATGTGCTGCCTCTACTGATTGATTTCCTGCTAAGTTTTCACCAGCAGTTCGATATGAAACACCATAATGTTGTAGCATATCAAAAGGAGAACCATATTTCGGTGATTGATGTGAGAAATAATTGTTATCAATCATATCCTGTGCCTTAACCCGAGCTACATTAGTAAGCTCTGTATTTACTTTTAAAGCTGGTAAGCCAACTTTTGCACGTTCTGCGTTTACTAAATCTACCATCTCTTGTTCTTCTGCAGTTATTCCTGTCTGTACTTGATCATTGGATTGATTAGGCTGCAAAGAAGGATTAGGTTGCTGTGGAACTGGCTGTTTCGCTTGTTCCCCGTTTTTAGGTTGTTCGTATACGATTTCTTGTGATTGGTCTATAGGATTCTCATTATTTTGATTCCCTGGCTGTCTCTTCACAGGCTCAATTTTTACATTAGGGTATTTTGCTTGAACTCTTTCTATAATTGACTGAATATCCCTATTAGCATATAAATCTTTTAAAAGAATATCTAATTGCTCATGATTAATCGTTTTAGAATTGATTTTAATTTGATGATCCGTTGCTACCTTCGTTTCCTTTTCACTAAAAGCATTTGCATCGGTTGTAAACATACTTGTCATTAAAAGGGCCGCAAATGATGTTGTAAGTAATTTTTTCATTGTCATACCTCCATTTACTTTGTTCTGACGAAGAGCCTTCGACAAACCAAATGTAGCATAATAAGAGGCAATGTCGATGTAAGCATTTCCCATTTTTACGCATTTCATAATCTATCATAATTCTACCAAGCTATATAAATAAAAGAATCTCCTGTACTTTAAAGCTTTCTCCTGCTCTTACTTTTCTGAAACTTTAGAGACTATTACACAATTGGTAATAGATTCGTAATATATGCTCTAAACCCTTGTTATATAAGGCCTTTTTCATTTAAATCTATTAATTGGAAAACATCTCCTAAGGTAATCTCCTCGAATTCTTGTTAGCCTAGTTTGTGAGCTTGCTAGAACAAAAGGAGGAATTACAACATGAAAAAAAGAATATGGTTATCTAGTTTTATCGTTACTGTGACTCTATTAGTATTTGGATTTACTTCAACTGCCGATGCAAATACTACCCATACAGTAAGATCTGGAGAAAGCTTATGGACAATTGGAAACCAATATGGTGTTCCTGTAACATCTATTAAAAGTGTAAACAGTAAAACTTCAAATATGATTATGGCTGGGGAAAGATTGACAATACCTGCTGGTGTAACTGCTAGTGAAAGAGATTTATTGGCACGTTTAGTTCGTGCAGAAGCAGAAGGTGAGCCTTATGCAGGTAAAGTAGCTGTTGCAACTGTCGTATTAAATCGTGTTGATCACAAAGATTTCCCAAACACAGTCCGCGGTGTAATTAACGAGATTTCAAATGGTTATTATGCATTTTCACCTGTACAAAACGGTCGAATTAATAGAGCAGCTGACGCTGAGTCAATTCGTGCCGTTAATGAAGCTTTAGCATTTAGAGGACAAGGTTCTGGTTCACTTTTCTTCTACAATCCACGTATCGCTACAAATCACTGGATTGCTACACGCCAACATACTATAACAATTGGTAATCATGTTTTTGCAAAATAAAATAGAGATTAACTGTTAATATGTTGATTTGTAAAATGAACCTGTTAACAGTTATTTTCGAAAAGCGCATCGGGGTTATTATTTTCCTATGCGCTTTTTAATATATCTGCTATTTTCTTGCTTTCTTAGAATTGTACTTGTTTTATGACAAAGCTCTGGTAAACCATTTTGTTAATATGTATTTTAATTTGGAGCTTGTTTGAATTCCAATGTTTTACAGAAAAAAAACAATTAACTGTGATGAAATAGCAACTAATATTAAGGCAAAAGGATAGGCTGCAGCATAAGCTATTGCTGGGTCTTCAGAATCAATCAATTGATTAACTGCACCGAGACCTGGTGTACTTGTCATTCCACCACAAAGAGCACCTAGGGAATGAACAACACTTAGCTTAAATAGGCCCCTCGCAATAAAATAACCTAAAATAATCGGAACCAACGTTATTAAAGTACCACCAAAAACAAGTCTTAGTCCTTCACTATAGATTACTTCTACAAGACCTTGTCCTGCGGTAGTTCCTGCACCAGCTAAAAATAAGACAAGTCCTATATCTCGAATGACTGCATTGGCAGGTTCATAATACCGTGCTTGAATCGGTCCTAACTTTCCAAAGTGACCAATAAGTAATGCTACAAACAATGGACCACCTGCAACTCCAAGTGTTATTGTTCCTAAGCCTGGTAATGATATTGGAATCATGCCAACCAAAATTCCCATAATCAAAATGATACTTAAAGAAAAAATATGTACATTTGTAACTGTCAATTTTCTTCTTGAGAATAGCTTTTCAACATTTATTAGCCTGTCTTCAGTGCTTACGATGGTTAAAACATCCCCTCGCTCTAAACGCATTCTTGGACTTTGATTAAGCTCTATTCCGTTTCGCTCGATACGAGTTACAGTAACACCGAAATCTCTACCCAAACGTAATTCTCTCATACTTTTTCCGATCATTTCATCCGAAGCAACGATTACCTTTTTCAATTGGATATTATCAGTATTATTTAGATTTACTTCAACTTTCTTTCCAATATGTTGACAAAACCTTTCTAAGTCAGACTTCTTACCAACTGTTACAAGCTTATCCCCTACCAATATTACAGTATCATTTAAAGCAATTATCGTCCGCTGATTACGAATAACGCGACTGATGACAACAGAACTGACTTTTGGAAACTTCAATTCGCTTAATGTTCGCTTGTTTATTTTTGTGTTTACGACTTCAATTGTCATCACTTCTGGAGATTCACTATTTTTTACAGGGTTTTTTGCTACATTTAAATCTTGTATAAGATCAACTTTTTGAATTCGAGGTAATAGTTGAACAAATAGCACAACAGCTATTACACCAAAAGGATAAGCGATTCCGTATCCTACCGATGCTAGCGGATCATTAGTAGCTTGAAGTGCTGCTGCAAGTCCTGGAGTACTTGTTAACGCCCCTGTCATTAGTCCCACGCTCAATGCTGGTGAAAGATTGAAAGCTTTGGATACAATAATTGTCGTTAGTACTGAAACAAAGACAACTAGCAGAGCAATAATTCCAAAAATCAAACCGCTCGAACGCATCATTCTAAAAAAGCGGGGGCCAGCTTGTAAACCAATAGCAACAATAAATAGGCTGAGTCCAAAATTTTGGACGACTGGTGAAACCACGTATTCAAAATGACCAAAAACCATTGCTACAAGTAATACTCCAGCTGTTCCTAGGCGAAGACCCTTTATACTAATTTGACCAAGCCATGACCCTAAAAATAATATGACAAACAGTAATAACAGTGGTTCTTGTAACAATCCAGTAACGAATGTCATTTTTATTTCCTCCATATGTAAATCACTAATAAATCTAGTCTATATAAATCCTTATATTTTTTATATCATAAGAGAATGTAGAATTTGTGAAGTAATTAACAAACTTTCTTTAGAACCCAATCGATTAGAACGGTTTATAACAATAGAAAATATTAACATTAAAATATCGTTTCATAAAAAGAAGAAACGAAAATCGAGCGATTAACGTTTCTTAAAAATTTCACTTATTGCTATTATTCGTCTAACTTTGTAATACTAACCGCTTCTGATTGCCCTGGATATGATTCTGCAACAATTTCATATTCAACTATTACTTTATTGCCAACCTCTAAGTCTGCAAGTACCTGCCCGTCTTCAACTTTAAACCAGATCGCTCCGTATCCAAGATTAAGAAATTCGTCTAGTTCTAGCTGTTCTAGTTGCTGCTCTGTCACATTTTCAATAACGAGTATCGCACTTTCTTCCTTTGCCACAATTAACCCAGTCATCGCTGATAACTCGGTCTCTTGCATTTGTCCGCACCCAACGAAGATGAAGATAAAAAATAAAAATACAATCGATAACCTTTTCATCCTAACTCCTCCTACTCCCTTGTTCTAATTAATCTGACGTGATTATACGTATCAAAGTTACAACTAACATGTATTATAAATGGTTGCTTTTTAAATTTGGCTCTTTTCTAAAACTTACGAAAACTGCATGTAATTTAAATGAACGTTTTAAGATTGATAATCGTCATAACAGTAAAATAAGAAATTGGTGGTGAGTAGCTATGATTTTAGTAGAACAATTAAAAAAGTCATTCGGAGATCACAATGTTATCCAAGGGATTAGTTTTGCTATAGAAAAGGGTCAAATTGTCGGTTTAATTGGCCCGAATGGTTCTGGAAAAACAACACTTATTCGTTTGATGAACGGGATAATCGGGACTAGTGGTGGAGTTTTACAAATTGACGGATTAAGTCCGAACGATTGTGGAGATGACATCCGTTCCTTTTGTGGAACCATGACAGAAAACGCTGGATTATATGAGGACATGACAGGGCTTGATAACTTACAATTTTTCGCTTCTCTATATCCACAAATAGAGCATAGCAGAATTGAGGAATTAATTGAATTGTTTCATTTAAGCCCTTTTATCGATCGTAAAGTTGCAACCTACAGTACAGGAATGAAAAAGCGACTCGGTTTAGCTAAAGTTTTACTTCATCGTCCGAAAATACTGTTTTTAGATGAACCCACAAACGGGTTGGACCCTGATGGTATTCGTCTCGTTTTATCTTATTTAAAGCAACTAAATCATCAGGAGCAAACAACAATCGTTATTTGTTCTCACGTTTTAGAACAGCTTGAAACAGTATGTGATCACTATATTTTTATTGAAGAGGGCAAGAAGATTGAGGAAGGTACAAGACATGAGCTAGAACAAAAATATTTAGACGAGGTTGAAATCAAGATTAAGGGTGATTTTCCTCTTAGTTTGTTAATTGAAAAACAGTTTTCTGTTACAGAAGAAGTTGATGGAGTTAGGCTTACTCTCCCTGACCTAGAAACGGTTTCTCAAGTGTTAAAAGAAATTACGGCTCAAGGTAAACTGTACTCTGCTGAAATTCTAAATAATAACTTAGAAGCATTCTACTTTAAGATTAGAAGGAGACATCGAAATGAATAAAAAAGCTATGTGGTCGATTGCCACCAAGGATATGAAAGCTATTTCTTCCAACATTCAAATTTGGTTACCGATGCTCATTGTCCCGATCATTCTAGGCGTTGTCCTTCCTAGTGCCTTATTAATTTCTGCAAGATTTTTTGATTTAGCAGCCATTGGAAACACAGATACCATCGTTAACGTTATACAAGATCTTCCTGAAGGAACATTAAAAGAAGTCCTAGGAGAGTTACCTTCCCTTAACCATCAACTCATTTATTTTTTTATGCTTTATGGATTTACACCCTTTTTCATGATTATTCCTGCAATGGCTTCAAGTGTAATATCTGCTAATAGCTTTGTCGGAGAAAAGGAACGAAAAACTTTAGAAAGTTTACTATTTGCACCTATTTCTATGAAAACTATTTTTATTGGAAAAATATTATCGGCCTTTATACCTGCAGTTTTAATTACATTTATTACAGCCATCTTATATGGGATTGTGACGAACCTCGTTGCTTATCCTATGTTTGAAAAAATAATTTTCCCAACCTGGGAATGGATTATCCTTATTGTTTGGATTACACCGTTACTTAGTATATTGGTTATCCTTTTCAATGTCATTATTTCAGCTAAAGTAAAAGGCTATCAAGAAGCTTATCAACTAGGCAGTATCATCGTTCTTCCCATTGTAGTATTAGTCGTCAGTCAATTAACTGGCTTACTCTTTCTAAGTAATGCTGTTTTAATTATAATTGGCTTCGTATTACTAATCTTAAACGTTATACTTATCCAATTCGCAGCAAAATGGAATGATCGCTTTCAGTTATCAGAGCAACAAATTTAAGGGGCTGTCTTTGGCAGCCTCTTAAATTTTCTCATATTTTTCTGTTTTTCTTCAACGCTACTCCCATTATTTCGATAAAATAAATAGAGGGGGAAAGATTATGAACCGAATTACGAGAGTTTCTTCTTTGCGTACGAATCGAATTCGTGCCAACTATGTAAACCGTATGAACGCACAAAATGTTAATAAAATAGAACCGTTAGCTCCAGTTGAAAAAGGGAAAAATAACACTGAACAACCATCAGAAAATTATTTAAACTCCTACGATCATTACTATGAAAAGCTTAATGACCTAAAGAAGGAATTTAAAACTTTTTATCATCAAGAAAAGGTATTACTTAGGGCAATACAGGATTTAGATATTCATGAACAAAAGTTAATTAAACAAACGGACAACCTTATTTCAAAATATAATCAGACTCTCAAAGCGTTATATTCTTATGATCAAACGGTTAGCGGTCAGCACGTGAGGAACGTAAGACAAACCTTACAACCATTTCAATCTGAAATGGAACAATTAGGTATAACAGAAGATCCTCAAGGTTTCTTATTCTTTTTACCTAGAAAATTTATTAAGTTTATTCAAAGTGATGAGACCGATTTTGAGGAATTACTCATTAAGTTTAGACAATTAATCATTGAGAGCTATAAATCGTTAACGAAAATTCGTATAAAAAATCAAACTGCTAATCCATACGAAGCAACACCTTTTGAATATAAAGGTCTTATTATCGAAGAAGAAACTTAAAAAGTATTAACAATTACAGATTTACTATTTCGGGGAGGATTTACAAATTGCAAATTATCATTTCGCATGTAAATACAGACTTTGATGCACTAGCTTCAATGTTAGCTGCTAAGAAACTTTATCCTAACGCAAAACTAGTCGTTTCCGATAAACAAAATGCTGCTGTTAAACAATTTTTAGCGATTTATCGAGATAGTATCGATTTAATTCAAGATCACACCATCGATTGGTCTAACGTTACAGAGCTTATATTAGTCGATGTTGCCTCTCTTGAAAGAACAGGCAATTACGCAAAAGAACTTAACACCAATACGGTAAAAGTAACCGTTTATGATCATCACCCACCTCAAGAAGATGATGTGAAAAGTCAGAGTGGTACCATTGAATTTGTTGGTGCTACGGTAACGATATTAATTGAAGAAATAAGGAAGCGTTCACTGCCGATTTCTTCTTTTGAAGCGACAGTTTTTGGATTGGGTATTTACACAGATACCGGTTCATTTACTTATTCCAACACGACTTCTCGCGACCTACAAGCGGCTAGTTTTTTAATGGAAAACGGAATGAATTTAGAAATCATTCAACGCTTTTCTGATCAAATGTTATTTCAACAACAGCAAGAGATATTTAACCACCTCCTTCTCCAGTCAACTGAATTTGAACTAGACGGTTTAAGTATCATTGTTAGTTCTTATCAACAGAAAAAATTTCAAGGTGGTTTATCAACCTTAACAAGAAAACTATTAGAAACGACAGGTGCAGATGCTGTTCTGACAATAGTAGAAATGCAAAAACGTGTTTATATTGTCGGAAGAGCGAGCTCTGACCGAATTAATTTTCTTCCACTAATGAACGAGTTCGGCGGTGGTGGTCATGAAAAAGCTGCGTCTGCCACGCTAAAAAAAGTAAATTTAGAACAGGTTGTTGCACAAGTAACTAGTACAATTAAGCAAATAATTAAACCTGCGATTACTGCTCGAATAATTATGGCAAGTCCTGTTAAATCAATTCCACCAGAGATGACCATTGAAGAAGCAGCTAACCTAATGTATCGCTACGGTCATACTGGTTTTCCGATTGTAAATGAAGAAGAACTCATTGGAATTATTTCACGCCGTGACCTAGATAAGGCAACACACCATGGTCTAGGTCATGCGCCTGTTAAAGCATATATGAGTTCCAAAGTCGTCTCAATTGATCCAGATACATCATTAGAAGAAATACAAACCATTATGATCAAACATGATATTGGCCGTCTGCCAGTAGTTGACCAAGGAAAGCTTGTTGGGATTTTATCACGTACAAACGTTATTGAAATCTTACATAATCAAGCGTTGAAAGAAGACTTACAGAAATCAGCGCTAAATGAGTTACAAAATAATCTACGAGCCCAAATGAAAAATCAACTGTCAGGGGAGGTTTTTCATTTATTAAAAGACATTGGAACTACAGGTACAAATGCTCAAACTTCTGTTTACTTAATCGGTGGAATCGTTCGTGATATTATGTTAGGTCGGGAAAATGATGATATTGATATTGTCGTAGAAGGAGACGGGATTCATTTTTCCAAACTTTTGGTAGAAGATTATGGTGGTGAAGTCAAAACTCACGAAGATTTCGGTACTGCAACTTGGACTCATCCAACAGGGCTAAAGATTGATATTACCTCTTCTAGACTAGAATATTATGACCATCCAGCCGCCTTACCTGACGTAGAACATTCAACGTTAAAGGAAGATTTATATCGTCGTGACTTTACGATTAATGCTATGGCAATCTGTCTAAATCAAATGAAATTTGGTCAACTCGTTGATCCGTTTCAAGGTAAGACACACCTTGAAGAAAAAACCATAAAAATTTTACACAACTTGAGTTTCATCGAAGATCCAACCCGAATATTGCGAGCCGTTCGCTTTGAGACACGTTTTCAATTTTTAATGGATGATCATACTAAGGAATTAGCTCTAATATCAATTGATAAAATGAAAGCTTTATCAGCTACACGGATTATCCACGAGTTAGAAAAGCTGTTTAATGAAGAACATCCTTCTGAAGGAATTAATCGTCTATTTGATCTACAGTTTTGGCAACAGTTTGGCATACAAGAAACCCAAACTATACCGAGCGTCACCCATGCAAAGCGGCTTGAACAGTTTTACATGAACAATCGATTGAAAACGTTGTTAAACAAGAAGCCTAGTTGGTTTATGTATTTATTAATCCCATTTTACTATGAAGATGCATTTGAAACTGCTAAACCATTTGCTTTAACAAAAAAGGATAGAAAATTTATAAAAGAAATTTTTGATCTAAAGTCTCATGTGAATTGGCAAGAAGATACAGAGGATATTGGTAATTTACACCGTTTATTAAAACCATATTCAGTTGAGGCGATTATATTCTATATTGTCGACGAAGAGCTTTCGTGCCAGCAATCCGTTATGAACTATTTAGAAAAAAGAAGTTACCTTCCAACATATCTAACTGGCGAAGATTTAAAAAACTATGGCCTTAAGCCAGGTCCCTTATTCTCAAATGTTTTATTAGACCTTGAGATAGCAATATTAAACGAGAAAGTAAATAATGAGGCTGAAGCATTTACCTGGTTAATAGAAAAATTCAAATGAACGATTTTTACCTGTTAATCGTAATATTAACAAAGCCATCTGATATCTCTTTGCGAATTTACTAAAGGAGTATCTTCATGAAAGAAGACCTATTAATTAAGGAAGCTAAGAATGGAAATAAAAAGGCCATGGCCATGCTTCTTCAGCAACATTATGCATTTTTAAAGCATTATTTGATTAAAGCAACATTGCAGCCTTCACTTGCTGAAGACCTTACTCAAGAAACAATGATTAGATGTATTGAAAGAATTCATCAATATAATGGGAAAGCCAAATTTTCGACTTGGTTAATTCAGATTGGAACCAATCTATATATCGATTTTCTCAGAAAGAAAAAGACAGAAAATAGATGGTTAAAAGAACAACAATATGGTGAATTAATGAAGAAGGCTTCTAGCCAACCAGATACAAATTGGACAGATACTATAGAACAGCTTTATCAATTGTCTGAAGAGTTTCGGCTGCCGCTCATTTTAAAACATTATTACGGTTATTCTTATGATGAAATTGGACGTTTTCTAAACATCCCTGAAGGTACAGTTAAATCCAGAGTTCATACAGCTATTCAACAACTAAGGAAGGAGTTGGGTAAAGATGAATCATCGAAATAATCACGAAAAAGAATTAAATAAATTAAAAAAAGATTTACATGGTTCATTATTAGAGCTTGAACAAAATATTAAAGTTACTCCCCCTTCTTTATGTGAACTTGAGCAGCTTGTTGAAACAGTTCAGACCGAACAAAAGAAGAAACTATATCAAGAGCTGATCATATTTTGGGCTATCGCAATATTTGTTATCACCCTAGTTTTATGGAGCTATGTAAATTTCTTTTTCATTACGTTCGTTGGACAGCTGGCAATCATTTCTTGTTTATTTGGCTACTTTTTATATCGATTGAAAAAACATTATCGGTGAGGAAGGGTTTTCAAAATGAATGAGTTACAAGATTTAACCATTTACCATTGGCTCCTCATCGCTACTTTACTCATTATTCAGAGTACCTGGCTATTTATCGATGCAAGAAAGCGTGGTCATCAACGCTGGTTTTGGGGCATCTGGGGCCTGATCCATGCTCCTCTTCCTTTAATCGTCTATTTACTTTGGTCTAGAGTAATCGTAAAAAAACTCCAATCAAAAAGAAGCTGACTACTGTCAGCTTCCATTCTTATTATTTTCTAACAACGGATGTAAAAATGTAAAATGTAACACAATATTCTACTATATGAAAAAGCCCATTTTTTTCGCTGCAAACGTTAATTCTTCTCTAAATTTTGGGTGCGCGATATTAATTAAATTTTGTGTTCGCTCTCGGATCGTTTTTCCTCGAAGCTTAGCCACTCCGTATTCTGTTACCACATAATCAACATCATTTTTTGAAGTCGTTACGACAGCACCACTTGGTAATGTTGGAACAATTTTAGAAATCTCGCCATTTTTAGCTGTAGAGTGTAAACAAATGACTCCTCGCCCTTCTTTTGCCATTCTAGCTCCAATTCCGAAATCCCCTTGACCACCTGTCGATGAGTAATAGCGCCCACCAATCGTTTCAGAATTACATTGACCAAGGAAATCTACCTCTACTGTTGCATTTATTGTTACCATTCGGTCGATACTTGCAATATGACGTACATCATTTGTTTCATCAACTGGTAGCATAAACACATCACTATTTTCATGCATGAAATCGTATAGACGTTTGGTACCGTACGCAAAGGTTGCTGTCATCTTACCAGGAGCTAATGGATTAGAGCGGTTTGATACCGCACCACTTTCAAAAAGGTCTACAACTTGATCTGGAATCATTTCTGTAAAAATCGTTAAATCTTGATACGATTTTAAATCATTCATGATAGCATTTGGAATTGCACCAAAACCAATTTGTAACGTGTCTCCATTTTTTATTAGCTCTGCAATGGAGTTCCCAATAATTTTATCTTCTTCCCTCAAGGGGATTATTGGAGTTTCTGGTAGTGCCTGGTTGTTCTCGTTAATAGCATCAACCTGGCTGATATGAATTTGGTTTTTACCAAATGTCCTTGGCATTTGTTCATTAACTTCAACGATAATTGTTACATTTTCATTAATTAAAAATGGAATGTAATCGCAATTTGTCCCGAGTGAAAAATATCCATTTTCATCCATTGGTGATACTGTCACCATCAATACACGATTTGTTGTTATCTCATTTAAGATATATGGTAAATCCGAAAAATGATTTGGCAATAAATCAATTTCATGATCGTAAAAGGCTCTTCGTTCATCTTTATTTAAAAACATGGAAATAACCTTTACTTTACTTTTATCTAAATTCAACACTGGTCTTAAGGAAAGCATTTGATAAAGACGGTTTCCTTCAAGGTGATTTGCTTTTGGTAGTGCATCTAACAGCCCAGGTGGTTCACCAACAGCTAATGGTACGATTATATCAGTTTTGGGCTTAATAATAGCTACAGCTTCATTACTAGATGTCTTCCGCTTCTGTTCATACATTTTAGTAATATTCATAAATCCTCCAACGACTCACTAAAAAAATTTTTAATACATAGCCAATATCGACAAATACTAACATTACTACGGACTTATAACTTAACTTAACAAAGAACGGATCGTCAATTTATTTGAAATTAGTTCTATTATTTCGTTTTTACTCAATTGTTATTATAATTTCACTTTTCATTCAATACTCGACAGTCAGTAGTTACAAACCTATGTGAAGAATGCTTCACGCCTATCATTGGAAAGGAGGTTTCTCGATTTTATGAGTTCACGTGTGAACAACCGAAAAAGGCATAAACATAATAAATGGAGAAAGAGATTGGCGCTAATAACTTCCCTATCTCTCCTATTAGTTATAGGCTTTTTTGCTTATGGGAAAATCGGCTATGAAACTGCTCGAAAAAATTCTTTAGAAAACCTTGGGGAATCATCATTTATTGATGATCAGAATGAACGTGAACCGATCTTCTTTCAAGCCGAACAACAAAAGAAGAATGAGCCCATTCATATTCTTTTAATTGGTGTAGACAAGCCTGAAGGCGACAGATCTCGGACAGACACTATAATGATCGGACAATATAATCCAAATACAGGAACGGCAAAATTAGCGTCAATCATGCGTGATATCTATGTATCGATACCAGATCATCAAAGCAATAAAATTAATGCTTCATTCTTTCTTGGTGGTCCAGAACTATTACGAAGGACAATAAAGGAAAACTTCGATATTGACCTCCATTATTATGCTATGGTCAATTTTGAAGGGTTTGAGCGAGTTGTTGATACAATTGCACCAGAGGGCATCGAGATAAATGTCGAGCATCCAATGTATAAATCATCAATGAAAATAAACTTTGAACCTGGTAAGCAGATTGTAAAGGGAAAAGAAGCATTGAAGTATGTCCGATTTAGGGATGACCATGAAAATGACTTCGGTAGAGTTCGGAGGCAACAAGAGGTACTGTCAACCTTGAAAGATGAAATGGTTACAATCCGCGGGGTAACGAAAATTCCTCAATTAATCGGTTCAATTGAGCCATATATAGATACAAATATGAGTACAAGAAAAGTGTTAAGCCTTGGTACTGATTTTTTTCTTAAACCTATAGGTGATATTGAAACCTTAACGATTCCAATCGAACAAAGTTTCACAGATAAACGTTACCCCCATGCTGGACTAGTCCTAGAGTTAGATATTGAAAAAAATAAACAAGCATTACTTGAATTTTTCGAGTTCAAAAACGATTGATGTAAAGATAAAAATGGTGCCAGGCACCTTTAGTGAACTAAAGGGGCCTGGCACCATTGTAAATGTATGTTATTCAGCGTATTTTTTTAGAACGATACACGCATTATGTCCACCGAAGCCTAAAGAATTACTAATTGCTGCTCTAACTTCTCTTTTTCTGGCTTCATTTGGAACATAATCTAAATCGCACTCTGGATCTGGTGTTTCATAGTTAATTGTTGGGGGAATAATTCCTTCCGCAATCGTTTTTGCAGTAAGAATAGCCTCTACAGCTCCTGCTGCCCCTAATAAATGACCAGTCATTGATTTAGTTGAACTAATTGCTAAATCTTTTGCATGGTCTCCAAATACAGTTTTTACGGCCATCGTTTCAAATTTATCGTTATAAGGTGTACTTGTACCATGTGCGTTCATATAGTCAAAGTCTTCTGGCTGTAGTCCTGCGTCTTCAATTGCTTGACGCATCGCTCTTACTCCGCCTTCACCTTCTGGTGCTGGTGCTGTTACATGGTAAGCATCACCTGTTGCCCCATAACCAACGATTTCAGCATAGATTTTTGCCCCACGCTGTTGAGCTGATTCAAGTGATTCTAGAATTAGAATTCCAGCTCCTTCACCCATAACGAATCCATCACGGTTTAAATCAAATGGTCTAGAGGCAGTTTTTGGATCTTCACTCGTTGAAATGGCTTTTGCCGAACTAAATCCTGCAACAGCCATATCGGTAATTGGTGCTTCTGCACCACCAGTGATCATGAAGTCAGCATCTCCACGTTGGATTACCTTAAACGCATCTCCAATTGAATTTGTACCCGAAGCACAAGCTGTTACTGTACATGAGTTAATCCCTTTTGCACCAGTAACAATCGAAACTTGACCAGAAGCCATATCTGGAATCATCATCGGAACAAAAAATGGACTAACGCGTCGGTAACCTTTTTCTTCAAAAGTACGGAATTGTTGCTCGTAGGTTTCCATTCCACCGATTCCTGACCCAATCCACACTCCTACTCGCGGTGCAATTTCATCAGTAATCTTTAAATCAGCATCCTCAAGAGCCATTAATGACGCTGCAACAGCAAATTGAGTAAAACGATCCATTTTACGCGCTTCTTTTTTATCCATGAATTGTGTTGGATCAAAATCAGATACTTCAGCAGCAACTTTCATTGGGAATTTTGATGCATCCACTCGTGTTAAAGGTCCAACACCAGACACACCTGATATAGCATTATTCCACATAGTCGTAACATCACAACCAATTGGTGAAACTGTTCCTAATCCTGTTATCACTACTCGTCTTTTCATATTACTCTCTCTCTCCTTTATAACGTCATTAACTACGTTTAGTCAAAATCTGAAAGATTATCTCCCCCAACGAATGGCAACTGCGCCCCAAACGAGACCCGCACCAAAACCAACTAGGACTACTAAATTATCGTCTTTAATTTTGCCTGCCTTTAATTCTTCAACTAGTGCAATTGGAATGGAAGATGACGATGTATTACCATACTTATTTACTGTTACAGACATTTTTTCAATTGGTAGTTCCAGCCGTTCTCTTGAAGCTTCCATAATACGAATATTTGCCTGATGTGGTACTAAGAAGTCAACATCTTCTTTAGTTAACCCCGCCTTATCCAATACTCTTAATGAGGATTCACCCATTTGACGTACAGCAAACTTAAAAACCTCACGTCCATTCATATGAATGAATTCCTTCTGATGGATGTGCATTGCTCCACTACCGTCGGCACCAAGTTCAAATGATAGAATACCTCTCCCTTCTGAAACAGGTCCTAAAACTGCTGCTCCTGCCCCATCACCGAATAGAACAGCTGTGTTCCGATCTGACATATCAGTGACCTTTGATAACTTCTCTACCCCAACTACGAGTATATGCTTGTACGCTTCTGTTTTAATAAATTGTTGTGCTGTAACTAGTCCATATATAAATCCAGCACAAGCAGCACTTATATCCATCGCCGCTGCATTTTTTGCACCTAATTGATCTTGAATCATTGCCGAAACAGAAGGAAATGGCATATCTGGGGTAACTGTTGCAACTAAAATTAAATCAATTTCCTCTGGAGCTACACCTGAATTTTCAATTGCTTCTTTGGCTGCTGCATATGCCATATGAGAAGTATTTATTTCTTCAGAAGCAAATCTTCTTTCCTCAATTCCGGTCCTTGTTTTGATCCATTCATCAGTCGTATCAAGTACTTTTTCAAATTCAGCATTGGCAATAATACGATCCCCTACAAAACTTCCCATACCAAGTATACCAGCATTTATTTCTTTTCCCATATTCCTTCCCCCTTAACAATAACAAACTTATATCCATACATATTTACTATCAATTATTATGACCTAGTACTAATTTTATCTTAAAAGTTCCGTATTGTCTATATTCTGTCATATCGAATGGAAATGGGCGTATTAACTAAACACTAATCATTATGTACTAGCATATCTATTACTATAAGGGGCAATCCAAAAATAGAAAATGTATATTTTTATTTTTAAAGCAAGGAGGAACTTTACTATGAATGATGAGAACAAGTCACCAGAATCACAAGGCGATTTTTTTGATCAGTTAATGTTCGGTCCACCGAGGCCAATGCCGAGAAATGAACAGGAAATTGACCAGAGTAATCAGGCTACAGAAGCGTCTAGTCAAACCGATCCGAACAATGAGCAATTCTCAAATCAAGAAACGAGTCAACTAGAGCACATTATTCAAATCGCCCAAGTAGTTGGACCATACCTCTCAAAACTCTCACCGATGCTTTCAAATCTACAATCTTTTTTCACCAACAAAAAATAAAAACTGACTCAAAAGTGTCTACGCACCACAGCGTCTTTTCGTCGTCTTAGGTGCGTAGAACTTTTTTATGAGTCAGTCACTTATAGTGCTATATACTATTTATTACCAAATACCCCCGCCATGGTAAGGGCCAGGGCCGAATTGTGGACCGAAACCAGGACCAAATTGTGGACCATAACTTGGGCCAAATTGTGGACCGTATTGTGGACCAAAGCCTGGGCCATACTGTGGACCACCGAAAGCACCACCAGCACCGAATCCACCAAATAAGAAAGGACTTACTGCTAAGCCAGCTAAAAATGGCAGTACTGGAAATTGACGATGATGATGTCCATATCCTCCACCATCTCTATACATCGGATAGTAGTTCATTAGGCAAAACTCCTTCTTCATGTTTTCACTACTTATCCTATGTACTCGCCCTTTCTTATGAGCATGTCTAAACAATTCAAATTTTTATTTATTCTCTTTCTTGTTTTCCTAATTCATACGCTTCATTCATTACCTTAACAAGCATATTAACCATTGGTTGTAAATCATCCATATTTAGTTCAATACCTTTTTCATCTAGAATTGCCTTCCCTTCAGGCATATATTTCATCGCTATTTGCATGAATTTCATTTGTAGTTCTGGATTTACATTCATCTTATTCACCTCATATATTATTCTTCTGTTGGTAATTTACCTGTATTTATATAGTTATCGATCGCTGCAAGAACTTCTGCTTGAAATTCTTCGGGAACGATAGAACTAAATTCACCTAACGTTATAACTCCATCGCCAAAATCATAGTATAGGTTTCCACTTTCTAATTGACCACTGTTATAACGTTGTGCAACAACCTGATAAAGATTATCAACATGTTGAACCGTACTTGTCAAAACAGTTGAGTCACCTAAGTCAGATTGATCACTAACAAAACCAATTGCAAAATGTCCATTTTTCTTTATTTCTTCAATGATAGGGATATGAAAACCGTCACCTGCTGGATAATATACGTCTACCCCGTCTTTATTCATATTCTCTAATATTTGTAGGGCCCTCTCGACATCTGCCCAATCTTTGACAAACTCAATAGTAACATTAATGTCACTATTATGATATTCAGCACCTTTAATAAACCCTTCAATCTCTGGCTGCCATGAGAAGGCGGCAATAATACCTATATTATTTGAATCGGACATTTTAGCAGCAACCATTCCAGCAAAAAAGCCCATAGCATGACTATTAAAATGCAAACTAGTTACATTTTTTCCATTTACCTTACCGTTAAAACTTACGAAATGAATATCAGGGTATTGAGTACTAACCTCATTAAAGTATTCTGCAAATACTCGACCGTGGCCAAAAATTAAGTTCACATCATTTTCGTGGAACTCGCTGACTGCACTCTTAACCTTCTGTAGTGTATCAATCTCTTCTTTAAAATAAACGTCTACATTTAGGTCTGATTGAATCTTTAATAACCCTTGGTACCCTTTAAAGTTCCAACCTTTATCATCAATCGTATCTTCTAACAATAAACCAACTTTATTTAAATTTGAAGAAGATGGATTGCTTGTACAACCACTTAAAACCAATGCTAATATTAAAAATAAACAAAAAGACACTTTTCTCATATAGTAGTCACCTAAGTCAAACAACTAGTCGAATAGATGTTGTTTGACCTGCTGTCATCCTTTCTAGATCGCTTTCTTACGATACAAATATTCTATTAAAAATCCAATAACTAAAGCAATAATTACTACAATCCCGTCATTTATCGCAGTGATACTATCAATGACTATAAAACTTACAATTGTAGAAATCGAAAAGAGTAAAAACCCAATTATAACCGTTTTTGTGTTCAATAGTTTCCTCCATTAATTTTACTAGTATTAATTTTACCTAATATTTTAATAGAAGGAAAGCGACCGAATGGACCAAATCATCCAAAAACCTTAGTTATATTCGCAGATCCACTACTTTCTTTAAATATTCCTCTTGTTTTTTAATTCCTTCTTCAATAGTTGTTTGTTCAACAAACCCCAGTTTTTCTTTAACCTTTTCATTGGAAATAAGTACTTCCTCACGTACATTCTTCCACCCTGGATCTTTGCTTCCTGTAATTAGCTCTTTACCTTTATACCATTGTCGTTTCTTTCCAGAGGCTAAGTTATATATTTCATTTACATTTTTAGTAGATCCCGCTAATTGTAATCCGTGAACAACGTCATCAATAAATAGTATATCATATGTTGAACGGTCAACGATTTCAGGGAAAGGTTTATTTAAAATCTTAGATTTTAATAATTGGTGGTATGCCATATCCTCTCGTTGGGACGGTCCATACACTGTTGGTAATCTCACAATGACTACATCTAAATCACTTTTTTTACTTTTTTGAATTAATAGGGATTCTCCAGCCATTTTTGTTAATCCGTATGGGTTTATCGGATTAGATGGAGTCTTTTCTGTTATTGTACCTGTTCTTTCTCCGTACACTTGAATTGTTGAACTATAAACCAGTCTTCCTTTATCTGTACCTGCAATAGCATTTATTAAATGTTCTGTTGCTTTTACATTATGGTGTATTGTTTCTCGTATGCGATTCCATTGATTATCCGTTTGAGTCGATGCAGCTAGATGATAAATAACAGTATCTTTTTCTAAAATTGCTGTAAAATCAACTTTCTCAATTGGTTGTTCGATGAGTGAAAATAAAGAGTTTCTTCCAATATGAAGTAATCTCTCTTCTGCTTGACGTTGTTGATCATTGTTGATCTTTGAATCTATACCAATTACTTCATGACCTGCTTCAATTAATTTCGAACACAAGTGATAACCAATAAAACCCAAGGCTCCTGTAACAATGATTTTTTTCATACTTTCCCTCCATCTTTAACAAATCCTCCCTAATGATTTCCATTTAGAGAGGACTTGATAATTTTTTTTCATATTGACGTAAGAATGAAAATATCGGCTTACTAAAATATGAAATTGATTTTCCAGGTAAGAATAGCGTTAAAGTGATAGGACTATTCTCTTCTAAACGATATTTTTCATATCGCTTACTGTGTTCTTCAAACCTATATTTTCTATAGCTTGTTTCATGAAAAATATACATAGGGATACGATTGTGATATTTCCATAAATTATTTTTCTTTAAAATTTTTTCTTCCACTTCTTCCTTCTCTACATTATGAGCTGTAGATAACTCTGAAAGCAACCGCTTATAAAACAAACGATTTTTTCGTTCCTTTTTATAATAGCGGTATAAATGCAGACAGGGGTTAATCATAATCGTCGAGCGAATATTTTGCTTCATTCTTTCAAAGAGTTTTAAGGCTAAAAGTGCGCCCATCCCTTCAGCAATAATATGAATATGACGATTTAATATTTCATGCTTCAAGATAAAATTGTAGAGACTTTCAGCCAACTCGCAAGCCATATTACTTCCCCAATGCCGTCCAAAAAAATTAGAAGTGAATACTGTATAGCCTTCGTGCCGAAGTGTGTTTATAAACTTTAAACGTTCTGGATGTTGCAGCCACAACGATGTCTTCTCATTTACAAAGTGATCAGTATCACCAATTAAAAGGATTGCAAATCCATTCGGTTTTTCTGGTAAATGGACAACATTCCACTGTTCATGAATACAAAAAAACCGTTCGCTTACGCTCATTTTTCCTCATCCTCATGATAAATTTCTCGAACCGTCTCTAATTAATTTATGCAATCATTCGAGAAATGCAATAACAGACAGTAAGATTGGTTATGAGGCTACTTTTCATCACTCGTTAACTCTTCCAAAAGAGATTGCAATCTGTTTCTTCCTATTTCAGTTAAATTACTTTCAGTTTGCTCTAATAATGCATCTAATTCAGCTTTTAAATTTTCCATAAGAACCTCCAACATATGTCCCTATTTCTTATTATTCTTATGTATAATCTTTAAGAAAATGCCCTTTAATTATTATGACACCCATAAGCTTTATTGTAATAGGGTGACTCAATCTGTACCTTTTGGATACAAGCTATTGATTGAGTCACCCTTGCTTTTCATTTATGGCTTACGTTTAGGCATCCATTTTCTATTTTGATTTGATGCTTGTGGGAACGTATCTCCAGCCTTTAATTTGATTGATTTTGGATTTTGTACCATACTGCCTGTCTCACCTATTTCAACATAAATTCCGTTGTTCGGAACCTTTTGACCTGGTACAAATTGGTGGTTTTGTCCCATAAATTTCACCCCTTTTCAATGTACATTTATTAATATAACCACTTGCAGTTTTTTTACGTATCGTCTAGAAAACGAAACTACTTTAAGTGGTTTTTTGCTTCATCCTCCACTGTGAACTAGGTGAACGATGGGTTGTTACTGGTGCATATCTCCCACTTAGCAACTTTTTCCTTAAAGGCTTAAAGTCGGAATTTTAGCGCCATTTAAATGAGTTTAAAGCAGTCCATATCAACATATCTGAAATATTAAAAAGCGTGTTGGGCTCTACATACCCAGCACGCTTTTTATAAAATTTAATGAATATTACTTAATTACTGATGCCAGTATTGCTTTTTGAACATGGAGGCGATTCTCTGCTTCATCATAAATGACGGAATGCTTACTATCATCAATTATTTCTGCAGTTACTTCTTCCCCTCGGTGTGCAGGCAGACAATGTAAGAATATATAATCGCTCTTTGCATAACTTACTAATGAATGATTAACTTGAAATGGTCCAAATGCCTCTTCACGCTCTTTTTGTTCAGATTCAAACCCCATGCTTGCCCATACGTCAGTATAGATGATATCAGCATCCGATACTGCTTCGATCGGATCGTTTGTAATAAGTATCGTTGCACCAGTAGTTTTGGCAACTTCCTGTGCTTTTTCAATAATATCACTATTCATTTCGTAACCGACTGGTGTTGCAACAGCAATATCCATACCTACTTTTGCAGCAGCTATAACTAAAGAATGAGCAACATTATTTCCATCGCCAACATATACAAGCTTATTACCTTGAAAACTTCCTTTATGTTCATAAATAGTCAATAGGTCCGCTAAAGCTTGGCAGGGATGGTAAAAATCAGTAAGTGCATTTATAACTGGTACCGTTGAATATTTTGCAAGTTCCTCTACTTTTTCATGGCTATTCGTACGAACCATGATTGCATCTACATAACGAGATAATACTTGTGCTGTATCAGAAATAGGCTCTCCTCTTCCAATTTGGAGATCACGAGGGCTTAAGAATAATGCATGTCCCCCTAATTGTGTCATGCCCACTTCAAATGAGACACGGGTTCTTGTCGACGCATTTTCAAAGATCATTCCTAAAGATCTTCCTTGAAGGACATTCGAAATTTTCCCGTCTTTTTGTTCTTTCTTCATCTTGCTTGCCAATTCTAGTAAGTAGAAGATTTCGTCCGAACTAAAATCAAGTAATGTCAAAAAATCTTTTCCTTTAAGTTGTTTAGCATCTATTTTCGTTTCATATTGAAGCATTTGATCACATCCTTAACTTGAGTTCGAAAAGAGGACAAAAGAACCCCTCTTATACACTTGATTTTGTTCGATGCATCCATTCTTGAATGGAAATAACCTCATCTGCATTTTCATTTATACTATCTAGCATCATCGCTAACGTTGTCGTTTCTGTTATGACAGTTACCCGATTTTTCAACGCTTGCTGTCTTTGTTCTTTCCACGTTTTATACCCTTTTTTAGGTATACTGATATAAGCTACTGCATCCTCTTGTTCAACCCATTCATTAAAAGGTAGCTGGATGCTATTAGGAATTTGCTGCTCTTCTTGAGCAATGGAAAATCCTAAATCTATTATTCTTTTTGCAAGTGGTTGAAATTCGGTGAGTTCTTCTTCTGCAACGTTGACAAAAATAATACCTTTTTTACGGTACAATGGCGGAATATGACCTTCACTCCAAGCAAAAGCTTTCTTCATCGCCTCTTCGACTGTATTACCAATACTAATTAATTCTCCTGTAGACTTCATTTCGGCTTCTAATATCGGATCTAACCCACCGAGCTTACTATACGAGAAGATAGGTGCTTTTACTGTGAAATAATTAGTTTCAGGTAGAAATCCTGTTGGTAACCCAAGACTTTTTAATGACTGACCTAATAATAGCTGTACTGTTACATCCACCATATTCAAACCTGTTACTTTACTCAAGATCGGAACGGTTCGTGATGCTCTTGGGTTAATCTCAATCACATAAAGTTGATTTTGATAAAGGACAAATTGAATATTAAAGATACCTTTAAAGTCCATACCCTTAGCAATCTTCTTCGTATATTCATAGACTACTTGTTTTACTTGTTCAGCAAGGGAAAATGGCGGTGTCACTGCCATACTGTCCCCAGAATGAACACCAGCTTTTTCAATATGTTCAAACATACCAGGAATTAATATTTCCTCACCATCCGTAAGGGCGTCAACTTCTATTTCAACTCCAGGATAGTACGCATCTATTAAAATTGGAAAGACGATTGTTTGGTCTTTCATATTAATATAATTAATCATCTCATCACGGCTCGTTACGACCACCATTCCTTGACCACCGATAACATAAGATGGTCGAAGTAATACTGGGTAGCCAAGCTTCTCTGCTTGCTCAATTAAACCTATTTCATCATATACGGTAACACCTGGGATATGGGGAACATTTACACGTTTCATAAAGTCGTAAAACCTTCCACGATCCTCAAGCTGATCAATCGTGTCCATTGTCGTGCCATAGAGATGAACACCAGCTTGTTCTAGCCCCTGTACAAGTGAAATGGCCGTTTGCCCACCTAATTGGACGATAACTCCTTCAACCATCTCAAGGTCAATCACATTTAACACGTCTTCGACTGTTAATGGTTCAAAATATAGACGATCCGCCATTTCATAATCGGTACTTACTGTTTCTGGATTATTATTAATAATGATTGCTTCATAGCCAAGCTTCTTTAAACTAATCGCACCATGAACTGAACAATAATCAAATTCAATACCTTGCCCTATTCGGATTGGTCCAGAGCCGACTATAAGAATTTTTTTCTTATGACTTGAAACATCTACATCATGTTCACCATGCCAGCTTGAATAATAATAAGCGGTATTTGCTGTAAACTCGGCTGCACACGTATCGACCATCTTATAAGAAGGGTTAATACCGTATGATTTTCTCTTCAATCGAACTTCTTGCAAAGTTACTTTCCATACTTGGCTCATCCATTCATCAGAAAATCCGAAGCGTTTATATTTAATAAATTCCTCTTTATTTACCTCATCAAGGGAAGTCTTTTTAATCTCATTCTCCAAATCAATTAGCTGTTTAAAGCTAGTTAAAAAGAATAAATTTATCTTCGTCTGCTCATGTAAGCTATCGATAGTAATCCCTCGACGTAATAATTCTAAGATGGCGAAAAACCGTCGATCATCTGCTTTTTCTACAACATTCCAAAGCTCTTCTTCATTCCACTTCTTAAGAGCAGGAAGTTCTAATCCTTCTGCCTTTACCTCTAACGAACGAACTGCCTTTTGAATACCACTCTCTAAGTTTCTTTCTATTGCCATGACTTCTCCCGTTGCCTTCATTTGTGTCCCAAGGCGGCGGTCAGCATCAACAAATTTATCAAATGGCCAACGTGGAAACTTAACGACGACATAGTCAAGTGCAGGTTCAAAACTTGCATACGTATGTCCAGTTACTGGATTAAGAAGTTCGTGGAGATGGTAACCTATACTTAACTTCGCCGCCATACGAGCAATTGGGTAACCAGTTGCTTTTGAAGCTAACGCTGACGATCTACTTACACGAGGATTAACCTCTATTAGATAGTATTGCTTACTTTCAGGATCAAGCGCGAATTGAATATTACAACCACCTACAATTCCTAATGCTCGAATGATTTTAACTGATGCCGATCTAAGCATTTGGTATTCAACATCTGTTAAAGTTTGTGATGGAGCAACAACGATTGAATCTCCCGTATGAATACCAACAGGATCAATATTTTCCATATTACAAACGGTAATGCACGTATCGTTATCATCACGCATGACTTCATATTCAATTTCCTTAAACCCAGCAATGCTACGTTCAATTAAGCACTGTGTGATCGGACTTGCTGCAAGTCCACCCTTCACTATATATCGAAGCTCACTTTCATCAGCGGCAATCCCACCACCAGCTCCACCTAGAGTATAAGCTGGTCGTATAATAATTGGATATCCAACCGAGTTAGCAAACAATACAGCATCCTCAATAGTTGAAACAATTTGACTTTCAGGAACAGGCTCGTTTAGCTCATTCATTAAGCTACGAAACTCTTCCCTGTCTTCTCCTTTCATAATTGAGTCAATTGGCGTCCCTAATAGTTGAACATTATATTTTTCTAAGATCGCTGCTTTATGCAATGCTAATGCTAAATTCAATCCAGTTTGACCACCTAAAGTTGCTAATAGACCATCTGGCTGTTCTTTTTGAATAATTCTTTCAATACTTTCAATTGTAAGCGGTTCAAAATAAACTACGTCAGCACACGCTTCGTCAGTCATAACTGTAGCTGGATTGTTATTTACGAGAATTACTCGAATTCCTTCTTCTTTAAGTGCAAGACATGCTTGTGTTCCTGCATAATCAAATTCTGCTGCTTGCCCGATCACAATTGGACCAGAGCCGATCACAAGCACTGACGATATCGACGTAATTTTAGGCATAAGCTTTCTCTCTCCTCTTGCTGCTCATTTCTGTTATGAAAATTGAAAATATCTCTTCGCTATCGGATGGACCAGGGTGTGCCTCTGGATGAAACTGTACCGAAGCTACTGGCAAATCCGTATGAACGAGCCCTTCAACTGAGCCATCATTGATGTTTTTATATCGAGCAACAAGGCCCGTATTTTGCAGTGAGCTGTCGTTCACTACGTAACTGTGGTTTTGTGAAGTCATGTATACTCTTTTTGAAAGTAAATCCTGGACAGGTTGATTTGCGCCACGGTGACCGAAACGCAGCTTTTCTGTATCTGCTCCAAATGCCAGTGCTAGTAACTGGTGACCTAAACAAATCCCGAAAGTAGGATAAGTTACTGCTAGTTTTTTAATGTCATTTAATTGGTTAAGCATCTGCTTAGGGTTACCAGGTCCATTTGATAAAAGAATACCATCTGGCTGGTAAGCTTTTATTGTTTCAAACGATGAATTATACGGTACTACCGTCACTTTACAACCAAATTTTATTAAAGTGTCGACGATGGACTTTTTATAACCGAAATCGACGAGGACAACATGTGACTCTCCTTCACCATAAGTGACCACTTCTTTAGTTGAAACTTCTTCTACAAGATTTAAGTTTTCAATTGGCTCATATTGGTCGAAGTTTACTCGATTTAAGTCAGTCGTTAAAATCGCACCCATATCACCAAGCTCACGGATACGCTTTACAACAGCACGTGTGTCAATTCCAGTTAGCATGGGTATCCCCGCAAGTTGACAATTGTCCTTAAAAGATTGTTTTGATTCATAGTGGAAACCACTAGGTTTACATTCACTCATAATAACACCAGAAACTTGTGGTTGATGACTTTCGTTATCAATATCATTTACACCGTAGTTTCCGATCAGGGGATACGTAAATACAACAATTTGACCTTTAAACGAAGGATCTGTTATCACCTCTTGATAGCCAGTCATTCCAGTAAAAAAAACGACCTCACCGTACACGTCCGTTTCTTTCCCAGCCCATTCCCCTTCGAATGTTTCCCCTGTGGAGAGTACTAAATAGCCTTTCATCCCTTTTCCTCCTCAGCACACTCAATGTCCGTATATTTATTTTCATTAAAGTATTTTTATTCAATAAGCAGCAAAAAAAAATTCTATCCTAAGTTCTTACTTTAGCAAATTCCATTCTCTATAAAACTTCAGCTAATACCGATACTGCTGATTTTAATTGTTCTTTAGTGACTGTTAATGGTGGCAATAATCGGATAACGTTAGGTCCTGCACTTAGCGCTAAAAATCCTTTTTCTCGCATCTCTGTTAATAAAGATCCAACCTCACCATTGCATTCAATGCCAACCATTAACCCTTTACCCTTTATTTCATTAACAAAAGTTGAAGTTAACTTTTCATTTAATAATTCCATAAAGTAGTTTCCTTTAACTTCTACTTCCTTCAGAAATTCGGGTTGAAAGACTTGTGACATAACAGCACATGCTGCTGTTGTTGCTAACGGATTTCCTCCGTAGGTAGAGCCATGACTTCCTGGGCCAAAAGCTTCCTTTAATTTTTCTTTTCCGATAACAGCACCGATTGGAAAGCCGTTACCTAATCCTTTAGCCGAAACGATAATATCTGGTGAGAGGTCGTAATGCTCATAAGCGAATGCCTTGCCCGTTCTTCCTATACCTGTTTGTACTTCATCGACAATCAATAAAATTTTATTATCAATGCACAATTGTTGAAGCTCTTCCATAAATCTTGGGTCTGCAGGATGAACCCCGCCTTCTCCTTGGATTACTTCAATCATAACCGCAGCGACTTGATTATCTACTAAACTTTTTACGGAATTAATATCATTGAATACAGCATATTCAAACTGTTCAAGTAATGGTCCGTAGCCTTCATGTATTTTTTCTTGGCCAGTTGCAGACATTGAACCAAATGTACGTCCATGAAATGATTGCTTAAAAGAAATGATTTTAGACTTTCCTGTATATTTTCTGGCAAGTTTTATTGCTGCTTCATTTCCTTCTGCACCGCTGTTACAGAAAAAAACATAATCGCCACACGTATTTTCAGTTAATATCGTTGCTGCTTGTTCTTGTGTAGGTATATGAAACAAATTAGAAACATGCCAAACTTGATCCAATTGCTCTTTAATTTTCTTATTAACAATCGGATGGTTGTGTCCTAAGTTACAAACACCTATTCCCGATGTAAAATCTAAATATTCTTTACCGTCCGTATCTATTAATGTTGCTCCTTCTGCTCTTTGGACTGTTACATCCCATCTAGCATACGTTGGAAAAATAGAACTCATGTTAAAGCCACCTTTTCTTTAATAACTTTTGTCCCAACGATTGAACCGTGTTTCGTTAATGAAGTTCCTTTTCCATTGACAATCATTACCGCTTCAATCTTACCTTGAAGACTTTTAATAGCCGCTTTCACTTTGGGGATCATTCCACCGTAAATTGTTCCACTTTCGATAAGTTGTTCTACTTCTTCTGTCGTTACTTGCTCAAGTAATGATCCATTCTTTAGAATACCAGGTACATCTGTTACAAATAATAGCTGTTTTGCACCTAATGCATCAGCAATGACGCCAGCTGCTGTGTCAGCATTAATATTGTAACGTTCGCCATCTTCTCCAATACCAATTGGAGCTATAACAGGAACTAAATCGCTATCAATCAACTGTTGCAGCATGTCTTTATTAATCGATACAGGCTCCCCAACATACCCAAGCTTCTCTTTATCAATCGGTGTAGCTGTCATCAGCTTTCCGTCACAACCTGATAAACCAATGCTATTTAATCCAGCAACCTGTAATTTAATAACTAAATTCTTGTTTACTTTTCCGCAAAGAACCATCTCTGCAGTATCTAAAACATCTTTTGTAGTTTTTCTTAGGCCATTGATAAATTCACTCTCTATTTTCATCATCGTTAAAAGTTTATTTATTTCTGGTCCCCCACCATGGACAATAACAGGAGATTTCCCTGCGTCTTTTAAAGATTTAATACTTAGAAAAAACTCATCTGAAAGTTCCCCGATTGTACTACCACCACATTTAACAACGACAATCTCTTTCATAGTTCTCCCCTTCACCGTTATCGCTTACGTACGATAACCTGCATTTATTCTGACGTAATCATACGTTAAATCACAGCCCCACGCTTTACCAACACCATCGCCAACGTGTAAATCTACTTTTATCGTAATATTTTCATTGTTTAAATACGCTGTTGCCTCTGCTTCTGAAAAAGGAACTGGTTGACTCATTTTTAATGTTTCAATTGGTCCTAATGCTATATCTATTGTTTCTGGATCAATATCAGCACCACTATAGCCTATCGCACAAATAATACGTCCCCAGTTTGCATCTGTACCATATATCGCTGATTTAACAAGGTCAGAACCTACGATTTGTTTAGCAACTTTCCCTGCTTCTTCATCACTTTTAGCGCCCTTTACTTGAACTTCAATCAGTTTTGTTGCGCCTTCACCATCTCTAGCAATTTTTTTGGATAACCCTTCACATGTTTTTTCAAGAGCTGTAAGAAAATCTGACCAATTTGGGTGCTCTTCATTTAATGGGTTATTATTTGCTAAGCCACTAGCCATGACTACAACCATATCATTTGTTGACGTATCTCCATCAACAGTAATACGATTAAACGTTTTATCAGTCACATATGATAAGGCTTTTTGTAAGTCTTCAGGTTGGATGTTTGCATCCGTTGTTACAAAGCCAAGCATGGTCGCCATATTTGGGTGGATCATTCCTGAACCTTTGGCAACTCCGCCAACTGTAATCTCTTTCCCATCAATTTTCGTCTTATAACAAGCATGTTTTTTTACTGTATCTGTTGTTAAAATCGCTTCATTAAAGCGATTAGCACCTTCAAACGAAGCTTCTGGCTCTAATTCTGATATACCTTTTTTAATCTTATCCATCTGTAAAAATTCTCCGATTACTCCAGTTGAAGTAACCGCCACTTGGTGAACAGGTAATGAAAACTTTTCTGCCCCAAGCTTACGCATTTCGTATGCGTCTTCTAATCCTCTTTTTCCTGTACAAGCATTAGCATTTCCACTATTTACGATGATAGCTCTTAACTTTCCTTCAGTTGCAATGCTTTCTTTCGTTACTTTTAATGGTGCGGCCTGAACTTTATTTAATGTATAGACACCTGCACTGCTTGCAGGTACTTCACAAATGATTGCACCTAAATCAAGGCGCTTCTTTTTAACTGCTGTGTATACTCCTGCAGCGGAAAATCCTTTTGGTGTAATAATCGTTCCACCTTCAACTGGACTAACTGTATCCGCTTTTTTACTTAATGTATTCATCCTGTATTCCACCTCTCGTAATCCCAATTGCTTAAGGGTAAGTCGGGATATAGTTTAATCCTGAAGTCTCCTCATAACCGTTCATGATATTTAAATTTTGAATCGCCTGACCTGCTGCACCTTTCATTAAATTATCAATAACTGACACAACGGTTATTCTGCCAGTACGGTCATCATAAGTGATT
This sequence comes from Alkalihalobacterium elongatum, assembly GCF_019024285.1. Lineage (GTDB taxonomy): Bacteria > Bacillota > Bacilli > Bacillales > Bacillaceae_F > Alkalihalobacterium > Alkalihalobacterium elongatum. The sequence goes on from NZ_WMKZ01000002.1 coordinate 255,697, forward strand.
CCGATATCACAGTAATTTGTACCGTATACTTCCTTTGTTGAAGGGTAATGACCTGTTTTTCTAATTCGAACAAATGGTGCGTTCTTATATGTTTCTTCAAAAAGTTCTCGTAACTCTTTTTCAGTTAACTGATTACTATTACTATTACTATTACTATTTATATAGATTGTGGACATAATTCCTCTTGTCATTGGAACAAGATGTGTACTAAAAGTTACAAAAGGAACATCTCCTCCATATACATTTAAGCCTTGTTCAATTTCAGGAATATGTTTATGTTGATTTACTTTATATATTTTAAAATTATCGTTCATTTCACTAAAATGAGTGACAGCCGAAGGCGACCTTCCTGCACCTGAAACTGCTGACTTAGCATCAATGATTATGCTTCGATTATCCACTAATTCATTTTTCACAAGTGGTAAAAGCCCAAGTAATGTAGCAGTTGGATAACACCCTGGGTTGGATATTAATTCAGCTTGTTGTATTTTTTCTTTTTCCCATTCAGGTAAGCCATATACTGCTTTTTCTAGTAAACTAGCTTTTGCAGCATCGATTCCATACCATTTTTCATAGACTTTCCCATCGACTAAACGAAGGTCACCTGATAAGTCTATAACCTTAAGTCCTACTTCTAATAGCTGACTCGAAATGTCTCTCGATACTCCTGGTGGTGTTGATAAAAATACAACGTCGGCTTGCTCTTTTATAAGTAAAGGATCAATATCTTTAAGCTCTAAATCAGTAATTCCTTGTAAATGCGGATAACTATCACTTATCTTAATTCCCTGTTGTGAGGAAGAGTGAACAGAACGTAACTCAACCTCTGGATGATTATGTAGTAGCCGGATTAGGTCTGCTCCACCGTACCCTGTTGCCCCAATAATTGCTGCTTTCATATGTTCTCCTCCTCCAAATAGTAGTTGTTAAAATTCTTAACCAATTCCATATTCTTCACGTTGTGTATAATTATAATTATGAATAAAAATAAATGCAACTGTATTTTTATTTTTTGTTGAATTTTCTTACACTTAGTTCATTTACCATTTACTTATACTATAATGCTAGAAAATTTTTAGTCATAGCTTGCCGCCTTGGCATTACTTTTATTAAAAACTCTTTAAAGAATTATACATCTATATAAAAAAGAGGCGCTCATCTAGAAGAAATGAGTGCCTTGTTCTTTTCGTAATACTGTTATAGTTCAGATCAGTTTATTATTTGAAAATTTCCATAATCAATGACGATAATTTCACCTTCATAGGATAATGCTAAATTTCCCCTTTTCAGATCTTTTGGTATTATCCCTTCCCTAATAAAACTCTCCCTAAGCACAGTCAATTTATTTTTATACGTTCCATTATCATCTTGAATTTTTTCTGTGTTTTTTTCCATAACTAACCAACCATATCCAAATGCTTTTACTGGACTAAGGTATTTAAGCAAATGTGGGGGAGATTGAGTATAAATATGATGTTCAGTTATATTTGAATTTATTCCATTTATAGAAGTTGCTACTTTTAGTACAGATCCATTTTCAAGATCATAAACAATTCTATGATAACCGTGCCCAATAATTTTATATTGTAACTTTAATATCTTTTTTGCAATATTACCCCTTTGCAAAAAATTTAGGTTTTGGTAATATTTCATTTTTGATAACCATAAATTAATAGAATTTCTTATATTCTTATTAATCATAATTGTATTTATCCTTCCTATATTTTTGTATAGGACATTCAAATAAACGGATTATCTTAATATTAGCTTTATACCATAGTATATGGTTAGCAACTGGTTTTGTAAGGGTTAAAGACTATAGAATGTATCAATGGATTACTGTGAATAAACGAGGTGTTCTCTCTTCTGTACTTTAGGGGTTTGTAAAACTCTTAGATGCTTATATCAAAAAAAGTGTAGAAAAACTCTACACGTTTTTTGATAAATAGTCTGTTAAAGGTGGGAATATTTCATTGAGAAAATTAAATTATTGTTGTAAATATCGTTTTAAATCATTAATGATTGGTTCAGGGTCTGCTTTTAATCCATCGTACATTCGAATGACATTTCCTTCTTCATCAACTAGATAGAAACTTGTTCCATGCATAATATCCTCACCGTCTGGTAATGGTTGAACGAGTGTTTGAAAGGTTTTAGTTGCAATTTCTGAAATATCTTCCTCAGAGAACCCTGTTAAAAACATCCAACGTGAAAAATCAGCATCATTATTTTCACCATATTTTTTTAAGCGTTCAGGTGTGTCGTAATCAGGATCAACTGTAAATGAAACCATCTTAACATCTAAGCCCTCTTCTTCAAGAGCATATTGTAACACTCTAAAGTTTGGTGTCATCAAATTACAAACTGTTGGACAGCGTGTAAATACCATATTTGCTATCCATAAGCTTCCGTGCAAGTCTTCATGAGTGACCGTTTCTCCAGATTGATTTACAGATGTAAAAGGAATGACCGTTAAGTTAGCTGCTGTAAGATCACCAACACTATCGTCTTTTTTGTCAGTATGGTAGATCCATCCGCATCCACTTAACAAAACAGAAAACACCAATACCGGTAGTAGTATCTTAGCTCGCTGAAAGAAATGAATGAAATTATGTTTCATAAGTAACAACTCCTAAATATCACTTCTATAAGTGGAGCATGTAATGCTCCACTTATAGATAAAACTATAAATTAATTTTTAATTGTGTGAGTTACTGGAATATCGCTAATTGTAGGTCCTTCAGATTGTTTCTCTTTCTTAATCCATTGCTTAAATACATACCCTAGTGTAAATCCATACGTAATTTCTTGCATGATTTTCATTAAGATACCTGCTAGCTGTTGATCAGAACGAGGATTAATTGGTGAAAAAGGATTTTCACCACTGGTAAATAAACTATAAGGAATTTCTGCCCCTGCTGGTAAACAGAGTGCCATCATATTAGCCCACAAATTAGGATCTGTATAAACGCTATACATTGCTGTTGGTGCAAAGATAATAAGTGCACAAGCTGGTGTAATCAAAATACCATTTGCAAAAATATACCCCATTCTTCTTAAATCAGAAAGATTTGCCTTACTTGGGATTGGAGCAATCATATGCCACCACATAAGTGATGCCGCTACAAACATGAGCATTTCATAAGCACTATGAAGTGGTATATTCTGCATTAAAAAGTCAAAGATGTTTGGTAAATGATATACAGAAAATAGAAAGTTAAAGAATAATACCCCAATAAGCGGGTTAAAGAAAAACTTTCCTAATCGCTGAAAAATGGTTCCTTTTGCTTTATGGATAATTGCTTTAAAAACCCATTTAGGCATACCTAATATAAATAAAGGTACTGCTATAAAATAAGCAAAAACCATCTGTGCCATGTGGAAGCTAATCATCATATGCCCAGCCACATAAAAAGGACTTCCCCATCCGAAATAAAGAGCAATTAAACCGAGAATAAAATACGTTTTTTGACTGGCCGATACAGGTTCAGAACCAACGAAACGATGGCGCCATTTACCGATCAACCGAAAATAGAGCAAACCTACGAAGAATAATATAATTATGAGCTCTGGTGTCCATAATGCACGAAAACCAAAGTTTAAAAATAATTCTTGTAACACTTTGTCTTCCTCCTATCGAGTGCATTCCTACAATTATAGGGAATAAAATTACTGCTAGTAGTGTAAATAAAAGATATATGATACTCTCGTTTATAACTATAGCACACTTTACTATTTTTCCTAAGCAGTAAAGTGATGGCTAATTTCTAACAATATTTTGAACGTAAAGGAGTCAAATTATGAGCAATACACATTTAATTGCCCTTGACTTGGACGGCACACTGTTAAAAGACGATAAAACGATCTCTACACGCACAAAAAAAACGATTGAAAAGGCAAAAGCTGAAGGTCATATCGTCTGTATCTCAACTGGAAGACCTTATAGAGCAAGCGTACAATATTATAATGAACTGAAACTAACTACTCCCATTGTAAATTTTAACGGTGCATTTGTTCATCATCCTTTAAATAGCTCCTTTGGCTATTACCACACCCCGCTAGACGTAAAAACAGCTAAAACAATTATTGAAACTTGTGAAGCATTTAGAGTCAATAATATTATGGTAGAAGTTATCGATGATTATTACCTACGTTACTATGATCAAGTATTTATTGAAAATTTTACATTAGGACAAAACCCTGTTGATTATGGTAACTTACTAAAAATATTACAGGATGATCCTACGTCTGTACTTGTCCATCCAAAAGATGAACATGTTAATGATCTTCGTAATTTATTGGACGAGGCACATGCTGAAGTTGTAGACCAGCGATCTTGGGGTGCACCATGGAATATTATTGAAATCATTCGTGCAGGAATGAATAAAGCCATTGGTCTTAAACGAATTGCTGATTACTATGATATTCCAAAGGAACGAATTATCGCTTTTGGGGATGAAGATAATGATCTTGAAATGATTGAATTTGCTGGTACTGGTGTTGCTATGAAAAATGGGATTTCACAGTTAAAGTCCATTGCTAATGATATTACTCTTAGTAATGAAGAGGATGGTATAGCCATTTACTTGGAAGAAAAGCTTAACCTTAAACTTACATAAGACCAATGCTCCTTGGAAAAAATATATTTGCGTAAGAGTAAAATTTCTTAAAAAATTTTTTTAAAGGAGCAAACATACATGAGTAAAAAATCACGATCCAAACGCGAATTCCAACAAGGCAAAGATGCCGTTCAACCTAAAAACGAACGCTATAATAATGTAACAACAATGGCTGAAGCTGAAAACACAACTGGTAATTCTAAGAGGGATTGTCATGAGTAATCAACTGTTACAAGAAGCACGTACAGCAGTGGAATTAGCCGAACAAATGACTCAACATGCGGTTACACCTGAAGAAACGCGTGCTGCTCAGATTCAAGTAGAAAAAGCAAGAAATAATTTACTTTCGGCTTTTGCAAATTCAACGATTGCTCAAAAAGATCAATTAGAAGAAATGCAAAATTCTCTTAATAATATTGATAATGAATATCAATAATCAATAAATTCCAATAACCTCACCTAATATAAAGGTAATTCTTATTTCCTTTATATTAGGTGAGGTTCATTTCGTGAACTTTAGTATTCCTAAATTTCTATTCGCTTCAAATCATTTAGCAACTAATTGAAGATTCGTTTTATTACTCTACCCCCCCTCTAAGTTTTATGTTACTCTATTAAATGGAGAATCGATTTTATTGTAGAAAATGAACGATTAGTAATGATCAAGATAATAAAGAATATATTAGTCTTGAATAGGGGGACTAGGGTTTATGAAAATTTTTGAAGTACCAAAAGATGCAGATCAATCATTACGCATACGTATTGCTGATCTTTTAATGGGACAAATGGAATCGCTAGGTAAAGAAGATGCCTACGAACGGCTTTTAGAAGCTATTAATCTTGCACTCCAAGATGGTTCCTCTGCACATATCTTTGTTGCAGAGCTTGAAGGTGCTATCATCGGGGCTGCATTCTTTAATATAGGAATTAGTATTACTAAGGGCGGACATTATATATGGTTAAACGATTTGTATGTTCATAAAGAATATAGAAATCGTGGAATTGCAAAAAAACTTCTTCTTAAAATAATTTATTGGTCAGAAAATGAAGACATAAAAGGAATTGAGTTAGAAACTGGAATTAATAATGAAGCAACAAAAGCATTATATAATTCCTTAGGGTTTTACGACATCATATCCAAACGATACGGGTTTAGATTTTAAAACTGTTGAAGGTATATTCAACAGTTTTATTTTTTACTTCTTTTTTAATTTCGTTGTTCATAGTATAGTAGCAACCTTCAGAAATCTTAGTCATGACAGCGATAAAGGAGTGTGGCCCGTGTCTTATTATTACTACGAAGCAGAATTTAACAATCTCCATGTGGAACTGTCCAAGCATGCACTCCATCAATTTATTAAGAAAATGATGAATGAAAACTTCTCACTCTTTTGGCGGTATGAAGACGATACTATCTTACTTATTATCGACAACCATGAAACACTTTACGAAATACCATTTGTTCGAAATAATGATTTTCTTACGTTAGATGTTGAATTTCTAACGGTATACGATGAAATCATCGTCGAGGCCCTTGAAGTTATTATCTCTAGGTTTTATGGAAATGGTGTTGTAAAAAAGTTCACTGGTACTGGGGGCCCCCAATACATTACGAGTTACAAGACGGGGAGTATTCAGTCTATTATCGAAATTGATGGGAGTGAAAAAATTATTATGAATAGGAATGGTTCAATTGTAGAATACAGGGAGTATGGTCATAACCTAGAGCCTCAAACAGTTTATAATATTACAAAAATGGAAATTGACTATGAATTGATGGAGTTGCATGAGGCGATCCAAGAAAACGACGAACAAAAAATCAAAAGCCACAAAAAACGGCTACGTAAATTGCTAAACCGTAAAGAAGAAGTATCTCAACTCTTATAAAATGAGCTACAAAATTATAAAAAGCAGTATATGATAAAGATGTAACAACTTTTGCTTTACTTCACTTCCAAGTATTTCACAAAGTTCTTACCTTATGATCATCACCTTCCAACTGTGAACAACAAAAAGAGGCTGACTCTAATGATGTGTCAGATCCTCAATTTGTAGATAGCTTCTACAAATCTGTAGGCACTATCTTGCAACTGAGGGACACATATAAGAGTCAGCCTTAATTTCCATTCACACCGAATATTTTATCTTTTTAAACTTCCCCTATCACTAACTAACCTTAACTAACTTTTTCAAGCTTCTTCATTTTACGCTTTGCAATTACTGTGTATAATGCTGGAACTAACAATAATGTAAAGAATGTTGAAAAGAATATTCCTGAAATGATAGAGATCGCTAACGGAGTAAATAACACGTCGCCGCTTAATGCAATTGGAACTAATGCAGCAATTGCTGTTAAAGCCGTTAGTAAGATCGGACGTAACCGTGCTCTCCCCGCCTCAATGACTGCTTCTTTTAAAAGAGAGCCACTTTTAACTCGCTGTTCAATAAATTCAATTAGAACGATTGAGTTTCGAACAACGATACCTGCTAACGATACTACACCCATCATTGCCATAAAACCTAATCCTGTTTGAGTAATAAATAAGCCAATTACTGCACCAGAAATCGCTAAATATACTGTGCTCATAACAAGAATCGGAGTTGATAAAGAGTAGAACTGTATCGCCATTACAATATAAATTAGGAAAACGACAACAATAAATAGCTTACCGACCTCAATAAAGAAATCACTTCTGGCTTCAGTTTCACCGCCAACACTTATTGTATAATCCTCACTATACGTATAGCTATCTAGATAATCGTATATTTTTGTTTCTAAGGATGCTTTCATATCCTCTCGTGGATATACCCTTAAAGTTACGGTTCTTACTCCGTTTTCATGTGGGATCCGTTGTATTTCTTCAGAGCTTTTTATCGTTAACAATTCATCTAAATTTACGATAGTTGGTGGTCCTTGATTCGTTTCACCTACTACTGCAAGTTGTGATAAATCCACATCACCCTGCCTACCTTCACCTTGAATAACTAACCTCATATCATAATAGTTAAAACCATCATCAAATTGGCCAACAGGTATTCCCTCCGTAACTAACCGAATTTGCTGACTAATTTCTTTCATTGAAATTCCATAATCGTTAAGTATACTTCGGTCTGGTTCAAAGATAGTCGTTGGCAATGGTTCACCTACATCATCAACTACAGTTCGTGTTTCTTCCATAATTGCGATTGAGTTTCTTAGATCATTTACGATATCAAGAATAGATTCTATTTCATTTCCTGAAACTTTGACAGCTATCGGTGCTCCGACTGGCGGCCCTGCTTCAATCGTCGTTAACTTCGTCTCAACTGAAGGAAACTCCTCTTGTAAAATATCGCTCCATTTACTAATCGTTTCCTCTGCTGACTGTTTCTCTTTTTTAACACGAACGAGCAATTGTCCTGTATTTTCACCTGGACCAGTAAGTGCCGAACCAAATAACGGTGGCACACCCGAACCAGTAAAGCGAGTTACTTCGATAATGCCTTCATCTTCTCTCATGCGTTCTTCTATCGAAGTCATTAGTTCGTCGGTTTGCTCTAGCGTCATTTGAACTGGTGCAATAACGTCAACAGTCACTTCTTGACGGTCAGCACTTGGGAAGAATACAACTGGAATAAATGGTACTAAGCCATATACAGCTGTACATAAAACAAGGCCAAGTATACCAACGCGTAATGGTTTTCGAACAATACTTCCTAGGACCTTATCGGCGTACCAATTTGCTAGCTGATCAATCGGTTTTCCTAGTAATCCATTATCGAACTTTCTTTCGGCTTTCCGCTTTCTCTGACGCCAAATTCGATAAATCGGAACAAGAGTCAATGAAATAATTGTTGAAGCAATAATCGTTGTAATTAACACACTTGGTAAGGCGCGTATAAAGTCTCCACCACTTCCTGTAATAAAAACAAGTGGTAAGAAAGTAAAAACAATTGCTAATGTAGAGGTAATAATAGAAACTCTGACTTCCCTCGTACCATTTAAAGCTCCATCTAGTGGCGAATCACCCAGTTTATATCTGCGTTCAATATTATCATTTACAACGATTGCATCATCAACTAGTATCCCTAAGGCAATGATGAAACCGATAATGGAAATTTGATTTAGGTCTACTCCTAAATATGGCAGTGGTATTAAACCAAGTAAAATCGAGGTTGGAATTGCCAACGCAACAATCACTGCCGATGCTAAATTCAACCCTAATAATGTAACGATGATGACGACGATAACAGCGATAATAAATGAAATGGCTAAATCAGTAAAAATTTCTGTAACAATACTGTCTTGCGTATAAAACAGATCTATACTTACGGTGCTTGGGAGATCCTTACTCAATTCAGATAATCTCTCATCAATCGTTCGATGAAGTGATGGTACATCGATCCCTTTTTCTGGAATGACCGTAAAGGAAATGGCTCTCTTACCTTCATACGTAATAATGTCGGTTGGACTGACATACTTGATTTCAACTTGACCTATGTCATTCAATGCAACTGCTTCACCTTCATTTGAAATACCAACAACTAACTTCCCAACCTGATCAACGTCTTTTATAACTGGTAGAGTTAATTGGCTTAAGGAACCATTTCGTTCTTCCTTTCCTAATGGAACTTGATCAAATTCTCCCTCTAAGGCTGCTAAAACACTCGGAAGTAAAATGCCAAACTCATTCATTTTCTCTTGTTCAAGTGTCAGTAACAGTTCCTGATCTGGAATCCCTTTTACGATCGTTCCTTTTATACCTGTGACCGCTTCTATAGCTCTTTGCCATTCAGTAACCATCGGCTGTAAGGCGTAAAGTTCTTCATAAGCGTCATCTGTCACCAGATGGTAGGAGGATAAAGCACCTATTGCCCGGTCATCACTGATAGTAGGTGATAAAACCCCGTCTGGGAACGTAGTAGAAACATTTGTTATAGCCTGACTTACTTTTGATAACACTTTATCTTGATCAATTCCATCTTCTAACTCCAAAATAATAGTAGAAACACCTGCTGCTGAAATCGAACTGTGTTTACTAATTCCTTCAATTCGTTCTAACTCCTCCTCAATAGGAACAGTTATAGAACGCTCAACCGTTCCTGGATTCGCTCCTGGATAAATCGTTGAAATAGAAGCTACAGGTAGAGAAATCTCTGGAATTTCACGTTGCGGTAATTGAAAAAAAGTAATTAATCCGATCAGTGTCAAAAAAAACAAAAGCATCAATGTTATTTTTGACTTCTTAATTAACCAATCAAACATAGCTCTCACCCTCCAATAACAAACCTTATACATTTGTTATACAGCATGAATAACTAAATTACAATATTTTATTCCTAATTAAAAAAAAAGCTCTGTTAAAGTATTAAGTAAAATTTCGGCCCGTTATTGAATATGGAATGAAATTCTTTGAGGAAAATGTATCTACTCAATCTTTTCACCCCACCTGAGCTAGCTAAACTGAATAATAAATAATCATCGTTGCGATTGCATCTTGCTCGCCCTTATTTATGTATTTATGCTTAAAATGAGCGGAAAATCTAATTCCTTCACCTTCCCCAATAACAAATGGCTCATCTGCAATCTTTATTTCCATTACACCTTTTTCAACAAAAATGTATTCTTCCACTCCATAAGCATGAGGGTCTGATTCATGGTTACATCCTGGTTCAAGAATAAGTGAAAATATCTCAAATGGTTTCTGGTACTCTTTTGGAAAAAGCGGATAGACCTGAACAACTCCTGTTTCTTCTATTAAAGGTTCAATTTCTTGTCGACTTACTTTTTGTATAAAGGGTTTCTCTTCCTCTATAAAAGTTGTAAAAGGCACCTTTAAGCCATTAGCAATTTTCCATAATGTACTGACAGTCGGGTTGGACTCTCCCCTTTCTATTTGTCCAAGCATCGGTTTACTAACTTCTGTTAATTGGGCCAGCTTATCTAAGCTTAATCCTCTGTCTAACCTTATTTGTTTAAGCCTTTTACCAATAATTTGATTTAAATTTACTTTAGACATGAAAAATCTCCTTGAATTTATGTATATTATAGTTTACAATTCAGCATATCATAACATACAAAATAATATAATCAGATGTAGTGTTAGTAATTATTTTAGGCGATTAACAGCAATTTAATAATAAAGTACAGCCTAAGTAAAAAATCTATAATCATATTATTCTAGAATTGAGGGAATAGAATGGCAACTTTAGCGAGCGCTAGCCACGCAAATAACTCTTTTATGAAGGGGATTATGGCTGGTATTGGCATTGCGATCGGTTACACTCCTGCAGCTATTACATTCGGCCTTTTAGCTAAAGGAACTGGTTTAGGTTTTATTGAAACCGTTGCAATGAGTATGTTCGTCTTTGCTGGAGCAGCACAATATATGGCATTAAATTTAATAGCAATTGGTACAGGTGCTCTTGAAATTATTTTTACTACCTTTATCGTTAATATTCGTCACCTATTAATGAGCGCTGCTGTTAGTGAAAAAGTTGAACAAGACCATCCAATCAAAAAAGCATTATATTCGTTTGGGATTACCGATGAAGTCTTTGCAGTAACGACAACACAGGAAGGGAAAATCAAAACTGGCTTTGTCGTCGGAGTCGCTTCAATTGCATACGGCAGCTGGGTAATTAATTCAGGAATAGGGTATCTTGTCGGTTCAATTCTACCTGAAACACTGCAACAAAGCATGGCGATAGCTTTATATGCTATGTTTATCGCATTATTAATGCCTTCCTTGAAAAAGCATCGGAAAGTCGTTTCATTAGCCGTTTTCGCTGCAATCCTAAACCTTGTACTATCTCAATTTATTCCAAGCGGTTGGGCAATTATATGCGCTACGTTAACTTCCTGTATTGTAATTGAACTTATTGCAGGAAAAGCAGAAGCAACCAGTTAACGGTGTACGGCTCAAGCCTCTAAATAAAATAGGGGAGCACGACAAGTACTTACTAGTCGATGTTGACTATTTTTAGTAGAAGAGCTAAGTCCCTTAAACTTTAGTAACTGGGGTTAAACATAGAATTAAAACATTGCATAGGAGTGTCTCATAATGATAGATACTAGCATTCTCCTGATTATAGCTGGAATGGCATTAGTTACATACATTCCCAGAATGTTACCACTCGTGTTTCTGGATGCCAATAAAATTCCTCCCAAACTACAAGCTATTTTACGGAATGTACCATACGCAGCATTAGGAGCATTAATCTTTCCAGGTATTTTAACAGTCCATGACAATATCATGTTTGGAATTATTGGTGGATTAACAGCTGCGGTTATTGCCTATCTTGGCGCAAATTTAATCGTCGTCGTTTTAAGCAGCATTGGGGTATTAACTATCGTTTCTATCTTTTTCTAAAAAAGCTGTGCTAATAGAGGATTCCATCGATCATTAGCACAGCCCTTCTAAATTCATATTTTTTCGGCTGACAACTATTGATCAGCTTTTTAATCGTTTTTGAGTAGGTTAAGAGTGTTACTAGCTTGGTCCATCACTCGCCTAATTACTTGTTCTGCCCCCTCTACTTGGGTGAGACGCAACCCTTGTCCTGCCCACATCGACAGCCACTTAGCTTTCCCTTGTTTCGCAGCTTCTTTACGTAAAGGTTGGGTTAACGAATTTTGAATTGGATAACTTGGTACTTCATTGTCAGGAAGGTCTTTTAAACGTTCGGTGTATTCATTTTTCAATCCACGTGCAGCTTTACCTGAAAATTTAATCGTGACAATTGTATCCTCTTCAGTCGCTTCAATTAATGTATTTTTATATAACTGATTTGCTCCACTTTCTTTCGTTGTTAAAAAAGCAGTCCCCATTTGAACTCCACTTGCCCCAAGTGATAAACTTCCTAGTAAACCTCTTCCATCCATAATTCCACCTGCAGCTATGACAGGAATATTTACAGCATCAACGACTTGAGGTACAAGTGCCATTGTACCAATCATTGCATCCTCAGCCTTGCAAGCAAAGGTACCTCGATGTCCACCCGCTTCACTTCCTTGAGCAACAATCGCATCCACATTCATTTCTTCAAGTAGTTTTGCCTCTTTAACGGTTGTTGCAGTCCCGACAATCTTTGTACCATTAGCTTTTAATTGTTCAACCCATTTATGATCTAGACTTCCAAATGTATAGGAAAAGACAGGTACCTTTTCTTCGATGATTACTTTCATTTGCAGTTCAAACGACGGCCCCCACGTCTTTGGTAAAACTGGCTGCTCTATGCCTAGCTCATCATAAAAACTTTGTAGTGTATTATGTATTTTTAGCACTTTTTGATCTTCCACCAAAACATCTTCGGGAATAAATAAGTTTACAGCAAACGGTTTGTTTGTTAATGTTTGAATTTTATGTATCGCTTCTTTTATCTCTTCTGGGCTCATATAACCTGCACCTAATGTTCCAAGCCCTCCACTATTTGACACTGTAGCGATTAATTCCGGTGTCGTAGGCCCACCAGCCATTCCAGCTTGAATGATTGGATAATTTATATTTAATAATTTGGTTAAATTTGTTTCAAACCACATTGATAGCTCCTCCTCCACCCTATTCGTAAAAAGATAGAAGGATACTTAAAATTCTCCTTCTACCCTTTATTTATATCTCTTTTTCCAAAACCAACAAAGCCTTCTAAACAGCCTTTCTAATATAGCATTTAGTTTAAAACCATTTGTTTTTTTTCTTGAAGTGCTTTTATTGATCGATTGACAGCAGCCCGATGATTCCATAAAAGCTTTTTCACAGCGTCTCCTTCTAGAACTGTTTCTTCAGGATCACAATACTCTTCACCTTTTCTATGAATCGACCAACGACCATTTGTTTTCATTAATGTAATAATACCACCACGTTCTTTATCATCAAAAACAAAATAATTTTTATATAGAATGGAATCATAATCGGCCCAATCACAAAAAGATAAAAGCAATCGCTCAATATGCATTTTATTACGAATACTCATCTCACCCACTCCTTTCTATTCGTCTAAAAATAATTTATATGTTTCTCTTTCTTTATGTACTGAATAATTCCTTCTTTAATTTTGAGCATCTTACAAGCTTTTTTGATACTATTGTTATAATAATGTCATTTTGACCATCCTAGGAAATAGTAAATAAAAGGATTGATCCCATGCTTAATCTAAAACAGTATACTACTCAAGAAGTCGACGATCTTGAAAGTGATATTCTTGAACTATATAAAAAACTATCTACAGCCAGCTACTTAAAGGATGTACAAATTTCAGAGCTAGCAGAAAATATATTTGAAAACCTTCACACTCATCAACGTTATCAACCGTTACTCATTATTGATAAAGTGTTGATGATCATGAACGGTTTGCTATCTTTAGGGATAAAATTTACAACTTATTCTGCCTATGAACGAAGATTTGATCAGTTCTTATCTTCACTAGGGAATCGCGTTATCACCTTACTAAAAGAACACAATCATACATTATCGATAAAGGAAAGGAAAACAATTACTGAGGTTTTTATTCAACTTTATACAAAATATCTGAATACTGGAAGTTTAGTTTGGAGCGATATTCTCGCTAAGTGGCTTATAGAAAATGAACAAGAAAACTGGGCACATTCTTATTATCAATATTTCAAACAATTGCACAACGAATATGAAGATCACTTTAATTTATCAATGACCACTAGTTTATTAGCATTAATATGTCAAGATGGCGTCGGATCACTTACTTACTTAAAAAGTTATAAACAAAGACTAACTGCCAATGATTTGTATCATCACTTTACACTATTAAACAGTCGTCAAGAGTGGGATACGATTCAAAGGTGGTTTGACCTTTTCTCACCTAGTTGGAACGGACACCTTGAAAAACTACAGCCTTTTTATAACACTTTAGTTGAAAAAAACTATGCATCTTTTGATTTAACAAGCCGTTTAAGCAAATGGATGAATCGTCCTACATTCGAAACCTATAAGGATTTATCATCCTCACTAAATGAAAAAGAACGACATCTTTTATTTGATAGAGTTTCTGAACACCTTAGTGACCAGCTAACATATCCACAAATACAGAATTTAATGATGCAAATTTTTCTTTACGAAAAACGTTGGGACGCTGCGATCTATTATTTTTTAAATAATGAACATCATCCATTTCAACTTAGTAATGAAAAGCAGCAATTACTTGAGCAGCTTGAAAAGCATCTTCCAGATCGAACAATCCCGATTTATCACCAGTTTATCGTTCGATTAGTAGAGAAGAAAATGCGCTCTCATTACTCAGAAGCTGTTATGTATATGAGAAAGTTAAAGGGTTTGTATCATTTATCAAATCAACCTGACCGCTTTAAACAATTTATAACGATTTTTAGTCAAACTTATAAAACTTACCGTGCATTAATTCAGGAGATGAAAACGATTGATGAGTAATTATAATCCAACTAACGTCCTCATCCATGGTGGATGGGTAGGTGATTTTTTCTTTATCTGGGGTGAACAGAAACAACATAAAAAATATAAAGATTACTTGAACTTCCAATATCCATTTTTATATTCACCATTTGAGCTAAAGTTAACGCTTTTTCAAAATGATCCTTCAACTTTTTATGGGACATTTGTACAAACAAAAAAAGCATCTTTAAAGGCACCTGTTCAAGATCGAGTATTCTATAGTGAAGTAGGTGAAACTCTCGTTTATCAAGCAAATGCCACTTCAACCGATTTTATATTTCCATTAGAAGGAATCGTCATTCACAAAAAAGATTTACCACGCTACGTTGAGAATATGAAATCCTGGGAAAAATTACCCAAGATAACTTTGGCCAGCGACTTTGTCTATTGGCTTAATGTTTTTTCACTGTTGCAGACAGAAATTCTAAACGGCAACCTAATCCTCTCCCAAACAGGATCTTGGGAGTTGGCGAAATGGAATTGGGAAGACTGGGAAACAACAATACCTCCCGTATCCTTTTCATTAATGGAGTCTGGTGTTCACTTCCCTAATAATCATCAAGAAAACCCATCTTTTAAACAATTGGCAAATGATCTTTGCAGTCATTTTATTCAATATTTTATTGCAAAGGATAACGAGGTTCAACACGCATTTGAACAGCTGCATGCTTCAAAACATTACCTATTAGATGAATCAAGAAAACAACCTGCAGATAATAAAACATTTCTTGAAGAACTTGGTGCAATACCAGCTGTACCATTTCAAACAACTATTGCAATTGAAGAGCCAACTCAAGATGATGAAGAAAACTGGCAGATTATGATCTTCTTACAAGATCGGAAAGATCCATCCATTATTGTTTCACTTGAAGATTTACATGGCGGGCAACATCCTTGGAGAGTTAATCCGATAACCCGACTTAAAGAGGATATTTACGAGATTGTTCAACTCGCCCCTGAACTTTCTTCTCTATCAATAACTCATCCAACTGCACTAGTATCCAAGGATGTCGTCTACAATCTTCTAACCAATCAGTATGACCAGTTACGTAGTATAGGAATAGGTGTAGTCGTTCCAAACTGGTTAAAAAAGAGACCTTATCACTTTCAAACAAACATTTTTGTTGCTGATAAACCTACTGATATTTCAAGTGATAATGAATCACTTTTTAATTGGGAGAACATTAGTGATTTCAACTTTGAAATCGTCTTGAACGGTGAAAAACTTACACACGAGCAATTTACCGAATTAGTTAATTTAAAAACACCATTTATCAAATGGAACGGAAAATGGCTCTATTGGGATCCTAAAGAAGCAAAACATTTAAAAACATACTTAAACAAACAAAAAAATAGCGAGACTTCTCTTCTAGAGACGTGGAAAGCCTATTTACTAGACGATGCCGAGGAAAATGAAGGAATTTCAGTTTCCATTCAGTGGGATGAAAAGTTAGCGAACGCAATCGATAACACACTCAATAAACAAGTTACTACCATGCCTCCACCTCCTTCTTTAAGAGGAGAACTTAGGCCTTATCAATTAGATGGAATGTCATGGTTGTTTCATATGCGTAGAGTTGGCTTTGGTGCTTGTCTTGCTGATGATATGGGACTTGGAAAGTCTATTCAAACAATCGCTTATATGTTAGCAGTGATCGAAAACCAATCGGGTAATCATTCTTCTACACCTTTTCTCATTATTTGTCCAACATCACTCATAGGAAACTGGGAGGAAGAATTACAACGGTTTGCTCCTCATTTATCAATATTTGTGCACCATGGGGGTGACCGGCTTACAGATAAAGATGTAACTGATTGGGAATATGATATTATCATTACTTCCTACGCATTGGCGTTTCGTGATGATACAATCTTCACAAATACTGTTTGGAACGGACTTATTCTTGATGAAGCACAACAAATAAAAAACGTTGAAACAAAACAACGAAAAGCCATCAAATTAATAAAAGCTTCTCATCGCATCGCCTTAACGGGTACACCAATTGAGAATAAATTAAAAGAATTATGGTCCATTATGGATATGCTTAATGATAAATATTTAGGTAATTTTCAACAGTTTCAACGAGCTTTTATTAGAGAAATTGAAAGCACACTTCCAAACGAAAAGAAAGTACAACAATTACGACTACTCATCTCACCGTTTTTATTAAGAAGAAAGAAATCAGACGAAGCATTAGAGCTTCAATTGCCAGATAAAACAGAGCAAACATACATAGTCGGACTTACTGCAGAACAAGCATCACTGTATCAAGCCGTCGTAAACGAACTTTTAACTTCTATCGATGAGAAAAGTTCAATGGAACGCAGGGCAACAATTTTAAGTAGTATTACAAAACTGAAGCAAATCTGCAACCACCCTTCACAATTTTTAAAAGATCAAGGGGGAGTGCTTCATAATCGCTCTGAAAAATGGGATTTATTATTTACGCTAGTTGAGCAAATCATCGACAACGGAGAAAAACTGTTAATTTTTACTCAATATAGGGAGATGGGCGAGTTATTACAAAAAGGGCTTGCTGAACAATTCAATATTGAAGTTCCATTCCTCCATGGTGGCTTAGCTCGACCAGAACGTGAAAAACTTATTTCCGAATTCAAATCAAACCCTAAAAAGCCAATATTCATCCTATCACTACGTGCTGGTGGAGTTGGTTTAAATTTAACCGCAGCAAACCATGTGATCCATTATGACCGTTGGTGGAACCCTGCTGTTGAAAATCAGGCTACGGATAGAGCCTACCGGATTGGCCAAACGGAAAAAGTAACTGTTCACAAGCTGGTTTCAAAAGGTACGATTGAAGAAAAAATTGATCGACTCCTCATCAAAAAACAATCACTTTCAGAGGATGTATTGTCAGTAAATGAAACAAGTATCTCTGAATTATCAACGAGTGAACTAAAATCTTTACTTGAATGGAGTGATCCTTCGTGAAAAATACATTACCACCCGTTTTTAACGAATATTGGCGAGGTAGTAGAACAGGAGAATTCCTTCGACCAGAATTCCAAAGTCCCCGTCCAGAGGAACTCGGTAAAGAATGGCGTGAATTAATCGAAGCGATTCAACATGCAGCTAAAAAAGAGTGGACTTCATCGTAAGCTGTTTAAAAGATTGCGGCCAACATTTTGGCCGCCTTTTTTTGTATTATAAGCTCAGGAAGTCAAACATAATAAATGCTTTTCTCTTTTGAGTCATCACATGCTCTTTGAAAAGCGTTTTTCGCTTGCTTTAGGTTTCACTAACCCCCATTCCTGTTGTTAAAACATAAAAAAAGAGGTACAAATTATATAATTTGCACTCTCTTACTTACTACAACCATCTTATAAATTTTAGACAAGAATAAAGCTTATATTTTGTTTAGTATGATAATTATTCTATTATGACATTTTCTTCAACAAGAAATTGCTCTCTAAATGCTTCGCTACCGTTGACTGTCATAATTGGCAGTTCACCTAACACTCGGTAACGGCCTGGAGGTACTCTTTGACCGTCTACCATTAAATCCCATTCATCACTAAATGAAATCGTTTCACTAGGACCTACTTCCTTTTGAACAATTGCTTGGGTAAACATCATTCCTTCAGAATACTTATAGAGGACTTCACTTTTTTCATTAACGACGATAAAATCAAAAAGCTGTCCTGTCGGAAATTCTAACATAACTGCCTCTTCACCCTTATTTGTAAGTGAAATTGTAAATGACAGTTTATCCTCTTCTTTTTCTACTTTTAGAGATGTTGCTAATGTACTCACTTCTTCTCCTCCTTGCTTTCCTTCGTCAACGTGTTCCGTAACTTCATCAGACGTACCGCACCCAACCATAGCTACTATCATTATTATTAATAAACTAAGGAATTTTTTCATCCTCAACATCCTTTCTATGATTCTTTTCTAAATAAGCCAAAAACTCCTGCAGTTTCCACAATATTTGTAAAAGCACTTGGGTCTACTTCTTGAATAACTTGCTTTAATTCATAGAGTTCATATCTCGTTATGACAATCATTAACATTTCTTTATCTTCCTGTGAATACCCACCTTTAGCAGGCAACCGTGTTATACCTCTAGTCATTCGATTATGTATAGCCTCTCTGAGTTTATCAGCATTTTTTGTAATGATAAAAGCAGTTAATTTAACATGACGTGTATAAATAGCGTCTATCACTCTGGAACTTACATATAGGGTAACTAGAGTATAAAGAGCTCTCTCCCAATCAAATAATAACCCTGAAGTAATAACAATTAACGCATTTAAGACAAAAAAGTAAATACCGACTGGACGGTCACTTTTACGCGATAAGATGAGTGCAATTATATCCAAACCACCTGAAGATGCTCCCCATTTTAAGGTAATCCCCGCACCAAGAGCTAATATGACCCCTCCAAATACCGCATTTAATAGAAGATCCGTAGAAATTTCAATAACAGGTATAATTTCTAGAAAAAATGTGGTAAGAACTACGTTGATAAAACTATATAGAGTAAAGGCTTTACCTATTTTTATCCACCCTAGGATTGCAACAGGAATATTTAAAATCAATAACAGGATCCCTGTTGATAACGGGATGACAGTTGCAATGAGCTGCGCAACCCCTGTAAATCCACTAGCGAATACATTAGCAGGAATAAGAAAGATATTTAAACCAACTGCTAAAAGAAGTGCCCCAATTATGACTGCAATTAATTTTTTTACATTTTCCATTTATTCACCTACTTCTGCTTGCTACTTGTAGTTTTAACTTTTACTGTATATATTAAACACTGATAAAAGAGAAAGCTCACTGACAATCAGCGAGCTTTTTCACCTGTTTGAATAATGTTACTTTCTAGCCAATCCACTAGGGTTAATAGCCCTTCTCTGGAAACTTTGTGATCAGCTAATGGATCACTGACAAATTTTAGGTTACGTTCACTTTCAGCTATTGAATGTTGAACGTCTTTAACAAAATTCCTTGTCATTGAATACGGTACTACGTCATCTCTTTCACCGTGCCAAATAAATAAAGGACGATTACGAATTTTCTCTTTTTGGTTCGTCAAATCAAACTTAGTTAAAAAATTGATTTTTTCTTCAAGATTTTGTAACGATTTATCGCTAACCCTACTCTGATTTTTAAGGAGCGTTAAATGCGTTTTTGCTAGTTCCTCGAAGTTTGGACAACCCATTAAAGAACCCCCCGCATGGATCCAATCATAATGCGTTAACGCTCCGAATGTAACAATTCCCCCCATTGAAGTTCCAGCTAGTGCAATCTTTTCAGTTTGAATTAGCTTACGATGCTCTAAATCTTGTTTTATATCAGCAATTTCTAAAATACTTTGCACGACAATATCCCAAAATTTTAATTCACGTTGCTCGAATGAAATGTTCTTTTCTCGTTCACCGTGATGCAATGCATCGGGAAGAACTACACGAAACCCCTTTTCAGCCAATAAATAGGCATAGTGAAGGTTATGCTCCTTTGCACTAGTATATCCATGTTCAAATAAAACAAGTGGTAAAGGATTATGAAAATTTTCTGCTTTAGCTACATGTAAAGCTGGGACCGAACCTATTGTTTCTCGTACAATTGAGAACATAACAACCTCCAAAAAATGTTAAATTATACATATCATTTGTTTTATTTATTTTATCGCATCTCAATAAAAAGGAAAAACAAAAAGAGCTGAAATTATCAGCTCCTAATTATAGTAAGATATTTTTTTATCGCTATTTGTTTCGTCCACTTCTTCATTATAACGCTGAACTGCGTATAACGCTCCCTCACTTACCATCGTATTATCATTAATATCGTAAGGGTCTGGATGTCCCGCATTTTTATCAATTTCAATTGCGTTTGAACGTTGGTTTTTCCTAAACTTATTCTTTACCTTGTCACGTTTACTTTTATCTTTTAGTGTAAATACGACAGTTCCTATTGCTCCTGCTGCTACTGCAGTTGCCATTATCTTTCCAATCATTTATAACCCTCCTCATTTATTGTTATCAAACTAATACCCGTATTAAAAATCGTTAAACGTATCGGATGAATTAATAGTGCATGGATACAATAAAGAAGAACAACGATTATGAGGGAGGGAACTTAAATGTCGGTAACAAAGGACGATGACAAGAAGAAAAAAGATAACAATGCTAAACGTCAACAAAAGAACATTCTCCGTGAGAAAAATGCGGAACATGGTAAAAGACAATACTCTAAAAAGACAGACCACCTATAATACGCTAACGATATCAACCAATAAAAAAAGGATGACAGCTGTCATCCTTTTTATTTATATAGTTCTTTCACTTCAGAAATAACACGTTCTAGCCCCGTCGATATTTCTCCTTGCCACCCAAGCATACCACCTGCATAATTTGCTACTTTTTCAAATCCATGATCTTTAAAGAAAAGTGCAACATTTTGGCTCCTATTACCACTGCGACAAACAAAAATATATTCTTTATCTTTTTCAAACTCACTAATTAAGGCTGGTAAATTGTGCATTGGTATTAGAGGGATATTTGTAATATGCCCCTCAACATATTCTTCAGGTTCACGAACGTCAATAATAATCGGTTCTGGTTTTCCTTCATTAATAATTTCTTGCAATTCATTAAATGGGATTTGCTTAATACCATCTAGTTCATATGACACGTAAATCACCTCATCTATAGAATTAAATTTGGACTGGTTTCGGCTTTGAGTAAAACTACTTAGTTTACCCTTAGTCAATTGGATACTTCTTGAGTTTCCATAATCGATAGGTATGACTGACAATTACTTTTCCAACTGCATATGTTGGTACTGCTAAAATTAACCCTAACAAGCCAGCAAAACGACCAGCCACCAAGAGAAGTAAAATAATTGTTAAAGGGTGAACCGCTAGTTTTCTTCCCATGACCTGTGGTGAAATTAAATTACTTTCAACTTGTTGAACGATAATAATGACCACAACGACGAGAAACACCATTAAAGGAGAATGGAACATAGCTACAATTACACTTGGAATGGTTCCAATCCAAGGACCTACAAAAGGAATAACATTTGTAAACATGGCAACTAATGCTAATACAAGCGGGTAATCGATACCGATAATCAGAAATCCAATATAACATAACACGCCAACACAAAAACTGACGATGATCTGACCTTGTATATAAGAACTCAAAGCAGTGTCCATATCACCTAAAATATGTCGGCCTTCCTGTTGCTGTTTTGCTGGTAATAAGCGTAGTACTTGTCTTGGCGCTTTTTCCCCTTCTTTTAACATGTAGAAGAGTACAAACGGAATGATAATCATAATTATAAGAATGTTTGTAATAAAGCCGATAAATGCAGCAACATTCGTTCCAACCGCTGAAACAATTTCGTTTAAATATTCAACAAACCTAGACGTTAATTCTTCTATTGTATAATTTTCATTTTGTTGAAACCTTGCGACCCATTCATTTTCCTGTAACTTAATAAGTAGATCCCGCATTTCATTTATAAAAAACGGCATGTTTCGAACTAAACTGTTAAACTGACGCTGTAATTCTGGTCCAATTAATAGCACAAGTAATGTCACGATAGAAATTGCACTTAAATATAAAATTAAGATAGATATTCCCCTTGGTATCCATCTAGACAATAGATTAACAAAAGGACGTGACAAGTAATATAAAACCCCTGCAATAATAATTGGTGCAAATAAGGTTTGAACGAGGACAACAATTGGTCTAAAAATAAATTGCACTTTTGACCCTAAAAATATTATTAAAAAAATAAGTATAACTCCATAACAAAAGTAGAAAAATTTGCCACGAGGCATTTTCTCACCCCATATGTAAAATTGTGTTAACGTATCCATTATATCATTACTAGCTAACGGGAATTCAACTAGAATGAATTTTTCTTCAATTAATAAATTTTTAAAACTTACGTAATGTCCAGTTCCTGTCTCCACCTTTCCGTTCGTTAAAAAGGGATTGAAATTTGTTCACTATACTGTAAAATAGAAAAAAATTGGTTTTCAATTACTATTACCAATAAAAGAAGTCGGTTTAATAAAATTAGAATAACAAAACCAACTTCTACGAACTAGGGGGATCTATATGAAAAACTCACTACAGCTTTTATTAGTATCAATCCTTATTGCACTTATTCTAGTAGCTTGTGGACAAGGAGAGGGCCCAATCGATCCTGAAGAAAGTGGAAGTGGAATTGACTCTGATCACAATGAAGAGTTGATTGAAGAAAATGATGAACAGGTTAAAGAGGAAACTGAACCAGTTATTGAAGATGAGACCAATGAAGAGACAGCTATTGAAGATAACATTCATGTAGTTGAATTATACTTTGCTGATTCACAAGTGATGAATTTGTATAAAGTAGAAACAACTATTGAGGCTGAAGTAGATGAACTATTCCTTAAAACCATGGAACTTACAATTGCTGGCCCTGCACATGAGGAATTATTTTCTTTAATTCCTTCAGATGTTAAAGTTCAGTACGTTAAAGAAGAAGACGGAATTGCTCATGTATCTTTCTCGGAAGAATTACTTAACGTAACTGTTGGATCAGGTGGAGAAGGAATGCTTGTACAACAAATCGCGTTAGTTATGAAACAATTTGGCTTTGATAGAACTCAAATACTAATTGATGGTGAAAAACATAATACATTAGCAGGTCATGTTGACACCAGTGAACCTATTGAAGCAATGGACCCTAGCACAATTGAAAAACTCAACTGAATTCTATTTTAATACGTCGATACGGTAGTATAATTACTACCGTTTTTTTATTTGGCTCTTCACAAGATAATGTTGAAAGTTTTAGAAAATCCCCTTAATTTAGTAACTAATATGAAATTTGACAGATTCACCTACATATAGATATATTATAAATGGTTTGCAAAATATTATATAAGGGGGCTTTTATATCATGCAAATGAAAAAAATGCTATTTCTATTTGTAACTCTGTTAGCCATGTTAGTTTTTGCTGCATGTGGAACTGATCAAGGCGGAGAAGGTGCAGCTGAAGACGCACCTGAAGTTGCAGAGGATTTTAGAACGGATTTACAACTAGGAACAGGGAGTACAGGTGGTACATACTACCCACTCGGTACTGAAATCGCAACAGTCCTAAATGCTAATGTTGATGTTGAAGGATTTAATGTAAGTGCCATTGAAACTGGAGCAAGTAATGATAACTTAGCTCGAATTGCTAGAGGCGAAATTCAACTTGGGATGACTGTACACCTTCCTGCACTTGATGCATTAAATGGTAAAGGTGAATTTGAAGGCATGAATGTTGAGAACTTCGGTTTTATGGGACACATTTATCCTGAAGTAATGCAAATTATTACTGTTGAAGGAACTGGAATTAATTCCATAGCTGACTTAGAAGGAAAACGTGTTGCAATTGGACCTCCTGGTAGTGGTACACAAGCTGCAGCAAAAGCTATCTTAGCTGCTTACGGTATCGAAGATGGTGATTATGACTCTTTTGAAGAAGGTTTCGGTGATGCAAGAGATCGTTTACAAAACGGACAAATTGATGCATCGTTCGGTCTTCTTGGTCTACCAGCAGGTAGTGTAACAGAGTTAGCGTTACAACGTGATGTTAAAATCCTACCAATTGATGCTGAGCAATTAGGTCAAATTGAAGAAACTAGTGGTTATATGGCTTATGAAATTCCAGCTGATGCATACGAATTCTTAACAGAGCCAGTGCAAACTGTTACAGCGTATGCTGTATTAGTAGGGTCAACTTCACAAATTAGTGAAGAGCTAGGTTATGAAATTACAAAAGCATTATTTGAAAATGCAGAGAACATCACTCACGAACAAGGAAGACATTTAACTAAAGATAACGCATTATCTGGAGCTGAAGGATTACCACTTCACCCTGGTACTGAGCGTTACTTTGAAGAAGCAGGATTAAACTAATACGTACATGCTAAGTAGAGGATGACACACAAAAAGAATGGTGTCATCCTCCTTCTTGGCTTTAATTAAATTTAAACTAATACTTAATGAATTAGAGGGAAACTACTAAGGAAAGCTTCATTTCTTTTCTTTTTAAACATAAAATATGAAATTCTCGACGAAAAGGCAGGAACTTAATCCTACCCTTCCGTCGAGAAATTTATTTATAAGGTGGTGACTTCTTTGGCAGAAAAAAACAATAAGGAGCTAGAGAAAGAACTTTTAGCCAAGTATGATAAAGAGCAAGCATACAGACAGGCACTTGGTAAGTGGGGATGGATCGTAGGCGTCATTGCTATTTCAATGACATTCTTCCATTTATACACTGCATTTGTTGGACCTTACCGTTCTATGATTCAGGGTGCTATTCATGTTGGTGCTGGTCTTGCACTAATCTTTCTTCTTTATCCAGTTAAACGTACATTAATTCAACGGCCAGGAGTTGCATGGTACGACATTATCTTGGCAGGACTTGCATTGTACGTAAACTTTTATCTCGTTTGGAACTATGAACGCTTAACGAACCGCGCTATAATCTTTGGTTTTGAAACAATAGACATTGTCGTAGCTACACTTGGAATTGTATTAGTCCTTGAAGCGACAAGACGTGCTGTTGGACTACCAATTGTAGTAATCGCATCGGCAGCCCTTGCATACGGTGTTTGGGGGCAGGGAATTCCCTACTTTGGTCATGCTGGCTTTGACTGGTCTGTTTTATCTGTAAGAATGTATTTTAGCTCTAGTGCTATATTCGGTACACCAATTCAAATTTCATCTACTTACATTTTCTTATTCCTATTTTTCGGTGTTATGCTTGTCCATACAGGAATTGGAAAATTCTTTAATGATTTAGCTTTTAGAGCAACTGGTAAATATACTGGTGGTACAGGAAAAGCTGCGGTTACAGCAAGTGCATTACAAGGAATGGTTACAGGAAGTAGTGTTGCTAATACTGTAGCATCTGGATCCTTTACCATTCCTATGATGAAGCGAGCTGGATTTAGGCCAGAGTTTGCAGCAGCGTCAGAAGCAAGTGCTTCAACTGGTGGACAAATTATGCCACCGATAATGGGAGCAGCAGCTTTTATTATGGCAGAATACACTGGCACACCTTATAGTCAAATTATTATTATTGCAATCATTCCAGCAATTCTATATTTCTCTGGTGTTATGATGGGCGTTCACTTTGAAGCAAAAAAACATAATATCCTTGGTTTACCAAAAGAACAACTTCCTTCTATTGCTGGACTACTAAAAAAACTTGATTTGATTTTGCCGCTCGTCGCCATTATCGGGATCTTACTCGCAGGATATACACCAACATTTGCTGGACTCGCTGGTATCGCAACTGCTTTTATTGTCAGCTTCTTCCGCAAAGAAACACGACTTGGTTTTTGGAAAATCTTATATGTATTAGAACAAGGTGCACGTGTTGCACTACCAGTTATTGCGGCGTGTGCGAGTGCTGGTATTGTGGTAGGTATTGTTACTATGACAGGCCTTGGTGGAAAAATTGCTGGAGGAATTTTAGATCTAGCAAGTGGATCATTTTTCTTACTATTATTCTTTACGATGATCGCTTGTATCCTACTCGGTATGGGGCTACCAACAACAGCTAACTACGTTGTAACGGCATCAATGGCTGCACCTGCTCTTATCATGTTTGGAGTACCAGATATTGCAGCTCACATGTTTGTCTTTTACTTTGGAATTGTCGCAGATATTACTCCACCAGTATGTTTAGCCGCATACGCTGGAGCGGGGATCGCAAGGGCCAATCCGATGAAGTCCGGGGTAACAGCCTTAAAGCTAGCGATTGCTGCATTTATAATACCTTATGCCTTTGTTTATAATCCAGTCCTTGTCCTACAAGATGCTACAATTACGACGTTATTGCCGCCATTAATTACTGCTTTTATTGGGATGATGGCAATTAGTGCAGGTATGATGAATTACTATGTAACTAATCCAAAGCTGTATGAAAGAATTGCATTATTCGTTTCAGGAATTATGTTAATCTACCCTGGAAATTTATTAGTTTCGCTTTCTGGTGTAGCGATTCTTGTTGCGATTACTATCGTTCAATCTCTTCGTAAAAAAGCAGTTGTAACAAATACTCAATAAAACACTCATTGCTTTAATCATGAGAATGAGAAAAAAGAGGCTGTATATTATAGCCTCTTTCTCATCACTCCTCATAAAAGACATCAAAGTTATCCCATAGCTCTTCAAGTTGATTTAAACGCTTTTCAACTTTTTCATGGTCCGAACGAGTAACAGCTGTAATTAATGCACTAATAATACTAAACGGCGCTGAAAAAGAATCTATAAAGGAATTGATTTCTGTAGAAGATATAAGGTTAATATCACCATATGGTACGAGTGGTGACATAAGATGGTCTGTAATTACTATTGTTTTTGCTTCTCTTTGTTTTACATATTTTAAAGCTTCAACCGTTCTTTTTGTATAGCGAGAAAAGCCAAAACCAATGACTAAATCGTCTTTTTGAATATCTAATAAATGTTCACTCATCCCATCAGACTGATTAATCATCTCTGTATTTTGTAAAATAAGATCTAAATAAAATTGTAAAAACATTCCTAGACTCGTTGCACTTCGATAGGCAATAATATAAATTCGGTTTGCTTTTTTAATTTCCTTTACTGCTTGCTCAAAATTCTCTGGACTAATTTGGTGTAATGTATTTTTTAGGTTTTGAATATCATCCGATAACACTTCTTTTAAAGAGTTTTCTGGTGAGTCTTTTTCATCTGTTGTTTTCATAAATACTTCAGCTGATGTCCATTTTCTTTTTAATGCATCTTGTAAATGTCGCTGAAAGTCTGGATAACCTTTATAATTTATAAAAACAGCAAATCGTATAACTGTTGCTTCACCAACCCCAACATTCTTAGCCAGCTTGGAAGCAGTTAGAAACGGCGCAGTTTCAGTATTATTAATAATATAATTGGCTATCTTCTTTTGAGATTTACTCATTTTATCGAGATTATCTACAATCCTTTTGTATACGTCACTCTGAAGCATAAAACCTCATCCCTTTTTAGTATCGAGGTCCTCCGAACAACTTTTTCAATACATTTTCATAAGCAGAAACTGTTAATTCTACTTCCTTCATTGTATGAGCAGTTGACAAACTATAGCGATTTAATGGTTTCGTATAAATTCCTTCCGCTAATAAATGCAAATCGATCTCTTTTCTAGTCGCTAGATCGGTTTTTTGAAGGTCCCGATAATTTAGAATTTTATCTTTCTCCGTCAATATTACACTAAAAATTGAACCCACGCCAACCGCTTTCATTGGAATGTTATAGGATTTGAATAATCTTTCCAACCTTGATTTTAATTCATCTGTTATCGAGATTACACGATCTATTTCTTTTTCTAAAACCTCTATCGTTCTCAGTCCTGCTGCAAGAATAGTCGGATGACCATTATACGTTCCACTATGAAACAAAACCTCTTTTGCTGAAGAATTTTTACTTTGACTCGTATCAAAAACATCGGCCGCTATCGTTGGAGCACTTTCCATCATAATCTCTTTCTTTCCCCCAACAATACCAATTGGGTATCCTCCACCGATTACTTTTCCTAAAGTAGTCAAATCTGGTTTAACATTAAACAATTGTTGTGCACCACCAAGTGCGAGACGATAACCTGTTTTAACCTCATCAAAGATCAATACAATCCCCAATTGTTCAGTTAGAGCCCTAATCTGATGAACAAAGTCCTTCTCTGCTAATATAAAGCCTCCTTGAGCAGGCTCTAAAACAAGAGCTCCTAGTTCATCCTTATTTGCCCTTAAAATCTTTTCACATGCCTTTATATCATTAAATGGAAGAATAATCGTATTTGTTTGATGATAGGTATCCATCCCTTTTGACTCCATAACTGCCTTTGGTTTCTTAGCGTTACCTGCATCTTCTAGAGAAGGATTTACACTTAGTAATACTTGATCATAACCACCATGGTAATGGCCTTCAAACTTAGCAATTTTATGCTTTCCAGTATAAGCAGCAGCAATTCGTAATGCGAGTTGTGTTGCTTCAGTTCCAGAGTTCGTGTATCGCAATAAATCTATACTTGGATAATGCTCTTTAATTTTCTTTCCCATTGTCACTTCTAATCCATGTGGTGTTCCAAAAAGGTTCGTCCCATCTTTATCTATTTGTTCAATTACTGCTTCCTTTATTCTTTTATCCCCGTGTCCAAGCATCAGAGCTCCGTAGGATAGCAAGTAATCAATATACACATTTCCATCTAGGTCAGTAATATAAGCACCGTTTGCCTTTTCCATCACAATAGGGTATGGTGCAAAATACTTAATATTAGCAGTAACACCTCCTGGCATTACCTCTTTAGACTGTTTGAAAAACTCATAAGACTTTTTTGTCTTATTTGACAGTGTAACAATCGGATGCTGATTCACTCTTCTAATAGCCAAGGTATTTTCCCCCAATTGAAATTTTCACTTCATTTTAACTTTATATGAAGGATATATTTCATAATACACTAATACGACCGAAATATGAATGATTTTTTTCATTTTTATATATTATGAAGTGAAAAATTCAAAAATGAACAATTTTAATCTATTTGGGCCTGTAAATTATGCCTATTTTTATCGTGTGAACAACTATATACTAGACTGTTTTTTACACTTTTTTTGTTATGCTATCAAAGTATTTGTTTGGTTATACTTAAAAGCTAAAATATACGAATATGAAATATTTATTTCATATTCGTATTTTTTGAATGTCAACTTTCATAATTGTTTTTATACATAGACAAATTGAATTAAATCCTTCATTTTTATATGGATACTAATTATTTCTTTCTTTTTTGACGTTTTTCTATTAATCTTGCTATAATGTTGCTAGAATACGAATATTGGAGGTTGATAGTTGTGGCTCAGCCGAAGTACATTATGAACATTGACAAACTTGAGCAAATTCCAAAAGAAGAAAGAGAAAAACTGAAACAAATTACCGATAAATTTGTTTTCAGGGTAAATGAGTACTACTTAAGTTTAATTGATTGGAATAATCCGAACGATCCTATACGGAAGTTGGTCATACCGAACGAGAACGAATTAGATGAGTATGGGCGCTGGGATGCTTCCGATGAAGACACCAACTATGCAGTTCCTGGGTGTCAGCACAAATATAAAACAACAGCACTACTTATCTGTTCTGAGGTTTGCGGAGCGTATTGCCGTTATTGTTTCCGTAAACGTTTATTCCGTAATGATGTTAAAGAAGCTATGTCTGATGTAGATCCAGGATTAGAATACATTGCCAATACACCAGAGATTAATAATGTTCTACTGACTGGTGGAGATCCATTAATTCTTGCAACGAAAAAGCTACGTTATATTTTAGAAAAATTACGTGCAATTGATCACGTAAAAATTATCCGTATCGGTTCTAAATTACCAGTATTTAACCCGATGCGTATTTATGAAGACGAAGAATTACTAAATTTAATTCGTGAATTCTCTACTCCTGAAAAACGAATTTACATTATGGCTCATATTAATCACCCCGTAGAAATTACGGATGAAGCGAGAAAAGGCTTCCAAGCTCTTCATGATGCTGGTGCTATTGTTGTCAACCAAACTCCAGTATTAAGAGGAATTAATGACGACCCAGTCGTTCTAGGTGAATTGTTAGATAAACTATCTTGGGCTGGTGTAACACCTTACTATTTCTTTGTAAACCGCCCAGTTGCAGGTAACAAAGATTTCGTCTTATCACTTGAAGAAGTTTATAATATCGTTGAAGGAGCAAAGGCTCGCACGTCTGGTTTAGGTAAACGAGTTCGCTTATCAATGAGTCATACATCTGGTAAAATTGAAATTTTAGCGATTGAAAATGGAAAAGCCTATTTAAAATATCACCAGTCACGTGATAATGAATACGGTAAATTTATGGTGCTAGACTGTCCTAAGGATGCTGCTTGGTTTGATGATCTACCTGGAAACGAGCAGTATTGGACAAAACCAACAAAGAGAACTGATAAAGTTATTTCTGTTAATGAATTACCTGATGTACCACAAGGTAAAAAGAGTAAAGAGCTCGTAAAATAAGATTAGAAGGCTGACTATAAATGTCAGCCTTCTTTGTTTTTCTATTATTTATTTACTATTCGACAACAAAAGAAAATGATAGAATGGAACTATCTTAATTGAGAGGTGCGTCATGAAACTAACCATCCTTTCTTATATTCTTGCTATTACGTTAATAATTAGTGGTTGTAGTTTGGGCAATCAATCGAAAGTAGCAAAGTCAATCTCCTCTCCTCCATATTTTGAAAACCAACATCTTTCTGTAGCTTACACTGGTCACTCCACTTCAATCGTAAATGATGAAAATGCTTTCTACTTATCCTTTGAAATTGAACAAATTGGTCCCTATCCAATTGATGAAAAACACTTTTCGTTTTCATTACAACGGGTAATTGAAGATGATTTAGGAAATGAATATGCGAGTGTTAAAACCGAAGTTATTCGGACAACAGATGATGGGGAAGCTCTTCCTGAAAATAAAGTTTATTTTCGACAATACTTCCAACCAGAATTAAACTCAAACAGTGCTGAATTAGCTGTACTATTCTATGCCAAGCCTATGTATTATCGTCAATCTGTTTTATTTGAAAACCTAAAACATGATGTCGAAAACAAGGTTGAAAACGACTTAAATATTGCGAGAATTCAAACCGACAGAAATAGGTTAATGCTATATATTGAGGATGTTCATAACGTGCAGGGGATTGAAACAACGATCTTGTATTCTGGAGAGGAAATATATCCAGTATCTACTTCTACTGAACTAGGAAAGTTCAATTATTCAGTTATTGCTAACTATGAATTTGCTATAGATATTCCAAATCCACTTACATTAAAAATTAAAAGACACCGTCTTCAAGACCAACTTTGGGATTTTCCATTAACAATAACACTAAAATAGGCTGATTTCCCTGCTAGCCAAAGGGTAAGTCAGCCTTTTATAAATATATTTTTATTTAAGAGCTATTTTATTACATTCTTTAATACACCTAATTCGTCCACTATAACCTCAATACAATCACCAGATTTTAAGTACTTAGGAGGGTTAAATCCACTTCCTACTCCTGATGGCGTCCCAGTTGCAATAATATCACCTGGCTCTAACGTCATTCCTTGGGAAATAACCGAAAGAATTGTCGGAATAGAGAATATCATCTGATCTGTACTACCTTGTTGTCGCAGTTCACCATTGACCCTCGTTTCAATCTTTAACTCTTTATCTTTTATTACACTTG
The DNA here is from genome assembly GCF_019024285.1 of Alkalihalobacterium elongatum. Taxonomy (GTDB): domain Bacteria; phylum Bacillota; class Bacilli; order Bacillales; family Bacillaceae_F; genus Alkalihalobacterium; species Alkalihalobacterium elongatum. Next base: position 288,028 of record NZ_WMKZ01000002.1, read on the forward strand.
AGTGTGTAATCCACGGGCCAATAGGGCATGTCGTATCTAAACTTTTACCCAAAAAGAATTGTTTATGTTTCTTTTGGAGATCCCTCGCCGTAATATCATTAAGTAATGTGTATCCAAATATGTAGTCCAGAGCTTCTTCTTCTTTTATAGCCTTACCTTTCTTACCGATGATTATCGCTATTTCTCCTTCATAGTCTAACTCATTCGTTAAATGAGCATGATTTAATACATATTCTTCAGGTCCAATCACAGCAGTCGGTGCTTTCGTAAACATTAATAAATGTTCAGGAATATCTTTTTCACTTCCCATCTCAATCGCATGAGCTGCATAATTTTTCCCTACGCAAAAAATGTTCTTTTTTGGTCTAGGTATCGGTGCAACTAACTTCACTTCTTGATCTGAAAAAAGAAAAGAGTAATCAGCTATGTTTCTTTGACCAAGCCACTCTATGCTTGACCTCACTTCATGTATAAACGCTTCACCAAAGTCAATTGCTTCCAGTAATGTTTTCGGTATTCCAATAGTACTACCTTTACTAGTAAGAACTTTTTCTAGGTCTATAATCCTCGCATCATCATTACTAATAAATCCAATACGTTGTAACCCTTTCAATTCAAATGTAGCAAACCTCATCAATTACCACCTACCTAAATATATTTATCTTTGGGATATTATTAAAACTACTTATTCAGTTTTCTCGGTGCAGAATGAATTTACTTTTTTTAAGAGTTTTTTGGTAAACTTTGTTCAAGTTGAATCAACGATTATCAATACATAGGCTCAAAAAATAAAAAGGGAGCTGACTAATAGTGTCCACGCTCCCCCTCAAGATTACCTATTATTTTAACCAAGTACAGCCTTATCACTTGCCATTTGTTCACCACGGATACGCTGAAACTCTGCAAGGAGTTTTTCAATTGTTAGACTTTGTTTTTCTTCTCCTTGAACATCAAATATAATTTGTCCTTTATCCATCATAATTAATCGATTACCTAGATCTAACGCTTGTTGCATATTATGCGTAACCATTAAAGTCGTTAAGTTGAAATTACGAACGATCTCTCCTGTAAGGCGTGTAATGAGCTCTGCTCTTGATGGATCTAGCGCAGCTGTGTGCTCATCTAACAAGAGAATTTTTGGTTCAGTGAACGTAGCCATTAGTAGAGATAATGCTTGGCGCTCTCCACCTGATAACAATCCTACTTTTGCTGTGAGACGATCTTCCAACCCTAAATTTAACGTTGCTAAATACTCCCGAAACATGTCTTTTCTTTTTTTCGTTACACCAAATCGAAGCGTTCTTTTTTTATTTCTTGAATAAGCCATTGCTAAGTTTTCTTGTATGGTCATCGTCGGCGCCGTTCCTGCCATAGGGTCTTGGAAGACACGGCCAATTAAAGTAGAGCGTTTGTATTCAGGTAAATGTGTAACTGGTTTACCATCAATGACAACCTCGCCGACATCTGGGGATAGTGTTCCAGAAATCGTATTCATCAAAGTTGACTTCCCTGCTCCATTACTTCCGATAACAGTAATAAAGTCTCCTGAATTTAATTCTAGATTAATATTTTGTAAGGCTTTCTTTTCATCAAGTGTACCTTCGTTGAAGGTAATGCTAATGTCATTAAGATGCAACATTTCCATTCCCCCCTATTTTTGAAAGTTCGGTACGCTTCTTTAATCGTCTCCGTTTTTCTTTGCGAGCAGCAAGTATTTTCGGGGTAACGAGTGCCGCAACAACAATAAAGGCCGTAATTAACTTCATATCTCCTGTTTCTAAAAACTCGACTCTTAGGGCTAGTGTTAAAACGATTCGATAGATGATCGCTCCACCTATGACCGCTAACGTAGTCCGAGCAATCGTCTTCGTTCCGAATAAAGCTTCACCTATAATTACCGATGCAAGTCCTATAATAATCATCCCGATACCCATTCCAACATCGGCAAAGCCGCCATATTGGGCGATTAAAGCTCCAGATAAAGCAACAAGACCATTTGAAATTCCTAAACCTAATATGATTAGGTAATCCGTGTTTGCAGAGAAACTACGAATCATTCGTTTGTTATCACCTGTTGCTCTAAGTGCCAGTCCAACTTCTGTTTTTAAGAATAGGTCCAATAAAACTTTTACGGTTAATGTAACGATGAGGGCAAAGAATACGACTGCCCATGTACGTGGAAGCTGTGGTACACCTAGAAACATTAAAATGCCATTAAAAAATTGATCAAATCCTAGTGTTTGCCAAAATCCAGTTAGTTGTTTAACAATTGTCGTTTCATTTAATAATGGTAAGTTAGGTCGCCCCATTATTCTTAAGTTAATTGAATAAAGAGCGATCATCATTAAGATACCAGACAGCAACGGATTAATTTTACCTTTCGTATGAAGAATCCCTGTGACACAACCAGCAATAAAACCAGCAATAACAGCGACTAATGTTGCAATGATTGGAGAATAGCCATTAATAATCATCATCGCAGCAACTGCTGCTCCTGTCACAAAGCTCCCGTCTACAGTCAGGTCGGGGAAATCAAGGATGCGAAAGGTGAGGTAGACCCCTAGTGCCATAAGTGCATAAATGATTCCAGATTCTATTGAGCCAAAAATTGAGATAAACATGGTGACCTCTTCCTCTCTATCTAGAAATATCTTCTCTAGTAACGTGACTGACTCAAGGATAATAATAGATTGCTTCTTGAGCCAGTCCCGCCCTTTAACTAATTATTAGTTATTAATTACTTCAGCACTTTCATCCCATTGACCATTCCACTCAACACCTTGTTCTTCTGCAGCCTGTTTATTGATTAGTAATGTTAGCTCTGGTGGAATTTCTACATTAATTTCAGAAGGTACTTTCTCACCATTTAAAATTTGGACAGCCATTTCACCTGCGCGGTAACCGATCGAGAAGAAATCAACTCCATAAGTTGCAAATCCGCCACCCTCTAGTGATTCAGGGTCACCTACGATTAATGGAATATCATAGTCATTTGCTACACCAACTAAAGCACCAAGACCTTGAACGACCGTATTATCCGTCGTCATTAGGAAAACATCTACGCGATCTGCTAAAGAACGAGCAGCTTCAGCTACTACTGCTGAAGAGTCTACACTTCGCTCTACTAGTGTAAGACTAGTACCTTCCATAGCTGCTTTTACAGCTTCTAGTTGGGCAATTGAATTTTGCTCACCAGAATCAATGATAATACCTACTGTTGCTCCTTCGAAATTTTCTTCGATGAATTGTACAGTTTTTTCTGTAAATTCAGGATGTAAATCGATTACACCTGTAATGTTTTCACCAGGCTCGTCTAATGCAGTTACTAGTCCTGCTGATACTGGATCAGAAACAGAAGCAAATACGATAGGAATTTCGTTAGTAGCATTTAATGCACCTAATGTACTTACTGTTGAGTTTGTAAAAATTAAATCTACATTATTCGCAACAAAGTTATTTGCGATTGTATGAACGTTATTTTGATCTCCTTGTGCACTTTGGAAATCATAGGATACTGAAAGACCTGCATCTTCTATCGCTTTTTTGAAGCCTTCATAAGCAGCATCTAGTGATGGATGTTCAACAATTTGTGTTGCCCCAATTTTAAATGTTACTTCTTCTTCTGCTGGTGCTTCTTCTCCAGCATTATTTTCTTCTGGTTCAGCTGGTGCACTACTTTGCTGACCACAAGCAGATAGTGCCATAATGCCAACAGCCGCAGTACCCACTAATTTCATCCACTTTTTCATCTTCATTTCCCCCTACAATTTTTATAATTTTCTAATAGTTATGTATTATCATAGTATATCTATCAATGAGTTGTAAACAACTTTTTTTATCGGTTTAAAGCGTTTGTGCAAATACGCGTTTAAACTCCAAAAAATAGAATGAATGTCCTTTTTTAGTAGCGAATATTTTCTAAATCGTTTGTTTATACTGTTTTTCAGAATAGCTTTTGTAAAGGAATAAACCTTTGCGATAATTCACATAAAATATTTGGCTTAAATAGGATTTCACTTCAACACTAAATTGTTCTTGCAAATAACCTATCATTTCAATACAGTAGGGAAAGATAACACGGTTGAAAAGGATCGATTTACAATGGATGTATTACAGTTCATACTTTTTATTGCTTTATCAGTTATTGGTGGCACGATCGGACAAAAATTAAGGCTTCCTGTTGGTACAATAATAGGGGCGATGTTTGCTGTTGGTTTGGCGAAAACATTTCATTTGTTGACTTTAGAAACAACGGTTCCAATGGCTTTCCTTCTCCAAGTAATGCTCGGACTTATGGTAGGATTAACGTTTATGAAACTATCAGTAGCACAGTTGCGTCAACTAGCTACAAGTCTTGTTGCTATTACATTTAGTGTTTTTTTCATTACTCTTGTTAGTGGATTTATCCTGGCAAAAGTCTCGTCTTTTGATCAAAGTGTTTCTATTTTGTCTGCAGCACCAGGGGGAATGATTGAAATGGCTACCATAGCGAAAACATTGTCATTACATGCTCCTGTTGTCATTATGCTTCATCTTATTAGAGTTCTTAGTGTCATGACGATTTTTCCAATTTTACTTGATTACTTGTATCGTAAAGAGGTGCAAAAAGGAGGAAAACAATATGAAACGTTGGGTCATCACTAGTCTGCTAGCATTACTAGGTGGCTGGCTTGGCTTCATGACATCCTTTCCTTTAGGTCCATTACTAGGTGCTTTATTATTGGTTGCAATGGTTCAAATGAAGACAAATAAACTACCTCCATTACCAAGTAAAGCCAAACGAATCATTCAAATGCTGCTCGGTGGTAGCATTGGGCTCACATTTAGTCAAGAAACGTTTTCTATACTTTCAACCATATGGTTACCTGCACTTCTATTACCATTATTACAAATTAGCGGTGCATTATTATTAGCAGTATTTCTAAAGAAATTTCTTAAATTCGATACATTAACAGCAGTTTGTAGCACTGCTCCAGCAGGAATGACTGAAATGATCGTACTTGCTGAAAAATATCCCGTGTCCGTTCCCACTGTTGTTACACTTCACCTTTTCCGTCTAATGCTCATTGTTAGTGCCATGCCATTTCTCATCTATTACTTATTCATACGATAAGTTTTTTAGTTGATAACGAAAAAATAACGAGGTTGACAGATGTCACCCTCGTTATTTTCTACATTCTACTTCATATTGGTAGTAATCTTCTTCTATTCTTTGCAATTCTGTCTCTATTATAGTTTGCAATTCTTCACAGGATTGGCCTTGATCATTTTGTTCAATTACGCGATTAATTTCTCCAGCATGTTCACGTTCATAATAAATATCAAAAGGAAAATGGTGTCTTAAGTATCGTTCAATACCTTCATCTTCGTACTTCTGCATATATCCTATTAATGGCTTGTAGTCATCAAAAACGACACCTACTCGTAAACTACCGTCCTTTAGGTTACTAATTTCAAATTCTTCGCCATAATTCATTTGGGTAAAAAGATATTCAATTACGACAACATCACTAAATGTTAAGAATTCCGCACTAGTATATTCCACTTCTACTTCATTGGCTTCCGTTACAATGATACTTCCTTCATATGCCGTTACAAACATATTCTCTTTGACAAACATAGCACTAGCAACAACGACGATGACAATTAAAAATGCTGAAATATTTTCTAATCGTTTATCTTTTAACTCTTTCTTTTTCATCCATCTCGAAATAAGTAAAGAGAAAACAGCACAAATCAAGGCAACTACGAACACGCCTAAAACAATAAAAAGCCAGCTTGGAAATAATAACAACATAATATCAAATCCTATCTATATAATTATCCATAGAAAATATGGTATCATACTTAACGTATAAATTACTGCTCATAAGTAAAACAATGAGCATGAAGGGTTATCTTTTTCATTATTACTGTCGTTATAGTTTCCAAAGACCCCTTTTAACAAATTATCACAAATTATAGTCATATAGAATAGAGGTAAATGGAATGAAAGTCGTTGTTACAACATTAAATGCGAAGTATATCCATACATGTCTTGCGCTTCGCTGTTTGAAAGCTTATGCTGAACCAGATTATCCTGTAGAAATGGTCGAATTCACAATAAAAGATCCAGTCATGAATATTGTAACGGATCTCTATCAAAGAAAGCCTGATGTGATTGGTTTTAGCTGTTATATTTGGAATATAGAAGAAACGATTAAAGTTGTTGAGATGCTTAAAAAAATTATGCCAGACGTAACGATCGTCCTTGGTGGACCTGAAGTTTCTTATGATACAGCCTATTGGCTTGATCGAATTCCACATGCTGATTTTATCGTTGTGGGAGAAGGCGAAGAAACGTTTAAACTTCTATTAGATGAGTTAAATAGTGATCAAAAATTTCATATGGTATTTGGTCTTGCTTATCGTAAAGACGAAAAAGGTATTGTTAATCCACCAAGCTTTAAACTCGATTTAAATGCTATTCCATCCCCTTATCGTTTTCAAGAAGATTTACCAGCTCTCTCAAAACGTGTGACATACTTTGAAACGAGTCGAGGCTGTCCATTTAGCTGTCAATTTTGTTTATCTTCTATTGAAGTCGGCGTTCGCTATTTTGATATTGAACGTGTCAAATCAGATTTACTGTTCTTAATTAAAAGTGGTGCGAAGCTAATTAAGTTTGTTGATCGAACGTTTAATATTAAACGGGATTACGCCCTTGAAATTTTTCAATTCCTTATTGATAACCATGAGGGCTGCGTGTTTCAATTTGAAATAACAGCAGATATTATGCGTCCAGAAGTACTTGAGTTTTTAAACGAAAACGCACCTGCTGGTATATTCCGATTTGAAATTGGTGTACAGTCAACGAATGATGCTACAAATGAACTTGTTAAACGAAGACAAAATTTTGAAAAGCTTTCACGAACGGTAACACTTGTTAAAGAAGGTGGAAAAATTGACCAACACCTAGACTTAATTGCTGGTTTACCTGAGGAAGATTATGATTCGTTTAAGAAGACATTTAATGATGTGTTTGCTCTTCGTCCAGAAGAATTGCAACTTGGTTTCTTAAAAATGTTAAGAGGAACGGGATTACGATTAAGAGCAAAAGATCATGGTTATGTTTATATGGATCATGCTCCATATGAAATTCTTGGAAACAATATTCTACCTTTTAGTGATATCGTAAGAATAAAACGTGTCGAGGATGTGTTAGAGAAGTATTGGAATGATCACCGTATGGATGAAACAATCGAATACTTAGTCACAAAAGAGTTTGATTCGGCCTTTGACTTTTTCCAACAATTTGGGGACTATTGGGACAAGCAAGGCTGGTCTAAGATTGGTCATCAGCTTGAGGATTTATTCCGTCGTTTATATGAATTTTTGCAAGCAAGAAAGACGGAGAACCTAGAGATCATTCACGGTTTAATGGTTTATGATTATTTTATCCGTCATAAACATAAGCCGCGAACAACTTGGTGGAATTTCTCCTTAACGAAAGATCAGCAATCTCATTATTTAAAATCTATTGCCACTTATCCAGAGTATGTATCTGAAGAATTTACGCAATTAAGTTTGTCAGAAAAAGACCTTCATAAGCATACAATGATTGAAGTGATTGCTTTTGATCTCGATCATTATATAAAAACAAAAGAAGTGATTAATAACCAACAGTTAATTATCGCTTATTTTAACCCAAAAGAACACAAAGCTACACATTACACATGCACTTTAAACCAATTAGAACAAGGCGCCTTTTCATAAGGCGTTTTTTCTAATAGCTTTAGAGCATGCATCTTAAAGGGAGGGATATGAACTTGAATCGTTGGGCATATTTATCGATTGCTGCAGGTGCAGCTCTTTGGGGGACAATTGGATTATTTGTTCAAGAACTTTATAGCCTCGGCTTAACCCCACTTCAAGTTGTTGCTCTCCGTGTCAGTTGTGCCGTTATCTTTTTGTTAAGCTATTGCCTTCTCGTCAATCGACAATGGCTTCGAGTTCGCTTAAAAGATAGTCCATTATTCATTGGTACTGGAATTATTAGTATCGTCTTTTTTAATTGGTGTTTCTTCGTTGCAATCCAAGAAACCTCCATATCAGTAGCAGCAATACTTCTATACACCGCTCCTGCTTTTGTCCTTGTCTTATCTCGTCTTATATTTAAGGAGCTATTAACGGCGAGAAAGCTCCTGTCTCTTACCTTGACTTTATTCGGCTGTATACTCGTAGTTGAACTGTTACCAAATGGGTCTATAACAATGACAACTCTTGGAGTCATTGCAGGTATAGGCTCTGGACTATTTTATGGCTTATACAGCATTTTTGGAAAATTCGCTTTACAAAAGTATAATCCGATGACAGTAACCGTTTATACGTTTTTATTTGCTGCACTATTTACCCTACCTGTCAGTCAAGTGTGGACGTGGATTGGTGAATTAAACAATATAAAACTATGGGTTTACGCTGGTAGTTTAGGATTATTCCCAACCGTATTGGCTTTTATTTTATATACAAAAGGGCTTAGACACGTTGAAGCTGGAAAAGCATCTATTATTGCCACATTAGAGCCTGTCGTTGCAGCCTTTATTGGTATGTTTTTTTATTATGAAATTTTAACTCTTTGGCAATATATTGGTGTTATTCTCGTCATCTGTTCAGTAATCTTCGTACAGAATATATCTATGCCCAAATTCCAAAGAAAAACAAAGATGGATCATTCAGCTTAATGGCAAACGGTTGAAAAAATTGATTTTCCTCTTTAAAAGTCTTATCCTTAGTTGAAAAGACTAGGAGGGAAACTAGATGAATGAAGTTATTAATATATTAAAAAACCACAGATCCATCCGTAGTTATACAAACGACCCAGTAAGTGAAGATCACCTATTAGCGATTGTTGAAGCTGCTCAAGCTGCTCCCTCATGGATAAATGGACAGCAAGTTTCAATAGTCTCTGTAAAAGATCAACAAACAAAAAAGAAATTGGCCGAACTTGTAGGCAACCAAAAATATGTCGATGAGGCTCCTGTTTTCTTTGTATTTTGTGCTGATTTTTATCGTGCATCATTAGCTGCGGAAAAAGAAGGTACACAACTTGCAGTCGAAAATGAGGTCGATTCATTATTAGTCGGGGCAACAGATGTTGGCCTTGCGATGGGCAATGCCATTGCTGCTGCCGAATCACTCGGGTTAGGTTGTGTTCCAATTGGTGGGGTTCGCCGTAACCCTCTAGAAGTCATAGAATTATTAGCGCTTCCTAAATACGTAATTCCTATTTCAGGTTTATGCATTGGGTACGCTGCAGAAGATCCTGGACATAAACCACGTTTCCCAAAAGAAGCTGTTTTTCATAAGGAAACTTATAATTCAAACTTAAAAGACATTATCGATACATATGATCAACAAATGGAAAAGTATACGCTTGACCGAACGAATGGCCAAACTTCTTCTAATTGGTCTACACGAGTTGCTTCTTTTTATAGCAAACCTTACTACGATAACATTGCAGAGATGTTGAAGCAACAAGGGTTTCGTTGTAATAATTTAAAATAAATCAAATGTAAGAGGTTGAACAAATTTGTTCAACCTCTTGCATTTCATTGCTTCTCATTATAGAAACGTTCTGCTCCTGGATGAACATCAATTGGGATTGGATCTATAACTTTATCTAATTCAATATTTTTATCTAATTGAAGTTGGTTACTAATCTTTTCTTCATTTTCCATTATTGCTTTTGTCACTTCATAAACAATATCATCATCTACACTTGAGTTCACAATGAGCATTACTTGGTTTGCCACTGTAGTCACTTCAGCTGGTGTATCAAACACATCTTTAGGAATGGTCAATGAAATAAAGTAGGGAAATTCTCCTTCAATATCTGCCGTTTTATCAACACTCATTGAAATGAAGCTTATCTCATTCTCTTTTTCATTTAATAAATCTATTTCTTCATACTCCATGGTTGTTGTAATAAAAGCGGCATCAATCGTCCCGTCCTTAATGTTTTCTATAGCCTCACCTATATCCATACTTTTTGTATTCATTTCCTCAAAAGAAACTCCATGTAATTTTAGAATTTGATCTGCTTTTGCTTCAGTGGTTGATCCCCTTTGTCCTACCGCAACCTTTTTTCCAGCTAGCTCTTCAACCGTTTGTATTTCACTTTCTTGACTTGCGATAATAAGGAGTACTTCAGGATATATTGATGCTACACCATGGAATCCAGTAATTGGGACATTTCCTTCAAACAAATCTGTTGCATGAGTAGCGTAGTACGCAATATCCGTTTCAACGATCGCAAAGTCAGCATGCCCGTCTACAACCTCATATAGACTCGCAATGGCCCTTTCAGAGGATAATAGAGAAGTTGTTACGTTATCAACATTTGTATTAATGATTTGCTTGGCAAGTATCTCACCAAGGATTGAATATGTATTTTTATCTTTACTTGTTACTATCTTTATTTCCCGACTGCCCTCTTCTTTTACACTTACAGCATTTACATCACTGTTTACCACGTTAGTTTCTTCTGTACTTGTACACCCTGCTAAAACAACAAAAATTAGAAGTAGGATAATACAGAAAAGATTACTTTGTTTCACATACAACTCCCCCTTATTTTTTTGCTATGAGCAAAATCAACACCAAACTTTAACAGCGCCATTTCTTTAGTTATACAAAGCTAATACAAAATACAAAACATAATAGATAACTATCATTCTCCTATTAATTACAATATGAACGTGCAGTGCAAATAATTAGTATCACTTTTAATAACTTGTTTATGGGATTTCAGACCTATCACTATATAAGTCCATAGTAACAATTTTCAGAATTAAGAGCTTTTAACTTTACGTTATTATAAATATATTATACATTTGTTGTGTATTAGTTATACAACCAAAAATTAGGGGGAATTGAAATGCACAAATCAAAGGTTTTTGTCATGTCACTGGTTTTTATTTTACTTATGTCCATGTCTTTTGGAATGGGAACACTTGCTGAAGAGAACAATGCTGATATTGTTGATACAGCAGTAGCTGCTGATGATTTCAACACATTAGTAGCAGCTGTTCAAGCCGCTGATTTAGTTGATGCTCTTAAAGGGGACGGTCCTTTCACAGTATTTGCTCCTACTGACGAGGCTTTTGCTACTGCACTAGAAGAATTAGGTTTAACAGCAGAGGAACTACTAGCTAGTGATCAACTAGTAGATATTCTTTTATATCACGTTGTTGAAGGTAAGGTGATGTCTAGTGATCTAGAAGATGGAATGCAAGCTACTACATTAAACGGGGAAAGTATTGCAATCACTTTAGATCCTGTACAAGTAAATGGAGTAAATGTTGTAACTCCTGACGTTGAAGCTTCAAACGGTGTTATTCATATTATTGATGCAGTTTTATTACCACCAACAGAAGAAGCTACAGAAGAGGAGACTACTGAAGAGGAAGCTACAGAAGAAGAAAGTAGTTTAGTTGATATCGTTGAAACAGCGGTTGCTGCTGGTAACTTTGAAACATTATTAGCCGCTGCTGAAGCTGCAGGATTAGTTGATGCTCTTAAAGGAGAAGGTCCTTTAACGGTATTTGCTCCTACTGATGAAGCTTTTGCTAACCTACTAGATGCTTTAGAAGTTACTGGAGAAGAATTACTAGCTCGTGAAGATCTTGCAGATATTCTTTTATATCATGTAGTGGCAGGCAAAGTAATGTCTACTGATCTAGAAGATGGAGCAGAGGTTGAGACTTTAAACGGCGCTAAAGTGACGATTTCATTAGGCAACTCAGTACAAGTTAATGACGCAACGGTTGTAACTGCTGATTTTGAAGCTTCAAACGGCGTTATTCACGTTATTGATACTGTTTTAATCCCTACTGGAGATGTTGCTGACGAAGAAGAGGCAGCAGAGGAAATCAATGCTGGTGCTACAGAGTCTGGAGATGCAACACCTGCTATTCCGCAAACAAGTAATAATTCAGTACTTATCTATGTTTTATTAGCTGTAATTGCTGGTGGAATTGCATTATTCTTTATTAGAAAAGAAAAGATTGCTAGAGTCTAATCAGAAAGGCGCAAGGTGCTTGCTTATCGGCGACAAGCGCTGGAGGGCCAGCAATAAGCTTGCTTTTTAGACACTTTTGATGGACCGAAGCGACCTAGAGCCCATGGCACCTGAAGCTAGACATCTTCGAATTTTATACTTTCTTAATCTCTATAAAAGGGAGCTATTAGCTCCCTTTATCTAAGGATAGGATGCTTGTTATGAATGTTAGACGTATGATCATCGGGATATGTGTTAGTATTTTTTTATTTTCAATGTTTCATATCGTAAATTACTTTTATGGTAGTTATAAAAATCAACGGATGTATGCAGCAGTCAAAGAAACGTTCACAGAATCCTTGCCGAATGCGGAAATAACTCATAAGAAAAACAAGGATCAAAAAGAACCTAAAATTATAGAAAGCTTTCAACCATTGCTAGAAATAAATAAAAATACGATTGGATGGATTACGGTTCCAAACACCTCTATTGATTATCCAGTTGTTCAAACGAATGATAATGATTACTACCTAGACCATAATTTTCAACATTCGAAATCAGATGCAGGCGCGATCTTTATGGATTTTCGGAATACACCAGATCTTTCCGATCGACATTCAATTATTTATGGACATCATATGAGAGACGGTTCAATGTTTAAAGGATTGCTAAATTATGAGAACGAGGATTTTTTTGTAAATAATCGAACGATTACTATTCAATCACTGGCTGAAGAGACCGAGTGGGAAGTTTTCTCGGCATATGTTACAGCTACCGATTTTTATTATATCGTTACGGATTTCTCCTCGGATAAAGAGTATCTTGATTTTCTTCATTTAGTTCAGAAAAAGTCACAAATTCAACTAAATGATATTAACATAACACACGAGGATCAGTTACTTACCCTTTCTACATGTGCTTATGATTTTGATGATGCTAGATTTGTTGTACATGCACGTAGAATACAATAATTTCTAACGATAAATTTTTTTTGTATTGGAGACAGTTTGCTGAACAATCTGACTGAATGGTCCTCCTTTGATTTCCTTTAGTTTATTAAGGATGTCGTTCAGTAATAAGGGTGTCGTTTCCGTTCCTTCAAAAGGACCATTGTATGACCAAGGTCCATCTGTTTCTATTAGTAATTGCGTAATAGGCACCATTTTAGCTAACTTTTGATCACGCTCACGGTAACAAATCTCTGGTGTGACGGAAATAAAGTGTCCTGCTGCGACAATCCGTTTTACGACTTGTTCAGGAGCCTTTAACCAATGAAAGTGTGCCTGGACTTCTGGTAACTGTTTAAGTATTGTAAGAGCTTGTTCTGCTTGAGAATGAACAGCATGGATCGCTAAAGGTAATTTTTCTTCCTTAGCTATGTCGACCCAGTAGCTAAATTGCTCGATATGTAGTCTTTGTTCATCATCTGTTAACTTATCCAAATGATAATAAGGAAGCCCTACCTCACCAATAAAAGAGATTAATTTCCTCTCTGATTTAATTAGGTTTTTAAATTCTATTATTTCAGATGATTTGATCGGTAACTGTTCGGGATGATAACCGACACCAGCGATTATAAAATCTGGATATTGTTGTTTTAATTTTAAAGTTTCATACGAGGACTTTAGATCATTTGATACCGCTACAACCTTTTCAATACCTTCTTTTTTCCATCGATCAATCCTTTTCTCAATATTATCATATTGATAGAGGTGGATATGTGAGTCTATCATTTAGCTCCTCCATATTTAAACACTATTCTTTAAACTATACGATTAGATCCTAACATCTATCATTAAGATAGCAGGATTACTCAAACAAAAAGCTTAAATAGTGAGCCTACTCTTTACATTCGAGGCTGTTCACAACAGCCTCGAATGAGTAGCAACACTATGTCAGCTTTTAACAACTTGATTTAATTATTTCTTTTTTATCAATTTTACCTACGGGAGTCTTCGGAAGTTCTGGTACAAGATGAATTCTTCTTGGGATTTTATATCCCCCTAAATATCTTCGACAGTGTTTTTCTATTTCATTAACTAGAAGAGTGTGTCCTTTTTTAGGCACAATAAATGCTGCAACGACCTCTCCCCATTTTTCATCAGAAACACCCACTACTGCTACTTCCGCGACATGTTCATGTTCTGCTATTATATGTTCTATTTCAAGCGGGTACACATTTTCACCGCCAGTAATTATCATATCCTTTTTTCTACCCACGATATAATGATACCCATCTTCATCTCGTTTACCTAAATCTCCAGTATAAAGCCAGCCGTCTCTGATCGCTTCTGCTGTCGCATCAGGACGATTCCAATAATGATCAAATACATGATGTCCACTAAGAATTATTTCGCCCACTTCTCCTGGTGCTACATCCTTTCCTACCTCATTAATAATCCGAACCTTATTATATAGCATTGGTTTACCTACTGATCCTTGTTTATCTTTCACTTTATCTGGGTCAATATAAAAATTGTTTGGACCAGCTTCGGTTAACCCATACCCCTCCTTAAATTGCAGCCTCTTACTAGCGAACGCTTCATATATTTTATATGAGCACGGAGCACCTCCAGAAAGAAACGTATGCATTGTCGGGAATAAGCTAAATTGAAAACCTTCTGTCTCAATAAGCATATGATACATTGTTGGTACAAACAGTACGATACTACACTGATGATCATTTAACATTCTAATAGCTTCCTCTGGGTCAAATTGATCAGCAATTACTACTTTCCCTCCCATGTGAAGCAATGGTAGAGAAAGAGCATTTAACCCTCCTGTGTGAAACATCGGTAAATACGTTAAGGTCGTGTCTTCAGCCTTTAAATTCCAACTTGTAATTGTATTTATTATATTAGAAAAAATCGCTCGATGCGTCAGGACTGCGCCTTTAGGCTTGCCTGTTGTTCCTCCTGTATAAATTATTGCAAGTGGTTCGTAACTCTCAACGTTTGCTGGTTGGTTAACTCCTTTTTCTAATAACCATTTACTATACTCACTTCCATTAAGCTTGATAGCAACCCTTTGAAAAGGGGGTGTAATCAATTCTTCTAACTTTTCGTCAAAAATGAGTAGTTTTGGTTGACAATCCTCTAAAATAAAAGCTAATTCATGACTAGCTAATCTCCAATTTAATGGAACAAAAATAGCCCCAAGCTTTGCACAAGCAAATAGTAGATCAAAATAGCAAACGTGATTAGGTGATAGTAGTGCTACTCTGTCTCTTTTATTAATTCCTCGTTCTTTTAGTGCACTTGCTAAGTTTTCTGCACGTGTGTTTAATTGTTCATACGTCCAATTTTCGTTCGTTTCCCCATTGACTACCGCTACTCTGTCTGGGGTAATACGAGCCCGATTTGCAAACCAATCTGTATCCCAGCTCATCTTACCGCCCCTCCTTCACTATGAACATTTACACGTTTATCTTATTAGAAAGAGGTTGCAAGTGAGTTACAAGTAGAAAAGGATGATTTCTTTCTTAAAAATTGGCTGTTCTTGTTTTCCCAAACTGAATTCGAGGGCGACAATTTTTTGACAGTTTTACAGATTTAGTTACAATGAAACTATTATTATTTTAAACTAGGAAGGTATTATGATGGATATTTATGTTGTCGCCACTTCTATTATGGTAATGGGAATTATTATTGCATTAGGGGCAACCTTAGCATTTAAAGTTACAATAACGAATGAAATTAAGCATGTCCTCATACTAATTATTTTAAATATTGCTGTTCCATCCATTATTTTAAATGGTGTATTTAATACAGAGGTAACAACCAATTTACTACATCAAGTTCTTATCATTTTTATATTATCGATTTTCTTCCATTTAGCAGCATTATTATTCGCATGGGTTTTATCAAAAATATTACGTTTCGAAAGTACTTTTGCTAAAAAAATGACGATACTAGCTGCTTTAGGCAATACAGGTTTTATAGGTATTCCGCTTTGTGCAACTATCTTCGGTCCAATAGGTGGACTATTAGCTGCTATTTTTGATGCTGGTTTGGATATTGTTTTATTTTCAGTTGTCATTTACATGTTACAATCAGAAAAACATTTTCAATTTAGACAATTAAAAGCATTAATTAATTTACCATTATTAGCGATTATTATAGGACTGACATCTGTTATAACGGGTTTAGAGCCACCTCAATTTATTAGGCAATTAACAAGTATGCTCTCTGCACTTGCAGCACCACTTGCGATGCTATATATAGGGATGTTATTACCTCCACTTTTTCAAAAGAAAGGCTTTATTATTTATCGACAAATTTGGTTTCCGCTAGGTGTACGTTTGTTGATCATTCCAACCGTTACAATTTTTATCATGTCTGTACTTCCACTCGATACTTTAATAAAAAATATTGTCGTTATTCTATCTGCTATGCCAACAATTATGCTAGCAACCGTTCTATTTGCGAAGTATTCAAATGATGAAGAACTTGCTGTGATTACAACTGTATATTCTACATTACTATCTTTATTAACGATTCCAATTATTGCTTTTATCGTTTCGATGTTGGGTACTTAAGATAAACGAATGAGCTTATATTGATTGAATGGAAAAAGGTTTCCCTTAATTAACAAGGGAAACCTTTTTTAGTTATTCTAGAGATAGAATTAATTGGGGAGCAAGGTCTTGGTTACTGCTACCATATATCTCTAAAGTATTATTTGTAAAAGATGCGGTCGTACTAGCTTTTATTCGGATTTGAATTTTACCACTTTTATTCAAATGAACAAGGTAGTTGCTAGGTATTTCTATATCTACGTACTGTTGATCGGTTGCTGGTACTTGAACAGTAGTGATACTATTAGCCGTTGCTTGTGCTGAATAGTCTGCTTGTTCTAATGTTGGTGATGAACCAAAGTAACCTGATTTTAGATCAATTTCTAAGCTACCTACATTTCCAGTTAGTGATTTTCGATATATCCGCAGCACAGCTCCTGTTATTATGTCATTACTATCTAATGATGAGGTATTAAATGAAAGAATTGTTCGATAAGTATCCGTATTAAACATCCCTTTATCTCCAACTTTTAAGATAGCTGTACTTAAACCATCTGCAGAAAATCGCCCTACAAAACCGTCCTCTTCATTAATTGAAGTCAAAATAGAAGTGTTTGTAGACTCTCCATTGATATTATATGACTCTGTCTTGACATCCTCTATTTCACCTTCCGTATCGACTGAAAAGAACTTTAGAGTTGTAGATTCACTTATTACTATTGGAATATAATAAATATCTGAATTTTCATTTGGTGGTGTTCCATCAAGTGTATAATAAGTTGTCGCCTCTCTATTCGTGTGAAGATTTATAGAAACGGGTTCAGAATACGTTCCTCCTACTGGATCGGCGGTTGTTACTAATGGAATATCATCTTCTCCTGGTTCCTCTTCATGAGAATTACTATTGAAAAATTCCCATATTAATTCACTCGCTCTTGGTCCATTAGGATCTGTATAACTCCCCATGGAACTACCTCCTGACCAAGCATGCCCCATCCCATCTACAATATACTTTTCCATTAATCTATTACCTAAATGGTCACGATATATAGACCTTGTATAACTTCTTCCTCCTGGTACTTGACCTTGTATTTCTTCTGTTGCTTGGTTATAAAAATAAGTATTTTCCTGTCCATCATAAGCTAGGTCATTTGTTTTCGCCCATTGAGTAATTACTTGATAACTATTAATGGACTGTACTGTGAAGTCACTATTTCCATGGAAAACAATCGTTGGTAATACCTTAGCTTGCTGTCCCATTGCTTGGTACGCTAACCTGCCTTGTTGAATGGGATCAGGTCCACCACTGCTCATCGCTGTCCACGCTTGTAAAGAGTTCGTTGCAGCTTTGTACTCTAGTCCTGCTCCAACCCCAATTCCTGAAAAAATATCAGGATAAGTAGCACCCATAATAACACTCATTGCTCCACCTGCGGATAGCCCAGCAACATATACTTTACTTAGATCAATGGAATAACTATTTATTATTTGCTCGACCATTCCAGCAATTACAGCAGGTTCTCCACTTCCTCTTGATTGATGCGCCGTCTCAAACCAATTCCAGCATTTACTTGAATTCGCGCTAGATGTTTGTTCAGGATATAGAACAATAAAACCTTGTTCTTCTGCTAAAACGTTCATTTCTGTCCCAGCTGCGAATTGGTTTGCATCCTGAGTACAACCATGTAACATAACCATTAATGAAGTAGGTGTCGAGGAGTTATAAGCACTTGGAACATATAGCTTGTAAGTCTTCCCTCCAAATGAATGACTTGTAAATGATCCAGATGCAAATACATTACTTGAAAACATTAGCAGTAGACACAGTGAAACCAGTAGGGTACTAGTAATTCTCATCTAAAAAACTCCCCTTTCAAATCGTTTTGAAAACAGTTATGCTTCTTCCTCCTCCCAAATTTAATGTGAGAAAAGTGAAACGCTATTTTCAATTACTAAAGCAAATAAAAAATGGAGTTTTTGTAATGTTATCTACTCTAACTATCTCAAAAGCTAGATTACCATTCATTAGTTTCATAGAAGTTACATTTTCCTCAAAAAAAGATCGTTAACATATTGATATGTTAACGATCTCATTCTCTTGTTACATCATAATTCCACCATCTACATGAAGGACAGCTCCATTGACATAATCAGACTCATCTGATGCTAAAAATAAATAGGCATTAGCAATATCAGCAGGCTTACCAAGTCGGTTAACAGGGATTGTGGTCTTTAATTTCTCAATCACTTTTTCAGGTACTTTAGCAACCATCCCTGTTTCAACAAACCCTGGTGCAACAGCATTAACATTAATTCCTTGACCACCGAGTTCCTTAGCCCATGATTTCGTCATTCCAACAACCCCTGCTTTTGATGCCGAATAATTCGTTTGACCAACATTCCCGTAAATACCAGAAACACTAGAAGTCATAATGATTTTCCCTTTTCCTTGTTCAACCATTTTCGGTATTACTGCCTGTGTACAGTAGAATACCCCTGTTAAATTTACATCAATTACTTTTTGCCATTCTTGCGGAGAAAGCTTGTGTAGCATTGCATCGGCTGTAACTCCAGCATTATTTATTAGAATATCAACTGTTCCAAATGCACTTACAGCTTCTGCTACCATGTTGTTAACGCTTTCTTGATCAGCAACATTAACTTTTACGGCAATCGCGTTGCCACCTTTTTCTTTTAGTTCAGCTACAACTGCACCTGCAGCAGCCTCGTCAAAGTCAGCAACAACGACATTGGCTCCTTCTCTACTAAATGTAAGTGCTGCTTCTTTCCCAATTCCGTTTCCAGCTCCAGTAATAATAGCGGTCTTCTCTTTTAATCTCATTATTATATCCTCCTGTTATTTCTGTAAAAAATCCGTAATCGCTAAGGTTAATTGGTCCAAGTCATCGATAAGTGGTGAGTGGCCACAACCTTTTAAATAAGTGACCAACGCATGTTCATTTAAATCTTCTGTTATTTCTTCAGTCATTTGTTTAGTGATCACAAGATCGTTTTCTCCTGCTAAAATGAGGATAGGGTGAGTAATATTTTTCGCTTCTCCTGTTCCTTCTACGATCCCATTATGAACATTACTAATATTGAAAATATTTAGCGCATGATAGACTTCCGTTAAATTTCGTTGTGTTAGCATATCTTCCAGATACTCGTCATACTTCTGATCATTAGGCTGATTAGTTGTATAGATAAGTGAATTCCAAACAGCTTTGAGAAAATCTTTATTTCGTTGTTCATATGCTTGCGACACTGGTATCGCCTTCGTTGCATCCTTTTTGATTTCTTCCAATGTCGTTAAGCGAATGTATTCTCCTTTTTCATTCACACTCACAAATGGATAGCCTCTAGTCGATCCCGAACATAATAAAATAATTTTATTAATATCACTAAAGTAATCAATAGCATAACGCATTGCTACGGTTCCACCTGTAGACCAGCCGATTACAGAAAACTTTTTTAAACCAATAGCATCTACAAAGCATTTGATGTCATCTGAAAAATCTTTAATCGACTCAATCGGCTTATAGTAGGAAGAACCACCAAAACCTCTCATGTCAACAGCATACAGTTTGTACTGTGAAGGTAAAACATCCATTAAAATATCCCAATGTTTTGATGAAGTCATATTGCCGTGAATGAGAAGTACGACTTCATTTCCCCCTTCTCTTTCACGATAAGTAATCGTCTCACCATTTGGCAAGATTACCGAATTCAACGTTGTATGTGACACTATACAACACCTCCTGAATTTGCTGTTCCCCAACGGATCGTCGTCGCTCCCCAAGCATAGCCAATTCCTGCACTTACGAGAACGACTATATCTCCATTTTTTATTTTCCCATGATCAAGAGCTAGCTCTAGAGACAATATTTGATCGATTTGTCCAATATGTCCATACTCTCTTAAATAAATCGATTGATCTTCTTTAAGACCTAACTCACGAAGTACATAATCATGAGCTGATTTTTTCATATGCAAGATACCAAGATAATCAATATCATTTTGAACATAACCGCTTTTCTGTAAAGAGCGTTGAATAACTTTAATAAAGTTTTTCATCGACTTTTCTTCAAGTCGTCTCTTCATACCTTCTGGGTCTAATACATCCAAATAATTTAGTTTTTTCTCAAGCGCTTGTTTGGTCATCGGTTGTTTTGTGCCACCAGCTACGACAACGACATCTTCAGAAAATGCTCCATCTGTGATCATATGACTTTCTAATAGAATATTAGAATGATACCCCTTTTGTAAAACAATTGCTCCTCCACCAGCTGCTAAATTATACATAAAGCGAGTTCTTGGGTTTGAATAATCAATAAAATCACTATTTCGATACCCACCCGCTAGTAACACCGTATTTATTGAAGAGTCCGCCATCATCATATCTTTTGCTACTTTCATAGCCATTATCGTCGTACTACAACGTAGAGCCACATCAAATGCCCAGGCATTCGTTGCACCGACTTCCCGTTGTAACATTATACCAGCTGTCCACAAAGGATATTCCTTATGCTCCTCACCAATATAAATAACCAAATCTATTTCCTTGGGATCAATGTTCCCTTTATCTAACGCTTTTTTAGCAGCATGTATACCCATTTGGCATGTATGATCAACTGGTCCTGGGATGGGCTTTTTCATTATTCCCATCTTTTCTTCTACAACTTCTTTCGGAATTCCAGATTGCTCTGCAATATCGGTACTCGTCATCATTTGATTTGGAATATAAACACCAGTGCTTACAATTCCGATGTCTTCTTTTCTCATCCGACATCCACTCTTTTCATTTGATATACACGCTCCTACCTATGCTTATTTATTAAATATCCTTATTTACTCCCGACTGTTTTGGAATAGATTTTCGTATTTCTTTTTTATACTGATATTTCGCCCACCAATGTTGAATGGTCCCAACAATGCCTTTCGGGAAGAACATAACTACTAAAATAAATACGGTTCCAAATAAAATAATCCAACGTTCAAAAATCCAATGCACCTTTGCTAAATCCATAAGACCGTGTTTTGCAAATTCAATGAGTGCAGCTCCAACAATTGAACCGAATAAAGTACCAACACCACCGATAATCGTAATGAGAAGAGCATCTAATGTTAACTCAACTGACAATACGGCAGTATTAACGAATCGCAAACTCATTCCATATAAGATCCCTGCTAAACCTGCAACAACACCTGCAACAACATTAGCTGTAACTTTATAATGCATTACACGGTAACCAAGTGACTCAACACGAGGTTCATTTTCTCGAATCGCTTGTAATACACGTCCCATCGGTGACTCGGTAAAACGTCTAAGAAGAAGATAGATAATCACCATAAAGGCTAAGCATATAATGTAAAAGGAAACTCGATCTCTGAAAAGATCTGGTATCGTAAATGTAAACCCATCGTTACCCATCGTTACTGACCGCCATTTTTCGGCAACAACTACAAACAAACTTGATACGGCTAAGGTGAGCATTGCAAAAAAGTGACCTTTTAAGCGTAACGTCAGCATTCCGACTAAATAACTTACGACAGCTGTAAAGATAATTGTTATCAAGACGGCCAATAAAACAACGGGAATTGTAGCTCCAAATGCTTTCAAACAAATACCTACTGTATAAGCACCAATTCCGAAAAACATCGCATGACCAAAAGAAACAATTCCTGAATAACCGAGAAGAATATCATAGCTCATCGCAAAAGCTGCAAAAATAAAAATTTGCGTTAGCATAATAAGCATTGTTCTTGAATCATTTACAAACGGGAAAAGGAATAAGCCAATCGT
The DNA here is from genome assembly GCF_019024285.1 of Alkalihalobacterium elongatum. Classification (GTDB taxonomy): domain Bacteria; phylum Bacillota; class Bacilli; order Bacillales; family Bacillaceae_F; genus Alkalihalobacterium; species Alkalihalobacterium elongatum. The sequence goes on from NZ_WMKZ01000002.1 coordinate 310,384, forward strand.
TAATACGGCTAAGGTAAGTTTAAAGCGTGACAACTGTTTTAAACGGCTCATTTTACGGCCTCCTTTGTCCCCATAAGACCTGAAGGCTTAAAGACTAAGATCGCTAACATGATTAGGAAATTGATCGCTAATGCTAACTCTGGTACAAAATAAGCTGCATATGCACCTAATACTCCTACAAGGACTGCTGCAGTCATCGAACCAAGTACACTTCCCATTCCACCAATAATTACAACAATAAAGGCTAAAATCCCATATTCCAATCCAATCTCTGCATAGATTACTCCTGAATAAGGACCAAACAGTAAGCCTGCTAATCCAGCCATACCTGAACCGAGCATAAAAACAAATAAGAAGATCTTACGAATATTAATCCCCAAAGCTTGAACCATTTCCTTATCGATAACTCCAGCTCTTACAACGAGCCCTAGCTTCGTTTTATTTAACAAGAATAACAAGCCGAAAAAGACAATTATTCCAATTAGAATGATGAATAATCGATATTTAATTAAGTAGATATTTCCTACTTCCCAACTGCCTTGAAGCCAACTCGGACTTTGAGCATGAATAATATTCGGTCCCCAAACTACTTTTACGAGTTCGCTTAAAACGAGCATCGCACCAAGCGTAATGAGAATTTGTTGAATATGATTTCCGTAAACAGGCTTGATAATAAAACGTTCTAATAAATACCCTAATATTACGCCAGCAATAATTGCAGCTAATACACCAACAATATAACTTCCGCTTGTAGCAAATGCCCAAATACCCGCATAAGCACCCCAAAGGAATAAAGCACCGTGGGCAAAGTTTAATACATCCATTAAACCAAAAATTAGCGTTAGTCCTGCAGCTAATAAGAATATGAGCATTCCAGTCGCCAATCCATTAATTGTAATACTTATTAATAAGTCCACAGCTGACCCTCCTTTAAATCAATTTCCTACTAGAAAATTAGTGTTGAACTAAAACCGTAGCTTTACAATTAAGCAATTCCTAAATATTGACGTTTTAACTCTTCATTTTGCTTTAGTTCTTCCATCTCTCCACTGTGCACTGAATGTCCATCATCAAGGATGTAAAAACGATCTCCAATTGTACTAGCCATCATAAAATTTTGTTCAACAAGGACAACTGTTGTTTTTTCTTTCATTTGTTTGATTGATTCCATTACCTTCTCAACGATAATTGGGGCTAACCCTTTACTTGGTTCGTCAATTAGCAACAAATCATTTTCATTTACATAAGCCCTCGCAATCGAAAGCATCTGCTTTTGTCCACCACTTAAATGTCCACCATTCTTCTTCCAAAACTTCTTTAAATCAGGGAATAAATTCAATATCCATTCTAGTCTTTCTAATGTTTCATCATCTTTCTTTTTCATTGCTACTTTAATATTTTCCTCAACAGTAAGTGCGCCAAAAATACCTTGATCTTCAGGAACATAGCCAATCCCTAAATTAGCAATTTTATACGTTGGTAAGCTATGAATCTCTTGTTCCTTGTAGGTTATTGCCCCTTCCTTAATAGGGTTTAAACCCATGATGGAGCGCAGTGTAGTTGTTTTTCCAGCACCATTTCTCCCCAATAAAACGGTTACTTCTCCAGCTTTTACTTCAAAAGAAACACCTTGTAAAATATGGTATTGTTGAATGTATGTTTGGATTTGCTCCACTTTAAGAAGCGTCATCTTCGAGCCCTCCTAAATATGCAGATTGAACTTGTTCATTTTTCATAATTTCTTCGGGATCACCGTCAGCTAAAAGGGTCCCATGAAAAAGAACCATTATACTATCTGACAAGTCTAAAACCATATCCATCTTATGTTCGATTAAAATAATCGTCCGATTTCGTTCATCACGGATATTACGGATAACATCAAGTATCATTGGCACTTCTTCTAACGACATCCCCGCTGTTGGCTCATCAAGTAGGAGAACTTCGGATTCCAGTGCTAATAGCATGGCAATTTCTAGTTTTCTTTTCTCACCATGAGCTAGATTAACAGCTAACTCCTGTGCTTTATTTTCAAGTAACACTGTTTTTAATAATTCACTCGTTTTCCGATCAATTTCTTTATAATGCTTAAAATGCTTAAACATGTTATAACGGACACCAGCTTGCGATTGGACAGCAAGACGAACATTTTCATGACATGTTAAGTTAGGAAACACATTTGTAATCTGGAAGGAGCGACCGATACCTAAACGGACTCTTGCAGTAGGTGTCAATGCCGTAATATCCTCACCATTCAAATGTACCGATCCTCTAGTAGGCTTTAATTGTCCACTTAGCATATTAAAAAACGTCGTCTTTCCTGCCCCGTTTGGTCCAATAATGGACTTCAATTTATTGCGCTCAATTTGAATATTCACTCCATTAACGGCTATATGTCCTCCAAAGGCTATCGTTAAATCTTTCGTTTCTAAAATTACATCCACTGGCATTCACCTTCCTCCTATGATGGATGAAGCTGACTCATCAATGGCAATCTACATCGAGTTTCCGATGATGAATGACCTTTGCTTCTAGAGTCAGCCTCATTTCAGTTGTTAATTTAATATTGGTGGTGCTGTTTCTTCTGGTGAAAGTTCACGAATGATAACAGGAACTGGATAATCGAAATCATCTGTGCGTTCTAATGTAATCGCATACATTGTTTGCATCGCTTGATGATCTTCTGGGCGGAAAGTCATCGGTCCCTTAGGTGTATCAAATGTCATTCCACGCATCGTCTCTATTAACGTATCGGCATCAGTTGCACCATTACTATTTTCTAAGGCTTGAACAACAGCCATTGCAGCTGAAAAACCACCTGGAGTAAATAGGTCTGGCATTTCACCACCATGACGTTTCTGATGCTCTTCTACTAACCAATCATTCACTTCATTGCTTGGTAGACTATGATGATAAACCGTAAAACCTTTCATACCAACGACTGCATCCATTGTGCGAAGTGCAGCAATATCTGGAGCACCTGTTGAAATTTGAATTCCACGATCTTGAATTTTCATGTCAGCTAATTGTCCCCAAGGTGAGTTTGCTCCTGCCCAAATGACAAACAAATAATCAGGTTCTGCATTAATAATACGTTGAATATTTGCAGCGAAATCTACTCCCGCTGGATCTGCATATTCTTCGTGAACAACATCAGCTCCTAGTTCTTTTGCTGTTTGAGCAAATGCCCCAACACCATCTCTTCCGAATGCATTATCTTGTGCTAACGTTGCAATTTTTACCCCATCAGCTGCAATTGCTGCTGCTCCTGCAATCGCGTCTTGTGAAGAACTTCTACCTGTACGGAAAATATGTTTATTCCAGTTAGCTCCCGTAATACTATCAGCAACTGCAGGCTCTACAATCATAATTTTTTCATATTCTTCGACTAACGGTAACACTGCTAAAGTATCTCCTGAGGAAGACGAACCTACAATGAAGTCAACATTGTAATCTTCAAGTAATCTTGTCGCTTTCTGAACAGCCACGTCTGGTTGGGTTTCTGTGTCTTCAATAATGTACTCAATCTTTTTACCTGCAACTTCCATCGTTCCATTCGTTGCATACTCAAGACCTAGTTCAAATCCTTTCACAGTTTGCGCCCCATATGCCTCTAATGCACCTGTTAGTGAAGTAAGAACACCCACTCTTACAACTTCTTCAGTTTCTGTATCCATTTCTTCAGGATCTACATTTCCTTCAGGTTCACTACTTGTATCATTTGAACCACAAGCCGTAAGTAAAAATATACCGAGCATTAAACTTAAAAAACTAAGAAAGAATTTCTTTTTACCCATTTTACTTCCCCCTTGAAATTAATAAATTCTTGTAATTGTAGTATGGATGATTAGAGTTACATTTTAGTTGCAATTGATTTTTTCGATTGAACTTCTTTTAAGAAATGAATAATTTCCGACGAAGTCTGTTCAAACTCATGAAACAAAATTGAAAAATGATTGGCTCCCCTTATTTCTATAAATTTACTATCATCTATCATTTCAGAAAGTTTGGTCCCAGTTTCTCTACTAATTAAATACGCTGTAGGATGAAATAAACAGTTTGGTGCCCACAATATTAATGTAGGAACGGTGATACTCGAATGACATGTATTAATAATGGGTTGCATTAAATTGTCCAATTCTTCTTGGATAATGTTCTTTTTTGTCTTCGAGATAACCGTCCCGTCATCATAATGAACAACATCGGAATAGAAATATTGTTCTAAGTAGTTGTTCCATGGGCTAAAAAATGGAATTTCACTTACTTGAGTAATGTAGCTATAAAAATTCTCATAACTTCTTTCAACTCTATTAATAGAGGGATGTAATAAATCAACTACCTCCTCTCTTAAGTCTTCGCCTCCATCTATTAGAATGAGTGAAGACAAAGTTTCAGGATACATCGAAGAAAACACAACTCCAATCATCGCACCTAATGAATGACCTACTAAGATGACCTTCTCTAAATTTAACTGTTGGATAATGGCATGAATATCTTTTACATGTTCATTAACATGGTACCCTGAAGCTGGTTTTGAACTATCTCCTCTTCCCCTTAAATCAATGGCCATTACTCGATAATGTTTAACTAATTTTTCTGCGATAGCATCCCAACATCGGCCATTTGCGGTTAATCCATGTATACAAATAATTGTTTCTTCACCTTCACCACCATAATCGATCATATGAAAGTGTAATCCATTAGCATATATCTTTGTATCTTTCATCATTCACACCTCCTTAGGCTTCAGTAGTTAACTATACTTTAATTCTTAAAGGTTGCATTATAGTTGCAAATTAAAATGACATGCGATGGGCGCATGTCATTTTGTTTCAATTGAGTTACCTTTTAAACGACCGTATCTATATTATCTGGCTCCTTAATCACCTCAAGCATTCTTAACGTCGACTCCATCGGTTCAACTCCAAGCTCTTGTTCTAGATTTTTCTTACATTTCTCGAACACTCTTAATGCATACGGGCGATTATGTTTACGATAATAACTATACATTAGCAACCTATACGCTTCTTCCCAACAACGGTCGACTTTGAGGATAGCATCACATAAGGTGATTGCATCATCAAACTGTTCATCTCCAACAAAAAGCTGGGCTAGCTTTTCGGAACCTCTTAAGTATAAAGATGAAAAACGTTCTCTTTCATCGCTGCACCAATCATTATATTTTCTTGATGGCAAAAATTCATCTATAAATAGCTCTAGCCCACGCATCAATTTGTCTTTAGCAATAAAAAGGTCTTTTTCTTCAATACCTTGTTGAACGTGTTCTTGAAAAACATAACAATCTATATCGAATGAAGCTTCTTCGTTTAAACCATACATACTTCCCTCACGAGTAATAAAGAACGGAACTTCTCTCGGTTTTCGATTAGGCTCAAGCACTTTATTGAGTGCATTTAAAGCGACTTTAAAATCACGGTTGGCTGCTTCTTCATCAACATCTGCCCATAAATGTGAGATCAGCTCTGTTTTTGAAAGCATCCTTCCTTTTTTCGTTAAGAAAAGTTGAAGTAATTCTTTCGCCTTTTCCCGTTTCCACGCTTTATCATTTACTTTTTTATCTCCAAGCCATACTTGGAAGTCACCAAATAGTTGTACTTTAACCGTATAACCTGGGTGAAAACTAATTTGCTCATATCCCAACTTATTTAAAAGTGACGTGGTTTGTTCAATCCGAACACTTTGTTTCTTTGCCTCTAAGAACATCGGTATCGCCTCTTCTACATCCTTAGGACCGTATAAAGTTGAAGCGGTGAGTAAGAAATCATATTGAGAATCTTTTATACTATTTAAAAACTTGTTCATGAACGAAATAAATTTTACTTGATCTTGACTTGAAAAAGCGAATCGACTTAACCAAAATAAACTAGCTGTTTCTCCAAATAAACATCCACACTGCTTAAACCCTTCGTAGCTTGCCAAAAGCTCTTCATCGGCAACCCTATCGTTTTTTTCATAAAACGCAGCTATACCTAGAGCTAAGTGAATATATGAAGATAGCCATATATCCTTAACCCGATTCGGTTCTTCTAACGCAAGTTCACCCGCATTTCTGGAAGCTTGATAGTCGCCAATCTTCCCATATAGTAAACAAAGACCTAAGTATGCTTCCGATTTACCTCTAGACATATTAAGTTGATCCATTAATTCTAACGCTGTCTCATAGCAATGAACCGCTAGCTCCGGTTTATAACGTTTTTGAATTTGCACCGCATGCCCCATCCGAATCCACCCACACGCTTCCACAAATGGTGCTTTTCTTGAGGTCCCTCTTAATATACCTTGTTCAGCTAACCGTTTAGAACGCTCTGCTTCACCCATATAAGAATATACAATGGACAAAATCAAGTCAGTTTCACGATGAGACCGAGATAGATCGTTAGTTATATCATTTCTTTCTTTGGACTTTTCAAGAAGCTCCCTAGCCTGTTCTAAACGTCCTGTTCTTAAATAAAGTCGAGATTCTAGCTCTTCTTTTTCATACCTTGGATCTAGCTGCTTACACTTGTAGAGCCATTTTTCTGCTTCAAAGGCTTTACCTAAATTAACTAGGTTCTCTGCCATTAAACTATATAGGTGTAGGATTCTAACTTCCTTTTTATCACTTTTTTCCATTAACTCAATGGCTCTGGCTAAATAGTTATCTGCTTTAGCAGGTTGGATCGTATCAAGGAATATTTTAGCCTTTCCTTCATTTCCTAAACTTTCACAAATTAAATCACCTTTAGCTACGGCAATGTCAATTAGTTGATTATAATTTGAAAGCGCTTTCTCATAACAGCAAAAATATCTGTTAATTTCACCTTCAATAAACCAAATGAGTGCAAATTTGGTTTTTAATACTTCTGGCAAACAATCTATAAAGTTTGATAACAACTCAATTTTTCCTTGTGCTAACAAATCGAGACCTTGTGCTTGAATTAATTTTGCAACTTGTTCATAATTCTTAATTTCTGCAAAATGATACATGCTTTTTTCATAATCGCCATTTCCTTTATAATACTGGGCTAATTTATTATGAAGTGAATTAAATAAGCTTGAGTTTTCTTGTAATTGTTGTAGTAGAAAGTCTCTAAATAAAGCATGATACCTATACTGTTCTTGACCAACTTGATAAATTAATAGATTTTGTTTAATTAATACACTTAATAAGTCTCGAGAATTTTGTATTCCTACTACTTCTTCTAGCAGCACTGGATGCAGGTCTTCAACAATACTTGTTTTTAATAAGAACTCTTTGATCCTTATTGGTTGTTTAGAAAATACCTCAAGTGCTAGATACCTAAAAAATTCTTCATTCGTCTGTGCTTCCCATTCATTCTCCCTAATATAACTATCAAGTTTCATTTGTTGCCATACCATTTGTATCGCGATAATCCAGCCCTCGGTCTTATTATAGATTTGTTCTAATTCATGTTCTGTAATAGGAATTTGATAAAAATCAGAAAATAAAACTTCTACTTCATCCTTAGAAAAAGCTAGCTCATTTTCTGTAATTTCTACTAAATCTCCATGAACAATCATTTTCGTAAAAATATCCCATGTTGGTCGAACTCGGCTAGAAATAATGAGATGAACGTGCTTTGGTAAATGTTTAATAATAAACAATAACCATCGTTCTATAGGTTTTGTCGTTTCAACAAGATGGAAATCATCAATAACTAAGATACATTCTTCTCTTATTCCAAGTAATTCATTTACATACTCTGATGCAAGATATTCTATCTGATCTTCAATATTTAAGACACTTTCTGTCATTAAGTACTCCAATAATCGAAGACCAAAATGACTATACTTTTGTTGAATCGAGTAAATCATATGAATAATAAATGGATGGATATGATCTTCATCTTTCGTTATTGAATACCAACAATATGGTTTAGATTGATTGTTTAAATAAGCAGCTATTGATGTACTTTTACCATACCCAGGTCCTGAATGCACAAGTGTTAGACGGTTGTTATCCATTGCCCGCATCTTTTTCATTAAATGAAGGCGACTAATGTTCGTTTCTTTTAGTATCGGAGGAGTAAACTTTGTTTGGACGACTGGTATTCTATTTTTAAACATATTCAACCTCCTTTTTTGAATATTCTAATTTTAACATATGGTCGGTACAAAATAGTCAATAAAAAATTTTTTCGTTCACAAGATTATACGATACATTGGTTTAATAATAGAACACTAGGCAACAAAATAGCCTGACTTATAACAGTCAGGCTAAGAGAAAAAAATTTATTGATTTTGTAAAGGTAAAGGTGCTGGCCTTCCGATATAATAGCCTTGGGCGAGATGAATACCTATGTCTTTACAGTATAGTAATTCTTCTCTTCTTTCAATTCCTTCAGCTAATAAGATAATATTATTGCCATTAGCAACATCTTGTATCGCTTTAAGTTTTTTCTGCTTTTCTTTGACTATATCACAGTGATCCACTAACTGACGATCAATTTTAGCAAAGTTAGGACTGAGCTCCTTTAATACCTCTATTGTTGAGTAACCAGAACCAATATCATCTAATGCAACATGGATGCCATGCTGTTTGTAAGTTTCAAAAATCCTTTTTAAATGTTCCATATCTTTAATGTTTTCAGTTTCAACAACTTCAAAGACTAAGTCACTAGGATTAACATTATATTGTTCAACTACTTTGAAGGTACTCTTCAAACAATGATTAGGATCATAGATTGAAGAAGGTAAAAAATTAATAAAACGCTTCTGCCCCTCCTCTAGAAGCTTCGCACCTACTTCAATTGACGCAATTCTCGCATGGCTGTCTAGTAAAGATTGCAATCCAGCTCTCTGTGAAAAGGCAAAAAGCTCTCCAGGAAAAAACGGATACTCTTTATCAGTTTGTCTTAGTAAAAACTCATAACCATAGAGCGAATCATCCTTCAAGCTAATAATTGGTTGAACATGATGTGTAAATTTGCGTTGATTAATAATTGTTAGTAGATCTCTATGATTAATTCTCTCCTTTAATTGATCAAATCGAGTCATTGTCGGAAACAAATATGGTTGAGTCTGACTCTGATCATCACCCCAACTACCAAACACACCCTCAGAATTCCCTTCTAACGTATGATCAATATCATTAACTATCTGCTCTAGCATTAAGAAAGTATCATAGGGGATTTTTATTACTTGCCCTTCGTATGTTAAACTATATGTTTTCTTTATATTATCAAGTAATTGCAAGAAAATAGCTTCTACACGACAATAAATGAACAATGACCCGCTTTCACTAAGATCAGGAAAGGAAGAGCAACTCGAACAAACTGACATAAGATTTCCCCCAGTAAACTAAAAATTTAAAATTCTATAAAACAACTTTTCAATAATTTCCTTGGCCTATCCTTAGACAAAGCTCGTTTTAAAAAGACTTTAACACTATCATATATCTCATAAGTATTTTATTCTATTTTTATAGTGAAGACCAACAAGATGATTAGGTAATCTGTAGCAAAATGTCAATTTTAACTTAATTTATATAGATTCTCTTGAGTAAAATCAAAGATGCCAGGCACCTATCAATAAGGTGTCTGGCATTTTTTAATTTTGCTCATCATAAATTTCCAATAGTGATTGGACAGCTAATGTTGGTGAAGTTTCGCCATTAATTAGTAGCTTTTCAATGATTGGAATGTTTTCTTTTACTTTTGCATTTTGGTAGAAGCGAGTTTTTAGCTGGTCTTCGATTAGCGTCCTTACCCAATCTAACATTTGCTGTTTTCGCCTTTCGTCAAACACTCCTGATGATTTTGTCTCCTGCTCGTATCTTTGAATGACTTCCCATATATTTGGTACACCCTCACCAGTTAAAGCAGAGACCGTATAGGCTTGTGTTTCCCAACCCTTTGTAGCTGGTTGAAGAAAGTGTAATAAGCGATTGTATTCAGCTCTTGCATTTAAAGCAGCCTGTTTATTATTACCGTCCGCTTTGTTTATGAAGATGGCATCAGCAATTTCCATAACACCTTTCTTCATTCCTTGCAGTTCATCACCAGCCCCGGTCAACATGATAACAAGGAAGAAATCCACCATAGAACGGACAGTAATTTCACTCTGACCAACACCTACAGTTTCAACGATAATAACGTCATAACCTGCCGCTTCACAAATAAGTAATGTTTCACGACTTTTTCTAGCTACTCCACCTAATGTTCCACCAGCAGGGGATGGACGAACGTAAGCATTTTGATTCCTCGAGAGATTTTCCATTCTCGTTTTATCTCCAAGAATACTTCCCTTTGATAAACTACTAGACGGATCGACAGCTAATACGGCAACTTTATGACCTTGATCGCATAACATCGTCCCAAATGCTTCGATGAGTGTACTTTTTCCTGCTCCAGGAACACCAGTAAATCCAATACGGATCGAGTTACCTGTATACGGCATTAATTTCTTTAATACTTCTTGACCGAGCTGGATATGCTTTTGTGAGTTACTTTCAACTAAAGTAATGGCTTGAGCAATAATCGCACGATTACCTGCTAGTACTCCTTTTACATAGTCGTCAACAGAAAGCTGACGGCGACGAGGATACGAATTCCCCGCCACCGCTTTTTTATTGCTTGTCATACCGTCATGTCCCCCTTCAGTTCCTTTTAGGTAATGACTTGCATAACCTTCAGCTTGATCTGTCGCCCATTCGGGTCTAGATCTATCGTTACTCATTGCTATCCTCATAACCAAGTCTACGATTTACTTCTACTAATACTTTTTCAGCTGCAACTGGAATGACTGTTCCAGGTCCGAAAATAGCAGCAGCACCTTTTTCTTTTAAGTAATCGTAATCTTGGGCTGGAATAACCCCACCAATTACAACTGCGATATCACCGCGTCCTAGACGCTCTAACTCAGCAACTACTTGTGGTAAAAGAGTTTTATGACCAGCTGCTAACGAACTTACACCTAACACGTGAACGTCGTTTTCAACTGCTTGTAACGCTGCTTCTTCAGGCGTCTGGAATAACGGTCCGATATCAACGTCAAATCCTAAATCAGCAAATGCAGTCGAAATAACTTTTGCACCTCGGTCGTGTCCATCTTGGCCCATTTTAGCAACCATAATTCTCGGTCTACGTCCTTCACGCTCTTCAAATTCGTCCGTCATTTCACGAACGATTTTCACTTGTTCTGCATCACCAAACTCTGAACTATAAACTCCACTAATCGACCTAATCACCGCCTTATGTCTTCCGGCTACTTTTTCAATCGCATCAGAAATTTCACCTAAGCTAGCACGTACACGAGCTGCTTCAACAGAAAGCTCTAGTAAGTTTCCTTTTCCTGTTTCAGCTGCTTGAGTGATCGCATTTAAAGCAGCATCAACTTTCGCTTGATCACGTTCAGCTCTTAATTTTTCAAGCCTGCGAATTTGTGCTTCTCTAACTGCGGTATTGTCAATATCAAGAATTTCAATTGGATCTTCTTTTTCTAGTCGATACTTGTTCACGCCGATAATGGACTCTTTACCCGAGTCGATATGAGCTTGACGTCTTGCTGCTGCTTCTTCAATACGCATTTTCGGTAGGCCTGTTTCAATCGCTTTAGCCATACCTCCAAGCTCTTCAACTTCTTGAATGTGAGCCCATGCTTTTTCAACAAGTTCAGCTGTTAACGATTCTACGTAGTACGAGCCACCCCAAGGATCTAATACATTCGTAATACCTGTTTCATCTTGAAGGTATAGTTGTGTATTACGAGCAATTCGAGCCGAAAAGTCTGTTGGTAAGGCAATTGCTTCATCTAAAGCATTTGTATGCAACGATTGAGTATGCCCTAATGCTGCAGCCATTGCTTCAATACAAGTACGTGTAACGTTATTAAATGGATCTTGCTCAGTTAAACTCCATCCCGACGTTTGTGAATGTGTACGAAGTGCTAATGATTTATCGTTTTTCGGGTTAAATTGTTTCATAAGTTTAGCCCAAATAAGACGTCCTGCTCTCATCTTAGCTACTTCCATGTAATAGTTCATTCCAATTGCCCAGAAGAAGGATAAGCGTGGCGCAAATTTATCAATATCAATACCTGCTTTTAATCCAGTCTTAACATACTCCAAACCATCTGCTAACGTGTAACCTAATTCGATATCAGCTGTAGCACCAGCTTCTTGCATGTGGTAACCCGAAATACTAATACTATTAAATTTCGGCATATACTTGGATGTATATTCAAAAATATCAGCAATGATTTTCATCGACATTTCAGGACCATAAATATACGTATTACGTACCATGTATTCTTTTAAAATATCATTTTGGATCGTTCCTGAAAGAAGCTCTTGTTTAACACCCTGTTCTTCTGCGGCAACAATATAGAAAGCCATAACTGGAAGCACAGCGCCGTTCATCGTCATCGAAACGGACATTTGATCAAGTGGAATGCCATCAAATAAGATCTTCATATCTAAGATGGAGTCTACTGCAACACCAGCTTTACCTACGTCACCTACTACACGTGGATGGTCCGAATCGTAACCACGGTGAGTAGCTAAGTCAAATGCAATCGATAAACCTTTTTGCCCAGCTGCTAAGTTACGTCGATAAAAAGCATTACTTTCCTCTGCAGTTGAAAAACCTGCATATTGGCGAACTGTCCATGGACGAGCTTTATACATTGCTGGGTAAGGTCCTCTGAAGAAAGGAGCAATCCCTGCAACATAATCGAGATGCTTCATACCCTCCGTATCTTCTTTCGTATAAAGGGGTTTCACATCAATTTTTTCAGTTGTATGAAAAGTTAGATCTTCTATTGAAGCCCCAGTCGTTTGCTCTGCTTGCTTGCGCCAGTTGTCTAAATTAGAAGAAGGCTTTTCTGCTGTAAAAGATATATTCGTAAAATCTGGCTTCGTCATCCTTTAACAACCCCTTTCTCAACTTGAAGCTTGCGTAAAACTTCATAGCAGTTGGAACGAAGATGAACGAATTCGTCGACACCTGCATTACGGTAGTTCACTTCATCTTCTTCCGTAGGTTTGCCAGCAATCATAACTGTAATATCTTCGTTCGCTTGTTTAATTGATTTAATAATATCAGTTGCCTGTTCTTGGTAGCTTTCATCTTTTCCACAAATAACAACAACGCTAGCCTTTGAATCTAATGCCGCTTGAGATGCTTCAGCACTAGTCATAAAGCCGTTATTTCGGATGATTTCAAATCCACCTACTTCAAAGAAACCTGCCGTAAAGTCTGCTCTGGCTTTATGGCTAGGAATCGGCCCTAGGTTGGCTAAGAACACTTTAACTGGTTCACCATGCTCTTTTGTAAACGCTTCATTAGCTTGGCGAAGTTCTTCAAACTTTTCAGCACCTCTACTTGCAATGATCGGTTCAATTGTCACAATATCATCCGCATTTCGTAAACTGCTTGCAAGAACAGCAACCGATGCCCCGTTCATAGCAAACTGAAGAGCTTGATCGACAGTATTTGTTTCTGCACTGAATTGTACTGTTGTTGCTTTTGCATTTAATTTCTCACTTAAATGCTGTTCAATAAAAGTCGTATCATCTTCTGGTATGACTTCAATTGCTTTTTCAGTTGTATTCGCATACATATTAGTCCCAACAACGATGTCCTTACGTTGTGCAATGTTATTTAAACGGCTCGTTTTCGTTTCAGCGACTTTCTGCTGTGGCATACCTGCTTTTAATGCTTCGAGAATACCACCTGTTTCCTCTACCTGTTGGAAAAGTACCCAAGCCTTTTCAGCTAGCTCATTTGTTAGTACCTCAATGTACCAAGAACCACCAGCAGGATCGGCTGTTTTTCCAATGTGAGATTCTTCTTGTAAAATAATTGAGATATTGCGAGCGATACGACGAGAAAACGCCGTTGATTTTTGAATTGGCTCATCGAATGGACTAACATGAATACTGTTAGCACCTCCAACTGCAGCTGCAAATGCCTCTGAAGTTGTTCTGAGCATATTTACATATGGATCGTATTTTGTTTTAGTCCATGATGATGTTCGTGCATGGATGTTAAGTGTTCCATCATTCTCTTCTCCACCGAAAGCAGAAACAATTTTAGCCCATAGAATACGCGCTGCACGTAGTTTACCAATTTCCATAAAATAATCTGCGCCAATTGAAAAAACAAAATTTATTGATTTCGCTGCATCTTGGATTGAAACTCCGCGAGAAGTTAATGCCTGTAAGTATTCAACTCCTGTCGCTAATGAAAATGCTAACTCTTCGACAGCACTACTTCCACCATTATGATATGGTGTTCCCTCAACAAGTACTGTTTGAAGAGATGGAGCATTTTCATTGGACCACTTTACTGTATCAGCCATTACGTTATAGCAATCTTCTAATGAGTAATTGATTGAACCATATTCGACTAATTGTCCAATTGGATCCATTCCAATAACACCCTTGAGCTCAGAAACATCAGTATTATTCTTTTTAGCAGCCCCTAAAAGCATAGCTAATACTGGAACAGAATTAGCTCCTGCGTGAATGTGAACAGGAACCTTCGCTAAATCAATATCTTCTATTGCTGTTTGCATATCTTCTACGTTAGTAACGTTTAATCCTGATTGCCCAACTAATTGTTGAGCATCTTCTATTCTAAGCCCTTTTTTTGTCACTTCATCTAAAACAATATTCAATGCAGTTTGGCCTCGCGATAAATCGTGTTTTGCAACAAGATTAAACTGCTTAGGCGTTGATGTCGTAAGCTCTTGGCTAATTTCCCATGCCTTATCTTTAGAAGGGACAGCCCCAGCTCCTCTTAAGAATGGACTTTGCCCTGGAAGCGAATCGATAAAAGGTAGACCCTGTGCATCTTTTCGTTGATACATCGGTTGTAAGGAAATTCCTTCATACGTTTTGGTAACTAACTTCTTTTCAAAAGAAGCACCTTTTAACGACTTTTCAGTTACTTCACGCCATTCATCATACGATGGAATCGGAAATTCCCAAAATGGTTCTAATGCTTTTTTATCTTCCATAATAGTTGCGGTAAGCACTCAAACGAATACTTACCGCTCTCTCCCTTCTTATTATGATGTTATCAAACGATTTACTCCGTCCGACCGAATCGGCACTCTCCACTTGTTCTATCTATTATATATAAATTACTTTTAGGTCCCTCTCCTGCCCGCACTCTTTTTTTATAGCGGGATGTTTCCGTGCTTCTTCTTCGGTAATGATTTCTTTTTATTTTTTAGCATATCTAATGCATTCGCTAAGCTCTTTCTCGTATCGCGCGGATCGATAACATCATCGACAATTCCGTTAGCCGCCGCAACATATGGATTAGCAAAGCGCTCTCGGTACTCTTGGATTTTTGCTGCCCTCGTTGCTTCAGGATCAGCACTTTCACGAATTTCTTTTGCGAAAATGATATTTGCCGCACCTTCTGGACCCATTACTGCAATCTCAGCATTTGGCCAAGCAAACACAAGATCTGCTCCAATTGCTTTACTATTTAGTGCAACATACGCACCACCAAAAGCTTTACGAAGTATAACTGTAATTTTTGGAACAGTAGCTTCAGAATATGCATATAAGATCTTTGCACCATGGCGGATGATTCCGCCGTGCTCTTGTTGAACACCTGGAATAAATCCACTAACATCTTCAAACGTAATGATCGGAATATTAAAGCAATCACAGAAACGAATGAAGCGAGCACATTTGTCAGAAGAGTCGATATCAAGCCCACCAGCCATCATTTTTGGATTGTTAGCCACAATTCCTACTGTTTCTCCGTTAATACGACCAAAACCGTTTACGATATTCTTCGCAAATTTAGGTTGGACTTCCATAAATTCGCCATCATCTAAAATTAAGGCAAGTACTTTACGAACATCATAAACCTTCGTTCCATCAACAGGGACAACTTCAAGCAATTCATCGATACGCTCATTTAAAGGCTTCTTCTCTTTCGGCTCTACTACTGGTGGTTTTTGTTCGTTATTAGGTGGTAAATAACTAATTAACTTACGTACTTCCGCTAAAACTTCCTCTTCAGAAGCTGCTGTAAAGTGAGCATTTCCACTTACCGAAGAGTGAACGCGTGCACCGCCTAAATCTTCCGCATTAATTTTCGCCCCTGTTACACTTTCAATAACTTTTGGACCTGTAATAAACATCTGACTTGTTTTTTCTACCATGAACACAAAGTCTGTGATTGCAGGAGAATAAACAGCTCCCCCAGCACAAGGTCCCATAATGACTGAGATTTGTGGAATAACACCAGAATAAATCGAGTTACGGTAGAAAATATGACCGTATCCATCAAGTGAAAGGACACCTTCCTGAATACGAGCTCCACCAGAGTCATTTAAACCGATGAATGGCGCGCCATTTTCAGCAGCTAAATCCATAACTTTTGCAATTTTTTGTGCATGCATTTCCCCTAAAGCTCCGCCAAACACTGTAAAGTCTTGGGCAAATAGGAAAACGAGACGACCATCAACTTTTCCGTATCCAGTTACAACACCCTCACCAGGTGCTTCTGCCATACCAAATTCAGCACTTCTTGTTTCAGTGAAAGGGTTTATTTCTACAAATGTATCCTCATCAAGAAGAAGGTCGATACGCTCACGAGCCGTTAACTTGCCTTTTGCGTGTTGCGCTTCAATTCGGGCTTCACCGCCACCAAGTTTAACTTTTTCGCGGCGTTCTTCCATAATATCGAGTTTATCAAACATGTCCATTGTCTATTCCTCCATTCTGATCGGTATTTAAGTTCTGCAATTATGCAAGTTTAACGAGGAATAATGGTTGTCCGTATTCTACTAATTGGCCATTTTCTACTAATACTTCTACAATTTCACCGTTAACTTCTGCTTCTAGTTCGTTCATTAACTTCATTGCTTCAACGATACAAACAACACTTTCTTGTGTCACTTTATCACCAGCTTTTACATATGGATCAGAGTCAGGTGATGGAGAAGAGTAGAATGTTCCTACCATTGGTGAAGTAATCTTATGAAGGTTTGCATCTTCTACAGCTGGTGCTGCTGCTTCTGGTTGCTTCTCTTCTTGAGCTGCTGCTGCTGGCGCTGGTGCCGCTGCTGGTGCAGGCGTTGGCGCTGCTACTGGCGCTACTATTTCAGCAGGTGCTGCAAATTCTGTTGTTGTACCACGTTTAATCGTAACTTCTTGTTTCCCTTCACCTTTAATCGTTAATTCACTAATAGTAGATTTGTCAACCGCACGGATAAGTTCTTTAAGATCAGTAATTTTAAACATGAAAAACACTCCTTAGTTTATAAGTTTGATTGATTTTTTAAGAAAAAGCGTTGATATTCAGGTTTCTCAACCGCTTCTTTTGTTAATATTGAATGCATCACGAAATCCGCATAAATCGATGCTATTTCTTCAATTGAATATCGGCCATTGGATTTATACCATTTATATGTCCAGTTAATCATTCCGAAGATTCCCATTGATGTTATAGGAACAGGGAGTTCTGGACGAAATTCTCCTTGGTCTATTCCTTCTTGAACGACCTTAAACATCATTTCTTTATAGCGATCTCGTTTCTGTTTGATTGATTGAAAATAATCTGGTGCTAAATATAAACTTTCTTGATAAAAGACAGTAACGTGAGGCCTGTACATATCAAACATCATTACAAAGGATTTAACAGTCTCATATAATATTTCAGCTGGTGTGTTAAATGTTTGGTAGGCTTCTTCCGCTTTATCTAGTACATATGTGATAAATGAGTCATGAATTGTATATAGCAACTCATCTTTGGATTTGAAATTGTGATAGAAACCGCCCTTTGATGTCCCACTCGCTCTTGCGATTTTATCAACAGTTACTGCATGAAATCCATTTTCTTCAAATAATAGAAGGGCTGCTTCTGTTATTCTCTCCTTAGTTGATTGTGTCATTTCAAATCACCTACCATTTCAGACGGTCAACTCTAGGAACCTTTGTTCCAAAAGTCAGGAGACACTTTGCATTTACCTTATTGATGTTTCCTATTATTTGCTACTTCTTAAACTTTATTTTTTTCTAAAAACTTTGTATCAAAGTTACCAGAAATAAAGTCTGGATGTTCTAATAATCGAAGATGGAACGGTATAGTTGTTTCAACACCATCTATAACAAACTCATTCAGCGCTCGTTTCATTCTTGCGATTGCTTCCTCACGGTCTCTACCATGAACGATTAACTTTGCAATCATTGAATCGTAGAATGGAGTAATCGTATATCCTGGGTAAACAGCACTATCGACACGAACACCTAATCCACCTGGAGGTAAGTACATATCAATTTTCCCTGGTGATGGCATGAAGTTTTTATCAGGATTTTCTGCATTAATTCGGCATTCAATCGACCATCCTTCGATTTGAATGTCTTCTTGAGTAAATGATAACTTCTCACCACTCGCTACTAAAATTTGTTCCTTAATTAAGTCTACCCCTGTTACTAATTCAGATACAGGATGCTCAACTTGAATACGAGTATTCATTTCCATGAAATAGAAATTTTTATGTTTATCTAATAAAAACTCAACCGTTCCAGCACCACAGTAGTTAACAGCTTGAGCTGCTTTTAATGCTGCTTCACCCATCTGTGTACGAAGTTCTTCATCTAATGCTGGAGATGGAGCTTCTTCTATTAATTTTTGGTGTCGACGTTGAATAGAGCAATCACGCTCTCCTAAATGGACAACATTTCCATAGCTATCTCCGATAATTTGAATTTCAACGTGACGAGGTTCCTCAACAAATTTCTCTAAATAAACACCAGGGTTACCGAAAGCGGTTTCAGCTTCTTGCTGTGCCATTGAGATTGCTTTATTTAAGTCTTCCTCAGTCTGCGCTACACGCATACCTTTCCCGCCACCGCCAGCTGTCGCTTTAACCATTACTGGGAAGCCGATATCTCTAGCAGTAACAAGTGCATCTTCAATATTTTCGATAATTCCATCAGTACCTGGTACAATCGGAACACCTGCTGCTTGCATCGTATCACGAGCAACTGCTTTTGCACCCATTTTATTAATAGCTTCTGGTGATGGCCCGATAAATGTAATATTATGCTCCGCACATTTCTCTGCAAAATCTGCATTTTCTGCTAAGAACCCGTATCCTGGGTGTATAGCGTCCGCTCCAGTACTCACAGCAACACTTAACAAGTTAACCATGTTTAAATAACTTTTACTAGAAAGGTGTGGTCCAATGCAGTATGCCTCATCTGCTAAGTGAACGTGTAATGCTTCTTTATCTGCTTCTGAATAAACAGCCACTGTCTCAATACCTAATTCTTTACAAGCACGGATAACTCGGACAGCGATCTCTCCTCTATTGGCAATCAATACCTTTTTAAACATTCTCTCACCCTTTTTCCGCTTAATATAGCTTTGTTCATTTATCAAGACCGACTAGTCAGTCTGTATACCTGAATTTTATGAAAATTTACGAGAATTGTCAAGATATAGTTTAAAGCTACCATTGACCCTCTATTAGTTAACCAAACTTCGACATTAAGTTAACATTTATTGATGTAAACATATATTTAATGAGTACAATTAAAGTTTATAAACTACTAGCAACCTAATAGTTAACATTAGTCTCTACTTCTAACAAATATTCATAAAAATTTTTTTGATATAAAAATCAATAATCTTTTAGAAAAGCTCTTCGCAGAGCGTGAAGCTTTTAAAAATGAATTGAGAACCTTATGAATGTAATATTCCCTTTGTAAAGCCTTTTTATTTATTGTTTATTGTTTATTGTTTATAAGAAGCAACTTTAGAAACCTTGATAAAAAAGGCTTCCTATATTCATTTAAATAAGTCTTTTAACAATAGGTTTTTTTTGGCTCTTTATAGGTAAGGTTAAACTGTTTTGTATGAAAATTCACTAAAAAAGAGACTGATATAAATCAGTCTCAAAGATCTTCTTTATTATTGGGCCGTATACCCACCATCAATTACTACCGCCTGTCCTGTTACCCCAGAACCCTGTTCACTAGCAAGAAATGTTGCATAATGTGCAACTTCTTCGACATTTAATAGCCTCCGCTGCGGTACTAGCGGATAAATAATATCCTCAAGAACACGCTCTAATGTTACATTTCTTGATTTTGATAAATCTTCAAGTTGGTTTCGTACTAACGGTGTATCAACATAACCTGGACAAAGTGCATTAACCGTAACACCATCCCTAGCACATTCTAGTGCTGCAACTTTAGTTAACCCTATCACACCATGCTTTGCACTATTGTAAGCTGCTTTTCCAGCAAATCCTATTAATCCATTAATTGAGGCTATATTTATAATCCGACCATACTTTTGTTTTTTCATAATTGGAAGTACATGTTTTATTGAAATAAATGGAGCTATTAACATTATTTTTGTCAGTAGTTCAAACGCTTCCGTTGGAAAATCTTCAATATTTGAAATAAATTGCTTTCCTGCATTATTAATCAATATATCTATTTTTCCATAATGATCAAATATTTGTTGAACAGTCTTTGCCATTTGTTGTTCATTCGTTACATCACAAACTATAGGCAGTACATGGTCAGATATTCTTTTTAAATTTTCTCCAGCTTGGTTCAAATTTTGCTCATTAATATCACATATTGCTAACTGGGCACCTTCTTTTATAAAATGCTCAGCAAGGGCAAAGCCAATACCACTACCAGCTCCAGTTATGAAAACCACTCGATTGTTAAGCAATTCTATCTCTCCTTCTCCTAAATGACTAATTTCCGATCATCTTATTTGGCAACCATAATACAATTTCAGGGAAAAATGCACATAAAATGAGAGTTAATACTTGAATACCAACAAAAGGCCATACTCCTCGCATAATATCAGACGTTTGTACTTCCTTAGGTGCAACACCTTTTAAGTAAAAAATAGAGTAGGCAAATGGTGGGGTTAAAAAGGAAGTTTGATACATAATACAAACCATTGTCGCAAACCAAATAGGATCAAATCCAAGCATCGCAGCAATTGGAGTAAAAATAGGAATAATAATTAGAATAGAAGCAATCCAATCCATAAGTAGGCCGAGGACAAAGACGATTAGCATCATCATAATGAAAATTCCCCATTTTTCTAGAGGAATAGCTAGAATAGCTTGTTCAACAATTCGACCACCGCCTAATCGCATAAAGACACTTACAAAAAAGCCTGCAAAGATAATAATCGCGTAAACCATTGCCGAGACTTGTACAGTTCGGTAGAGCGATTCTTTAATAACTGAAAAATTAAGTTCACGATATGCTGCAGCAACAATTAACGATGCAAATGCACCAACAGCTGCTGCTTCAGTTGGTGGAGCAATTCCAAACCATATAGAACCTAATACAGCCAAGACTATTGCTAAAACAGGTAAGATATGGAGAATACCAATGACTTTATCCTTTGTTGAATATTGAGCTAATTCCTCCTTCGGAATAGCAGGTGCAAACGTTGGGTTCAGGTACGAGCGGATAAGAACATACGCAATATACAAAAAACCCATTAATAAACCTGGAATTAATGCTGCATAAAACAACTGACCAACTGATATACCAGCAGCTGGTCCATAAAGAATTAACATAATACTTGGAGGAATTAAAACACCTAGAGTACCTCCTGCACAAATGACACCCGTTGCCATAGACTTGTTATAATTTCTTTTTAGCATCGCAGGAAGAAATAATACTCCCATCGTTACAACGGTTGCGCCAACAACTCCTGTACTCGCCCCGAATAAAATCGATACAAGTAATGCTGAGATTGCAAGCCCTCCACGGATACTACCTAAGTTGATACTTAATGCTTGGAACAATCGTTCAGCAATCCCAGAACGATCGATTACATTACCCATAAAAATAAATAAAGGAATAGCTAGGAGTGAATAGTTTCTAATCGTATCAAATGCATTCAATGTAATTAAATTAATGACACCTTCTCCCCAGAAAATGAGGCCAAAAAACAAACCAAGAGCACCTAAAACGATAAATAGATAATACCCAGAAAAAATTCCAATCATTAAACCTACAAGCATTAAAATAAAAATAGTTAATGCACTAGCATCCATGACTACCCCTCCTTTCCTTTCAGCTGTAAAATACTTTTACACAATTCACTTATTCCTTGAATAAACAGAAGTAAAAATGCGAGAGGAATTGCACTTTTTAAAGGATATATAGGAGGCTGCCAGTTTCCAGTCATAATATGTTCATTTCTTTGCCATGAAAGCAAAGCAGCATCAAACGAATTAGAAAGTCCAAAGATAATTAACGGAAAAAACAATAGTAGAATAAACACAATATCAACAACTGCTTTAATTTTAGTTGGAAATCGATCATAAAAGACGTCAACCCTTACATGCTGACGATTTTTTAATGCCCACGCAGCTCCAATGATAATGGCAGAACCACCAAGCATATAACTAACATCCATAGCCCATGGGACATTTTTATTAAAGACAAACCGAGAAACAACCTCATACGTTAAAATTAATATTAATGCTCCAATAAACCAGCTAACTATTTTGCCTGCCCACTCACTTATGGCATCACAAGTTCTGGATACTCTTAGTAAGATGTTCGTCACTTGTACCCCTCCTGACGATTTGAAACGTAAAAAGATGAGAAGGAACTCATCTTTTTACGCAGTATTATTAACCAATTATTCTCGTACCTAATTGAAAGTAGAAGATCACCTTCTAGTTATGAATCAGTTTAAACTCATTAGTAACTAGGACTCATAAAGTCTCTCCAATAGTTGTATTTTTCTAAGAATTTGTTTTGTGATTCCCATACTTTTCTAAACTGCTCATCTTTCTCAGCAAGCTCGGCATAGTATTCATTCGTTACTTCACTCATACGAACTTGATCTCCTTCATCAAACTCGATTATCGTTAGCTTTCCTTGCTCCTCTAGCTCTCTATATTTCTCCATCGTTTGCATATCTTGATAAGCGGCATAAGACCAAGCTTTGCCCCACATGTTTTCAGTTACAAGCATAACAATCTCTTTTAAATCATCAGGAAGCTCATCCCAACGTTGCTGATTGACCATAAACGAGAAAGTTGAAGTTGGTTGATGTGCACCAGGTACAACAAGATATTCTGCAACCTCATGGAAGCCTAACCCCCAGTTATCTGTTGGGGTAGCAAATTCTGCAGCATCAACCATTCCACGCTCTAGTGCTTGATACACCTCTCCACCTGGAACATTTATTACATTAGCCCCTAAGCGTGATTGAATTTCTCCCCAGAAGGCGGAACCACGTACTCTTAAATCTTTTAGATCATCTAAATTTTGAATAGGAACAGTAGAATGGTAGAAAACTTCTGGTGTGTAGGCACCAGCTGGTAGAACTTCAACATTGTAATCTGCAAATGTTTCTTTCCATAATTCTGTACCTTCATCTTGTAGAACCCAAGTCATATATTGCTGTTCATTCATTCCTAGAGGCATCGATGCAAAAAAGCCAGCTGCTTGAATTTGCCCAACCCAATAACCTTCCCAGCTATGAATGGCATCAAGTGTACCTGTATCAACAGCATCTAAAATATCAAATGCTGCTACAATTGAGCCTGCTGGATGCATTTCTACTTCTAGACGCCCTCCCGTTGCTGCTGTAATATCTCTAGCTATTTCTTCTGCCATCCAATGAAGGGTTGTTCCTGATGGCCATGGTGACTGCGCCACCCATTTATAGGTTTTACCACTATACCCTGCGTCTGAACTTCCTTCTCCACCACCTGATGACTCTTTAGACGTGCACCCTACCATAAAAATAGAAGTAATCATAATAACGGATAAAAGCATTACCATCATTTTTTTCATTCTTTTTCCCCCTTAGTTTTATTAAAATACCAAACTAGGTAAACGCTTACATTTATCTTTAAGCACATCCCCTTCCCTTCTATTAACAAATCTTTACTTACTCTATGCAATGCAAGTTTTGTTCCAAAAGGGGAAACTATATAAAATTTTACTAATTTCATCTATACTCACAAAAAAAGATTAACTAAATCTATCGTTCTGACAGAATATCTATAAATAAGTTGTTAAACATAACAGAAATTTGAGAAAAGTAAGTTTTTATAATTCTTCCGTATATTCGGAATGATAAAAAGGGATAGACATAACCAATTGTTGAAAGGGTGTTTTGTGATAGCTATAAACAAAAAAATTCCAGTATTTTGGATTAGATTCCGAAATACTGGAATTTTATACATGCGTTAATACTTTAATTTATACTTTGCTAACTTTTCATAGAAACTCGATTTGCTTATATTTAAACTTTTAGCCGTTTTTAACTTATCATAATTGTTCTTTATTAACATATTCTTTATCACTTTTCTTTCAGTTTCTTCGAGAATTTCTTTTAATGTTTTTTCTTCAGTAGAAAGGCTCACGTTTTCTTTTAAGTATTGAGGTAGTGCTTCAATTGTTATTACATTTCCGCTAGCAAAATGGACAGCTGCCTCAATGACATTTTCTAACTCTCTAACATTCCCTGGCCAGTGGTACTGTAATAAAACCTCTTCAACTTCTTGGGAAAGAATTAACTTTCGTTTACCAACCTTTTGGGTTATCTTCTCGATTAAAGCATAGGCTATGAGAATAATATCTCTCACTCTCTCTCGTAATGGAGGAATAGTTATAGGAATAACATTCACCCTGTAAAATAGATCCTCTCTAAATCGGCCCTCTTTAACCATTTTTTCCAATGGTCGGTTTGTTGCTGTAATAACCCGAACATCAATTACCTTAGATTTTACTGCGCCAACTGGCTCAATTTCCTTCTCTTGAAGAACACGTAATAATTTCACTTGCATATTCAGTGGCATATCTCCAATTTCATCTAAAAAGATAGTACCTGAATTTGCTAATTGAAACTTACCTGGTTTTCCACCTTTCTTTGCACCCGTAAAGGCTCCTTCCTCATACCCAAACAACTCTGACTCTAAAAGGTGTTCTGGTATTGCTCCACAATTTACTTTTACAAATGGTTTTTGACTACGATTGCTTAATTGATGAATAGCATGGGCAAACAGTTCTTTTCCTGTACCACTTTCTCCTCTTAAAAGAATCGATATATCACTAGCAGCTACTTTCTGTACTTGCCTATGAATTTGTTGAATTTTTTCAGATTTCCCTACAATATCTCCTAAACTATATTTGACACCTGTTGTTTTCTGCCACTCCTCACGGTAGTACTCTAGCTGAGACATCAATCCTTTAATATGAGTATTCATCTGTTGCCATTCTTCTTTATCCCGATATACAACATTCCCAACAGCCCCAATTATCTCACCATTATGTCGAATAGGGACTCTATTAGCAATCATATAAGTACCATTAAGATAATGTAGTTGAGCAATTTCTTCCTTTCCTGTCTCAAGAACTTCATGCATACGAGTATTCTCAATCACCTCGGTAACATGTTTACCAAATACATCATCCATTTTTACACCTAAAAACTCGCAGTATGACTGGTTTATATATGTAACACATCCCGCTTTATCAACAACTACAATACATTCATAAGCAGTGTCTATTACAGCCTCTAATATTTCTTTATTGAAATCGTATTTTAACATATGAAATCATTCCTTCATCTTCTCATATTCTATAATTACTTCAATTATTAATTCAATTTTTCCTTTTTAATATAGGGTTTTCATTAAAGAATTATTTAAAAATTTTCTAAATTCTATTTATTACGATAATGCTTCATAATTTGTGTCGAATCAGAATATGGATAAAGTGAAAACCCTTTCACCTTTTCCTTTTGTTGTTAATACATATATAGTACATACTTATAAATTCACTCTTGTGATCATGAACTTGGAAATTGCTTCAAAATTTTTGATCACATTTATAGACTATTTCGACACGATATGATAATAATAGATAAAAACATCAAAGGATCCATTTATCTATGATTACTAAAGGAAAGGTGATGACAATGGGATATAACCCCGTAAAAATGAAGAAATTGCTAACAGTCGATAAATTCTTACATGGGACATTTGAGGATGTTAAAGAAAAAGTAGGTTGTGAAGATACTGCACTTGAAATGGTCTTTCAAACGTACGTCATGAAAGAAAGAATTCATCAAAATGCGTACGTACATTTAACGTAATATATGAACCAATATTTTGCATCCTTATTAAAGAACAACTGCTTAGTCAGTATAAAGTTAGAATAAAGAAGCATCCCTTTTATGCAATGAGGATGCTTCTTATTTTTATCCAATTGTATGGTGAGATAAATCAACATCAAATTTTAACAGCCCCAAATTAAACATTCGGGTAAGTATTTATTGTTATTGGCTTTTTTATTTTCCTGTTTCTGCAAACCTCTGAATACGTTCACCTATTTCATCACGAACACGTTGGAAGAATTCCCATTTTTCCTCTTCTGTTCCTTCTGCTTTCGCTGGATCATCAAAACCCCAATGCTCTCTGTCTTTATTAGGTGGTGTCGCTGGACATACATCATTGGCATGACCACAAAGCGTAACAATCATATCCGCCTTATTCAAGATTTCAGGATCAATTACATCTGATGTTTGCGAGGTAATGTCGACATCGATTTCTTTCATTGCTTTAATTGCGTTTGGATTGACACCATGAGCTTCAATCCCTGCTGAATACACATCCCATTTGTTTCCTAAATATTTTTTTCCAAACCCTTCAGCCATCTGGCTACGGCAAGAATTTCCAGTACAAAGAAAATAGATAATTGGTTTACTCATTTTTGTATCTCCTTTAGCAATATAGATTTTTATCTATTGTTAAACCATTTGTTTCACTTAACCTATTAGTAATAACCAAAGGTATAAGCCTAATAGTGTAATAAATAATGTAGGGATTGTAATGACAATTCCAACTTTAAAGTAATAACCCCAGCTAATTTTCACACCTTTAGTTGCAAGAACATGGAGCCATAATAAGGTCGCTAAGGAACCAATTGGTGTAATCTTCGGTCCAAGGTCAGACCCGATGACATTTGCATAAATCAGTGCTTCTCTTAATACTCCAGTTGCTTGCGTATCAGCAATCGCTAAAGCATTAATCATCACTGTTGGCATATTGTTCATAAAGGATGAAAGGATCGCCGCAATAAAGCCCATTGACATCGTTGCTGCAAATAATCCTTGATCAGCACTTGCATCCAAAACTTGAGCTAACACATCTGTTAATCCAACATTACGTAAGCTGTAAACAACTACGTACATCCCAATTGAAAAAACAACGATCGTCCAAGGCGCACCTTTCATGACAGAAGTTGTATTTACTGCTGGACTTCTTCTAGCCATAATCAAAAAGAAAATCGCAATAACACCGGCAATAAATGAAACTGGGAAGTGCTCAACTTCACCTGTCACAGGATTTGTCCATGAAATAAATTCACTAACAAAGTAGCCTACCAGTAGTAAACCAAGTACAAACCACGATAATCTAAACATTCGATGATCTTTGATTGCTTCGTGTGGAACCTTTAATTGATCGATATTGTAGTTTTTAGGTATGTCTTTGCGGAAATATAAATATAGTACGATTATACTTGCTACAAGTGAAAATAGGTTTGGTACAATCATCCGCGTAGCGTACTCCACAAATCCAATACCAAAGAAATCAGCTGAAACTATATTAACAAGGTTACTTACAATTAACGGTAAACTTGTTGAATCAGCAATAAATCCACTTGCCATAATAAATGGTAAAATCATAGCTTCTTTAAAGTTCAATGCCCGTACCATTGCTAGTACAATTGGAGTTAAAATGAGTGCAGCTCCATCATTGGCAAAGAATGCGGCAACGAGAGAACCGAGTAATGCAACGTATACAAACATGCGGACCCCGTTCCCATCAGCAAATCTTGCCATATGCAACGCAGACCATTCAAAGAATCCAATTTCATCAAGAATGAGTGAAATAATAATAATAGCTATAAATGTTAAGGTCGCATTCCAAACAATTCCTGTTACAGTTAAAACATCTCCAAAGTCTACGACACCGACAAGTAATGCTAACGCAGCTCCTATAGACGCTGACCACCCAATAGATAACCCTTTAGGTTGCCATATCACTAGCGTTAACGTGAGTAAAAAAATCACCGTTGCTAAAATAATAGGTGTCACGTTTCTTCTCTCCTTTTTACATGATTAATCACATTGAATAATGCGTAATCCACACGCTTCGAGTTGGTCTAATTTTTCTCTTTGTGATGGAACGTGCTTTAACAAACTTTCAATAATTGGATAATACTGATTAGTTTCATCTAATGAATAAAAAATCCACTGCCCTTTCCTTCGTTCCTTCACTAAACCTGCATCTCTTAGCTTCCGTAAGTGTTGACTAATGGAAGGCTGACTCATTTCAAATAATTCAACCATTTCACATACACAACATTCACTTTCAAATAACAATGCAATCATTGTAAGTCTTGTTTTATCCCCTAATAACTTTAGAACATTTGCTAGCTTATTAATGTCTACCTCCTGAGTCATATTGTTCATGAACGGCACTCCTTCCCCTTACATAGCTATTGAAGTATTAAGAAAAACTATAGTCATCAACTGTTCACAACAAATTCATTGTAAATATGATCTACAACCATTATTATATAAGCATATACTTATATGTCAATTTATTTATTTGTAAAGGAGATGTAAATATGTCATTAAAAATTGAAATTTTTGATCCTGCACTTTGTTGTTCTACAGGGATATGTGGACCAAGTGTAGACCCAGAGTTAACCCGAATCGCAAAAGATATTCACACATTACAAAAGAACAACATAGATGCTGTCCGCTATAATTTATCTCAAAATGCAGAACCTTATGTAACAACTGAAGTAATAAGCCAGCTACTTGACGATGAGGGAACTGATGCGTTACCTGCTACTATTGTCAATGGAGAACTAAAGAAAAAAGGAAATTATCCGACGGCAAATGAGTTGTCAGAATGGACAGGGTTACCTATTAACACATTCGTTACTAAACCAAAGTCATTAAAAATTGACTTAGAAGTTCAATAATAAGGTTGATAAAAAGGAGTTCTACTTATGGAACAGTTCCAGCCTGCAAACGCAGTTAACACAAGATATATTTTCTTCACTGGTAAAGGTGGTGTTGGGAAAACAACCACAGCCGCTGCTACAGCTAGTCACCTTGCCCATTCAGGAAAAAAAGTTCTCATCATAAGTACTGATCCAGCATCCAATCTGCAGGATGTATTTGAAATCGAATTATCTCAAGAGCCCGTGGAGATTACATCTTGTCCTGGACTTTTTGCTGCTAATCTTGACCCTGAGCAAGCCGCTGCGACTTATCGTGAAAAAGTGATTGGCCCTTATAGAGGAAAGCTACCTGAAGCAGCAATAACGAATATGGAGGAACAATTATCGGGTGCTTGTACCGTTGAAATTGCTGCCTTTGACGAATTTACAAATGTGCTCGCAAACGGGGAACTAACAGCATCGTATGATCATATCATTTTTGATACGGCTCCGACTGGGCATACATTGCGACTACTGCAACTCCCAACTGCATGGAGTTCGTTTTTAGATGAAAGTACTCACGGTGCTTCTTGTTTAGGGCCTCTCTCTGGTCTTCAAGAGAAAAAAGCACTCTATGAAACAACAGTTAAAGTTTTATCAAATAACGAAAAGACGGCGATTTATCTTGTAGCTCGTCCTGATTATTCTTCACTGCAAGAAGCCACTCGTGCCGCAAACGAGCTTGAGGAAATTGGAATAACAAACCAAAAATTTATCATTAATGGGGTTTTTCAACCTCAACAAGATGATGACTTCATAGCTAACGCGTTAGAGTCTAAACATCAAAAAGCATTAAACTCTCTGCCTGAACGTATAGCTAAAAACGAAACATTTTATTTACCTCTCGTTCCATTTTCTTTAACTGGAATAAGATCTTTAACGAAGCTATTTAGTTATGGTACATCTGATTTTGTTAAAGAACATTCTAATGTACTACCTTCTCTACCATCATTAAACGAATTAATTGATAGCGTTTCTAAGCAAGGAAAGGGTGTCATTATGACGATGGGTAAAGGCGGTGTTGGAAAAACAACGACTGCTACTGCTATTGCACTCGGCCTAGCAGAAAAAGGTTATCCAGTTCACTTAACGACAACTGACCCTGCTGCTCATTTGGAACTAATTCTCAATGATGAAACACCTTTTGAAAATTTAACTGTTAGTAGGATTGATCCAGAGGTAGAGGTAGAAAAATACAAGCAAGAGGTTTTAAGTAAGGTAGCTAATGATTTGGATGAAGATAGTCTCGCCTATATTAAAGAAGACCTCGAATCGCCATGCACCGAAGAAATTGCGGTATTCCGTGCATTCGCTGCGGTCGTTCATAAAGGACAAGAGGCATTTGTTGTTATTGATACAGCCCCAACAGGTCATACATTATTATTACTAGATGCCGCGGAGTCGTATCATCGTGAAGTAACACGCTCTAGCGGGGACATGCCTGAAGCAGTTCGGTTGCTTTTACCGCGTTTAAAAGACCCGACTGAAACAACTGTAGTACTAGTAACACTGCCAGAAGCAACTCCTGTCTTTGAAGCTTCAAGGCTACAAGATGATTTAAAAAGAGCTTCTATTACTCCAAAATGGTGGGTCATTAATCAAAGCTTTTATGGAACTAATACAAAGGACTCTATACTCTTACAACGAGCAAATTCAGAAACTAAATGGATTCGTTATGTTTCTGAAGAGTTAGCGGAAAAAACCGTCTTAATTCCTTGGCAGGTTGAAGAGTTAATTGGATTAGGACAATTGAAACAATTATTAAAATAAGAGTGATGACCCTAGCGTTTATTGTTATACAAATTTAAAAACTAATAATTCACAATAAAAAGGGACTCCTTTTCTAGGGAGTCCCTTTCAATATTACCCTTATCGCATACTGGCTTTATTTTTTAGTTACAACAATTTCCTTATCGCATGCGTCTACTTTGACAGTTTTGACATCTTCCTCATCAATAATTAAATCTACAATTAGGTCCTCAATCTTTTCTTGAATTGCTCTTCTTAACGGACGAGCACCAAAGTTGGGATCGTACCCTTTTTCTACAATTATTTCTTTTGCTTCAGTTGTAATTTCAATGTTTAATGATTGTTCGGCTGCTTTTTTATAAACATCCTTTAGCATTAACTCAACAATTTCAAGCAAGTGCTCTTTTTCTAGTTGATTGAAATGAACTGTAGTGTCAATTCTGTTAAGAAACTCTGGTTTAAAATAATGGTCAAGTTGTTTTGCATTACTTGTCATTACGATGACTGTGTCTTTAAAGCTCACTGTTCGGCCATGACTATCTGTCAGTCTTCCGTCCTCAAGAATTTGTAAGAAAAGATGTTGAACATCTCGATGAGCTTTTTCCATTTCATCTAGGAGCACTATGCTATATGGCTTTCTTCTTATTTG
Organism: Alkalihalobacterium elongatum; assembly: GCF_019024285.1. Taxonomy (GTDB): domain Bacteria; phylum Bacillota; class Bacilli; order Bacillales; family Bacillaceae_F; genus Alkalihalobacterium; species Alkalihalobacterium elongatum. The sequence continues at coordinate 341,808 of NZ_WMKZ01000002.1, forward strand.
TTCTGTTAACTGACCTGCTTCCTCATGTCCTACATAACCTGGAGGTGAGCCAATTAATTTAGAAACAGTATGTTTTTCCATATATTCACTCATATCTAGACGAATTAAAGCATCTCTATTTCCAAATAACTCCTCAGCTAATACTTTAGTTAATTCTGTTTTACCAACCCCTGTTTGACCTACAAACAGGAAGGAAGCAATTGGACGATTGGAGCGACTAAAGCCTGCACGACTGCGGCGAATTGCTTTTGCCACAGCTTCTACAGCCTCACATTGACCAATCACCTTATTACCTAGTTGAGCTTGAAGATTTCTTAATTTTTCTTGTTCACTTTGCTGAAGTTTTCGAACAGGTATGCCTGTTTTCTTCTCAATTAACAGTTGAATGTCTTCAACAGCTACAATTGGGTCTTGATATGCAGCTGCATTTTTTAGCTTTTCTTCTAATTGCAGTTCTTCCTGACGTAATTTTGCAGCTTTTTCATAGTCTTCTTTTTCAGCCGCTTTAATCTTTTCTTTTTGAATGACTTCTAGCCTTGATTCAATAGCAGATTGGTTGCTCCCTGCTTCCTTTAAATTAAGCTTTGAGCCCGCTTCATCAAGTAAATCAATGGCTTTATCTGGAAGCAGACGATCTTGTATAAAGCGATGTGAAAGTTCTACGCATGTTTTGATTACATCTTCAGGGTATTTTACTGAATGATACGCTTCATATTTTGGCGCTAGCCCTTTTAATATTGTTATCGCATCTTCAACAGATGGTTCTTTTACAATAATCGGTTGAAAACGTCTTTCAAGTGCACCATCTTTCTCAATATCTCGATATTCCTTCAGAGTTGTTGCACCAATTACTTGAATTTGACCACGTGCTAATGCTGGTTTTAATATATTCCCTGCATCCATTGACCCTTCCGTTTTACCTGCACCAACTAGCTGATGTATCTCATCAATAAAAAGAACTGTATTTTGGTTTGCTTCTAATTCATCTAATAGCTGCTTCATGCGTTCTTCAAATTGTCCACGATATGAAGTTCCTGAAATGAGTGAAGCAACATCAAGTGAAATGATTTCTTTATTACGTAATTTATCTGGTACATTACCTTCTACAATTTTTAAGGCAAGACCTTCTGCAATGGCTGTTTTCCCAACTCCAGGTTCACCGATTAGCACTGGATTATTTTTATTACGACGATTTAAAATTTCAGTTACTTGCTCAATTTCATCTTCTCGACCAATAACAGGGTCAATCATTCCTGTTTTTGCAATTTCCGTTAAGTTACGTCCAAATTGTTTTAATACACCCGACTTTTCAGGTTCAAGATTACATGCGCCTGTTGAACAATTCTCTCCAGTTGGTATTGAATCAAATTGGAAGTCAGATGGTGAAAACGTTTCGCCCTTCTTAGCCCCTTGCCGAATTTCATCATAACAGTGAGAGCAGACTGTCAATTCTTTTCTTTGACCATTAACCTGGACTTGTAAAAAAACATTTGCTTCACGTGTTTGACATTTTGTACATTTCATTGATTTTCACTCCTTTTTATCATTATTTGACTTTGACTATATTTGACCATTTATTAATTTAAATATATACCATATGACTAATATTGGCAACTATTTTTTGACCATCTCTGACCAATTGTTCTATTTTTTTATTTTCAGAATTTTGTTACAATGTTTATATACTTGTTCAAAAAGGATGTGAGTTTTGTGCTTACTGTTGGCTCTTTTTTTAAACAGAATGGTTCAAAATATAAGGAAAAAACTGCGGTTATATTTCACAACCAAATACTTACATACGAAGAACTGAACATCAGAACGAATCAACTAGCTAACGCATTTACTAAAAAAGGCTTTCAAAAGGGTGACAAAGTAGCTGTTTTTATGAAAAATCATTCTGCTTATATTGAGATTATTGGTGCACTCGCCAAAATTGGCGTAATTCTCGTTCCAATCAACTATCGTTTACTTAGTAAGGACATTGAATATATTCTTAATCATTCTGAATGCCGCGCTATGATAACAACTGGCGAATATGAAGATCTCATTCGTAATGTCATCGCTTCAACTCCACAATTAGATACACTTCTAGTCGTAGATGGACAAGGTCAGTATCCATTTCACCAATATGAAGCTTTCCTTCAATCGGGTTCTACTAAAGAACCAAGTGTAACAATTAACGAAACCGATCCATTTTATTATGGCTATACTTCGGGCACAACAGGAAAGCCAAAGGCAGTCGTCATTTCTCACCGATCTCGAGTCTTAACTGGCATGGTAGCGGCCTATGAATATAAATTAGACGAGTCTGACATTCATATTGTTGCTGGCCCCATTTATCACGCTGCTCCTTGGATTTTCTTACTAATGCAACTCATTGTTGGTGGAACTGTCGTCATTCAAGAAACGTTTGACGCTGAACAATTTTTGCAGCTAACTGAAAAATATAAAGCTTCGAATACTTTTATGGCACCGACGATGTTTAATTTCATCGTTAATCTCCCTGCTGCTACGAAAGAAAAGTATGACCACCAATCAATGCGTGTGCTAATTTCAGCAGGCGCTCCTTTACCAACTCAAACGAAAAATGAAATACTTAATTATTTTAAAGGAACAGATCTTCACGAATTTTACGGATCTACAGAAACAGCCATAACCTTAAATATTAAGCCAAAGGATATTAGGAATAAAGATGCTTGTGTCGGACAACCATTTCCGATGGTCGAATGCTTACTATTAGATGAACAAAGAAATCCAGTAGCAGCTGGTGAAGTTGGTGAACTTTATATTAAAGCACCATACTTATTAGATGGATATTATAAAAATGAACTTGCGAACCGAGAGTCTTTTTACGGGGAATTTTTTTCAGTTGGAGATATGGCTCGACAAGATAAAGACGGGTTTTATTATATCGTTGATCGAAAAAAAGACATGCTTATTAGTGGGGGCGTAAATATTTATCCACGTGAAATTGAAGAGTTTCTCTATACACATACAGGCATTTTAGACGTAGCGGTTATTGGGGTACCTGATCCTATTTGGGGTGAGTCTGTAAAAGCAATTGTCGTTCCTAAAGAAGGTGTTTCTTTAACAGAAGATGATGTTGTTACCTATTGTGACGGTAAACTAGCAAGCTACAAAAAACCTAAATCGGTTGACTTTGTGTCTGCATTACCACGAAACCCTTCAGGAAAAATACTTAAAACAGAACTTCGTGCACCCCACTGGCAAGGCCAAGGAAAGCGAATATAGACTAGATAAGTTCCAACAAAAAACGAAGGTAAAGCACCTAGCAAAAATTCTACGCTAGGTGCTTGTGGTAAACATTAAAAGTTGAAGGGTTCTAATTATATTCTTCTATTAACATCAATCAATATCCTTATATATACGACTTCCTACTGCTTTACGCTGCCCTTGATACTTCCCTTGATAAGGGGCTCCTGCTTTCTGATCCATTAATGCAAAAACAAGCTGACAAATTCTTCTTCCTGATTTTAATCGAATAGGAAGTCGGTTTGCGTTATATAGCTCTAATGTAATTTCACCTTCAAACCCAGGGTCAACCCAGCCCGCGTTCTGAATAAATAACCCCATCCTCCCTATTGAACTACGTCCTTCTACAAAAGCTGTTACATAGTTGGGGAGTTTTATATATTCTTTGGTTGTGGCTAATAAAAACGAGTTGGGCGGAATCACGACTTCATTGCTCTCAAATTCAATATATTTGGCTTCTTTTTCAAGAGAGATTGACTCAATTACATTTTCATCAATCTTTAAAAAATGCGTACCTAATCTTATATCTACTGAAGCTGGTTGTACTTGCCCCTCCGTTAAGGGCTCGATTGTAAGTTCTCCGTTTCTCAACATCTTATTTATCGTTTTATCGGATAAAATCATTGCTGCTCTCCTCACTCTCACTAATACTTACACTTTTAGTAAAACGTAACTATTCCGATTTGTAGTTTATCATATTCTCCCCTATCATTAAAGAATACATTGCAAATTATATTCTGTTTTTGTATATTAAATAGTAATGATTACGATTATATAACTGGAGGTTACATCATGTTTGACTGGCTAATTATTGGTGGTGGGATACAAGGTTGCACCGCAGCTGTATATCTCCTAAAACAAAATAAAGTTTCAATTGAAAATTTAGCCATTATAGATCCAAATGAACAACCATTATCCATGTGGCGTCATTGCACATCTATTATCGAAATGCCCTACTTACGGTCTCCGTCCATTCATCACCTTGCACCTGCTCATTTTGACCTTGAGAAATTTGCGAAATCATCAAAAGGAAGACCTTACGCTTCTTTTTATAAACCTTATGACCGACCAGGATTACAATTATTTAATACACACTGCGAGCATTTATTTGAGGAAACGAGATTAAATAAAAGCTGGCTTCAAGGAAGAGTCGTCCAATTAAAGAAAGACAAAACAAGCTGGAAGGTTATACTTAAGGATGGGCAAGAGCTTGAAAGTAAAAATGTTATATTAGCGATTGGATTAAGTGAACACCCATTTTGGCCAGAATGGGCAGTTACCGCAAAAGAAAACGAAGCTTCGATTTCACATATATTTGATCGAACTCAACAGGTCACTGAAACTGCAAAATCAATAGCAATTATCGGTGGCGGAATTTCTGCGGCACACGCTGCAATTAAGTGGAGTCAGCATCTTCCTGGAAACACAGTTCAAATTTCTAGACATTCTCTTAGAGTACATCAATTTGATTCTGATCCTGGATGGCTTGGTCCAAAATTAATGAGAAACTTCCAAACTGTATCTAGTTATGATAAGAGACGAGAAATGATCCGCAAAGCACGTCATAGAGGATCAATGCCACTCGATATTAAAGCTAAGATTGGTAAACAAATAAAAAGTGGTGCGCTTTCCTTTTTACAGGATGAAGTAATGGAAGTACAGGCCAATAGCTCTTTAAATAAAATTACATTACAGTCTGGACAACAAATAAAAGCTGACCACATTTTATTGGCAACAGGGTTCCATCAATCACCTCCTGGGATTGAATGGCTTAACTCAACAATTCAAGATAGGAAACTCCAATGTGCAGCATGTGGTTACCCCATCCTGTCGACATCCTTGCAATGGGATGAGGGACTTTATGCCATTGGGGCCCTATCAGAACTAGAAATTGGTCCAGTAGCAAGAAATATCTCTGGTGCTCGCCGAGGTATTGAAAAAATCCTTGAGTCTATCTAAATACAACGCTGTATAAATTTTGAATATATATTCAAATGACCTCTAAAAGAAGTCAAAAAAAGCAGAGTGTGCAAGACACTCTGCTATAATTAGTCAAAAAATTGTATATTTAGTTCATATCCTTTTTCAAACAACGTCTTTCCTGGGCGATAACGGTCTAACAGCTCATTGTAATGTGTTGATAATACAAAAAATCTCTTTTCATCCTCTGCCTCTAATGCCTCATCAATTTGGTTACAAATTTCATTTTTTTGATACTCATATATCGAGTATTCAAGCATCGCTTGGGCATAAAGGGAATTCAGAATTTCTTCTGAAGGCTTCTTCTTGTTACGAATCGCGGCTAATTGTTTCATAAGCTTTTTATCAATGGCAAATTTGTTCATAGAAGTTACCTCCTTTTTGTTATTTTACATTAAATTTTCTAATAATTCAAACATTTTTATTGTCCACTTTTGACCAATTTTATCTAATTTTATTTCATTGGCAGTAAATTCTGTTTTCCCTAGTTTATTCATAGTTAAACTATCTGAGCAGGCTTTTAACCCATTTTTGATAAAATAAAAGCACTCCGAAACAGAGAATGCGGTCAGCATTGTACTAAATTGGAGTGCAAGAATGATATCCTATTTATTAAATGATGGTTATGCTTGATCTCTAATTGCTTCAATCATAATTTTTAAGCTTCTAACTTGTTCAGCCAAAGACATACTTGGTGTGTTTGGACGGTTTGTCACCATATCTGGAGTAGCTGGGAAATGAACAAATCCAGCTTTTATCTGAAGTTGTTTTATATTTATATGATGTAAAATTCCATATAATGTATTATTACATATATATGTACCAGCTGAATTTGAAATTTGTGCAGGAATACCTTCTGACGCTAAACGGTCTACCATCGCTCGAATCGGTAATGTCGTAAATAATCCATCGGGACCATCATTGATGATTGATCGATCAACAGGCTTCTCTCCTTGATTGTCTCCTTTATCACCTTCTCCTGCAGTATCCTGAATATTTATCCCTATTCGTTCTGGAGTAATCGCTGCTCTGCCAAAAGCAAGCCCACACGACAGAACAACATCAGGATTCACTTCTTCTATTTTTAATAGGAGTTTATCAACACATTGTCCATAAACAACTGGTAGGCCAATAGTTTCTATTTCTACTCCTTCTATACCTTGCTTTTTTACTTCTTTAACAATTTCTAACGTAGGGTTCACTTTAAAATCTGCAAATGGTTCAAAGCCTGATAATAATATTTTCATTATAAATATAATGCCTCCTTCATTGCTGTTACTTTTATTTTAACATTGTTAAAGGATATTGTTGAAATAAGTTGATTTTGAGGCTCTTAGTGTGGAATGTTAATTTCACACGATTAACTAAGGATAGTTTCATTCCAAAAATATGCAGTTGTAAAAGAACACTTGTTTGCATATACTATAAATACAAACAAATGTTCCTAGATTGGAGTTTGATAGCTATGATGATAACTAAAGATGAACAAAAAGCAATTCATCATTATGTGCTATTAACAATTGCACGCAAAGCATTAGAAAAAGACTTAGAAAGACTAAAAGAATCTCCATTAAAATTACAACCTTCTTACCTTACACTCACCACTACTGTACTTGATCAACTTGGTAAAGAACTAGGGGTGATCAAGCGTTATATGAAAAAAAATCAATTAAAAGTTGAAGCAGGTAAAAACGATGGAACCTTCTCGCACTACAGTTATTTTTGTCGGGGATACGAAGGGCATAACCATTACTTGAATGTAAATTTAAAAAACCAAGTCACACAATATATTACGAACTGTTTTTCAAACGGAGCTAAGTAGCAAACTCTCGTTTTACATTTATCAAGAATGAGCGAAGCATATTCACTCATTCTTTTCTTGTTTCATCTAAAAAACGATAAGGTAAGGGGGTAAGGCATAATTTTTTAATATTTTTATATTAATAGTATAATAGCTAGCCTTTATATATTTATTTGGAGGTGAAGAAGATATTACTTGATGTAATTAATTATGCGGTTGTTATGAAGTTAAGCTTTGCTGCTATCGCTGGGATAGTTATTGGTTTGGAACGAGAACTAAAGGGTAAACCACTAGGACTAAAAACTTGCCTAATTGTATCTGTGATATCTTGTTTACTAACTATCGTTTCATTTGAGTCAGCTTTTTTATATTCTAAAGAGTATTCACGACCAATGGACCCTGGTCGTATACCTTCTTATATTATAAGCGGTATTGGTTTTGTAGGTGCAGGTGTCATTCTAAGGAGAAGTAATGAAGCTATTTCGGGCCTCACCACGGCTGCATTAGTCCTGGCCTCGGCTGCTCTTGGGATAACGATTGGTGCAGGGTTTTATTTTGAAGCTTTAATGGGTGTCATTTTTATTATTTTAGGTATGAAAGTAATCCCTTATTTTTTTAATAAATTGGGACCTAAAAAGCTGAATGAAAAAGAAATAAAAGTAAAGTTATATATCAAAAAGACAACAGATTTAACAACTTTACTAAAAGAAATGAAGGCAAAAAATTTCGGAGTAAAGCATGTAAAAATCAAGGAAGAAGCAGAGGATATTATTATTAGCTGTATTGTAACTACCCATAAAAAGGTTTATACGACAGATATTTATTATGCTATAAAAACATTAAATGGTGTAATAAATGTAGATGCCGAGAGTTTAGAATAGATAATTTTTGTTGTTATGGACCGTTTTCGCTTAAAGCTAAAGTATCAAGACCCTAGCTTATAAAGGTTAACGGTCCAATAGCAAAAACAGCAATCTGCAAAAAGATCCTTTTAAATAAACTGTCTTGAAGCAAATTATTGCCACGATAACAGAACCTAAAAGTTTTGAAGCATAAAATTCGCGATTGAAAAATAAAGAAACAATCCGACAATGTCATTAATTGTTGTAATAAATGGACCTGAAGCAACGGCAGGATCTATTTTTAAGCGGTGGACAAGCCATGGAATAACTGTCCCTGTAATGGTTGAAAGAACGATCGTACAAAACAAAGAAATCCCCACGATTACTCCAAAGTACATCCCACTTATATCAAAAAATAATGCGATGAAAAATGCGATGATACCACAAGAAATCCCCATTAAAATCCCTGTTATTGCTTCTCTTTTAAGCAATTTGCCAAATACATTTTGTTGTTCTAAATTACCAAGTGCGATACTTCTGACGACGACTGCTAAAGATTGGGTTCCAGTATTTCCACCCATATCTGCAATTAGCGGAATAAATATTGCTAAAATCGCCATTTCAGCAAGTGTACTTTCAAACTGACCGATAAGACTAGCTGTACCAATACCTAAGATCATTAATACAATTAGCCATGGCAGACGCCGTTTAGTTGCAACGAGCGGGCTTACATCAATATCAACCGAACCTCTTGTAGCCATTAAATCTTCGATGTCCTCAGTTGTCTCTTCTTCGACAATATCCATTACATCATCTACGGTAACAATGCCTAATATAACATCTTTTTCTGTAACAACTGGAACTGCAATTAAGTCATAGTCTTTAATAGTGTCAGCTACTTGTTCTTGGTCAGTTGTAGGTAATACTGAAATAAATTTTGTTTTCATAATTTCTGCAACAGCTATCGCTGGTTCAGATAAAATCAGTTCCCTTAAGGAAAGTACCCCTCTTAATACCATCTTGTCATCCGTAACGTAAATATAGTAAATCGTCTCCGCATCTTTTGCTTCCGTTCTTAACCTTTGCAAAATATTATCCGCGGTTTCCGTCTCTAATGCGGTAATAAACTCGGTTGTCATTAAAGAACCAGCTGTATCATTCTGGTACGATAATAATTTTTTAATATTATCCGCATCAGTTTTGTTCATCCGGTCAAGAAAATAATTAGCTATATGATCAGGAATTTCGCTTAAGAAGTCTGTGACATCATCTGCAGATAATTCCTCAAGCAAAGTAAGAACGATGTGTTCATCTAACTCTGAAATAACTATCTTTTGCTGTTTTATAGGTAGTCCAACAAAGATTTCAGAGAATTCTTCTGCTGATAAATATTCGTAAATTACTTTCCTTTTGATCTGACTGAACTCCTGGAAGATTTCAATCTGATCGGTTGGATGAAGCGATAGGAAGTCTCTTCGAAATTCTTCTTTCTTTTCCTGTTTTAAATACAAATGTAAATAGAACGTATACTCTTCACGATTTTTTAAATTAAGCATCACCATATTAGGTACCTCCCCTCACAGAGGCTTATTTTTTATAGATGTTCTACATCAACAGTTAACACATGGTCAATTTTTTTAAATAGATAGTAAATTTCAGTCGTGTATTGTTTTTCTGGCGCTGAAATCGTTAAATCTATTTGTTGATTTCCATTTTCAAGGTCTTTAATTTTAATATTTCGGATGTTAATTTCATAATTTTTCTTTTCTTTTAAGCTATCACCTTTTCTTTCAATCGCTTGGAGTAGCTCTGTCATTTTCATGTTCGGTTCCATAACAATTTTGACTGCAACATCCCGTTTACTTAAGGTGCTTGGCCCCAATCGCTTAACGAATAGCGGTAGGATGTTGACAGCCGCTATGAGTAGAATAACTACATAAAAGGCTTCAGCATAAAACCCTGCCCCAATTGCAATTCCTAAACCAGATGCGGCCCAAATCATAGCAGCTGTCGTTAAACCTGAAATGACATCATTACTTCTTCTTAAAATGACACCTGCACCTAGGAAACCGACACCGCTGACAATTTGCGCAGCTAAACGCATGGGGTCCATAGCATTAAAGGTAGGTGAAGCATAGCGGTGAAATGATTCAACTGAAACGATTGTTACAAGACAACTAGCAACGCAAATGACCATACTTGTCTTTAACCCAAGGGGCTTATGCTTTAGTTGTCGATCAATCCCAATTAAAAGTCCAAGCAATAGAGCCACCGACAGCTTAATAAAAACTTCGTATGTTACCACTAAGAACACCTACCTTCCCACCTTTTTACACATCGGTGCCAGGCACCTAATAGGAGCCTGGCACCGTTTTTTTATTATAGGTAATTAATTAAAGATGTTGCGATTGAGAAGTAAATAAGTAAACCTAAAATATCGTTTACTGTTGTAATAAATGGACCTGATGCAATCGCTGGGTCTAGTTTTAATTTATTGATAGCTAACGGAACAGTTGCACCAATAACAGTTGCCACACTTAATGTTAAGAAAAGAGAAACACCAACAATAAATGCAATCATATAACCATATAAGAATGGCACAAAAATAAATAGAGTAATTGCACAAATCAACCCTAGCATCATACCAGTACCAAACTCTCGCTTAACTGTATTCCATAATCCTTTCTTCTCTAATGAACCAGTTGCTAATGCACGTACTGTAACTGCTAGAGATTGTGTACCCGTATTTCCAGCTGAGTCCATGATCAGTGGGATAAACACAGCTAATAATACAATTTCTTCAAGAGTTTCTTCAAACTGACCAATTACACCAGCTGTAATCAGACCAAAAAACATTAATAATATAATCCAAGGTGAACGTTTTTTTGCCGCAGTGAATGCAGTTACATTAACATCTGTTGCACCTCTAACTGCAGAGATTTCACCTAAGTCTTCTGTTGCTTCATCCTCTAAAACGTCCATAACGTCATCGACTGTGACGATACCAATTAACTCGCTTGTACTTGTAACAACAGGAGCAGCAAGGAAATCATATTTCTTAATTAATTTTGCCACTTCTTCTTGGTCCATATGTGCTTCAACCGAAACAACACGTGAACTCATAATATTTTCAATTTTTTCATTTGTCGGTGCAATAATCAGGTCACGAAGCGAAATTACCCCAACTAACTTATCTTTCTCATCAACGACATACAGGTAATAAACCGTTTCAGCATCAGGGCCTTGCTCACGAAGAAGCTCTACAACTTCTGAAGCTGTTTGTCTTGCTTTAATTGAAATATATTCTTTTGTCATAATCGCACCAGCGGTTTCTGGCGGATAAGATAATAGTTCTTTTACGTCATCGGCATCTTCTTTATCCATTGCACTTAAGATTGCTTTAGCCTTTGCATCTTTAATTTCAGCAAGGTAGTCGGCTACATCATCGGCATACATGTTATTAAACATTTCTGCAATGAAGTCATCTTCTAGCTCGAGTGCAATTCTTTTTTGATCATCGATTTCCAACTCTTGGAATACCTCTGCAAATTCAGCAGCTGAAAGATACGCGTATACTAGTTGGCGTTGATCTTTCTCTAAGTTAGAGAAGATATCCATTTGATCTGTTGGATGTAATTCAAGAAACGCCTCTCTAAATTGCTCTTTGTTATTTTCTTTTAAAACTTGAAGAATATGGTTTACGTATTCTTCTCGTGTTTGTTCGTTAAGTCTAACCACGGTCGCTTCCTCCTTGAGAGGAGAACTAAACTAATCACACCGTACTACTCGGGAGTGAAGTGGAGTTCTCCCTTTTTCTTGTATTATTCCTTTTGTCTTTATTAATAAACCACAATTTGTCGATTCGGGTTCGGGACTACTATCCATTCCACAACACCTCCCGTTTTTATGTATTTAGTAATATTAAATAAAAAACACCTTCTACGAGAGAAGGTGTTAATTCAACAAAAATTAGCGCATACTTATTATATAAGCATACTAAAAAAAATGTTCATTACCATTCCTTCAATCGTAGAGCTTTAGCACTGTACGGCATAGGTCATAGACCAGCTACATTAAAAACCACCTTATTTCGATGGTTCCTGTTGACCCATTGGCGTCTTTGGACATTTTTGGGCAGCAGCGTATCTCCGTACAGGAGCCTCACCTAACGAGGAACATTATTCAATTACTTAGTTGATGTTACATGATGCTTGACTTTGTGTCAACAAGGTTATTTATATTTTATTTTTACTAATAATTTATTGCTTTACTTTTAGTCACTCGACGTTAACCAAGGTGAAAGCTTAGTTCTTCATGCATTATCGTGAAGCCCAAATGGACAGTATAGTAAGGTTTACGAAACAGGCATAAAAAAAGACTGACTCACAAACGCCCATGATTCAGTCAATATTTATTATTTTTATTTAAGAATTCGCTACCTTCTGTAGAGCCTCAATTACACGATCAGCCTGAAATGGCTTAACGATAAAATCCTTCGCGCCTGATTGAATGGCATCGATAACCATCGCTTGTTGTCCCATTGCTGAACACATAATAACTTTTGCATTAGGATTAATACTTTTAATATCACGAAGCGCTTCAATCCCATCTTTTTCTGGCATTGTAATATCCATCGTAACAATATCAGGATTTAGCTCTTTATACTTTTCAACCGCCTCTTGACCATTCGCTGCTTCCCCTACGATATTAAAGTTATTTTTTGATAAGATATCCTTAATCATCATTCTCATAAAAGCAGCATCATCAACAATTAATACAGAAGTCATCTTAACACCCCACACTATATTTAGGCTAATCTATTAATTTGCAATTACTTTATCAATATTTAACAATGTAAACAATCGGTTATCAAGCTTTACGACTCCACTTAAGTAGTCAGCTTCAACACCACCAACAACTTCTGGTGTTGGCTCTATTTTTTCTGAAGGAATATCAATTACGTCATTTGCACCGTCAACAATAAATCCAATCTCAATATCGTCTTTAGAGATGACTAGAATCCGGGTAGCTTCATCAGCCTTTTTAGATTCAATCCCGAAGCGTTTTCTTAAATCCATAATCGGGGTAATGACTCCACGCAAATTCATAACTCCCTTTATAAATGGAAAAGTTCTCGGTATACGTGTCACAGGCTGCATTCTTTCAATAGATTGGATATTATCTACTTCAATTGCATATTCTTCATCTTTTAACTGAAAAACAATAACTTTTAATTCTTTTCCTACTGTACTTTCCACAGACATCAGGGTTTGCCTCCCATCCTTGTATTACTTAATTAGTGCATTTGTATCAACAATCAAAGCAACTTGACCATTTCCTAAAATTGTTGCACCTGAAATAGCAAAGACATTCGTTAAATAGTTACCTAACGACTTGAGTACAATATCATGTTGTCCTATTAGTGAATCGACAACTAGTCCAGCTATTTTATCACCTTTATGAATAATAACTAGAGAATAATATTCCTCTTCTATCTCTTGCTCTACAGGTACCTCGAAAATATCTTTAAGGAAAACGAGAGGAACTACCTTTCCACGGAAGTCGATCACCTTTTGTCCGTGTGCACTATATACTTCCTTTTTATTCACAATCGCCGTCTCAACGATAGCTGAAAGAGGGATGGCATACTTTTCGTCACTTACTTCTACTAACATAACATCAATAATTGAAAGTGTTAACGGAAGTTGAATAGAAAAAATCGATCCCTTTCCTAATGTAGAATCAACTGTCACTACGCCACCTAGAGATTCGAAAGTCGACCGAACCACATCAAGACCTACGCCTCGGCCAGAAACATCTGTAACTTTATCAGCTGTACTAAACCCAGCTCTAAATAAAAGACCATAGATTTGTTGGTCTGACATTTTACTTGCTTCTTCCTCAGTAACAACACCGTTTGAAAGAGCTTTATTAAGTACCTTATCTCGGTTAATCCCAGCTCCATCATCTTCAATCTCAATAAAAACATTGTTTCCACTATGGTAAGCCTTAAGGATGATCGTCCCTACTTCTGGTTTACCTAACTCCCTACGTTTTTCTGGAGTCTCAATCCCATGATCAATAGAATTTCGAATTAAATGAACGAGAGGATCACCTATTTCATCGATAATTGTTCGGTCCAGCTCTGTTTCTGCTCCTAAAATATGAAGATCTACCTTTTTATTTAAGTCCTTCGAAAGACTACGAACCATCCGTGGGAAACGATTAAAAACTTGTTCGACAGGCATCATTCTCATATTTAAAATAATTTCCTGTAAATCTCCAGATATCCGTGACATTCGTTCAACCGTTTCGTTCAGCTCATTATTTTTTAACTCACTAGCTATTTGCTCAAGACGACCTCGATCAATGACTAGTTCTTCAAATAAATTCATTAAAACGTCAAGGCGCTCAATATTTACTCGAATCGTTTTATTTACTTCTGCGTGTTTTCTACCATTCGCTTGTGAACTCTTTACTTGAGCTTTCATTTCTTGAACGGCTGGAACAATTTCTTTTTCTTCAAGCTCCACTTCTGGTTCAACTTTTGCTTCATCTGCTTCTCTTTCAGATGCAGCCTTTTTTAACTCTTCAAGATTTAATTGATGAACGTTTACCTCACTAATCTCTGAAACTTTTTCAATACGTTGTATAATTTCATCAGCTTCTACTTGTGAAATAATGGTAACAACAAATTCTAAATCAAATTTTTCTTCCTCTAATTCTTCAGCACTAGGATTTGACTTAATAATTTCACCAATTTGTTCAAGCACTTCAAAAACCATAAACACCCGAGCAGCCTTTAACATCGTACGCTCATCAAGCGATACTTTTACTTGAAAAGAGTTGTACCCTTGTTCTTGTGATTGCATAAGAACCGTCAATTCAAACTGGTCATAAGTAACTTCAAAAGCAGCAGTTTCTGCCTCTTCACTAACAGGTGCCACTGCCTCTTCACTAACAGGTGCCACTACCTCTTCAACAGTTGCTGCAACTTGAGTAGGTGAACCACCTTTTTCAATTTGCTCTAGTAATTCTGTCACATTTGAGACATCACGTTTTCCAGTACCACCCGCTGCAATATCATTTACCATTTCTTCTAAGTCATCAACTGCAGCAAAGACAACATCTAGAACAGCTGATGATGCTTCTAGCTTTTGATTTCTAATTAAATCTAGTACATTTTCCATTGTATGTGTTAAATGAGCCAAATCTTCATAACCCATCGTCGCTGCCATTCCTTTTAACGTATGTGCAGAACGGAAAATTTCGCCAACAATAGCTAGATTACTTGGATCAGTTTCTAAAAGTAGTAAATTATCATTTAATGATTGTAAGTGCTCCTGGCTCTCATCAATAAACACATCTAAGTATTCTGAAGTACTCAAGACTGTCTTCACCTCAACATATCGTCTACGAAGTTTTTTATATTAAAATGCTAGTTTTATTGATTGGACAATAAATAATAAGAGTGTGACTAAATCACCAACTATACCATATCCAAAACTAGTAAAAAAGTAATGTACTATAGAGCTATTTAACCATATAATAAACTAATCTTGTTTAAGAATATAGTCGAATTAATAAATTTGATAAAATAAATGGCCACAAGTGACAAAATGGAGTTGGGACATTTTAACATAGGGAATAGTCTACAAAGCCCTACACAAAAAAGCTTAGAGAATTATCTCTAAGCTTTTTTATTCATTAATGATTATGCTCATCTTCCTCATCTTCATGTTCATGTCCGTGTTCATGATCCTCATGTTCTTCATCGTCTTCTTCATGATCACCGTGTTCTCCATGGCCATCCATCTTTGTTGTTACCGTATCTGGTTCAGCTGTAGTTGCTTCAACATCTACGTCACCAACGACAACCATTTGTTTTTCCATACGGTGCATTGCACATGCTGTTACATGATAATAAGCATAATATACGCCATCTTCCTGGAACATCCAATCTAATGTGTAAAGGCCATCTCCTTGATTTTCCGTTTCTAGCATGTGATGATAATCAGGATTTGCATGCTCCCAAATTTCAAACTGAACGTCATCAGCCTCTTCTACATTAAACCCATCATGCGTTACATGTGCTGTAAATAGCAAGTTTTCTCCACTCTCTGGTGCTTCAGGCTCCCAAGAAAAATCGACTTCAATTGGGACGAGCGGATTTTCACATGCCCCGCTAGCCTGCCCATTATCCTCTGCTTGACCGCAGGCAGTCATTAAACCTAATAATACTACAGAGCCAATTATACTCAATTTCTTCATATGGATATCTCCCTTATAAAAATAATCGTTTTCGTTTTAATAATAGTAAAAAAGCTTCTTCAAAAAGAATAAAAATCAATTGTGATAAAACTATGAAATCTCTCAAGCAAATTTTTGAACAATCTATATACATTCCTTACTTAAGATCACAATCAATTCATATATTTAGGTAGAATGACAGAAACTTCTGTCCCTTGTCCAACATCAGATTTTATTGTTAACCTACCGTTATGCAGTTTAGCAATTTGTTGAACGATGGCCAGTCCTAGGCCTGTTCCACCTTCTTTTCGAGTTCTCCCTTTATTCACACGATAAAATCTTTCCGTAATTTTATCAACTTCTTCTCTTGGAATCCCTACCCCTTCATCCTTAATAACGAGCACTGCTTCGTTATCCTTTGTAAAAAGACGGACAAAAATCGTCCCATGTTCATTACTATACCGAATGGCATTACTTAATATATTTGAAATGACTTGTGAGATACGGTCTTCATCACCTTCAACGATAATTTCTTCATCTAATTCTTTTTGAATGGTTATATTTTTTTCTTTTACATGCCACTCAAATTTTTGCACAACCTCTTCAACGACTTGAGCAAACGGTAAAGGTGCTTTGGTTATTGGATACGTATCTCCTTCTAGCTGAGCTAAATCTAATAAGTCATGTACAAGCCTACCAATATAAGCCGTTTCGTTTTTCATTGTACTTACATATTTCTCTTGCGGAATTACCTGTTCTTCAAATGCTTCTGTGTACCCTTTCATTAGACTAATAGGGGTTCTTAGTTCATGGGAAACATTTGATAAAAACTCTCTCCGCTTAGTCTCAACTTCGTCCAAAGAAGAAGACATGCGATTGAACGACTTCGCTAACTGGCCAAGTTCATCACGTCTATTCACATTAACACGCTTTGAGAAATCTCCATCAGCCATCTGGTTTGTAACTTCTATCATCTTTTCAATTGGACGTATAAAATAGTCAGTAATTTTACGAGTAACTACGCTGACAATGATAATTGTTAAAATGACAAAGCCTATTAACATATACCGAATTGACTCAAATGGCTCGTATACCGTTGCTAAAGGCATGTATAAAAACAGAACTCCTTCAAGTCCATTCAACCCCATAATGGGAGTAACTACAGCAACAATATCTTGAGCAAACCTAGGGTGCTCACGAATTAAGGTGAGCGTTTCGCCATCAAGTAATACTTGCCGCTCTTCAAAGGTAATTAATGTTTCTTCAATTTCAACCTCAAAAGGAAGCCCACCACTTAATAGCATTGGATCTGTCGTATAAATAACATTAGCTTCTAACACGTTGTCAAGCCAAGTAATTTGATCTTGGAATTCTGATTTTGAAAACTGATTATATTGAGTAGCAACTGCTTGTCCATGATACTGGAGTAATGAAATTTGTTTTTCAACATAAAATTTCTCATACAAAAAGTATGTCAATACAATGATAGCAATTATGGTTAAAGACATGAGAAGAATAAACGACATCCAAACTCGTTGCTTTAAAACACTCTTCCTCATTCATTGTCACCTTCGAATTTGTACCCTACACCCCAGACTGTTTTTATGTGATTACCATACTGCCCTAATTTAATTCGCAATGTCTTAATATGTGTATCGACTGTACGAAATGTTCCTTTTTCATAATCCATTCCCCAGACATAGTCATGGATTTGTTCACGACTAAATACCATTTTTTCGTGACTAACAAGGTATTGGAGGAGATCATATTCTTTTCTCGTTAATGTTACTTTTTTGTCCTCCACAGTAACTGTTCTTCCTTCAAGGTCAATTTCAAGTGCTCCAAAGCGTAGGAACGAAGTCTTCTTTTGTGTTACTAATTCTATCCTACGAAGCTGTGCCTCAATCCTTGCCACAAGCTCTTTTGGACTAAAGGGTTTAACTACATAATCGTCTGCTCCAATTTTCAAGCCTTGAACTCGGTCCATTTCTCCACCTTTTGCCGTTAGCATAATAATAGGAACTGTCCATTTTTCTCTGATTTTCTCACATGCAGTATATCCGTCCATTCCTGGCATCATAACATCTAATACAATTAAATCCACTTTGTCACGTTGTAGAATTGGAAAAACTTCAATTCCATCATAAGCCTCTAAAACATGATAGCCTTCTTTTAGTAAATATGAGGTGACTAATTCAACTATTTGTTTTTCATCATCAACTACTAATATTGTTTTTTTAGTCATTTTCTACCTCTCCTATAGCAACCCCAAACGGTCCGCTCGCTAAATCTACGTTACCTAGTACTTCATAAGTGTTTCTATCAATAACGGTTAAGTTATTTCCATCTAACCCAGTAACATAGAGGTGTCGGTCAGAGCCGTTCATATAATGCGGATTATCACCAACAACCACTCGTTGCTTTACTTCATAAGTATTGCGATCGATGGCATATAAATCACTTGAACCATGACACAATACGTAAAAGTGATCTCCTAATTCATCCTCGTACATAAAGATTGGCATTAAACCCACTTGTACATCTTTTTGTTTTTCTCCAGTTAGCGGATGATACGCCTCAATGCTCTCATTCCAGTTGGTGAAATCACCATGTCCAGCTACCCATAAATAATGACCGTCATAAAATAAATCAGTCGGTAATTCCAATACAGGAAATGTTGTTTGTACCTTATAATTTTTACGATCAATTACCGTAACCATAGGTGTTTCTCCACTACTTAATACGAAAATAAATTCGCCACTTTTATCAAGGTTAGCCTGAATCGGGTTTACTTCGACATCTATTGAAATGAGCTTTTCTTTACTATCCATTTGATATACATGTAATTGATGATCTTTCGCATCAGTTAAAAATAAGAGTTGATCTTGCTTGTCATAATTCATGCTTGTTATTCCTTGCCCCAATTCAAGCCATGTTTCTATTCGACCAGATGTTAAATCTACTAATAATACCTCTTCCTCTAGTTTCCCAGCAATAGCTACTTGATTCGGTGCTATCGTTTCAAGTGAATGAATTTCAAATGGAAACTCATCTGAATATACAACATCGAATGATTCCTGTTCAATAAAAGTAATCGTTTTTTCTTTTAAATGAGTAACCATCAAAAGTGGCTGCTTGTCAGGAAGTGAAATATGAAGTTGTTTACAGCCTGATAACGCTAAAATGAAAAATAATAAACACATAATCAATATTTTCTTCATGTTCATCACCTATTTTATCGAATAATCATTTCTAATTTAAAAATACCATACAATTGTGATGACATTGTGAAATCCAATAACAGTATCATTTTTACCTTAATTCTATGTAAAAACGTTTGTCCTTAAAATTATTACGCTATGTAAAAAAGAGACTAACATCTACAGTTAGCCTCCCCCATTCTATCTTAGTTTAAAGCCTTTACTTGCTCAAACCAGTAACGATATTCTTCTTCTAAATACAGACCTTCCATTCTTCCAAGTTCTTGTCCATTCTCGTAATGAACGATTGTCGGTGTTGATTGAATATTGTGCTCATTCCAACCTTCATTAAACTCAAGAAGATTATATAACTCCAAATCGATTCCCAGGTCTTCCGTCATTGGAACAACGATTGGCGATGCTTCAACACATGCAGGACAAGTTGGCTGATAAAAGTAAACCGTCATGCTTTCCCCATTTTCTAAAGAAGCCTTAAGTTCTTCAGGAAGAATGATGTTTTGATAATTCGGATCATCTAATTGATTAATCGTTGCTTGGTTTAAATTAGACTTTCCATAAGGATTTCCCTCTACTTTTTGACTCGTTGATATATTATTGACAACCGCTAGTGCGGCAAAAATACCTATAACTACCACTAAAAAGATAATGATTTTTTTCATGGTTTCTATCTCCCTTGATTTGTTTTTAAAATAACTAAACTAATTACTAAAATGGCCGTAAAACCAACTAAAGCTAAAAATGGTATTGTTATAAACCCTAACCAATTAATATATTGACCAGCACAAGGAATGAGTCCACATGAATCTAGCTCTGTCATTGCTGGCACTTTTTGTAGCAAATAATGATAAAACGCAATCAATATGCCTATACCTGAAAATACCGCAGAATATAAAGCTTGTTTTGGGTCCTTTTTAACGACAGCTATACCTAAAATAATCACGATTGGATACATGAAAATACGTTGGTACCAGCACAGCTCACATGGCATATATCCAAGAACTTCTGAAAAATACAAACTACCGATCGTAGCTATTAAAGAAACTCCCCACGCTGCAAAAAGAAGATTTTCGTTTTGTTTTACTAAATTTTTCATTGTTCACCCTCATTAAGGTTCATAGTAGCAAAACTCTAAGTCTAATAGTACAAAAAAAATAGGCGGACATCAATCAAACACGACTATATATTAATAGGTAATTGTGAATAAAATATGAATGTCATCCAAACAATAGAAAAAAAGGATACTTGCCTATTAATAGATTTGTTTCATTTTCTCTCCATGGGGAATTAGAAAAGTAATTAACTATCGGGGGTGAATACATTGAAGCAATTTACAGACATTCAAAGTACTATGATTAGTAATGTAATGTACGATACACAAACAAAAACATTCTATGTGCATAAGAAAAATGATCAGCAATATGCTTTTTTCGATGTACCGGAGTTCATTTATGTTAGCTTCATGTCAAGTAATGATAAAGATGAATACTTCTTAAGTGAAATTAAAGATAAATTTAGGGAGAAAAAATTATCTTCGTAATTAGAGCAAAAAAAATTAAGAGAAAGGGTATCCCTTTCTCTTATTCATTTACTAATCCATTTAATTCTCTAGTTAAACTTTCTAATTCCTTAAAGCTATCAATAATTTCTTCAATATATTGATGTTGTTCCTCTACACTAGCAAATACTTCTTCAACCATAGCACTTGACTCTTGGGTCACATTTGTTACTTCTGATAATTCTATTTTAATTTTATTTGATGCGTTCTCAAGTAGTGATACCACTTCTTCTAACTTATTACTAAACGATACAACTTCCTGTGTATTCCCTAAGATTTCATTGAAACTTACTTCTGTTTCTTTTGTCACTTTAATACTTTCACCAACAATTTCTTCACCTTTTTGGACTTCAACTGTTACCTGTTCAGTTTTTACTTTAATATCTTGTAAAATACTTTCAATTTCTTTTGTTGAACGTTGCGAGTCTTCTGCTAAACGTTTGACTTCATTTGCAACTACTACAAACCCTCTTCCATGTTCACCAGCTCTAGCAGCTTCAATAGAAGCATTTAATGCCAGTAGGTTTGTTTGATTGGAAATATCACTGATCGTCGTTAAGATCGTACTAATCTTTTGACTTTGTTCATTTAGCTCCTTCATAATAACTGCAGCTGAGGTGATAACAGACTGGACATTATCCATCGTTTTCGTTAATTCATTGACCTGTTCGTTTCCTTTGTTTGTATGTGTCAGGGTCTCATGCGCTACTCTTTTGGCTGATTGTGAGAAAGAGGAAACATTAAGGACTGCTGTATTCGTATCAATCATGGAATCATTTATTTCACTTACTGTAGAAGCCTGTGTTTCAACTCCTCTAGCAACTTCAGAAAATGTTGATGTTAAATCTGTCGAAACTTTTTGTGTTGCTTCTATATTTGATTTTACTTGTTGACTAAACTCAGAAATGATCTTAACTGAATTTGCAACTTTACCCAATAACTGATCAACTTTCTGCTTCTCCGCTAATGCCTCTTCTCCTTTAGCCTCAATATCTTTTTGCATTTTCTCACCAATTCGTGCTTGTGCAATTAAAACACCAGAAATAATAACGACAAACACATTTAATGAAATAAGAATTTCATTCTCCTGTCCCCAAAACATCGTGTCTCGTAATGTAAAGAAAAAATAATTCGTTAGAAATAAACCGATTGCACCTGATAGAGCTATAGAGCGATAATTATGAAACAATGTGATAAAGACAAGTCCTACATAGATCATTAAATAATTTGATAGCTTAGGAGAAGTAACTCCCATGACAAAAGTTAACACTCCAAGTCCACTAGCAATAAAATACTGAAGGGAAAACGGAGCCCAGCCATTGTAAGCCATTACTGTAAAAATAACTGAAAAAACGAGTCCAGTAACGGAATAAGCAATTACACCACTTATTGGAACTTCACTAATAAAATTACTAATTAAGCCTAGGATAAATGCACCCCATATTAAGTTAGTTACTAATTTATTTTTTTTAATGTACACAGACATATCCTTTGTCGACATATTTGCCCCCTTCTATTAGACAAACACATGAATGAATAACCATTCATGTAGGATGATATATATACTTATAGGAAAATAGTAGTATTATTTAATAGTTTACAAAAATTCAGACTAGTACACAACTAGTAATTTCTTATAGTTTATATAAGGTCCTCCCCGACCAAAGCCCAAAATTCGTTTTTTCATTAACTTGTCATTGAAATCATATAATAAAAAGCTTATCACTTGCTCATTTTTCATGTCTTAGATAAGATAATTCCGTTATGAAAAAGGGGTTATTAACTTGAAATTAAAATATTCAGTCTTAGTTTTTATCGGTGCATGTAGTTATGGTATTTTATCGACGTTTGTAAAACTGGCGTATGAACAAGGTTTTTTACATTCTGAAGTCATTAGTAGTCAATTTTTTGTCGGCTGGCTTTTATTATTAATGTTATTTTTGTTCATATCCAAACAAAAAATCTCGCGAAAAAACATCATTCTTTTACTTGGTGCAGGTACAACAACGAGCTTAACAGGAATTTTTTACTATTTAGCTTTAGAAACTATTCCAGCTTCGTTAGCCATCATCCTATTATTTCAATTTACTTGGATTGGAGTACTCATAGAAGCGGTCACTGACAAAAAATGGCCTTCTATTACAAAGCTAATTTCAATTGGAATAATCTTGGTTGGTACCATTCTAGCAGCAGGACCACTGCTACAATTAACAGGAGAACTAACAGTTATCGGTATCGTCTACGGTCTCATTGCTGCTTTTTCCTTTGCATGGTTTATCTTCTTAAGTGGTAAAGTGGCACTAACTGTTCACCCAATGGTTCGCAGTTTCCTGTTTATAACCGGAGCAATGATTTTCACGCTTATTTTATTTCCACCGACCTTTTTATTAAGTGGAGCATTCCTAGATGGGCTTTGGATTTATGCTTTACCATTAGGATTTTTTGGATTAGTTTTACCTACGATATTATTTGCTATTGGTGTTCCCAAAATCGGTACAGGGTTAGGAACCATCCTCGGAGCTGCAGAATTACCTACAGCTGTTATTATGTCTGTGCTTGTTTTAAAAGAGCATGTATCTTTCCTTCAATGGGTTGGTGTCGCCTTAATCTTAGTAGCAATTACTTATTCGCAACAACAAAACCTTTTTAAGTATCGGAAAGGCAAAAGAAAAGAGACTAACTGAATAAACTGGTCCCCATGTCAAGGACACTATAAAAAAAGAGACTATGCAACTAGAAGGTGATCCCTATATTGAATAGGG
>NZ_WMKZ01000030.1 GCF_019024285.1 Alkalihalobacterium elongatum
GCGTCTAGTGGACTTCGCTCTCCTCCTTACGATAAGTCAACATCGGCTCACTGACGATCGCCGTGTATCCTTTATCTCATACGGAGAGGCTCCAGTCCCTACGTCGCAAAACGGACGCTTCCGCTTTTCTTTTTTTATTCATCAGGGGAAGGAACTAGGAGAAATGATTATGGAATGGTTGGTTACATTACTTCAAGGGATTGGTTACGTCTTTTTACATCCATTATTTTATATTGGTTTTTTCACGATGCTTATTATTGGAATTGCCCGAGTCAAACGCGAACGAGAAGATTTTCATACGAAGGTGTATGACTTTATTGATGAAACGGTCATTTCATTAGTTCCTGGGATTGTGACAGGAATGGTGATTTCTCTCTTTGCGATTGGTTTAGGGATCGTCGTTTCAGTAGAATTTTTAATGCTAGTTACTGCTATTTATTTATTATTTATCGCCTCAACACAAATTAGATGGGTTTCGCCTTCATACGTAATTCCAGTTGTTGTGTTAGGGATGTTTTTATTTACACTTGCTCCGTCGACGGTTTCAGTTCCAGTCATTGGGCAGCTTTCATTTGAATTTAGTGAAAGCCATATTGTTTATGCGGTTATCTTAATGGCGTTTCTTTTAATAGGCGAAGGGTTTCTTATTCGGACAAATGGTCATAAGAATACATCCCCGAAATATCTAAAAAGTAAACGTGGAATGTTAATTGGTGGACATGAGTCCAAGCGATTATGGTTCGTTCCAGTTTTTCTTTTACTACCGAATGGGATGGTGCCAAGTGTTGATTTCTGGCCAGTCATCGCACTTGGTGAACAGGGAACGTTTTCGATTATTCTTGTTCCGTTTCTCGTAGGGTTTCATCAGCTGATCAGAAGTTCGATGCCTGTACCTTTTATTCAGAAGTTTGGAACTCGCGTGATCTTATTAGGTGTCGTTATTAGTTTGTTAACTGCTGGTGCTTATTTTTATCCACCTATTGCATTGGTCGCTGCCGCTGCCGCATTACTAGGAAGAGAGTGGATTTGGAGGCGACAAAAACACCAGGATGAAAGAAAAATGAGTTATTTTACGCCACAACCGTCTGGTGTCATGGTGCTTGGGGTCATCCCTCGTTCACCAGCTGCTAAACTGCAGTTGCGTGTCGGAGAAGTGATCGTCAAGGTGAATGGGCAAAAGGTCAATGATCAAATCCAATTTTACGATGCTTTACAAAGAAAATCAGCTTTTTGTAAATTGGAAGTGAGGGATCAAGACGGGGAAATTCGTTTTGCTCAAACGGCCTTGTACGACGGACAACATCACCAACTTGGCGTTCTTTTACTAAAAGCCGAATATGAACTTCAAAATTCTGTTGTTTAACGAGGCTTTATTACGTAACTGATGAGGTTGATTCAGTCATGTTTTTTATGACTGAATCATTTTTTTCATACAATTTATAGATGTGAAAGGGGCTAGGACGATATGTTACAATTTTTTTTAGCGATTGGATTACCTTTTTTATTAATGGTAGTAGGTACAAGGATTTCCTATAGTGTAATAGGCGCTTTAATTGTTACACTTATGATTATGATTTTTGCTGTACAAATCCATCTAATGTCTTGGCTCGCTATCACATTCGCAATCGTATCCTTAATCGCAGGGATAAGAATTTCATTGGATTTGAGAAAGCCAAAAGAATAAAAGCTGTAGGGAGAAATGCCTCTCTACAGCTTTTTGTTGCAATTTGATTTTTAATAAGGCTCTATGGTCATCCGCCAAAACTTAGTAGTCAAAATGATGCCAATTCCAAAAAGTAACTTCATCTACTTGGACGTTTGCTATCCAGGGCTCTTCCTGTAGGGCTAAAATTTCTTTTGTCGGACCTGTAAGGACTACGCCGTAATGTGCAATGCCTGCTTTTTCAAAGTACTCCAATTTTTCGGATAAGTTTAAACGATTTCGTGCGATTTGATTTGCCTTTTTTTCATGTGGTTCAAGAAATTGAAGAGTTTTTAAAAATTGATCGTGTAGAACCGTTTCATCCCCAACTTCGTAGTCTGGTGACGTGCGGCCCTCCATAATAATACGTCCAAATAAAAAGCCCTTTTCTTCAGAGCGTGATGTCATGATCATGTCATCCTCATGCCAAATAGGGAAGGATGGAAACCCGATTGGATCGAAAATAATGCCTCCATGAAAGTCATCAAGTGCTTCTGGTCCCGTATCGACAGCCAGCCATGATAGATCAAGGTCTTTTCCTTCTAACAATTGAAAAACTTCGTTAGTGCCATACAACCGATCAAACGATACATAAGCCGATGCCACTGTTCCTTCTGGTAGCTTTTCAAGTTGATTCCAATCCGAGTCGCCGTATTGTTCGTGAGATTCAGGGTGAAAAAAAGTTGGATGTGATTGGCTTTTGGGGCCATAATCATTAATTTCAGGAAAGCCCATCATTGAAAGTAAAAAATTCACTTTCATATCCCCAACAGTAATCGTTTCATTGCCGACTCTCTTTCGGATATCACGAGTTGCCTCCATCTGGAAAAACGTCTTTGCATTCACGCTCGTTCCGCCTAAGTGCCCGTCAGGCTGGGTAACTGTCAGCGTATGGTCAATTATGTTTTGAAACACTTCACTTCGATCAGGAGTACCCCAACTATAATAGACTGCTGTCAAAATGGAAGTCACAATAAGAACTCCTAGGAACATCAGAAGGGCAGTTCCAGCTGTTTGAAACCGAGCTTTCCACTTACTCCTTTTTAATATTTTTCGCTGTTTTTTATCATTGAAGCTACTAGTAGGTCTTTCAAGAGTAGGTTCTTTTTTTTCTAAATACTGTTGATAGCTTTCGAGTTTTTCAAGCTCCTGCTCAAATTGTTCGAGCTCGCTTCCTGTTAGCTCTCCTTTTTCATACGCATCGAGTTTCTTTTGAAAATCATCCGTCATGTGTATTCACGCCTTTCTTTTTACGAATTGCCTGTCGGCCACGAAAAAGCAGTACCTTAAAATTGGCTAACGATACATTCATCACACCAGCTGCTTCTTGGTATGAAAGTTCATTAAAATCATGCAGTAAGACAGCTAACTTTTGTTGTTCAGGTAAGTGTTCTAAAAGATTAATAATCTCTTGAATTTCCTCACTAACTATCATTTGGTCTTCGGTACTTCTGCCTCTATGAAAAAAATTTGAAAAGAAGTTTTCTTCCTTTATCACGGTCCGGTTCCGCTTTCGTTCATAATCAATGAAAGCGTGATGGGCAACGGTGAATAGCCACGATTTAATCGATTCACCCTCGTAATTCTCTACGTAGAGATGAGCTCGGAAAAACGTTTCTTGTACGAGGTCCTCTGCTGTATAGTGATCATGACAAAGCGAAAGGAGAAAGCGATAAATATGCGGAAAATACATTTCATAGATCGAGTCGATCGTTTCTTTCATTGCGCTCCTCCTTTCACTAATAACACGGTTGAAATTCAAAAAAGTTACAGCTATTTATAAAAAACTTTTAAGGGGACTAAGACGAGTTTAGTATGAGGCGGCCGTAGTTTCGTGATCAAAGAGGGCTACGTTCACAATCATCATCAACTATTATAGTAGACTATTTGTTTGTCTGGTGGATGAATTTGGGAAAAGTAGTGTAGTAAAGGGAGGTAACTCCAATACGAGTAAAAACCAGGGACACCAACCTTGAACTTAGAGCACAGTTAACCTAAATTCTGTAAGATATTAGTCCTAAACGAAGCAATAGAACAGGAACTTTCCAGTTACTGTAAAACGCGAGTACCAAAAGCCAGTTTAGAGCACCAATTTTTCAGTAACAGTAAAAACAAGGCGCTAAACTCAAACTCTGAGCTCCAGTGAATCAAATACTGTAAAATGCCACTACCAATCAGAGCTAGCGATAGCAAAGAAAACTGCCAAAAACCAGCTCGAAAATCACCCCTCCACCTTTACACCCCTACCACCACAGAATCAACTAATGCAGCATAAGTTAGGGAATATACGTTCGTTAAAATTGTGTATAGTGGGGGGCTGTGTGTTATAATGAAATGGTTGAAAAGGAACGTAATGATGAGCTTGAACAGCATTTAGATCAAATTTTATGGTAAATATAGGAAAAACAAGGGCCACCGCATCATAAACGGTGCTGTCCGCTGTTTTCTAAAATGTAAGGAGGAACAAAGGCGATGGAGCAAAGTTTTGAGTTAGTCTCTAGATATCAACCTCAAGGGGATCAACCAGCAGCGATTAAGGAGCTTGTAAAGGGGATCGGTGAAGGGAAGGTACACCAGACGCTACTAGGGGCGACGGGTACTGGAAAAACATTTACAATCTCTAATTTAATAAAAGAAGTCAATAAACCGACGTTAGTCATTGCCCACAATAAAACGCTAGCGGGTCAGCTGTACAGTGAGTTTAAAGATTTTTTCCCGAACAATGCGGTTGAATATTTCGTGAGCTATTATGACTACTATCAGCCAGAAGCATATGTTCCTCAATCGGACACGTATATTGAAAAAGATGCGAGTATTAATGAAGAGATTGATAAACTTCGACACTCGGCGACAAGTTCACTTTTTGAGCGAAAAGATGTCATTATTATTGCGAGTGTTTCATGTATATATGGTTTAGGTTCACCAGAAGAGTACCGTGACCTCGTCGTTTCACTTCGAACGGGAATGGAGAAAGAGCGCAATGAATTGCTGCGTGACCTGGTCGACATTCAATACGATCGCAATGACCTTAATTTTACGCGTGGTACGTTTCGAGTTCGTGGTGATGTCGTTGAAATCTTCCCCGCTTCACGTGACGAGCAGTGTATTCGAATAGAGTTTTTTGGTGATGAAATTGAACGCATTACAGAAGTTGATGCATTGACGGGTGAAATTAAAGGCGAACGAAACCATGTGGCGATCTTCCCAGCTTCCCACTTCGTTACGCGAGAAGAAAAATTAAACCGTGCGATCGTTAATATTGAAGCTGAACTCGAGGAGCGTTTGGAGGAGCTTCATGAGAAAGGTAAGCTACTTGAAGCGCAGCGCTTGGAGCAAAGAACGAAATATGATTTGGAAATGATGCGGGAAATGGGCTTCTGTTCTGGGATTGAGAACTATTCGAGACACTTAACGTTCCGAAATGAAGGAGATACACCGTATACGTTACTTGACTTCTTCCCAGAAGACTATTTAATCGTCATCGATGAGTCGCACGTGACATTGCCGCAAATCCGCGGGATGTATAACGGGGACCGTGCCAGAAAACAAGTGTTAGTTGACCATGGCTTCAGGTTGCCGTCAGCGCTAGATAACCGTCCGCTTCAGTTTGAAGAGTTTGAAGGGAAAACGAATCAAATCGTTTACGTCTCAGCTACACCAGGCCCTTATGAATTAGAAAAAACACCAAAAGTAGTTGAACAGATCATCCGTCCAACTGGCCTACTTGATCCGACGATTGAAGTCCGTCCAATTGAAGGGCAGATTGATGACTTAATTGGGGAAATCAATGAACGTGTTGCTCGGAAGGAACGGGTCCTTGTCACCACACTAACGAAAAAAATGTCAGAGGATTTAACTGATTATTTAAAAGAAGTCGGAATTCGGGTGCAATATATGCATTCCGAGATAAAAACTTTAGAGCGGCTTGAAATCGTTCGTCAGCTTCGAATAGGAACGTACGATGTCCTCGTCGGGATCAACCTGTTGAGGGAAGGGCTCGATATTCCAGAAGTTTCGTTAGTGACAATTTTAGATGCCGATAAGGAAGGCTTCTTGCGCTCAGAGCGGTCACTGATTCAGACGATCGGACGTGCAGCACGTAATGCAAGCGGTCATGTCATCATGTATGCCGATAAAATGACGAAGTCGATGAAGATCGCGATCGATGAAACGAACCGCCGTCGTCAAATTCAAAAAGAATATAATGAAAAACATGGCATTACGCCAATGACAATACAGAAGAAAATACCTGACATTATTCAAGCGACTTACGCTGCAGAAACAGATGAGACTTATACAGCGGCACCGACGATGAAGATGAGCAAGAAGGATCGTCATGCAATGATCGAACGAATGGAAAAAGAAATGAAAGATGCAGCAAAAGATTTGAACTTCGAACGTGCAGCGGAATTGCGTGATTTAATTTTAGAGCTAAAAGCGGAAGGATGAAGGTAAGATGGCACTCGAAAATATCATCGTTAAAGGAGCACGTTCTCACAATTTAAAAAATATCGATGTGACGATTCCCCGAAACAAGCTAGTCGTTTTAACGGGGCTTTCTGGGTCTGGGAAGTCGTCGCTCGCTTTTGATACAATTTACGCCGAAGGGCAACGTCGTTATGTTGAGTCGTTATCCGCTTATGCCCGCCAATTTCTAGGGCAAATGGACAAGCCAGATGTCGATGCAATTGAGGGACTTTCACCAGCGATTTCTATTGATCAAAAAACGACGAGTCGTAACCCGCGTTCAACGGTCGGTACCGTAACGGAGATCTATGACTACTTACGTCTACTCTTTGCTCGAATTGGACGACCTATTTGTCCGAAGCACGGGGTAGAAATCAGCTCACAAACGGTGCAGCAAATGGTGGACCGTATCATGCAGTATCCGGAACGAACGAAAATGCAAATACTCGCACCGGTCGTTTCAGGACGAAAAGGTGAGCATGTCAAAGTGCTTGAAGACATTAAGAAGCAAGGGTTTGTGCGGATTCGTGTCGACGGTGAAATGCGTGAAGTGGCCGAAGACATTGAACTCGAAAAAAATAAAAAGCATAGTATTGAGGTCGTTATTGACCGTATCGTCATGAAAGAAGGGATTGGTGCCCGGTTAACGGACTCGATTGAGACGGCACTTGGACTTGGAGACGGCCGTGTTCTCGTCGATGTAATCGGCGAAGAAGAGCTGCTTTTCAGCCAGCACCACGCATGTCCCCATTGTGGTTTTTCGATTCCAGAGCTTGAGCCGCGTATGTTCTCATTTAACAGTCCGTATGGTGCTTGTCCGACTTGTGATGGCTTAGGAACAAAACTGGAAGTTGATTTAGAACTCGTTATTCCAGATCGTTCGAGAACATTAAATGACCATGCAATCGCACCATGGGAACCGACGAGCTCACAATATTACCCACAGCTTCTAAAGTCTGTGTGTGATCATTACGGCATCGATATGGATATACCAGTCGAGCAAATTCCAGAGTCATTATTAAATAAAGTTTTATATGGTAGTGGAGCTGATAAAATCTACTTCCGTTATGAAAATGAATTCGGACAAATACGCGAAAATAATATTATCTTTGAAGGAGTTTTAAACAACATCGCTCGTCGTTATCACGAAACGTCATCTGATTACATTCGTGAACAAATGGAAGGCTATATGGCGCAGCACCACTGCCCGAAATGTAAAGGGAATCGCTTGAAAAAAGAGAGCCTTTCGGTATTGATCGGTGGAAATCATATTGGTGATGTAACGTCATTGTCAGTAAAAGATGCGAAGGTCTTTTTTGATGGGCTTGAACTCACTGACAAAGAAATTGCGATCGCCCGTCTTATTTTAAAAGAAATTAATGAACGCCTTGGTTTCTTAATTAATGTCGGACTTGATTACTTGTCGTTGCAGCGCTCTGCAGGAACGCTTTCAGGTGGAGAGGCCCAGAGGATTCGCTTAGCGACTCAAATTGGTTCGTCGTTAATGGGTGTTTTATATATCCTCGATGAGCCGTCAATTGGTTTGCACCAGCGAGATAATGACCGGTTAATTGAGACGCTGAAGCATATGCGTAATCTAGGCAACACGTTAATCGTTGTTGAACACGACGAGGATACGATGACCGCCGCTGACTACATTATTGATATTGGACCTGGAGCGGGTGTGCATGGCGGAATGATTACGGCACAAGGGACACCAGAAGAAATTATGGAGGACCCAGAATCGTTAACTGGACAATACTTATCAGGTAAAAAGTTCATTCCGCTGCCAACCGAAAGACGAAAGTCAGATGGCCGGTCACTGACGATTAAAGCGGCAACCGAAAACAACCTGCAAAAAGTGAATGTAGATATTCCATTGGGTGTATTTGTCGCAGTAACGGGTGTCTCTGGATCTGGAAAAAGTACGTTAATCAATGAAATCTTATATAAATCGCTCGCGCAAAAACTTCATAGAGCAAAAGATAAGCCAGGATCACATAAAGAAATCACAGGACTTGAGCATGTCGATAAAGTTATTGATATTGATCAGTCGCCGATTGGCCGTACACCAAGGTCGAACCCTGCAACATATACAGGCGTATTTGATGATATTCGTGATGTATTTGCGTTAACAAATGAAGCAAAAGTACGCGGCTATAAAAAAGGTCGTTTCAGTTTTAACGTCAAAGGTGGACGCTGTGAAGCTTGCCGCGGTGATGGAATCATTAAAATTGAAATGCATTTCTTGCCAGATGTATATGTTCCGTGTGAAGTGTGTCATGGAAAGCGTTATAACCGTGAAACGCTAGACATTACGTATAAAGGAAAAACGATTGCCGACGTACTAGAAATGACGGTGGAAGATGGTCTCGAATTCTTCGCGAACATCCCGAAGATTAAGCGGAAAATTGAAACGTTAGCTGATGTAGGACTCGGTTATATGAGATTAGGTCAGCCAGCCACGACTTTGTCTGGGGGAGAAGCGCAGCGTGTCAAGCTAGCATCCCAGTTACACAAACGCTCAACAGGAAAAACATTGTACATTTTAGATGAACCGACGACAGGTCTTCACGTCCATGACATCGACCGTTTATTAAAAGTATTGCAACGATTAGTTGATAACGGAGATACGGTGCTTGTAATTGAGCATAATTTAGATGTGATCAAAACAGTCGACCACATTATTGACCTAGGCCCTGAAGGCGGCGATAAAGGTGGTCAAATCGTTGCCACTGGTACGCCTGAAGCTGTAGCTGAAGTAAAAGGATCATACACAGGTCATTACTTAAAGCCAATTCTTGAACGAGAGCTAAAGCGGATGGAAAATCGTGTGAAGGAAAAAGAATTATTGAAGAAATAGGCTTTTTCGTATCCTTGTTCCTTTGTGGCAGCAAATGCTTTACGCAAGAGCGTGAAGAAGAGCAGAGCATTCGCTGTGGGCTCGGTTCCGCATCATAGAGGAACAACCCTTGAGAAAAGGGTCTAATAGTAATGTGACGTCTTCTAGAGTAAAGAAAAGCGATAGGACGTTAAACCTAAAGATTATATTTGGCAAAATGAGCATAAATACTGACACGTAAACTTATAGTAATAACGACGTGTTGAGAAAAAAGTGGAGTTCAAAGAAAATAATTTAGGGCTGTAGCCAAGTGAATTGCTTGGCTACACATGTTTTATGGTGATCAATTGGAATAAGTCCAATCGATTAAGAATATTATTAGAACTTTTTTAGGATATTTAATTAATTTGTAACTTTTTTCTGCATAGGACGTATGTATTATTGAATTAAGAAAAGATTTTCCATACAGGAGTTGATCTAAATGGAAGAACGTAAAATGATCCTGAAAATGATTGAAGACGGTAAAATCACTGCAGAAGAAGGCCTAAAGTTATTAAATGCCCTTCAGCAAGATGAACCAACAACAACGAAGAAAACAGAAGCGAAGCCGAAAGAAAACCAGCAAACAGCATTATCTGAACGTGTAGATTGGGACAGTAAACGTCAGTCTCGACGTACCTATCGTCAATCATCTGGTGCAAGTTTTCTTACAGGTTTTCTTGAAAACGCGATTCAAAAAATCAGAGATTTAGACTTAGACTTTAATTTTGGCCCGTTTATCGAAGTTGAACATATTTATCATCACAAAAATTTTACTGGTAAAGAGTTAGATTTCTCATTAGAAAATGGCTCAGTCACTTTAATTCCTTGGGAGGAACCAGACATTCGTGTCGAGTGTAAAGCAAAAGTCTATCGTGCACGTGATACCGAAGATGGCCGCCAAACCTTTTTACAAGAAACAGTGTTTGAAGGTAGAGAAGATCGCATCCGTTTTTATTCAAAAGTGAAAACTATTAAAATCCAAGCAACATGTTACATTCCTAAAGAGCACTACGAGGCGATTAAGTTGTATACGTTTAATGGACATATTAAAGGGGAAAACCTCCAAGGAAGCAAACTCGAATTGAAAGTGGTTAATGGAAGTATCCAACTTTCTGATATCGAGAGTAAGAAGCTTTATGCAGAAACTGTCAGTGGGCCAATTGATATAACAGCTGCTCACAATGATTGGTGTGAAGTGAAGACGATGAATGGCGCAATCACATTAGAAGGTAAAAATATTGATGTCAGTGTTGAAACAGTCAATGGACAAATCAATTACCGCCTGGATGAAGTTTCAGAGCCATGCTATGCTGATTTACAGGCAGCGACAGGAAGTATTAATGTATCTTTGCCAGCAGAATTGCGTGTCGAAGGAAAACTAGAAACGAATGTTGGTGGATTTACTTGTGACTTGAACGGACTCGAAATCGTCGAGGAGAAAAAGGATTTTGTTCAAAAAACACTTTCATTTATTGCAAATAAAGAATGTTCGCCGCGATTTAAATTAGAAGCGGAAACGAATACAGGTTCTATTCAAATTGAGCAGCGCTCGTAAAATTGCGAGGTGAAGCAAAATGCAAAAAAGATTATTTCGTACTATACATGATCGAAAGCTAGCGGGTGTTTGCGGAGGACTTGCCGCATATTTCGGTATTGACCCGTCTCTCGTCCGCGTTCTTTTTATCATTCTTTTCTTTGTGACAGCTGGGTTTCCACTGTTGCTCGGATACATTGCCGCGGCGTTTGTTATCCCAAATGAAGGAGATATTGTTGATTAATGGGCTGGCTCATACATCTACTCGTTAATAGTATTACGCTCCTGATTGTTGCCCATTTCTTTGTACAGTTTCATATTTCAGGATTTGGAGCAGCCTTCTTTGCCAGTATCATTCTATCGATATTAAATTTTATCGTCAGACCGATCTTAGTATTCTTAACGCTACCCGTAACAATCCTGACATTAGGACTGTTCCTGTTCGTTATTAATGCGATTACCTTAAAATTAACGGCCGCTTTCATGGGTTCAGGATTTGTGATCGAAGGCTTTGGCATGGCGATATTAGCAGCGATCATTATTACGATCCTAAACACCCTCATCCAAAAAATGATTGTAGAGCCATTAAGAAAATAAATATAATAAGTTCCACTCAAGCACTGAAACATGTTGATTGTTCAGTGCTTTTTGTGGTTTTACTCATGGATGGAGGACATTTTTAGGAGTGGCCGAATTTAACAATTCAATTGATTCATGCTAGCGAGAGGGAAAAACGGAGAGATACAGGAACGCATGGAGGAAAAGCATACACCAAAAAGAACAAAAGGAAATTTGCGTTATCCAAAACAAAAGCAACAAACCCACACGCCAAAAGACTCCTCAAAAAATCATTCCATCACTGAAGACCTTTCTATTTACAATACAAAATTTTCCTTATAACATAGTTTTGTGTGAAACAGTCGGCTCCGTCCATTTCCACCCACGCATACAAATTCAAAAAAACAAATAGAAAGAAACTCGTATAGAATTAGTGCAATCCTCCTTTTATTTACACTTGTAATGCCTGCTCTTTTTTCAGGAGTACTTTTAAGGTTATAATGTGTAAGTAATGTTTGATGTATAGGATGGAGGAATATTGGATGGCAAAAGTTACGGCTAATGATTTAATAGAGAAGTTCCAGCTAGAGCTTATTAGTGGAGAGGAAGGCGTTTACCGACCGATTCCAACGAGTGATATTTCACGACCAGGAATTGAGATGGCTGGTTTTTTTACATACTATCCAGCAAATCGCCTTCAGTTACTTGGACGGACTGAGCTTTCGTTTTTTCAGCAATTAAATGATTACGATAAAAAAGAACGAATGCTTAAACTTTGCACTTATGACACCCCAGGTATTATTATTTCTAGAGGGCTAGTAGTTCCTGATGAGCTTGTAGCTGCTTCTGAAGAAAAAGGAGTGCCCATCTTACGTTCATCACTAACTACTACGCGTCTTAG
This sequence comes from Alkalihalobacterium elongatum, assembly GCF_019024285.1. GTDB lineage: Bacteria > Bacillota > Bacilli > Bacillales > Bacillaceae_F > Alkalihalobacterium > Alkalihalobacterium elongatum. The sequence goes on from NZ_WMKZ01000030.1 coordinate 12,047, forward strand.
TAGTAGATTAACGAACTATCTGGAAAGTCAACTTGCCCCTATGACAGCGATACATGGTGTTCTTGTCGATATTTACGGGATCGGTGTTCTAATTATGGGAGCGAGTGGTGTAGGTAAAAGTGAGACGGCGCTTGATTTAGTTCGTCGTGGTCATCGCCTGGTTGCTGATGATTCTGTTGAAATCCGACAGGAACATGAAGATACGTTAATTGGTCGTTCGCCAGAATTAATTAAACATTTACTTGAAATCCGAGGATTAGGGATTATTAATGTAATGACACTGTTTGGTGCTGGAGCGATCCGTCCGTTTAAAAGAATTGCGCTCGTCATTAACCTTGAGCTATGGGATCAAAAGAAAGCGTATGACCGATTAGGTCTGGAAGAAGATACGTTAAAAATCATTGATGTGGAAGTTCCTAAACTGACGGTTCCTGTTCGTCCAGGCCGTAACTTAGCGGTTATCGTTGAGGTCGCTGCAATGAACTTTAGGTTGAAACGTCTTGGAATTAATGCGGCGCAAGAATTCTCGGAGCGTTTAACGGATGTAATTGAAGAAGGAGATAGGGACGATTACTTATAGACAGATGCAGTTCAAAAGGATCTTAGCTACCTTTTTGGACAGATTTTATGAAATTTAGAGGTGAAATTTATGGAGGAAACGATTCAACCATTAAGTAGGATTGCCTTAGAATTAGGTCCAATTACCGTTTACTGGTATGGTTTATTGATCGGGTTAGGTGTTGTGGTTGGTTACATAATTGCAACACGCGAAACAGAACAACGCGGGTTACCGAAAGATACGTTTGCTGATCTTTTAATTTGGGCATTGCCAATTGCTATTATTTCCGCACGTCTTTATTACGTCATTTTCCGTTGGGAGCATTATGTTGATAATCCTTTAAAAGCCTTTGCTATTTGGGAAGGCGGCTTAGCGATACACGGTGGACTTATTGGTGGTGTCGCAACCGTTATTGTGTTTGCGAGAAGAAGAGGAATTTCGACTTGGAAGATTCTCGATATCGCTGCACCAAGTATTATTATTGCCCAAGCGATCGGTCGCTGGGGAAATTTTATGAACCAAGAAGTTTACGGTGGTCCAGTATCGCGCGAGTTTCTTGAAAGCTTAATGCTACCACAGTTTATCATCAATCAAATGTATATTAATGATCCGATTCACGGATTGGGGTATTATCATCCGACCTTTTTATACGAATCGATCTGGAATATATTAGGGTTTGCCTTATTATTATATTTACGCCGTGTGAATTTGAAGCAAGGTGAAATTTTCTTAAGTTATGTAATTTGGTATTCTGTCGGACGCTTCTTTATTGAAGGCATGCGTCTAGACAATTTAATGATTGGTGACTTTTTACGAACGGCGCAAATCGTTTCAATTATTTTAATTGTAGGAGCGGTGGTTCTGTGGATTTATCGCCGTAAGACAGGGTTAGCTTCTGTAAATTATTTAGATGAGGAACCTTCAGTAAAAACAACAGCAACAAATACAAAAGCGAAAAAGAAAAAGAAAAAGTAACTAGTTTTCAGGAGAGGAGCTCACAGTGGGAACTTTAAAACGGGGATTAATGGTAGGTTTTCAAACAACATGGACATTAGGGAAGATCATTTTCCCAATTACACTCATCATTACGATTCTCGGCTATACTCCAGTTCTTGAGTGGGTCGCTCAATGGCTAGCACCTGTGATGAGGTGGATTGGCTTACCTGGGGAAGCAGCAATTCCGTTAATTTTAGGAAATGTATTAAATCTGTATGCTGCGATTGGTGCCATTTTAACAATGGAACTCACCGTAAAAGAAGTGTTTATTTTAGCGGTAATGCTTTCGTTTTCTCACAATCTATTTGTTGAGTCAGCGGTAGCTGCAAAGGTTGGCATCCGAATGTCAGTCGTTCTGGCTGTTCGTTTAGGGTTAGCCTTTTTCTCGGCATGGGTCATTCATCTTTTTTGGCAGGGTGGAAGTGAAATCGCTCAGTACGGTTTTGTTTCATCGAGTAAAGAGGCCGAAGTATCTGGATGGTTGGCCATTGCATGGAAGGGAATTGAAAGTGCTACACTAGGAATAGCACAGCTTGCGCTCATTGTTATTCCACTCATGATTTTTATTCAAATTATGAAAGATTTGAATTGGTTAAAAGTATTCTCAAAATGGATGTCTCCGTTTACGAAAATGCTTGGCATTCGTGAAAATACGTCTACGACACTCGCTTCTGGCCTTATCTTTGGATTAGCATTTGGAGCAGGGGTGATGATTCAAGCGGTAAAAGAAGACGGAGTGAAAAAGAAAGATTTATATCTTGTGTTTATTTTCCTTGTCGCTTGCCACGCTGTCATCGAAGATACACTAATATTTATTCCATTGGGAATCCCGGTTTGGCCATTACTGCTTATTCGATTAGTAGTAGCGATTGTGTTAACAGTAGTAATTGCCTATATTTGGAACCGATATGAGAAAAAACAAAAGCAGCAAGTTACAGGAAAGGAAGCTGTTCATGAAAATTGATACACTGTTATTTGATTTAGACGGAACGTTAATTAATACTAATGACTTAATTATTTCTTCATTTTTGCATACACTTGAGCACTATTTTCCAGGTGAATATACTCGTGAAAAGGTGATCGAATTTATTGGTCCACCACTAGTCGATAGTTTTCAAGGTATTGACCCTGATCGTGTAGAAGAAATGATTACGATGTATCGCGAACACAACTTATCGAATCATGATCTGTTACTACAAGAATATGAAGGTGTGTTTGAAACGATCGAACGTCTTCATAAAGAAGGGTTTAAGCTAGCTGTTGTTACGACGAAAAGAAAGAGCACTGCGATTAGAGGCTTAGAAGTAACAGGTCTTGACCGCTTTTTTGAAGTTATCGTCGCGATCGATGATGTGGAAAAAGTGAAGCCAGACCCTGAACCGTTAGAAAAGGCAATGGCCGCACTAAAGTCTACAGCGGAAACGACAATCATGGTCGGCGATAGCCAGTACGATATTCTTGGTGGAAAAAACACAGGGACAGCAACTGCTGCGGTCGCTTGGTCGATTAAAGGTGAAGCGTTTATTCGCTCATATGAACCTGATTATATTTTAGAGGATATGAGAGATTTATTGAAAATTGTTGGAGTGGAGTAAATGTGAGAAAGACGAAACGGTATTCTGTCGAAGGTAGTAATTCGCTTTGGCAAATCTATAAAACAGTTCCTTTTTGGAAAGTAGCAAAAAGCTTTGTCGTCATTCAAGTAGCACGTTATACACCATATATCGGATTGAAAAATTGGATGTACCGTAACTTTCTCAACATGAAAGTCGGTGATCAAACGGCTGTGGCACTAATGGTCATGATGGACGTTATGTTTCCAGAAAAGATTTCGATTGGCCGCAATTCGATTATCGGCTACAACACGACGATCCTCGCTCACGAGTATTTGATCAAGGAATATCGCCTCGGTGACGTCATTATTGGCGATGAAGTGATGATCGGTGCAAATTCAACAATATTACCTGGTGTGACGATTGGTGATGGTGCGATTGTATCGGCTGGTACACTCGTCCACCAAGATGTTCCTGCGGGCAGCTTTGTCGGCGGAAATCCGATGCGCGTCATCTATACGAAAGAAGAGATGGAAGCGCGGAATAACGTGCAGTTTCTGGAGTAGCCAGTGGTAAAATTTAAAAAAGCGGGGGAGTTCAATTGCGGATTGAACTCCTCCGCTTTTTTTGTGGCGAGGAAGTGATTTTTGGTGTTTGGCTTATAAATGTGCACATTTGGATCATAAATGCGCAAGTTAGGATCATAAACCGAAAGTTAGGATCATAAATGGTCCAATTTGGCTCATAAACTAAAAATCACGCTCATAAGTACATTCGGTGCCAGGCACCTTTACCCTTTCACAGCGCTAAAGGTGCCTGGCACCAACCTTCCGCCCCCCACAATAATGGCAATTATTAAACTTTTTGCACATTTGGCGTTCCTTTCTTTTCCATCAGTGTTACTATAGTTTTAAATACATATTTGATTGAATTTATTCGATTGATGACCAACACATCAATTTTACTCACTAAAGCCAAATTAAGGTGAGGAAAATCATGTTCATATCGGTTGACGATTACAGTAGCTGAGTGTAAACTACTAAATAATATCCTTTATCTTGTTAGTATATTAGCGTACTAAAGTGTCGCGTCACATTAAAGTGCCACGCGAACTAAGCATCATGCCGCACTAAAGCGTCGTATCCACCACTAACGCACTATATTACGCTAAAGCATTGTACTAAAGTATGGAGTGTGAAAACATGACAAAGCCATTTATGTTTGAAAAACCAATTGGGATGAGAGACACCCTACCAGAACTATTTGAAACGAAGCAACGAATTGCCAATGATATAAATGAAGAAGTATCTCGTTGGGGATATCGGGCGATCCAAACTCCAACACTTGAATATTATGAAACCGTTGGTGTCGCATCAGCGATCCTCGACCAACAACTATTTAAGCTACTTGATCAAGATGGAAATACGCTAGTGCTAAGACCAGATATGACCGCACCAATTGCACGATTAGCGGCATCTAGCTTAAAAAACGAAGGGTACCCGCTACGCCTTTCTTACCATACAAATCTTTATCGCTCACAGCAGCGCGAAGGTGGAAAACCAGCTGAGTTCGAACAAATTGGTGTGGAACTCGTCGGAGACGGAACGGCAAGTGCTGATGCTGAAGTGATCGCACTTATGATCTCCACACTACGCAAAGCTGGCGTAGAGAACTTTCAAGTGGCAATCGGTCATATTGGCTACGTAAACGCCTTATTGCTCGAAGTGGTCGGAAATGAAGAGCGGGCCAATGTACTAAGACGTTATTTATATGAAAAAAATTACGTCGGCTATCGTCAGCACGTGAAAAGCTTACCTCTTTCTTCAATTGATAAAACGCGCCTCCTAGACTTACTTCAATTACGTGGCGGAAGTGAAAAGATTACAGCCGCATCTGAATTAGTTCAAAGCGAAGCGGGCGAGAAAGCTTTACAGGACTTAACAAAGCTTTGGGAAGCTTTAGAATGCTACGGTGTGACAGAATTTTTGAAAATTGACTTAAATCTCGTTATGCACATGAGCTACTACACAGGCGTTGTTTTTGAAGGCTATGGCAGTCGTTTAGGTGTTCCGCTTGGAAGCGGAGGACGCTACGATGAGCTGCTTGCTAACTTTGACCGTCCAGCCCAAGCAACAGGCTTTGGCATTCGTCTCGATTTATTAGTTGAAGCGATCGGTTCGAAAAAAGAACTAACTCCGCAAACGTGCATTATTTTCAGTAATGAGCGTAGAAAAGAAGCGATTGCTCTAGCAACGGAAAAACGAGAGCAAGGAGAGGCAGTGATCCTGCAAGATTTAGCAGGAATAAAAGATGTTGATGTTTTATCAGAACAATTTGCAGACGTCATCTACTGTATCGGAAAAGCAAAGAATGGAGGTGCTGGTGATGAGTGAATGGTTAACAGTGGCGATGCCTAAAGGTCGTATTTTTGAAGAAGCAGCTGATTTATTAAGAAAAGCAGGCTATGCTCTGCCAGCTGAATTTGACGACTCGCGCAAATTAATCGTTGATGCTCCAGAAGCGAAAATGCGCTTCATTCTAGCGAAGCCGATGGATGTTCCAACTTATGTAGAGCATGGTGTAGCTGACGTTGGGGTGGCTGGAAAAGATACGATGCTAGAAGAAGAACGAGACGTATATGAAGTACTTGATCTGAAAATTAGTGAATGCTATCTAGCCGTAGCAGGACTGCCAACGTATGAAAAGAAAAGTGAGATCGCTCCGAAAGTAGCTTCAAAATATCCAAATGTTGCGATCCGTTATTTTAAAGAACAAGGCGAGCAAGTCGAAGTCATCAAGTTAAACGGGTCGATTGAGCTGGCGCCTCTTGTTGGTTTAGCCGACCGGATTGTAGATATCGTATCAACGGGTCGTACGTTAAAGGAAAATGGCCTTGTTGAATTAGAAAAAATTATGGACATTACCTCTAGACTGATCGTCAACCCAGTGAGCTACCGCATGAAGGATGAATGGATTGATGATTTAGTGGAACGTCTGGCCAAAGTGATCGAGGTGGATGGCGAATGAAAATCGTTAACGTAACCAAAAACGTATCACTGAAACGAACGATTGAAACGGGAACAGAAACCCAGCAGCAAGCAGTAAATCAGATCATTGAAAAAGTGAAAGGCTATGGCGATGACGCATTAGTAGCGCTTACGGAAAAATTCGATGGTGTTCGCCTTAACTCTTTTGCAGTAACAAAAGACGAAATAGAAAAAGCGTACAAAGAAATTGAGGACGAAGCGCTCGCAGCGATCCGTGAGGCGATCGAAAATATACGTGATTTCCATGCGCGTCAAAAGAGAGAAACATGGATCACGACAAAAGAAGATGGAACGATGCTTGGCCAAAAAGTAACTCCACTTGATTCTGTTGGTGTGTATGTACCAGGCGGGCGCGCAGCATACCCGTCATCGATTATGATGAATGTCATTCCTGCTCAAGTTGCTGGAGTCGAGCGAATCGTTATGGTCTCTCCGCCGCAATCGAATGGTTCGTGGCCAGCAGCAGTACTCGTAACCGCGAATGAGCTTGGAGTGACGGAAATGTATAAAGTCGGCGGTGCACAAGCTGTTGCTGCACTTGCATATGGAACAGAAACGATTGCTCCAATCGATAAAATTGTTGGACCAGGAAATATTTTTGTTGCCCTTGCCAAGCGAGCAGTATTTGGACAAGTTGATATTGATATGATTGCGGGTCCGAGTGAAATTGTTGTATTAGCCGATGAAAAAGCTAATCCTATATTTATAGCGGCAGATCTGCTCTCACAAGCAGAGCATGATCCTATGGCATCAGCTATTCTTGTTACACCATGTGATAAGCTGGCGCAACTAGTTGCTGATGAAGTAGCCGTTCAACTTGAAACCTTACCGAAAAGAGACATCGCCCAAGCGTCCATCGAAGACTACGGTGCGATTTATGTGACGAACGACTTGACGGAAGCGATTGATGTTGTCAATCAGCTGGCACCTGAACATCTTGAAGTGTTGACAGAAGAACCACTCACATTGCTAGGAAAAATAAAGCATGCGGGCGCGATTTTTCTTGGTCCTTACAGTTCAGAGCCTGTTGGCGATTACTTTGCAGGACCAAACCACGTCTTACCGACGAACGGGACAGCCCGTTTTTCAAGTCCATTAAATGTCGATGATTTTACGAAAAAATCAAGCATTATTTACTATAGTCAAGCGGCACTACAAGCAAATGGCAAAAAAATCACAACACTCGCTCGTCTTGAAGGACTAGAAGCCCATGCACGAGCCATTGAAAAGCGACTAGAGGAGGAAAAGTAAGATGGAACGTACAGCAGGTATTGAACGAAACACTGGTGAAACTCAAATTAAACTACAGTTTTCAATAGATGGAGAAGGAAAATCTGAATTAAATACAAACGTTCCTTTTATGACTCATATGCTTGATTTATTCACAAAGCATGGTCACTTTGATTTAACGGTTGATGCAAAAGGTGATGTAGAAGTAGATGATCACCACACAACAGAGGACATCGGCATTTGTTTAGGAATTGCCCTTAAGGATGCGCTAGGAGATAAAAAAGGAATTAAACGTTATGGAAACGCTTTTGTACCAATGGATGAGACGCTAGCTCAAGTCGTTGTTGATTTGAGCAACCGCCCACATCTCGAATTTCGTGCTGAATTCCCAAGTCAAAAAGTAGGTACATTCGATACAGAATTAGTCCATGAATTTTTATGGAAGCTAGCGCTAGAAGCTCGAATGAATTTACACGTCATCGTTCATTATGGCCACAACACACACCATATGATCGAAGCAGTTTTTAAAGCATTAGCGAGAGCACTAGATGAAGCAACTCAAATTGACGAGCGTGTAAAAGGAATTCCGTCGACGAAAGGAATGTTATAAATGATCGGTGTCATTGACTATGGGATGGGGAACTTACATAGTGTCAGTAAGGCACTTGAGCGTTTAGATAAAGAGTATTTTGTTTCCGAAAAAGTAGAAGAGCTCCAAAAAGCAGATGGACTCATTTTGCCTGGTGTCGGCTCCTTCCGTGATGCAATGGAGATTTTAAAACAAGAGGGACTTGCTGATTTTGTTACGGATTGGGCAAAGTCTGGTAAACCGTTACTAGGTATTTGCTTAGGTATGCAGCTTTTATTTGAAGAAAGTGAAGAAAACGGTGAAACGAAAGGTTTAAACCTTTTACCTGGTGTCGTGCGCAGATTTCCTGGTGTAACGACCGAAGGAGAAGCGTATAAAGTGCCACATATGGGCTGGAATCAACTTGAATTCCATCAGCCAGACCATCCGTTATTAAAAGACGTTGAAAACGGCCACGTCTATTTTGTTCACTCCTACGTTGTTCGTACAGACGATAAGGACGTTGTTATTGCTAGCAGTGAGTATGACGGGGAAGTCCCTGCTGTAGTAGGTAGAAATAATATTATGGGAACGCAATTCCACCCAGAAAAGAGTAGTTCAATTGGGATGAGCATTCTTGCAAACTATGTGAAACTGGTAGAGGGGAGCCTATCAAATGAGTAAAGTAACGTTATATCCTGCCATTGATATGCGTGGTGGAAAATGTGTCCGTCTTATCCAAGGTGATTATGATCAAGAAACGGTTTATGGGGATTCGCCATTTGAGATGGCAAAAACATTTGCTGAAGCAGGGGCTGACTGGATTCATATGGTCGACCTTGATGGAGCAAAAGCAAAGAAACCAGTCAACTTTGAGCATGTTCTGCGAGTAGCCAAAGAGCTGAATGTAAAAGTACAAATTGGTGGCGGTATTCGTACGAAGGAAGATGTCGCTTTTTATTTAGATCAAGGGGTCGACCGTGTTATTCTCGGTAGCGTTGCTGTAAACGACCCTGATTTTACAAAAGAAATGCTAGCTACATATGGCGGTGAAAAAATTGCGATCGGTCTTGATGCACGTGACGGTTATGTCGCAACGGAAGGCTGGCTTGAAACGTCACAAGTGAAGGCTGAAGAGCTCGGAAAAGAAATGGCTGATTTCGGAGCAGAAGTGTTTATTTTTACTGATATTTCTCGTGATGGTATGTTAACAGGGCCAAACGTCGAAGCATGCCGATCACTTGCGAATGCAACAGGCAAAGAAGTCATCGTATCAGGCGGAGTTAGTCAATTAGCGGACTTAACGGAAGTGAAGCCTTATGCGGCTGAAGGTGTTCGTGGAGTCATTATCGGAAAAGCGCTCTATACAAACCAATTCACACTAGCACAAGCATTAAGTGAGGTGGAATAAAATGTTGACTAAACGTATTATTCCATGTCTTGATGTTAAAGAAGGCCGTGTTGTAAAAGGCGTTCAGTTTGTGAACTTGCGTGATGCGGGGGACCCTGTTGAGCTCGCGGCTTTTTACGATGAGCAAGGGGCAGATGAGCTCGTTTTCCTCGATATTTCGGCTTCTCATGAAGGAAGAGAGACGATGGTCGAAGTCGTCGAAGAAGTAGCAGCTAAGCTGGCGATTCCATTTACGGTCGGGGGCGGCATTAACTCCTTAGCGGATATGAAGCGTGTGCTTCGTGCAGGTGCTGATAAAGTATCTTTAAATACAGCAGCAGTCAATCGCCCAGAGCTGATTACAGAAGGTGCGGATTACTTCGGTTCACAATGTATTGTTGTTGCGATTGACGCCAAGTATGATGAAGAACTCGGTTCGTGGCGCGTCTATACACATGGCGGAAGAACACCGACCGATTGGGAAGTGATTGAGTGGGCAAAAGAAGCGGTTGGTCGCGGTGCAGGAGAAATTCTTCTGACGAGCATGGACCAAGACGGTGAAAAAACAGGCTTTGATTTGCCGCTTACAAAAGCTGTAAACGCAGCTGTAACCGTACCTGTCATCGCTTCAGGTGGTGCTGGTGCGAAAGAGTGCTTCTATGATGTGTTCACTGAAACGAAATGTGATGCGGCATTGGCGGCTTCGATTTTCCACTATAAAGAAACGTCTGTAGCTGAAGTAAAATCGTTGCTTAAAGAAAAGGGGGTACCAATGCGATGAATTTAGCAGAGCTTAAGTTTGATGATAAAGGGCTAATCCCCGCTATTGTTCAAGATGCACAAAGTAAAGAGGTGCTAACTCTTGCTTATATGAACAAGGAATCTCTTGAAAAAACAATTGAAACGAGAGAAACCTGGTTTTATAGCCGCTCTCGTCAAGAGTTATGGCATAAAGGCGCAACGTCTGGTAATACACAAACATTGATTGATCTCCGTTATGACTGTGATTCGGATGCACTCGTTGTGCTAGTTGACCCAAGTGGTCCAGCTTGTCATAAAGGCGTTTACACATGTTTTTCCGACTCACTATTGAGTGAGGATGAGGTAAGCGCAAAGGATGATCGCTTTGCAATTATTTCTCGCTTAGAGTCCCTAATTGCTGAACGCGAAGCGGAAATGCCAGAAAAGTCGTATACGACATACTTATTTGATAAAGGTGTCGATAAAATCTTAAAGAAAGTCGGCGAAGAAGCGGGCGAAGTCATCATTGCCGCTAAAAACCGCGACCCAGAAGAACTAAAATGGGAAGTCGCTGACTTACTCTTTCACTTACTCGTCCTATTACGCGAGCAAAAGCTACCACTCGATGAAGTGCTAGCTGTACTTGAAGAGCGTCATACGAAATAAAGCAGTAAATCACGTAAAAAGAAGATGAAATGCGACAAAGCGTTCTCATCTTCTTTTTTGTCGTGAGAAGAGTAGGTGGTATCGTACAGTTAGCTAGAAATCTGTAAGCACGCAACAGTCAGTAATCACTTAAAGCAGGGGAAGGAACAAAGGAATTACAATAAAAGGGAAAAATGCGTTGCAAAGCAGCAGTTAGAACAGGGATGTTCCAGTAAAAGGGAAAACTATGTTGCAAAGCAGGCATTAGAACAAAAACAATCCAGTAAAAGGAAAATACCGATCTCAATAAGAGACTCACAACAGGTAACTTCCAAAAAGAGGAACATCACTGTTCTAAAGACAAACTTTGAGCAAGTTTCTCCCACAAAAAGGGAAAAACCAGTCATAATCACCTCAACAACATCAACCACTACAACGCTCCCAAACGAAACAAATATTAGCGTTCATAAATTAAGTATTGTTTGTCGAAATTTTGCTAATGAAAATCAAGAGAAATATAGTATACTTGCAGTAGCTGAATTTTCACATGGAGGAAAACCGTATACATGAATTTTAAAGCACAAAAAGCATTTAAATTAGGGAAAGTGGTACCCTTTATACAAAATGGTGATTATTTCTATCAGAAAGGTATTTCCTTTTATCGTAAAAATAATATCGAACGCGCCATTTTTTATATGGAAAAAGCAATTGAATTAAAAAATGATGATCCAGTGTATCATTGCCAGTTATCAGCGATTTTAGCGGATAAAGGTGAATATGAGCGTTCTAATGAAATATTACAACAAGTAATTTCTGAGATGGACCCGACGATGTATGAATGTTACTTCTTTATGGCTAATAACTATGCACACCTTGGGCTATTTGAAAAAGCAGAGGAAATGGCATTTCAATATATTGAGAACAACGAGGATGGAGAATTTCTCGATGATTCTTTATCTTTACTGGAGCTACTACACTTCGAAAAAGATGATGATTATTCTATGGAAGAAAAATTGGATGAAGAAGAGCTGCTGATCATTCGTCATGGAAATGCAGCTGCTCACATTGCACGTGGACATTATGAACTTGCGATTGATCAATTTCAACAGATGATTAAAGATCGCCCGAATTTATGGTCTGCGCATAATCAGTTGGCAAAAGCTTTATTTCTTCATGGTCAACATCAAGAGGCGCTAAATCGAACATATGAAGTTCTAGAAAAAGACCATGGTAATTTTACAGCCTATTGTCACTTAACAACGTTTTTCTTTGAATTGGGTGAGAAAGAAGAAGCGTATAAGCTAGCACAATTGTTAACGAAAATTAGTCCAATCGATATTGAACAACGATTTTTATTAGCAGAGACTTTTTGTAAGATTGAGTTTTTTAAGGAGAGCTTTCATCAGCTTCGGTTACTTAAAAAGGAACAGTATGAAGAATCATTGGATTTTCTACGTTGCTATGGAGTAGCGGCTTTTCATTGCGGGGAAATTGAGCGAGCGAATCTGTACTGGCGAAAAGCGGCAAGACTCGGTGATAAAAAAGCTGAAAAAATACTTCTTGAAGATGCAAACGGTTTGCTAAAGAAGGAGAATGTTCGGTATAATTAATACACTAAGGGGTATATGAAACGCTGTATCGTTCTCTTTTTATCTTCTATATTTGTAAATCGGATTTACATGATGATATGGTTCTTCTTTTCATTAGCAAAAATGGAGTGTATGGAGCACTTTATTGGACTTCTGCAAAAGATATTAATACGATAGACAGAGAAGATAGTGGAATACTAATTGGGGAACAGTAAAGAAAAATGATACCCCCTCATACAGTAACCAGAAGGAGTGAGATAGATGAGTGAAGAGAAAATTTATGATGTTGTTATTGCTGGAGCTGGACCTGCTGGTATGACTGCAGCAGTATATACGTCACGCGCTAATTTAAGCACGGTAATGGTTGAAAGAGGAATTCCTGGTGGTCAAATGGCGAATACGGAAGATGTAGAAAACTATCCAGGCTTTGATCATATTCTTGGCCCTGATCTTTCAAACAAAATGTTCGAGCATGCCAAAAAATTCGGTGCAGAGTATGCTTATGGAGATATTAAGGAAATTGTTGACGGCGAAGATTACAAAATTGTAAAAGCTGGCAGCAAGGAGTTTAAAGCAAAGGCTGTTATCGTTACAACGGGTGCAGAGTATAAAAAGATAGGTGTTCCAGGAGAAAAAGAACTAAGCGGTCGCGGTGTTTCTTATTGTGCAGTATGTGATGGTGCCTTCTTTAAAGGTAAAGAGTTAGTTGTTGTTGGTGGTGGAGACTCTGCAGTTGAAGAGGCAGTGTACTTAACCCGCTTCGCTACGAAAGTAACGATTGTACACCGTCGTGATCAATTACGTGCACAAAAAATTCTTCAGCAACGTGCGTTTGACAACGAGAAAGTCGATTTCATCTGGAACCACACGGTAAAAGAAATCAATGACGCTGATGGTAAAGTTGGAAGTGTTACACTTGTTAGCACGGAAACAGGGGAAGAGCGTGAGTTTAAGACGGACGGAGTATTCATTTACATTGGGATGCTTCCATTAAATGCTGCGGTTCAAAACTTAGGCATTACAAATGGAGATGGTTATATCCTAACAAATGATGAAATGGAAACGAAAGTACCTGGGATTTTTGCTGCTGGAGATATTCGTGAAAAAACACTTCGTCAAATCGTTACTGCAACAGGCGATGGAAGTATTGCAGCACAAAGTGCACAGCATTACATTGAAACATTGGCTGAAAAAGCAAAAGCCAAGTAAGAGACTCGTCTTGTAAAGGGGAACAGTAAATTTTTATGGAAGAGATTGACACCTCGACAATCATCTACAAAAAAAATTTACAAAACGTAATTACGTCTTAACTCTTTTGTAACAGTCATGCAACATAAAACGGTTAATATAAGAGTAAGTAATTGACCCCCTTTTTTATATATTACTTTGAAAGCACGGACATAATTTGTTCGTGCTCTTTTTTTTATAAAAGTATTAAAGCTTATCTGCTATACTTTGGTTTAATGCAGAGAGTGAAATATTCATTTCACCCCTTTCAGAATTTGAAAGGGTTCTCATTATAACCGTTCAGCTAGAGTAGGTTTGACATATACAAATTTATTTTCAGGAAGTTCTTTATTCTGATTACACCTAATGTGACGATCATCATAGAATATCATGGATAATCACGAAATTTCCTCAGCTCATTCTTTCCTCTTAAACTCTTAACAACCAAAAAAGATTGTAGAGTATCTATATAAGGTGCACTAAAGTCTACTGGTAATCGACAAATTATGCATTGCTAAGTAGCTATTACCAATTGCTGCACAGGCAGCTTACCGTTGTTCGTGCAACCGTTTGATAGTATACTTAGTTCATGAGAACGTGAGGTGAGTCGTGTGCAGAGAGTGACGAATTGTATTGTTGTAAAAGATGGATCTGTTTTAATGCTACAAAAACCACGTCGTGGGTGGTGGGTTGTACCTGGTGGGAAAATGGAGATCGGTGAGTCAGTACTAGAAACTGTCAAACGAGAATATCGTGAGGAGACAGGGCTTACTGTCATGGACCCAAAAATTAATGGCGTTTTTACGGTCGTCATAAAAGATGGCGAAAAGATAACCTCCGAATGGATGTTATTTACATTTAAAGCCAATCAATTTCAAGGTGAACCACTCGAACAATCGCCTGAAGGAAAATTAGAGTGGAAGAAAATAGATGAAGTGAAACTACTGCCAATGGCTGCAGGAGACCGATATATCTTTGAACATCTACTGTACAATGATGAGCCGATTTACGGTACATTTCACTACACACCTGATTTCCAACTTCTTTCATACCGCTTAGAACCGAATCAGTTTTAAAAAGTTAATGTAGCTTTTTAATAATCTCAATACTAATAGTTAAAGGTGATAAATATGACGGAAAAAAAGGAAGATATTCAAATTGTAATTATTACAGGAATGTCTGGAGCAGGAAAAACAGTAGCAGTTCAAAGCTTTGAAGATCTAGGATATTTTTGTGTGGATAATTTACCCCCTGCTCTTATTCCCAAATTTATTGACCTCATCGAAAGCTCTGGCGGTAAAATGAATAAAGTTGCTTTAGTTATTGACCTTAGAGGTCGAGAGTTCTTTGATCACTTTTTCGAGGTTATTGATAAATTAGGAAGTAATTCAAACCTACAGTTAAACCCTCAAGTTTTATTTTTAGATGCAAAGGATGCGAAGCTCGTCCAAAGGTACAAAGAAACGCGACGCTCCCATCCACTAGCTCCAAAGGGATTACCACTTGAAGGAATTAAAGCAGAACGTGAAATGCTTGAGGAACTGAAAGGTAGAGCTCAACAAATTATAGATACAACGGACTTAAAGCCCATTCAGTTACGTGAGAAAATTAGTCAACGTTTTTCTACCGAAGAGCAGCCGCTATTTTCGATTAATCTCATGTCATTTGGGTTTAAGTATGGCATACCGATCGATGCGGACCTCGTTTTTGATGTTCGATTTTTACCGAATCCCCACTATATTGACCATATGCGTCCGAAGACTGGACTTGATGAAGAGGTTTCATCATATGTATTAAAATGGTCAGAGACACAGCAATTTATTGAGAAGCTTCGTGATTTACTCGTCTACATGCTACCGCAGTATAAACGAGAAGGAAAAAGTCAACTTGTCGTTGGAATTGGTTGTACAGGTGGAAAACATCGATCAGTGACATTAGCCGAATACTTTGGGGAATATTTCTCCGAGGAATATGTCGTCCATGTAAGTCATCGAGATATTGAAAAAGGAAAGGACAGACACTAAGTGAAAAAGAAAAAGGTTGTAGTCATCGGGGGAGGAACTGGTTTATCGGTTCTTTTGCGTGGATTAAAAACATTTCCGGTGGATATAACAGCGATCGTAACTGTAGCTGATGACGGGGGAAGCTCGGGACGGTTACGAAAAGAGTTACACATTCCACCACCTGGGGATGTTCGTAATGTGCTTGTCGCATTAGCCGAAGTAGAACC
Organism: Alkalihalobacterium elongatum; assembly: GCF_019024285.1. GTDB lineage: Bacteria > Bacillota > Bacilli > Bacillales > Bacillaceae_F > Alkalihalobacterium > Alkalihalobacterium elongatum. The sequence goes on from NZ_WMKZ01000030.1 coordinate 27,822, forward strand.
GTTAGTTGAACAGTTGTTTCAACACCGTTTTCAAAATGGGGATGGTTTAAGTGGTCATTCTTTAGGAAACTTACTACTCGCTGGTATGACTTCGTTAACAGGAGACTTTGCTAGAGGTATAAGTGAGCTTAGTAAAGTATTAAATGTTAGAGGAAAGGTGTACCCTGCTGCTAATCAAAGTATTGTACTCCACGCGAAAATGTGTGATGGTACAGTCGTTAGCGGAGAGTCAAAAATTCCACAAGTAGGTAAGCAGATAAAAGAAGTATTTGTAACGCCTTCTAATGTATCCCCCCTTAAAGAAAGTATTGAGTCAATCCAAACAGCTGATATTATTGTCATTGGGCCTGGAAGTCTCTATACGAGTGTACTGCCTAATTTGCTAGTACCTGGGATCACTGAAGAAGTAAAAAAAGCAATGGCTAAAAAAATCTATATTTGTAATGTGATGACTCAACCAGGAGAGACGGATCACTACAAAGCCTCTGATCATGTGAAAGCTATTTTTGATCATTGTGGCAGTCAGCTCTTAGACTATATTGTGGTGAACCAGCAACATATCCCTAGGGATATTATTTCTCGCTATGCTGAAGAGGGAGCTGAACCCGTAGAGTTTGATAAAAACAAGCTTGAGAACTATGGTATCCGTATAGTTAATGAGTCATTTTTACAATATAAAGATAAACTAATAAGACATGATGCCAATAAGGTAGCTCAAATGATTTTACAGCTAACATAGTTAGACGGACAGAAATATGGGGGTGAGACTGTTGTCATTTGCTGCAACTACTAAAAAAGAGCTCACTCAATTAGAGATAGATGAATGTTGTGCAAAAGCTGAGTTAACGGCTCTTATTCGAATGAATGGTTCTCTTGCATTTAGTAATCAAAAAATAATGTTAGATATTACGACAGAGAATGCCGCAATTGCGAGAAGAATCTATACACTAGTAAAGAGGTTATTTCCGCAAACTCATATGGAGTTACTCGTTCGAAAAAAGATGAGACTGAAAAAAAATAATGTCTATTTAGTGAGAATTTCACAAGAAGCAAGGCAAACTCTTGAAAATTTAGGTATTATAGGTGAAGGATTTACTTTTATCCGTACAATTTCTTCTTCGATTGTAAAGAAACACTGTTGCCGTCGTGGATATTTAAGGGGAGCATTTCTTGCAGGAGGTTCGGTTAATCATCCTGAAACCTCTTCCTATCATTTAGAGGTCTTCTCTCTTTATGAAGAGCATAATCAATCTTTGTGTGAGCTAATGAATTCTTTTGGCCTTAATGCGAAAACATTAGAGCGTAAAAAAGGATTTATTACGTACATTAAAGAAAGCGAAAAAATTACAGAGTTCCTTAATATTATCGGAGCTCACCAAGCTTTACTTTATTTTGAAGATGTCCGTATCATGAAGGATATGAGAAATTCTGTCAATCGTTTAGTGAATTGTGAAACAGCGAACTTGAACAAAACGGTTGGGGCGGCATTAAGGCAGGTAGAGAATATTCGCTTGGTTGATCGTGAAATCGGTTTAGTGAATTTGCCAGGGAAGTTAAGGGAAATTGCTGAGCTGCGGGTAAAGCACCAAGATGTGACTTTAAAAGAGTTAGGAGAAATGGTGTCTACAGGAAAAGTTAGTAAATCTGGAGTCAATCATCGTCTTCGAAAAATAGATGAATTAGCGGAACGGATTCGTTCAGGTGAACAGTTACCAGGCTTTTAATTTAAATCGCGTCTTTCACAGGAACGGGCCGAACGAGTATAAAACAAAAAGTTTGATTGAACGGAAAAAAAGGAGGTAGTTCACTTGATTGAAAAACAGTTGGAAGTCAAATTAAAAACAGGTCTTCAAGCTAGACCAGCCGCATTATTTGTACAAGAAGCAAACCGTTACTCTTCAGAGATCTTTATTGAGAAAGACAATAAAAAGGTTAACGCCAAAAGTATCATGGGGATCATGAGTTTAGCAATCGGTAAAGGTGTTTCCATTAATGTCATCGTCAATGGAAATGACGAAGAAGAGGCAATGGCTGCACTAGAAGCTTTCATCGCAAATGAAGAATAACACGAAATCTGAGCGAGACAACTGTCCAGCTCAGGTTTTTTATTTTAGCGGGGGAGTTTGTTAGATTGTGCCCCAATAGAGTGGAGTATTTCCAAAAAAGTGGGTACCGCCGATAAAAGTAGAAGTTCCGCCGATAAAATTGATTTTCCGCTCATAAAACTGATAAGGCACCTGATAAAGAAGTACTATATGCTACCAAAATCATTAATTCCTCCAAAAATAAAGAGATTTACCAAAGTATAATCGGTTTATCCATCCATTCAACTATATACTTACCTGAAGTCGAGGAGTCTAGATCCACATTTACATAAGGACACCTCTCTTTTTTACCGAATGAAGCCAAATCAGCCGACTTCATAACAAAAAATGAAAAAAATCCTCTAGCTTAATTCGCTAGAGGATCCTTCTCGTTTAGAATGATGCTTATTTTGTAGTTGAAGTCTCAATTACAGTATCAATAAGACCGTACTCTTTTGCTTTAGCAGCTGTCATAAAGTTATCACGGTCTGTATCTCTTTCGATCACTTCTAAAGGCTGACCAGTACGTTCCGCTAAGATTTTGTTTAATTGCTCACGCATTTGAATGATACGTTTTGCGTGAATTTGGATATCTGATGCTTGACCTTGAGTTCCTCCAAGTGGTTGGTGGATCATAACTTCACTGTTTGGTAATGCAAAACGTTTTCCTTTTTCACCAGCAGCAAGTAAGAAAGCACCCATTGAAGCAGCCATACCGATACAAATTGTAGAAACTTTAGGCTTGATATAGTTCATTGTATCGTAAATCGCCATACCAGCTGTGATTGAACCACCTGGGCTATTGATGTATAGTGAAATATCTTTTTCTGGGTCTTCCGCTTGTAAGAAAAGTAATTGAGCAACAATTGAGTTTGCTACATTGTCATCAATTGCGCTTCCTAGCATGATAATACGATCTTTTAATAGACGTGAGTAAATGTCATAGGCACGTTCACCACGATTTGTTTGTTCAATAACTGTAGGAATTAAATTCATATTTTTTTCCTCCTTATATTTCGTATAGTTTCGAAGTAATCATATTTGCCTTTTAAGCATGAGTGTTCAAAGCGGGAAAACAACCCTTTTGAACACAAATATGAGAGCCATTGTGCTTATGTATATCATACTTGAAAGGTCAATAAAGGTCAAATATTAACTACTATCTATATTATACTATTTCGCCTTTTTTACTTTCATCCCTTTTTCATCATAGCCGAAAATAAAAAAAATCAAACTTTATTTTACAGATTGGTTAACATTTTCTCTTTACAGATGCGAAAACTGTTCATAAACTATAATAAGAGAATATAAACTAGTTGAAAGAATATGATCTTTATTTGACAATATGCACGATAAAGAAAGCGCTTACACATAATACTGAACTTTAACGCCTTTACCGAGGCTGTAAAATCTTTTCCTAGCAGACTATGATTGAATGTCTAATAGGGTCTTTAAGTATCGTAATAAAACGTGATTATTAATGAGCAAGGGGAGAGTTGTTTATGAGAATGGATGTTGGTCTTTTTCAACAACAGACTACAGGGTTATATATGACCAAAGAACTTCGGCAAGCGATCTCACTCCTGCAATATTCAATGACAGAGCTGACGCAGTATATCCAGGAGCAGGCTTTAGAAAATCCACTCATTGAGTTAGAGGAAAACTTGCCAGTTGATCTTTTAAGAACAAAAAAACAAGGTGATGACATAGACGAAAGAAATTGGGAAAGTGGGTATCGCGAGCAAGAAGTATCTCCCCTTGATTTCGTTAGTAGTGATCGATACAACTTACATGATCATCTTTTATATCAAGCACGGTTTCTAAATTTAGATGAGCAAAGTTATGAAGCACTTTGTTACTTTATTCTTCATGTGAATGGGGATGGGTATTTAAGTGAGCCTGTTGAAAAAATTATCGAAGAGTTAAGCATTCCAGAAGAAGAAGGCGAAACTTTGCTGATGGTCTTGCAAAATATGGAACCGACTGGGGTCGGGGCTAGAAATCTTCAGGAATGTCTTTTACTGCAATTAGCGAAAATAAAAGATCGAAATATCCTTGCCGAGATGATTATCGAGAATTATCTGGAATTGTTGGCTGAAAAAAGGTGGAAAGAATTATCGAAGGAGCTATCTGTGACGCTTCAAGAGATCCAGCAAGTGTATGACCTGATCCAAACGCTGCAGCCACGACCAGGTGTCAATTACACTGATGACACCCCAAAATATATTCAGCCAGATGTGACGGTTGAGGAAATGGAAGGGGAGCTTGTCGTTTTAGTAAACGATGATTTACTTCCAAGGATACAATTAAATAAACAATATCAACCGCTTTTGGACGATAAAAGCTCTGATGCGAATGAGTATGTTCGAAAAAAATATGACCAAGTACAGTGGCTGTTAAAAAACATTAAGCAGCGTCAAATGACGCTTTATCAAGTTACTGAGGCGATCGTACGTCATCAGAAAGAGTTTTTTTATAAAGGGGCAGAAGCGCTCCGTCCGTTAACCTTACGTCAAATAGCTGAAGAAATTGATGTTCATGAGTCGACAGTTAGCCGGGTGACGACGAATAAATATATGCAATCACCGCGTGGTCTTTTTGAACTAAAATACTTCTTTACAACTGCACTTTCGAATGGAGGTACAGGTGAAACATCTACCTCTTATGCAAAAGAAGTGATAAAATCGTTAATTGAGAAAGAGGATAAACGTAAGCCTTTTTCTGATCAAAAAATTGTTGAAGCCTTAAAGTCACAGCATCAAATTGAACTTTCTCGTCGAGCTGTAGCAAAATATCGAGATGAGATGAAAATTCCATCATCCTCAAAGAGGAAACGATTCGAATAGTGGAGGTAGTTATGGGTAAACTAAAGGTGACGTTTTATACAAAAGAAAATTGTTCCTTATGTGACAATGGATTAACGGTTTTGAAAATGGTTCAAGAGGATATACCATTTGAGATCGAAATGGTGGATATATATAAAGACGACGAATTGTTAGAAAAATATCAGGTGATGATTCCTGTGGTTTCTATAGATGGTGAAGACATTGATTACGGAATTGTGTCTGAGGAAAAAATAAGAAAACGTTTACTTTCAGTTTGTCGATAAAATCTACTTGAAGTTTAGATCATTTCCTTGTTACAATGAATTTGTTAAGGAATTTGATCTTTTTTTTTCACTAGATGGGACACATTTTGTCACACAGGGACATATAATGACCCTATAAAAGGGGATGTATTACAACAGAAGGAGAAAAAGGATGAGAAATCTTTTTGACATTCAGCAAAAACTCGTGCCTGATTTACTTGAGGTTTTGTTGAAGCGTTATAGAATACTCCAGTACATTCGTTTGATGGAACCAATTGGACGAAGAAGTCTCTCTTCTAGTATGGACATTAGCGAAAGGATTTTACGCAGTGAAGTAACTTTCCTTAAAGATCAACGCCTAATTCATGTAGCTAGCGCAGGAATGAGTTTAACTAAAGAAGGTAAGAATTTATTACTGGAGCTTGAAGGGATGATGAAAGAGCTGTTAGGTTTAAAAGCTCTTGAAGAACAACTTCAACATGAATACCAATTAAAAAAGGTCATCGTCGTTCCAGGAGATAGTGATCAATTTGATTGGGTAAAGAAAGAGATGGGGCGTGCATGTGTCCAATACTTGAAGCAGCATGTAGAAAGTAGTACGACAGTTGCTGTTACGGGTGGTACAACTGTAGCATCTGTTGCCGAAATGATGGGATCGGATTTTCAAAGAGAAGATTTGTTATTTGTACCAGCAAGAGGTGGAATTGGTGAAAAGGTGGAAAACCAAGCGAACACAATATGTGCAGAAATGGCTAGACAAACAGGGTCATCCTATCGCTTGTTACACGTTCCTGATCAATTAAGTGAAGAAACGTATACATCATTAATCTCCGAGCCTTCCGTTCAAAGTGTACTAAATACCATAACGTCTGCGACAGTAGTCATTCATGGTATTGGTGAAGCAAAGACTATGGCCGAGCGAAGAGGAGCGTCACCAGAGTTTCTCGGGAAGTTATCAACTCATGAAGCAGTTGCTGAAGCGTTTGGTTATTATTTTGACCAATTAGGAGATATTATTCACAGGGAACGTACAATTGGCCTTCAACTTGAACACTTAAATGAAGAAAAGCAAGTGATCGCCATTGCAGGCGGTTCTTCCAAAAGTGTTGCCATCGCGGCTTACTTAAAGAACCGAAAAAGCAGCGTGCTTATAACAGACGAAGGCGCAGCTCGCCAAATGCTTTAACATAACAAAGGTGCCAGGCACCTGCAGTTGATTAACGCATTAAAGCAGCGCCAGTACTAGCTGGTTGAAGAACCCGTATCATAATTTACATTAAGAATTGAAAAAAAGGGCTCGCCCTTTTCATAAATGCGATGGCATCCTTAATAAAAGGTGCCAGGCACCTTTAACGCAATAAAGGGCTGGCAGTTCATCGTTTTACGTTTTATATACTAAGGAGGAATTTAAACATGGCAACTAAAATTGGAATTAATGGATTTGGACGTATCGGTCGACTTGTATTTCGTGCAGCACTTAAAAACCCTAACGTAGAGGTAGTTGCAATTAACGACTTAACAGATGCTAACATGTTAGCACATCTTTTAAAATATGACTCTGTTCACGGAAAGCTTGATGCTGAAGTAACAGTAAACGGTGAGAGCCTAGTTGTTAATGGACAAGAAATCAAAGTTATCGCAGAGCGTGACCCCGCTCAATTAGGATGGGGTAACCTAGGTGTAGAAGTAGTCGTTGAGTCAACTGGACGCTTCACGAACCGTGAGGATGCTGCAAAACACATCGAAGCAGGAGCGAAGAAAGTTATTATCTCTGCACCAGCAAACAACGAAGACATCACAGTAGTTATGGGTGTAAACCACGAGCAATATGATGCAGCTAACCACCACGTAATTTCAAATGCATCTTGTACAACAAACTGTTTAGCTCCATTTGCTAAAGTATTAAATGACCAATTTGGGATCCGTCGCGGTATGATGACAACTGTTCACTCATACACGAACGACCAACAAATCCTAGACTTACCACACAAAGACTACCGTCGTGCTCGTGCAGCAGCAGAAAACATCATTCCAACAACAACTGGTGCAGCAAAAGCAGTAGCTCTTGTATTACCAGAGCTTAAAGGAAAATTAAACGGTGGAGCTATGCGTGTTCCAACTCCAAACGTATCATTAGTAGACCTAGTTGTTGAGCTTGACAAAGAAGTTACTGCTGAAGATGTAAACAACGCTTTTAAAGAAGCTGCAGAAGGTCCATTAAAAGGAATTCTTGGTTACTCTGAAGAGCCACTAGTTTCTGGTGACTATAACGGAAACCCAGATTCTTCTACTATTGATGCACTTTCAACAATGGTAATGGAAGGAAACATGGTAAAAGTGATCTCTTGGTACGATAATGAAGCAGGTTATTCACACAGAGTTGTAGATTTAGTTGAATATATGGCAAAGCAAGGACTATAATCGTTTATAGTGAAAGTTTTGGAAAGGGAGGAGAAATGCACCATACGTTTTTTCTCCCTTTTTCTAAAATCTTTCTAAATGTTGAGTTCAAATGAGGGGGTTCACGAAGTGAATAAGAAATCAATTCGCGATGTTGAATTAACAGGAAAGAAAGTATTCTGCCGTGTCGACTTTAATGTCCCAATGAATGATGGGGAAGTTTCAGATGACACGCGAATTCGTGCTGCACTGCCAACGATTCAATATTTAATCGAACAAGGAGCAAAGGTCATCCTTGCGAGTCACCTTGGCCGTCCAAAAGGACAAGTCGTTGAAGAGCTTCGCCTTGATGCAGTCGCTAAACGTTTAAGTGATCTTTTACAAAAAGAAGTGACAAAAACAGACGAAGCATTTGGTGCAGAGGTAGACCAAGCGATCTCATCTATGCAAGATGGTGACGTCGTTCTATTAGAAAACGTCCGCTTCTATTCAGGTGAAGAGAAAAACGCGCCAGAATTAGCGCAACAATTTGCAGCTCTTGCTGATCTTTATGTAAACGATGCGTTCGGTGCTGCTCACCGTGCACACGCTTCAACAGAAGGTATTGCACATCATATCCCAGCTGTAGCAGGCTTTTTAATGGAAAAAGAGCTTGAGGTGTTAGGAAAAGCACTTTCAAACCCAGAGCGTCCATTTACAGCGATCATCGGTGGAGCAAAAGTTAAAGACAAAATCGGGGTCATCGAAAATTTACTTGAAAAAGTAGATAACTTAATTATCGGTGGCGGACTAGCCTATACTTTTGTAAAAGCAAAAGGCTATGAAATCGGTCAATCGCTTCTTGAAGCAGACAAAATCGATTTAGCTAAAGGTTTTATTGAAAAAGCAGAACAAAAAGGCGTTAAATTATATATGCCAGAGGATGTTGTTGTCGCAAACGAGTTTTCCAAAGACGCAACAACACAAGTCGTGGATATTGATGAAATTCCAGCTGACTGGCAAGGACTAGATATCGGACCGAAAACGGTTGATACATACCGTAAAGTCATCTTAGACTCTAAACTCGTTATTTGGAATGGCCCAATGGGTGTATTCGAATGGGAAGCATTTGCTAATGGTACGAAGTCAGTAGCTGTCGCACTTGCAGATGCAACTGATACGTTCACAGTGATTGGTGGAGGAGATTCTGCAGCAGCGGTTGAAAAGTTTGATTTAGCTGAAAGCATGAGTCATATTTCTACTGGTGGGGGCGCATCTTTAGAGTTTATGGAAGGTAAAGACCTCCCAGGAGTTGTAGCGTTAAACGATAAGTAATGTAATCAAGAGAGGATGTTCATATTGCGTAAAACAATCATTGCAGGAAACTGGAAAATGAACAAAACACTTGGTGAAGCACTTCAGTTTGTGGATCAAGTCAAAGGAGCAGTTCCAACAAGTGAACAAGTCGATGCAGTCGTTTGTTCACCAGCGTTATTCCTTGATGTTCTTGTAAAGAGTGTAGAAGGAACAGACCTAAAAGTTGGAGCACAAAACATGCACTTCGAAGATAACGGTGCATTTACGGGGGAAATTAGCCCAGTTGCTCTTTCTGACATTGGCGTAAACTATGTCATTATTGGACACTCAGAACGTCGTGAAATGTTTAATGAAACAGACGAAACAGTCAATAAAAAAGTAAAAGCAGCTTTCGCTCACCGCCTGATCCCAATCATGTGTTGCGGAGAAACATTAGAGCAGCGCGAAGCGGGTCAAACGAATGAACTTGTTGGTGATCAAGTGAAAAAAGGTCTTGAAGGACTTACAGAAGATCAAGTAAAACAACTCGTTATTGCTTACGAGCCAATTTGGGCGATCGGAACAGGGAAATCTTCTTCTGCACAAGAAGCGAATGAAACGTGCGCGCACATCCGAACAGTCGTTGCAGACATGTACTCACAAGATGTTGCAGATGCTGTTCGCATTCAATACGGTGGAAGTGTAAAACCTGCTAACATCGCAGAATATCTTGGCCAAAGCGACATCGACGGCGCATTAGTTGGTGGTGCAAGTTTAGAAGCTGATTCATTTTTACAGCTTTTGGAGGCAAAGTAAATGAGTAAGAAACCAGTGGCAATGATAATCCTCGATGGATTTGCCTTAAGAAATGAAACAAAGGGAAATGCGGTTACCCATGCGAAAAAGCCAAACTTTGACCGCTATTGGAACACCTATCCTCATGCACAATTAACAGCTTCAGGTGAAGCTGTTGGTTTACCTGAAGGACAAATGGGGAACTCGGAAGTTGGCCACTTAAACATTGGAGCAGGGAGAATCGTCTACCAAAGTTTAACGAGAGTTAACCTGTCCATTCGTGAAGGTGACTTTTATGAAAACCAAACGTTTAATCAAGCAATGAATCATGTGAAAGAAAAAAATAGTAGCTTACATATTTATGGACTTCTTTCGGATGGTGGCGTTCACAGTCATATTGAACATTTGTTTGCTTTACTAGAACTTGCAAAAAGTAAAGGAGTAGAACGTGTTTACATTCACGGATTTCTAGACGGCCGTGACGTTGGACCGACTACTGCGGAAGTTTTTATTCGAGCACTTATTGATAAAACAAACGAACTAGGTGTTGGAAAAATTGCGACCATCCACGGCAGATATTATGCAATGGACCGTGACCAACGCTGGGAGCGTGTAGAAAAGTCGTACCGAGCAATGGTTTACGGTGAAGGACCTTCTTATAAAAATGCGCTTGAAGTTCTAGAAGACTCGTATAAAAATGAAATTCATGATGAATTTGTTCTTCCTTCTGTCATTAATGATGAAAATGATCAACCGATTGGAACGATCAAGGATGACGATGCCATCATCTTCTTTAACTTCCGACCTGACCGTGCAATTCAAATGTCGCAAGTGTTTACGAATGAAGATTTTAGAGGGTTTGACCGTGGTGAAGCATTCCCGAAAAACTTACATTACGTGTGCTTAACGCATTTTAGTGAGACGGTTCAAGGCTTTGTTGCATTCCAGCCAACAAATTTAGATAATACATTAGGTGAAGTTCTTTCACAACAAGGCTACAAACAGCTTAGGATTGCGGAAACGGAAAAATACCCTCATGTTACCTTCTTTTTTAGTGGCGGTAGGGAAGAGCCGTTTTCAGGTGAAGAACGAATTTTAATCGACTCTCCAAAGGTTGCTACATATGATTTGAAACCAGAAATGAGTGCTTATGAAGTAACAGATGCTCTACTAAAGGAGATCGAAGCCGATAAGCATGATGCGATCATTTTAAATTTCGCTAACCCTGACATGGTCGGACATTCAGGAATGTTAGACCCAACGGTTAAAGCGATTGAGGCAGTCGATGAGTGTTTAGGAAAAATCGTTGATGCGATCATTGCCAAAGGTGGACATGCAATTATTACAGCCGACCACGGAAATGCCGATGAGGTTGTAACCCTAGAAGGCACCCCAATGACTGCACATACGACAAATCCTGTTCCAGTCATCGTAACAAAAGAAGGAATTGATTTAAGAGAAGACGGTATTTTAGCAGACCTTTCTCCAACTCTTTTACACTTACTTGGCGGCGAACAACCGAAAGAAATGACTGGAAAAACATTAATTAAGTAAATTACGTTAATTTTTTAGACTGGTTAAAGGAAATTAACAAGCAATGACGAATGAGTGATAGGCAACAACGGACATCCTAGAAATGGATACCAATGACTATACTTAGTATTTTTATGAAAAAAGGGAGATGACTTAAAATGACAACAATTACTGATGTTTATGCACGTGAAGTTCTTGACTCTCGTGGTAACCCAACAGTTGAAGTAGAAGTATATTTAGAATCAGGTGCAATGGGCCGTGCGCTAGTACCAAGTGGTGCGTCTACAGGTGAATACGAAGCCGTAGAACTTCGTGACGGTGGCGACCGTTTCATGGGTAAAGGTGTAGAAAAAGCAGTTGAGCACGTTAACGAAGAAATTGCTCCAGAATTAATCGGCTGGGACGCTTTAGACCAACTTGGTATTGACCAATACATGATCGAGCTTGACGGTTCAAGCAACAAAGGTAAATTAGGGGCAAATGCAATCCTAGGTGTTTCTATGGCTGTTGCTCGCGCGGCTGCAGAAGCTCTTGGTATGCCATTATACATGTACTTAGGCGGCTTCAACGGTAAAACATTACCAGTGCCAATGATGAACATCTTAAACGGTGGAGAGCATGCGGATAACAACGTAGATATTCAAGAATTCATGGTTATGCCTGTAGGTGCTGAAACGTTCAAAGACGGTCTTCGCATGGGTACAGAAATTTTCCATAACTTAAAATCAGTATTAAAAGCAAAAGGCCTTAACACGGCTGTAGGTGATGAAGGTGGATTTGCTCCAAACTTATCTTCTAACGAAGAAGCGCTTCAAACAATCATCGAAGCGATCGAAAAAGCTGGATACAAGCCAGGTGAAGAGATCGTTCTAGCCCTTGACGTTGCAGCTTCTGAGCTATACAGAGACGGTAAATACCACCTTGAAGGTGAAGGTGTTGTTAAAACATCTGAAGAAATGATCGAGTTCTATAGCGATCTAGTAGCAAAATACCCAATCATCTCAATTGAAGACGGTCTAGACGAAAACGACTGGGATGGATGGAAAAAGCTTACAGATGAGCTTGGAACTAAAGTTCAATTAGTAGGTGACGATCTATTCGTTACAAACACAGAAAAGCTTTCTGAAGGTATTGAAAAAGGTGTAGGTAACTCAATCCTGATCAAAGTAAACCAAATCGGTACATTAACGGAAACGTTTGATGCAATCGAAATGGCAAAACGAGCAGGATACACAGCAGTTATTTCTCACCGCTCTGGTGAAACAGAAGACAGCACAATCGCTGATATCGCAGTAGCGACAAACGCTGGACAAATCAAAACAGGTGCTCCTTCACGTACAGACCGTGTAGCGAAGTACAACCAACTTCTTCGTATTGAAGACGATTTAGCAAACGTTGCTAAATACGACGGCAAAAAAGCATTCTATAACCTAAGCAAGTAATTGCATGCAAGAGGCTGAACTGGAGCGCTATTCCAGGTTCAGCCTCTTTTTTTTGGGAGTTGGAGGGGCCTGTTAAGGTAAATGCTCGATATTTACTAATCCTGGGAAAAATGGCGTGCAAATAGAGATTTAGCACCTGTATTTTACTAATACTGGTAAAAGTTGCACAAAATGAGATTTTCCACCAACATCCGACTAAAACTGGAAAAAGCAACACATAACCCAATAGTATCCACCGCATCAAACGAACGCATCGTGTCAACGCTAAACTGATTATATATTGCTAACGGGTGTCCTTTTGTGATACATTAGTATAAGCGCATACTGTGCTTGGAGGTGGATGATTCAATGCAAATGTTAATGTTCGTCTTATTAATTATTGTGTCAATTGCACTAATTGCTGTTGTTTTATTACAAGCTGGTAAAAGTGCAGGTCTATCAGGAGCGATTTCTGGTGGAGCGGAACAATTACTTGGTAAACAAAAAGCTCGTGGTATAGATGCGGTCCTTGCACGTGCAACAGTTGTTCTTGCAGTATTGTTCTTTGTTTTAACGATTGCTGTAGCATATTTCATGTAAAAAGACGAAAGCAGCTGAAGCACTCTTCACTGCTTTTCTTTATATCTGGGAAAAGAAAAGGCTGTCTCAATGAAAAAACAAGAGGCAGCTTTTATTATAAAAACTAAAAATGGAAAATTAGACCAATAGAGTAATGCTATAGTTTTACAACCAGATATCGGTAATTATCGGTAATTAAAAGTCAAAGGGAAATAAAATACTCTAATAATGGCTTTAACGGTAGTAAGCTCGCTGAAACGCTCACCCTAATTACAATTATTCCTAAAGTATTTGTGGTAAAGCTGCTCAATCAACGAAAATGATATTTTTAAACATCTTCCTATCATAGAGAAAGCAAATTCAGGTGAAACTATACATTATCTTGAGGTCTGTGAAATGAAAAGGTAGGTACGGTCGTATGAAGATAGTTGCTCCAAAACCATTTACATTTGAAGGTGGAAAACGAGCTGTGTTATTACTACACGGTTTTACAGGCAATACAGCCGATGTAAGAATGCTCGGCAGATATTTACAAGAAAGAGGCTATACATGTCATGCTCCTTTATATAAAGGTCATGGTGTACCGCCTGAAGAACTTGTTCACACGGGCCCTGAAGATTGGTGGAAGGATGTTGAGGAAGGCTACAATTTATTAAAAGAACGTGGCCATGAAGAAATCGCGGTTTGTGGACTTTCGCTGGGAGGTGTATTTTCTTTAAAACTCGGCTACACTTTACCCGTAATGGGAGTTGTGCCGATGTGTGCACCGATGAACCCAAAGACGCAGGAGTCAATGTATGCTGGCGTTGTCGAATACGCTAAAGAATATAAGCGCCGCGAAAGAAAAACAGAAGAACAAATCGAGCAAGAAATGGTGGAATTTAAAAAAACACCGATGCAAACGTTAAATGCACTGCAACAACTCATTAATGGTGTTAGAGAGTATCTCGATCATATTTATTCACCTGTTATGGTCGTACAAGCACGACATGACGAGATGATTGATGTGGAAAGTGCCAATATTATATATAACGAAGTGGAAAGTGACGAAAAAGCATTGAAGTGGTATGAAGAATCTACCCATGTCATTACGCTAGACAAAGAAAAAGAACAATTACACGAAGACGTACATCAATTTTTAGAAACTTTAAATTGGTCGAATACGTAAAAATAGAAAGGAGTGTTACAAATGAATGAAGATAAAATTCAACACCTTCTAGCTTTTATGAGAGAAGAGGCGTACAAGCCATTGACGGTCACGGAGCTAGAAGAAGCATTTGGGCTAACAGACTCAAGTGAATTTAAGGAATTTGTAAAAATTTTAAACCAAATGGAAGAGCAAGGGCTTATCGTTCGTACACGCAGCAATCGCTTCGGTGTTCCTGAACGAATGAATTTAATTAAAGGAAAAGTTCAAGGGAATGCGAAAGGCTTTGCTTTTATTATTCCAGAAGTACAAGGCGAAACGGATGTTTACGTTTCGCAAAGTGATTTAGGAGGGGCAATGAATGGTGATATTGTCCTCGTCCGTCTGCATCCGAAATCAACGGGAACACGTCCAGAAGGTAGTGTCATTCGTATTATTGAGCGTGGTCTACAGCAAATCGTTGGTACGTACATAGACCATGAGCAATATGGAATGGTTGTTGCCGATGATAAACGGATCCCAAATGACATCTTTATTCCCAAGACGGCTTCTAAAGGAGCAGCAGAAGGGCATAAAGTCGTTGTAAAACTTACAAAGTACCCAGAAGGACGTAATAGTGCTGAAGGGGAAGTTACCGAGATTTTAGGGCATAAAAATGATCCAGGAATTGATATTTTATCGATTATTCATAAGCACGGATTACCGCAGGAATTTCCACAAGATGTACTTGATCAAGCGGAGAACGTGCCTGATGAAATTGATCCAGAAGAAATTAAGAACCGCCGCGATCTTCGTGATAAAACGATCGTTACAATCGATGGTGCCGATGCCAAAGATTTAGACGATGCCGTAAACGTTGAACGATTGGAAAATGGCAACTATCTACTCGGTGTTCATATTGCAGACGTTAGCTATTATGTAAAAGAAGGTTCGCCGATCGATATTGAAGCCGAGGAACGCGGGACGAGTGTGTATTTAGTTGACCGTGTTATTCCAATGATTCCACACCGTCTATCCAATGGAATTTGTAGTTTAAATCCAAAAGTAGACCGATTAACGCTCTCGTGTGAAATGGAAATTACACCAGAAGGACAAGTGGTCGGCCACGATATATTCCAAAGTGTTATCCGAACGACAGAAAGAATGACGTATTCAGAAGTGCGAAAAATTTTACAAGACGAGGACGAAGAAGTACTAAAACGTTTTGAGCCACTCATTCCGTTTTTCAAACAAATGGGTGAGTTAGCAGACATTTTACGTAAAAAACGCTTTGAACGTGGTGCGATCGACTTCGACTTCAAAGAAGCAAAAGTTCTAGTCGATGAAGAAGGGAAACCAACGGAAGTTGTTATCCGTGAGCGGTCAGTAGCCGAGCGCCTAATTGAAGAGTTTATGCTCGCAGCGAATGAAACAATTGCTGAACACTTCCACTGGTTAAAAGTGCCGTTTATCTACCGTATTCACGATGATCCAAAAGAAGACAAGCTCAATAAATTCTTAGAGTTCATTACGAACTTTGGCTATGTTGTGCGTGGATCAGCAAACTCGATCCACCCGCGTGCCTTGCAGCAGCTTCTTGAAGCCGTTCGCGGTGAGCCTGAAGAAACGGTCATAAGTACGGTCATGCTTCGTTCGATGCAACAAGCAAAATATGATCCAGAAAGCTTAGGGCACTTTGGATTATCGACGGAGTTTTACACACATTTTACGTCACCGATCCGCCGTTACCCTGATTTAATCGTGCACCGTTTGATTCGCACGTATTTAATCGAAGGCAAAACAGACGAGAAAACCCAGAGTCATTGGAAAAACCGTCTTGATGAAATTGCGAAGCACTCATCTGAAATGGAACGTCGTGCGGTAGATGCAGAACGTGAAACCGATGAAGTGAAGAAAGCGCAGTTTATGGAAGATAAAATTGGCGAAACATTCACTGGTATTATTAGTGGTGTAACGAACTTTGGTATCTTCGTCGAGTTAGAAAATACAATCGAAGGTCTCGTTCACGTTAGTTACTTAACGGATGATTATTATAGCTATGATGAGCGTTCGTATGCGATGATCGGTGAACGCACAGGCAATGTATTTCGTATTGGGGATGAGCTTGAAGTCCGTTGTATTAACGTCAACGTTGAAGAGTCATCGATCGACTTTGAAATCGTCGGCATGAAAGAGCCTGCGAAGAAACGCGAGCGTAAAGCGTCTCCTAAAGTCATCGTCGGTCCAAAGCGCGGCAAAAAACCAGGCGGAGGAAAAGATGGTGGACAAGGTGCTGGAGATTCAGATAAGAAAAATAAAGGCAAGCGTAAAAAGAAAAAAGGCTTTTATGAAAATGCCCCAAGAAGTAAACGTAACAAAGGGAAAAAGAAAAAGCGCTAATTTTTAGTTGAAGTAATATTTGCTTTTGAAAATTAGAAATTAACACTCATGCGAGGCTGCATTGAAAGTGTCACTACTTGTATTAGTTGAATGGGCGCTGTTCATTACTTTGACAGTGCTCTTCTCCTAAAGTTGTACGTTGTAGTGCGTACAACTTGGTGATGACACATTACTGTAGCCTCGTTTTGTTTGTTTGTGCTATCCTATAGGATTTTTCCCGTGAATTTGTTATAATAGGACAACGACGTCAAAAAATGGTAGGTGTATGAGAAATGGCGAAAAAAGACAGTAATGTCATTGCTCAAAATAAAAAGGCATCCCATGATTATCATATCGAAGAAACGTTTGAAGCTGGGATGGTATTGCAAGGAACGGAGATCAAGTCGATCCGTGCGGGTAAAATGAATATAAAAGATGCATTTGCTAAAATACAAAACGGTGAAATGTTCTTATGGAACGCACACATTAGTCCATACGAACAAGGAAACCGTTATAATCATGATCCTTTACGGACGAGAAAATTATTGCTCCACAAAAAGGAAATTAACAAACTAATTGGTGCTTCTAAGGAACAAGGCTATGCCATCGTTCCATTAAAAGTCTATATTAAAAACGGCTTCGCTAAAGTATTAATTGGGCTTGCAAAAGGTAAAAAGAAGTTCGATAAACGTGAAGACTTGAAAAAGAAAGATGCAAAACGTGAAATTGAACGTGCCTTTCGCGACAAGCAACGCGTTTAAAGTAATGCGTTGCTCTGCTCACGAGCAGTAATTTTATCTGCTGTACTGGTTTCAGTTATTGTTCGATTTCATATAGGATCGACTTTTATGGACTTACAGGATTTGTCATTTGAAAACTGGTGCAGATATGCTATAATGTAATTCCAGAGGGCGAGATAATTGCTTCTGGATTTACAACTAGCTCATGTAGCTTACTTTTGTTTAGCAGTTGCGTCTGAATAAGTCGCACAGCTATTTATAATCTGGGGACGTTACGGATTCGACAGGGGTGGGTTGAGCTTAGGTTGCGAGTCGAGGGGGTCGGCCTCGTTAAAACGCCAACGCCTATAACTGGCAAAACAAACAATAACTTCGCAGTAGCAGCTTAATAGCGCTTTGCGGTTCCACCCTCCATCGCCCATGTGGTAGGGAACGGGACTCACTCTTAGTGGGCTACGCTGGCTGTCCTCAGTCTGTGGACGAAGGAAGAGATTAATCAGACTAGCCTTACCGAAGCCTGTTGCTGGGCCGACGTAAGTGCGAAATGCTAATACAGTAACTACGCTCGTAGAAGCTTAAGTGTCGACATCTTTGGACGCGGGTTCGACTCCCGCCGTCTCCACCAATATATCGTGAAGAAGACCACCGTGTTAGGTGGTCTTTTTGCTTGGTTTTATAGGAAAAGTCTGCTCGGATCATAAATATAGTAGTTTGGATCATAAATTGAAAGTTAGGATCATAAATGCATTAGTTCGGATCATAAATTCGAAATTAGGATCATAAATAAGCCAACTTGGATCATATAAATAAATTTTTTTATCAAATAGAAGGAATATTATGCGCATTTATAGAAATTCTCTCTCAACAATGAGAGGAGTTGATGTTTTGATTAAAAAAAATCGAAGTGTACCAATAAAAATACAAAAATTAAATGCTCTTTTAAGAAGATTGCCTTTTAATCATCCCAAAAAGAGTAGACTTCAAGAAGAATTGGCGAAGAGTATGGCAGGGTACAATGGAGAAAAGTCGATTGACTTTCATTTGTCCTTTCTTGATCCTAGAGCTTTTATTATTCTTCACGATATTCGCATGGATGATGGAGATGGAAGGTATTTTCAGATTGATACATTAATTTTTTCCACCAAATTTGCTCTACTACTAGAGGTTAAGAACATATCTGGAACATTAATTTTTGACAGAACGTATAACCAACTTCTCCGCATCATCAATGATAAAGAAGAGGGTTTCCCCGACCCTATCTTACAGGTAACACGTCAAAAAAAGCAATTAGGTGAATGGTGGGTGAAGCAGAAGTTACCGTTACCACCGATAAGCTCACTAATTGTGATTAGTAATCCTTCTACAATTATTAAGTCAGCCCCAAGTAATCAAGTCATTCACGCTGCCTCACTTCCATATCATATTTCAAAACTAACCCAACAATTTAAAGAAGAAATACTTACCCAAAAAGAAATGAAAAAACTGTCCTCACTTATTCTCAAACAGCATGTTTCATTAGATCAAGACTTATTAAATCAATACGATATATTAAAAGAAGATATTCTAACTGGTGTTCATTGTCCTAGTTGTTATCATATTCCAATGCAAAGACAGAGAGGCACTTGGTTTTGTCATGCATGTCAAAGTAATTCTATTGATGCTCATAAATTAGCTTTAATTGATTATAAGCTTTTAATAGGAGATACAATATCAAATAATCAGTTTAGACATTTTTGTCATATATCATCTAAATCAATAGCATCAAAACTACTCGCTGCATTGGAGCTGGAACCTATAGGTAATAGAAAGGGACGAAAATACAAATTATAGAAACTAACGAAACAAAAAATAAAAGCTACAACTAATCATCATCCCATCCTCTTAACAGTCTCTCCATGTTTATCAAGCATCTCACCCTCCACACGCACTTCCCGCCGTAACTCCACTCGAATCATAATCACCATCACAAGGGCAATCAGAATCAATCCGCAAATGGTCGAGACGATTCCTGTCCAGGCAAAATTCTCCCAGATGACGCCGCCGCTCGTGCCGATGACACTTGAACCGAGATAATAGCACAGTAAATAGAGAGAAGCCGCTTGCGATTTATAATTCGTTGCCAACTCGCCGACCATGCTGCTCGCGATCGAGTGACTACCGAAAAAGCCGAACGTAAAAATAGCTAGCGCCAACAAAAGGAGCCATAGACTTTCACTTAACGTTAAAAGGGTACCAACGAGCATGATGAGAATGGTCAAAGGAAGCATCGTTTGTTTGCCATATTGATCACTCACTCTCCCCATATAAGTTGAGCTAAATGTTCCAACTAAATATATGAGAAAAACGAGGCCAATTAACGTTTGGCTTAAAAAATAAGGAGGAGCCATTAGAACAAAGCTAATGTAGTTATAAACGGTCACAAACCCGCCCATTAAAACAAATGAAATGGTATAGAGGCCAAGTAATTTTCGATCTTTTAAATTGTACAGTAACGAGGGCCATAGCTGCTTAAGTGAATACTTGGTTCGCTTCGAATGCACATCAACGGGAAGTAGCATCCAAAATAGAACGCTAAGGAATACGCTAATGCCCCCAATGACGAGTAGGGCGATTTGCCATGAAAACCAATCCGTCAAAACACCCGTTACAAGTCGGCCTGAAAGCCCGCCGAGTGTCGTTCCGCTTACGTAAATACCCATGACCACACCTAATGTTTTCGGGTGGAACTCTTCACTTACATATGTCATTGCGATACTCGGAAATCCAGCGAGTGCAATTCCTTGGAGGACGCGAATAAAAAGTAGGCTTGTATAACTAGTGCTGAAAGCAGACAAAATGCAAAGGATTGATGAGATAATGAGCGCCAAGGTCATCATTCGTTTACGTCCGGTCGAATCAGAGACAGTAGCCGCTATTAGCATCGTCACCGCTAAAAAACCAGTAGTTACCGATAGTGCGAGACTTGCCACTGCAGGCGTCACATCAAATTCCATTGAGAAAACCGGAATGAGTGTTTGCATGGAATATAAAATCATAAAGCTAACGAAGCTTCCAGAAAACAAAGCAATAATCGTTTTATAGTAACTTGAGTCGTTTTTAGTAATGTAATTCAAGGTTTCCTTCTCCTTTTTTTCTAGTCAGGTTGAAACTTAAAAGTCTTTATTAAACTTAATGCACTTAGTAAAGCGAAGCTAATAAAACCGATCAATTCCTTTCATACCATTTTAATGTTACTTAAAAATTTACATAATTCTCAAAGTCTTAATCACTTAAAACTGGCATCATTCAAAGCTCCGAATTACTCTACTCAAAACTCGCTTCCTCTAATATTTCGCTTCCTCCAAAACATCACTCTATTCAAACCTGCACTTTCCTCAAAATCGCCTTCCTAAAGCATTTCTTTTTCTCCCAACACTTCATCAACATAGTTGTATCTTTAATCATACTTTTGACAACTGATAACTTCCAATTTATAATTTTCATAAAATTGATGCAAAAATGTAATGGAAACGGGTGAGTGTAATGGAATGGCAGCAATTAGAGTATTTTCAACGATTAGCCCAAGTGCAGCATTTTACGCGTGCAGCAGAAAGTCTTTATATTTCACAGCCTGCATTAAGTCGATCGATAGCCAGATTAGAAAAAGATTTAGGAGTACCACTCTTTGAGCGAAACGGTAGATCTGTGCAATTGAGCCGGTACGGGAAAATCTTTTTAACGAGAGTAAATGAGGCCCTTCTCTTAATAGAGGAAGGGAAGCAAGAAATTAACGACATCATTCATCCTGATCAAGGCCAAATTGCGCTTTCCTTTTTACATACATTAGGGTCACACCTAGTGCCAGAACTCATAGGCGAATATCGAAAATCCTATCCAGATGTCCAGTTTCAGCTTTTTCAAAGTACGGCAGACATTTTAATTGAGCAGCTCATGACATGGGAGATTGATTTATGTTTAACATCCGAGCCCATTCAAACAGATGGGTTTAAATGGGAAAAGTTATTTAGTGAACAATTATACGTGATTGTTCCGAAGGCGCATCGATTAGCAAAGAGAGAATCTATAAAATTAGAGGAAATAGGTGAAGAACCATTTATTGGTTTTAAAGAAGGCATTGGCTTACGGACTATTACTGATCGGCTTTGTCAAAAGGCGGGTTTCAAACCTAACGTGATGTTTGAAGGCCAAGAGGTTTCGACGGTTAATGGGCTCGTATCTGCTGGTCTTGGTGTTAGTTTAATTCCTGATAGAAAAGGCTTAGATGAAACAGAGGTTTCAAAGTTAGAGGTTGTAAACCATGAATGCACACGGTCTATTGGAGTTGCTTGGGTGGAAGGAAGGTATATGTCGCCGATTGTACAGAAGTTTAAATCATTTGTTATTGAACAATTTAAAAGTACTAGTATATAAGTCCTGTTTAAGTGGTGATTCCGTTTACAGAATAGTAATAGAAGTGTATTCTTGTAATAAAGACAAGATTTTACAATTTTTGCAGCTGAAAGGGATCTAGAATCATACATACTATGGGGGATAACAATGAATGAAGAAAATGCCTTTCGTTTTGTTGGCTGTCGCCTTAAAAGGGATTTATATAATGAACAAGGTGAATTATTAGTTAAAAAAGGAACGATATTATCTGAATTACATGTCAGACGGTTAATTGAGATGGAGTTTGATTTAGACAAATATAAGTACAATATAGTACCTTTGCTAGCGAAGGCACTATTAACCCCATTTCAGCAAGATCTATTAATCACGAATACCGTAGGAGAAATCAGAGATATTTTTTCTAAAGTAAAAGACAATGATACGGTATTGCTAGAAGTCGAGGAAAAAGTGTTACCTGTTGTCGAACAAATATCATTAAATTATGATTTAGCGACACTAATGAATGGGATTTTAAGCAAGGATGATTATACGTACAGGCATAATATCGGGGTCTCCGTTCTTGCTGCGCTCTTGGCTAAATGGCTTGGTTTTTCTCCAGAAGAAATAAAAACGATTTCTCTTGGAGGCCTCTTGCATGATATAGGTAAGCTGAACATTCCAGATGAAATTTTACTTAAGCAGGGACCACTGACAAATGAAGAATATGATGAAATTAAAAATCATCCGCTTTACGGTTATGAGATTTTAAATAAAAGTGGGCACTTTGGTCAAGAGATTTGTTTAATGGCACTGGAGCATCATGAAAGAGAAAATGGAAAAGGTTATCCTTATGGTAAGAATGCGGATGAAGTTCATCTGTATTCAAAAATTATTGCGATAGCTGATATTTTTCATGCGATGACTTCAGATCGTGTTTACCGTAATCAAATTGCCTTGTATGAAGTACTGAAACAAATGAAGACGGAAGCGTTTGGGAAATTAGACCCGAAAATGACGTATATATTTATCCAAAGAATTATGGAAATGTCGATAGGTAATCAAGTCTATTTGAATGACGGCTCAATCGGTCAAATTGTATTTGTCTATCACGATGATCCCATTAACCCAGTTATTAACTTAGATGGAGAGCTTAAAGACTTGCGTTATTCGCCGCTTTATATCGTTTCATTCGTGTCGTTCACCAATCATACAGAAACAGCATAATGATAAGCACAGGAATATTTCCTGTGTTTTTTTGAACTATACAATCAAACAATCATTTGAACGTTTGAATGAATTGCAGTAAGATAGAAGTATACATTCAAATAAGCGTTTGATTAATGAGAGGGGTTTGTAAGGTGACTAAAGGAGATCAATGTGAAATATTTCAATATGATTCTGAAAAAGTAGACCGTTTATCAAAGTCAATGGACGTAGAACCATTCGATGTTACTGCAAAAATCTTCAAAGCCTTAGCGGATGAAACAAGGTTGAAAATTGCATTCCTACTAGCATCAGAAGAGGAATTATGCGTTTGTGATGTAGCAACGATTATCGGATCTTCTACCGCTACAGCTTCTCATCATTTAAGATTACTTAAAAATATTGGATTAGCAAAATACCGCAAAGAAGGGAAGCTAGTTTTTTATTCACTTGATGATGACCATGTAAAACAGTTAATTCTAAACGGATTAGAGCATGGAAAAGAGGGGAAAGGCCATGAGTGATCTAGAAAAAACGTATCGGGTACAAGGGTTTACCTGTGCTAATTGTGCGGGTCTTTTCGAGAAAAATGTCAAAGATCTTCCTCACGTTTCTGACGCAAAGGTGAACTTTGGCGCTTCAAAGATTAAAGTGTACGGAGACGTTTCCATTGAAGAATTAGAAAAAGCAGGAGCATTTGAAAACCTAAAATTGTATCCAGAAAAGGAACGACAAATCGAACATAAGCCTTTTTGGAAGCAACAACAGTTTGTCCAAACCGTTATTTCTGGACTCCTTCTCATTCTCGGTTGGACACTCGTTTTACAGAGGGGAGAAACGGACAGTGTAGCGATTGGTGTATTTGCTGCAGCGATGATAATTGGTGGGTACAATCTGTTTTGGCAAGGTCTAAAAAATTTGACAAAGCTTCGTTTTGATATGAAAACGCTCATGACGATTGCCATAATAGGTGCTGCGCTCATCGGTGAATGGGGAGAAGGAGCGACGGTTGTATTTTTATTTGCCATTAGTGAGGCACTTGAACGCTTCTCAATGGATAAGGCTAGACAGTCGATTCGTTCGTTAATGGACTTAGCTCCACGCACGGCAACGGTTATTAGACAAGGGAAAATGGTTGATGTTCCTGTGGATGACATTCAAATAGGTGAGATTATGCTTGTAAAGCCTGGGCAGAAAATTCCGATGGATGGAACGGTTCAACATGGGATCTCGACTGTTAATCAGGCGGCGATTACAGGAGAATCTATTCCAGTTGCTAAAAGTGCAGCCGATGAAGTATATGCGGGAACATTAAATGAAGAAGGCTTGCTAGAAATAAAAGTAACAAAAAGAGTTGAAGATACGACGCTATCAAAAATTATTGAACTTGTAGAAGAAGCGCAAGCCGAACGCGCACCGTCCCAAGCGTTTGTCGACCGCTTTGCTAAGTATTATACACCACTCATTATGCTTGTTGCTTTAGGGGTCGCAACGGTTCCACCACTATTTTTTGCAGCCGATTGGTCGACATGGGTGTATCAAGGGTTGGCTGTCCTCGTCGTCGGCTGTCCTTGTGCGCTCGTCATCTCTACCCCTGTTTCAATTGTTACAGCGATAGGAAATAGTGCAAGAAATGGTGTGCTCATCAAAGGTGGAGTTTATCTTGAACAATTAGGTTCGATCCAAACGATCGCATTTGATAAAACAGGAACACTTACTAAAGGTGTACCTGAAGTAACTGACATTTTTGCCGCATCACCATATTCCGAGCGAGATGTACTAGAGATCGGTGCATACCTAGAAAAAAGCTCTGCGCATCCATTAGCATCAGCCATTATGAAGCGAGCGAGTAAAGAAGGCATTGAGCCTGCAGAGCAAAAGGTCTTAAACTTCCGCTCGTTTACTGGAAAAGGAATTACAGGTGTTATCAATCAAGAGCATTACTTCGTCGGAAGTCCGTCATTTTTTAGTGAATTAAAAATTGATGTTCCACAAGATGTACATTCGTTACAACACCAAGGAAAAACCGTTATTTTAGTCGGAAAACAAAATGAACTGCTCGGCTATATTGCCGTCTCTGACCGCATTCGTTCGTCAAGTGTAGCTGCTGTCCGCGGTTTAAAACGATTAGGCGTTAATCGCACGATCATGTTGACAGGTGATAATAAAGAAACGGCAAGTGCCATTGGGAAAGAACTTGGGATCGACGAAGTCAGGGCACAGCTATTGCCAGATGAAAAACTAAAATGGGTAAAACAAATGAAAGATAACGGTCAAGTAGCTATGGTCGGAGATGGAGTAAATGATGCCCCTGCACTCGCAACAGCAAACATAGGAATTGCAATGGGTGGAGCAGGTACCGATGCAGCGTTGGAAACAGCCGATATTGCACTAATGGGAGATGACTTACGAAAGCTTCCGTTTGCGGTCAAGTTAAGTCGCAAAACATTAACGATCATTAAGCAAAACATTGCCTTTGCGCTCGGCCTGAAAGCGTTAGCCCTATTGCTCGTCATTCCAGGGTGGTTAACACTGTGGATCGCCATCTTTGCCGACATGGGAGCAACACTGCTAGTCACCTTGAATGGCTTGCGTTTGTTGCGAGTCAAAGATGAGGAATAGTATGCGAGTCAAAGGCAGTAGGCAAGTCATTGAACCAAGATTAGAGTCTGTTGTAAAAAAAGATAAATATCCACTTGGGTAAAAGCAGGAGGCAGTCACTAAAGGGAGCGAATGGAGCCCAGAGCGGCTGAAAAAAGCAGGAAACGGTAACTAATACGAATGAATGGAGCCCGTTGCAAGGAAAAAGAGCAGGAGGCAGTCACTAAAGGGAGCGAATGGAGCCCAGAGCGGCTGAAAAAAGCAGGAAACGGTAACTAATACGAATGAATGGAGCCCGTTGCAAGGAAAAAGAGCAGG
>NZ_WMKZ01000031.1 GCF_019024285.1 Alkalihalobacterium elongatum
GCCGGTGTAGCTCAATTGGTAGAGCAACTGACTTGTAATCAGTAGGTTGGGGGTTCAAGTCCTCTCGCCGGCACCAGTTTTATTCATAAAATAAAGACTATAAAATTTTATGAGCCATTAGCTCAGTTGGTAGAGCATCTGACTTTTAATCAGAGGGTCGAAGGTTCGAATCCTTCATGGCTCACCATTAATAATAATGCGGGTGTGGCGGAATTGGCAGACGCGCTAGACTTAGGATCTAGTGTCTTTGACGTGGGGGTTCGAGTCCCTTCACCCGCACCATACATATTATAAAAAGCGAAGATCAACATCTGTTGTTCTTTTTTTTGTTTTTGATACTCATCATAAATATCTAAAGTTCGAAAAGAAAGGCAATGTTATTTAATACACTGTACGAACTAAAACTAATGGATGCTGTTTATGATGTAGTTGAGAAATAGCACAACAAGAGGAGAGCAATAGGGGACTATTTCAATATAAAATATAATGATACTAGTTTTTAACTTTTACTTACAAAGTTTATATCCTAGTACTAACTGCTGAATTGGACTATGTTGTCTGATTTAGCTTTTTTATATTTAGATTATTAATAAAATAACCGGTATGCAAGCTTCTAGAATTAGGGAATGATATTCAAGTAGCCAATACTATATAATTAAAAAGGAGAATCATTCAATGCAACAAAACCAACAGAATCAACAAGCGGCACAACAAGCACAGCAAGCTATCCAGCAAGCTCAACAAGCTGTTCAGCAAGCAACTCAGCAGGCTAATCCTCAAGTACTTCAACAGGCCCAGCAACAATTATTACTAGCGCAGCAACAAATCCAACAAGCTCAAAGTGGAGCGCAACCAGCTCAACAGCAACAGTACCAGCAGGCCCAGCAACAATTGCAACAGGCAGCACAACAAATCCAACAAGCGCAACAACAAAATCAACAAGCGCAACAACAAAATCAACAGCAGCAGTAAACAATAAAAGAGGGTAACTCTTAAATAAGAGCTACCCTTTGTTTAATTAATTTAAGACTCGACGTGCTTGTGTATGTTTTGAAGGATCATAAGAAGAAATCTTAACGACATCTCCAGTTTGAGGAGAGTGGATATACTGTCCATTGCCAATGTAGATCCCAACATGATGGATAGGGTTCCCTCTAAAGATTAAGTCTCCTGGTTGTACCTGACTAGGTGATACGGCCACTCCAACTGTAGCTTGTTGTCTAGAGGTTCTTGGCAAGTTAACACCAACTGAGCGGAATACATAAGAAGTGAAGCCAGAGCAATCAAATCCGCTAGGTGTTGTGCCACCCCATACATATGGGGTACCTAAGAATTGCTTACTATAATTAATAACCGCAGTAGCTTTATCCGAATTAACCGAACTAACTGTATTAGTAGAAGATGTATTGTTTGTAGTCTTCGTAGTTGTATTAGTAGGAGCTGGCGCTTGTTCAGTATTCGTGTTTGTGTTTGTTACTGCTGGTTGACTTTGAATAGATTGATTTCTTTGACTAACTTGCTCAACTTGATTTGCCTCCTGCTCTTGTGCTCGGGAGGCTAGAGCAGCTTGTTCTCTGGCAGCTTCCTCGGCTAAACGAGCCTCTTCTTCAGCTCTCCTTGCTGCCTCTTCAGCTAAGCGAATTTCCTCTTGTCGTTGCAGTTCTTTAACACGCTTTAGCTCTGTCATAACAGTAGCTTTATCTTTTTCCATTCCCTCTTGTTTCTTTTTAACTGTTTCTTTATCTTTTTCTAGCTGTTCTTGTTTCTGAACAAGGGAATCTTGTAAATTCATAAGATCATTTTCAGCACTTTGTAAGTTTTCTAGTAATCTTTGATCTTGTTCTATTACTTGCGAGATTAGTGTTACTCTTTCAAGTAGATCCCCAAAACCTTTTGATGATAGAATTACATCGATATAGGTTAGCATAGGGCTTTGTCCATTTTGTTGGATCGCACGAAGTCTATCAAAATAAATATCTTTTAAACTATCAAACTTTTCTTGTGCTTCATTAATCTGTTGTTGATTTTCTTCGATTTTTTGTTGTGCACTATTAATTTGGTTTGTTAATTCTTCAATTTTTACTATAGCTTCAATAATCTTGTTGTCAAACGTAAGTATTTTTGCTTCAAGCTCTTCTATTTGCGCGGGATATTCTGTAGGAGGATTAGCGTAGGATGTTGTTGGTGCCGCATTTAGAAGGGTTGCAGCTAATGCTGTTGCAATAACTACATGTGTTAACTTCCTCTTCATTCTATTACTCTCCTTTTATGTTTACCTTTCCTGCATTGGAAAGATTATGCTAAATACTAGTCTCCCAAATTTTAATATGTTTCATGTCTAATAACAATGAATTTTGCTAGAATGTAATATAATTGTTACATAAGAAATGATTTTGTCGTTTTTTAGGTGTATTTTTACCAAATGATTGAACTTTATTTACTTTCGGTTACTTAATGAATAACAGACTAACGAATTAACTATAACAAAAAAGATGCTTAAAGCAGTATTGATTGCTAAGCATCTTTTCTTCTAATGAATTATTCGCTTGATTTTGCTTCTAAAACATCAATGGCTTCATCTAATACTTCGGTATAGAATGTTTCAACGTCTGGATCTATTAAACCATGCAATTCTTCCTTTAACCATTGAAAGTTCTCTAATACTAATGTAGTGCTGACATTCCTCGATGTAAGAACTTCATTTAACCAGAGTGAATAATCAATAAAAACTTTTTTATTTTTTAATTTCCACGCAGTATCTAAATATTGAAGGTGATAGAAGTTATCTTCTCGCGTACGTTTCCTTCCATTTTCTCCGAATTTGTCAACTAACGTTGGGTACTTTTCATAAAACTTTTTTACTATTTCATTTACGATTTTTTCTTTAACAGTTAAGTCCATTATGTAGCTACCACCTTAAATCGTTTAACTATTGGTTTTATTGAAGCTAGTTCATAATTAGGATATTTTTTTTCGAGTTCATGTATCTGTTTAAAATTATGTGTTTGGCAGCTTGAGTTGAATAGATTTATTCGTCTGTCAATGCGCCGTAAAACACTATTTTGCTTATAAAGGGAAAAGTCTATATTACACTTATCTTTTACGAGCTTATAGATTTTTACTAATTCATCTTCTGCCAATTCAATTTTTTTATAAGTACTATATTTTGAAATAAATTTAGCCATTTCAGTAGGTGATAATATATAGTTTACGATACCAGTTTCCTTAGCACTTCGAGGCATGCAATCTAACTTTTTAATATTAGTATAAAAGTAATAGTATTAAAAAGTTTTCACTCCCCCATAGTAGTACTTTAATAATTTTCAATAAAGTAACATAAAATAATAAAGAAACATCCTTTTTAATTATTTCAATATATTTATATAAAAAGAAGAGCTAATAATTGAAATTAAATGAGTGGTTCAGATTAGCGGAGGTATCTATAGGAGCAGCATACTATAATAACCTTAAAATAAATAGCAGTGTAGGCTACTATCTTGTATCTTAATTCTACTAGATATATATGAGGTGAATTTCATGAGAGGTGAAAACATATGAATGTCACTAAAGTAGATCATATTATCTTTATCCTAGTAACCGTTATGTATTGGTTTACGATTTATAGTTATGTTCCTATATTAACGGCTTACCTAGATTTTTTAGGGGCTACATACATGTTTATTGGTATTGTAGTAGGAAGTTACGGCTTGTTACAAATGCTCATCCGTCTTCCACTAGGAATATATTCTGATGTCATAAAACGTCGAAGGCCATTTATAATTTTAGGAATTGCAATAGGGAGTATGAGTTGCTTTGGGTTTATACTCACAGACCATTTAGGATGGACGTTGCTTTTTCGAGCTTTAGCTGGAGTGAGTGCTTCCACCTGGGTTGCTTTTACGGTATTGTATGCAAGCTACTTCTCTAGGGAAGAAATTACGAAAGCAATGGGTTGGATTAGTGTGACAATGGTTCTTGGCCAGTTGGTCAGTATGGTTTTTAGTGGGATAGTTGTTGATAAATTTGGTTGGATGGTGCCTTTTTGGATTGGTGGAATAGCAGGAATTGTTGGATTGGTATTATGTTTTTGGTTAAAGGAAGAAAAAGAAAATGTTTCGAGAGAGCCTATAAAGATTATAGAATTAGTTGCGATTATTAAGGAACCTGTATTAATTAAGGTGACATTCCTATCGGTTCTAGCCTATAGTATAATCTTTATTACGATCTTTGGATTTTCTCCAAATTATGCGCTTGAGCTGGGTGCTTCAACAGTTGGTTTAAGTTATTTGGTAATTATTTTTGTCGTTCCACATGCGCTTGCTGCTATTATTGTTGGGAAATGGTTAATCCCACGAATAGGAAATTGGGCAACATTATTTCTTGGTTTTTTAGTAAGCGCTTTAATGACAGGGACAATACCTTTTATTACTTCATTCGGTTTGTTACTCCTGACACAAGCTGTTAATGGTTTCGCATTAGGTCTAGTGCTGCCATTACTTCTAGGGATGTCTATTGAATCCGTGGCGGACGAGAAAAGGGCTACGGCAATGGGGTTCTATCAAGCAGTTTATGCAGTAGGCATGTTTGTAGGACCTTTAGTAGCTGGTATTTTGAATTCAGCCTATGACCTTGCTGCGGGTTTTTATTTCGGAGGGGTAATTGGTATGGTCGGAGTTCTTTTAGTAGTTGTCTGGAAGCGTACGGAAGAAAGTAATCTTAATAGGAAAGCAGAACCTGCTGCGTTAGATTGATTAAGGGGTGGTAGAAGTGTTAGTGTTAAAAACCAAGAGAAGGATGAACTTGGTTTTTGGTAGACGAAGGTAAGGACGGTGCTTTGGGCTTCTTTACTAAGCATGGCTTAGTAAAAGGAATTAAATATTTAAATCAAACTCCCATGAAGTGGGAATAGTGCAGGTTTAGTCTCCTCGAAAAACTCTTTTCTAAAAGTCCCCACTTATCTATGAAAAAAGTTAAGTGGGGATTTAAAAGTTAACTTACTCCTTTATATTTAACCTCCCATTTTATTCTCCATTTATTTCGCCTTTCAATTCGGTTCCCTTTATAAAGGTGCTTGTACTTTTTCCAATGTGTTTTCCATTCGTTTCGACGTTTTGTTCTCATTTTTTAGTCTTCCCTTCTGTCATTTCTTGTGTCCTTTATTAATTTCAACCTTTATTGCGCTTTCCCTTTGACTGCGATTGTCTGTTAACGTCTAATTTTGCGGATTTGTCTTAGGTTAGAATAAATCGAGTTAGAATTTGCTAGAATGTGATGTATATGTATAGTGAAAAAAGAGAGGATGGGTCAGAAAAGAGGGATTAACGTTTAATTGTAGCGAGGTGAATTATTATGTTTGTACCAGTACAAGCCTCTTTTTTTCAGCAAAAGACTCTTGATTTATCGAGGAAATTACTAGGAAAATTACTAGTGAAAGAAACAGAGAAAGGGGTCGCCACAGGCTGGATCGTTGAAACTGAAGCATATATTGGCCCAGGTGATCAAGCAGCACATAGTTTTAATAACCGTCGCACGAAGCGAACAGAGGTTATGTTTGGTCCATCTGGCTATGTGTATACATATGTTATGCATACTCATTGTCTAGTCAATATAGTAAGTGGTGAGGTAGAACATCCCGAAGCAGTTTTAATCCGAGCCCTAGAGCCACACACTGGGATAGAGCTCATGTATAAAAGGCGTGGAAAGGTAAAAAAAGAGTACGATTTAACGAATGGACCAGGAAAATTAACGAAAGCACTCGGAATTGTGAAGGAGGACTATGGACGACCGTTTTTTAAGCCTCCTTTATTTATAGCGGAAGGCAAAGAAATTCCAATAGAACAAATCAGCGCTGGACCAAGAGTGGGAATAGACAATAGCGGTGAAGCAAAGCATTATCCTTGGCGTTTCTACATAAATGGAAACCGTTATGTAAGTAAGAAGTGAGAAGTAAGAAGTGTGGTGCATGCGGTATATGGTGTGCAGTGCGGCGCGGTGTGAGGTGCCAGGCACCTTTAATGCTTTGTTGTGTTAAAGGTGCCTGGCACCGTTATAGCAGGATGTGGAGCTTAAGTGAGCGGCAGAAGCCTTCGAGGCCAGGGTAAATGGTTTCGTGGGTAATATTCATTTGAGCTAGTTTGTACCAATAATCTTGTAGATTTTTTTTATTGAAGATGAGTTTATACGTCACGTCTTTTCCGTTAAGTTTATTGTTTTTAATGTTATAAACTTTTAAAATATCGTCCATCGTTTTATTTATAACGCTTGGAACGAGAAACAGTCCTTGTTGAATTCGAAGTCGTTCATTTTTTTGGTATGGATCGTAACGAAAAATGAATAATTCTGATATGGTTTCGGGAGAAAATATCGCTCTTTTGTAATGATCGTATTTATCCCCATAACGATCGTTATCGAATTCTTCAAGTTCCTTTACATTTAATGCATAAATACTAAAGTTATCCTCTGCGCCATCTAAGGCAAAAAAAGCTGCAATGTATGGAGATCGTGTCCAATCCAATAGTCGTGTAGGTGTCCCGTAATCTTGCATTACAGACAACGGCTCAAGCCGAAAATTAACCCATTCTTTCTCATTTTCTTTACTAGGCACCTGAAATTCTAGGGAAGAATACAAATGAGCAGAGGAGTAAAATTCGTTAACCATTTTATTTTCGATAGTGACGCAATTTTCGTTCGTTGGCTGTTCAATCACTTTCTGAATTTCTCGGTACAAGGAAGACTGTAAATCCCAAACTGAATTTCTTTGGCCTCGAAAAATCCACTCATTATAATGTAAGTGAGAAATTACATCATTAAACTCATGCCAGCTTTCAATTTTTATCTCTTTCCACATACGCACCTCCAAGAAAGTGAAAGTAATATAAGATAAATGAATATCGAATAAAACTTATTTTGTTCCTAGAAGTTGAAATACATGCAATAACGTACTGGGAATTACACTGGAGATACTAACTTTAATCCTATCGTTGCACCAATAATGATGAAAATGAAAAGAACACGATAGAAATTTTTAGGTTCCCCGTAAAATACAATCGCAAGGATGGCTCCTCCAGCTGCACCAATTCCAGTCCAAATAGCATAGGCTGTAGACATTGGTAATGTTTGCATAGCTAGTGCTAAAAATAAAAAGCTTCCTCCAAATGCACTAAATAGATATACCAAGGATTGCCAATTACGGTCTTTATGCAATTTGTAAATCATTACGACACCAACCATTTCAGAAATTCCAGCTATGAAAAGGTAAATCCAGGCCATTATGCTTCGTCCCCTTTATCAACAGCAACTTCTGGAGTTACAACTTTAAGTCCAATAACACCGAACAGCAAAAGTGAAATCAGTAAAATTTTTATAGTATGAACTGGTTCATTGAAAATGAGAATGTCAGCAATTATGGTCCCAACCGTCCCTAAGCCGACGAAAACCGCATATACTGTTCCTACGGGAAGTTTTTTCCCAGCCATAATCATTAAGTAGAAGCTAACAAAGACAGCGATAGCAGTGCCAATCCACGTCCATACATTATAGGAATGTTTTAAACCGATTACCCATAATACCTCAAATCCTGCTGCAATAAAAACACTCCACCAAACTTTTTGCATACAAATAGACACCTCTAATCTAATAAGCTTTCAAAGTAAAAAGCCCGAGAAGATATTAACAATTAATATCCTCCCGGGCTTTTGTCCCTCCGTGAACACAGCTAAGCTGTGCGTTTTCTCTTGGACCAGACCAGTAGTAGCTGCGGAACCCTAGAAAACCTCTTGATTTAATTAATTGTTATCTTAACGTAGGATTGCTCTTTTGTAAAGTAGATGAAATATCCAGCGGTTGGATATAAAGCTTCAATTTTTTAAATATTAAGGTTTTTTTTTTGATAATTTTTCAGCGTGTATTCGTGATGTGTCCTTTAAATTGTATATGTCATTAACTTGAAAGGTAATACTAAAATACAAAAACTGTATGTTTAATACAGTAGGAGGATAAAATGCCACGTAAAACTAAACCTCTTGAAGAGGATACAGAAGAAGTAGTTTCAAATGAAGATGAGAAGATAGATGAAGTTGATAATCTTACTCGCTTGTTAGCGGCAGTATTGAACTATCTGTCAGATGATGAAGTTGAGGAAATTGATATAGAATACTTGTTTAATCATACAGAAGGTTTAAAAGACTGGTGGGAACAATATCGTGAAAGTAACAGAAAAGTTATTGAGGAAGACATCAAGAATTCTCTTAGTGAACTATCGTTGAAGGAACTTGAAAGCATTCATGAAAGAATAAAAGAAAAAGATAAGTGATCTTTGACTGTGTAACTTATTATCAGGGTATGAAAGAGTGTTGTGTAGTAGCGTTTTGATGCGCAGCGTATACCCTAGTTTTAGTTTAGAGTGTATATGTATGGATTTGATTTTGGGGAAGAGCCGTGCTGTTCCAGTAGAAGTAGTACGAATTACATAGGGTAGTCTAGATATGGTAAAATAATGAAAAAAAGCAAATAGGAGTGTTACAATATGTCGATGAGTTGCATGTCCATTCAAGTAGGAAAGCCTAAGACTGTTAGTCATAACGGTAAAGATCTATTGACGGGGATTTATAAAACCAAAGTTCAAGGTTCTGTATTTATTGGAAAACTAAATGTCGAAGGCGATGGACAAGCCGATCTGAAAAATCATGGTGGAAAAGATAAGGCCGTTTGTGTCTATCCTTATGAGCATTATGAATACTGGCAGGAAAGTCTTAATCGAGAGTTGACTAATGGTGCATTTGGGGAGAATTTAACTGTCAGTGGAATGTTAGAAAAAGATGTATGTATTGGGGATACGTATAAGGTTGGAGATGTTGTTGTTCAAGTCAGTCAACCGCGTCAACCTTGCTTCAAATTGGCGAAGAGAAATGAGGTAGATGATCTAGTTGTTCGAGTACAAGATACGGGGTTTACTGGATACTATTTTCGTGTGTTAGAAGAAGGCTTTGTTGAAGAAGATGATACGATAGAATTAATAGAACGGCATCCAAATCAAGTTAGTATTGAGTTTGCAAATACAATAATGTTTAAAGAAAAGGATAATCTTGAAGGAATAATGGCAATTCTAGCGGTGGAAGAGCTTTCCGAAAGCTGGAGAGATACATTGCAAAAACGCTTAAATTCATAAAAAATTCTAAGGGAACGGGATGAGTTTCATGTATGTGGTTCTTTTTTGTGATACTACTTGATTAATTTGGTATAAATTTTGGCCTTATTTATAAAACTTTTAGTTCTAAAAGGCTTGTGGGGAACTATTTTTTCATTTTCTAATAAAAAGTAGTTTGATTTATACGAAAGCAGGGTAATGTTATATTACGTTATAAAACAGTAAAGACGATAACTTCCTAGATCCACCTATAAATAAATCAATAGTGAATTAGGAATGGGAGGTAAGAGTAGTGTTATTTAAAGTACGAGAATGGAGACGCTTATCGAAAAAAGAACAATTACTAATATTGTATGGGCTTGTTTCTTTAAACGGAAAGAGAAAGCAAGAAGCTTAAAAAATCCATGATACACATAGAAGCTCTAAAAAGAGGTTGACCTAATAAATAGATCAACCTCTTTTTACGTTGTTCGTTATTGCTGAATAAGCATATTTAACTTTTCATTTCGTTCCTGTTGTTCCTCTTTTGATGCAAGATCGTATTTCTTTAATAAGTGAAATAATTCATTGAGTTGAGCTTGAGTAAGAGGTTTAGCTAAAAATTGTTCAGTAGCCTCGCTAAGCTCAGTAGGTAAAAATGCTTTTTGATCTGCTAATTTCTTTTGCACATCCTCCAATGGATGATCCAATTTGCATGAACTCATAATATTCACTCCTTCTTTAGGATGGTGCCAGGCACCTTTAGTACTTTACAGTAATAGTAGTGCCTGACACCACTTATTAACCACCGATGTGGGACATTTCGATTTTTTTTCGCTTGTGTTTTAGTTGGCTACGGTCAACGGAATATTGGTCTTTGCGACCTTGCCAAATTTCTTTTATGTG
Organism: Alkalihalobacterium elongatum; assembly: GCF_019024285.1. Lineage (GTDB taxonomy): Bacteria > Bacillota > Bacilli > Bacillales > Bacillaceae_F > Alkalihalobacterium > Alkalihalobacterium elongatum. Next base: position 10,031 of record NZ_WMKZ01000031.1, read on the forward strand.
TTTCAACACTTCTTCGTCAGAGAATGGAGACCGAACAATATCCCTTAAGTCGTGGCCACTCGAAGAAAACAGGCATGTGTAAAGCTTTCCTTCTGCTGATATGCGAGCGCGGTTACAGCTTTTACAAAATGCATCTGTGACCGATGAAATAACGCCAATCTCATCTGTTGAACCAACATAGCGATACCGGGTTGCTACTTCGCCGACATAGTTAGGCTCCATTGGTTCAAGTGGCATTACTTCATTAATATCTTCAATAATTTGTTTTTTTGAATAGACGTCATCAAGACGCCACTCATTTGTGTTGCCGACATCCATGAATTCAATAAACCTTAGAATGTGGCCTTGTTCCCGGAAAAATTTAGCCATGGGAACAACTTCTTTTTCGTTCATACCACGCTTAACGACCATATTAACTTTAACCTTTAGTCCTGCTTCTTTTGCAGATTCAATTCCATCAAGGACAGCTTTCACTGAAACACCTCGACCATTAATTTTACCGAATAATTCGTCGTTTAACGAGTCTAAACTAATAGAAACTCTCGCTAATCCAGCCTTTTTTAAAGCTTCTGCATATTTGGGTAGCAGTACACCGTTCGTTGTCATTGCAATGTCATCGACGCCATCAATTGTATTAATTTTTTCAATAAGTTGAGGAAGGTCTTTGCGCATTAAAGGTTCTCCACCAGTGATCCTAATTTTCTTTACGCCAAGAGAGATCACGAATAGTCTAGTTAACCGTTCAATTTCCTCAAAAGATAAAATTTCATGCCGTTCTAAAAATGGATAGTCGGGTCCAAACAGTTCGGCAGGCATGCAATACGTACAGCGAAAGTTACATTTATCTGTCACTGAAATCCGTAAATCTCGCAATGGCCGTTTTAATTGGTCATAGACACTTTGGCTTTTACTCACGATAGCAGCCTCCTCTACAAATAAATGAAAGTAATAAAATAGATTAACTCTACTTTTAATAAATAAAATGTCTTATTTGAGCCAAGTACATAAGATAAGTTTATACGTTGAGTAGCTAAATTTTATATAATATAGTATAGGTTGTCAGAGATGTCTGCTTCTAACGTATTAGCATAAAGTCGCTTGACCTATTATACGTAATCCTGAAAAGGAAAACAATTTGCACCCTTTCTTACGCTTCTTCAACGATCCGATGATGGTGTGAGTAGACGTTAAAAGAATTGCCACGGATAAAACCAACGGCTGTTATATTTAAATCTTGTGCAAGTTTAATTGCTAAATCAGTTGGAGCAGATTTTGAAAGGATTATACCGACACCAATCTTTGCGGCTTTTGTTAATACTTCTGAAGAAATTCTCCCACTAAAAACAAGGATTTTATCCCGCACTGGAATTCGATTTATTAAACAGTGCCCAAAAAGTTTATCGAGTGCATTATGACGTCCGATATCTGACCGATCGACAATAATGTCATTAGGATCACAAATAGCAGCGTTATGAACACCGCCTGTTGATTGGAAGACAACACTGTTCTGTTGCATTTTTCTCATCAGATTTAAGCATTGTTTACCTGTAATTGTAGTAGTAGACGTCGAAGTTTTCGCTGTTCTAACATCATTATGAAAATAAAACTGTCTACTCTTTCCACAGCACGAGCCGATAAACCGCTTTGAATAATATTGTTGACTTGTTATTTGATTTGCATGCAAATCAACGTAAGCAAAGCCTTTACTTACATCGATGTTCATATTTTTTACATCGTCTTTTGTACGAATTAAACCTTCAGAGGCTAGAAATCCTATTACCATTTCATCAAAATGAGCGGGGCTACATACCATCGTTGCAAATTCTTCATTATTAACATAAATCGTCAACGGATATTCACTAACGATTTCGTCTTCTGTATGGTTGAGTCGGCCGTTTTCGTATTTAACGATTGGCCATTGTGTACTCATTTGTCCGTCCATAACGTTCCACCCCAAGTCAGTTTCTTAATTACTAAACAATATAAACACATTCTTATCTATTAGACAAGTTAAATGTATTACCATTTTTCTATGAAAATGTCATCAGTTTACTATTAAGTTTTTTTGATAATTATTATAAAAAGTGTTGAAAATATAAAGGAATCGGGTTATATTATAACTGTTCAAAAATCTGTAACATTTAAGGTCCGAGATAGCGACCCTGTCATCGATTTAAATGTTTACAAGATAAACGCGAATTATGTTGGTCATAAAGTAGAGTTCCTGCTTGCTACTAACCGTCGCTGTATACTTACTATGGTTGAAATGTTTGTGTGTGAAAACGTTTTCGATCAAAACGTAAGGTACAAGCGTCGGTTTTATTTTTGTCCAAAATAGATGAGAGAACGAAAGGAAGATGAAAGTGGGAAAGACAAAAAATCGTTGGTTAATCGCTTTAGCCGCGGTAGGAATACATATTTCTATCGGTTCGGTTTATGCGTGGAGTGTATTCACAAATCCGCTACAAGAACAATTCGGATGGAGTTTAAGCGCAATTTCTTTAACATTTAGTATTGCTATTTTATTTTTAGGATTATCAGCAGCATTTATGGGACACTTCGTAGAAAAGCATGGACCTCGTAAATCTGGCCTTGTTTCGGCAACATTCTTTGGAATTGGTTTAATCGGTGCCGGATTAGCGATTAATATGGAAAGTTTAACAATGTTTTATATAACGTATGGAGCTTTAGGTGGTATTGGATTAGGTGTCGGGTATATTACACCAGTTTCAACTCTCGTAAAATGGTTCCCTGATCGTCGGGGTCTTGCAACAGGTCTTGCAATTATGGGATTTGGATTTGCAGCGATGATTGCCAGTCCGATCATGGCAAACTTAATTGGATCAGTTGGTATAGCGAATACGTTCTTTGTTTTAGGAGCTGTTTATTTCGTCATTATGACGGCTTCAGCCTTGTATCTTGAGCGCCCGCCAGAAGGCTGGATGCCAGAAGGATTTAAACAACAAGTCGCTTCAGGTGCTAAAAAGCCAGCAGCTGACTTATCACAGTTGACTGCAAACGAAGCAATTAAAACAAAACGCTTCTACTATTTATGGGTTATGTTATTTATCAATGTAACATGTGGTATCGCAGTTCTTTCTGTCGCATCTCCAATGGCACAAGAAATTGCGGGTCTATCAGCGGCAGCGGCAGCAACAATGGTAGGTTTAATGGGATTATTTAATGGGATCGGCCGTCTCGGTTGGGCATCGATTTCTGATTACATTGGAAGACCAAATGTTTACACAGCATTCTTCGCTATTCAAATCGTAACATTCTTATTATTACCGAGTATTACACATGCAATTTTATTCCAAGTTGTACTATTTTTAATCTTAACTTGTTATGGTGGTGGGTTTGCTTCTATACCTGCTTATATTGGTGATCTTTTTGGAACAAAGCAGCTTGGAGCCATCCACGGATACATTTTAACAGCATGGGCTGCTGCTGGACTAGCTGGTCCGATCATTGCATCTTATGTACGTGAAACGACAAATAGTTATGCAGGAACACTATATATCTTTGCAGCGATGTTTGTTGCAGCATTAGCTGTATCTTTAATTATTCGTCTTGATATTAAGAGACTGAGAGAACAACAAAACAGAGCTGAAAACAAGCTGGCGAGTTGACAATTAAAGTTCAGAAGACTACTCTTTTAGTAGAACAATTAAAAGGGTTGACGTTAATGAACAAATATGAAGCTGAATTTAGTAATTTAGTACGTTCTTTTCGAAAAAAACATATGGGGAAAGGCCCTAGCAAAATCAATACAAAGTTTTGTAAAAACTGGGCGATTTGCGAGATGGAAGGAAACCTTTCTCCAATTGAAAAATTTATTGCAACAGCGGACGAAGGCAAGCAAATGCTACGTGCTGCTAGAACAGAGATGGTCAAAGAAATGTATCGTAAAAACCCGCCTGCTGAGATGGAAGAGTTTCTACAATGTAATTTTGTCGAACTCTTTGTTGATATTAATATTGAAAAAGATTTAGGCATGTCCATCTTTGTATTTGATGAAGATATAGAAGAAAAATTTTGTAAACCGAATAGCTAGGTTTGGTACTTAGCAGCGATCCTGCAGAAGACTCAACCACCGACTTACCATTTCATCAAAGAAATAGGAATTTCGGTGGTTTTTTATTTCTAAAATACTGACAATTTAAATAAGTAATAAATAACAGGTTATGTGAGAATTAAGGAGTGTTAATTATGGGAAAAACAAAACATCCAGGACCTATGAAGAAAGCAAAAATGCCAGATCCAAGTCTTTGGGTAAGTCCAGTTCCTTTTGGATTAGGTAAAATAAAACCAAAACATATTAGAGATTCAATCAAAGTTGCTTGGGATAATAAAGATAACTTAGGTTATGCCTCTAGAATTATTTCAAAAGGAGTTTGTGATGGCTGTGCCCTTGGAGTGGCTGGGTTATATGACCAAACTTTAACGGGGCCTCATCTTTGTACTACACGTCTAAACGTTCTACGATTAAATACAATGCCAGCTATCAAAGAAGAAATTTTACACGCTGATATTGATGAATTAAAAAAATACGACAGCACGGAACTTCGTAAGTTAGGCAGAATTCCATATCCATTAATCCGAAGAAAAGGAGAGAGAAAGTTTTCACGCTTAACTTGGGATGACGCTATGGATATGATTGCGGGCAAGATGAAAAAATTAAATCCGAAACAGTATGCGTTCTATTTAACTTCACGTGGTATTACTAATGAGTCGTATTATGTAGCGGGTAAAGTAGCGCGTTTCTTAGGAGCAAATAATATTGATAATGCATCACGTATATGTCACTCACCGAGTAAAACGGCTTTAAAGCGTTCGATTGGAGTAGGAGCATCTACTGTAAACTATCAAGATTGGATTGGGACAGATGTTCTTTTATTCTGGGGAAGTGTAGCATCTAACGCTTCACCTGTATCTTCTAAATATATGTTAGAAGCGAAGAAAAGAGGAACGAAGATTATTGTAATCAATCCATATCGAGAGCCAGCGATGGAAAATTACTGGATTCCTTCGAATGTAGAATCAGCACTTTTTGGAACGAAACTTGCTGATGATTTCTATCAAGTCAACATCGGTGGAGATATTGCGTTCATGCATGGTATTATGAAGCATTGGTTCGAGATGGAAGAAACAGCACACGGTTCTGCAATTAACCATGAGTTTGTTGAAAAGCACGTGAATGGTTATGAAGAGTTAAAAGCAAATGTTGTAGCACAAAACTGGGATGAAATCGTTAAGTCTTCTGGTATTTCAAAAGAGAGAATTATAGAATTAGCTGAGTTACTTGCAAAAAGTAAGAATGCAGTATTTGCTTGGGCACTCGGTTTAACAATGCATTCGTTTGCAACAGATAACATTTCACAAGTAGCTAACCTTGCATTATTACGTGGGTACTTAGGGCGAAAACATGCTGGTTTAATGCCATTCCGTGGTCACTCTAGTGTACAAGGTAGTGGCGAAATGGGAGCTGATCCATTCGTATTACCTGGTGGAGATTTTTACGGTGAAAATATTGAACGTATCGAAAAGCTATGGGGCTTTACACTTCCGAAATGGCAAGGGGACACGGTTGGTATCACACTTGAAAATATCGTTCTCCCAGAAGGTCACGAACGAAAAGTAAGGTTATATTACATGTCTGGTGGTAACTTCTTAGAGACAATGCCTGATCCTCATTTTGTTGAGAAAGCTTTATCAGAGCTCGAAATCCGTGTCCACCAAGATATTATCTTAAATACTTCAACGCTTATAGATGCTAAAGAAGCTGTTATCGTATTACCTGCAAAAACACGTTATGAGCAAGAAGGTGGCGGGACTTCAACATCTACAGAGCGAATGGTATACTTCTCTCCTGAAATTGAAGGAAACAAAAATAGAATTGAAGAAGCACGTACAGAGTGGAAGATTTATATTGATCTAGCTAAACGTGTAAACCCGATGATGGCCCATTTAGTAGATTTTAAAGATGCTGATGATGTTCGTGCTGAAATTGCAAAAGCAAACCCAAGTTATGAAGGGGTACAGCATCTGAAAAAACAAGGTGATGTGTTCCAATGGGGTGGCGCTTGGTTATGTGAAGATGGAATTTGTCCTACTCCAGATGGAAAAGGAAATTTAATCCCTGTCGAAATCCCTGATCTTGGTATGAAAAAAGGCCAATATTTGTTAACGACTCGCCGTGGAAAACAGTTCAACTCAATGGTATATAGCACAAAAGATTCATTTAATAATGCGGAAAGATACGATGTATTAATGAATGCTGAAGATGCAAAAGAATTACGAGTTACTGAAGGTGAAGGTGTTGTCGTTTATAACGGATTCGGGGTATTCCAAGGAAGAGCTAAATTCGTAGATATCGCTCGTGGAAACGTTGAAGTTCACTTCCCTGAAGGAAACTTCTTACTTCCAAGAGGACGTTATGAAAAATACGCTCGTATTCCTGATTACAACATCGCTGTCTCTGTTGAAAAAGCAGACCGCTTTAATGCTCGAAAAGATCGTAAATATTTAGAGAAGCCGATCGAAGACTTAGAAACTACTGTCGGTTAATATAATAAAAGAAAGAGATTTAGCTGCTGTGCTAAATCTCTTTTTTTAGGTGTGTACTTAGGGTAATCCTATTCTAGTACTAAGCGAGAGGCACGCATAGTCAAGATTGTTAGAAAAAGCAAGAAGTTATCCCGAACTTCAAGACGGGAGTGAAAAAGTAACAGCCCAGACTTAAAACATCTTTACTTCAGCAAATAAAATGCTCTCTCTTCTATTTTATCTTTTGAAATCGCCACTTTTTCCTCCAGATTTTTGTACAAGGTACGTCTGACCAATAATCATACCTTTATCTACTGCTTTACACATATCGTAAACGGTTAATGCTGTAGCGGAGGCTGCGGTTAATGCTTCCATTTCAACCCCAGTTTTTCCTGTCGTTTTAACAGTCGCTTCAATATGTAATTCGTAGTGATCAGGATCTTTTGTTTCCCATTGAAACGATATATCTACACCTGTTAATTGTAAAGGGTGACACATCGGGATCAAGTCAGATGTGTTTTTTGCTGCTATAACGCCAGCAACTTGAGCTACAGCTAAAACATCGCCCTTTTTAAAGGTTCCTTCAATTATTTTTGTATAGATTTCTTGATTTACTTTTATACTTGAATGAGCGATAGCTATTCTTGATGTGATTTCCTTTTCAGAGATGTCGACCATTTTAGCGCGCCCTTGTTCATTGAAATGGGTAAGTTTACTCATATGATTTCCTCCTTAAATAACTGTTACAATTTTAACATGAATGATCATTGAAATGCTAAATTTCAAAGGGTGTAATTATGTAATTTTATTCGACTTTGATATAATTTTATAAATAAACTAATTAGAGAGAGGGTACCTTATTTGTCTACAATTGAACATAAAAAAGAAGCGCCTAAATCAGTAAAATGTATGATCATTACGGTTTCTGATACAAGAACACTAGAAACTGATAAAAGTGGTGAGTTAATTAAATCATTACTGGAAGAAAATAACCATGTTATAACAGAGTACCAAATAGTAAAGGATGAATATGTAGGAATTCAAGCACTGCTTAAACATGCAGAAACTCGGGCCGATATTGATGCAGTACTAATAAATGGTGGTACAGGAATTGCGTTACGTGATACTACATATGAGGCAGTTAAAGACCTATTACAAAAAGAGATGCCTGGCTTTGGGGAGATTTTTCGTTATTTAAGCTATGCAGAAGATATTGGGACAGCTGCGATATTAAGTCGTGCGGTTGCAGGTGTATACGGTTCAAAAGCGGTTTTTTCAATGCCTGGATCCTCGGGGGCGGTAAAACTAGCTATGAATCGAATTATAATTCCTGAATTAGGCCATGTAATTCGAGAAATTCGCAAAGACCTCTAATGCTTCATTTATTCTAGGTAAATGATATACTGGTCATTTAATAAGGTAAGGAATTCTGTTCAACTATATTATTTAAATAGGAAGAAAATTTATAATTAATTCTGAATTACAACATTGCATATATAGTTCAATTCATCTATAAGGATTAACTAAACGGTACTTTTTGTGTTATAATTAGAACTATCTATTCAATATTAATGAGGGGTACCTCTTTTGTAATTGGATGAAAGGGTTCAATTAAATATGTTAAAGCAAATGCTTAAGAATAAAATAGAGTTAGAAAAAGGACTCGTTAATAAGTTAGTCAATATTTCTGGCCTGAAGAGCAGGTCTTCCTTATATAAATTCCTTAATGAGAAAGACCGGGAGTTAGATAATTTTGAAGGCTTACTGGACATGGTACGTTTTACTTTTCCTCAACAAGAATTTGAAATTATGGATACCTACTTACGGGACGTTAATCCTAACGGTAAGACCGCTAGATTGAGCCTCGAATATGCTTCGGTTAATCGCTTTAATGAATTAAAAATGTTCATGATTGAGAAGTTGAAAGACTGTCAAAATGCTGTTAGTCGGGAATGGGCAAAGACGTATGAGATTGATCAGCAGGTAATGGATGGTCAGCTCTCACCAAATGAAGCAAATATAATGTATGATGAGTTGACTTTAAAAACGCAAGAAATGAAGGTAGTATCAAAAGTATTTATGATATATAATTATTTTGATATGAATATGATTGATAGATGTCAACAGGTTGCTACATTTTTAGAAGATGGAATAGCACAAATCAAAAAGTATTCGTTTTTAAGGAAGTCTTTACTTTGTCGAATTGGTCTTATTAATATGCATATTGGAAGTCGCGATGAAGCTATAAGGAACGGAAATTTAGTGTTCGATAATGCAGTTAGTGAACTTACAAAAGCCGTAGCCTATCATAACATTAGTATTGTTTATATTAGTGAAAGTTACGATGTTGCGTATTCTTATTTAACCAAAGCACTTGAAATTTATAAAAAGCATAATTCATCAAACATAAGTAGTACGAAACAGACGATTAATTTTCTACAAAATTATTGGCATAAGGAGCCAGGGTTTCTAGATTTTACATCAAATGAAACTTTTGATTTACATGAAATTGCTTTTTACTATATTCAAAAAAATCAGAACGATAATGCAGTAGCAATATTAGATAAGATAAATCTTGAAAAGGAGTCACACTTTTCAAAAGGTTTTCATTATTTTTACCGTGGCTTGATCTCACAACGGCGTGAGGATTTTTTTCAGTCGGTTATTGAATTTAAATATGCAAATCAAAAAATGTATTGTCACTTTCCTTTACTAGAGCTAAGGAAGCTAGGGGAAGATGAGTTGACTCTGAAGGTACTAGAAATTTAAAGATAAGTAATATGAATGACACTTTCTTAATAGAAAGTGTCATTCGTCATTTATCGACAAGTTTCCCGATTTTGATTTTTGAAAATCGGGAAACAAGCAAGTATATTTGACAGACTTAGACATATATTTGTATGGGGGATACAACTTAGAGTGTCTTCAAATATTTAGGGGAGCTGGAAATATGAAGATAGGGACAAAAGTAAAATACAAAGATAAGGTATATACTATTTTTTGGATCTATGAAAGTGGTTATTGCGAGATCCAAGAGGAAGATTATTTTCAAGTGGTTTTAGCTGAATTATCCGAACTAGAATTGATGGATCAGACGAATTCCTTTAAATAGCATATAGTAATTTACCTTTAGTTATAGGTGCTAATATTAAACCCAAGGGTGATTAAGGTGCCTAGTCGTCTTCACATGTTACGGACAATGAGACAGTTTGAGGATATCGTTATGGCCAGACAAATAAATCTGCTACTAAAAAATTTAATAGTTGATATGATTATATTGTTTAGTAAGTTATGTTTTTTAGTAAGGTAAAAATTAATATAAACAGCCTTTAATATCTAGTTACGGTCCAATAGAAAAAATTATAGAACAGAGTCAATAAGGAAAACATCACTAAAAAGAGCCAGTGACACCCTTCAAAAACATAGAAGCTTTCTCTTTAAATTAGTCATTTACTTTTAAATTAAAACTTCATTAAACGACATGTATATATTAAGTTAGAAGCACGTTACATCATTATTAATGATGAAGCGTTTGGTGTATAATGTTAATGTCGAAATATAATAGTCATACAAGGCTAGTATTATATAACGAAGAAATTTAGATATTATTGTTGTTCTTAGGGAGGATATGTCATTGGTAGAAAGAAGAACTCCGATACCTGTAAAAGATGCAGTAAATAAAATAATGGACCTCGTAAAGAGAAGTGGAGAAATTGAATATGTTGCGATTGAAGAATGTCTAGGACGTTATTTAGGACAGCCACTAAAAGCCGATCACGATGTGCCACCGTTTAATCGCTCTCCGTATGATGGTTTTGCGCTCCGAAGCGAAGACACGAAAGCTGCTAGTTCAGAACAACCAGTTACTATAGAGGTAATAGAAGAAATTGGTGCTGGAACAGTTGCTATAGCAAGCCTTAAACAAAATCAAGCTATTCGTATTATGACAGGGGCGCAAATTCCAAATGGAGCGGATGCTGTCATTATGCTTGAGCTCGTTAAAGAAGTACAAAAAGACGAGAAAACATACATACAAGTAAAACGAAAAGTAGCCGCTGGCGATAATATTTCTAGACAAGGTGAAGACGTTCAAAATAGTGCAGTGTTACTTGATAAAGGAACAAAAATTAACGAGGGAACGGTCGCATTGCTAGCTACATTCGGTTATGCAAAGGTTCCAGTTTTTAAAAAGCCAGTTGTTGGAATTATTGCTACGGGATCAGAACTATTGGAAGTTGATCAAGCGTTAGAACCAGGAAAAATTAGAAACAGTAATGGGTATATGATCGCGGCTCAAATTCAAAAAGTAGGTGCAGAACCTAAATTTTTTGGGAAACTAGCGGACGATTTTGATACATGTTATCAAAAGATTAAACAAACATTAGCTGAAGTCGATGTTTTAGTAACAACTGGTGGTGTATCAGTAGGTGATTTTGATCATCTACCAGGAATTTACAAGAAACTAGAGGCGGAAATCCTGTTTAATAAAATAGCGATGCGTCCAGGTAGTGTAACAACGGTTGCGGTGAAAGACGGCAAGTTCTTATTTGGGCTTTCAGGTAACCCATCAGCTTGTTTTGTTGGCTTTGAACTTTTTGTCCGACCAGCTATTCTTAGTTTATTTGAGACAGATCGTGTACATTTGCAAAAAGAGCAGGCTATACTTGATAAAGACTTTCCAAAGCCAAACCCCTTTACTCGGTTTGTAAGAAGCAAAGTGTCGATTGAAAAAGGGAAGTTAGTAGTAGCACCAGTTGGATTAGATAAATCAGGTGTTGTTTCTTCTATCGCTTATGCGAACGCACTACTCATGCTTCCAGGTGGTACAAGAGGGTTTGAGCGGGGGATGGAAGTGGATGTTCTCCTTTTAAATGGAGAAGGTAGTGCCTCGCTTTGGGGAGAGCAATGAAAATAATTCAAGTGGCAGGCTTCAGTAATTCTGGGAAAACAACTTTAATCGAAAAATTAGTTGTCAGACTACAAAATGAAGACATACGAGTCTCAGTTATTAAACATCATGGACATGAAAATCGATTAGCTACACTAGATAATGGGAAAGACTCAGCGAGGTTTCGTGAAGCTGGTGCACAAGGAACTACTGTTGTTGCTGGAAATACAGTACAAATTCATTTTAATAATGAAAACAAGTGGTCGGTAGATGATGCTCTTAGGCTTCAACAGTTTATTAATATAGATGTCGTTATTATCGAAGGGTTTAAGACAGAACCGTTTCCTAAAGTTGTCATTATAAGAAGAGATGATGACCTCCAGTTACTGAAACAACTCGAAAATATTCAAGCTGTGTTATTGTGGGATAACATTAAACTAACCACTCAATTAAAGGTTCCAACCTTTTTATTAGATGATATTGATGTTTTTTTTAATTGGTTTATGAACAATGTATTGGAGGAAAATGATGAGTGAGCAACTATTTGAGATAATAAAAGAACCAATTTCAATTGAGACGATCGTGAATAAAGTAGTTGACCGTAATGCAGGAGCTATTAATACTTTTATTGGCACTGTTAGAGAGATGACAGGAGAGAAGAAAACTGTATATCTGCGTTATGATGCATATGAAACGATGGCAGTAAAAAAGCTTGCACAAATCGGTGATGAAATTCAAGAAAAGTGGCCGCAAGCAAAAGTAGCTATTACTCATCGAATTGGTGATTTAGAAATTACTGATATTGCTGTTGTTATAGCAGTTTCGACTCCTCATCGTGCAGACTCCTATGAAGCTAGTCGGTATGCGATTGAAAGAATTAAAGAAATTGTACCGATTTGGAAGAAGGAGCATTGGGAAGACGGTCAAGAATGGGTCGGCGATCAATTAGAAAAAGTAAAATATGAAACAGGTAAGCCTGACATTAAAGAGGTGTAGCAATGAAGGTTTTGTTATTTGCACAATTAGAGGAAGTAGTCGGTAAAAGGGAAATAGAAATACAAAGTGAACCAATAACGGTACTACAATTAAAAGAGATGTTATTAGAAAAATACCCGAATTTACGGTCATTAGATAGTACAATTGTGGCGGTTAATGAAGATTATGTTAAAAATGATACTCTCCTAAAAGAAAACGACGTTGTTGCATTTATTCCGCCAGTGAGTGGTGGGTAATCACTTGCAACCAAATAAAAAAAAAGTCGCACGAATTTCTCTGTAGCGACTTTTTTGTTTGGTTTTTTTATATTTTGCCCCATTGCAAACTGAAAAAGTTCAAATCGTATTAGTTTTGGTTCATATCTTCTTTTGTATTAATATTTCGAAATGCCTCATGATTGTTAAAGCTTTCTTCCTCGATAAAGACCGTTTCAACTGCTTGAAATAACATCCCCATCTTTAATTGGTTTTCTTTTAGGTTTTTTTCAATAGTAGAAAGGCACCGTCGATTGTATACAGCAATTAATGGTTGGTTTCTACCAGCCACTTTAGGTATGAATGCATCTTTTTTTGGATGAATTTTGGTATACGATACCAACCGCTTGATTACATGTTCTGTAATATATGGAGTGTCACAAGGGAGAATTACATACCACTCTGCATGAACTAATTTCATAGCAGTATATATACCTGCTAACGGTCCAAAACCACGAAATTTTTCTTCATCTAATACAACTCTATATGAAGTATGGTCTTGCATTTGTTTAATCAGTTGTGGCTGACTAACAATAATGATATCATCCGCGTTTTTTTTCAATGCATCAAGACTGTATTGAAAAAATGGTTGTCCGTCCAGCTGATAGAAAGCTTTCGGTTCACCAAAACGGCGTGATTCGCCCCCTGCTAGTAATACACCTACGATATGATGAGCATTCATTGGTCATCCTCCTATTTCTTCTATATTTAATTATTTCATAGAAGAGGGGAATTTACTATGATCTAGGCTAAAAAGCCCCTCCATTATAATTATTGGAAGGGCTTAGTAATGGGCTAAATGTTAACATTTAACTTCTGCATTTTTTCTTGAGTAGAAGTACCAGTTGATAACCAAGCTGATTACGTAGTAACCGATAAAGATAAATAGAGCTAAGTTTGCATATCCAGTTGTATCAATTGACCAACCGAAGATTTTTGGAATAAAGAATGCACCGTATGCTGCAAATGCAGCAATTAAACCTAGTACAGGTGCAGCAAATTTTTCTTCAAAAATGAATGGTACCATTCGGAAAGTAGATCCATTTGCAATTCCAGTTCCAGCAAATAGTACTAAGAATGAAATTAAGAACCCAGTAAAATTATTAATATTCAAGAAGTAAATGACACTTGATGTTGCCAGTATCATCGCGACAATCGTCCAAAATGTTACCTTTGCACCACTATTCACTTTATCAGAAAGCCAACCACCGAATGGACGGATAGAAGCACCAACTAATGCACCTAAGAAAGCAAACTTCATAACATCGATTTCCGGGAACTCAGAGCGGATTAATAATGGAAATGCTGCAGCAAACCCGATAAATGAACCAAAGCACATAACATAAAGCCAAGTCATAATCCACATATGTTTCATTTTTAGAACAGAAAGTTGACTCTTAATGCTTGGTTTTGCTACAGGTAGTTCATCCATAAAGAAAAACGTAACAATAACAGAAGCGACAATCGGTATTACCCAAATAAATGCTGCATTTTGAATGTAAACGACGCTGCCATCTGCTAAAGTTTGGCCGCCTCCAGTTAGAGCACCAATAAATCCTAAACCGATTACGATTGGAGTTAAGAACTGAACTACACTAACTCCTAAGTTTCCAATACCAACGTTAATTCCATTAGCTGTACCTTTTGCTTTTTTAGGATAATATGGGTTTAGAGTAGCTGTTGAAGACGCTAAGTTACCTCCACCAAGTCCACACAAAGCAGCAAGGATGACCATTGTAGTAAAACTTGTTTCAGGGTTTTGAACGGCAAACCCAATTCCGATTGCAGGAATTAAAAGAACAACAGTTGTAAGTAATGTCGTTTTCTTACCACCGATTAATCCCGGCATAAAAGTATAGAATAATCGTAATGTTGCCCCAGTTAATCCAGGTAAAGCAGCTAACGTAAATAATTGACTGCTAGTAAAATTAAAGCCCACATCATTTAATCGAACAGCTGTAACTGACCATAATTGCCATACACAGAAGGCTAAGATTAAGGAAAATACGGATATTAATAAGTTCTTCCTTGCTATTTTCTTACCTTCGCTTTCCCAAAAACTCTCATTTTCTGGCTCCCATTTCGTAATTTTCGCCATGATCTATTCCCCCAAATACTTTTGTTTAGTTTTTCACATCGATGTTCTTTACAAAACTGATGATACAACCAAACAAAAAAGTTGAGTGTGATTTTTTTCACAGGAAATAAAAAAGGTTGAGCCTTATTATCCCCATATAAAAATAAATAGAGGTGAGGTTCGTAGCCGCTATATAGTAGAAAGAACGAAGATAACCTATTAAATAAGCGCTAGAAATCCCTATTATAAAAATATAAAAAAGTTAGTTATTACAAATTCATGAACAAAACTTTTTCACAAATTAGTAATACTTTAATGTATAGAGTGTGATTTTTATCACAGTTTCATCAAGTTTGTACTTGCTATACTGATATCATAAAACATTATAAACAAATAGTTATTGACGCATATATTTGTGAAATGGTGAGCAAACGGAGGTCGTAAAAAATGGAGAAAAAGAAACTAGTCATGATAGGAAACGGAATGGCAGGCGTTAGAGTTATTGAAGAACTGTTAAAAATAAACCGTGATTTATATGATATAACGATTTTTGGAAAAGAACCGCATCCAAACTACAACCGGATCCAATTATCAAACATCCTCCAAGGGGAAATGAACTTTGAAGATACGATCATTAACCTTTTGGACTGGTATAAAGATAATGGAATTGAGTTGTTTACGGGGGAAATGGTTACAAAAGTAGATCCGCACCAACAGCTAGTTTATTCAGATAAAGGACAAGTTCTTCCATATGATGAACTGATTATAGCTACTGGTTCAAAGCCATTTATTTTACCTATTCCTGGTGCCGAGCTTTCAGGAGTCATTGGGTTTAGAGATATTGGAGATTGTGTAACCATGATGGAAGTCGCTAAGCAGTATAAAAAAGCAGTCGTAATTGGAGGGGGACTTCTTGGACTCGAAGCTGCAAAAGGATTACTGCATTTAGGTATGGAAGTTGATGTTGTTCATTTAGTGGATGATTTAATGGAGAAACAGCTAGATGCTGTTGCTTCTAGTATGTTAAAACATGCTTTAGAAGAGCAAGGGATGAACTTCCTCATGCCAAAATCAACGACTGAAATTATGGGAACAGATCGAGTAGAGGGTGTTTGTTTTTCTGACGGAAGTGAAGTGCAAGCAGATTTAGTCGTAATGGCTGCTGGGATTGTTCCAAACATTGACTTTATTAAAGGTAGTGGCATTTATATCAATCGTGGCATTGTAGTAAATGATTATCTAGAAACGAATATTCCTCATGTGTACGCTGTGGGGGAATGTGCGGAACACCGAGAAGTTGTTTATGGATTAGTGGCTCCTTTATATGAACAAGGAAAAGTTTTAGCTAATCGTTTGTGTGGGGTGAAAGAAGAGGGTTACGAAGGGTCATTGTTAGGAACACAGCTCAAAGTAGCTGAAATTGATTTGTTTTCAGCTGGAGAAATTTATGATGATCCATCAACGAAAACGATAAAAGTTCATAATGAATATGAAGGAGTCTATAAGAAGGTTTTAGTTAGAGATAATCGAATTGTCGGTGTTGTTTTATATGGTGATACAAAAGATAGTTCAAGATTATTTAGAATGTTAACGAACAAAGAAGATATTTCAGATCAAGCGACAATCTCTTTCTTACAAGCGCCAGGAGCGGATGCGAAGACTGACGTTGGGGCGATGCCAGATAATGAAGTTATTTGTGGTTGTAACGGAACGACTAAAGGAACGATTGTCGGTGCCATTCAACAACAAGGACTTGCAACAATTGAGCAAGTAGGTGGTTGTACAAATGCAGGAAGATCATGCGGGCGCTGCAAACCATTAATTGGTGAAATTCTAGAACATGCACTAGGTTCTGAATATGAATTGACTGCTCAAAAAGAAACATTATGTGGGTGTACAACTTTTAGTCGAGATGAAGTCATAGCTGAAATTAAAGATAAAGGATTAACTTCACCAAAAGAAGTCATTATGGTTCTGAACTGGAATGAAGAGCAAGGCTGCTCAAAATGCCGTCCAGCGTTAAATTACTATCTCGGTATGATTAATCCAGAATATAAAGATGATAGAAATTCTCGTCTTGTAAATGAAAAATTACATGCTAACATTCAAAAAGATGGAACGTATTCAGTTGTTCCTAGAATGTACGGTGGAGTGACGACAGCTGAAGATTTAAGAAAGCTTGCTGATGTAGCTGATAAGTATAATGTGCCACTCGTCAAATTAACAGGTGGACAACGAATTGGTTTATTTGGATTGAAAAAAGAACAACTCCCTCAAGTGTGGGAAGAGCTAGGTATGCCGTCTGGATATGCTTACGGAAAGACGCTTCGTACAGTGAAAACGTGCGTAGGTTCACAGTTCTGTCGATTTGGTACTCAAGATTCGATGAGTCTCGGTATTGAATTAGAGAAACGCTTTGAACGCCTCGATACACCACATAAATTCAAGATGGGTGTATCCGCTTGTCCGAGAAACTGTGCAGAATCTGGAATTAAAGATATCGGGGTTGTTGGAGTTGATGGCGGTTGGGAATTGTATGTCGGTGGAAACGGGGGTACAGACTTACGTGCTGGAGACTTCTTCTGTAAAGTCAAAACGGAACAAGAAGTATTTGAAATGGCTGGTGCCTTTTTACAGTATTATCGTGAAACAGCAAAATATTTAGAAAGAACATCTCACTGGGTGGACCGCCTTGGGTTAGACCACATTAAAGAAGTAGTAGCCGATGCTGAAAAACGAGCTGAATTAAATGCAACGCTGCAAAAAACAGTGAGTCGTTATGAAGAGCCGTGGCAAAAAATTAATGAGGATGAAAGTATCCTTCAAGCATATTTCAAAACAACAACTATACCAGTGCCTGTTAAGTAGAGAGGAAGATTAGAATGATGAAAACAAGACAAGCTATTAAGCTTTGTTCATTTTATGAACTGCCAGAGATGATTGGTCAAGTATTTTCTGTCGGCGGGGAGGAGATTGTTATCTTTCGCCTGACAGATGGTACGGTTCGTGCGATCGAAAATAAAAGTCCACACCCAAAAGGAGGCATCCTATCCGAAGGTCTTGTCAGCGGTCACTTTGTTTATTGCCCACTGTATGACTGGAAAATCTCACTAATTGATGGAAATGTACAAGCTCCTGATGAAGGTCGAGTTAAGACCTATAATATTGAGGTCTCAGATGATATTGTGAACCTAATTTTCGATGAATAAGAATAGATGGAAGAACCTCGTTCAATTACGTCTAATTCGTGAACTGAACAATATGTGACACGATTTTGTGATTTATATCACAGTCTGAAATACTACTGCATTGTTATACTATTTCTATAGATTATATTAAAAAAATTAGAAAAGACGCTATTAAAAAGTTAGGTTGTTTATATTCATATAGTAATTCATTAATCATTTTTAATAGCGTCTCAATCCCATTGTTAATTTTCAAGGAGTTGAAAAAGATGAGTCATCCAAACAGTTTTAGAAAAGGTAATTGGAATCAAGAAATTGATGTTAGGGATTTCATTCAAAAGAACTATACACTTTACGATGGTGATGACGCTTTTCTTGTAGGAGCAACCGAAAACACTAAAAAATTATGGGAACAAGTGATGGAGCTTACTAAAAGAGAACGTGAAAACGGTGGCGTATATAATTTAGATACTGAAATCGTTTCTACTATTACATCACATGGCCCAGCATACCTAGATAAAGAGAAGGAAACAATTGTCGGTTTCCAAACGGATCAACCGTTCAAACGTTCATTACAGCCGTATGGTGGTATTCGCATGGCAGCAACAGCTTGTGAAGCATACGGTTACAAGATGGATGAAGAAGTAGATCGCTTTTTTACAGACCATCGAAAAACGCATAACCAAGGTGTATTTGATGCATATACAGATGAAATGAAACTGGCGAGAAAAGTCGGGATCATTACAGGATTGCCCGATGCTTATGGGCGCGGAAGGATTATTGGTGATTACAGACGAGTTGCTTTATATGGTGTCGATTTCTTAATTAATGAGAAGAAACAATCACTTCAAGAAATGGGCAAAAGAATGTCCGAAGAAGTAATCCGTTTAAGAGAAGAGATTGCTGAACAGATTAAGTCGCTCCAAGAATTGAAAACACTTGCTGCTTCTTATGATTTTAATATTTCTGAGCCAGCAACTACGGCAAAAGATGCCTTCCAATGGTTGTACTTTGGCTACTTAGCTGCAATTAAAGAACAAAACGGTGCGGCAATGAGCTTAGGACGAGTCTCAACGTTTCTAGATATTTATATTGAAAATGATCTAAAAGAAGGCCGTTTAACAGAAGAAGAAGCACAAGAATTAGTCGATCATTTTGTCATGAAATTACGTCTCGTCAAATTTGCGAGAACACCGGATTATAACGAACTCTTTAGTGGCGATCCGACATGGGTAACTGAATCAATCGGCGGGGTTGGAATAGATGGCAGACCTTTAGTAACAAAAACGTCGTTCCGTTTCATTCACACGCTAACAAACCTAGGTCCAGCACCAGAACCCAATCTAACTGTGCTTTGGTCAACGAACTTGCCAGAAAACTTCAAACGCTATTGTGCAAATATGTCGATCCAAACAAGTTCACTTCAATACGAAAATGATGATCTAATGCGTGTAGAATTTGGTGACGATTATGGAATTGCTTGTTGTGTATCCGCGATGCGAATTGGGAAGCAAATGCAATTCTTTGGTGCAAGAGCAAACTTAGCTAAAACGCTTTTATATGCGATTAACGGTGGAATTGATGAAAAAGCAAAAATTCAAGTTACACCGATGTTTGAAAGAATTACGAGTGATTACCTAGACTATGAAGAAGTAATGGCCAAGTTTGATCATGTCATGGAGTGGTTAGCTGAGCTTTATATTAATACATTAAATATCATTCATTATATGCATGACAAATATAATTACGAACGGATTGAAATGGCTCTTCACGACAATGAAATTTTACGTACGATGGCGACAGGAATTGCAGGTCTATCTGTAGTTGCTGACTCATTAAGTGCGATTAAGCACGCAAAAGTAAAAACAGTCCGTGATGAAAACGGAATAGTCGTTGATTATATCGTTGAAGGGGAATACCCTCAATACGGAAACAATGATGATCGTGTCGATGAAATTGCTCAAGATATCGTCAAACGCTTTATGAAAAAGTTGAAAATGCATGATACGTATCGTCAATCTACAACGACAATGTCCATCTTAACAATTACTTCTAATGTCGTTTATGGGAAGAAAACAGGAACTACACCAGACGGAAGAAAAGATGGCGAGCCGTTTGCACCAGGGGCAAATCCTCTTCACGGTAGAGATAAAAAAGGAGCGCTCGCTTCATTAAATTCGGTAGCTAAATTACCTTACCAACATTCTCTAGATGGAATTTCAAACACATTCTCCATCGTTCCTAAGGCGTTAGGTAAAGAGACAGAAGATCGTATGACAAATTTAGTGGCTATCTTAGACGGTTATTCTGAGAAAAACGGGCATCACTTAAACATTAACGTCTTTGATCGTGATACATTATTAGATGCAATGGATCACCCTGAATTGTACCCACAATTAACAATCCGTGTATCAGGTTATGCAGTGAACTTTATTAAATTATCTAGAGAACAACAATTAGATGTAATCAATCGTACATTCCATGACTCCATTGGAGGAAAGCATTTAGTAACACCAGTATAAATAAATGTCAAAAAAGTACGGTAAAAAATGATAGGTGTCATATAAAAAAGGTAGGTATCAGGCACCTTTAGTTCGCTAAAGGTGCCTGTACCATTAATAAATAATATCATCATGAATCTATTTAAAAGGGGCTTCTAATTATGAAAGGTTACGTGCATTCAGTAGAGACATCAGGTATGGTAGACGGCCCAGGTATTCGTTATGTCATTTTCATGCAAGGCTGCTTATTAAGATGTCAATTTTGTCATAATCCTGATACATGGGAACAAAAGAAGGGTGAACCTGTTGACGTGGAGGATCTTATTCGTGACATTGAGACGTATATCCCGTATTTAAAACGATCCAACGGGGGAGTTACTGTAAGTGGAGGAGAACCACTTTTACAAATCGACTTTTTGATTGCCTTATTTAAAAGATGTAAAGAATTAGGTCTCCATACGACAATTGATACATCTGCAGGTTGCTTTTCAAGGAGCCAGTCTTTCCTTAAGTCGTTAGATGAACTCCTCCAATATACAGATTTGTTTTTACTAGACTTGAAACAAATAAATAATGAAAAGCATAAGCTGTTAACTACAGTACCCAACACGCACATTTTACAGTTCGCGCAGTTGTTAGCTGAAAAGCAACAGCCTGTTTGGATTAGACATGTACTAGTTCCTGGTATAACCGATTCAAATCAAGATCTAGAAAGACTAGCATCTTTTATTAAAACCCTTACCAATGTAGAGAAGGTTGAAATCCTTCCATATCATCAAATGGGTGTATATAAATGGAAGGAACTAGGTTTAGAATACCCACTTTCTCACGTAAATCCACCAGACGAAGAAACAGTAGAAAGAGCAAAACAAATTTTAAAAATTAAGTAATAAACGGCTGACATTCTAAGTCAGCCGTTTTACATATGTGCTATTCTATTTTCTGAATTCTTTCGATATATTCTCCATATTTATCAGAATGCTTTTCATATACAGGCTCAACAAGTTGACGGAAAGCATCTAGGTCTAGGTCTTTACTTTCAATAATCTCCACGCCGTTATCAATTAAACCTTGTTTTTGTTCTGCTTCCAACTCTTGAGAGATGTTACGTTGAATCTGCGCATACTCTTTACCGAGGGTTGTAATGACTTCTTGAACGTCAGCAGGTAGTGTATTATATAAATCCTCATTCATTAACAGTGTTGCCGAAGCATAGTATAGACCTGCTTCAGAAAGGTATTTTGTTTGTTCGTATACATTCGTACTCCAAATAACTCCGTAGGAAAAATCAGAACCATCAATTACACCTTGTTGAAGACCTCCATACACCTCTGGAAACGCCATTGGAGTTGCATTAGTTCCTAGTGCACTGTAGGTATCAAGTAAAAGTTCACTTTCTATCGTTCTCATTTTTAAGCCTTTTAAATCTTCTGGAGTTTTAATAGGATGTACATTATTAGCTAAATGGCGCTGACCATTCTCCCAAAAAGCAATTCCTTTTAATCCAGACTCTGACATTTTACCTAGTATTTCTTGACCAACTTCACCATCTAATGTTTTATAGGCATGATCTAAATCTCTAAATAAAAACGGAAATTCAAGCGCTGTTACTTCTGGAACAAAGTTACTTACTACACCCGTCGTTATTACACTCATATCTAAAGTGCCTAGTTGGACACCTTCTAATAATTCTCTTTCTCCTCCTAATGATCCGTTGCCGAAAATCTCAAATTGGATTTGTCCATTTGTTGCTTCCTCTACCGCTTCTGCATAAGCTTCAAAACCTAGAGCATAAGCTTCACCTGGTGGAGCGATATGGCCTACCTTGAATGTAATAGGTTCTTGTGTGTTATTGATGTTTTCACTGTCGCTAGTTTCATTTGTTGTACTGTTTGATCCTCCACAAGCTGTTAGTCCAACGAGACAAACAACTGAAGACAGGATCAATACCAAAGATTTCTTTTTCATTTTAGCTGCCCCCTAGTTTACTATTAGTATAGTAACATCTACTACTTTAATGCATAAAAGCGTTTAAGTATAAAAGTTGTTTACTATTATAAACCATTTATCCTTTAATTGCATTAATATTTTCAATTTTGTTTCAGTTTTCGAGGACTTCTCTTTAGTGATATTTTTCACAGCATAAAACACTACCGTTTGATAAAGTTAGGTTAAAGGAAGTGATGATATGAATTTAGTCGATCGATTTGATCGGAAACATGATTATTTAAGAATTTCGGTTACAGATCGATGTAATCTCCTTTGTCATTATTGTGTACCTAACGGCAGTCACGATTGTACAAGTTTTCAGAATCTACTAACAGATGATGAAATAGTTAATATCGTCAGTGCGGGCGCACAACTCGGAATTAAAAAGGTTCGTATAACAGGTGGAGAGCCGCTGGTTCGCAAGGGCCTACCACAGTTAATAGGAAGATTAAATGAAATACGTGGAATTGAAGATATAGCTTTAACGACTAATGGGATTTTTTTAGCTAAGTATGCAAAGGCGTTAAAGGAAGCAGGCTTAAACCGAATTAATATTAGTCTCGATACATTGAATGAAAAGAAGTATAGAAAAATTACAAGAAATGGACATTTGAAAGATGTACTAGAAGGAATACAAGCAGCAATTGATTATAATCTTAAACCCATCAAAATAAATGTTGTCTTAATAAAAGATTACAATGTGGATGAAGTCGAAACATTTTTAAGATGGACACAAAATGAAAATATTCAAATTCGTTTTATTGAATATATGCCTATAGGTAATCAACAGTCGGAATGGGCGAAACAGTATCAATCTTTATCGATTGTGGAGGTTATCGCTAGAAAAATGGGCCAGTATACGGAGCATGAGAAACAACAACTAGCAGGTCCAGCAAGGATCTTTTCCTTTAAAGGTGCAAAAGGAAGCTTTGGATTAATTCATCCAATATCTAATGAGTTTTGTGCGAGTTGCAATCGACTTCGACTTACTGCCGACGGTCATTTGAAATCATGTTTATTCTGGGAAGCTGAAGTTCCTATAAAACCTATAGCTAATGATCCTTCTTTATTAATAGAAGCTTATAAGCGAGCATTATTTTTAAAACCGAAAAACCATGAAATGGGGCAAGTGATGTATGAGCAAGGAGCCCCAACCACTCGAGCCATGTCGGCTATTGGTGGTTAACGTATTATTTATTGTACTGACAATCAGTAAAGTACCCATACTTTAGTAAATCTTCTATGGGAACTTTACGTTATTCCTCATAGTAGATATTTACTTGAGTTGACTTCGTTTATTATGAAGTCAACTTCTTTTTTTTGGGGACCTGTTTTGTCTGGTGTTAATTTTAGGATCAGCTGAAATCGGCAATATGGACAACTAAGAAAAGCCGTATCACTTAAGGGGAACGGCTTTTCTTATTAGTTTTATTGATATTTAGTTTATTGCTGCCTTTTTCGTAAGAAGACTATCTAGTTGAAGTGCAAGGTTATTAAAGTGGTTAAATAAATTTGTTGTTTCATCATAGATTGTTGGAACTTCACCAGCCTCGTTAGGTACGGCCATAGGTAATGAAGCTAGAATTTTAGTATCCAATGTTTGCGCTAGTGCTTCACCACCGCCTTTTCCGAAAAGATAGTACTTTTCATCTTGGTTAGGAGGGGAGAAGTAAGCCATATTTTCAATAACTCCTAAAATTTCATGGTTTGTATTTTGAGCCATCGTTCCTGCACGTTCAGCTACATGGGTTGCTGTTGCGTGAGGTGTTGTAACGATAATTTCTTTACATTCAGGAACCATGTGATGCAGATCAAGCGCAACATCCCCTGTTCCTGGTGGCATGTCTAAAATCACATAATCAAGCTTACCCCAAATCACATCCTTGAAAAAATGCTCAATCATTCGTCCTAGCATCGGACCACGCCAAACAATTGGCTGATTACCACGAACCATAAATCCAGTCGACATGACACTTAACCCATGAGAGCCAACAGGGATAATTTTATTATTTATGGTTTTTGGACGATCTGTGATATTTAACATTTTCGGAACACTAAAGCCATAAATATCTAAATCTATGATTGCAACATTTTTATTTAATCGAGATAGAGCAAGGGCAAGGTTGACAGATACTGTTGATTTTCCAACGCCACCTTTTCCACTAGTTACCGCAATTACATTTTCAGAGATCATGTTTTTCACTCCTAATTTATTAATATACAAAAAGGTATACCCCTATTTTAGTATTATTCTTTTATTTAGGATGTGACTTTTCTCACAACGGTAGACTATTAAAATGGGTACAATCTATTAATAAACAAAAGATGAAGAAGGTGAAGATATGAAGAAAAAGGATAGTGTAATCGTTAAGTTAGGGTTAATCATTTTTACGACAATTTTTATTTCGATGGTGATTATCTCAGTATCGAATTACCGAATTATTTATGAAAAAGTGAAAGAGGCTGCTGCTATTGAATTGTACGGATGTGCCAATATTACAACTGGACTTCTAAACCCAAATGACATTGAACAGCTTGCCCAAGGAAACTTATCGAAAGCCGAGGAAATTGGACAACTTATTAGTTGGACCGTCGATCATAAAGACATTTTCGAGACACAATACATACTTTCGCTTGAGGGGAAGGTACTAGCTGCTGATGTGAACTTGCAAGCACAAGGCTTTCAAGCAGGTGATATGTTCTATCTAGATGAAAAAGCATTACAAATGATGCAGTCAATGGGGCACCCGCATTATTCAGACATTTATGAATTCGGTGGAATGAAAAGACTTACAGGATATGCACCGATTTTTAAAGACCATGACCCGAGTAAGGAAATGATTGCTATTAGTGCGATTGATTTTGATGCAAGTATTGTTCACGAGAGAACTTGGGATATGGTAAAGGGCGGAATTTTATTTGGCATTATTCCATTATTAATTACGACAGTCGTTACAATTTGGTTTGTTAGAAGAACGATGAAACCTATTTCCAACTTTATTATATATGCGAAAAAAATTGCTCAAGGAGATCTAACAGCACCACGGATTAGAATTGATCGAAAAGATGAAATCGGAGAATTAGCAAGCGATTTTAATCGTATGGTCGATCAACTTCAGGAAATGGTTGGTAACGTTTCCGAAAGTTCATATCAAGTTGCAGCAACATCAGAGCAATTATCCGAGCAAGCTAAGCATGTGACAACTGCTACTGAACTAAATTCGGAAAGAATTAGAAATATTCAGGATGACTCTCAGCAGCAAGTAAAAAAATCTAATCATATTAATGAAGTTGTTACTGATATTTCAAATAATATGGAAAGAATACTTCTACAAATGGAAAAAACTACTAAAGTTTCAAAGCTAGCAAATGTTAAGGCAGATACGGGGGATGAGGTTATTAATCGGGCAATTGAGCAAATGGAGATGATTAAACAAAGTTCGGTATCAATGAAACAAACGATGAGCGGACTTGATCAAAAGTCAGAACAGATTAACGAAATTATCTCCATGATAACAGCCATAGCCGACCAAACGAATTTACTTGCATTGAATGCAGCAATTGAGGCTGCTCGTGCAGGTGAACACGGGAAAGGATTTGCAGTTGTTGCTGAGGAAGTTCGTAAATTAGCGGAACAGTCTTCTTCTGCTACAAAAGAGATTCGTGAATTAATTGTGCAAATCCAGGAAGAAACAACAGAAGCAGTGAAAACATCATCTACTGGTGATCAAACAGTCACAAAGGGAATTGAAGTGATGAACCAAGCAGGGGAGTCTTTCCACGATATTTCAGAAACGATTAATGAGATAACCAGTGAAGTTTATCAAATTAGTAATAGACTAGAGCAAATGAATGTTGAAATCCAAAGAATAGTTGAATTAACCGAAATGATCGTGGGTATTGCTGAACGACACGCAGAACATACGGACTTTGTTGCAGACTCTACTGAACAACAGACAGCGGCAATGCAAGAAGTGAGAGCAGCTTCTAGTGAATTAACGTTAATGTCAGAAACATTACAAGAGAAAATTAATCACTTTAAACTAAGATAGTATAGGAGGTAATGATTTTTTTATATCGCCACTGGAGAAAAAAACTAGGTGACTGTGGTAACGAAGAGGGCCCTATAGAGGTACAAACGAAAATTAAGAAGTGTCCCAGCTTAAAGCCTACAGGAAAATAACTAATACAAAAGAATTGTGATAGAGTTCACAGTCAGGCTTTACTTATTCTTCTATAGTAAAGGTAGATGTATGTATGCATTGATATTTCTCTATGAGGAGAGTGGCAATAATGGCTATGAATATAAACAAAATCAACCGAAATTATAACGAATATCCTTTCATCGTCATATGGGAGGTTACGAGAGCATGTGCTTTAAAATGTTTACACTGTCGTGCTGAAGCCCAATACAAAGAAGATCCAAGACAGTTGTCTTTTGAAGAAGGAAAGAAATTAATTGATCAAATAGCAGAGATGGATAATCCACTGTTTGTGTTCACAGGTGGAGATCCGCTTATGCGACCAGATCTCTTTGATTTGGCGAAATATGCAATCGATGAAAAAAAACTTGCCGTTTCGATGACACCGAGTGCTACACCGAAAGTTACAAGGGCGGCTGTAGAACAAGCTAAGACAGTCGGCTTATCGAGGTGGGCATTTAGTTTAGATGGGTCCAATGCGGAAATTCATGATTACTTCCGTGGAACGAATGGATCTTTTGATCGAACGATGAAAGGTATTTCTTATTTAAAAGAATTAAATATTCCTATTCAAATTAATACAACGGTTTCAAATTATAATTTCGATGATTTAGAACGGATTAGTGAGTGTGTAAAAGAAATGGGGGCTGTTCTTTGGAGTTTATTTTTCCTAATACCAACAGGGAGAGCGCAACAGAAAGATATGCTCTCACCAAAGCAGCATGAGGAAGTCATGAAATGGCTCGTTAAGGTGCAGCAAAAAATGCCGTATCATGTAAAAGCAACAGAAGCACCACATTACAGAAGGGTGTTTTTACAAAATAAACAGAGTGTCGATCGAAAAATAAACACCTTATATAACCAGTCTTCTTTTAAAAATCCACAAAAACACGTTGATGTACTTGGGAGAGCCCCTAAAGGCGTTAATGATGGTGACGGTTTTGTGTTTATTAGTCACATTGGCGATGTTTATCCTAGTGGCTTTTTGCCTGTTAAATGCGGTAATGTTCGGGAGCATTCGTTGTTAGATATCTACCAAAGTTCTCCTGTAATGCAGGCATTACGTAATAAGTCCTTATTAAAAGGTAAATGTGGTGTTTGTGAGTATAAAGAGATTTGCGGCGGCTCACGAGCACGGGCTTTTGCCGTACATGGAGATTATTTAGAAAGCGATCCTAGCTGTAATTATATGCCCGTTGCATTAGCATAACTTGCATTAAGTAATGGAGCTTCAATCAATTGATTGAGGCTTTTTATTATGAAGTTTTTTCTAGAGGTATATGAACTATTAATTGTTTTTTTCCTGGATCGTGACAACGTTTAATCCAGGTAACTTCATAATTAAACTGATACCTAGATTTAACTTTTGATTATAATCTGTTTTATAACATGCTCCTTATTTAGTTACCCTTTAACTCCTACTTGCAGTAAGCATCTTATTTAAAATGTGTCATAAAGTTCACATATCCTCTAAATAAAATCCTGTCTCCTGTAAAAACGGCGCCATTTCAACCTTTTACTATGCTTTAATATGAGCTTCCATTATTTTTTTACTATATTTTCTTACCTCGTGTGAAAAAACTCACAGTCCTAAAATCGAGCTGCATCTACAATAAGTTTAACAAAACAAATTGTGATTTAACGTAGAGGAGTGACAAGGATGACTCAGTTTGAAAAGTCCTTTTATTCAAAAACAAGTATGTATGCTTTTATTGTAGTTTTACTATTAATTATCTCGATGTGGGTAGGTACAAAGCAGTTCAGCCATGTGGACATGATGTTGTTTGGTTATCTAATATCATCGTTTGTCTTTGCGATTGGGATGACGGTTAGAATATGTGCTTGGTCAATGCGACCAGCCACTCACCATGTATTAAAAAGAACGATCCAAAACTTAAAAACTAGAAAAAGACAAAAACGTAATTTTAAATCTGTGATGCAGACATTAGTCGATAATATTTTATTCCAAAAATTTATTTTCAAGCGCGGCATATATCGGGGCATTCAACATTGGCTTGTAGCTTGGGGCTGTATCGGTTCTTTTGCGATTACATTTGGACTGACGTTTGGCTGGATGCACTTTAAACTCGTTGATGCCACGACGTACCAACTTGTAGTGATGGGGTTCCCAATGATCAAGATGGCGGCAGACGGATTATTCGCAGAATTAGTTTTTAACGGCCTAAACATTACCGCTTTAATGGTATTAGGTGGAGTAGTCATGATGATGATCCGACGCCAAAGAGACAAGGGTGTTCAAGTTACACAACGATTCGAATTTGACTTATTTCCTTTATATATGCTTCTAGCGATAACAGTATCTGGTTTATTTTTAACGGTTTCTTATAAATTTTTAGATGGCTTTATTCATTCTTATTTAGCGCTTTTTCACCAATTTACGGTTGTTATTTTCTTAGTATATTTCCCGTTCGGAAAGCTGTTCCACTTACCAATTCGTCCATTAGCTGTGGCGGTTCCGATGAACTACCAAGAGCAATTGAAGGTCGATACAAGACCATGTAAAAAATGTGGAACAACATATAGCAGTGACGATCAAATTGATGATGTTAAAGATATTTTAGGAGCGCAAGCATTTGACTTACAACTAAAAGACGGTTCCTATTTAGCGGACTACTGTCCATCGTGTCGAAGAAGAATGCGTGTAATGAGCCAATTAAACTTAGAAAATGCAGCAGGTAATCCTTTTGGACCTATCCAAACGAATAACGGCATTCACATTCCAGGGTTTGGCCGCAAACGTTCTGAAGACTTTTATGATGAAACAAGAGAAGGGGAGAAATAAAATGACTGACTATCTTGTAAAAGAAGGCGTACAAAACTTACAACATGAAGGAGAAAAGTTAATTTCAACACACTGTTGCTACTGCGGAATGCAGTGTGGAATGCACATTCGTTTAGATGAGAAAACAAATAAAGTCGTAGGAGTTGAACCTCGTTACGACTGGCCAGTAACACTTGGAAAGCTTTGTCCTAAAGGGGTAACCGCTTATCAAACGATCGATCACGACGAGCGAATTACAAAACCACTTATCAAAAAGAACGGACAATTTGTTGAAGCAACTTGGGAAGATGCGCTTGATCTGATTGAGAAAAACTTTAAAAAGCTGCAAAAAGAACACGGTAAAGATGCACTGAGTGTATTCGGTGGTGTATCGATGACAAATGAAAAATGTTACCTTGTTGGGAAATATGCTCGAGCTGTACTAGGTACACGTTATGTTGATTACAACGGTCGCTTCTGTATGAGTTCAGCTGCGGGTGGATTTATGCAAACATTAGGAACAGATAGAGGATCAACATTACCTTGGCCTGAGTTAGAGCATACGGATTGTTTCTTTATGGCTGGTTCAAATACGGCTGAATGTCATCCAACAAGTATTCAATGGTTATGGAAAGCGAGAGACAAAGGAGCGAAAATGATCGTTGCTGATCCTCGTGAAACTCCAACTGCTCGAATTGCCGATGTACATCTTGATCTTAGACCTGGAACAGATGACACATTAGCAAGTGGAATGCTTCACCTACTCATTAAAGAAGGCTATGTAGATGAGGCGTATGTCAACGAACGCTGTAATAACTATGAAGAATTAAAACAAGCAGTAGAAGGTTTTACACCTGAATTTACATCAAAAATTACGGGTATCGCTGTAGAAAAAATTGTGAAAGCAGCTCACATCTTTGGCCGTTCTCCTCGATCAGTTGTCATGTTTGCACGAGGTATTGAACAGCAATCCAAAGGTGTAGACAATGTTAGACTTTACACGTCAATGGCGCTTCTAAGAGGTCAAATTGGTAAATTCGCATCAGGTGTTGCAACATTTACTGGTCAAGCTAACGGTCAAGGTGGACGTGAACACGGTCAAAAAGCAGATGCACTTCCAGGTTACCGCAAAATTTCTGATCCAGAAGCAGTTAAATATGTCTCGAGTGTATGGGGTATTGACCCTGCTGATATGCCGAAAGAAGGAGTATCTGCCTACGAAATGTTTGATGAAATTGAGGAAGGTCGCATTCGCGGAATGCATGTAATGTGTAGTAATCCAGCGGTATCAGCACCTAACCTTCAACATATATGGAATGGATTTAATAAATTAGATTTTTTAGTTGTAAGTGACTTCTTTATGTCAGAAACTGCTGAATTTGCTGATGTTATTCTTCCAGTAACATCTTGGGCAGAAGACGAAGGGACAACGACTAATCTTGAAGGTCGAGTCATTCGTATTCGTAAAGTAAAAGACCCGATTGGAGAATCAAAAACAGATTGGCAAATTATGAAGGCGGTCGCAGAGCGAATGGATAAAGGACATTTATTCAACTACAACAATCCACGTGAGATCTTTGATGAGTTCCGCTTAGCTTCAAAAGGTGGAAAAGCTGATTATTACGGGATTACGTACGAGAGAATTGACCAAGAAGACGGTGTATTTTGGCCATGTCCTTCAGAAGACCACCCGGGAACACCAACGATGTTTAAACAGAAATTCGGAACGCCTGATGGAAAAGCAATTCTTCCAATTGTTAACTACCGAGACTCAGGAGAAGTCCCTGATGAGGAATATCCGTTGTATTTAACAACAGGACGTGTGGTTTTCCACTTCTTATCAGGAAGTCAAACGAGACGAACTGAATTTTTAATGCAGCAATGCCCGGTACCTTATGCAGAGATGCACCCAGCACTTGCAAGTCAATATGGCCTTGTAAATGGGGGCAAAGTGAAATTAATGACAAGACGTTCAGAAATGGAATTAGAAGTTCGCTTGACGAAAGCAATTCGTGAAGATACAGTGTTTGTTCCTTACCATTGGGGCAAAGAACTTGCGGTTAATGTCTTAACAAATCCAGCATTAGATCCAGTTTCGAGAATGCCTGAATTTAAAGTATGTTCGGTAAAAATGAAAAAGGCCTAAATGGGATAAGGAGTGTTTTATAATGAAAAAAGTTATGTATTTAGAATTTGAAAGGTGTATCGGCTGCCGCTCATGTCAAGCGGCATGCCGTGAATGTGGCGGGCACGATGCAAAAGAAAGAAACTACGTTGAATATGTTGACTTTATGGAAAGTAGACAAACGTTTCCTATGTTATGTATGCAATGTAAAGACCCAGCATGTGCACGAGTATGTCCGGCGAATGCAATTCAGATAACAGAAGAAGGCGTAGTCTTGTCTGCTATGGAAGAAAAATGTATTGGCTGTCGAAACTGTACGTTTGGTTGTCCGTTCGGAATACCGAAATTCGATTTTGAAGAAAATAAAATGTACAAATGTGATATGTGTTATGACAGAACACAATACGGGATTTCCCCTATGTGTGCCTCAGTTTGTCCTAGTGACGCGATCCGTTTTATCGATTTTGACGAAATGCAAGCTTTACGCAGACGTCGTACACAGATGAACTTAATCGAAGGAAAAAAACCTTCAGAACAAGATAAATGGCAATACGTACCTGAGTTTTTCGGGGTGTATTCGGATTAAAAATTTTCTAAGACCAGAGGAGGGACAGAGATGACGGATAAAAAGAAACTCGGTCGAAATCAAAAAAACAGTCAAGATGATATGGTTAATCTTGTTGATAATATTGATCGTGATGACGATTTAAAATTTAATCGTCGTGCTTTCTTAAAGACGGCAGTAGGAGCATCAGTCGCTTTAGGACTTGCAACAGTACCATTTTCAGTACGTGCGATGCTCGGTTTTGCTGAAGATGATTTTGCAAGAACGGAAATAGCCAAAATGGTGGATATACCAAAAGGAAGTTCCATTACATTTAACTACCCAACAGATAATGATCCTGCCATTCTTATTCATACGAAAGCTGGTGAGTGGTTAGCGTATAACAGTGCTTGTCCACACTTAATGTGTCCAGTTTTTTATGAACCAGAAAAAGAAGAATTAGTTTGTCCGTGTCATAAAGGATATTTTGACTTACACAGCGGACAACCGATGGCTGGCCCGCCGCAACGAGAGTTACCGCTAATCGAAATTGAATTAAATAATGGGGTCGTGTATGCAGTGGGAAGGAAAATTCGCCATGGGTAAAAAAATATGCTGGGCCATTATATTAATAACTATTGCTGTGAATGTCGTAATGCTACAATGGACGATTGAAGCGTATCTGGGTGTCGAGTATGAGAAAATTTATACTTATACAATTGTTGGAGTCGTTTCATCGGTTATTGCATTTTTAACGTACTTAAAGTGGCGGAAATTAGAATACACCAATTAGTAGAAAATAGCCAACATGTGCCAACTAAAGTGGTCTTTTGAGGACAATTTTAGCAGCTTTGTTGGCTTTTTTCACCTTTTCTAAAAAGACTTACTTTCTGTATTGTGTCAATTTCACCAAGGATTTAGGCAGTTGATCGCAGTGCAGATTATTAACAAAAGGCCGAAGTAGGGAAAAATACACCTAAGCAATTCAGGGTATTCACCGATTGATAATACATAACAGCTAACGTATCATTTAGAAGTAATTAATTTTGCATAAGTACGGTATTAATAGTATTTACAACGGAAAAACTAATCGATGCGAAATGTTGGTTAACCATCGAATGCGAAGTTTATTAATAGCGAGACATTTCATATAGTAAATTACTTATTAAAAATCTTTTGTAAAGTTTACACATAAATGCAACTAGAAAAGTAAAATTGGAGTGAAGTAATAGTGGAGAAGCGAACGGTAGAAATGAAAAGGTTTTTTAGTGAATTGTCCCATGAAAACCAACGAATTCTTTTAGATGTAGGTACGGACATCACAGCCGATGAAGGTACTGTATTATTTGTTGAAGGCGATTATCCAGAATTCGTATACTTAGTTCGTTCGGGGCAAGTTAGCTTAAGTAAGATGACGATTGATGGAAAAGAGTTTTCTGTTCATTTAAAACAAAAAGATGAACTAGTTGGCGAAGTTGGTTTATTCAACGAAATGGCAATTAGTGTAACTGCTAAAGTTGTTGGAAAAGCTAAATTAGTACGCTTTGAACGTGAACAATTAGAAAACTTATTTTGCCAAAATGGTGAAATTGCCATGGCGTTCATGAAGTGGTTCACAAGACACACCCAATCGACACAAGCTAAATTCCGAGATCTTTTACTTTGTGGTAAAACAGGGGCTATTTACTCAACATTAATTCGCTTTTCTAACTCTTATGGGATTGAACATGAAGAGGGCGTAAAAATAAACGTGAACTTAACGAATCAAGATTTGGCTAATTTTATTGGTACATCAAGAGAAAGTGTAAATCGTATGCTAAATGACTTA
This sequence comes from Alkalihalobacterium elongatum, assembly GCF_019024285.1. Classification (GTDB taxonomy): domain Bacteria; phylum Bacillota; class Bacilli; order Bacillales; family Bacillaceae_F; genus Alkalihalobacterium; species Alkalihalobacterium elongatum. The sequence goes on from NZ_WMKZ01000031.1 coordinate 43,948, forward strand.
AAAAAAGAAGAGGTAATCGAGTTAGACGATGGCTATATCGTCATAAAAAACATCCAATTCTTAAAGGATTATTTGCACTGTGGCGATTGTCCAGTAGAAATATGTACAATTTAAAAGTGAGGCTGACTTATGCTTTTGCACCCCTCGTTATGGGGTTTGCTTGCGCAAATTAAGTCAACCTCTTTTTTGTTAGGGACCTACTTTAAGTCTTTACTTAGAAAAACTCGCCAGTTGCAGCGATGGACATATTATTATGCGTAAACACTTTTTCTCCAAAACGAGTCAACAAGGTAATACTTTTAATTTGAAATGCTTTTTCATCATCTAATACGTAGTCAACTAAAATCCCGTCTGCTAATTTTTCATCGCCATTGAAAATCTCTACTTTTTGCCCTTCCATCGAACGATGCTTCGCTTTTAATATAAACTCTCGCCATTGTATGAATTGATTATAAATAAAGGCTTTTCCACCATCTGGTAAATACCCGATAAAAGCCCTTTGATCATCAAGCTTTGGCTCTCTACAGTGAAGGAGGAGCTGCTCAATTAATTCATGAATTTTTTCAAATTCGACTAAATTTAATTCAGGAGGAAAAGAAAGAATCCAGCAACCTTCCTTTGGATGATGCACGATATTTAAGGCGTGTATGTGATTAAATTTTATTTGCAATTGGTCAGTGGAGTGACGCAATACATATCCATTAATGGTAACGTTCATTGGATTAAGCTCTTTGTAATAAATCGTAACGTTTAACATGAAAACATCCTTTCTAACCCACGTTATAGCTTCACTTTAACAAAATATAAATAGGTTGACAGTGCGAAAAATCACACGATGAATAGGTGTGATGGATATCACTTCGTCTTTCATTGTGATCTATTACACTAAGTGTAATGAAGGGTTTGGAACCTTTTGTATAACAATTGAAAGGCGAGATGACCATGAAATTATTTATTCCACGTGAGCATGGTGCATGGGCGATGTTAATTATTCCATACCTATTAGGATCGTTATTTAGCAATACAAATTGGACTCATTTCATTTTCTTCATCGGAATATTAAGTTTTTACTTTGCAACAGGACCTATTCTTTCTTATATTAGGAAACCTAAATTAGGGAATTCTGTTGTTCCAGCACTTTTACTATATTTTTTAATAGGATGCATATTTATAATCCCTGTGTTGCTTGAATATCCTTTTTTATTACTATTGTTTTTAATGATTAGTCCTTGTTTTCTCATAAATTTGTGGTTTGCAAAACAGAAAAAAGAACGATTGTTTATTAATGATGTTATTGCTATTATCGGTTTTTCGTTTTTAGTATTAGTTGCTTTTTATATCGGTAATGGTGAAATTCCAACGCAAGCATTTTTCCTCATGTTGATAAATGTATTTTTCTTTATTGGTAGTGTATTTCATGTTAAAACCTTTATTCGCGAACGTGGTAACAAACGTTTTCATAAGCTATCAAATTTTTATCATGGAGGGTTAATTATTGTACCAGTTTTACTAGGTTTGCCGTTTGTTGCGTTAGCGTTAGCAGCCAGTTCATTAAAAACTTGGATTATGCCTAAGAAAAATCTGAAACCAATTACTTTAGGTTTAATAGAATTAGGAAATAGTGTCGCTTTTGTGTTGCTTTTAGTTTTATTTATCTAATTGATTTTAGGTTCTAAAGATGCTCATTTTTATCAAATGTGATATGTCAAAAAAATTACGGTATTTAATGAAGAAAAACGTGTTTCGTTTTATAATGAAAAGCAAAGCATGATGAGAGTAGGGGAAGCTGTGGAAGAAAAAAAGACTTTACATTCATTAAAAGCACAAGAAAAAGAAGCACGAAGACAACTAATTATTGATGCAGCAATCTCACTATTTAGTAAGCGACCTATATCTGATGTAAGTGTTAGAGATATAGCCAAGCAGGCGGAAATTTCACCAGCGTTAATTTACCGACACTTTCAAGACCGGGATGCTCTATTCGTGGAAGCCTTCGTAAAAAAAAGTGAGGACATAATCAAAGGCTTTGAAAGAATGATGGATGAAAACGGGCAAATGAATGCCGAGGAGGTAGGGGTGGAATTTGTCAGTTATTTATTAGATAATGACTTGTTTTTTAGAATGATGACATATTTCATGCTAGATACGAACATCAATGAGAAATCACTACACAATTTTAATGAAAATATCCGACGGTTACTAGGGATGTTTGATGAAGTTTTTAAGGACAAGAAAACAGAGTCAGACATTCGACTTCACTCTCATGCCTTTTTCGCTGCTTTAAATGGCGTGTTAATTACGTACCGTCAATACCCAGGAAGAACGGAAAAACAAGTGAGAGAACATATGATACAACTAGCTAAAATAATCGGCAAACAATTCTAAACATAGACTTCACTCCACTAAAGGTGCCTGGCACCTTCAGTGGAGTGAAGTTTTTTAATATACAGAATTGAGTAGTTCCTTCGGCAAAATATCGTCGTCATTGATGTTAACTAAAATATCCTCTTGGAACATCAAGTAAAACTCTTCTAGAAATTGCGTCCATTTTTTGGCTACTCTAATGTTACTTTCATTTGGATATGCATATAAATCTGCTTCTAACAGTAATTTGAGTTCATTAGCAAGGCCGTTAATTGTTTCTGTTGAGCGGTTAGGTAAAACAGCTCCTATGAAAAGATGAGGTGTACACCAGCTCATCGCTTTTTTCAAATCACGATAGATTTGTGCAAGTAGGACATTTCGTGGACCTTCCCATAATTCGTTGACCATCGCATCTCTAAATAAACGGGGAATTGCAGAAAAATCTTCTATAGCTCCATGCCCCCCAAAGATAGAAATAGCTGTTCGAAGATGGTCAATAGTTTCCTTTGTGACAAAGACTTTTTGGAGTAAAATTAATTCACGGATGACAAATTGATTAAGTTTATCTTGAGATGTTAGATTTGATTTAGTCAAATTTTCATACTTGAGATATTCATTATGAATATGAAAGGCGGACACAGTTGCCCGCTTAGCCGCATCTTCTAACTCTTGAAGTTGAGCTTTTGCGAGTGGAAATTCATTAATTTTACGTCCGAAAACGTCACGGAAATTTGCATAAAGAACTGCTTCTCTAGCTGCACGCATTATAAATGCAGCTGAGCCAAATCCAATATCTAGGCGTGAACGTGTTAGTACAATACTAACTGCAATTGCCACACCCCGTTCAATAGGCCCAACACGATAAGCTTTCGCCCCTTCATAATTGATTTCTCCAGAAGGTAATTCACATGTTCCTAATTTTCGTTTTAATCGATTGACCACATGGCCATTTCTCCTATCTTTCAATTCATTTTCATAAGTAGGTACAACAAAGCAGGCAACATGATCGGTACCTTGTACACGAGCAGTTACTACAGAATAGTCTGCATGAGTTGCAGAGCAGAAAAATTTATTGCCGTATAGTCGGTAATAATCTTTTTCAGGTACTGCTTCTAATTGGTTAGCGGGAATATTTGATCCGCCTTGAATTTCTGACATAAATTGAGCGCCAACCGCAAAGTCACCCTCTATTCCTTCTTTTGAATGTAATAAAATATTCTTTAATTCAGGGTGAAGCTCATCTTCATACGTTTCAAGTAAAGCGACTAAACCATCCGTACAAGCGAGAGGACACATAAGACCAGCTTCGCCGTTATGGTGAAGAAGATATCGCTTTAGTGTTCGATCACTTTCGCTCGTACTTGCTGAAAACAATCCATGAGCAAAAACTTCCTTCTCCATTAATTCTAATTGATGAGGACGGACAATTTCGTCTATACGATGGTTATGTGCATCAAAGTGTAGCAGCCTTGGTTGGTTCTCAACCCGAGCATTTTCCTCAGTCATTTTTCTCCAATGATTTGATACTTTGTTAGAGAACGCTTTCATTTCTTCTGTTTCATAAATTCTAGAACCATTAGTGAAATAATCAAGAACATTGTGTAGGAAGGGGTTTTGTAAATGATTGAGTTTGTTCCGTGCCTCAAGAAAACGATCAAAGGAATAGGTTGTTTTTTTGGTTGTTGTATCCATTTTTATCAAACCTTTCTAAATAGTCTAATAATTCTAATTTTAGGTTTAGTTGTAGATTGTGTCAACGTTGTTTTTTAAAATAAACAATGTTTACATCATCTGTGATATGCAGAGGTTATAAAATTAATTTAATATAAGAAAAAAGCGGACAAATTGATTGATTTTAACAATCCGCTCGACTAAAATTGAAATGTTGTGTCTTAATTTAAGACTTATTCTGTAGATATGACATGATAATTTCATCTTAGTAGGGGAAATTAATTGAAAGATGAAACAATATGTTGTTTTCAGTCAAACTAGTAACAAGAGTGGAAAATTAGGAATGATAAATCTCTTAATAATGGCTGTGTTAAAGTGAAGGTTAATATTAAATATTAGGGGACTTTTTGAGATGAGATTTTCTACGAAATTTCTTAAAACCTTTTTATCAGTCAAAATCAACACAATAACATAACATAAGTCTAATAAATAAAAAAGTGAAAGATAAGAGAGGCATATTGATGAACACAAAACCGAAATCTACATTAGTTATATTTGGAGCAACTGGTGATTTGGCTAAAAGAAAGCTTTATCCATCAATTTTTAACTTATTTAAAGGAAGAAAATTATCTGAAGAGTTTGCTGTCGTTGGGTTAGGGAGAAGGTCTTGGTCAAACGAAACTCTTCGTGATACAGTAAAACATTCACTAGGGGAAAATGAGAATGAAGAGCTTATCGAAAAATTTTGTGAGCATTTCTATTACCTGCCATTTGATGTTCAAGAAAAAAATTCATACCATGAATTAAATGATCTGTTAAATGAGTTAGATATAAAACACCATATTCCAGGCAACCGAATTTTCTATATGGCGATGGCACCCGAGTTTTTTGGAACAATTGCATCTAACCTGAAGTCAGAGGGGTTAACGGATACGAACGGTTGGACAAGATTAATTATTGAAAAACCATTTGGTCATGACTTACCGTCTGCGCAACAATTAAACCGTGAAATTCGTGAAGCTTTTTCTGAAGATGAAATCTACCGAATTGATCATTATCTAGGGAAAGAGATGGTTCAAAACATTGAGGTAATTCGTTTTGGTAATGCTATATTTGAACACTTGTGGAGTAATCGATACATAGAAAATATTCAAATTACATCAAGTGAAACATTAGGGGTAGAAGACCGTGGTGGGTATTATGAAAAGTCAGGTGCCCTTCGTGATATGGTACAAAACCATATGCTACAAATGGTATCCTTACTTGCAATGGATCCGCCATTAAGATTGACTCCTGAAGAAATACGTAGTGAGAAAATTAAAGTACTTCGTGCACTTCGCCCTATTCCAAACGAAAAGGTAAGTGACTATTTTGTCCGAGCTCAATATGGACCAGGTGAAATTGATGGTACTGAAGTTGCAGGCTACAGAAGTGAAAGTAATGTGGACCCTGATTCATACACTGAAACATATGTTGCTGGAAAGTTAGTCATTGATAGTCATAGATGGGCTGGGGTACCTTTCTATATTCGTACTGGTAAAAGAATGCGAGTGAAATCAACAGAAGTAGTCATTCAGTTCAAAGATCTACCAATGAATCTTTATCTTAATAAGGAAGAGAAAGTTCATCCTAACTTATTAATTATTCATATCCAGCCAGATGAGGGTATTTCACTAGTTTTAAATGGCAAGAAAATGGGTACTTCAGGTGGTAGTGTCCCTGTACAGCTCGATTATTGTAATGATTGTGTGGATGCAGGTAATACCCCAGAAGCCTACGAGCGTTTAATTTACGATTGTATTTTAGGGGATGCCACCAATTTTGCTCACTGGGATGAAGTGGACTTATCATGGACTTATATCGATATGATTTCCAAAGCGTGGGAAAGCCGAGATATTGATATTCATACTTATAAATCAGGCTCTATGGGACCAAAAGCTGCTGATGAATTGCTAGAAAAAGACGGTAACCATTGGTGGTCCATTAACGATATAAATAAATAGAAAGAGGTTTTGTAAAATGAAAGTGATTGATATTAGTGTACCCATTTATGAAGGTATGCCAGTATATAAAAATAAGCCAGAAAAACAACCGAAGTTACGTACTGAAACAAATGGTTATGTAACGGAGTCGCGTCTAGATTTAGATGTCCATTCAGGAACTCATGTAGATTCTCCGTTGCATATGGTTGTTGACGGCAAAACATTTGAGACGATTGAATTGGAAAAATTAGTTGGCCCTTGTAAAGTGTTTGATTTAACACATGTTGAAGACCGTATTACTGCTAGAGATCTAGAAGGTCTAGATATTGTAGCAAACGATTTTATTTTATTGAAAACGAAAAATTCTTTTGATGAAGAATTTAACTTTGAGTTTATTTTCTTAGCTGAAGATGGAGCGAAACTCTTAGCAGAAAAAGGAATTCGTGGAGTTGGAATTGATACTTTAGGAATCGAGCGTAGTCAAGAGGGACACCCAACACATAAAACATTGTTTGGACAGGATATAATAATTATCGAAGGATTACAATTAAAAGACGTTGAAGCCAAGGAATATTTAATGGTTGCAGCGCCTTTAAAATTGATCGGGACTGACGCATCCCCAGCTCGAGTGTTATTACTTGATGGTGTTACAGTTTAATAAATAAAAAATGATGACAAAGAAGTATTAAGGTTCATAATCAGCCCTAATGCTTCTTTTTTAGGTAACTCTATTCAAAAAGACTGCGGATAACTCTTTCATCCTCTTGTGCTGGTTTTCTTTATTGTTTTTGTTCAGAATAAGATAAGATGGTAGCGTTATTACATCCCATGCTCTCAACAATTGAGAAGAGAAAAAGAAGGCCTATCATCAATTGCGATGATAGGCTGTTTCTAGTATTTATTTTTCTAGCCAATTTGTGTGGAAAGTACCCTCTTTATCTATGCGTTGATACGTATGAGCACCGAAATAGTCTCGTTGAGCTTGTAAAAGGTTAGCTGGCAGTCTTTCACTTCGGTAACTATCGAAGTAAGAAAGAGCTCCAGATAAAGCTGGTACTGGTATTCCACTTTGCACAGCGAGTGAAATAATATCTCGTAGAGCACCTTGATATTGATTAGAAATATCTTTAAAGTAAGGATCTAGAAGTAGGTTATCTAACTTCGGATCTCGATCGTACGCTTCCATTATGTTTTGTAAGAAGCCAGCACGTATAATGCAACCATTTCTAAAGACCATTGCAATCTTACCATACTGAAGATCCCAATTATATTCCTCTGAAGCTGCTTTTAATTGAGCGAAACCTTGAGCGTATGAACAAATTTTACTGAAGTATAAAGCTTGGCGAATTGACTCAATAATCTCTTCTTTATTTCCTGTGAATTTTGGTTGACTTGGACCTGACAAAATACTACTTGCTTTCACTCGTTCTTCTTTCATTGCAGATAGGAAACGAGCGAATACAGACTCTGTAATAATTGGTAGAGGTACTCCAAGATCTAAAGAACTTTGACTCGTCCATTTTCCAGTTCCTTTTTGGCCTGCAGTATCGAGTATTAAATCAACGATTGCTTCACCAGTTTCAGGATCCTTTTTCGTGAAGATGTCTGCCGTAATTTCAATTAAGTAACTATCTAGTTCACCTTTATTCCATTCTGCAAAGATTTCATGCAATTCATGGTTACTTAAGTTCAGCCCTTCCTTCATCAAAAAGTATGCTTCACAAATTAATTGCATGTCACCGTACTCAATTCCGTTGTGAACCATCTTAACGTAATGTCCTGCACCATCTGGGCCAATATAAGTGCAACAAGGGTCACCGTCTACTTTAGCTGCAATGCCTTCCAACATAGATTGGACTAAATCATAGGCTTCTTTTTGTCCGCCAGGCATGATGGCAGGTCCTTTTAATGCGCCTTCTTCACCACCAGAAACTCCTGCCCCGATAAAGTGAATACCTTTTTCAGCAAGGTATTGATTTCGTCTCATCGTATCAACGAAATAAGTATTTCCACCATCGATTAAAATATCTTTTTCCGAAAGATAAGGTAATAATGACTCAATTGCTTTATCGGTAACGGCACCGGCTTGAACCATTAATAATATTTTGCGTGGGACTTCAAGTGATTGAACAAATTCTTCTATACTATATGTACCTACAATATTCTTCTCACTATGTTCAGTAGTAATATTCTTTACAGTTTCTGATGAGATGTCATAAATGGAAACAGAGTGCCCTTTACTTTCAAAGTTTAAAGCAAGGCTTTTTCCCATAACTCCAACACCTAAAACACCGATTTGTTGTTTTGACATTAAATTTTACATCCTTTCTATGTTCACTATCATGACGTTATCATGACAACATTAAAAATAATACCGAACTATTGTCTTTATGTAAAACGTAATTTCCTATTTAACAAAAACAATTTAGGAAGGGACTTAACCAGATAAATGTTCGTTTAGTATATATAGTTTGCTTTGTAGTTGATCTTTTATTACAAAAAAATGCACCCATCTCTAATATTAAGAGTAATTCGTTAACCTTTTTCTGCTGGTCGGGTGTGACCATAGAGTAAATGTCTAGAACAATACATTCAAATAGTATTCGGAGAATTGCTAACAGCAATCTTATTTAAAAATAAACATTATAAAGGAAGAAATGAAAAGTTGGGAGGTATTGGTTGAGGGAATCCTATTGATTATTAGTATAATTCTTGATATATTATTGTCTACCGCCGATGAGCGATCATATTTCGAAACATATCTTTATAAAAGTATTGCATAGTATAAATTTATTTGTTATGATATATTTTGTCGCTATGAAAGTTGAACTGAAAGATAACATTTAACTTTTTACCAAAAATTAGATGTTGATCAAAAGTTCCTAGCGTGGTAAGATATAATTCTTGTCGCTAACAACGACATAAAAAGTTCTTTGAAAACTGAACAAAAAGCCAAGCGAAATAAAGAGATACATGATATCT
>NZ_WMKZ01000032.1 GCF_019024285.1 Alkalihalobacterium elongatum
TAGGAGTTTTTTTTATGTCTGTAAATACTATTTTTTGAAAAAATGGAACTATTTTAAAGGCGTGCAACGCCAGTGGGTCTGACCCCCACCACGTTAATGCGTTAACAAAGTGGGGGACAGACCCCTTATATGATGTTAAAATTATTAATGGCGGAATTTTCGTAGATCGAAATAATTCAGCGCAAAATAATGCAGTGGAGGATCCAAATGAAAAAGATAAAATTATCCGTAATACCAGGAGATGGAGTAGGAAAAGAAATTATGCCACATGCTGTAAAGGTGTTGGATACCGTTGCAGAAATTCACGGGGGATTATCGTTTGATAAGGTGACTTACCCTTGGAGCTGTGAATATTACTTAGAGCACGGAAAAATGATGTCTGAAGACGGGTTAGATCAATTAAAAGATAGTGATGCGGTATTCTTAGGGGCAGTAGGTAATCCACAGCTCGTACCAGACCACGTTACCCTTTGGGAACTATTAATTAAAATTAGAAGAGAATTTGAACAGACGCTCAATATTAGACATGCAAAGCAAATTCAAGGAATTCAATCACCGATTACGAATCCAAATAATTTTGATATTATCGTCGTCCGTGAAAATAGTGAAGGCGAATATAGTGAAATCGGAGGGATGATGCACAAAGGACCAGATGAAATTGCTGTCCAAAATGCGGTATTTACTCGAAAAGCAACAGAAAGTGCGATGAGATATGCTTTTGAATTAGCAAAAACAAGAGGGAAACAAGTTACGAGTGCTACAAAATCGAATGGAATCGTCTACTCAATGCCGTTTTGGGACAAGGTGTTCAATGAAGTATCGAAGGACTATCCAGAAATTGAAACAGTTTCCAATCACATTGATGCATTAGCTGCGTTCTTTATCACTCGTCCATCTAGCTTTGATGTCGTTGTCGCAAGTAATTTATTTGGTGATATTTTAACAGATATTAGTGCAGCTATCATGGGCAGTATCGGAATTGCCCCTTCAGTCAATTTAAATGTAAATGGAAAATATCCATCGATGTTCGAGCCTGTTCATGGATCAGCACCTGACATTTATGGAAAAGGTATTGCCAATCCGATCGGACAAATATGGACAGGCAAGATGATGCTTGACCACTTCGGAGAACATGAAATGGCTGAACTCTTGATGAAATCGATAGAAGCAGTCATTGCTGAAGGCATTAAAACGCCTGATCTAGGAGGAACTGCATCAACGGAAGAAGTAGCAGATGAAATTATTCAACAATTAAAAAGGTTTGCTTAATAACGAATTAGAGTGAGATTATGACGGAGAACAGAACTCTCCAGTAATGTCATAAATTAAGAGAAAAGAGGCTGTGTCCAAAAAGTGTTGGATGACAGCCTCCTGTATTATAATTAAAAGTTCAACAGAATGACGTTAAGATTTATCGAGATGGATAAGTGTGCGCAACATCACTTCTGCTCCAGCTTTGACGTCTTCTTTAGCAGTAAACTCTTTTGGATTGTGGCTGATCCCGTCTTTCGACCGAACGAAGATCATACCCACAGGGAAGGCATCTTTAAACTGCATCGCATCATGGCCAGCACCACTTGGTAAAGAAACAACAGGATAATCCAGTTCGGAAATGCTTTGTTGGATGGTTTCTTGGATTTGCTGTGAGCATATAACAGGTGCAACTCTTTGAAGTTCTTCTATCGTTAGGTCAATTTTTCGTTCACTTACGATTGTAGTAGCAAAGTCTCTTATCTCTTTTTCCAGACGACCTCTAACTTGTTCACTTATGTCTCGGAGATCGATTGTAAATTCAACCGAACCAGGTATGACATTAACCCCGCCTGGAGTGAGAGATAATGTACCTACGGTTGCAACAGCGTCTTCGTATTGATTGGCTAATTTTTCGATTTCAGCGATGATCAGGCTTGCAGCAACTAAAGGATCTTTTCGTTGTCCCATCGGAGTTGCTCCAGCGTGCTCTGCTTCACCAGTTAATTTGAACTTTAACCATAGAGGGCCTGCAATCCCCGTTACAATACCAACAGGAGCTTCATTATTTTCTAGAACTTTTCCTTGTTCAATATGGAGCTCCAAATACATTTTCACATCGGTCATTTGGGCAACTTGAATGTTTTCTGGATCGTATCCATATTCGATTAATGCATCTCGAATAGAAAACCCGTCTTTATCTTTTCTCTCCAATGCTTTGCTATTTAAATTTCCAGCTACTGCAAGACTTCCAATCATCCCAAATCCGAATCGTGAGCCTTCCTCGTCCTTAAAGGCAATGACCTTAACAGGATGATCTAATAAAATCTGTTGATCTTGTAGTGATTCCATAACTTCAATCGCAGTCAATACACCTAAGCTACCGTCAAATTTACCGCCATTTGGTACAGTATCGATATGAGAGCCGAGCAGAATAGTAGGTAAATCTTTGTTTCCAGATTTAGATCCAATTAAATTGCCAACAGCATCATAGTACACTTCTAATCCAGCTTGTTGCATATAACGTTTAACGAGTTCGTTGGCTTCATATTCCTCTCGTGTGTAAGAAAAACGGGTGACTCCATTATCGGCAGTTTTACCAATACCTGACAGTTCTTCAATTCGGCTCCAAAGACGTTCAACATTAATCATGCTTCGTATTCTCCTTTAATTTAAAGTTAAAGTGACATACACCTTCTTTTAATATATATTGATCATGTTCCACTTCAAAATTTGGATTATATCCTTTTGCTACAGCGGGATCAATCATCTGGCAATATAAAATACCATATTCGTGCATGTTATCATCTGCCCACTGCTGACCAAAAGGGCATTTTGTAAATGTTTGTTCAATTAATTCTGGTTTAAATAGATTATCAAACTCAAAAAGATCACTACGACCCATATCATAGTTTGATAGATAATTTTCAATCGTATTCGGTTTTCCGAGGTGAGCTGCTCTGTGGGCGATTCCTTTGCCACGTTCTGCACCAAACGTTCGAACACCTTCTTTAATCGCTGCCTTTCCTTCGTCACCAAAAACATCAACAATCGCTTTGGTCACTTGTGCAAATAACTTAGCCATCAAACTATAAATCGTTATATCATTATATTTAGTTTCGCGAATAAAATCCTCTGGGATGTAATCATTTAATACATGATCCTCACCTTCAAGAGACGCTTGTTCAGCGATATCGTGGGCCTCTTTATAACCAAAGCTTTTAAGGCCTTTTTGCAGTAATGTTTTCCCTTCTGAACCAAAAGAGGAATTAACAGATTTCTCTATATGAGTAAACAGTTTGGCTGTAATCCGATAGATAGATAAGGGTGGTAATGGAGTCTTGTTGGTTACCATTAATTCGTCCTCCTTGCTGTAATTATTGCTTTTTATATTATATCTTTATAATTTAAAGCATTCAATTCATATATATATTATAGGATTGAACTTATATATAATTAAGAAGTGAAATAGATCAATCAATAATCATTCATCTATTTAGTAATGGAGTTGGGATGATTTAAAAATAGATCGAGAAGTAGTATGATAAATAAGTAATCTTTTAGACGGGCGGTGAATAGGTTTGTGGATTTTAATAACAATTATTATTGTCATCTGTTTGGTCGGTTTTTTTATGACGATGCAAGTGACGAAAGAAGATGGCTCCAATTACAATAGTGAAAAGTCTGCGAGAAATATGACGTACGTATACATATTAGCACCTGTGTTAGTTTTTATTTTAATCGTTGTTATTTCGTTAACAGGTGGATTTTAAACAGGCGTAGGTTTTGTCCACAGGGGTATGCTTACTAATAAAATTTACTGGAGTGAATGCTATGGTAGATTTGAGTTATAAACCATTTCTTGTCGGTGAAAAAGTGACATTGAGACCTTTTAATGAGGGGGATTTCCCGCTTATTCAGGAGTGTTTAAATGATGAGGAAGTCATTAAGCTGACGGGAAGTACACCTATTCAAGATTGGAAAGATGTTCTTCATTGGTACAAAACAAGAAATGTTCAAACCGATCGACTAGACCTTGCGATTGTAGATAAATCGAGAGACTTATTGGTAGGAGAAGCAGTCGTCAACCTTTATAAAGAACAATACCAAAGTATGAATTTTCGGATTTTGATTGGGCCGAGGGGAAGAAATTGTGGGTTAGGAACTGAGGCAACTCGCCTCATGATCGATTATATTTTTAAATATACCAAACTAAATCAGCTAACCTTAGGTGTCTATGCTTTTAATCCAAGGGCAAAAAGTGTCTATGAAAAGGTCGGTTTTGTGGTTGATAGCGTAGAAAAAAACGCCTTAGAATTTGAAGGAGAATGGATCGACTCTATAAATATGAGATTGACGAGGGATATTTGGATAAAATACCAGGCCTAAACGAACGATTGCAATCGCTCAATTGAAGCGGTCATTCCCTGTACTTACCCTTATAGAACAAAAAAATTTGAACAGGACAAGTCAATTGTGACTTGTCTTTTTTTGCGGTAATAAAGAGCTCTTAACATGATGTAACCTAAGAAGAAATTAACGTCTAATCTAATACTCTATTAAACAGTAAGAAGGTGCTTTACATTAAATTGGAGAGGGGGTTTAAGCACATGTCAAGTCAGTTAGAGGCTATATTGTCCTTTGGTGTAATAGGTTTCGTAGTTTTACTAACGTTTGGATTTAGCTTTTTAAATAATAAATTAAGTTCCGCGAAAATTATAATGTATTCAATAGGAGGAAGTTTCGTTTTATTTATAGTAGCTAGCATATGGTGGGGAATTTTTGCAAGTGATGGGTTGAGCCAAGTTGTTGGATGGACCCTTTATGGGGTTTCTTTCGTTTTAACTAATTTATTAGTAATCGGGGGTTTATATGTAGTAAAGAAAAGAACGAATACTTTATAAACAAAAAGGTGAAAAATATTTACAATTCCCAGCTGATATCCTGAATTTACGGTAAAGGTAGTATTTGAAGATGTAGAGTTAAAACCAGCCGAGGCTTATCTTGACAGGTTCTCTCATGATTAAGCGGGGGACAGAAACAGCGGATTTTTATTGCTAGAGCGATGATTATAGAACCTAGCTTTATTATAGCAGATGAACCAACGTCGATGTTGGATTTGTCGGTTCGGCCAGTATATTGCTATGTGAAAAAGATTGTAGCACTTATTTATATTACACATGAAATGATAAGATGAGTTAGTCAAATTAGAGGTGGGGTCTGAACCGTGGAGTAAGGCTTACCGCAATTGGAGACAGACCCTAAAAACAAAATTATTGTTTCGATAAAGCCCTTTTGGTTTGCGGACCAACTACTCCGTCTACCGTAAGTTTCTTGCTTTTTTGGAAATTGCGAACAGCAGCTTCTGTTGCAGGTCCAAAAATACCATCAATTCCTCGAGTATTATAACCTAAACTTGTAAGCTGACGCTGTAGTTCTTTAACAGGCTCACCCTTACTGCCCCTTCTTAAAATAGTACTGGAATTGGTTGAAACTGGGACAGTACTACTTGCTGTTATTTTATAGCCATTTGCCTTTGCGATTGTATCAAAAGATTGTTTAGACGACGTAATAATTACCGTAGTATTCACTTTAACTTTGTTGAAAAGCCACTGGACTTCATCATTATGCATTCAGACACACCCTAAACTTACATACTTTCCTATAGAATCTGGGTTATTATTACCATGTATAGCATAAGTCGTTCAAGATGTTCCTTTAGCATTCAGTCCAAGCCAACGATTTCCCAATGGATTTCTCGGATCTCCTCCTGGAATATTACCTTTGTAATATGGTCGATTGACAAGTTTATTAACAATTTTAAACTTTCCTTCTGGGGTTAAATTGGCACTCTTACCAGTTGCTACACTAAAAACTTTGTTTAACTTATTCTTTTCGTAATAGGCAAGTTGATTAGTAGATTTATTAATGATGATAAATTGGCCATTTGATGCGGAAGCTGGTGTTGATAAGAGGAAAAGTAAGAAAACAAATAAAGCAAGAGAAATCAGCTTTTTCAACTCATCTCCTTCTCTCCATAGTGTTATATGAACTTAATTTATATTTATGCATGACAGCTTGCTTGAATTCCATCCTGCGAAATTAATAATTGACATAGAAAAGTAAAGTGTTATACAATTATCTCGAATTCAAGATAATTTTCGAGTGATGCTGTGGTTAATAAGGTCTTTAAATTTTTTTGTATTAATATCTCGAATTCAAGATAAATTCAAAAAGAGTTTCGGAAGGCAGAGTTAAACCAGGAAATTATAAAAGGCGTTCAGACAGTAAATTCTATATGAAAGGAGATCAATCATGAAACACATATTTAATAAAGGAACAAACCCAGCTAAACCTACTTTATTGTTGCTTCATGGAACAGGAGGAAATGAATTAGATTTATTACCTCTTACGGCAAGAATAGATGATGAGGCTTCCGTATTAAGTGTAAGAGGTAATGTATTAGAAAATGGAATGCCACGTTTTTTTAGAAGGTTGGCTGAGGGAATATTTGACGAAGCAGACCTCATTTTTCGTACTCATGAATTAAATCAATTTCTTGACGAAGCAGCAGAAGAGTATCATTTTGACCGTAACAATATAATTGCAATTGGATACTCTAATGGAGCAAATATTGCAGCAAGTTTATTATTTCACTATGAAAATGCCTTAAAGGGTGCAATCCTTCATCATCCGATGGTACCTAGAAGGGGAATTCAACTTCCTGATTTATCAGGGAAATCTGTATTTATTGCCGCTGGAACAAATGATCCAATTTGTTCACCTCTGGAGTCTTCTGAATTACAATCGTTATTAGAAAAAGCAAATTCAGAAGTCGAGTTACATTGGGTGGATAGAGGTCATCAATTGACATCAGAAGAGGTAGAGGCAGCAGCGAAATGGTATCACAAAAATTTAAAATAAAACAAAATATAGCAGGTTGATATTATAAATTTATTTACTAAAAATAATTCTACTAATTAAGATAAATATACTAAAAATTATGGAGGACTAAAAGGTTATGTCAAACAAAAATGAAATTGGAGCTTTTTTATTACGAGTAGTATTAGGGGTTGTATTTTTAGCTCATGGTGCTGCAAAATTTCAAGGCGGTATCGAAAATATAGTTGGTTGGTTTGATAGTATTGGGTTACCAGGGGCACTTGCTTATGTTGTGGCGATCATTGAAC
Organism: Alkalihalobacterium elongatum; assembly: GCF_019024285.1. Classification (GTDB taxonomy): domain Bacteria; phylum Bacillota; class Bacilli; order Bacillales; family Bacillaceae_F; genus Alkalihalobacterium; species Alkalihalobacterium elongatum. The sequence continues at coordinate 7,161 of NZ_WMKZ01000032.1, forward strand.
TAGCTGGTGGTATTGCTTTAATTTTGGGTATTGGTACACGAATCGTATCTGTCTTAATAGGGCTTATCATGGTTGGAGCTATTTTTACAGTAAATTTAGCAGCAGGGTTTTTAGAAGGCTATGCTTTTGATCTTGTATTACTTACAATGGCTGCTTTCATAGTTTTAAATGACAGTAAGCTGTATTCGCTTGGTCAACTAGTGATTAAAAGTAGGAAGAACCAAGATCCGTTTGCAAAAGCAGCTTAATTATCTTGAAATCAAGATATATTAAATTGAAATAACAAAAATAGAATGAGAGTAGGGTTATTCATATGGGGATTTTAGAGAAATTATTTGGAAAGTCAAAGAAGACGACCAATAGCTCAAACGTGAAATTAGCAATCGTTTATTACAGTATGGGTGGAACAAACTATCAATTATCAAGGTGGGCTGAGGAAGGTGCAAAAGAAGTTGGTGCAGAAGTTAAAGTATTAAAAGTACCTGAACTTGCCCCACAATCAGTTACTAATGAAAATAAAAGGTGGAGTGATCACCTAGAAGCAACAAAGGATGTCCCTGAAGTTACATTAGATGATCTTGAATGGGCAGATGCGATTATCTTTAGTGTACCAACACGCTTTGGTAATATGCCAGCTCAACTTAAGCAATTTATAGATACAACAGGTGGTTTATGGTTTCATGGAAAGCTAGTAAATAAAGTTGTCAGTGCAATGACCTCTGCACAAAATCCACATGGTGGTCAAGAAGCAACCCTGTTATCACTGTATACTTCAATGTATCATTGGGGTGCAATCGTCGCTACTCCTGGTTACACAGATCCTGTAATCTTTGAAGCAGGTGGAAATCCTTATGGAACAACTGTTACTGTAGGGCAAGATGGAAAAATGATTGAAGATGTTCAAGCAGCTGTAAATCATCAGGCCAAGCGTACAGTTCAAGTTGCAGAATGGGTGAAAAAAGCAAACCAATTTTAAAGTTAAAGTAAGGCAAATTCTCGTCAATCAAACAAATTTGATTAGTTCTTAAAAGAGATCATATTAGCATTGTTTAGTTAAATCTTGTAAGGTAAAAACGAGCCTGTATTTTTGCGATACTTATCGGTCAAAGATACAGGCTCGATATGTAATAACTGCTTCTATTTTCAGAAATTGATGGACCTACTTTAACGGTAGTTCAGCGATAACATTTGTTCCATCGAGGATTAATAATTTTCCATCGAAGGCATATCGTTCGATTTTCTCTAAGTCCTTAGTGTCTTTGAAATAGTATTCACCATAAAATTCACCTATTCCCTTTGCAGGAATACCACCGTCACCGCCAAAGTTCGAAAATTCCATTTTTTTGTATTTCGTATTCTCCATCATCTTCATATACCGCTCTAATTTTTTACCTGGTACAACGACTACTTCTATGCTGCCATAATGGTATCCAGCGTAATCAAATTTACTCTCAATAGGCGTATTTCCAGTATTCTTTATTTTAAAATCATACCGAAGTGTTTTCTTTGCTTCATTAATCGTAAGATAAACATCGTCAATAACTAAGTGGTTTTGATGCGAAAACCCCGTTAAAAGAAGAAAAGAAATGCCTACTACAATCATTTTTAACACTAAGCTTTTCATCAATTAACATCCTTTCTTGATTATTTTCGTATCCTTGTTTTTTTATCCCGTTTCTTCTTCACCTAGAACTAACCAAGCCTTGGTCAGGAAATAGTTTAAAAGTAAACAGCACAACCTATGAGGTTAGAGAAACTTATAATTTTAGCATTCCATATAAGTTGATATTTACTCTAAGGTAATACAGTAGAATTGTAAAAATTGAGCTAAGAGCATTCAGCAACAGCTTTAAGTCTAGTTCTTAACTGTCATCTTCTGTCTCTTCATTATCATGCGAGATAGGTAATACAGTCGAATATTTGATTTCTCTTAGCCCTAAGCTGGTTTGGATTTTCGTGATCCCCAGCTTATTTAACTTTCTAATAAAATTTTGCAAGTCTTTTCGGTCTTTATTCGCAACCTTTAAAAGATAATCATACTCTCCTGTTAAGCAGTGACATTCTAAAACCTCGGGCATTTGGCGAAATGCCTCTTCTAAAATATCAAGCTTTTCAGCATGGTGAATATTTGAACTTATAAAAACAAAGCACAGTAAATCAAAACCTAATTTCTCTGGATTTAAGATTGCGACTTGGCGACTGATATATCCTTCACTTTCTAACCGTTTTATTCTTGTGTGGACGGCTGGTGAAGATAAATTAACTTGTCTAGCAATTTCTGCATTGCTGACATGTGCATGCTTTTGCAGAATGTCTAAAATTTGAATATCGATTTTATCGAGAACTTTACTCACGATGGATTCCATAAAAAATCCTCCTTTAAATTATTCTAATATTACCCATTTTTTAAGAGTGAATCAGAAGATAATAAACAAATAATCTATAAAACTTTAAATTATTTTAAATAAATCCTATTATACAAAATATTATTTTGTAAATAAACTACAAATGTTAAAGTTATTAATATATTAAGAGACGAAATGACTTTATGTGGGGGAGTTTGAGATGCGATATTTCTATTTTGGATTATTACTTTTGACGAGCTTTTTGTGGGCGGGCAATTTCATCGTAGGAAAATGGCTTGTCGGGCATGCTTCTCCAATGACGTTAACAATGCTACGATGGGCTATTGCTGTCTTATGTTTACTTCCTATTGTATGGAAAGTTGAGAAAAAGCTTTTACCTTCCCGAAAGGCAGTACTACCTTTAGCATTAATGGGGCTGACAGGAGTTGTGTTATTTAATGTCTTACAGTTTATGGCGTTAGAGCACACGTCTGCGACAAATGTAGGGTTAATCTCTACATTAATTGCCTTATCCATCGCCTTTTTTTCTTTCATCTTTCTTAAAGAAAAACTATCTTCTTTTCAGGTGGCAGCGATGTTCATTTCGCTCTTTGGTGTATTGCTTGTATTAACAAATGGTAATAGTCAATTATTATTTTCTTTTCAATTTAATCTAGGTGATGTATTTATGATCGGAGCCGTTTGTATATGGGGTGTTTATGTTGTCCTTAGTAAGTGGGCCATGAATTACATATCACCAATGATGGCTACATTGTACTCTGGGATTTTCGGTCTACTAATCTTATTTCCGTTTAACCTTTCAGATTTTACTGTGACTAATATAAATGCGACCTTCGTTTATTCGATATTATATACGGGTGCCATCTCAACCGTGGTGTGCATCGTATTATGGAATATCGGGGTGAAAAAATTAGGAGCAACGACAGCTGGTCTTTTTCTTAATTTTAACCCTGTATTTACAGTCATTTTAGCCTTTCTTATATTAGGTGAAAGAATGACGTTAATACAAATCCTTGGCAGTGTCATTGTGATTTCGGGTTGTTTCTTATTTACATATTTTAAAGAGAAGGGCTATTCTTTGAGAAAACTAGTTCAACATACGATACAACGAAAAGTGGAACGGGTTGGTTAGATTTTGAAACACTTAATTAAACAATAATTGAAGTTCTTCCAAGAAATAAATCTAACAAGAGGAATTAATGGATTTATTATCAAAAGGGATAATCTATGATGTGCTCATAATGACACAAAATACTATAGCCAGTTTTAAAGCACATAATCACTTATCTTAGAAATGAGGTAATTAAATGATTGAACTAAAGCCAATTGCTATTGCTTATAATAAAAGGCATGAAATAGAAGATGACTACTGGGGAGAGGTAGAAAGTAAGATTGTCTTGGATCGTTCTCTTCCCGAGGAAGCATTCAGCGAAATTGAATCTTTTTCACATCTAGAAATTATTTTTTATTTTCATAAGGTAGAAAAAAACAAAATAGTGACAGGTGCAAGACATCCGAGAAATGATAAAAGTCTTCCTAAGGTTGGGATTTTTGGCCAACGTGGAAAAAATCGACCCAATCAATTAGGTCTTACAACGGTGAAGGTCATTAGAAGAGAGGGAAGAGAGTTAACTGTGGCAGGTCTGGATTGTATTAACGAAACACCAATTTTAGACATAAAGCCAGTGATGCAAGAATTTCTTCCAAAAGATCCAATTATCCAACCTAAATGGACACATGAAATCATGAAGAAATATTGGGGTTAAAAATTAATTAGAAGAATGCCTTGTTTATAATTTGCCAGCTATCGTACAACAATACAGTAATATAAATATTAGATTTAAAAAGGCAAGTCGGATACTATGTAAATGAATAAGAACATCACTTAAATGGCTAGGTGGTGTTCTTATTTATGATTAAAGGATTGTTGAATTGGGACTTACATATTTTTTCTAGATTGTATAACCGATATACAAAATATAAAATGTTAAAATGATTACAAAATTTGATAGGAGGGACTATTTTGACAGCAGAAAAAAGTTTTAGGGTCTGCGAAAAAGGACATAAGTATTACAAAAGTAGTGACTGTCCAAGTTGCCCTACTTGTGATAAAGAAAATAAACTTGTAAGTGGTTTCCTATCGAAACTAAGTTCACCTGCCAGAAATGCCTTAGTTCACGAAGGGATTGATACTTTGCAAAAACTCTCAATGTATACTGAAAAAGAAATTTTAAAAATTCATGGTATCGGACCAGCTTCCTTACCGATTATGAGAACTTCATTAGAAGAAGCTAGTTTATCATTTAAAGTAAAATAATGTGTATCAAACAATTGCAACATTGATTGTGGAAATAATGTATTTAAAGCTACGGGTAGCAATCCTTTAATAAGCGGGGATTGCTTTTTATTATTGATGTAATAAGCAGTAATGTGGAAAGAAAAATCGTTTTCATTTGTTAGCACTTATTAATTACAAATTAGTAGATTGTCCCAAAAGGGCATTGGAGTTAACACTTCATGGTGTTAACTCTTTTTTATTTTCCACAGAACAGAATAGACGAGACCGTCAATGAGATTTAGGCACTGACATCAGTAACAATCACCTAAAAGGAATCATATTTTGTTGAAGAGAGTACACAGAATGTCAGATGGTTTTAAATTCAAAACGGATTTATAGTTTCTTTCAACTCTCTCGTCAGGTAACGGATTAACGTGAAAAATAAATACAAAGGAGAAGAAATAATGAATAATTTTCAAAATCAATTGCAAAATTTAGGAATGGATCAATATCAAGTTGGTGAGTTAATTCCTATGGATAGTGAAAATGCACGCCAACTTGGTGCGTTTGGGGGCGGAGGGTTCCATCGTTGTGGTGGCTTCCATCGTTGTGGCGGTTTTAGTTGCTTCGGTTGTTTCGGTTGCTTTAGTTGTTTTAATTGCTTTAATTGCTTTAACTGCTTTAGATGTCATAACTGTCACCGCTGTTATGGAAGTTAAACGTTTTTTTCATAAATTTAGTTACTAAATGGAAAAAAAAATGTCCCTGCATCATTTATCGCAGGGGCATTACCTTTTTTAGTTAATCATAAGGGACAAATAAAACTACATAAAATGGTAGTGCCTAATTTGGTTTGATGATTAAGGAGGAGCTGAATGACAAAACTTAACGCTTCCACACGTCTGAAGGTAAAAAAAGATACATTTTATATACCAGATCAAGAAGGTGGTGTGTATTTTAGAAATAACGAAAGCTCATTCCGTCTAAAAGGGAGTACCATCTATCAGTGGATTGAAACACTGATGCCGATGTTTAATGGGGAAAAAACATTGGGAGATTTGACCAAGGGACTAACGGAACCGTATAAGAAGAGAGTATATGAGATTGGAGAAACGTTGTACGCGAACGGCTTTGTACGAGATATAAGTCAGGATCGACCACACCAATTAAATCTTACGGTTCTTAAAAAGTACGCTTCACAAATTGAATTTATCGAGAATTTCGTTAACTCTGGTGCTTACCACTTTCAAGAATACCGTCAGGCTAAAATTCTGGCTGTGGGAGCTGGTCCGATTTTAGTTTCATTGGTTGGTGCATTACTCGAATCAGGACTACCTAAATTTCATTTTATATCAACTAAATCGATACCTACAAACCTAACCAGGATCCAAGAAATGGTGCAGAATGCCCGAAAAGATGATTCCGAGGTTGAGGTGAAGCAGATCCCTTTTGAAAAAGACGAGTATAGAAGTGATTGGAAAGAAGTAGTGCAACCTTATGATGGGGTTTTATATGTTTCGCAGGATGGAAATGTAAATGAAATAAGGAGTCTTAACCTCGTTTGCAAAGAGGAAAGGAAGGTATTTCTACCTGCCATATGTTTAGACCAAGTAGGGCTGGCTGGTCCAATTGTTCATCAAGAATCAGATGGATGCTGGGAGTCGGCATGGCGTCGCCTTCATCAATCTACCATTCAAGAAGGTCATCAGCCTGCCAATTTCTCTTCAACAGCTGGATCAATTTTGGCAAATGTCATTGTATTTGAATTTTTCAAGAAGGCTGTAGGAATTGCAGGTTTAACTCAAAATAACCAAATTTACTCACTTGATCTTGAAACATTGGAAGGGAACTGGTTATCATACATCACTTACCCGTTGGTTACGTCTAGTCATTTAACGCCGAGGCTGATTGAAGACCTTGATTTAAGGATTAAAAATGAAGTGAACAGAAATACTTCACCTAGTACCCTATTGGAATATTTTAGTCGTTTAACTTCCGAAGAGGTAGGGATTTTTCATTTATGGGAGGAACGGGATTTGCCACAGCTCCCTTTGGCACAGTGTTATGTTCAAGCCGTTAACCCGATGAGTGACGGTCCAGCAACACTTTTATCAGAAGCTATTTGTGCTGGTCTTACACATGAACAAGCAAAGAGAAATGCTGGGCTGACGGGCATTGAAATGTATGTGTCACAATTGATTAATTCACAAGAAAAGCGATATAAAAATCTGAATGATCAGATGGACTCGATGATACTGGAAGGTTCTATCGGCATCGGTGCAGGACAAACAATAGAAGAGGCTTTATGTCGAGGACTGCAAAACTATTTAGATGAAAAGTTGAGAGAAAGAAAGGTTGATCAACCTAACTTGCTCCTTAAACTGCAGCTAGAATCAATAGAAGATCAGCAATGCAGATACTATTTAGATGCGTTGACTACCTTAAATGGTCCACCAGAAATCGATTTAAGAGAGGATATTCTTGGCTTCCCAGTCATACGGATCAAGTCAAAAGATCAATGGTATACAAGGGTAGGTTTAAATAGAACGTTGGCATTACGCCATGCGTTAGAACAAGCACTTTTAGAAACTCCAAACGAGGTGAATGCGCTGGTAAGGCATGAAATGGTGCCTGGCGATTTTGAAGATAAAAAGAAATCCAAACTCAAAATTCCTTCTTGTGATGGAATGACGCAATTAGAGCTCTTACAATCTTCCATTCAGGTCTTAAAACAAGTCAGTAAACGTTTAGTTATTTATGATCTATCGTTCGAACCTTTTTTAAAGCAGGAACTAGCAGGGGTGTTTGGTGTAAAGGTTCGAGAGGAGGAATATTAATGTCAGCCCTAATTCTAATAGATGGAAGTGGTTTATTAGCTGAAACTGTCTATCATCAATTGTCTGGAATCTATCACATAGAGCGACAAAGTATATTAGAAGACCTTCCGGATGAAACCGAATTAGCACTGGTGCTCCACGATTCCTGGCATCCATCTGTTCATGAAAAAGCGGAAGAAAGATTCAGGGAGGCAGGTGTTCCATGGCTTCGGGGTTTCATTTCGTTTGGCGAGGGAATCATTGGTCCATTCGTACGCCCAGATACTTCTGGATGTTCTAGTTGTGCTGATATGCGACGTATGATAGCGGGACCTGATCGTCAAGAAATGTGGGAGTTTCAAAGGAGAATGCCAGCAGAAGAAGGGGGACTGCAAGACGCTTGGGCAACTCGAATCGGACTGTCACAAATGGCAGGTTTGATAAGTAATGAAGTACAAAAGATACTTCAAGGTGAAACTAGTAACTTAGAAGAGAACGTGTACATTACCAATCTGAGAACGTTATCGAATTCACGTCACTTTTTCTTGCCAAACCCATCATGCCCGATGTGTAGTTCATTACCTAATGATACATCAGAATTAGCTCAAATACGGTTAAAATCTAGTCCTAAAATCAATGGTGGCGGTTATCGTACCCGTTCGATAGATGAATTAAAAACAGTAATGGTCAAAGATTACCTTGATTATCGTACTGGGCTGATGAATGGGAAAATGCAAGATATCAAGCTGCCTTTTGCCGATGTTTTAGTGAACATGCCGCTATTTGGAGGAGATGAGGGGGTAGCAGGGAGGTCTAATTCTTATGAAATGAGTGAGCTGACTGCCATTTTGGAAGGTTTGGAACGGTACTGCGGAATTGAAGCTCGAGGCAAAAGAACAGTCGTTCGTGATTGTTATCAACAATTAGAAAAGATCGCAATCAATCCGACAAGTGTTGGTGTACATGAAACAGTTCAATATGAAAAGCCTAATTTTCCTTTTAAACCATTTACACCTGATACTCCAATGAATTGGGTCTGGGGTTACTCATTCTTACAAGAACGTTCGATTTTGGTCCCAGAGTTACTGGCCTACTATAGTTTGGGCTGCGGGGATGGCTTTGTATATGAAACATCAAACGGATGTGCATTAGGGGGAACCTTAGAAGAAGCCATTTTCCATGCCATTATGGAGGTTGTCGAGCGAGATTCGTTTTTGATCACCTGGTATGCCAGTCTCCCCCTCCCGCAGCTTGATCTTCGTTCGGCTAATGATATCGAATTACAGCTGATGGTCGACCGTATTACTGAAGTTACGGGTTATGACCTTTATTTTTACAATTCGACGATGGAACATGGGATTCCAAGTGTTTGGGCAGTGGCAAAAAACAGAAAATCCAAGGGCGTACACATTATTTGTGCAGCAGGTGCTAACCCTGATCCGATTAAGGCTGTAAAAAGTTCGATTTACGAGCTGGCAGGAATGATGTTTAGGGATGACGAAAAATTGGAGAAAAACCGCCAGAAATATGAAAGGATGCTTCATGACCCGTTTGCGGTACGGACGATGGAGGATCATGGTATGCTATACGGTCTAAAAGAAGCAGAGGAACGATTGAATTTTTTACTGGATGGTCAACGTCCTTTACGTACGTTTGCTGAGGAATTTAAGGAGCCGCCGGCATATCCTGATTTAAAAGATGATCTTCAGGATATCCTTCAAAGGTTCCGCCGTTTAAACCTAGATGTTATTGTAGTTGACCAAAGCTCGTCTGTAACTAAACGGAACGGATTACACTGTGTAAAAGTATTGATTCCAGGGATGTTGCCAATGACATTCGGCCATCACCTCACCCGTGTAAAAGGGTTGGAGAGGGTACTCAAGGTACCTATGCAACTAGGTTATGAGAAAAAACCGTTATTGTATGAACAGCTGAATCCATTTCCCCATCCATTCCCATAGTGGAAGAGAAGGAGGACAAAGAGTTGGAGCTAGAAACATTTCTATATCAACTGCATTTTGAAACGGATAAAATCTTTCCGCCCAATTGGGAGGTAGATTGGGGAGATGCGCCACTTCCTTATAAATTGTACAAAGGTTTACCAACGACCCCTCTTTCTGCAGAAGTACCCTTAACACTCAAGCAGAAAGAAGATGGTCAAAATCCTAGTCTTAAAGAGCTTGGTCATTTTTTATGGTATGTATACGGTATAACTCAATACTCTCAATCTACTGTAATGGACGGAACCAAGGAGGGAAATGCTAGATTTACGCAGTCTTTACGAAGATTTGTCCCTTCTGGAGGAGCGTTGTATCCAAATGAAATATATGTTTATATAAAACTGGATAACGTACCCGAAGGAATTTACCATTATGATGCCGCGCACCATCGTCTTGTTTTGTTACGAGAAGGAAATTACGATACCTACTTATCTAGAAGTCTTGAAAACGGTCTTCCTACATCCGATTGTTTTTGCATCGCTTTTGTCTCAACTGTTTTTTGGAAAAATTTTTATAAATACAATAATTTTTCCTACAGACTCCAAGGTTTAGATGCTGGTGTGGTAATTGGGCAATCATTAGAAGTGGCCCATCGGATGGGGTTCTCTACACGGGTATGTTATCAATTTCTTGATCGGTCTATTAATCATTTACTTGGGTTATCCGAACAGGAGGAAAGTGTATATGCCGTTATCCCATTAAGTATGAAACCATCCATTACTTGTATCGACAACGTTCAAAAAAGCGGAGAAATGGTTGTTGCATCTGAGTTGTGCAAGGAAATTCCCGTGTTACATCATGTATCCTATAATCGTTCAAAGAACGTCATTGATTATCCGGTGCTGAGAAAACTGAATGAAGTCTCGATGTTTGAAACAACGAAGTCTTTTGTGAAAATAAAGAAAAATAATTGTGAGAAACTCACCTTAGATAGGGAAATGGTCTTTCTGCCAGTTACAAAATCCTTATCGTACGATCTCGCAGATGTTTGCAGAGATCGTTATTCTCCTGATATCGATTTTAAATTAGGAGAAGTGAGCCAAACGCAGTTAGCTACTTTGTTAAAAGAGACATTTTCTTTTTCGTATTACAATGACCTTGACGATACACAGGGACAGGTTAAGACTCGTGTTTCTTTATATGGCAGTTTTTATAATGTAGAGGGAATTCCAAATGGTGCTTATTCTTATGACAGTGGCACTCATGCACTTCGGAGAATAACTAATGGGGATTACCGGGAGTTTTTACAATCTGGATTAACGCTGCCCAATGTCAATTTGTATCAAGTTCCACTCTGTTTGCATCTGGTTGGAGAAAAGGATCATCTCAAAGAGACATTAGGGTATAGAGGATACCGTATTCAACAGATGGAAGCGGGCATTCTTGTGCAACGGCTGCTGTTGGTGTCGTGTGCATTAGGGATGGGCGGCCATCCGTTGTTAGGATTTGATGCAAACCAATGTGATGAACTTTACAGAATCGATTCGAAAGGAAAAACAAGCTTGATCCAAATTCCCGTAGGACCATACCGTTCACGCGACTGGTTAAGAGGGAGATTACTTAGCTAGGTGAAGCAAGGGTAACGCACTATTTTTCATATAAGAATGGATATTTTTAGAATAGGATTTCATGGTATTGAACGTGAGCAAAATTATTAAAAATCGGAAAACGCCTCCTTTATGCAGTGAACAAACTATGCATTAGAGGAGGTGTGATTGAACAGATTCATTTATACGTAGTTGACGATTCTGCGCAAAAAGAGTCTTCACTTTTAAATGGCTTTGTGAAGAATGTACATAAGCAAACGAAGCAGTACAACGATTATTTCATGCAATTCCTAAAAAGAACAGGTAGTTAGAACATGCTACGACAGATTGAAATCACGTAGTACCTGTTCAAATTAACGATCTGTTTAATTATGTGCTAGCTCATGTTATAATGAGAAACTTAGGATAATTACGACTTTTGCTCATAATTGATCGGATGCTAAGATAAGCCTCCGCCTAGAGAAAAATACAGAGGTGTAAGAGAATGAATAAACGATGGACAATCGGTAAAATTAAAGCGTTTGTTGAGAACAATTCGGAAAGTAAGTTGCTAACGACGGAATATCTGGGTTTTTCTCAAAAGTTACTATTTAAATGTGCATGTGGTAGCAATTTTGAAAAAACATTTACAAAATTTAAAAATAATAATCAACGTAAATGTGACGTATGCCAACCACCAAAAGCGTCACGCTAAACGTATACCGAATAAACGAAGTGCTAGCTTCTATCTAAATAGAAGTTGGCGCTATTTTTTTATAGGTGTAAGCTAACAGCGAGCGAACCTCTAACAATAGTTTTGCAATTATATATTATGATTCGCCAATTTGTTGAAAAAAATGATTGGGAATTTAAAATTTAAATTAGCCAACAATCCGAAATATGGTTTAATGTTTTTGTCAGCCCATCCATCGCTTGTGCGACGAATGTAGGTAAAGTATATTTACGAGCAGGAAACCCATTAGCAATTAATTATGCGGAGTGGTTAATGTTTATCAAGTATCTCGTGCCATCATTGAAATATTGGCTGTTTGATCGAGCAGAGCTAGAGCTAAAACACCTAGAAAAAGTAAATGATCAAATTTAGGATGAACTAGTAAAGAACTCAGATAACTTATTAAAAAAAAGTGGGCTCTTGTCAAAAATTATATATCTTCTTGCTAGCAATTAATAAATTTAGTAGAATGATTGTTCTATATATTTATATACTGGTATAATTTAAATATAGACGAATGTATGATCGTATAAAATATTAGGATAACCCAAATTACAAAAGGGAGGACTGTTTATATTGATATCTCTCATGTGTGGAACATGTGCCATTGAAGAAGAAATATCCGTCGAGCAAAGAAAAGACTTGTCTAAAAGATTAAGACCGAACAAAATACATCAATGTCCAAGTTGTAGCTTCTATTTTGGCATGTTTAACTATCAACCTCGTAGAGCTAAAGAAGTAGATCGTTTAATGGACCTTGAAGAGGAAGAGCAAATCGTAGAAGAAGAAAATGAAGTGATTGAAGAAAAGAAGCCAAAAATCATTCAGGAACAAATTAGTTTGTTTTAATGGAAAGGGAAGTTCAATGAAAGGATCAACTCATTTAGTAGTCGGTGTAGCACTAGGGGGAGCCTTTGCTTACATCGGTAAATATGAACTGGTTGAGACGATAGGAATTGTCACAACTTGTGCAATAGCATCCATTATCCCTGATATGGATACGAATAGTAAGATTACAAGAAAACTCACGATCCCAGTTAAGCTGGTCTATGCCTTTTTAGGTATTGTTGGATTAATGATTACTGGATATGGCTATTGGCTATTGGACGGAACAGAAAAAATATTAGGAATGGTTATTGGATGTAGTTTAATCGTATTACCACAACTGATTATTAAGCCTAAATCCATGCTCATACTCACTGGTTTAGGTACATTAGTGGTTGGCATCTTACTATCTCACCTTTGGATTATGGGCCTCGCGATCTATATGATTATATCAGCCTTTGCGCCTCACCGTGGCATCACTCATAGCATCTGGGGATTTGCCTTTTTTGGCTGGATTTTATATGAATTGCAAGCCTTTGTGGGGATGGAGATGTTGATGGCAGCAGGGTTAATCGGGTATGCTTCGCATTTAATTTGTGATATGAAATGGCTCCCTGCCAATCGCAAAGGGATTAAGCTTTTTCAACCGTTTATTAAATTAGAGTTTTAAATTTAACAATGAGCAGAAAGGAAGATAATTCACTGGAATTACGTGAACACTACAAAAAAAGTTTGTATAAAAATTTAAGCTATTCTTTGTAAACTTACATATATGTTAGCAAGTACACAATAAGTAATACGATCAACAATAGTGGGTCGTTTATTTGTTTTTGGAAATCACATATGCTGATTTTAGAGCTTATCAAAGCTATAATTCACAAGTGTTATTGTTGACCATAATCTCAGGCACCCAACAAACAGTTGCAACAAATTCGATCAGTTTGATAAAAAGTGCTTAAGCATGGTATAAGTGTTAAAGAAGCAGGGACATTTTTTATCTTGGGATAGAGGTTTGGCCTGGTATCCCATAATGAGAGGATTGAATTTTAATATGATAGATAATTTTTGGCGTGATTTACCACGACCTTTTTTTATACTGGCACCAATGGAAGATGTGACGGATGTTGTTTTTCGCCATGTAGTAAGCGCGGCAGCCAGACCTGATGTTTTTTTTACTGAGTTTGCAAACAGTGAGAGTTATTGTCACCCAGAGGGAAACAAGAGTGTACGCGGGCGTTTGACTTTTACAGAGGATGAACAACCAATTGTAGCCCATATATGGGGGGATAAGCCTGAATATTTTCGGCAAATGAGCATTGGTATGGCGAAACTAGGGTTTAGAGGTTTGGATATCAATATGGGTTGTCCAGTACCTAATGTGGCACGGCATGGAAAGGGAAGTGGCCTTATCCGACGTCCAGAAGTTGCAGCAGATTTAATACAAGCAGCAAAAGCAGGAGGATTGCCAGTAAGTGTAAAGACAAGGCTTGGTTACACGGAAGTAGACGAATGGCAGGGCTGGCTAACACACATTTTGGAACAAAACATTGTAAATCTTTCCATCCACCTGCGTACAAGGAAGGAAATGAGCGAAGTCGATGCTCATTGGGAGCTGATCCCAGAGATTAAAAAACTTCGTGACCATGTGGCACCAGATACACTTTTGACAATCAATGGGGATATTCCTGACCGTCAAACTGGGTTGAAGCTCGCCAGCCAATATGGTGTTGATGGGGTTATGATTGGCCGTGGTATTTTCAGTAATCCATTCGCCTTTGAAAAAGAGCCGAGAGATCATAGCAGTAAGGAATTACTTGATCTTTTGCGATTGCATCTTGATCTCCATGATAAATATTCAGAATTAGGACTACGTCCGTTCAAAGCTCTTCATCGCTTTTTTAAGATATATGTCAAGGGATTTCGAGGGGCGAGTGTTTTAAGAAATCAATTAATGAACACAAATTCAACAGATGATGTGCGTGAATTACTTGACAACTTTCAATCAAAGAATTCTGCTGGAATGGAGTAACAATAGAAGTACCTCAATTCAAGGTGAAAATAGGACGTCATCCTGGTGTGAGGCGGTATTGAACCAGAGTCATCCCGCCATTAGGGGCTTATGTAGAATAAAAGAGATAAAAACACGAGTACAGAGAGCATAAGTGGAACAACACATTTGTTGTTTTGGTAAATGAGTTCAATTAGTACGAAAAAGGATAGGGAGGCAGCAAAAATGATTACTGCTCTCCTATCCTTTCTTTATGGTCTTTTTTATTTAGTGTGCCATCCTTATATTGGGCTCAATAGATAAAAAAAATTGAAACCAAATGTTTCGTAAATCGTAACTAATTAATGAAAGGAAGTGATTGGATGTATTTCCCATCTGAAAAGGATATATGGGCAAAAATATTTTTTTATGGTTTTTTAATGTTTATCTTCCTCATATATAGCTTCGGTTCAGAGCCTTTCGGATTACAATTTATCACATATAACAGTTTATTCGGCTATATCATAACTGGTGGATTATTAGGAATACTGATCTGGATTTGGTTTAGAACTGGATATTATGTAGGGGATGGGAAATTGAAAATTAAATATGGTCCATTTAGATGGACAATCGAAAGTAAGGATATTAAAAAAATCAGTAAAGAAAAGAGTCCCTTTACGGCACCCTCGCTGTCAATGGACAGATTATCAATCCTTTATGGAAATTATAAGGAGATAAGTATTTCTCCTATAAACAAAAAAGAGCTTATTCGCATATTAACAGCTGAAAATCCACATATAGTAGTGGAAGATTAGGAGAGTGTTTTTTTATTAGGGTGTGATCCTGACTAGTTGCAGTTACGCTATTTTAACACTAGCCGTGTATGGTGAAAACAATATCTTACTCATTGAAACTTTTTACAGTAGTAATGATTGAATTAATGGAGGTTTTGTATGAATTTAATTGATTCTTTGTGGGTTTATGTTCTCGTGTTTATTTTTGCTGCGCTTCCTTTTTTTGAAGCGTACGGAGTGATTCCGATAGCGATGATTGCAGGGTTGTCACCAGTACCTGTTATTATTCTTGGTCTTGTAGGAAATATCGTAACCGTTTTATTAGTAGTCGCTTTTGTTAATAAAATTAAAGAATGGAGAGAAAAGAGAAAAAAGAGAAAAAATGAAGAAGATAACTCTCCAAATAAACGACAGCAAAGAGCACAGAAATTATGGAAAAAGTATGGTTTACCAGGGTTAGCTCTGATTGGGCCATTGATTGTCGGTAGTCACCTTACAGCTTTTATGAGTTTGACACTTGGAGGAGCGAAAAAGAAAACCGCTTATTGGATGACAGCAAGTATTGTCATTTGGAGTTTTACATTTGCTATTCTAGTCCATTTCGGTATCGATTTATTAGGTCATGGGGAAAGAAATCTTTTTGATTTTTAAGTTAGAGAAAATATTGCTTGTTCCAACAAATATTTCTACAGTTACTAAGCTATTTGGAGGTTTGAAAAGATGAACGTTAAATATCGGACAATAGTAACACTAGTTTGTAGTTTACTAATTTTTGCTGTTGGTATGTTTAGATTACTGACCGAGACACTTAGTTCGACACCGTTGTTTATAGCATATATTTTTATCATTACGGGATTAATTGGATCAGTTGCAAATGCTATACATCTAAGTAAACGACAAACAAATCAATAAACTAAATTATACCAGTAGAACTTTGCTTTCAGGCGGAACTAAAATGATAATTATGAGGTGATTGGTTGTTTAAAAATCGTACAAAAATAGGGAAGTTTCTTGGATATAGTGGATTTCTTATTTTTCTAATCGGTGTGTTTTTCTTAGTTGAGGCAAACAACGATGTATTAAAAAATATTTTCCTAATCGCGGGAGCAGTTGGGATCCTCGCGTCTAATTTTTTTAGAACCAAGACGTGAACTGTAAAAATCGGAATAAAGTTTTCCTAGGGTTTTCAATGATAGACCAAATAACATTTAAATTAAAATAATGCTTTACTTGCTACTCTAAAATTTTGCATTCCCCTATATAATCTACTATTCTCCCAAATAAGGTATTTATAATAGATATTCAGTTGATGCAGGAGAAAAATGATAGTAATATAAAGAAATGTGTCATTTGTATATATTATAATAGGGGAATGTAGAACATGATGAAAAGAACCGTTTTACTACTTGTAGCTTTTCTATTATTAATGGGGTGTAGCGAAATACCAGATACTGAGCCCTTAGAAAAAGTTACTGAACAGAATGAAGAACTACTTGAAGAAGAAACGACCGAGGAAACAGATGAAATAAAAACAAGCTTTATACCAGCCAATGTAGTTCGAGTTGTCGACGGCGATACAATTATTGTGAAGCTAAAAAATGGTCAAGAAGAACGGGTACGATTGCTACTAGTGGATACACCAGAATCGGTCCATCCTAATAAACCAGTCCAACCATTTGGTCCTGAATCCAGTCAGCTCGCTAAAGATATGATGCCAGTTGGAGAAGAAGTTCACCTTGAGATGGATGTGAGTGAACGAGACCGATATGGCCGTTTGCTCGCGTATGTCTGGGTCGGAGACAAGATGTTCAATGAACTTCTTCTTGAAAAAGGTCTAGCCCGAGTGGCATATGTGTTTGCACCTAACACAAGACATGTCGATCGATTTTATGAAATCCAGAAAAAGGCCCAGCAGCAAGAACTCGGGATTTGGAGTATCGAAAACTATGCAACCGACCGCGGATTTGACGAAAGTGTAGTAGAGGAAAAGAGTGAAGCCACACCAGGTCCAAAGGCGGGATGTGACAATCCAACGATTAAAGGAAACCACAGCTCAAGTGGTGAGCTCATCTATCACGTACCTGGCGGCCAATTTTATGATAGAACCATTCCAGAAGAGATGTTTTGTACAGAAGAAGAGGCAGTTGAGGCAGGGTATAGGAAGTCGATGAGGTAGTACGAAAACAAGTTCTCAATAATTAAGTGAGAACTTGTTTTTTATATGTTGAAAGTGTGTGCTATATAAATTGACATTGATTATACAGTTGTTTTTAGTTTTGTTGTCTTGTTAAACGTTCTTCCAGTGAAGTAAAGAAAGGTGAATAACAAGAAAGAACCAATTCCTAAAAGAATAATAATAACATCTGTAACCTGATTCCATACATCTAACAGAAGCATAAATCCAGGTATTGTACAAGTAATCCAAGATTGGATTAATGCAATCCATCCTGTATATGGTCCAATTGGTTTATTTCTAGCTAATAATAGGTAAAATAAAAACCACAAGTAGGACCACATTAACCATATTACCCCAAATTTTATATCCCCTAAGTAGGTGAAATTAGCTATAGAATAACCGATTGCTAATATTGAAACCCACAATGAATAGTAGCCAACCCCATTTGCAACAGAATTAGTTAAATTGGTAATTCCTACATATAGATAAGTAAACCCAAACAAGAACAAACCTGATGCAGAAAAAATAGTAGGTAAATCTCCGTTAGCTGTTAGAATAATATAGATGGGTGTAAAAACTTGTAGTCCACCAATAAACAGGTTGAATATACCTGCACTTTTCCCATCAACTTTTCCTAATAACATAAAGCCATTTAAAAATAAAACGGCACCAACATAAAGTAATCCAACATTGGACATAAATATCCTCCTTTATACCTCTTGAAACGTTAACTGTTTATCAAGAACAGTTACTTTATAAGAGACATAGGTTGTTGATCCTTGTCTATTTCCTAAGACTTTTGCTAAGGGAACCTCGAGGTGTCTTCTGATTTCTCGTCTCATAGCCCTGGCGCCGTAATGTTTGTCGAAACCTTTCTCGATGATAAATTGCTTAGCGCTATCATCAAGAGTGATTTGACAAAGGTGTTTTTCTAGTCTTTCATTTAGCAGGGATACAAATTTATCAAGAATAGGGTAGAAGGTATCTTGACCTAACCAATTAAAAATAACACGATCATCTAGTCGGTTAATAAATTCAGGCGAGAAACTTTGTTCTAGTTGTTTTTTTATGATCTTTTGTAATATAAAATTGTTACTTTTACCCCAATTAGACGGTAGAAGGCGATAGTAGAGCCTTTTTAACTTCGATTTAAAATTGTTATCCACAAATTCAAAGATCTGCCTTGAACCTAGATTACTAGTCATGAATATTATTGAGTTACGGAAGTCAATCACATGTTCTCCATTGGTTAATACCATCTTCCCATTATCAAATACATTTAAAAGCGATTGTAAAACAGTTGTATCAGCTTTTTCTATTTCATCTAGTAACACAATACCTGGTTTACTAAACGAACCTTTAATTTTTTCTTCATCGAAAACGCTAGTCCCTTCTTTACTACCAACATAGCCAGGAGGTGCCCCAGTGATGGCAGCAGCGTAATGCTCTTGAGCTAGTGTATTCATATCAATTCTACAAAAGGCATCGGGTCGACCATAAATTGAATTTGCGATGACTTTGACTGTTTCCGTTTTTCCTACCCCAGTTGGTCCGAGAAAAATAGCTACATATAGCGGTCGGTGCTTTTCAGTGATATCAGCGTGAACGATATTAAGCATATCAGACACTTTTTCAATAACTTCATTCTGGCCAAAAATTGTTTTCTTTAAAGTATTAATAACTAATGAGGGTTTAAAAGAAAATCTAGTTTTCACTTTAGCTATTAGTGAAGAAGTAGTTTCTTTGATATTTAGTTCTTCTTGGTTTTCTTCTAGTGCTTTTTCTTGGTAACTTTTTAGTTTATCGTTGATAAATGGCAATTTGATTTCCTCCTTTTTATGGAGTAGAAGGGGGGAGCCAAATTTTATTGGCCCCTAAACCTGAATTAAAGAATAGAATTTAAACACCTGCTTCTTTTGTTTTTCCTTCGTGTGGGATTCCGTTGATTGGACACTCGGCAGTACCAACAGTTTTTCTCGTGATTTTTTCAACATTTTCCCTAGCTTGTTCAGCATCCATTACCCATGTACGATAAAAGTCAAATGGACATTCAGCCACTCCCTTATCGCCGTCTCCAGATTGAATAGTTCCTGTGTATCCTCTGTGTAGTAATTTAAATAAGTGGTTTTGTGATTGCCAATTTGCTCTTGCATCACGAATTTGTGAAACAGAAAGCTCTGCATATTGAATACCATTTTCTTCAGTACCGCATTCGCCTAAAGTTCCACCATCAAATCCAACAATACTAGAGTGACCGAAGTATGAATATACACCATCAAAACCAGTAGCGTTTGCAACTGCCACATAAGAAGTATTCATCCATGCCATTGTTTTTGCTACCATAATCTGTTGCTCTTTCGAAGGGTACATATATCCTTGGCAACGAACGATTAACTCTGCACCTTTCATCGCACAATCTCTCCAGATTTCTGGATAGTTACCGTCATCACAAATAATTAAACTGATCTTCATTCCTTTTGGCCCTTCAACAACATGTGTTGTATCACCTGGATACCAAGGCTCGATTGGGTTCCATGGCAGGATTTTACGGTACTTTTGAACGACCTCACCTTTGTTATTCATTAAGATTAGTGTATTATAAGGGGTTTTATTAGGATGGAGCTCATGCTGCTCTCCTGTAATTGAAAATACTCCCCACACATTAGCTTTTCGGCAAGCCTCTGCAAAAATTTCAGTTTCTGCACCAGGGATTGTTGTTGCCGTATCATACATTTCTTGCTCGTCGTACATAATTCCTTGGGTACTGTACTCTGGAAAGATAACTAGATCCATGCCTGGTAAACCTGTTTTCATACCAGTGATCATATTAGCGATATTTTTACAGTTTTCTAGTACTTGCTCCTTATTGTGTAGACGTGGCATTTTATAGTTGACAACAGCTACCCCTACAGTATCCTTACTACTACTAATATCCCCATGTCTCATAAATGAAAATCTCCCTTCAATTTTTGAATTTTGATAGATTTAATAATAAAGAAGTGTAGCTTTTATCTACGCTTTTTCACTATTTGCTTTTATTAATGCAAAAGCTGTGCCAATTTTAGATACCCTAATAACACTGATTTTCCTTGAAAAGTAGTAATAGATAACTGTCCCATTTTGAAACATAATTAATTGATTTAATTTTCAAAATAATTTTAATAATGTACAATAAAAGGGAAAATAAGATAGGTGTATTATTATGAAACATTGTTCTAAAACAAAACGTGGGGGTAAGAGGATGAAAAAGATTGGAGTGCTTTTTTCTCTAACAGGAACAACTTCAGTTACAGAAATTGGTCAATACCGAGCAGCTCTCTTCGCACTTCAAGAATATAATCGAAATGTTAAGGATAGCAGAGAGCTAGTCGAATTCGTTGTACGTGATATACAATCTGATCCAGATAAAACGATGAGTGAAGCAAAAAGCCTTATTCAAGAAGGAATTAGAGTTTTTATCGGAACATATACCTCGGCATGTCGTAAAGCTTTGTTACAGTTATTCGAAGAACATGATTGTCTTTTAATCTACCCAGCTCTTTACGAAGGGCATGAGATCCACCCCAATGTTCTTTATACAGGGGAAGTACCCAATCAACAAGTTTTGCCTCTTCTCAAATATATAAAAAATCACTTTGGCTCAAATATTTATTTAATAGGTAATGATTATATTTATCCGAAAGCAACAAATGATGAAGTTAAAAAGTACTGGGCTGCTCTTGAAGGGAAAGTTGTAGGAGAAAGGTATGTTCCTTTTGGACATTCCAATTATATGGACATTTTTGAAGATATTGATAAAAGTGGAGTAAATGCTATTTTTTCTACTTTAGTAGGAGAAAGTGTTGTTCCATTTTACAGGACGTTTAAAGGATTGGGATTCGACCCGAGGTTGCTGCCAATTTTTAGCCCCATTACAAAGGAAACAGAAATTAAGGCAATAGGTGCAAGGTATACCGAAGGACATTTTAGTGGCGGAAGTTATTTTCAATCATTGGATTTGAAAGAAAACCATTTGTTTGTTCAACAACTTAAAAATGAATTTGAAGATACACAAGTTATTTCTTCTGTTATGTTTAATACGTACTTAGGCACAAAAATGGTGTTAGAGAAATTAGTAAGTTATGAAAGATTTGAAACAAGGGCTTTTCTAGACGCACTAACTGACCATAATTTTGAAACACCATCTGGAATGATTAGGGTTGAAAAAGAAAACCACCATATATCAAGGCCAATTCGCATTGGGCAAATTAATTCACATGGTCAATTTACGATAGTCTGGGATTCTAAAAAACTCGTTTCTGCAAAACCATATGATACAATAAACAGCAATGCATCCGAAAAAATAGAAATTGTCGATTGGAGTAGTCTTTTCGAGGAGTTTTCTTTAGAAACTAAAGATGCATATATTTTATTGAATGAACATGATGAAGTTTTGTATGCAAATGCAATCGCCAATAGCAAATTTAATATTTATGAAGGTCAACTTAGAACTGTTACGGAAATAAACAATAACAATAAAGAATACAATGTTACGATTAATCGTCCTTCGAACCATAAGTCTTATAGAATTATACAGATTAATAAAGAACCAGATGTAAAAGTAGATAATAAACAACGTCTAATGAGATTTGACATAATTAAGACAGTGAATGAAGGGTATCAACAGCAATTAAAAATAGCCTGTGCGGCAACTAACTCGGATGCTAATGTACTAATCTTAGGTGAAACAGGAGTAGGTAAAGAAGTACTTGCTCACGCTATTCATAAACAAAGTAATAGAAAAAATGGACCTTTTATTGCCATTAATGCAGGCGCTCTCCCTAGAGACCTAGTGGCAAGTGAGTTATTTGGATTTGTAGAAGGTGCTTTTACAGGAGCAGTTAAAGGGGGACGTAAAGGTAAATTTGAACTTGCCGATGGGGGAACGCTATTTTTAGATGAAATCGGAGAAATGCCACTAGACCTACAAATTACACTACTACGGGTATTAGAAACAAAAGTAATTGTTCGATTAGGAGATCATAAAGAAAGAAAGATAGACGTCAGGTTTTTGGCGGCCACAAATCGTAATTTACAGGAAGAGATCGCGTATCAAGGGACGTTTCGAGCGGATTTATATTATCGACTAAATGTTATGTCTGTTACCATACCAGCCCTAAGAGAACGAAACGAAGATATAAGATTATTGGTAAAAGATTTACTTGATAGTTTTATCAATTATTATAGGACAGGTCCATCTAACCTCTCCGAAGAAGCACTTCAACTTTTACGCTCCTATTCATGGCCAGGAAATATTAGGGAACTTCGGAATGTTATAGAAAGATCATTTTTATTAGCTAAAAGTAAGGACGATTACATGATAGATGTTGAGCATTTGCCTTCAGAATTAACGATAAAACAAATGCCACCAAAACATAGTAGTGACACCTTGTTATTAGAGGAAGTTGAAAAACAAACTATTCAGAAAGCACTATCAACTACTAATAACATTAGTAGAGCAGCACAATTGTTAGGGATTTCAAGAAGTACGTTGTATCGAAAGATGAAGATGCATTCCTTGACGTAATAATCTTTTGGCAGTATCACTTAAAAGAATAATTGAAGAGAAAAAAGGAATGTAAATCGACCATTTCTTATAAGTTCAAGGAATGATCGGTTTTAGGGGAGGAACTGCCCTCCAATACTGGAGGACAGTTCTTTTTTAATGGTTATTCGGGTGTTTTAATTGCGATTTGCTACCACGTCGCGAGTTATATTCTGTTCCTTTATTGTTATCGCCAATCTCTCGACCAAATTCCGTATCTAACTTTCCGTGTCCTCCGGGGCACTTTGATTTTTACTTCTGCCTATATCATTGCGCTTGGTCATATGTACACCTCCAATCTGTTACACGGATTAATTTTCCAAGAATTAATGGTTTCTCTGTCGCCCAACTTGGTAAAGCATTAACTCAATGGAGGACAGACCCCTGTTAAAAAGTTTAGGTCATCTCAGCAAGTTCCAGACTTTATTAATTGATGGGATCAATGAGAAAGAAGCAATTAAATGAGCGCTTTTACGTTTGTGTATTGAAGGAGTAAATATAAACTTAAAAGGCTGGAATTCATTCCAGCCTTAGGGATTTTTCTTTCAATCCATTTTTCGGCAGCGTAGTTAAATTTTTGCTTTTTCTAAGTTTGGTTTTTGACCTAATAATGGGTTTGTTTGCTCAAAAGCATAAGCAATGTTTAAAATGTTCTCTTCTTTAAAGGCAGGACCCATTATTTGCATTCCTACTGGTAATCCTTGATGGAGACCACATGGAATAGAAATAGCTGGAAGGCCACTAATATTTCCTGGACCAGTAAAACGTATTACGTGATCTAGAAACATTCCTTCGTTGTGGTTAATAATGACCTTATCTTCACCAATATTCGGAGGTGAAAATGGCAATGTAGGAGAGATAAGGGCATCGACCTTTTTAAAAATATGAGCAAAATCTTTAGTCATTTGTTTTCTTATTTGTTGTGCCTGCAAATAATCTACTGCTGACGGGAGTTGCCCTAGTTTCAGTAAGAAGCGAACATCATCACCAAAATCGTGTTCTCTAGCAATTAAATTTTCGTAATGGATTGTACTGGCTTCGCTTATGATGGTTATCATTTCTGCATATTCAGAATATTGAAGAGCTGGGATCTTGACTTCTTCTATTTTTGCTCCCAAAGACTCTAATTCTAAAATCGCTTTTCTGACATGCTTTTCTACAGAGCTATCGACATTTTTGAAAAAGTACTCTTCATTTATTCCAATAATTTTCCCTTTTATATCAGTACTTAATAAATCATGGTAGTTTCCTTTTGGGATGTCTACTGTTGTCGGATCCTTGACATCATACCCAGCAATATAATCTAGCATAATAGCGGCATCTTCAACACTCTTAGTCATTGGTCCGATATGATCAAGTGACCATGCAAGTGGGAAGCATCCATATTTACTCACTCTTCCATGTGTGGGCTTTAATCCAACAATTCCACATGCTGATGCTGGAATACGAATGGATCCACCCGTATCAGTGCCGAGTGAGGCTATTGTCATATCAGCAGCCACAGCGGCCCCTGATCCACCACTTGAGCCACCAGGAATTTTTTCAGTATTCCAAGGGTTTCGACATGGACCAAAGTGAGGGTTTGTTGTATTGGCACCCCAAGCATATTCATGCATATTTAACTTTCCACTAAAAACAACTCCTGCTTCTTTTAGCTTAGTTATGACAGTAGCATCGTAATCTGGGATAAAATTTTCATGTATTTTCGAACCCATCGTGACCTTCTCACCTTTAAAATAAAGAATATCTTTTAATGCTAATGGGATGCCATGAAGATTTCCTTTATAGTTTCCTGCCTGTATGTCTTGCTCTGCTTGTTTCGATAAATTCATTATTTTGTCCTTATCATGCTCGATATAGGCATTAATTTGACCTTCGAAATCATCAATTCTTTTAAATAAGGATTTAGTAATGTCAACTGGAGAAATATCACCCTGACGTAACATTGGTGCCAATTCAGATATCGTCATTTGCGCAAGATCTTTACTCATTCTCTACCACTCCTTCCAGAATCATGACAAAGAGCTATATCTTCGGGGCCAATACCTAAATTGTCTAAATCTCCCTTTAAGTTTTGAATAGCTGTCCACTGATTTTCAAGAGTAATACCTTCTTCAGAAGTCACTTTAATTTGCCTTGATTTTAACAATATTTCTGCATTTGTCTCCAAAACTAGCACCTCCTAATATTATGAAAGGAAATTACAATGGTGAAACCTGTCCTCCTTTACTCGTTTGAATATTGAATTGCAATAGTTGTGCCAATTTATCAATACTTACTCTTATTAGATTTATAAAAAGAATTAGATTTTGAATGTTCTATTATGAGACACTATAAATAAGAATAGTTTTCCAATAGTGAATATTAATAAAAAAATTACAAAATGTGCCGTTTTAATACACTGTCCTAAAATGAAACATGGGGGAAATGTGAGAGGGGAGACTGTCTACTTGACATGGGCAGTTCACCATCACGATGAGTTAATATGTTGCCTTAAAGAGGGACAGTCCATTAAATTCCAATTAGGTAGGGGAATACAAAAATAGCTGAAACTAGAGGGGAAATTAGTCGTCTTGGTTCAAATTTAACGTAACCATTAGAAGACAATTTAACTGGTAATGTATTTGGTGTATAAAGGTATATCCCTTTTTTTATGTAATGAGGGAAGTACTGCAAATGGAGTGCATTCAAAATCTGTTGCGAATTGATACGAACTATCCAATGTGAATTTTGGGCGGATAAGATACAATTTTGGCCATATGATCGTGAAGGTGAAATTGATTTACTTATTGAATTTAAAGATACTATTATCGGGATTGAAGTGAAATATACTAGTGGACTATCTTCAGATGATGGTATCTCCAACAAAAAGACGCCGAAAATAAAAATCAAAAGGAATTGACCCAAAGTAACAATAATCCATTGAGGTGAGGGATGTTTTATTATGAATCTTTAAACTAGTATAGACTTAATTACAAATATTTGGTATTATGCTAGGAATTTATGTTTTTACTTCAGGGTGAAAGGATGTAAGTTAGTGGGGAAGTTGCCAGTAAGTATCGCTTTTTTAGGTGGTTTTCAATGGTTGTTTTTTATGTTTGCTAATACTGTAGTTATCCCAATTTCCATTGGAGGTGCATTTGGCTTAGAGCAAATAGAGATTGTATCTGCTATCCAGCGTTCTTTTATTTTTACAGGTATTGCTTGTATATTACAAGGACTGATCGGACACCGTTATGCTTTAATGGAGGGGCAATCTGGCCTTTGGTGGGGTGTTATTTTAAGTCTTGCTGCCACCGCTAGTACATTAAATATGGAGTTGACGACAATAGGTGGAAGCATCGCTGTGGGAGCTATTATCTCTGGTCTGCTAGTCTCTTTTCTAGGGATGTTTGGACTTGGCAATCTATTAAAGAAATGGTTCACGCCAGTTGTGATGTTCGTCTTTTTATTACTGCTTGCCAATCAGTTAATCTATATTTTTCTAAAAGGAATGTTAGGTTTAAATAATAGTGAGTATATTGATGTTCGTGTGGCTTGTTTTTCTTTTGTGATTGCTGCTTTCACAATCTATCTAAATGTAAAAGGGAAGGGTGTTATCAGTAACCTCTCCTTACTTATAGGAATGGTAGTTGGTTGGATTGGAGCGGTTTTCCTTTTTCAGCATGAAACCGTCACTACTGTTAAAACAACTCCTTTCCTTACATGGTTTCCGTGGGGTGAGCCAAGCCTTGAATGGGGGATTGTCCTGACCGTTGTGATTACTGGGTTATTGAATACAACCAATACGGTCGCAACTTTAAAAGGAGCAGAAGATATCTATGAACGTAAGACTCAACCGAAACAATATCGTGCATCTCTCATGCTATCTGGAGGGTATACGTCATTATCAGGGATGTTGGGACTTGTCCCTTATGCCCCTTACGCATCTTCCCTCGGTTTTTTGCAATCGACAGGAATTAAAGAGCGCTTACCTTTTTTTATTGGTTCGGCCCTATTTATCTTTATAGGCGCAATCCCAACTTTAAGTGCATTCTTTTCTACAATCCCTCACAGTGTAGGGAACACGATTTTATTTGTGGCCTATTTGCAGTTATTTCGGTCGGCACTAAGAAATATCGAAGGCTTGCAATTCACGTCAAAAACAATATATCGCATTGCTTTTCCAGCTTTGCTAGGAATGGCAATCATGAATATCCCTACAGAGGCATTTACGCAAATACCCGTTCTCATTCAGCCGCTTGTTTCCAATGGTTTATTAATGGGGATAATAGCAGCATTACTCAGTGAATTTATCTTTTATTTTTCGCAAACCAATAGGGCAATAGTGGAAAAACAACAAAGCATAGAACAGTAATTACTGGTTTTGGTGAAAAAAATTAATACGTAACAAAAAACGTAGCCTTATGATTAAATAGGCTACGTTTTAATTAGGTCAAATTCTAACGCCAAATGCTCCCCAGGTTTTAAGGGGTATGATTAAATTGCTCGATCATAGACCTTAAAAACTGATGAACTTCACTTAAATGGTTTTCAATTTCAATGCTCAAAGAAGTAAACTGACTCTCTCCCAATTTTGTTACAGTATATTTTCGCTGTGAACGTGTTTCCTCATCTAACCATGCACCCTTAATCAATCCCTCGTGATTCATTTCTCTTAGCACTTGATAAAAGTACCCATGGTTATTCATCCAACCAAACCAAATATTCATTTCTCGATAAAGGGTGCCACCATGATGAGTGCCTTCAGTAATGAGACGATGAAGTGTATACCATTGGATCAATGCCTTTACATTAATTATTTTACTAAGGTAGTGTTTATCATCATCAGTCAGTGATAGATCAACGGTTTGAATTTTACGCTTAACTATTGTTTTCATCATATGTTCTACAATGATGATCAGTTTTTGAAGAGAAGGATATAGCTTTGTTTTATGATCTTTTAAGTAATCACTTCCTTGTTTACTTAGGAATAAAACTTTTTTTCGCCCTTCCTTTTGAAAATCGATCAAGCCGTTTTGTTGAAGTTCCTCGATGGTTTTATAGACATAGGTTCTAGAGCGAGTAGGACTTAAATGATCGTCTTTTGAACCTTTCGATACTTGTCTATAAATTTCTGCAGTATGTGAAGGTGTCTGGTTTAGGGACTGTAAGATCATAATCTGTAAAACATCTTTTGAGGAAAGACCTAGCTTTTTCACGGAAATTGAGAGTTTTGTCATCATATCACCGTCCTTATTTATTAAAGTATTTTTATTTTAACACATATTCAATGTACCTTTAGCAAGTATTATGTTAAGATCTATATAAGTACATACAATATTTTACTATTCAGTCTATACTCACACTTACCTTTGGTTGCTGCTATAACAGACTATAAGGAGAGTATCGGTATGACTCAAATTGATAAACTTGAGTTACATAGGTAGATCGCATTTAACAATATTTAATTTTGAAGGGGGTGGTTCTCTTGCCGATTTATAACTTTTCTCTAAAAAGAAGAAAGGGGAGGTTATATTGTTTCAGGTAGGGGATGAAATTGTCTATCCGCCATACGGAGCTGGGTATGTAATTGCTATAGAGGAGAAGTCCATCCAGGATGAAAAAGAAAAATTTTATGTTTTTGACCTTTTACTAAACGAGCTTAATGTTGCATTACCGTTTCGCCTTGTTAGTAAAAGAAACGTAAGGAGTGTAATGAGTTTCGGGGATTTAAATGATATATTTGGAAATTTAGTTAATGCTAATTCGAAAGTTTCTTTATTTCCATTGCACAAAAAGCTTAAGCAGTATGAAAACGTTCTTATTAAAGGTGATATGGAATCAATAGCAGTGATCATGCAAGCTCTAGTACGGAAAAAAATAAAAAGTAGTTTGAACTCAACGGAAAGGGAGTTATACAACAAGTTCCATAATATGGTAGTTAGCGAGATTATGATTTCCAAAAATATTTTGTTGGATGAAGCAGAAGCTTTACTTTATCAAATGTGTGAAGATGAATAGGAGTGAAAGAAATGGCTACAACTACTCGCGGAAAGGTATTGCGTGAGTTAGAAGGTCGTGGTAGGGGTACATGTCCAGTATGTAATAGGAAACGAATTAAATTATTATATGACAAAACTATTGAGAATGAACAAGTAATAAAAGTTTGTAAGTCTTGTCGTCCTAAAAAAGCATTAAATAAAAAATAATTAACCAGCATACTAATCTTTGAAAATAGTTTGGAGAATGTGAGGAAAATGAATGGGTAGTGAAGAGTGGTTAGACTGGCAAAAAAAGATCATATTTGATGAGTATATAAAACCAGAATTAGAGAACGAAGATGAGGTTGAAAAGCCATTGCAGGAACAAACTCCAGTAAAAGGAAGAGTAGAGCATAAGCTGAGTTTATTTCCTACACAACGAATAATGGGTATAGGAGGATTCGTTAATGATCCTTAGGAAGGCCATTATGCAAAACTGGATGAAGAAAAGGATCATTTTACAGGTTCAGTACATTAAAAGAAACAAAATGAAGATTATTCAAGAGTTTCAAAAGGAAGAAAAGAACCATATAGATATTCATCCTGAACAGCTCTTAAACAATTATATTGACAGATTAACACAGTACAGTTTGAATGGCATGCAATTTAAAGACTTCCCATCCCTTCCGTTTGTGATGATAGATAGTAGAGTTGCTCTTAATGTGGCAAACCAAGATCCTCAACTAATTACCATTTGTTTGCCTAATTATGAAAACGAAGAAATTGGGTTCTTCTCCTATCAATCTCCTTTAGGCCAGCAACTATTATTAAAACAAGTTGGTGATCGTGTAAGCCTTGGGGATGGTTTTCCATTTGAAGAAATTAGCATTCAACATATAGAATTTAGTTCATTAGGAAACTATTAAAAAACGCAAAGGCCCCATTATGGGGCCTTAATGCATAAAGAAAAGATGGAGTGTTCTTCGTAAGGAGGGAAGCTTTTATGAGTGAAAATTTAGCATTAATCGCTGCACGATCCAAGTTGATTAACCAACTTGTTTATTTTGATGAAGAACTAAACCAATTCCTAGACTTATTTGTTCCAGATAGACAGAAAAGAAGTGCAGTGAAAAGCAGAATATCGGAATATTCAATGGCAGTTGAGGAACAATTAAATAATTTCAGTGAAGAGAGTTTGAGTTCTGTTGTTCTGATTGGCAGTAAGATTGACTTACTTTATTTGGATGAAAAGATTATCGATACATTTACTATCGTTTTCCCATATCAAGCGAACCTGGAGCAAGATTTAATTTCATTTTTATCACCAATTGGTTTACAATTATTACTAGCAAAGCTAAATAGCAAATTTACTCTTCTTTTACCCAATGGTGAGACAGAAGTAGTAGTGAAGAAAATTTCTTTTGTGAATAGTGGATTAGTCGGTTAAAGTCAAAAATCTACCGTAACAGCATTTGGTTCCAGTGATTAGTATATAACACGTATGTTTTCATATATAAAAATATTAATGCCGATGTTAAAGTATTCATTCTGCTCGCAACATAACCTGCCACAGGTGAAATTCCAGATTGGTCTGGTAGATGCATTTATTTGACCAATTCCAGTGACAAACAAAAATCTTTAAGACATAAGCCAGCATAAAGACATGCTGGCTTGTTATGATTCCTATCAACTTATAGCCATTGATAAATTGCCTATAAATAACCTGTTTAAGTGTTTGGAATTACATTGAATTAATCACCTAAATATTACCATTGTTGAATAGAAACTTACAAAAAGGTAATAGTGGTAACAATGTTAGATAATCTAACGAGAACAGAAGAAATGAAGGGGAGTTTTACTGTGGAATTTTGGAATGGAGCAGAAGATTTACCGATTTATGGATACTTGATACGAGCAGCGATTGTATATATCTATATTTTTACGATTATAAAAATTCTTGGACAACGTTCGATGGTTTCATTTCACCCTATTGATTTTATCTTTGCCGTCATTATTGGGGACATTGTTGGTGAACCTTTATCAACGGGAGACCTACCTCTTGGCGGCCCTCTAGCCGCGGCTTCATTAATAGTTGCCTTACATTTATTTCTAACATTTCTAGCTCTCAAAAATGTGAAAGTCAGACGGGTCGTTGAAGCTGAACCGATTGTAATTATTAATAAAGGAGAAATCCTAGTAGACCAAATGCGTAAAGCGAAACTCACAGTCGAGGCACTATTAATGGATTTACGACTAAATCAAGCCCATGATTTAACAGAAGTGGATTATGCCATATTGGAACCAAATGGGCAAATTAGTGTAATTAAAAAATCTAAATATGATGCGCTAACACCAAGTGATCTTGATCAGAATCCTACTGAAAAGGGATACCCTTCTGTATTAATCTTAGAGGGCGTAGTTAATCATTCCAACTTAGCTAAATTAGGTCATAACATGGCCTGGCTAAAAGAAAAAGTTTATCAACACGGTTATGATAATATTGAGGAGGTCTTTTTATTAACTGCAGATGAGAGGAATGACAAGGTTTATGTGAGTGGCCGTACGGTAAAGAGTGTGGTGTAGAAAGGCTATTATTCAACTATAAATAAGCACCAATCCAATAAAGGGGCTATCCTTCGTAGAATACAAACATTAGTAGTACGAAGGATAGTCCTATTTTTAATGATTATTCGGATGTTTTAATTGCGATTTACTGCCACGTCTCGAGTTGTATTCTGTTCCTTTATTGTTATCTCCAATCTCTCGGCCGAATTCCGTATCTAACTTTCCGTGTCTTTCTGGGGCACTTTGATTTTTACTTCCGCCTTTATTATTGCGCTTTGTCATATGTACACCTCCCATCTGTTACACAGTTATTATCCCAAGAACTATTGGTTTCATTACGGTGAAATAAAAAGGGTCTGATTCCGGCAAATGGGGAGCAGACCCTGTGTGTCGCAATCGTTTGTAGAAAATAATCATTTAGCTGGAGTTCTTCTTGAGCTGAAAGTTTGTGATATTTCTCAAAGATCCCATACACTAGCTTTTGACGAGCGGGGTCAAGTTGAAGTTGAACAAGCATTCGTAAAAACTCAAGTTTAATTTTTCTTCTTCCTCGGTTCATAGCCCATTTTCCCTAATAAGGAAGAGCAGCTGGGTTTGGTTGCTTAACAAAGTCAAGCCAGTTTTTCTGTTTTAATTGCAAAGCGAAAAACTGAAAAGAGAGTACTGCTTTAAATGGGAAATGGACGGTAAATGAGTCTTTTTCTATTTTAATTTTTTTCATAACTAAAAACAGCGATAGGAACAATGGGACGACGATATTTTTCGTATATCTGGCTAAAGTAGATGAACATGCGATCATTAAAGTCTTTCTGATAGGAGGATTGTGGTTCGATATGTATGATGATTAATGTATCTTTGCCTTTTAATTTCGTCTCAACAAGTAAGTCAACATATTGATAATCTAAGTGTTCGTAAACGTTTGGACAAGATGAATTCTTCAAAAAAAGTGTAATTAGCTCCTTGAACCAACTGCTTTTCTTTTAGCAAACATCTCACCTCATCAAAAGAACGTTTGTTCTTATTATAAAGTGAGATTGTATATTCCTTAATGTGTTTTTTTGTAAAGTTTGTTGCTTAAATGGAAGTTTCAGTTTACATTTAAATAAAAATGTATTTTTTTAATGTTCGCAATTTTGTTTAGATGAACCTTCAACAATCATCCATTAATTAAAAGGAGGAGTAACATGGGTAAAAAGATATTTGTGGTGATATTTATCATGTTGCTTCTACCATTTTATACGGTTCAGGCTAAAGACGTTTCGGTCTCAACATTTCTAAATATCTCTATTTCTAACGAAGATGGGACAATTGAACAAATCCGCAATAGAGAGAATTGGAAGCCTTTGAATGATTATCAACTTGTAACTGATAAAGTGGTGTGGTTAAAGATCGATGTTTCAAAAGATAGCAGTAAAGATCCTTATTTATATTTAAATATTTCACCGTCATATTTTGAAGTTTATCAAAAGCAAAGTCTCATCTATACCTATGGCGATTTGGAGCCTGATCCTAGAATTATACATAATAGACGGTGGGATCTATTCCCGATCGATGCGAACGAAACAGTTTATATCCGTTTAAAGGGTAATCTACCAGAAACAATGATGGTTGGTCCAAAAGATCAGTTTTTAAAACAGATGATTTTTGCTGATCTTTACCGGATTATTGGAAACTTAGCGTTCGGATTAATGGCGGTATTTTCATTAATTTTTTACTTGTTTAATAGAACACAAACGTTGCTACTTACTTTTGCGGGATTTGCACTATCATTAGCCGTTGGCGGAATTCTGAGAGTAGAATCTAAACAATTTCTCTTTGAAGAGCCGCTCATATTCATTTATTTTAATGCTTTCGTTTCTACGGTCGGTCCCGTATTATTTATAATGTTCTTTTCACACTTATTGGATGAACGCTACAAAAAATTAGCTTCTTGGACCTGGAAGTTTTATGGCGGTTTTTGTATTATTGTCATCCTAACGCTAACTTTTTGGCCACAGCTATTTGTTGTCGGCGTGGTGAGCTTGAATGTCCTACTGGTGGTCAGTATGCTAGCTATCTCCATTTTTATGATCCTGTCTTATGTGAAAACGAAAAAGAGAGAGTTATTATTTTCTATTCTTGGAGTTGTTGGCTTTATTACGATATATCTCATCGGAAGTGTCTTTAAAATAGCGGAAACGGGTATAGACGTTGGACTTATCGCGAATTATGTATTGGCTTCTGCTTGTATAAGTATCATCATTAGTCAATATGTTGAGCTTCAACGAAATGTACAGAGATACTCAGATGAGCTGGAAATCAAAGTACAGGAGCGAACGACTAAATTAAAAGAAACGCATCAGCAACTCGTAAAATCGATACAAGAGAGTTCCGCAGCTATGGCTGAAATCGCTGCGTTAGAGGAGAGAAATCGAATAACTCAAGAAATTCACGATAATGTAGGACATACATTGACAGCGACAATTTTACAGATCGAAGCAAGTAAGCGTTTGTTGGATAAAAATAAAGATGTAGCAAAAGAAAAAATGGAAATTGCTCAAGACCTTGTTAGAAAAGGGTTAGATGAAATTCGTAGCTCGGTTCGAATGCTAAAGGCAAATGAGTGGAACTTTGATTTAAAAACTTCGTTACTAGAACTGATCGAAGAAACTTGCAAATATACAGAGGTTAACATCAACGCTGAGATTGAAGATGTTCCCAGCATGACCCAAGAACAAAAAAGTACAGTCTATCTATCATTAAAAGAAGGGTTGACGAATGGGATTAAACACGGTCATTGTGAAAAGTTTCATTTTCAATTAAGTGTTGAAAAGAATACCATCAGGTTTCTTCTTAAAAATGATGGAAAACCACTCGACCCGCAAAAATATGGGTTTGGACTTTCTGCGATGAACGAACGAATCCAACAATTAAACGGAAAACTACGAGTTTATTCAGAAAAAGAGTGGGGATGTGTGTTAAATATTTCCTTCCCTCATAAAGATAAAGAGATTTAGAATTTTGAGGGGTTTTTATCGAAAATAAAAGAGGGTCTGTTCCCCTAAAAAAAGGGAGCAGACCCTGATTTTATTTATATAGCTCCATAAATGTAGGGGCTACTTTGCATGGTTGGATATCAATTTTATGCCATACGTCTTTTACAACATATGGTTCGACCTTCAACCATTCATCTAATTCTACTCTAGACGGATAGTCTACGACTATGACGGAACCGATCATTTTTCCGTCATCATCAAGAAGAGCAGCACCATATAAATGTTCGCCTTTTGCAAATCTTTCTTCAACGCCATTTAAATGGTCTTCTCTAGCTGCAAGCCTTCGATCGAGGGCTTTTTCGTCAGTGCCGTCATAAGCTGTAATGATATATTGCATCGTTCATAACTCCTTTTTTGTATACTAGTTTAGTTTTTTTGTATGTATTATTTTGTTTCGAGTAGCGGAAATTGTATCTTTTAAAAAGTTCAACCTTTTAGAATTTCTCTTGAGAAAAGAGAGTAAAAGAGGAGAATTCAAAAGCGCAAAGACAGCTAGATCAGCCTTAAAAAAATAGTTAATCCGTCTCGTAGATTATACCATGAAAAACCAGAATTTAACTATCGATTCTAGCATAGATGAGGATTGAAACAGTAATATGGAGAAAATCAGGTTGATTAATGTAGTAAAGAGCCGATTGGAGCAAGAGGATGGATAGTTTAGGTAATTTTGTGTTCTAAAGAGCAGATTGGAGCAAAAGAATGGATAAATTAGGTAATTTTATGTTCAAAAGGCAGATTAGAGCATGATGATGGATTAAATTAGGTTATTCCATGTGCCAAAGAGCCAATTATAACAAGAAAATCCTATAAAATAGGGAGACTCAATTGAAAGTGTCACGCACGCACTCAACAACAGGATATCAATGCTATATTACTTAGCAGCAACGATAGTGTGTGAGTACGTAGACACTATGAGTCTCCCTCAACGCGAAGTCAAAATCAGGAGGACATGTTGTTACCATGTGCCATCCTGTCTATGACTTTGCTTATGCGAGTCTTGTTTTGAAGTTTTCATAGCCAAATTCGCGAACGACTTTACAATCACCATTTTTATCCTTTACAGCAATAGCAGGTAATGGCATACCGTTAAATGTCGTTGTTTTAACCATCGTGTAAATGGCCATATCACCAAAAACTAATCGATCACCATTTTTTAGGGGCTCATCAAACGAGTAATCACCGATGACGTCTCCTGTTAAACACGTTTGCCCAGCAAGTCGATATGTAAACGGCTTTTCGCCAACCTCTCCAGAACCGAATAGGGGAGGACGGTAAGGCATTTCCAATACATCTGGCATATGACAAGTTGCGGATGTGTCAAGAATGGCAATATCAATTCCGTTTTTATGCGTTTCAAGTACCGAAGCAACAAAGTAGCCAGCATTTAAAGCAACAGCTTCTCCAGGCTCTAGATAGACTGTTAAGCCATAGTTATCTTGCATTCTTTTAATACAAGATTCTAGTAATTGGATGTCATAGTCTTCTCTAGTAATATGGTGGCCGCCTCCGAAATTAATCCATTCCATTTGCGGTAGCCATTGGCTAAATTTTTCCTCAACAGCTTGAAGTGTTGTCTCTAAATCATCAGAGTTTTGCTGACAAAGGGTGTGAAAATGTAATCCAGTTACGCCTTCTAGCAACTCAGGACGAAAATCTTCGGCTAAAGCACCAAATCTTGAACCAGGGGAACAAGGGTCATAGATCTCATGTCCAACCTGTGTCGAGCATTGCGGATTAATACGCAAGCCGACTTTTTTACCAGCCTCAAGTGCTTTATGTTTGAACCTTTCTAACTGTGAAAAGGAATTAAAAATAATATGGTCGCAAATCGAAATAATTTCATCGATTTCATCTTCACGATAGGCAGGGGCAAAGACATGATTCTCTTTGCCCATTTCTTCGTAACCTAGACGAGCTTCGTATAAACCGCTAGCTGTAGTCCCACTTAAATACTCTCCAATGAGAGGGTAATAGTAAGACATGGAAAATGCTTTTTGTGCTAAAACAATTTTACATCCTGTGCGTTGCATGACCCCATTTAAGATTTGTAAATTTCTTTCAAGAAGTGCTTCATCTATTACATAGCATGGTGTCGGTAGTTCTTCAAACTTCATTTAACGAACAAGCTCCGGCTCTTTTTGTTTTACAGGCTTTCCATCTACAAGCTCAGGGTCAAAGCTTTCTTTCCATGGTAGTCCCCATTTGTTTAATGCTTCCATGAATGGATCTGGATCAAATTCTTCGATATTGTATACGCCTGGTTTGTTCCACTTACCAGTCATGATCATCATCGCACCGATCATCGCAGGAACTCCAGTAGTGTAAGATACAGCTTGTGAGCCTACTTCTTGGTAGCACGCTTCGTGATCACAAACATTGTAAACATAATACGTTTTGTCTTTACCGTCTTTTTTTCCTTGGAAAATACAACCGATGTTTGTTTTTCCTTTTGTACGTGGTCCAAGAGTAGCAGGGTCAGGTAATAACGCTTTTAAGAACTGAAGTGGTACGATTTGTTTTCCTTCGTATTCGATCGGCTCAATTGATGTTAAGCCGACATTTTCAAGGCACTTTAAGTGAGTTAAGTAGCTCTCACCGAACGTCATGAAAAAGCGAATGCGCTTTAAGCCAGGGATGTTTTGCGCAAGAGACTCAAGCTCTTCGTGATATAATAAATACATATCTTTTTCGCCAACTTCAGGGAAGTTGTATACGCGTTTAATTTCCATTGGCTTCGTTTCAACCCATTCACCATTTTCCCAATAGCGACCATTTGCAGATACTTCACGAATGTTGATTTCTGGATTGAAGTTTGTAGCAAACGGATAGCCGTGGTCTCCAGCATTACAATCAAGAATATCGATATACTCGATTTCATCAAAGTGATGTTTTAGAGCATGAGCAGAGAA
Source organism: Alkalihalobacterium elongatum (assembly GCF_019024285.1). Taxonomy (GTDB): domain Bacteria; phylum Bacillota; class Bacilli; order Bacillales; family Bacillaceae_F; genus Alkalihalobacterium; species Alkalihalobacterium elongatum. Next base: position 44,718 of record NZ_WMKZ01000032.1, read on the forward strand.
TACGCCCGTTACACCAGGGTCAAATCCACTTCCTAAAAGTGCAGTAATTCCAGCTTTTTCAAAGCGCTCACGGTATTCCCATTGCCATTTATATTCAAATTTAGCCGTATCTTCTGGCTCATAATTTGCTGTATCTAAATAGTGTGTTTTCGTTGCAAGGCAAGCATCCATGATCGTTAAATCTTGGTATGGTAACGCTAAGTTCATTACGATATCAGGCTTAACTTCTTCAATTAAAGCAATAAGCTCATCAACATTATCTGCATCAACTTGTGCAGTCGTAATTTTTGTTTTACCGCCATCTAGTTTCGCTTTAAGATCATCACATTTTGATTTTGTACGACTAGCGATGCAGATTTCTTCAAATACTTCACTGTTTTGAACGCATTTGTGGATAGCTACAGATGCTACACCACCACAACCGATAATAAGTGCTTTTCCCATTTCACATAACTCCTAACATAATAAATTTTCGAAAGTAAGGGTCTGTCATTAGAAAGAAGACAACTATGTAGGACATTACCCTTTTAAAAAAATTTTGAAACGAACAAAAAAAGCAAGTGTAATACGCAGCATGAGCGCAACACTTGCTTAAGACATATTCAATCCTATTAAAAAGCATAAGTATACCATAAAATAGACAGATGTAGTGTCTACGATAAAAGTCTAAAATAGTATATGGAAGCTTTTAATATTCAAAATATATCATAATAGGTACAGAGTCTATAGCAAATAATTACTTTTAGCACTCTTATTGACCGTTTCACAAGTTGTTGTGCAGATGCACTGGTTATAAAGTAACCAACTTATAAAATTTGAGCTTTTAACTCAATCAATAAGGCAACTAAGTTGCCAATCGGCATTAGACCCGGCTGTCCGTATGGCCTTGACTTCCTTTGTGTGGAAGTGGTCAGTATTATCTGCATGGAAAGAAGTGATATATTGAATATTTTGCTTTCCAATAACGCTTCTATAGATTAACAACTAATTTTATAATTTTCAATAGGTAAAATAAAAAAATATCAAAAAAATTTTTAGGTATATTTGTCTCATTTTTTGGAGCATGGATTTACTGGAGCTGTGGGACCTAGAATAGTATAAAAGTAATGTTTATTGAAAGCGGTATCAAATGGCATAATATAAGTGTTTTTCTGTGTTTTAGTGTTAGAAAACCTATAGGGAGCTTGGTTAATTGAAGTCGTGTTATAATAACTTTTCAATATTAGCAAAAACAATTAAATCTATAAAAAAAGCCAAAGCTAATATCGAGCATTAGAAGAACTCTGGTCAAAAAATTAGAACAAAAAGTTTGAAGACATATCTAAAATCGTTTTGTGATTTACTTTTTATGGAAGGGGAATTTAGATGAAAAATCAAATTAAAGTTGATGGATCTGACAAGAAGGAAGACACTACTGCCGATGATAAAGAGAGTCTTTATGCGACTATTCATAAATTAGTTTTCCAGATGGCAAACATGGAACAAAAATATGAAAACGTTATTGATAGCTTAAAAACCGAAATAAGGCTTTTATCTGAAAAAGTTAATAGACATGAAGCCACAATTCATCGTTTAGAAAGAGTACATAGTGAACCAACCGATGCTATTCAATCTAATAAAGAAAATGCAATAAAAAATATACGACCAGATGTGGAGGATGCATCTGACCTCTTTAACGATGTGCTAGTGATTGCGAAAGAGAAAATCTCAAAATCAAGCTTTGAGATATGGCTTGCTAATTTAACAGCATACAAGGAATTAAATACAGACAGACTAATTATTGTAACAGACAACGAGTTTCAACGAGAGTGGGTTGAGGAAAGGTATAGCAATTTGCTTGAGGATATAATACAAGGAAACACAGGACGAAAATATACGCTAACGTTTGATGTCAAATCAACAGAAGGAGAGGGACTAGCGAAGTAAAGGTTCATCAGCTCTTCGTTTTTTTTCCAGTATATAACGTTAATATTCAGTGGGGGATTCTTAACAATTAAGTAATGCTTGTTTAATAATTATCTATTATAATCAGTTGGAGAGGTGATAATATGGACAAGCAAATTCATAATTTACTTACAGAAATAAGTAAAGAAATGAAGAGTATGAAATCAGATATGCATGATATGAAATCAGATATTCATGGTGTTAAAACAGATGTGGAAAGTATGAAGTCAGATATGCATGATATGAAATCAGATATTCATGGTGTTAAAACAGAAGTGCAGAGTATGAAATCAGATATGCATGATATGAAATCAGATATTCATGGTGTTCAAACAGAAATGCATGAATTTAAATCAGATATGCATGATATGAGTTCAAATTTTCATGGTCTTAAATCAGAAATGCATGATATGAAATCGGATATTCATGGTTTTAAATCAGAAATGCATAATCGATTTGATACTATCGAAGCAAAACTTGAAGGTGTTGGTGGACATTTTGAATTAACCAATGAATCAAGAATAATCGATGTCGATTTTATCGCCGATAAGGTTAGTAAATTGGAGAGAGAACTTTACATTTTAAAAAATAAAAGTGATAACTAGAAGTGCTTTTACAGGGTTCTGTTTAAAGGTATTAGTTATTAAATAGACTGTCAATAAACAAGCTAAATCATTTGTGGTTTGGCTTATTTATTTTTCTAATATAGTAGATTAGCGAAAAGTGTTTTCCTGATATATACAGAATGTTTTTAAAACAAAATTGTAGCAAATATTATTACGCGCAATATAATAAAGAATATCAAGTAAAAAACAAGTCTAACAATTGTTATAAAAAAAATCTATTGGATCTTTATCTTTTTAGATAAAGGTCTATTTGCTTTGGATGGGATGTTGGATAAAAAATTTGTTGATGTAAATTTTTTATTAAGATTTTGTAAAGAAAATATGTAATAATAGTAGAAAGGGAAAAAGTAGGTGATTTGTTATGATGATTAGAGAGTATTGTGGAAATGAAGAATTTGCAGTTGCACAATTTTCAATTACTTTAAGTGAAGATATTCAAGCACAAATCAAAAATAAAACATTGTTTTACAAAGAACAAATTCAACATTATATGATAAGGAAAACAAATAACTTCCTTAAAAGCCTGTCATTGCAAAAAAACAGTTGCATACGTTTATCAAAAGCAAATATTGTATAATGTTTGGTTTCGTTTACAACCATTATTTGAAACACAACCGATTTTAAGCGTCGTAAAATAAATTCATGTTAAAACGAAAAAAGACAAAAGTGAAATATGTAAGTCAATAAAAGCAGTCCTATTTTGAACTGCACCCCAATTGTTAGACACATCTAACAATTGGGGTGTGTTTTTTGTTTCTGTGATTTCAGTGTTTCTATTATTTTATACTAGAATTAACACCTGCAAACAAGTAAGACAAGTTGGCTTAAAAGTTTATTTTATTTTCACATTGAGGATTTATACTATACTCTACATAACAGTATATAGAAAGAATTAAAAGGGGACGCCATCAATGAGTCTTGTAAGATTTTATTTTTATCAATTCATCTTATTTACCGCACTACTTCTTTTGGCGTCTATTTCTGACCCATACATTAGCAAATCATTACTCTTGTTGACTTAATAGCTACATGTATAACAGTTCCTATCTTTATATTGCTTGTTAGCCTGATAAGTAAGTTATATATTCGTATTAATACGAGCTTACGAAAAAAGGTTTTACTCTCTATAACTGCTTTCATATTAGCAGTCGTATTTTTAGCGATTATAGAGAATATATGGTTTGAAATAAAAGGAGAGATGTTATTCTAGTAATTAGCTCCTACTATAATGATAACCAATTTAAGTTGAAAGAGCTTCGATTCATTTAGTACTAAGTAAAGTTATTGTATGAAAGCTACGTTTAGTGTATTAACATCATTTTTGTAGTAGTTATGGCTTTGTTTTATCCTAATTATAATAGTATCTATTCTTTGACTAATTATATGATTGGGCAAACGTTAGTCTTAACCATAATGAAGGATATAAATATTACATCAAACACAACATTTATTATATAGAAGAAACAAAAGTATATATGAAATTTTGATACGACACAGGTATAGGTGATGAAGAGTTTCTATAGATATCAGCATCTATTAAATAAAATATGTAAGTAAGCAAAATTTTCTTAATAAAAAGAACGTATTTTTAACTAGTTTCAATTATAAGGAGAGGATAACAATATCGATATTTATGGGATTGCAAAATACTCCTGGTTGGTTTATATGGTTCGTATTAATAGTTGTTATTGCTTTTATTATATTTAGTAACTGGTGGATGCGAAGGTAATAAGTGAACTACGACCGTCATTTCAAAAACCTTCCTTAGTATTAAACTAATTCGATTTTTATTTATGGTCACAATGATTAACTGGATTTTTGCTTAATGCATAACCAACATAAATGCGGACCAAGGCTTAAACAAATAGAACTTCATTATTTTACTCACGAAAAGAACTTGTATTTTTCTATTAGCTATGGTAAATTTATAAATCTGTTGCACAAACATAAACATAAAAACAAATAGTTGCGCAGAAATTTATAATGTGGTATATTATTTTTTGTCGTTATTAAACATTGTGCTTTTAAATTTAGTTTTAAGCGAATTGATGTTAAAACTTTCTTTTAAAAAAGTACTTGCGATGACATTTTTATTATGATATTATATTTCTTATCGCAATCGACTAAGTTTATTGAAATGATTTTAAGTTGTCTTACATTAAAACATTTTAAAAAAAGTTGTTGCGTAGAATTATCAGATGTGCTATAATAAATTTTGTCGCTGCTGAAACGGCAGTAAAAAAGTTCTTTGAAAACTGAACAAAAAGCCAAGCGATATAAAGAGATACATGATATCTCGTCAATGTTTTAAAAACGTCACGTTTGTGACAATGAGCTATATCAAACACTTTTA
>NZ_WMKZ01000033.1 GCF_019024285.1 Alkalihalobacterium elongatum
TTCAGCTGGTGCTCGGGCTTCATTCGGGCTCTATGTTGACCTCTTCCTTCGGTTCAGCGGTTGCTTGGGCTTCATTCGAGCTCTATGTTAACCTCTTCCTTCGGTTCAGCCGTTGCTCGGGCTTCATTCGGGCTCTATGTTGACCTCGTCCTTCGGTTCAGCGGTTGCTTGGGCTTCATTCAGGCTCTATGATGACCTCTTCTTCCGTTTCAACCATTGCTCGGGCTTCATTCAAGAAGAAGCTCACTCATACAGTCGTAATTAACGACTGATTAGTCTCCTTCTTTAGGATTGTGTTTCGTGGAACAATCTGTGGAACAAGGTATATCGGGGCGTCACAGCAACAAAACTACAATTGATTGTACATGCTACGAAAGTGTATAATATAAACAAAGTAATCATAAAGTCAAAATGGCCGAGTGCCGCAAACACTCAGCCAAAGCAACTACATGCCGCATGAAGAGCGGCTAGCAAAATATCAGGTATACATTTTTCATGAAGTAACTACCCTTATCTTGACAGGAGCAGGGCGGTTACTTTTTTCTTTTGACGAATTTTAATATTAACGTTATCACAGCAATCAAGACTAAATTTGATTGCAGTATAACAGCTATTGCTTCATATGTCGTCATCTTACCACCTCCCTTCTTATAGGAGATGGCTAACCGCCCATCCGCTTTATGAAGTTGCTATTGTTAATTATAGCAAACGTATGTTCCTATTTCTACCATTCTTTTAAATTAGGAAGGATGTCCCACCGTCACGCTCCATTGTAACTACCACAAACCGTAGAACAATCGTGTTTAGATATATTTACTCGGGCACTACAGCGTCGCCCCGCATGCACGCACGAAGTGAACTGCACACCACACTGCACAACAAAAGCCCCCACATCAGTGGGGGCTCTTGCTTGCATACTTTAGTTGAGTAAAGGTGCCTGGCACCTTTTATGTGCATCACATCTTTTATGTGTATCGCACCTTTTATGCATGATGCTCATCGTACTACTTTTATCGGTTACGCCAGTCTACTCCTCAATCACTTTGAAGCTTGTAATTTCTACTTCTGCATTTCCGACTAATGCGGAAACTGTGACGTGGCTGACTTCAATGACGCGTTCTTCTGTTTCTCTGCCTTCACCGTACACTTCTTGTTCTACAGCTACTTTGATTGATAGCATGAAGTCTTTACCGTTATTTTTAGCAACTTTTCCGAGGTCAAAGTCGGCTAATGGTAATGTGTACGTACCTGTTTCTGTTTCGATTTCAAGCATAGCGTCAGGCTGTGATTGTTTCAGTTCTTTGATTTCACTTGTAGGAATGAGAACTTCAATTACATCGTTCGCTGCACGCTCTACTTCTACTATAAAGCGGTCAACACGGTCACTGTTTGCCGCTGCATTGATTAATGCATCCTTGGCAACCGTTGCATTCACTTTGTTTTTACCATTTTCTTGCGTTCTTTCAACTTGAACTTTTCCGTTATCTACTTTAATTTCTTGACCTTTCGCTTGGCCTTGACCTTTACCTTTCTTCTCAACCGCAGAGCCAACTGACGCATAAATGCTGTTTGCTAATAAGCGGTAGCTGTGTTCTGTATGCGCTCTAAACGCTAGGTCATTTGCAAATAAAGTAAATGTTGTATCAGCAGTAGACGCTGTAAATGCCATTACCTTACCTTTAGCATTTTCGTTTCCTGGCCACCAGCCAGCTACATAGAAGTCATCGCTGTCACTGAACGTCGCTAATACGTCTGCGCCTTCAGGAACTGAACTAATCCATGCTCCTGTCGTTACGTAAAGAAGCTCTTCTTCACTGTAACCTGAAGTTATAAGATGCTCATTGACATCAGCTTTTACAAGTCCTTCGTGGTTTGCTCTTGTATAGCCCCAAGTAAATCCAGGCAGCTTACCGCTGTTTCGAACAGCATTCAAAGCGTTCACACCTATACCAATATAAGATTTTCCTGACACATTATTAGCATTAAAAGTACCACTATCAGCAATAATCACATCTGCATCTTGTTGATTTACCAAATCAAACCCAAGCTGATTTAATGAAAATCTCAACTGCGAAGACCCCGTTACAGCAACTTTCGGCTGCGTAAGTCGGTTCGTTTTCAGATTTTGGCCATTCCCTAATGGCAGTGTTTCAAAATAATACTTGCCTTCATATGAACGAAGATCCTTTGTCGCAACGATGAAGTCACCTTGGTTCACACGAGCGTTCGTTTCCATTGCTACTTCAACTGTTTTGCCATTTTTCAGAAGCTCATTCACAAGTTTGATCGTATCATTATTCGTATTTTGCAGTACTTGCTTTGGCGTGTTTCCAGTAACACTACCTTTTGGAAGCTTGACGTTTTCAACTGCAGACGTCACTCCTGCAAATGCACCCGCTTCACGAATAGTATCAATATCAAATCCTCTTAATGCTGGGAAGTTAACAACAATCGGATCATACATCGCTCCCCAGTCAGAAACGTTCTCCCCTTGATAAAGCACTGCATTCGCTAGACCGCGTTTTGCTTGATTCATAGGAACAACAAACGTGCCTTTCGGGTACAGTGTCCCGTTTATTTCGATATTCTTTGTTGTTTGCTCCACCTTCACACCGTTGCGAAGCAAATAATCTACCATTTTATGCGCTTCAAGAAGATTTTTTTGCTCTTTATCATCTGTCGGAATTACATAATAATCAGGGAAGAAATTGTCATGCTCTCCTCGCACACGGCCAATTGATTCACCCGCTGCATTGACAAAATGCTTATCTACAGCACGGTTATCTTCGCCGTTCACGCCACGGTTGAAGATCCCCAGCTGATTTGCAAATAAATCGTCTTTATTTTCCGTAACAAACAGTGTAGCTCCTAATCCCGTACCGATCATCGCATACAGCGAGTCCTGGCTTAATTCTGGGACTTCTATTGTGTGGCCTAATGAGCCGTGCAGCATCGCATAAATTGCCGTATAAGCTGGCGTCATATCATCCCAGCCATCTTTCCAATCTAATTTCGGAATAAAATATGAATTTAACTTTGAAAGCCCAATTCCAGCTTGTCCCATTGCATGAGCTTGTTTAAGCATATTATCACTTAATAGATCATACTCAAAATTCGGGTTGTGCGGCGGTGTTGCTGGTTCAATTAAAAATCCGTTTACATACCCGTGCATATCAATAAAAGAAAGCGGTGTCCACTCGGCAATAATTTCATTCACCTGTTGTGTTTCCACCTGTGTTTGGTACGCGTTGTCACGGTTTAAGTCAAACCCGTTTGCATTCGCTCTTGTATTGGCAACCCGTCCATCTGGATTGTTTGTAAATAAATATAAGAAAATCACATCATCAAGTACTTCGTCGACATTTAGTGTGACCGCTGTTTCATCACCATCTATAGTCAATGAATTAAACTTCACTTCATCCTCTAACGCAAACTTCTTGAATAATTCAACCTGAGCATCCACACCTTCAACTTCATCAGGGTGAATATTGTTAAACCAAATCGGAACTTGGTAGTCTCCCATTGTTCCATTTTCTAACTCTTCTAGTAAACTAGCAGGATTTTCTAAAGCAGTTGGCAGCGTTTCATTTAAATATTTATCAACTGCCGCTTTATCACGAGCTAAAATAACGAAATGAATGTCGCGTCCTTCAACAGACGTTCCAACGTTTTGGTATTCCAAGTAACGTTTATTAGACTCATCTGCTTGAGCTTCTGCGAATACTTGATCAATCGCAGGCTTTATTTCTTCATTAAAAAGGAACTCATCATATACGTTCAACTTAACTTCTGTCGCCGCTTTTGCTCCACTTTCAGAGTTGATAAGCGCTAACTCGTAGTCACCAATAAACTGTTGATACTGCACGCGAATTGTTCGATTTGATAAATTCGTACGATCATAAAGCAAACCAAACTCCAATGTCGCTTTCACAGTGGTTGTGCCATCGACAAAATGAGGTTCCTCGATGACTGTAATAAATGGCTCACCGTTATAATTCGTTCCGCCTGTCCACTTTTTCCATTCAGAAAGGCTTTTTCCACCAAACTGAAATTCTAGTGTGTCCAAATCTACTTCCTTACCAAAATCAGCTTGTACTTCTACCGTTCGGATTTCAGTAAGAGAAAATAACGAGCGACTAACTTCTAATTCTACAACTTCGCTAGCTTCTACTGTGTTAGGTGAAGCCAACGTAGCTGGGGTAATCAATGATAGCAACATAATGATTACTGCAAAGACTGTCATGAACTTTTTCATATCCAAATCTATCCTCTCCTCTATATTCTACTAAAATAACATACCAGAATATTTCGTAGAGGGAAAGAATAAATATACAATCTTTCTGATTTTTCTTTCGACAACTTTCACTGTGTCCTGTTAGGACGAGGACTTACATTAACTAAAAATAATTCATCATCAACCTAGTTAAACAACTGTTTAACTTCCACATTTCAATATTAAAATAACAACACACTCACTTAAGACTTTTGTAATATGTAATTTCTACCATGAATTTTTATTAGATAATATGTATTTGATATTAAAAAACATCGTCAATCCCCCTGCCGAAAAACAAAAAACCAGACCCATTAATAAATGGTGCCTGGCACTACAGGAAAAAGGACCTACACAGCCCTTCACGACAATCTATTCTTATTTTTCCACTTGATCATAAAGGTGCTCGGACTCTCCTATCTTCACTTCACCTATTTCCAGCAAAGTCTGGACCTTCTCAATCTCGCTAGAATCTCCAAACTCAATGACGATCTCATGGAGTAACTTAAGTGCTGCTTCAATATGCGCTACTCCTTCTAGGTATACGGCATGAACATGTTCATAGTGATCGGGTATATCCTCCCTATCCTTAAACGCATTGATCCAGTTGGTTAATTGCCTACTGTATTCACTGGAATCCTCGACCCACATGTCGTTCATCTCGAAGTTAGCCAGATGATTGTTCAAGTCATCCATTGCTGCTCGCACCCGCAAATGAACCTTCTCATAGAATACTTCATATTCTTCCGTTTGGTCAGGAGCAGTCATGCCAATCTCCTCACTGTTCACTTCAGTATTTGCTGGTATAGCATTTTCAGCACTTATAACCTCAACATCATCGATCACCGTCGGGTCGCCATCTGAATCGGTCAATACAAACATCACGCCAACGAAAACCGTAGCCACTGCCAGGCAACTCAGCTCATATTTAAATTGACTCCAATGTCTTTGCTTCCCAACGATATATTTTCCTAGTAAAACGAAAAAGACAACGGCTAGAACGATCAATGAGACCGTAAATAAATAATGAGACTGCATGTTTCCCACTCCTAAAGTTCCTCACTCCACTTTTTTATTTCCCAGAAAATTAGTAGGAATTTGGAACATATTATTATGAGAAAACAATAAGGTGTTTGAGTTGAAAAAGCAAGAGGTTTTCCTATTTAACATAGGTAGTAATAAAAAGTGCCAGGCACCCTATTAGGTGCCTGGCACCGTTCGTGTCAATGTGGCGCGGGACGCAGCGGTAGCTTCACTTGGACGTCGCCAGAGTGATTGGCATTATTGCTAAGTTTTAATTTTCCGTTATGCTGCTTGATGACTCTTTCTGTAAAAGTTAGGCCTAAACCATAGTGATTGTTGGACGTTCGCTCAACGTTTTCTGTGTAAAATAGCTCTGTTCCTCTTTTCAATGCTTCTTCGGTGAAACCAGGTCCACCATCAATGACATTAAATTGGATCGAATTTTCATCTTGCCTAACGATTAATTGAACTTTCTCATGTGGAGGAGTTCGCTCAATTGCATTGAGTAAGATATTATTGAGGGCTCTAATCACCAGATCGATATCGATATATAGCGTCGTCCCTTTTTCTGAATTATTTTCCACGATTAAGTTATGAACACCGAGCTTTTTTACTTCACACTCTACTTTTTCCAAAAACTCATTAACGGTAATTTCTTCTTTATTCAATTTAAGTTCCTTATTATTCAGGTTAATATCAATAACCTCTTGTATATAACTTTCTATCTGTTTTATAGCATTCTGGATATCACTAAAAGTTTCTTCGGAATCCTCATTCCTATCTATTTCGAGCAATTCAACATTCCCTTTTATGACAGTTAATGGGATTTTAATATCGTGTATTAAATAGCTAATTTGTTCAGCCTTTGATCTCTTACTTTCGATTTCGTTTTCAATAGATTTAACTAATGCTTCTGATAAATTTTCCATAGCACCCATGACATCTTTATACTCATTAAACGTAACTTCTGGGAACTGAATATTTAAATCTTTTTCTTTTATTTTACGAGCGACATGAATTAACTTTTGATTTTCCTCAATAATAAGTCGCGAAAATCTCCTTATATTGTAAACTAAATACGTACAAAATACGATAATAGTTAAAATTAGGAGAATAACTCCAGGGTTTGGGATTGCCTGCCTTAACTCTAAATTGGCAAACTGAATTTTTAACGTATAACGGATCATGAGACTTTCATTTTGGCTATCATACCGCAAGTAAGAATTAGATTTTCCGTATTGATTATTTATATATGCCTTTTGGGCCTTTTCCATATTTCTTGAGCTTAAATTAGTATGCACAATTTGGTTCGTTTCTTTATTGAAAATTGCATAGTCTAATTGTGGAGGTATAATAGCAGGATCAATACGATCCGAATTTTCTATGATATCCTTGATTTTTTCCGCTTGTTTTATAGGTTCATTGGCTGGGAGAAACACATTGTTATTCAACCCCCATGTGACGATACCAACATTGAGAAGTATGATACAAACACCCACAAAACCAATACTGAGTATCCATTTAAAAAAGTATACTGATAACGTATTTCTTATTCCCATATATACCCTACACCCCAAACTGTATGAATTGGGGCCAAATCAAACTGTGCAAACTTCTTCCGTATCATCCTGATATGTTCAATGACAGTTGAAATTTGAGATTCACTTTCTAAAGAGTACACGGCATCATAAATGTAGTCTTTTGAGAAAACCTTCCCTTTATTTAAGGCCAACAGTTCACAGATATTATATTGGGTTTTAGTGAAGCCAACCTCTTCTCCACGAATAATGATTTTTTTAGCAGCCAAGTCTAGAAGAATATCACCATCAATAAATGTATTCGTATTTTGCTTTTTCGGTCGATGCTCCCTGCGCAAGTGAGCCTCAATACGTGCATTGACTTCGTGAATACTAAAAGGCTTTAAGATATAGTCATCGCCGCCAATCGTTAGCCCTTGTATGATTGAGTTTTCATCACTTTTTGCAGTCATGAATATGATCGGGATATTAATGAACGGCCTTATTCTCTTACATATTTGAAAACCATCTTCATCAGGCATCATGACGTCAAGTAAAATGAGATCAAAATTATTTATCTCTTCTAACGTCAAATCTTTCAAACTTTGAAGACCTGTTACTTCATGGTTTTTCATTTTTAACATTTTTGTGATTAGCCTTAAAATCGCTGCATCATCATCAATCGTTAATATATTAGCCATTGTTTAACACCTTTTCGTCATTTATTAATCAATCGTTTTTCGATTTGACCAACGATTGAACCAAACCATACTCCAGAGAATAATCATAGTTGTTAGTAGAAAAGCCGTAATACTTCCTCTTACTACGAGGTTGAATTGATCTGAAATCACTATTCCATTTAATTGAGGAATAACTATAAGTTGCTCAATAAAGCGATCGCCCCATGCCCACGGTAAGTAAGGCCAAATATTATCTCCAATTGTAGTCATTGCGAGAGCAGCAATAATTAATCCTGCAAACCCGAAAATACTCGTTATGCCCACTCCATGTTTGTAAGCAATCATATGATAGAAAAAATATTGGAAAACAACAGTAAGACTAAAAATTAGCCCCGCCCATAAGAAAACCGTAAAATCAATTCCCTCTATCCCTACCATATACTGTATACCGAACACATAAATCGTGATAGTTAAAAGTATAGCAAACCAATAAGAGACTAGCATCATGCTAATTTGACTAATAAATGTTACTATTTTACTTCGTGTTCGTCCGATCATATTTTGAAAATTTCCTGCATCGCCTTCTGAATCTGCGACCATACCACAAATAATCGCTATGATAACAGGTGTCCCTACTCCTATAAGCTCAAAGAAAATTTTATAGCTAGCCGCTGCACTTAAAGTATCACTTCTTCCGAGCATATAAACGATCAAAGCTCCAGATAGTGAGAGTGGAACGATAAGGTGTAATACTAAAAATAAACTTCGCTTTCTTTTTTTAAATTCAGCTAAAAAACATCGTATGAATTCAAGCATCTACCTCACCTCTAATTTTCTGAACGACCATACGGCTAATAGTGTAAGAAGGAAGAAGAGTAATAGACTTATTGTAATAGCGACGGGTATAACAGAAAAACTTAGAAGTTCACTATCCTCTGGCAGTGGGATACCATTGGAATGGAGCTTCGTTAAAGGCATTTGGACTCTTAAGTGCCAAGCATACGGTACCAACCACCAATCTTCAGTGGGAGCAAAAAGAGTACCCAAATTCAGATTAAGCATACTATTAAAAAGTAAGGTAAAGAAAAAGTTCGTTTTTCTTGAAAGCCATAAGCAAAAAGGGATTTGCCATAGTGAAGTAATAAATGTGAGCAAGACCGCTAAAATACATAGGGACAATGGGACTAAAAAGGGACTTTCTATTACAAAACTAGTAATCGTCATGATCACAATTAAAAAAATCGACGCTAAAAAAGTAAATCCTACTAAAAATACGATCCTCGTTAGTTCTCTCTTGCCTAAATTGACGGGGAGTCCCACTGTTGTTTTAAAGCGTGTTGATTTTTTTTCCAAGTTATTAAGAAGACCAGCTACAGCTGCGATAAATACTGATAGCCAAATGATCCCCCAATGATTAATGATCGTTTCCACACTCAGTCTAATAATTTCTGGGCCGCCGAGGAAGTTAAACGATAATGCAAGGAATGCGCATATCAAAGGAATGATAAAAAGCATTTTTCTCATTTTTGTTCGTTTCGTTTTTAACACTTCTGATTTTATATCCAAAATCACTAATCTCACCTCCTATTTTGAACGATGATTTCTTACTATATTTGTAAAGAGTGTCTCTAAATCCTCATGCACGTCGTATTCTCCTTCGTACCCTAAAATCCCATTACTTATGATGCCAATATCATCTGCAATATGCTCAACTTCAGATAACAAATGACTCGACAATAGCACCGTAATTCCTTGCTTTGGAAAAGACCGAATGAGCTCCCTCAACTCTTGAATACCAATCGGGTCTAAGCCATTTGTCGGTTCATCTAAAATCAGTAACCTCGGTCGATTTAAAATTGCAAGGGCAATTCCAAGGCGTTGTTTCATCCCCATAGAAAAATTCATGACCCTTTTACTGCCCGTATTCGTAAGACCGACTGTTTCTAACACTTCTTCAATTCGTTGCTTCGGTAATCCTAAGATCGTAGTAATCACCTCTAGATTTTCTTTAGCGGTCAGATTCCCATAAAGTGGTGCATGTTCAATTAAAGACCCAATGTGTGTTAAATCGGCTCGACTCCAAGGATGACCATCAAACACAACCTCTCCAGATGTAGGCTTAATGAGGCCAGCAATGATTTTTAGCGTAGTCGACTTTCCCGCACCATTCGGTCCAAGCAAACCATAGATCGTGTTGCGTCGCACATTTAAGGACAGTTCTTTAACGACCGTATCTCTTCTATATTTTTTAGTTAACCCCTTAGTCTGCAACATGTAAGTATCAGTCATCTTCTTTCCACTACTCCTTTTTCTTATGATTTAAAGAGAGTGTAACAACTAAACCTCAAGATAAAATCAAATTCCCCAAAGTCTTTTTACACAAAAAAGAACAGCTCATCTACAAGGATTTTTGTAAATGAACTGTTTTTTTATTCGTAAGTTAAGTCTGTACCGTTTGTTCAATATTTTTTAAAACTCTTTGTCCATATAACGTATGATAAGCATATGAGTAGAGTTTATCCTCAAACTCCCGGTCAATAACAAATAATCGATTGAAATGTAAATGAATAACGCTCCCGATGATGTTAAATAAATCACTCGTGAGTTCAGGAGTAGAAGAGATCTTTTCCAGGTATGCAGTTATACTCCCTCTCCTAGCCTCTAATATATTTAACAGTTTATCTCCCTCGGCTTGTTTAGAAAACTTATCCCAGTTATTATATGAATCTAAAGTATTAATAAAGTCAAAAGGCTCCTCTTTGTATTGTTTTTTGTAAGTACTATCATTTTTTAAATTTATTTCTAAAAAGTGTAGCTGCGCATCATAAGAAATTTGGAAATCATTCAAATAGTGAAGCAAAGTGATAACACCTACTTGTTCTTTATTCAATTGATGCGTTCTCATATATTCTAGTAAATTCATCACAACTAAACTATCCTGATAAAACAAATCTTCTGCATATGGAATTAATGAAGGTCCACCATATCTATTAACCTCTGGGAAATATGTACCAATTTCCACTTCATACAATATATTCACCTTTCGCAATTCCTCAAAGAATGTGTTCAACTTTGTATAGATTGTAAATAAATTAGCTGAATCTACCGATTTAAACCTTAATCTTATATGTGGTTTTGGATCACTATAACGCATAAAAAAGAACTTCTCATAATCATTACAGCCTAAGTGATGTACCAAAAAGTAGTGTAAAAAGTCTATCAATTCATCCTGTCGATCTTCGGGACCGTACAATTTAAGAAACAGCCAATCGTTAAAAGGAAGATACCGATTTTCCTTGTATACACTTCCATATTGTGCAACAGATTTGGACTTTTTCTTCAATCGATATTTCTCGTTCAGAACGAATGGAACAACAACTTCTGCAGAGTAAGACTCTTTTCCTAAACTAAGCCCAGGTTTTCCCGCCTCCGCTTTTTCCAGTGTCAAGCTAGGGAACTTAAAAAAGTTCTTAAATAGTAAATTAAAATCTGTTGACTTCGATAGATCTAATAAAATACGATTATCGGCAAATTGAAGGTAAACTTCATTAGGTATAGAATAAACATTTTTAAACTCCCCAAATTTCACTTTAAATGTTTCAATATCAGCCTTACCTTCGAACTTCTTTCTCAAGCTTTGTAAACTCCATTTCTCGTTTGAGAGGGTAATTTGTTCATACCTAATTTCAGGGATATGTATGAAATCCTGGTAATATACACTCCATGGTGTACTACTCCATTCTAAGCTTTGATATAAAGAAATATCACTTAATAAGCGAATAACATTACTTGTAGAACTTAAATTAAGCATGTTCATACTAGTAACATTGAGTAATCTCCCGTTCTTCTTATTTTTTAAATAAAAATACTGATCGTCAAAACCTACTAGAATGTCAGATAAAGCTAGTTCTTGATTTGGCTTATATGAGTTAGTATATAAAGAAATATTATATTCCCTAGGAGAATTCACACTTGTAACATTAGCCATTCTAATATGTGAAGGAATAAAGCTTAACTCCACATCATCAACATCAGGATCAGCTAACTCTTTCTCAATTTCTTCTAATACATCTTGGCATCCATTCATCATATAACTAAACCTACCGAAGGTCTTTCCAGCTTCAGATGATCCGATGTTTGGACCCAAATAAAGCAAATTTTCTCCACAATTATCTTTTCTAAGTATAAAATTAAGTTCTAGTGAGTTAGGTAAATGATCTTCGTCTACCTTTAACCCTATTTCATCTAGTTCTTCTTCGGTAATAACGATTGGATGCTTATTTTCAATTGCATCTAAATATTTATCCATAAAATATCTTTTTAGAATAGTGGTTTCATCGTTTAATACCGGAAGGTCTTGTGTAAACTTATTTTTAGGGTGACTATAAGCTTTTAAGGCTCCTATACCCTTTATTTCATCGATTACTTCATAGATAGGAACCTCTACATACGTTCCAAATTTCTCTATAAACCTCAGCCGATACTCTTCAAATTGTTGCTTAAAGCTATCTTTGTAATGAATATTCGATGCAAATTTCATTAAGATATTAATACATTTATTAATGCTATCAATTTCTTTCTTACTTAGAAGTTGTTCGTCAAGCTTGAGTTCAGTATCAACTTGTAAATGTTTTTCATTTTGAAAAGTGAATATATTTCTCATCTTCTCCTGTATTTTCAAATAAAACTCTGTACCCTCGCCTATTGCGGTATTATTATACTCAATAATTAGCGAGCTAATTTGATCAAGCGGTTCACCATATTGACTATATAATTCTGGATTCTCCTTTAACTGGTTGATGGTGTATGTTAGAAGGTCTGTATTACAAACTGGAGGTCGCACTTCGGAAATAAGAAATTCCTTTTCAATCAATGTTTTTAGATAAACAGTTAGTGAGGAAATATCTCTTTCAGGATACTCTTCTTTTAAAGAGTGTACTAACAACTGAAAACTTACCAACTTCTCTGAACACAATTCTTCAATGATCGCTAGAGGTTTACTATAATTAACATTGATTTGTTGCGATTTACCATTTAACGTATATGGAATATATAGTCGATTCCCTATACGATAACTCGCTGTATTCATTTTAAATTTTAAAATTGAATAATTTTCGAGTTCAATCTTCTTTATGAATCTAAACAACCATTCCGCGTCAATACGACTATGTTTTTGGTAGTTTAGAAAAGAAGGTGTTTTTGTACCAGCCGAATTTTTACTGAAATCTTGAATTGTAACTCCCGTAAATAAACCAAAGGGTGTTGTTCTAGTTGATGCCCGATTTATATAGTTACCTAAAGAGGTAATTAGATTTCTTTGTTTCTTCTTTGGTAGTTCGCTGAAATCTTTATTGACTAATGAATTATATATATTCTCACTCGCTACTAAGATCTGTTCACAAAAATATTTATCATTAGCAATGCTTTCAATATTGTTCTCTAGGTCTCCATATTTCTCTTTTAATGAGTTTGGCTGTAACGGTACTCTTAGCATATATTTATTGATAGGTGTAAAATATGTCATCATTGAACCCTTCCTTTAACACTAAAACTAATCGTCTAATAAAAATGCAGCACTCCATGTAGATGGGCTATTTTCTTCAAAAGATAATAAAGGTAATAATACACCAGTTATTCCTTGTAAAATTCCTATGGAGTTTAGTTTTAATAGATTATTATCTTTTAACTCAATATCTAAGAACCCAAAAGAATTCGCTTCATTAAAATACTCCAATGTTTTTTCTTTGAGTCTATGTGACTCCTCTAAGAACCTGATATCTAATGTTTTTTCATAAAACCGCTTGTAAATATAAGTAATTCCAGCATATCCATGACAAAATGTCGGGGAAAACAACCCTTCCTCTTTACCAATTAAATCAAGCATCGCTTGCTTTGCTAAGCCTAATAATTCCAAATCATTTAAAGCTTCAGCTGCACACAGCAATGCAAAAGCAGTACCTGGAGTACCGTAACACCAAGCAGAGCGTGAAGGCTCATTAATAATCATATTGGTATCTATATAATTATTAATATTAATCATCCCACCCCAATTGTTGCTATTATGATTTTTTAATCGTAGAATGTCTCCCACAATTCTATTTATTGCTTCAAGATGACCTTCGACTATTAAACCTCTATTATATGCCTTGCTTAAAATAATCAGTGGACCTGCTATACCATGTGACAACCCAACATTTAAAATGCCATCTTTAAATATTCCTTTTTCATGGTCCGAAAATAAATGTTCATTTAGAATATGCCAGTTTGGTATTTTATAATTGTTATAGTCTTTGTAACTAGATAAGGTTACGAGGTAGTCTAGGATCTTTCGAATGAACAATTCACTTGTATTGTCATTCCTAATCAAAAACAGGTAATTAGCAATCCCCGTTAACCCTTCAACTACATCATAATCAAACATCTCAGTTGCTTTTTTCTTTTTTATAACTGCTAACGTTTTATCAATTTGTTCATATAAATATTCATCCAATGATCTTTGTAGTTTTGAATAATACTGACCATCCAAACTTGCTATTCGAATAGCAAATGCAATTCCCGCTGTACCAGAAAACAAAGAAGCACCTTGTATTCCCCTTTCATTTATCCATTTTACGATTTCACCAACATAAACATTAGAATTTTCCATCCACTTCATATTGTTATCTATTATCCCTAAGTTACTAAAGAGGACACACAATGATGGATAGCCATGACTCAAAGTTAATGGACTTAATGTTTGCGTAATCCGTCCTACGCCTTTATAGTTCTCTTCATTTCTTTGCGATTCCATATGAATGTATGCTACATCAGTTAATCTCTTTGCAATATGCCTTAACCTTTGTTCTGTAGTCACGTTTTTTAACATTTACCTAACCTCACTTTTGTGTAACACTCTTAACTTTCTACTAAGAGTTTTTCACCAACTCTACGTTACTATCGATTTGATCCTTCTGGTATAGCCCACGATATACCTCTGAACTACTCATTAATTCCGAATGGGTTCCTACCCCTTCTATTTCTCCAAAATTGATAACTATGATTTTTTCTGCATTCTTTGCTACTGCAACCTTATGAGTAATAAACATACTTATTTGATCATTAGCTAATTTAAAGAAACTATCAAATACACGTTTTTCAGAAATTGCATCCAACGCTGAACTTGGTTCATCTAATAAAAATACGGATGCATCTCTATAGTAGGTTCTAGCAATAGCTACTTTTTGCCACTGTCCTCCAGACAATTGAGTTCCCTCATCAAACCAGTTTCCTAATTGATTATCCAACCGATAAGATTCCTCACTATTTTTTAAAAAGTCAACATTAGCAAGTTGTAATGTTTTATTTATTTTTTGAGTATCATTGATATTGTCAACATCACCTAAAGTAACATTATCACCTAGAGTGAACTCATATTTTAAATAGTCTTGAAAGAGGACTGCTATACACTTTCTATAACTCTCTTTATTGATCATTTGTAAATCTATACCATTAATAAGGATTAGTCCTTTGTAATGGGTATACAAGCCACAAATGAGTTTAAGCAATGTACTTTTACCAGAACCATTTACACCAATAATCGCCACTAACTCTCCTTTCTTGATACTAAAAGAGATATTTTTCAACGATTCATCCGTTCCACTATAACTAAAAGATACATTCTTAAATTCAATACTGTTAATAGCACCAATAGTAATTTCACCAGAATTTACTTTTTCCGTTTCCAAACTTAAAAACTCATCTAATAGTTCCATATATAAGTTACTTTCGTATAACATATAAATGTTATTAACCATGGCTTGACCATTTGATTGAATCATACCGATAGATTTGATATATGTTGCTACGTTTCCAATTAGTAACTTGCCAGTGAAAGCGCTAATGACAGCTATAAATACAACAACCCCCATACAAATATCTTGAATAGTATTAAAGATAAATCCATAAATCATCTTCTTCTTATTAATCGAATTGTCTTGGTTTCTAAAACGAGATTTTAGCGCCCAGAACCTTTTTAAAAAATAATTTTTCAGACCATACATTTTAATTTCTTTAAAAGAGAAATCATGTGTTAATAAGTAGCTGATATACCATGCCTGTCTTTCAGAATTACTTCTTTCAAAATGAATTTTAAAATCCTCTTGGGCAATTTTTAGATAATAGTATAATGATAAAAACGGTAATATGATTAAAATGATAACTAGAGCAGGCTTCCATAAGATTAAAATAATCGCCGAAGAAATAAATGTTACCGCAGCTGAAATAATTCCTAATAATGCTTGGAAAGTTTGAAAAGGTTTGTACCCTACTTCATTTTCTAAACGGGTTAACTTGTTGTATACTTCAGAGTTTTCAAAATCTTTCATTGACAAAAGACTACTTTTTTCTATTATTAGATAATTGATCTTGTATTCGAGCAGTAGTCTTAATTTACTATTAAAATACGAAGAGATGCTTGATAACCATGATGAAAAAAGCGAAAAGCCTAAATATATAAATAAAAGAATACTTAATTGGTTTAAAGTACTTTGTTTTAATTCAATAGCATTTAGTAATTGTTGAAACAAAAGAACTGATATAACTGGGGATAATCCAGTAAAAAGGGTAAGTAACATTACCCAGTAAAAGTTTCTTCCTGTAATATTAAAGATTAATTTAATTGTCTTACTTATTAACTTTAGATTTTTATTTACTCTTTCCATTTTTATCATTCCGTTTAGTTTTTTGGAATTTCTATTTTATATTGTTTGCCTATGATTTAATCTAATCTCTATGTATTTTTTATAGGAGACGGAAGGACTAATTAATAAGTGCTTTAGCACTTAACTCGTTAAAACAGACCGAGATAATGAAGTTTTATTAATTTATGTAAAGGTCTATTAATAGCGGGGGTCAAGTGCTAAAGGCTTTGGTGCAGTGTCTAAAAAATTCATCCATTTACAAATTAATACGTTGTAGTGAAGCAAACCCATTTCCAGCATGATCCTGGAGTGCAAGCATATCTACTTCCAACTTGTGGCTGTACATCATTATTGTCACTAGCCTGTTTAACATTTAGATCGAAATCATCAAACTTTGGCATCTATATCACCTCCTTTATATAGGTTGATACAAGGTCTGTGAGAAATGATCTTCCTTATTAATATGTTGTTGTAAAGCAAACCCACTTCCAGCATGATCCTGGAGTGCAAGCATATCTACTTCCAACTTGAGGTTGTACATCATTATTGTCACTAGCTTGTTTAACATTTAAATCGAAATCATCAAACTTTGGCATCCATTTCACCTCCTTTCAAGATTTTCACAATTGAGATTAAAGTCCAATTAATATTAATTAGTTAAAACTTTTATCCAGCAGGCAAATAAAAAACTTATTAATATTATTTTCCTTTTCACTATTGCAATAAAATAATAACCATTAAAAATCAAGATTTTATCAATTTTTTCAAGAAAATGAATAAATTGTCAAAAAATAAATTTTATTATCTTATTTTGTATAAAATATTTACATTTAAAGTAGCCAAGATATGAAGATAACCGCGAACCATATTGGTTCGCGGTTATCTTCATATCTTATAAAAAAGAAACAATTGAATTTCAAAAAAAAGAATGGTTATTAAATAATGAATAGACTTTTACCGAATAGTTCTATGGAAGGCGTAATGATTAATGAAGAAGGCCCTCTTTCGACAGGAGGGCCTTTTATTTAGGGAATAAAAGAGCACTACCCTTCTTGTCTAAACAAGTGCCCTTTTATCTTAACTACTACGGTTGCCCCAGCGACCAAACAACCTACCAACGGCCAAATAAAGCCCAATTCCCACACTCGCTCCAGCGGTATCGATCAGCACATCGCGTACCTCGCCAGATCTTCCTGGGATAAAAATTTGGTGCACTTCATCTGAAATGGCATAAAGAATACAGATCAGAAGAGCCAGTCCCACCTTTCTTAATAGTGGCAGATGACTATAACGCAGTGCATTCATGACCAAGATACCGAGAATGAAGTAGGCAATGAAATGAGCATTCTTTCTCACCAGATGGTTGAAAGCGCCAATATCAAACTCCATATTCGGTGCAACCTTCTCGACTGTCTCAACAATAACTTCTGTTATACCAGTGCTTAAATCATTCGAAACCGTCGCTGGCTGATGGGAAAGGTAAAAGATGAGTGCCATCCACAGGATAACAGCTGTCCATGGAAGAATTTTTTTCATGTATTTTATGACTCCTATGTTAGTAAAATAGTAAATTGATTTTATTCAACCTCAATGGGAACTTCAATAATGTGATGACCACCAGGAACAATTACATCGACCGTCACGTGTTTGATAATGATTTTATCATAAAAATGAGATCGGTTTTCATAACTTTCTACAGCCTCTTTAACCATTTGAATAACTTCTTCTTCGGTGACATAGTCAAGAATGCTATACATGCCAACACCTATTCTGATAAACATTTGATCAACAACGTACTCTTTTACTCTATCCTCATCACATCTTGGGTCATCTCTCTCACATTCTTCTTCTTCAAAATCTGTTAAATCATTTACCGCTCGTTGGATTTGATGCGGTAAATCATTAATATAGTTTTCTATCGATAACGTATCGATTTGGTTGATTACCTTTAACCAATTAACATCCGATTCTACTTCGCCAAATCGATCGAAAATATGCCTGATGCCGTCAGTCATGCTTTCATCCGTTTCCATTTCATTTCTCCAATCACCAACCGAGCTTTCTAGTGAGGCTAAGCGGTTTTCAAACTGATCCATATCACCAGATGTTTCTTTATTTTTCATTTCTTCCAACTCTAATTTCACATTAGCAAGTTCAGCTTGTAATTCTTCAATTGCTTGTTGCTGCTGAACGACCAAATCGGCCAATTCTTTTACACTAACCCCTTGCCCATTCCCATTATTAAAATTTGAGGAATTACTCGCTTGTACGAATGAGTAACTTCCAACTATTGAACCAAATAGAATAATAGATAAAACCAAAAACTTTACCTTTAAGTTCATTCAAAACTACCTCCTAAAAAATATATAAATCTACTTATAATATTAACACAACAAGAAAAATCAGGACGTCACTGTTACGCTACCATACACGAATGGAGCTAGAAGAGAAAACTAACACTCATTAGAAGGAAAACAAACAAAAACCTAGAAATTCATGTATATGCCTAGTGATTTTAAATACATATATGCCGTTGAGCTTACTAAATCGACCATTCTAACTTATAAAATTGTATGGTATTGGCGCAGGTCTTAACGATATCGGCGTAACTCCATTTTCGGCAAGCAAACGTAGGGATTTAATAGTGCATGCCTTGGACTGCCCCAATCAATTGCCAATTTTCTATACAACAAAAAAAGTAAGGCCTCCCCATGCATTATAGGGGAAGCCTCTACTAACTAAAGCCATAGATTTTTTATCGCAATCAAGCAATCACGAATCACGCAATCAATTAAAAGGCGTCATGTGACGGAATCAATCCGAATGAATGTAAGGTGGCTTTCCGTCTGGGGTTATTTCGTCATAAGCCATGACTCCCGTGAAAGAAGTAAAAAAGAGTCCTACTGCCATTGCTGCTATAACGAGGGTTGCTTTCGTTTTATTCTTCATCATGCCACATTCCTCCTAATGTTTAGTCTTTCTATTATGCCATACTTACTGAAAGTCTGTCTTCCCTGAATTTTAATAATTTTTAGATAATACAAGCCGTAAGCTTGCTTTTATATTATAATAGCAATACTTATATTAACATATTAATATTTTATACTTTCAAGCGACAAAATTCGGTGTTATCGGGGCGGGAGCAGAAGCAACCACGAACGAGCACCTTTATAGGAGGGAACTTATGTCTTATTCGGTTGGACAGCGTATAAAAGATTTAAGAGAGTATTTTAACGTTACGCAAAAAGAGCTATGTGACGGGATCTGCAGCCAGGGGCTAATTAGCCGCATAGAAAAAGACGAAGTGTCTCCAACAGCAGTCGTGTTAGAGAAAATTGCAAAACGACTATCGGTCGATATGAACTACTTTTTTGATGATATCTTCAACTACGGGAATAACTACGTCGAAATGATGAAAAACACGATCGATAAAAAAATTCGGGAATGCCATTACGAAGAAGTGCTGCAGCTTATCACCCTTGAAAAAAACAGCCCTCTATTTAAAAGCGATCAATTAAAGCAATATATGTTATGGCGAGAAGCGATCTGTATTTTCCACGTCAAACATGATGAAAAACGAGCACTCGAGCTACTAGACTCTGCACTTAAAATTGTGAACTCTTCCCCAAAAATTATGTCAGAATATGAGCTCCATATCTATCAATCAAAAGCCATTATTTACAGCATGACCAACAAACTAGAGTTAGCAGCAGAAATCTATAAGACACTCGTCCAAAAAATCAATAGTCTCACTCATATCAAGCATAAACGATTAATGATCAACATTTACTACAACGCGGGTCTGAATGCCTACGACCGCCAAGACTATGCGGAAGCACTAAATTTAGTAGATCAGGCCATCGCCTTGTGTATTGAAGAAGATTACTTGTATTTGCTTGGGCAACTATTTTTTCTATACGGCATTGTCCTTTTTGATCACGATCATACAAACAAAGAAGAAAGCCTCAAGTACTTGGACAAAGCGCTCTTTATCTTTACTCTGAAAAACAACCAAGCCATTATCGAAAATGTACATGAAGAAAAAGCGCGAATTGAAAATGTGAAGGCCACGGGGTAGTTGTCGAAGTAGAAAAAAACCTTAGCTAACAGTGTCAGCAGGTAGTGAAAGTTCAAAAATCACATGGCCATTTGCTGATTTAACGTACAGAACCTCATCTGTACGTTTCTGCTGTGCTTTTGTATAAGAATTTATTTTCCATTAACAATGAGGTCTGCTCGTTCAAAGGGTTTATGTTCTTCAACATAAATATCTTCTGAAATCATCCAATTATTTTCCCACATATCACGAGCCTCTTCACCATCTCTTTTTAGACCTCGTGAAAGCCTTAATTCTCGTGGGCAATCAACCCATATAGTATAATCATATTTTTTTACTAATTCATTACGAATCGAATAAACACCCTCTATTATTACAATTCCCCCAACGGGAACAACATGCCATTCAGCTAGTCTATCCGTCTCCCAATCATATCGCTGATAATGTCCCTCTTTGTTTTGACTGATAGGTTCAAGAACTTGTTTTAATAAACGTTTCCAATCAAAATCTGCACCAATTGGCTTTTTCTCTGGATGTATTTTTATTATTTGTGAGGACGGCAAATAAAAATCATCCATATGTACAACAGTAACATGAGCACATTCCATCTTCAGTTTGGCAGCTAATGTACTTTTTCCGGAACCTCCACAACCATCAATTCCAATTAACAAGGTTGGTTGCTTTTTTGAAATGGAATGAATTGACTTAACCAACTGTTCAAACTCAACAAATTCACTTTTTTTAGTTGTTAAATCCACTATATCCCCCCTTAAATCTGTCATGCTCATTTAATCAAGTTCCATCTCACTTATCATAATTATTTCTAGTCTCTCCAAAACTTTGTATAGTCCGCTTTGTCTTGAATATTAAATGCAATCATTTTCTCAAGTAATTCGTAATTTACTGGTTTCTTCCACGGAATTCGAAACAATCCTTTCGTAGCGCTGTAGCCAGCTTCTGCAATGTCATCGGCAAATTGCGCAATGCCAACCTCCTCTGGCGATACGCTCATATGGTGTTTCGCTATGGATAAGCCGATGATATATGTGCCGTGATCGGAAAACATTGGCGTATTCCACTTAATTTGTGGTTCTAAATTTGGAAATTGATTAGTAATCCACGACAAAATTCCCTCTGTTCGTTCACGATGATCGGGATTATCGATACCTGCTAAATATTCTGCAAAAACCTCCACTGTGTTCCCTCCTATAAATAAAAATCCAGAAACGCTTCTGAAACACCTATTCACTGTAAAAAATCCTCACAAAGTCGCGTGCTCTCTTCAATGCCCACTTTTTTTGTGTATTTGAACTAGAAAAGTGATTTCTTATCTAACTATAATGCTTTTTAGCGCAAAAAGAAAAGCGCTCACCTTTATTCAGCAGCGCTCTTATCAATAAAATAACATTAAACTTTTTACTTTCTTAAGTTTACCTTCATTAAAGAGGCAATTTGTTGCTTATCTGTAGTTGGAATTTGTTCTAATTGGTTAATAACTAGCTCTTGTCGCTGAATTGAATGGTTTTGGCTTAATTTAGCTTTTCCTTCTATTTTATTGATTTTTATTTTGAGACCTGTGGTAATAATAATGAAGCATAGAGACTGTTCCCCATGCTTCATTAACCCCCATGTATCGCATTCAAAATAAGCTTGTTCAGTATCTCTGGTTGTTCGTGATGAATCCAGTGCGTCGCTTCTTGGACCATAGTCAGCCTTCCATCATCGCACATTTTCATGCTTTCTTTTGCAAGCATAAAGGATAAGAATTGATCTTTCCTCCCCCAGATCATGCGAACGGGTACCGTCACTCTTTCATTCGATATTTGCCCCATCGTCCCCGCCCTCAATGCTCTGTACCAATTGAGCATACTCATCAGGGCATTTGGTTTGGACCAGGAGGCTTCGTATTGCTGGAGGTCCTGTTGTGAAAACGTTCTTGGGTAAGCCGAAATTAGCATCATATTTTTTATTGCCTTATAGTCGTTTTCTGAAAGAAGCTTTTCTGGAATTACTGGTGTTTGAAAAAATAAAATGTAAGAGCTCCGGAACATCTGGGTCGGGTGCTTCACTATATTTCCCATAAAAACAGCAGGATGAGGTACATTGATGGGAATTACCTTGTCCACGTAGGAAGCGCGTGTTGATGCCAAATGCCAAGCCACTAAGGCTCCCCAGTCA
Organism: Alkalihalobacterium elongatum; assembly: GCF_019024285.1. Taxonomy (GTDB): domain Bacteria; phylum Bacillota; class Bacilli; order Bacillales; family Bacillaceae_F; genus Alkalihalobacterium; species Alkalihalobacterium elongatum. The sequence goes on from NZ_WMKZ01000033.1 coordinate 22,407, forward strand.
TGTCCAATAATGGTGGCTTTTTTTCTGCCAAAGCACTCGATCAAGCCAATCACATCATCCCTTAGTTTATCGATTGTATACTGCTTGATCCCTTTTGGCTTATCACTCAAATTATATCCCCGCTGATCGGGAATAATGACACGATAGCCCGAGTTTGCCAATGTGCTGATCTGCTTTTTCCATCCGTACCAAAACTCTGGGAAACCGTGTAGAAGGATAACAAGAGGGCCATTCTCTGGACCTACAACAGCTGTATGTAAGTGAATTCCATTCGTCTTTATAAAACGAAAATCTATGTTTTTCATCATCGAGTCCCTCCTGTTTGGGGGTCTGACCCCCACTATGTTAACGCATTAACGCAGCGGGGGTCAGACCCCGTATCTCCAAACAAGGCTGTTCGTTACTTCAATAACCTCAACCTATTTATTTTGGTGTTTTTCAAGCATTTCCTTCAAATAATCTTCAGATTTCCCTTTTGGAATGCTGAGACTTTTCCAATCATTATCTTTTAGTTGTTTTCCAATGTAAACAATTTGTCCAATATGATATGCGTAATGTGCCATTTGCCTTTCAATAGCTTCTAAAACCAAATGATTTTCTCCACGAATGTTAATATTTTTTAATAAATCTTGCTCTCTTAAATCAGTTAGTGTATCAATTAGTACTTTCCAACCTTTTTCCCAAACAGTGATTAGCTCAGCTTTCGTAGTTATATCATCTATAAATTCCCCTTCACGATTTCTATATTCTTTTTCCCCATCTGAAGTTAAAAAGTCACTCCACCTTGAAACCATATTTCCACTTAAATGCTTTACTATTATTGCTACGCTATTGGATTCGCTATTATAGTTCCAATGTATTTCCTCTTCCGATAGTTGGTTTAATGTCTTATCTCCAAGGATTTTTACACTATTAAATCTTTCTATTACAATCCTCAAATACTCTTTTCCAATATCCATCTGAATCCCCCTATAAACGAATAATGCTATACAATATTAATTTAAAGACTAATGTATTAGTAAACTCTTCTGCTCTTTACTTCAATATGAAAAAGGCGATAACCTTTATTCAGCTATCGCTCACCGTTAGTTGTATAAAATTGTTTACTTATTTCTCTTTATTGAACCAAATTTTATAACCTTCCTGGTTTATTTCTGCAATAACATCTACTGTTCCACCCATTAAGTGGGTATTTGATTCTACTTCCGTCTGATAAATTTGGTACACATTTTCATCTTCAAACGAATTAACAAGATAATAAATTGAATCACCTGCACTATCCCATTTAACCCCATAAACATCCTTAAATATAAATGAACCTCCAGGTGCTTGCTTACCCTTTTCCATTTCAAAATGATATAAATTTATTCTGGCTGAATCATTATATCCACCAATAAATGCAATTACATTTTTTTTAGGTGCCCATGCAAACCCAAAAGGCGATTCGTAGCCATCGTAGTCGTATTGATAACCAATAGTTTCGGACAAATTAATCTCTTCACCTGTTTCTAAGTTAACAACAAAAATTTTTATTCCACTTTCCACCATAACATCATAAGCTAAAAATCGTTTATCATATGAAAAATGCAAACTTTGAATGTATTTATGATTATCAGGTAAAGAAACCTCAAATTTATTATTTTTATCATGTATAATTAACTCGCCATCTACTATTGATAGCTTATAATCCTCTATTTCGACAGTATTAATTGTTTCTTGAAGATTAACGATATAGGGGTTTGAATAATAATTTATTTCCTTTTGAGAACATCCTAATATTAGCAAAACAAAAATAGTCATTAATATAATTATCTTGAGAATATTCCTCACGTTTCTCCTCCAATCTTTTTATCTGTTTCTTCAACTATTCTGCTCATTACTTCTGCTATTTAAAAAATAGAAGAGCTGCCGAAACAACTCTTACAGTTACTGATCTTCAACTATTGCACTCCGTTTGTTTAATAAGTGCACGCGTTTAACCAATCAGACTTTCAAAAAGAAGATAAAATCCTGTACAACTTAAAAGGATATACGTAAATATCCTAAACATCCGTTGATTAAACCATTTGAACTTCATTTGACCTACAAACAACCCTAAAAATACTATTGGTATTGCATATAGACTTGATACCCATATCATTTTGTTAGTTCCAGTAAAGATTATTTGGGTTATTAGACTAATGAAGTAGATAAACAGATAAAACGCTAAAGTAGTAGCTCTTAACTTACCTTTCTCCGTATCCGTTCCTGTAAAGTAAAGTAATAATGGAGGTCCTGGCATACCGATACTTGTCGTTAAAAGACCTGAAAACCCGCCAATGATGAAATCCCTAAATGCTGTTGGTTTAACCTTAAAATTAAAAATCAATAACAATGTTAATAGTAAGAGAATAATGCTAACTCCTAATTTAAAAGCATCGATGTTAATAGAAATAAAGATTAAAATACCAAATGGTACACCAACTATACTTCCTAAAGTAAATCTTTTCAGGAGTAAAATATCAATGTCCTGTTTTATCTTTAAAATTAGTGATAAAGAGATAATTAATGACAAAATAATATTTATTTGTATGGCTTCTTGTGGAAGGAATAACATTAATAAGAATGGAGTTGCCATAATAGAAAAACCAAAACCTGTACTTGTTTGTAAAACAGAGGCTACTAATATAATACATATGAAAATGAATACAGCTCCCAAAATAGACCTCCTCGTTTAACAAACTGCTCGTTACTTGAAGAAAGATGCCTTGCTCCCATATTGAAGCATAGCACTCCGTTAGTAAAAATATTTCAACTGTTTATAACAATCCTCTTATGATAAAAAATATTGTTGTAATAAATATTCCTAAGATACAAAACCTTACATACTTCAAAAATACCCTTTTATCATTTCTTGGTGATAACTCTTCACCATTAGAATTCATCTTTGCCTTTTTTACTATGTTGTTTGCTTTTATGTATGAATAAATCGAAATAATTATTCCGAAAACTATTCCAACATCAGTTATCCTAAACCATTCAAAAAACAGTTAAATCACCTCATTTATTTCAATATACATACACCCGATATGTTTAACAAGTAAACGTATTTCTTATTCAACAATTCTCCCCGTTAACACCATAAGAGTCCATGCAGCTTCTTGAAGTATTGCTTCCGTTAGTTGAACAAATTCAACATAAAAGGGACCCTATATCTATATATTATCTAGGTCCCTTAGTTGCTTTCATTCATTTGTAGTTTTGATAAATTAATAATATAGCCTGCTTTCATCAACAAATCTAACCCAAGCAAACCATTGATATCATCATATCCGAAATCATTAAAGTCTAACTCTACATCTTTTACTGTAAATTCACCCATTTGAATTTGGTCCACTCGTTTCCTAAAAGCGTGCTCTTTCCCACCAATCCCATAGTAGGTGACAATTTTATCTTGCAAATCCACTCCTCAGCCCAACGTCTTGACGGATTTCAAGGACAATATTCTCATGTATTGTATGATATACTAATTCATCGCCTTTTGATTTTAATAGTTCCTTAGTTGCCATTTCATCTGGTACAGGAGATATTACAGCCATATCATCAATAATTTCTTGCCCATCCTTGATATGAGAAGATAATGATTTTAATTTTACAAATTGATTAGGATATAACTTTCTCACTTCGGACCATTTTATATCGAGCACCACCTTTCTAATTACTGTTATTTAGTTTTGGGGTCTGACCCCCATTGTGTTAACGCGTTAACGCAGCGGGGGTCAGACCCCCTCACGCAATTCCAGTAATCAAAGTAAATAAACTGAAAATATTTAGTGTATAACCAACATCACTTACCATATCCACTATTAAATTTCTAATAAGTAGTTTTTTATTAACCTTAGTTTAACATTAATTTCCTTTTTACTGACATAGAAAAAGCGCACCTTGTTAAAGGAACGCTATCCGTTAGTTTAATACCAATATCTTAGTTTTCATTTATTTTATCTTCTAACTCTTTCATTCTCTTTTCTAGTTTCTCAACTTTTCCTATTGAAAATAACGCTAAAGATAACGAACCTGCTGCAATTGAAAAAGCTAAGATTTCAAAGACTCCCAAATCGTACCCCTCCTTTTTCTAAAAATCCCACTAAACTGCTTCGTTAGCGAAACAAGGCATGCGATGCCTTGTTCAAGCACCGCACCCGTTTATTACACAACTACTAATTTACAACAATCTTTCCTGCAACTATGCTCATAACAGGTATGTGTAAAAACCTTATGAAACTAAAAATGAAGTTTTATGAGGCATGCTAGATTGACTTATGGGCCAGAAACGATATATGTTATAAAAATAACTACGAAAATACTTACTAATAACAATGTATTCCCTACAATTCCTAAGCTGCTGTACCTTCCATTGGTTCTTTGGGCATACGCACCAAAGACAATACCTGCTGAGTTAAAAACTAATGTTCCTAACCAAAATGGTAAGTTTGCAGACGAAAAGTAAAATTGTAACCCCCATAATAAAATGCCAATAAAAATCATACTTAAAGATAAGATACTCCAGTGATTTATCTTACTTTTCATAAATAATTTATCCTTTGTCATATTGTCCTTACTTTAAAACTAAGGTAAAGTATTCATCGTTAATAATGGTAGGACTCCACTAAAATTTCCCACTATAACTTCTTAACTTCTCGATTTGTTTGAAAACATCTGTATAAAGGATATCTAAATCCTTTTCACTTTCTAAATAATAAAACCACGCATCATCTTTATTCTCTTTAACATCATTTAAATATATGGTCGTATGCGAACCATTATTTAAAGAGTCAAAAGGATAGGTGTCATAGGTAAGTCCTTCAGTAACAAATGGATAATGACTTTTTTCCGCATTGAAAAATATAGTCGGGATTTCTAAGCTTTTATAAACTTCTGCAAATTGATCATCTGAAGCTACTTCAAATTTAGTCGGTGTGATCATAATCGCATCGAAACTTGCTGAAACATCTGATATATCTCCACTTAGTTTTTCTAATGAAATTATTTCAAAAAGGATCTTTTCATTTTCAATTTCAGGAATACCCCCAACTACTGCGATATTTAATAGCGTTCCATCATATTTAACTTCATTATTTGAACAAGCAACTAAAAATAAAAGACTAAAAAATAATATTATCTTCTTCAATTACAATGCCCCTTCTTCTAATACTACCCTTTAAAAATGCTATTCTACTTACATTTCAGCAATGACATTTCCAACTTCATCCAAGAATTCTATTAAGATATCACCGAAGTTATCCTGATTTTGGTTAGTCATCAAGATCCAAACCTTAGTTTTATCGTTGAGTATCACAATACTGCATCTATTCCATTTACTGCTACGGACTTAGTTTCAGTAACGATATCCTCTGGTATGACACCGTGTAAAAGGATATCTCCAGCTAACCGATCGACAACACTTGAGTATGAATAGTCTTTATTGGTGGCGTAAGAATAATAACTTAGTTTCCAACCAAAAATTCCTTTCTCAAACTGAACTAAAGAAACATGATTGCCAAATTCAAAAGGTACAAATGTGTAATTATCCTTCTCGTAAAACTCTTTATCACCAATTTCGTTTTGAGCAACTTCCGTTTTAAATTCACTTGCTATGAATGTTTCAAATGCTTGATCGACATTTTTAGAGCTTAAATTTACTGTTTCAATAATTGCAAGAATGGCATATATAAATACAATTAATGTGACAAAAATTAGCGTTATTTTGGAAGTTTTCTCATAAAAAATCTTCTCCGTTAACTTCATAATATCTTTATCGATAAGTAAAATAATTATTGCTGTTTAGAGGTTTTTGTTAATGTTAAGTCTTAATAACCCAGTTTAACAACCTAAACAACCAATAAAATACATAAAAGTTAAGTAAATACCCTATTGGATTAAAAGAAATGTTCAACCCTCCATGATAATCTAAAATCTGTGCAGGAAAGCCAAAGTAATAATAAGTCAATAGACCAGCGGAGTTACCATTTAAGGCATCAAGGTAAGTAGAACAGTTAAAACTAAACTCTATCGCTCTTAATAAAGTCATCTTTTATCCTTTTCCAATAACTCTATTATTTTATCTAATTTCTTTTCAATTTCATTCACTTGACTGGTTCTTCCTTTTGAATTCAATAGCAATCTCCTTATGAAGAGAGTAAACGAAATTACAAATAAAACGATAAGTCCTAAATTTATTAATTGAAATAAAATATCTCCCCAATTCACTGGTTGAAACAAAACTATTACCCCCTTTTCGTTGTTCGGTTAAAGCAATCCGTTAGTACAGAATAGAATGTCAGTTTGTTCAATAAGTATTTTACATTCCAATGCTATTAACTATATGTGAGTACATTCCGCCAAAAATATAACCAATAAAATATGCCAAACAAGCTATTAGTAAAACAAAATAAAATAGAAACTCTTTATAACCAACTTTAAAACGAGTATCTATTTCCAATTTGCTATACAATTTATAGAACATCACACGGACCTCCAAATCAAAGGTAAATAAAATTATCTTACAAACACGTAGTAAATTCCTGTAATAGCTATTCCAGCAAATAAAGAATAAACAAAAAGATTTACAGCAATTTTCTTGTTGAAGGTATTATTTTTAGTCATTTTCTACTCCCTCTTTTTTTCTTTCACTCTTCTGCCTCGTTACTTCAACAAGAGAAAAGCGATAACCCTGATTTAGCAATTGCAGCCGTTACATTAATTTTCATAGTTTTTAAAGATGGTGTCACACTAATCATTTGAACCAATCATTCATTAAACTCTACAAAAAAAATCCATTTATTTTGTAATAACACTACAAGACTATCATCATAAAGAGCATATTGTGCTCCTTCGTTACCAAAATTACTTTCTCCATTCTGTACGGGTATTTCTGTGCTTTTTACCGACGATGTGATTGTTCCCGTTATTGCAGATTCATCAATTTCTACCGTTATTTCTTTCCCTGTATCCATGTATATCCTTTCATTTACCATAACCATTGGGCGGATGTCGGATAAACCTTCCTTTATTTCGTTTTGGGAACAACCGAAAATACCTAACAAATAAAAGGTGCATAGAATAAGAGCAAAAAACTTTTTCAAATTAACACTTCCCTACTTCTAAATAATCGCATTCATTACTTAAAAAGGATTTTTTATCTGTTTTCTAAATAGCCTATACATTCGTTTTCACTATGATTGGTTTTTTCTGTTGTCATATCTCCGTATGTATTGTTTATAATCAATGTTTCTTTTTCACAAAATTGCACAACCTGTTTCCCTTTTTTGGTGACTCCATATAAGTATTCTAATTGAGGTTCATCTTTGAAAATCACCTTATAATGGCCGTGATAGACGCTATTATTAATTGAATGTTTAGGTTCAATATACGATTGCTCCAATATATCATCGTCACTATATCCCATCTCTTCTAAATGCGAAGGAATATATTTATTAACAAGGTAACTTTCATAGGGATTTCCATTATTAAGGACATAAAGAAAAGCAAAAGGTACCGATACAATAGCGATCAAAAGAAAACTCAAAATGATTATTAAAAATCGTTTATTCACAAGTAGCTTCATAGATTCCACTCTTTCTCTGTCTATTTTCTTTGCAAACTTATTATTTTTTTAGCAACCTGTCTCGTTCGTAAATAAGCGTCTCTGCCTATTACAGAAACGCTCCGTTGTTTAAAACAGTCACTGGCTTTTAGTTAAAAAATCCGTAATAAATAACACCTGCTATCGCGAATAAAGGAATGACGAAAATCAAATTTCTTTTGAATGTTTTAAAATAGGAACGAAAGCCTTTGCCCTTGTCCTCATAAGTGGCGACTTCATAGCTAACCAAATTATTGTCAAAATCCCTATTCCAATACCGATTACCCATGCCATTATTAAAACCTCCAAAATTTTCCTTTTTATAGATTATAACACACAACTTTCTAAGTATTCCGATTTAATAGGCGTGCCAATTACTTTTTAAAAATCGTTGGGTTTTCAATCCGAATAGAACACACTTCGCCGCATTTTAAGCAAAATGTGTATATTTTATTTGAACCATTAAACGACATCTTGGAAGGTTTTATAGGCATATAATCTGTGCCTTCAGCAAACTCTGTATGACCACACTTAACACATTTTTCTTGGTTTCCCATAATAATCTCCCCAATAATTTAAAATTCAAATGATTTTGTATACTTTTTATACGAGTCGGTAGAGAAAAAGGTTTCACATTGTATTTCTAATCTCCATGTAAGTAAAAAAACGTCCCTGCTCATTGCAGAAACGCTCACCTGTTTTAAATAAAATAACCTATTCATTAAGTGTCCACATTAATTCTCCGTTATTTCATGGAATACCCTGTTATATATACTAATGTCGCAAGGTGATTTCAATTACATAGAATTTTATTTGTTTTCAGCTTTGGTTTTAGCCTGTTCTATCATTACTTTGTATTTTTCACTGTATTTATCTTTAATCGGCTCGAATATATTATCTGTTTCAAAAGACTTATATTCGCAGGGATTAATATCGAGTGCTTTTTTCATATGTTTAATAGCAGACATATGTTCATTTTCTTTTACATAAAACCTGGCTAGGTCATTATGTGCTTGATACGAATTAGGGTTATTTTTCAATGCCAGTTCAAAATAATCAAGTGCTGCTATAGCATTGTTCTTATAATGCCAATATGCATATGCAAGAGCTGTATACCCATTATAAACTTTAGGGTATACTTCAACAGCTTGATGGTACAGTTGTATAGCCTTATCTGGTTGTTTATATACAAGCTCGGCTTGATAACCCGCATTTAATTTCTGCATCGCCTCTTGCATTTTGTAGTTTTCATCTTCAATGTTTTTTTTCCATTCATTAAACCGTTCTTCGACTTTTTTATCAATAATTTTCTCGGCCAAGTATGCATTAAAAAAACCATATGCTGCAAATCCCAATCCTGATATAGCTCCTGCTAATCCAGCTACACCAAGCATAAAAGCAACTGGGTCCCATGTACCACTTCCAATTATATTAACATCGTTTGAGAAGTACATATATACTGCGTACCCAAATATCACCAAACCAATTCCGGAAACCATCCATTTCATATGATTATCCTCCCCTTACGATTTATCGTAGAACAACTGATGTAAATTCGCAATATTTTTTAACGTAAGGTAATAGGATGATGATACCTCGAAGGGAGCATATCAAACCATTCCGTGCTTCTTTAAACACTTATTCCTCAACCTCAATTAACTCCAAATAAACCTTAACAAAAAAGCTTTCTAATAGCTCGCCTAATTTTCCATTGAGATTTTCATGTTCTTTATCCGCTCTCTCGATAACATTATAAAAATCTTCTTCTTCAACTTCGCCATCTTCTAATGCCTGAAATAATCTCCATAATTCCTTGCCATACTCTTTTTCAATTTTCGAGTAGTCAGTAGCGCCGATTCTCTCAAGTATATCAGTTAGATCCTTTAAGTAATTTTCTATGCCAACTTCTTCAATATGCCATGAAAACCAATTCAGTAGGCTTTCATGACCGCCGCTTTCAAGTTCAGAATAGTAGTTGTAGACAATATATGTATCATTAGCGACTTTACTATCAGTTGGAAAGTCGTACTCCACCATAACTGTGATCATCGCGTTCCAAATATCATCCTTAGTTAGTAAGTCTTTCTTCGACATTTTGTACTTCATATTAATTTCTCCACCTATCCCAAAATATTAGTAAAGAGCATATCACCGAAAAGAATAAATAAAAATACTATCCATAAAAATACCAAACCACCAAAGAAATACTTTTTCCCCGCGGACTCTCTTTTTCGTTCACTTTACACAGTTCAGCTATTAGAACAATTATTATGAAGGACACATCCCTCACTTTTCTGCTGCGTTTTGTCCTTCATCACCTTTATGAAGGACAATTCTCCCCTTTTCTCTAATGTACTTCCTTACTTTACGAGGCCTTATTGTTTTTTATTATTAGCTTTCGATTAGCAATTAGTGAAATCAAGAAGGAAACGAGTATTGAAGAAGTAATAATAAGTGCTAAATGTAGAAAAGAAGTTTCTAAGTAGTTCCCAAATAACAAAAGGAAAATGAGCGGAATGCCGAACCACTTCGACTTAATAATCCCTTTCCATCCTCTATCTTTACTATCATTCTTATGTTTTTTTGAAAATATGAGTGGTGAAAAAATTAAGAGTAATAGTCCAAGCGATAAGATAATGCTAAAAACATCCAATTGCACAATACTCACTTCCTTCAATATCTATATAAATCAGATCAAATAATACATAATTTTACATTTAATATTCCAATCAGCTCGCACACAAACAACTACTTTTAATGAATAATCGAGTTAAATGCGACAGTGTGACTAAATGAAATCCCGAGATAGCTATAGCTAATATGAACCTTATTAATCTCTTCGTTATGAATGACACTCACCCCATAAATTTCATCATTAATAGAAGCTGTTCCTGCATCCAATTTTTCGTAGTTAGAAGACGGAGCAGTGCCTGTTTTTATAGTTACCTCATCTATATTTGTAAACCCATATTTTCTCGCTTCTTCACTATTATAATCATCGGTTATGATGAAACCTTGTAATGTATTACTGACTTGTATACTTGTTTCGAGTGGCTCTTCATTATTATTCACCGACACATCTACTATCTTTATATCGCGAAAACCTTTGTTACCCACACCGACAACAACTGATTTATTGTCTTCGAGTGAAGCAATTGTACCAACCTCCAATGGTGGGTTATATTGCAGCAGGAAATAAACGCCTGGGATAATTACTGTAGTAAGATAACAGCACTCCAAATTTTCTTTTTCAATTTTTCCCATCCTTTACAAATGATCTCTTGCTTTTTTTCCTTCAATAAAAAGAGGAATGCCACACCGACTGCTCCTATACTATGCCTCTGTTAGTAGAATAAACTATTAGTTTGGATGAGAAAAATATCAACTTCCTAATTTCATTAACCATTCACGCAATTTGGCTTTTGGATAATAAACATTATTATTTATGATAATATGTGGAATGTTTGGGTGTTCATTAAGCAAATTTTTTGCATCTTCCTTAGAAATACCTATAAAATGATGAACGTTACTCTCCTTAATTAATTCGTGTTCATCATCCTCATCTAACGACTCTAAAATATTTTTTGAATTCGGGTTTTTAAAGTTTTTCAACCCATCTCCAATTAAATATCCTGCAATCGCAATCCCCATTGCTAACCAAATATAATCCATTTGAAATCCCCCAATCTTTGATGACCTTGCCCGAGCTTTCGCCCCCTTACTTGAACAGCTAAAAAATCGCTATACCTACTTATTGCTTCATACCTCTTTAGTCAGTGATAATTACGTTCCTACATCTCATTTTCTATGTATCTATATTTACGAAATATCTGGTAAAAGGTTTCAAATCCAGCATCCTTCTTCAAATAAACAAATCAAAAAATCCGGGTAGACTCCTCGTCTATCAACTTAACATGAATACCATTCGATGTTCCTCCATGAATATGTTTTAGAACATCTGATACATTGAGTAATTCCTTCAAATAAATAGACTTTTTCTGATTAGCTCCTATTGTCATTTGATGTGGACCTGCTAAATTCATAAGAGACTCCATCCGTAATTCATCTTCCATGAAAAAGGAATCTAAAAATTCTAACTCAAATGTCACAGCTTTATTGCTTCGGTTGTGTAATACAAGACGACATTCCCCATTCAAAAAGTCTTCACTCACATACTCAAAATTGCACGTCCCATTTGCATCGTATGAAATTGCTTTAATTCCACTTGCTAATGTTTCTTGGTACATTGTAATTAGAATGTTTGGTAGAAAAGCATATACGATTAAAACAATGACTATTGATCTTAAGCGGTATTTCTTCATGCCAATTGCAAGTAAAACGATGGCCATTATAAACAAAACAGAAGCAATGATACCGAGCAAAATATATCCATCCTGATTACTGATTGGAAACGACATGAATGTAGAACGTGCTTGAAACAATACATTATTAGGGAACGGAAAAAATAAAAACATACATATACCTAAAAGAACAACTGAACTAATGAGCGCCACTTTACTTCTTATCATAAAATCCTCCCTTCCTATTTATTAGATGGTGGTGGAAATAATTTTTTTATTAAGACAATAGATAATGAAAGGAAAATAGAAAGTGTTAAAAACATTAAATAAGTATTTAGATTGAAGTATAGTTTGTTAGTATGAATTGATAACAGAGAAGATGTAATTTGTTCAATATACACCCGATCTACATAACCAAATTCTTTTTGATATACGTCTGCTAATACATTGCGATGATTGTTGAACAAAAACTGTTGATAATATAACCCAAAAAACCAATGAAAAACTATACCTATAATAGCAATGAGGGCTATACGAGAATTAATCCTGAAATTCTTCAACACCTTAATCCACAAGAAAACTAGATAAACGAAGAGCGGCAATAGTATAGGCATTAATAATAATGCTGGGTTTCCGTTTCCTGAAACTGTCCTAGGAGACGGTGTTAATAGGTTAAATATATAAAACAACAAACCACTTACAATGCTGATAATAATGACAAGAGTATATTCCTTTTTCAATTTACCACCTCTTATTAATTTGTGGTTTAATTCGCTAACTCCCCTGATATTGGAACATGGGTGGTGGTAAAGCGTTCTACTAAAGAGCTCCGGTTTGTTGAAGAACAATCTCCACCATACAATCCACTAATATTTTTAATCTTATTCTCCGTGCAATGGATATGTCATACCGTCTTTTGTCGAGGAAGCACCTACAACTTCATTTTCACTCATTATAACTGTCACATGGATATGGCCAAATCCAAATAAATTACTTAATGGATGGTTATTTACATAAAAGAATTCATGATGGAGCTTTTTATCAACATAGAATTCTAGATTTTTATTCTGAACCTTTAGATAGTCAGAATACGGCTTTTCTGTTAGCTCATTGTTTGTTATAGTGTATAGACCAAAATCATCACTATGGTAAAGAACAAAAAAACCTTCATTTTTTAAATATGACACTACAATAGTGCTGGTTTCAGATAGATTAGTCAGATGATTCCACCTAATTCCTACGATTATTGCAAATACTGTAATAACTATTAAAATTACTATAAAAATCTTCTTCAAATGACACCACTCTTCCACTGCTTCTTTGCTTCTATCTTTTGAACAAACCTGCCGCGTTAGCATGATAAGCGATAGCAGTTGTTACGCTATCGCTCCCGATACTTTAAGTACAGTCTTGTCAAGAAATAAGTAACTAGCCATAGTAAAATAAGCGGAGATTTTTCGGTTAGATGCAGAATGAAGCTCGTACCAGGGTATATAGGGGGAGATTTTCCGATTATGCAAAGAAAAATGACCCAATTTCAGTTTTTTTGAGTCGATAGGCGGAATTTCTCCGTCTATTCAAGCTATTTTCAGTGCTAATTACTAATTAAGCGGAATTTCTCCGTTTATTTATCAGATCGGGTTCTTAACCTATTCCCCCAGCCATCGGCCAATCACTTGCTGAACAATTTGTTGGCATCGACGAGGCTTCTCACTAACTTGGTCATAAGAAAAGCGTATCACGGTCCATCCGTCAATCACCAACTGGTTTTGACGTTCCAGGCTGGAAAATTGCCATCTGCTTATGTTCTTTAAGTGAGGGCCGTATCCGTCATCTCTTTTTTTGAACAATTTTTATTAAAATCGGAATCCCATAAAAAACTATTATTCCTACGATAACAGATAAAAAAATATCAAGTTGTATTACATCGGTTACAAAGAGCAACACTAATGCCACTAGAACGAATATTCTCCAATACAAAATAAAATTCATGAGAAACTCCTTTTTTCAGTATTGCTACCCATTAGCTTCATAAGCAGTTTTTTTAAACGCTAATTGAATACCTAATGTTCATTAGAACTTTCATTATATTTAACTAGATATGGTAAAAACAAAGAGATGAATAAAGAAATTGAGATCATAAGAATGATAGCTGCAAAGATATTTAAGTGGAAATAGTTTAATAAAAGAACACCGAAAAATACCATAGGGACAACAATTAAGAAAGATACCAAATTTCTTGAAGAGAAAGATAATTTGTGTGCAGTGTTACATTTTTCACAAATTACAGGTTTATATCCTAACCATAATGATTTATTAATTACTCCCCATTTCATTTGTACCCCACATTTATTACAACTTGGTAAACCCATCATTACACCCCCAATTGAACAAGAAAGGCATTTACTTGAATATATCGTCGATCCTATTTCTATCGTAGTCTAATATCCAATCATTATATTTTTCATAAACATCTCTTATGGTTTCAGTCGAACTAGCCAACAAATCACAACCTCTGTCATCATATATGTAAAATATAGTTTTCCTATCGATGTTTATAAAATAGACGCTGTGAAATATATTTGGTTTTATCCCCATATCTTGATTGCAAATTGCTTTTAACATAGGAGTATATTGAATGTCAGATAGCTTACATTTTAGACAAAACCGATGCGTCTTCCATATTCCATCATCATCTTCTGGATAAATATACGGGATTGTATTTTTCTGTAGTTTATACAAAACCGATTTGTCATTAACGTATTTATGAAAAACGTTTAATTTATGCTTAAAAGCTTCACCATCCGCATAATCATTGACATCAACGACAATAAAAAGATCATCATCTGATGAATGTAGCGACTGAAATAAAGTAATTGCTCTTTCATAAACACCCTGGAGATATGGGCAATTTACATAAACGTTGTCAGAGTCATAGTTTACTCCTAATTCAAACCTCAATCCGATCTCCCAACTATAAAATAACGGCGGTCTAAATTCTAAGTTTGGGAAATGATCATTCATAAATTCTTTTAAATGCATAAGTTGCACCTCTTTATTCTCCTTTACTTCTCTCAATTATCTACATAAATTCTGCATTACTTTTTCCTATAAAAGCAAAACCACTTCTCTTGCTCTTCTGTCTGGTTCACTCAAAAAGAAACGCGCTGACCCTTAACAAAGCAGCGCACCTTTTAGCGTATCATCAATCATTACTTAGCGTAATTGTTTCAACATTACCATTCCATTCGACTGTCACTTCAACTGCGGAGTCTTCTGTTATTTTAGCGTTCGTTGGATTTGCATTACTATTACTTCTTAAAACCCCATTTTCAGATAGTGTGTAGCCAACACCTCCAAAGCCTCCTGCATTTGTTTCAACATCAAAAGTAATATCTCCAACTGAATGAACATCATTTCCTTTATAAAGCAGCTCAAATTCTTGGTCTTCATAATCATTACTATGCTGTTTAACCTTTAAAGACGCTGACCAATTATCTGTTTCACCTGTAAAAGTAAAAGTGTAAATGCTGTAAACACAAGCCGACAGAACTAACATGAATAGTAACCCAAGCAACACTGATAGCTTTCGTACCATATGATCCCCCCTCCTTATTTCATACGATATTGCCAGACATAAGTTTCAACTTTTTTCCATTTACCTTCATTCAGGCATTAACTTCAACAATGCACTAATTCATACCCTTTCTTTTTTGAAAAGGCCATTTTTTTAGTGTTTCCGTTAATTTTCTTATGGTTTTTCTATAAAAATCCGAATAATAATCATTTACATATAATAAAAGTTCGTTTATAATCAATTTTGTGTTTAAGAAAATTATTTGAAATCATTCGTATATTCTTAGAAATATGGTCTAAGAGTCTCTACTAGGAACCTTAAAATCCTAACTACGAATGGGTGGTTTCCTCTACCCATTTTTAGTTAGGATTTTTTTATTGTTTTGGAAGAACATTATATTTAAATATATCTGTTGGGAGTGTAGATCATGGATAATGTATTTGATTATGAAGATATTCAGTTAATCCCTAATAAATGTGTCGTTAACAGCCGTTTGGAGTGTGATACGACTGTGACACTAGGAGGTCGTGAGTTTAAACTTCCTGTTGTGCCTGCCAATATGCAAACGATCATTGATGAAAAAATAGCCCTATATCTTGCTGAAAATAATTACTTTTATATTATGCATCGCTTTGAGCCAGAAAAACGCATGTCATTTGTTAAAGAGATGCAGGCGAAAGGTCTCTACGCTTCAATTAGTGTTGGAGTGAAGGAAGATGAATATCAATTTATCGAAGAGCTAGCAGCGGCAAATCTTACCCCTGAATACATCACGATTGACATTGCACATGGTCATTCAAATGCAGTCATCAATATGATTCAGCATATTAAAAAATATCTACCTAAGAGCTTTGTCATTGCTGGTAATGTCGGGACTCCTGAAGCTGTCCGTGAACTTGAGCACGCTGGTGCCGATGCGACAAAGGTTGGAATTGGACCTGGTAAAGTATGTATCACAAAAATTAAAACAGGATTCGGAACTGGAGGCTGGCAGCTGGCAGCACTTCGCTGGTGTGCAAAGGCAGCAAGTAAACCAGTTATTGCTGATGGCGGAATACGAACACACGGTGACATCGCCAAATCGATTCGATTCGGTGCAACGATGATCATGATTGGCTCGCTTTTTGCTGGGCATGAAGAATCACCAGGAGAAACGATCGAACTCGATGGAAAGATAGTAAAAGAATATTTCGGGTCTGCTTCTGAATTCCAAAAAGGGGAAAAGAAGAACGTAGAAGGTAAGAAAATGTACGTTGAGCATAAAGGTGCCTTACAGGATACGTTAACTGAAATGGAGCAAGATCTGCAATCTTCTATTTCGTATGCTGGTGGTACTACGCTAGATTCCATCCGTCACGTAGATTATGTCATTGTGAAAAACTCTATCTTTAACGGCGATAAAGTATATTAAGGTTTTAAAGAAAGAAAGCTCTTTTTATGGTGAAAATTGGATAGAAGCTTGAAAGCATAAGTAATCAACAGTGACTGATTACTTATGCTTTTTTTCTTCATTCAAAAGAAAAGACAGTGTGAAGTTCAACTTCTCTACTGTCTGCTTAATCTCTCTATTTCAGCTTCAACTTTATAAACTCTTTTGTTCAATACTTCAGTTTTATCATCAACATGTTCAGAAATTTTCTCTGTATAAGTCCCAAGACCTTCGATTAAGTTCTGCTGTAATTTTTGTTGGCCAACTTCAAGTCTGGCTTGTCCCGTTTTTAAATCACCGATATCCGTCTTTATTTCTTTCAATTCACATAAGATTTGTTTTAATATATCTTCCAAAGCACTTTCCTCCGCTCTAAGATACTATTTTTCAAGTATATCATCTATAAACTATTCCACCAATCAAATTTTTCTAATAAGGATAAAATAAAAATATGGTCAGAACTAAAAACCCGCTCATTTTTGAAGGTAGCGGGTTTTCGTTCTAAAACATCACTCGGATACGTCCAAGGTTACAGTTGGACTTATTTCCATGTGAGGATAGTTAATTCTTTCATCGAATTCCACCCAGTCAAGATTTGCCATCAACAGTAGGTAGCGTTTACCACTTGCCGGGTCACTGATGATGATATGGTCACGGCCAGCCGTTTCAACACGACCTTGGTAAACCATTGCATTCCATCTGTTGTTCCCTTGGTAAGTAAAGTAGAAGGTACCAATCTTGCCTTTGTTAAAGCGCAGGATATTTTCGATAAATGATTCTTCCACCCTGCCTGTCGGTAGCATCTGTCCAGTTCCCATCGGAACAACAGGCACATTATATGCAGGTCCAGAATGCATACCCATCGGGAAGCCAGTTGGTTGTTGTGTGGCAGGTGCTTGCATCATAGTAGATGGATAAAAACCAGGGTAGTTCATTTGATTATAACTAGTGTTTTTTCCACAAGTCATGATAAGTTCATCTCCTTTTTATTAATCAACGATAAAACTCTGGGCAGTAGCCCGGTACACCGACATAGAAGCAATGATTTTTATGTGCAAAATCGAACTGTGTCATGGGCGATCTTGGCATCGTTGGGGTACAAGGATCGCGGAATGCTTGCCCTGGACTCGGATTAAAAAACCATAAGTTCATTCGGGCTCGTGGATTCCTATGACCATTCAATAAATTCCTGGCCCTCTGCAGGTCTTCTTCTGTGGGACGCTGTGTATACAAGGCTCCATTTAAAACAGGCTCAAAGTGAGGGATCCCAGTTCCCGGTATTTCTTGATAGATTGCATGTCTGATATTGCGTAAATTTCTGAAGTCAGGTTCACAGTCTGCCTCAACCCGATTGGCCACAACCGTTCCTACCATATCCATCCCTTCGGCGCCTTCACCAATGGCTTCTGCCAGCATCAGCCTTGCTAACGCGTTCACGTCATTTTCAGTATGATGTATTCGCCTACCCATTTTCTCACTCCCTTCAGCTTATACAGTAACTTATTGCCTAAAGCCCGTTTTCGAAGCTTGCCTATCCGCCCAACTTTAAAAATTGCATATAAAAAGTAAAAAGTCTTGTCCTTTCTTAGATTGTCGAAACACAAAAATGCTTTTGAAAGTTCAAATTCACAATGAAAATAACAGAGTAAATCATGTAATTTTGGCAATGGAATCGCACAGAAAAACGCAAAGGGTTTACCAGCCTCTGCGTTTTTGGTGTTTTATTTGATTTTTTCTTCAACTAACTCATCAATTGAATAGCATTTAACCCAAAAAGCGGACTATTCAAAGCAGTCCATGTCTGCTAGTTTTAATTGCTTCTTATTAACTCATTTACTTTAGTTCGAATGCTACTCAATACTTCTGAGTTCACTTTTCCAAATCTTTTTCTAATAATTCCTTTTGAAAGTGTATAAACTTTGTCTGCTCTCACTGCTGATGTCACTTTAAGAAAACCTTCCTCTAAATCTTTATGTTCAATCACGACTGAGTAATCGAGGTCTTTTAATTGTGATGTAATAGCAACAACAAGAATATCATCCGTCATCTGATTATAATCATCGTTTGAAATAATGAGAACTGGACGCTGTTTTCTATTGGATAAATCACTGAATGGTACTGGAATTAATACAATGTCACCTTGTTTATGCATCATTCCAAACCTCATCATCTACATCATTATCCCAAAAATCAATGCTACTTTCGCTCGCTTTTGATAAATCTTCTGATAAACTTTTTTCTTTTTTGGCCTTTATATACTCAGCAAAGTCTAAAATTTTAACGACTTCTTGCTCTGGAATTTCATCAATAATTTTTAGTAATCGTTCCTTAGCAGTATTCATGATGTTCATCACCTCTTTCATGAATAATTTATCTAATTATATCATTTTGGATTACTTCAAACCATTGGTGTTTAAGTAAAATCACCTGTTAATATTATTAAAAACAGATAACGTAATTACCTGTTTGAAGTACATTATTTTTCATTAGTAAAGTCAATAATTCTTAAATAATTGCCTGAATTGTCTTTATAAATAGCATACCGACCTGGTGGAATGTCAACAGGTTCCTTCACAAACTCTAACTTCTCGCTATTTTCTTTATAAAAAGTGTCCACAGACTCGACTAAGAAAACACCTCCTGCAGATAATCCCTGCTCATCATCTTCTATCAGTAATCGAACATCTGAATTAGGTAAACTTAAGGCAACTGTGTGTTCCCCTTCTCTCCACGCTTCCTCAAAACCGAGCGTATCACGATAAAACAATAACGATTCTTTAACATCTTTGACTGGATGATACAAAAATACTAATTTCAAATACTTTTCCTCCTAGCCTAATGAGATAATTTAATTATGTTTAACGTAATTTAGTTATGTTTAACATAATCAATTTACGTTCGTATGTCAATATGATAAGATTAATCTATTATGAAAGAATGGATACCAATACCAGGAACAAATAAGGATACGTTAATCAAAGTTGCATTAGAAGAGTTTAGTTTATATGGATACAAAGGGGTTAACATTTCAAAGTTAGCCCAAAAAGCTAATATGACGACTGGAGCTGTTTATCATCACTTCGGTTCCAAATCAAAACTTTATGAAGTGATTAGGACCGATATGGAACAACGATTAATTGATAGAATGGAGGGAGCAGCTTCTCTGTTTGACAAGCCAGAAGAAGCTATTAAAGCCGCACTTTTAACTGGTTTAAACTTTGCAATTAAAGGTAACATTTGTAAACTTATTAGTGAAGAAGCACCTTATGATAAAAAAGATAAAATCGAGGAATATATATCTGAATTGACTGTGGAAAATGACCTTCCAATAGAAGTAGTGTTAATTTCATCTTGGCGTTCAATTTTAAAAGGGATTTCTTCTAACCAATTAACAGCTGAACAAGGGAAAAATTTAATTGCATGGATTTTTAACAAGGGAGAGTGAATTTTATTGACTCTCTTTTTTGTTTATTCTCTTGTTCACAAATTTGAAGGGATTGATCTTATTGAACAATTGTTTCTGTAGTTTAAGAAGGAATCAGTTCAAATATTAGTTATGGTGATACATATGTGTCTTATATAAGTTCACCTTGATTAAAAACTAATAGTCTACAAGCACGTGGACGAACAGACTCAAAATTATATTATTCTAGTACAGTACTAAAGGATAATGGGCATACTTTAATTAAATTTTATAAAATTGATTTAATGGCTTGCTGTGCTTTATGTTTATCTTCTTCTTTTACATAAATATCATAATGTGCCCTATCATTATGATCTATAGGTGGATAGGTATTTGGGTTTCTTATAATATCAGTTTGATATTTCACACCATGTTCTTTTAATTTATTGGTAATTTTAAAATACTTTTCATTTCCAAATGCTGAACATAATAAACATTTATATTTTGTAAAAAACATTCTAATAAACCTCAATTATAACGCCCCCTTCTTATCGTTTTGTTATTACCTACGTATAAAATTAATTAATCAGAAACTTTGAAATTCCTGCACAAAAAAATAATCCACCCGTCAAGTAGTTAACAAATCTTTGGAAAATGTCTAGGATAACAAGAAAGATTTAATTTATGATCATTTGGAGAGGTAATAACATTCTTCCACTATCCTGCTTCGTCTTTTAATAATAGAAGCGCGGATCCTTGTTGGGTCATTTCATTTATAATGTTTTAAAATTTTCTAATGGAGATCACTGGTGTATCCAAAATAACGGCTGGTTTATTAATTTGCTACTGATTATTTGTGAGGAAAATTTATAGGCATAATAAACTGTATCATCAATTGAAAAAAGAACTTCCGAATAAGAAAAACATAGGGAGATTTTAGCCCTCCTATGTTTTCATTGATATTATTTATCTGTTTGTTTTTGCTTCTTTTTCAAATACTCCGCACGTATTTTTTCAAGTTGCTGTTTTTTATCAAATTTGGCAGGCGTCTGTTTTTCATGATACTTTCTCACAGCTACCTGACTTTTGGCATCCAATTGATATTTTCCCACTTTGTTCACCTACTTTTCTTGTCTTTTAAAGAGATTCTATTCAACAAATATAATATACCTTATTCTACTGAGTAAACTTTATTACTTTATTATGTACGCTAACTTTGTATATATCAGTAAAAACAACAACTTTAATTTTTATAAAGTCAATAAAACTTCAATCCAACTCATTACAATTTTAGTTGCCTCTTTTTCCCATTCAATTTTTAAATAATTCTATTTGTTATTGCTAATTATATCAGTGAACCAATATTTAAGTTATTTAATAGGAGGCAATTATGAGTAACAATCATCTAGAAGGCGATGCGGTCATTACAGAAACTGAGGTAAAAGGCGGGTCACTGCCACTCATAGGAGATAAAGCTCCTTCCTTTGAAGCAACAACAACCCATGGTACGATCCACCTTGAAGACTATAAGGGAAGCTGGCTCATTCTATTTTCGCATCCAGCAGATTTCACCCCAGTATGTACAACTGAATTTATAGCTTTTCAAGAAATCTATCCACAATTACGTGAGCTAAATACAGAATTACTTGGATTAAGTATTGATAGCGTTCACTCGCATATCGCATGGGTACGAAACGTTAAAGAAAAATTTGGTGTAAAACTTGAATTTCCAATCATCGCTGATCTAAATAAGGATGTAGCATCAAAATTCGGCATGCTTATGCCTGAAGGAAATAATACCGAAACATCTAGGGCAGTCTTTGTGATTGATGCTGATCAAGTAGTCCGTGCGATTGTTTATTATCCATTATCTACAGGAAGAAATATGGATGAAATGTTACGTTTAATACAAGCTCTTCAAACGTCTGATCAGCATCGTGTAGCTACTCCTGCGAATTGGAAACCAGGAGATAAAGTTATCGTTCCTCCCCCTACCACTCAAGAGGAAGCGGAAGAAAGATCAAAAGATGATACGATTGAATGTATTGACTGGTATATGTGTAAGAAAAATATTTAAACCAAACATGAAGTTAAGGGGTGAATTAAATGGCATGTGTAACTAGTGACGGTAACTTAACATCGAGTGCAAAAGATTTATTACAAGTTATACAACATGAAGCCTTGTCTGCTGATCAAATCGCAAAAAAAATAAATATGCCACTCTTTAAAGTAAGAAGCAATTTACGCGATATGGCCAGCATGGGCTTTGTTATCGAAGAAAATGAGTCCTATAAAATGAATCCAAAAGTAGAAAAACTTTTAAATTAAAGCAAGTTTCATTTAAGGAGGCTCCTAAAACAATAATTGACGGAGCCCTCTTCTTCTGTAAATTCCCTACCAACCTACTCTAAAATCTTAACGGGAGACCCTCTTATTACTAATCTCAATCCATTCAATAAACTTCCATTAACCTATCCAATCGTTAAAACTAAACTCAACTATACACAATACATATTTATTTTCCTTCATTTTTAATTTATTAAATCTAGGTAAGATTTGAACAAATTTTGAACTTATTTATAATTATTATAAAAAACATACCATACCCCCTTGAGTATAATTAAAATCCGGTGTAGAATGTAATTGTAGCAAGATAATAATAATTATTAAAAAGGAGTTGTTATAAATGATGAACGAAGAAATCAAAGTACAGGAAGTAAATGAAGGTTTACCACGTATTGGTTCGCCAGCACCGCAGTTTGAAAGTGTGACAACACACGGGACAATACAATTATCGGATTATAAAGGGAGCTGGGTGATCTTATTCTCACACCCTGCCGACTTTACCCCAGTTTGTACGACTGAATTTATGGCATTCCAAGAAATTTATCCGCAATTACGTGAACTAAACACAGAGTTACTAGGTTTAAGTATTGATAGTGTTCACTCCCATATTGCTTGGGTAAGAAACGTTGAGGAGAAATTTGGTGTGAAAATTGAATTCCCAGTAATTGCCGATCTTAACAAAGACGTTGCAATGAAATATGGAATGATTATGCCAGGAGAAAGTGATACATCGACTTCACGTGCTGTGTTCGTCATTGATCCAAACCAAGTAGTTCGAGCAATTATTTACTATCCATTATCAGCTGGACGTAATATGGATGAAATCCTCCGTCTCATTGAATCATTACAAACTTCTGATGAGCACGGTGTTGCAACACCTGCTAACTGGAGAAAAGGTGAAAAAGTCATTGTTCCTCCTGCAGCAACACAAGAAATGGCGGAGGAGCGCATGAAAGAGGAAGGCATCGAATGTGTCGATTGGTACTTCTGCAAAAAAGAATTAAAATAAGGCGGTGAATACGATGGCTTGTGTGAATCCTGATGGAACATTAACGAGTTCAGCAAAAGCGTTGTTATCAGCAATCCAAGATCAGGCTTTAACGCCTGAAGACATTTCAAAGAAAATTGGACAACCATTATTTAAAGTGAGAAGTTCACTTCGAGATATGAAGTCGGGTGGATTTGTTGTCCAAAATGAGGAGAACTACTCTGTTTCCGAAGGTGCTAGAAAACTATTAAATCGATCATAACGGTAGAGTTATAGTGAATAGGGATTGGTGTTAGGAAAAACATTTCAAAGTGTTTTCTAGGTTTATAAGATATTAGTATATCCCCTATTAAAACAATCTCTTGTTTAATAGGGGATTTTTACAAATTAAAACTTCCCTTACATGTACTTGTTAACCTACAAAGTTTTTCTACTGTTTACAAAATTCAATAGAAAGAAGTGAAAGATTTGCACAAGCTCCTAAAAATCTTCGGTGTTTTCACTTCACTCGGTATGTTAATTGTTTTAATGCAAGGTGCGTTAGTAACTAAAACAGGATCTGCTGACGGTTGCGGATCTACATGGCCTCTTTGTTTCGGTGAGGTAATACCTACCTCCCCCCAAATGGAGACGATCATTGAATATAGTCATCGAATAGTGTCTGGATTACTTGGAATTTTTATTATTCTTTTAGCAATTTGGGCTTGGAAAAAACTACCGCACATTAGAGAAACCAAATTTTTAGCAATCATGTCTATTTTTTTTATTATTTTTCAAGGATTTCTCGGAGCTGGTGCTGTTGTATTCGGTCAATACAAAGCAATACTAGCACTACACTTTGGTATTTCTGCAATTTCATTAGCAACCGTTGTATTATTAACCGTTTTAGCCTTTGAAGACAGTGGGGCCAAGATGTCTGTACCGAATATTTCAAAACGTTTCAGAAATTACGTATTTTTTTCAATTACTTATTGCTATGTAGTGATTTATACAGGTGCTTATGTCAAGCATACCCAAGCGACATTAGCATGCGCAGGTTTCCCTTTATGTAATGGGGAGATTTTACCTGGTTTGATTGGACCTGTTGGGTCACACTACTTTCACCGGATCGCTGGGATTGCTTTATTCTTTGTAATATTAATTATGTTTGTTTGGGTAATTAGAAAATACCGTCATGAACGCACCATTTTATGGGGAGTAAGTTTATCTTTATTGTTCGTGACTGCTCAATTAGTTAGTGGTGTAGCTGTCGTATTTACTGCTGCTTCATTATTTACAGCCATGCTACATGCTCTAATTATTTCTTTATTATTTACAACTTTATGTTATTTAACGATGATTTTAACAAGAAAAAAATTCTAATCAGAACTGTAATAAGGGCAGGGTTTATATTACGTTCTGACCTTTATCCTCATTAAAACTTATTTTCTTGATTTTAAATTGAAAAGTATGTATTTCAAGTAAATACCATGTCTAAACAACAGCAAATATTGAAAATCTATCTTTAGTCGAATCTTACTTTCATTTGGAATTGAGCAAAACTACTTAAGCTTATTAAGGTGGTATAATCCGATGGCAGATAAACAATACGAAATAGCCATTGTTGGTGGTGGAACAGCAGGAATAACCGTGGCTGCCCAATTGGCTAGAAAAATTTCTCCACATGATATTGTCATTATCGATCCTGCTGAGCTCCATTATTACCAACCATTTTGGACACTAGTTGGAGGAGGTATAGTCAGTAAAGAAGACTCCGCACGTAAGGAAAGGGATGTCATTCCAAAAGGTGTTCACTTTATCCAAGAAGCCGTTGATACCTTTAACTTAGCTGACAAAAGTTTAATGACAACAACAAATCAACAGGTTTCTTTTAATTATTTAGTTGTAGCCCCTGGATTAAAGCTGTACTGGGAAAATGTCAAAGGTCTAAAAGAAGCAATGGAACATGGTGGAATTGGTAGTAATTACGCTTATGAATATGTTGATAACACATGGGAAGCAATTAAAAACTTTAAAGGTGGGAAAGCAATCTTTACTCACCCTAATACACCAGTAAAATGCGGTGGAGCGCCACAGAAAATCATGTACTTAGCTGAAGAGTATTTCAATAAATCAGGTGTTCGTCATCAAACAGAAATCATCTTTAATTCCGCAAATCCAGCGATCTTTGATGTTCCAAAATACCGCGATGTTTTAGAAAGTGTCATTAAAGAAAAAAATATAAAAACCAACTTCAGAACCCATTTAATTGAAGTTCGCCATCAAACAAAGGAAGCGATTTTTGAAAATTTGGATTCCGGCGAAAAAACATCATATCAATATGACATGATGCATGTTACCCCACCAATGGGTCCTCACCCATTCATTAAGAATAGTGAACTAGCTGATGAGAGTGGCTGGGTTGATGTTGATCCTTACACCCTACAACATAAACGATTTGAATTTGTATTTGGTTTAGGAGATAGCGCTAATTTACCCACTTCTAAAACAGGGGCTGCGATTCGTAAGCAAGCACCTACTGTTGTTAAAAACTTACTTTCCCATATGAAAGGTGAAGTCCTTAACGAAAAATACGATGGGTATACTTCCTGTCCAATTGTTACAGGCCGTGGTAAGTTGGTTTTGGCCGAATTTGACTATGAAAAACAGCCTAAAGAAACCTTTCCTTTTAATCAAGCGAAACAAAGATATAGTATGTACTTTCTCAAAAAAGAATTACTACCACGGTTTTATTGGCACGGAATGTTAAAGGGAAAAATGTAGCACTTACAATATGAGTAACCAATATCTTAAGAAATTAGTTTTAGAATTTAAATACTTAAAAACTCAAATAAAAAGGGTGAATAAAGATTGTTACTTCGATATTTTTATGATGAAAAATTAGCACAGGCTTCTTATCTTGTAGGCTGCCAAGCAACTGGTGAAGCTATAGTAATTGATCCCGCTAGAAACATTGAACCTTTTTTAACTATTGCAGAACAACAAGGTATGAGAATCATTGCAACTGCCGAAACGCATATACACGCAGATTTCGTTTCAGGTTCGCTTGAATTAGGTTCGCGTACAGGAGCTAAAGCCTATTTATCAGATGAAGGCGATCAAGATTGGAAATATCAATTTCTCGACCAAATCGACCATACTTTAGTTAAAGATGGAGATACATTCAAAGTTGGTGGAATTACTTTTAAAGTGATGCACACACTAAACTGGTACCTGTAGTTAGGACACTTGAAAAAGAGTGTTTTATCTACAGGTATTTTTTTATATACTTGAATTCAT
>NZ_WMKZ01000034.1 GCF_019024285.1 Alkalihalobacterium elongatum
GCTCCACAGGCAGGACTCGAACCTGCGACCGATCGGTTAACAGCCGATTGCTCTACCAACTGAGCTACTGTGGAATAGTATCGGACTTGAACTATTTTACATAATTTTTAATGACACGTCAAGACCTTCTAGTTTTTTTATGCTACAGAGATGGACAAGCTATCTTGTAGCGACCTCTATAATATATCATAGGAGGAATTAGAGGTCAACATCGATTTTTACCATCTTCAATTTTCCACCACATCTTCCACACGCATAACGTGAGAGATCAAATTTTCTTTTTCTAGTGTATTTTAAAAAACAGCTTGTACATTGAATAATGTACCTTTTCTTAGAATAGGTTCTTTCATTAGATAATGCTTTACAGTACCTAGCTCCACCTACTTGTTTTAATAAGTCTTTAAAGTCTTTATCTTTATGCTGATATCCCTTTTTTTGAATGTGCAAATGATAATGACACAATTCATGCTTAATAATAGAGATCAATTCTTCCTTACCAAAAGCCTCATACTGCTTCGGGTTAATTTCGATGTCATGTGTATGGAGTAAATACCGTCCCCCTGTTGTTCTGAGCCGATGATTGAACCTTGCTTGATGACAAAAAGGCCTCTTAAAATGGGTTAAAGATACTTCCTCCACAATAGATTGTAATTCCTCTTGCTTCACCGTAGTTATCTCCTTTTAGTAAATAACTTTCAAATTTCTATCAACTTTGACAAACTGTTATACATATACTAAACATAGTAACATAAATGAATAAGGAGCTGCTAGCTTATGCCCTATTGGCTAAGGAAGCAACTAAAGGCTGCTTTCTTTCAAAAAAATCGATACCAAATTAAATTACTCAACCAGTGTTGGTTCTATTATCAAAGAACACATTACAAAAGAAATACAGCAATTGAAAAAAGCAATTAAACAAGAGGCTGACTTAGTCAGCCTCTTGTTTAATTAATTTATCTGTTTTTCTGGTTCGACCATCGTTAAAGCTACTCTTTGCTTTTTAATATCCACATCGTCAACCCAGACAGTAACTACTTCACCAACAGCTACAACTTCGAGAGGGTGTTTTACAAAACGATTGCTCAATTTAGAAATATGAACAAGTCCATCTTGTTTTACGCCGACATCAATAAATGCTCCGAAATCCACTACATTTCGGACAGTTCCTTGTAGTTCCATTCCCTTTTGTAAATCTTCGAGTGCTAAAACACCTTTTTTCAATAAAGGTTTTGCTAAATCATCACGAGGGTCACGCCCTGGGCGAATTAACGCCTCAATAATATCTTTTAATGTGGGTTCCCCTATGGATAGTGTTTGAGCCATCTCTTCCATAGAGACCTGTTGTAGTTTTTCTTTTAAAGTATCTGTACCTAGATCATCCATACTTGCACCTACAGCTTCTAGCAACCTCTTTGTTTCAGTATAGGACTCTGGATGAATTGCTGTGTTATCAAGAGTGTTATCACTCTCAGGTATTCTCAAAAAGCCTATACATTGTTCATACGTTTTAGCACCAAGCCTTGGCACTTTCTTCAACTGCTGACGCGATGTAAACTTCCCTTCTTCATTACGTTTCTTAACAATATTATTGGCAACAACCTTGGATAGCCCAGCTACATATTGAAGTAATGATGGAGATGCTGTATTTACATTGACTCCTACTCGGTTAACAGCTGTCTCAACCACAAATCCTAATGATTCAGCTAACCTCTTCTGTGAAACATCATGCTGATATTGACCAACACCTACTGATTTAGGGTCAATTTTTACTAATTCCGCTAATGGATCTTGAAGTCTACGAGCAATGGAAACTGCACTACGCTCCTCAACTTTTAAGTCTGGAAACTCTTCACGACCAAGATCGGAAGCAGAGTAAACACTCGCACCTGCCTCATTTACAATTAAATAAGAGATAGGTAAATCACTTTCTTTTATTAAATCAGCAATAAACTGTTCAGACTCTCTCGATGCGGTACCGTTACCAATCGCAATAACATCGATATTATGCTGTTGTATTAAGCGATTAACTACTTTTTTAGCTTCGTCAACTTTATTATGTGGCGGTGTTGGATATATAACGGTAATATCTAAGACTTTACCTGTGTCATCAACAACTCCCAGCTTACAACCAGTACGGTAGGCTGGGTCTAAACCAAGCACAGTATGTCCTTTAATAGGTGGTTGTAACAGTAGATTTCGTAAGTTTTCAGAGAAGATATGTATAGCTTGTTCTTCAGCTCTTGTCGTAAGCTCATTACGTATCTCACGTTCAATGGAAGGTTCAACTAAACGCTTAAAGCCATCCTCTATTGCTTCCATTACATAGGATGCTGCATTTGAAATTTGATTTCTTATGTAGTTTTTATTTAGATACGCTTCGATCTTTTGGACAGGAAACGTTATTCCAACACGTAAAACCTCTTCTTTTTCACCACGGTTCATGGCAAGAATACGGTGCGGAACAACGCGTTTCAACGGCTCCTCGTACTCATAGTACATCTCATATATTTCTTTTTCATCTTTTTCTGCATTTTTTACTTTTGTAGTGATAATTCCATCTCTAAAAGTCAGTTCCCTAATATGTTTTCGAACATCAGCATCGTCAGAAACCCATTCAGCTATAATATCCTTTGCTCCTTGTAAGGCTTCTTCTACACTTAAGACTTCATGTTCTTCAGAAATATATTTTTTTGCTTCTCCTTCCACATCAGCTGACTTAGGAAATGAGAATAGCCATGTCGCTAGCGGCTCTAAGCCTTTTTCTTTTGCAACCGTTGCTTTTGTACGGCGTTTTTGTTTGTATGGCCGATACAAATCTTCAACTTCCTGAAGTTTTTCTGCTTTTTCTATTGCCGCTTTTAATTCATCCGTTAGTTTTCCTTGCTCGTCAATAAGACGAATGACCTCGCCTTTTCTCTCACTTAAATTCACTGCATACTGCCATGTTTCAGTTATTGAACGGATTTGAACTTCATCTATACCACCAGTAAGTTCTTTTCGATAACGAGCAATAAAAGGGACTGTATTTCCTTCTTCTATTAGTTCAATTACTTGTTGTACAGTTTTGGTCGGTAAATTTAACTCTTTACCTATTTTCATCATCATTTGTTGACGTAATTCTGGGTTACTCAAATTCATCTCTCCTCTATACAGCTTGCCTTGTTAGCATTTCTTCTACTATATTGAATTATGCTTAAAAGTAACTCTCCTTATAACCTTCGACATCACACTTCTCAATCCTTTATTAGAACGGCGGCGTTAATCTTAATTAGTGATTTAGACTCAATTAACAATTCCTCAAAAGCATTAACCCTTTTTTAAACCGTAAGCGCTGCTGTTAAAGGATGTTGAATTTGGGCTCATTACTGAAAAAACAGACTGAAATTCTCTGTGAAAATGCATTTTCTCGTTCATTTCAGTCTATTTTTCAACCTTTCAGTTCCTGAAAGGCGTGTGAAATTAACACTTCACACGATGAGCCCAAAATTCAACTTATATTAACAGAATCCTTTAACAAAGCTAAACCGTAAAAAGGAGTCTGACGTCGATAGTAAGTCAGACTCCCAAAACAGTTAATGTAATTGTCCAACTAGTAAAGTCATGTCATCATCATTAGCCTTCACATGTTTTTCAATAAACCGACTAGCCTCTTCCTGCGAACGTAAGTCAGTTAAGTTTTCATGCTTTATGCCACTTAAATGAACTCCATCGGAATAGATAACAAAAATGCTGCCAGGATCAAAAGGAAAACATTCAGTTTTAACATTTATTCTTCTTCCAGATAAAAATCCACGTCTTGGCATAGGTCTAATAATTTGGCCACTTGATGAATAGAACAGAAATCCAATATTTCCAACACTACCAAAATGGGCTTTTTTTTCACGCTGATCAAATTTTACGACTGTTAAAACGACCCCTCGTTGTGAAACAAGATTATTATTACAAAGCTCAACTAGTCTCTTTACACTTTCATGATGATGCTGTTTTATTACATTCACCACCGTAGTAGAAGACGCATGGGCCTCTTCACCACTACCCAGTCCATCCGCAACAGCGCAAATGACATACTCTTCGCTTTCAACCACCACATAGGAATCCCCGCAAAGAAAGTTTCCTTCTTTTGGTTTTTGGTAAGCAGAAACACTTACATGTTGTTTCCTTTTAAATTCAATCATTTCAAACACTCGGTAGGCTTGATATTAATAGTTTCACGTAATTTCTGGAGTGCCCTTCTTTGCAATCTTGATACATGCATTTGAGAAATCCCTAACTGGTCTCCAGTTTCTTTTTGGCTTAAGTTTTCATAATAGGTAAGCTGTAAAATTTGCCTTTCACGTTCAGATAGTACTTGGAAAGCTTTTTCTAAGAGTATTTGTTGGTCCGTTTGTTCATAACCTTCTTCTTGGCGACCGACTAAGTCTAGCAATGTCGCTTCTCCACCTTCTTGGTCAGCTTCTATTGGTCGATCGACAGATAAAGCTTGGTAACTTCTTCCCATCTCCATCGCTTCAAGAACTTCTTCTTCAGAGACATTAATTAATTCTGCAATCTCATTGACTTTTGGGGAGCGTTGCAAATCATTTGTTAGTTGATCAACTGCTTTTTTTATCTTTGGCCCTAGCTCTTTAATTCTCCTAGGCACATGGACACTCCACGTTTTATCACGAATATACCGTTTGATTTCACCAATAACTGTTGGTACTGCAAATGACTCAAAACTCTTCCCAACTGTTGGATCAAATCGTCTAATCGCTCCTAGAAGACCCAACATCCCAACTTGAAATAAGTCTTCAGCATGTTCTGGCCCTCTTGCAAATTTTCGTGATAACGTTAGAACCAGCGGCTTATAGTGCTCGACTAACTTGGTCTGTGCAACATCTGATTCACCTTGTTGATACTCTGTGATCCATTGTACTACACTGTCTTTACTACTGGGTCGATGCTGAGGTTTCGTCGACATAGCGTTCCACCCCATCTCTTTCTAAGTACTTTGTCATCATTAAAATGACGCCATCTTCTTCACTGATCTCTACTTTATCCATTAGTGTGTTAATGAGAAAGAGCCCCAGCCCTCCTTCTTTCAGCTCATTAATAGGCTGGCTAGCATCAATTGGCCCTAACTTGTCTCTAATACCGTCCATATCAAAACTTTCTCCGCTATCTGCTACAACTACTTCTAAACGATCCGTAAACACATGAAAAGTAACTGTTATGCAACCGTCACCTTCATAAGCGTGCTCGACAACGTTCGTACATGCTTCTGCAACAGCAATTTTAATATCCTCAATGTCATCATAGGTGTAGCCAATGCGATTTGCAATTCCAGAAACAGTCAAACGGATGACTCCTACATACTCTGGTTTTGCAGGAACTCTCATCTCGATGCGATCACTTTGACGGGTCATTGCGTTTCCTCCTTCTCTTGAGCTTCAATATCTATTACTTCATCTAGGCCTGTAATTTTAAATAATCTGTGCAAGCGACTAGATAAACCTTGAAGTTGAATATGGCTGTTATAGTTATGTGTAGATTTAAGCGCCCCTATAAAAATACCGAGACCTGTACTATCAATATAATGAACATCAGATAGGTCTACAATTACTTTCATACCACTTTCTTCAGTTAGTGGAATAAGTACTTCTCTCAATTTCGGAGCAGTAAACGCATCGACCTCTCCTGATAAATGTAACAAATGAAAATTTTCCTTAGTTTCTTGACGTATTTCTAAATTCATAATAGCCCTCCTACAGAAAATTCAATTCTCCATTTATTTACCACGCTTTTATTTTTTTAAACCTGTCTTCGTAAAACCATCAACGTAAAATCATCATTTAGCTTAAAATCTTGCAATTGGGCTAGTTCATCGTAAACCCTCTCTACCATCTCTTGTGCTGGGAGGTCTATATAATTGATAAGCAGATCGTTAATTTCTTCTCTTTCAATAAAACGATCCCCTATCCGACATTCTGTTACTCCATCTGATAGCAGAACTATGGCATCTCCTACACTTACTTTTATTTTTTGTTCACGAAAATTCGTTTTATTCGAAACTCCAAGTACAAGCCCCTTGGCGTACAAATCTCTAAATTTCCCTTCGCTTGCATTAAAGTAAAATCCTGGCTCATGCCCTGCTCCTGAGTACACAAATGTGTGGTTCACCGCATCATATGACCCATACATCATTGTTATAAACATACTAGGATCAATATTTTGTTCAACGACGCGGTTTAAATTCTTAAGTAAAACACCAGGTTCTAGACTATAGGAAGGCATACTATCTATCGCATATTTTATCATCGACATACACATGGCAGCTGGAATACCTTTTCCAATAATATCCGCAATCGCAACCCCAAAATGTCCACTTTCATTTTTTACACAATAATAATAATCCCCACTCATTTTCCCCGCAGGAACACTAATAACCCCTATATCTACACCTGGAATTTGAGGTATTTTTTTAGGCAATAATGTTTGTTGCATATTTGCAGCTACATCTATTTGCATTTCTAACTCTAATTGCTTGTCCCTTAAACTTTGATGCTCTCTGTACGCTAGACCGTACCCTATCATTACCTCAAGTAAAAAGGAAAATGATTCGGTTATTTCAATGGGAAGACCCTCAAATATCTCTTCTAATACGGCACAATGTAAGCTCACCATTTCCTCTGGTGAAATTTGGTTTTCTAGCAAACGTTTACTATATTGCTGAGCATCATACAAATCCTGTTCACTTTTATTTTCTAAAAACGCACGGAGTAAATCCTTATATTCAGATTGCAAAGTTAGATCCTGACTTTCAGCCTCTATCATCGTTTACCTCCTTACCTAAGCCATTTTGTAACCGCTATTACAGTTCCTTCGCCTACATTTGTTTCAATTTGGAAATCGTCCATTAACCTTTTTACACCAGGAAGTCCTGCCCCTAGTCCTCCAGAAGTTGTAAAGCCATCCTCCATCACTTGACGTATATCGTCTATTCCAGGCCCTCTGTCAGAAGCAATGATTTTAATTCCTGTCTGAAACGAATTTCCATTCTTACCATTAACCCTTTCAATACAAATGGTTCCTTGTTGGGCATATAAGTAAATATTGCGAGCAAGTTCGGAAATAGCTGTTGCTATTCTTGCCTGATCCACTGTACCAAAGCCAATTTCTTTTGCTAAATTCCTACCAGCTTGTCTAGCTGCGACAATTTCCCACTCACTCTTTACTTCTACACAAGATTGGATTGCCATTTTTACCCCTCCAACTCTTGCTGCAACTTATCCATCCCTTGCTCTAAATCGAGCGCCGTTTGGACACCACCTAACTCAATTCCCATATCTACCAGTGTGATGGCTACAGCAGGCTGTATTCCAGTTAGCACCACTTTTGTTCCCATTAAATTAGACATATCAACCACATCACCAAGTACCTTAGCAATAAATGAGTCAATCATCTCTACTGACGTTAAGTCAATGACAACACCCATTGAACCTTCACGATGTATTTTGTTAAGTAAATCTTCTTGAAATTGCAAAGCCGTTTGGTCATCTAATTCAATTTGAACACTAACGAGTAAATAGTCTTTCAGTTTTAAAATAGGTATTCGCATACTCATTCTCAGGCCACCTACTCCTTTTTCATTCTATAAATCTATTATTTTTTTATTTGTTAATTCAAGCGCAGATTCCATTCCCTTTCTAAGGGTACTCTTGGTTGGGAATTGACTCAAATCTATTCCTAAATTGACAATAGTTTGTGCTATTTCAGGTCTAATTCCTACAAGAATACATCTTGAACCTACGAGACGAACTGCTTCAGCTGCTTGAATGATATGATGCGCAACCATCGTGTCAACCACTGGCACTCCCGTTATATCAATTAATACAACCTCAGCTCGGTGCTTAATTACACCATTTAATAAGTTTTCCATTATTAATTTTGCCCTAGCTGTATCAATCGTTCCTATTAACGGCATAATTGAAATATTTTCGAAGATAGGAATTAAAGGTGCAGATAGCTCTAATAATGACAACTTTTGTAACTCAAATGTATTCTCCCATGACCCCGTGTAATTATGAATGACCTTATTAATAATTCCATCTATCCACGTTTCAATCTCATAAAAGAGCGAGACAATTCTCTTACTGTCACTTTCTCTTTCTGTTAGCATCTCAAGGATAACACGACGAAAAGCTTGCAAGCCTTGAGTAATATACTCTAACTGCATACCAGCACGAACCAGTCGCTCTGAGTATTGCCCAATTCGTTCTGTGGCTTCTGCCTGACTCCAATTTAATGTATCTAAAATTAATTCAACAAACTCTTGATTTGTACTATCAAAGACGTGTTCAGTTACGTTTTTCATGTACGTCTCTTTTCGAACAGCCTCAATTTCCTTTAACCAGCGTGCTTTTAAATCTAATTTATTTTTCAATATAATTTCTATAATATCTGGTTCCATAAAATACACCTCCACTACTAACTATTATTTCACGTCTTCCAAAAAGTTGCAAAAGATGTACTTTACTAGAAAAGTGAAAGCGACCGTTTAGCGGCGTATAGACTGGAGCCCTCCGTATGAGATAAAGGATACACAGCGAGGCACGAGCTGATGTTGACTTATCGTAAGGAGGAGAGCGAAGTCCACTAGACGCTGGTCGCTGGAGCTAGACAAATAGAAAAGTGAAAGGTGCCAGCTTATCGGCGACAAGCGCTGGAGGACCAACGCTAAGTGTCCTGCTTTTTGGACACGTTCGATGGACCGAAGCGACCTCGAGCCGATGGCACCTGAAGCTAGACAGTTAGAAAAGCGGAAGCGACCACATAGCAGCGTAGGGACTGGAGCGAGCTGAACTTGAATACATCAAAAAAAGCGTATGAAATATCTATTTCACACGCTTTTTCTAATTTATATCTATAACATTATTAATAAAATAAAAAAGCTACCTCATCTTTTTACAGGAGAAGTAACTTTTTTCAAAAATAAGCGTACTCTAAAATTAAAAATTAATAAGACCTAAACTAATTTGAAGAGCGTCATCCACTCGAC
Organism: Alkalihalobacterium elongatum; assembly: GCF_019024285.1. GTDB lineage: Bacteria > Bacillota > Bacilli > Bacillales > Bacillaceae_F > Alkalihalobacterium > Alkalihalobacterium elongatum. The sequence continues at coordinate 9,038 of NZ_WMKZ01000034.1, forward strand.
TCATCATATCATCGTCTAAATGTGTGATTTTGTCAGTTAGTCGTTGTTTATCAATCGTCCTGATTTGTTCTAACAAGATCACCGAATCTCGATCAAATCCATAACGCTTAGCGTTAATCTCAACATGAGTCGGTAACTTTGCCTTTTGAATTTGGGCTGTTATCGCCGCGACGATGACAGTTGGACTAAACCGATTCCCGATATCATTTTGAATGATGAGAACAGGCCTAACTCCACCTTGCTCTGAACCAACAACAGGAGATAGATCAGCAAAGTAAACATCGCCACGTTTTACAATCAACAGCTACACCCCACTTACTAAGCGATCTAGGGTGTTCTCTGCTTCCTCCTCAGCAAGAAAGGCTTCTGATGCAATGTTTAAATTGATCTTCGCCATTTCCATATAACCCTGCTGCATCGACTCACGAATTTGACGTCTTTTTCGTTCACGAAGATACATCTTTGTTGCTTGGGAGATAAACTCACTCCTGTTAACATTTTCTTGCTTTACTACCCCATCTACTTCGTTTAAAAGGTTCTGCGGCAAACTAATCATAATTCGCTTTGTGGCTTGTTCAGACACAAACATACACCCCCAACGTACGGTACGACCTATTTACATTCCGTAATAATAATAGCACTGTCTAGGCTGAATTGCAAAGTCGTTCTTAATTATTTTGTAACTATTTATTTTTTCATTAAGGTATTAATTTATTTTTTACTGCATATACCTCGCCATTCTTTAGATAAACTCTTGGAATTCTAGGGCCAATCATGCAAGGAATTTCATAGTTAATCGTCGATAATCGCTTGGCCACATCATCTATTGAAACCGTTTGGTTACCTTGGCAACCAATTAATGTCACCTTTGAACCAACAGGAAATTCATAAGGTAATTTTACCATACATTGATCCATACATATCCTGCCAACAAATGGAACATACTCTCCACCTACTAAAACTGAACCCCTTTGAGAAGAATGGTATCTAAACCACCCATCTGCATAGCCAATTGGAATCGTTCCAATCCATTCCCACTCACTAGTCTTATAAGTCACACCATAACTGATGCCCTCTCCAGGCGGAACATGTTTGACTTGTATGAGCTTTGAATGTAGCGAGAATGCTTCTTTTAATTGTACTGGTAACTTGTCTTTTATTTCAATAGAAGGAGTAAGTCCGTACATCGAGATTCCGAGGCGAAACATGTTAAATGCCTTATCAGGGTGCATTAAACCAGTTGCACTATTGCCACAATGAATAATCGAAAGATCTACTTGCCACTCTTCCAATGAGCATATCATTTGTGTAAAGCGTTCATGCTGTTTATTAAAATACTCGTCACAAAGTTCATCTGCTGTTGCAAAATGAGTATATATTCCTTCTAATAAAAAACGGTTATCGTCTTTTATTAGTTCAATTACAGTTTTTCCCTCTTTTCTATCTCTTATACCAATTCTCCCCATACCTGTATCGAATTTCAAATGGATTTTTATTTGCTTCTTTCCATTATACAGTCCTTTTGCTCGCTCTAACCATTCAGCTGCGAAAACAGTTACTGTCACATCATATTTTGCAGCTATTTCTAAATCTTCAGGGCGAATAGCACCTAGTACTAGAATAGGTGCTGTTATATTAGCATGACGTAACTGAAGTGCTTCATCTAAGACCGCTACAGCTAAATAGGATGCACCTGCTTCAATTGCCGCTTCGGCAACTGGTACTGCACCGTGACCGTAACCATCTGCCTTTACAACTGCCATAATATCCATACTATGTTGAAAGCTTGCTTTAATATTCTTTACATTTTCAATTATACAATCAAGGTTAACCTCGACCCATGTATCACGATAATAAGAGTCGTTCCAACGTTGCAAAGCGTTCTCCACCTTCCAAAATGAAGCTAGTTCTCTTTATTGTGATTATCGTTTTCTTTGAACATACTGTCAACAACCCAAAAGTCATATTCAAATTAAAACTAGCTTTTTATCCCATTTTTACTTTTAAAAATTCAATACATTAGAGCAAAAAAAGAAGAGGCTGACTATTAAGTGTCTAAGCCTCGTCTGTATAATATAATTCATGTTTCATTATATCAGTTACAGTACATGGCAAATCTACTTTGAAATCAGCCTCCTGCTATTTAGCTTGTTATTTTTCCAGTGTTCCGTATACCGAGCGAGCGATAGACATCATTTCTTCAGCCTCTAGGTCGTTCGATGCTAGATAGAAGTCAACTCCTTGGTAAGTCCACATTAATGAACCGTTTGACATGACACCGACAGTAAAGCCTAGGTCTACTGGATCACCAGAGCTTACGTTCATTGGTGTACTAGCTGGAACAACTCGGCTCTTCTCTTGAATTAGAGTAAAGTTATTTTCTCCAGAATACGTAAGAACGACTTTTTCACCGTCTTCAGTTCGAACCGTTTCTGAATTCGTTAATGCTGTGCCCTGTGGCTCATACATCGGATAAAGTACAGTTAAAGGTGACGCTTCTTCCGCTAACGTTGGAACTTCTTGACCCATTTGTGCAGCTGTCATGTTACGTTCCATATCAAAATCGTCTTCATTGAAGCTCGGATTCATAGAGAACGAACTGAAGTTCACTTGTACAAGTGGCTGTAAATCTGAATTCATGATTTTTACAGATGCTGGTGTAAGGTCTTTTTTGTTTAACATAATTTCTTGGCTATTTAAGTTTTTGTTTTGATAATTTGTTTTTGTTTGGAACACATAGTGATCCTCTGTAGCTTGGAACGTGCGATCTGGATCATTAAGGATATCAGCAATTAAAGATTCGTATAAGTAAACCTGGCTGTTGTTTTTTGGCCAATCACTTTGAAAACGGAAGCTTTTGTTTAGAGCTGGTGTTAATACGAATACCCCTTCATCATTACGAAGAATGATTTGACTTTGATTTTTCTCATCATTCTTTAACGCGACACGATAATGATTTTCAACTTGATGCCATACTTCAACATCATACTGCTGTGGTTCTTTTCCTGTTTGTAATACCATCGTAGCATCTGTCTTATAGCCGGTCATTTCGCTAAGCTTTTGATCTAACCCTTCAATAATGTCCTCTTGCGTTTTTTCACCGCAACCCGCTAATACAAGAGTGAGAATGACGCTGACGAACAATGCAACTAGTCCTTTCCTTCTCACTACAGTTCACCCCTTTGTCTCATATTTCACGACAAAAGAAAGACATCAGTTATACGTTATAAAGTAATTAATTGTCTTCCGAGCTAAAGAAGAAGAGCGTGCCTATCATTTAATTTGTAATGTCACGGACTTAAGTCAAAGCCATAGCCGACAGAAAATACTAGCCTAAGCGACTTCTAGCTAAGAAGTTTATCAATGATGCCAATGAAAAAGAAGTCCAAAATTTTCTATTCTATCGCTTATCACAAACCCCGTGTTAGACATTCATAATTAATAGTGCACGTCATTTCCACTCCGAGACTATGAGTCAATTACTCTAGTTGTAAACTGGCTTTCTCCTAACCGCACTATCACTATATGAGACAAACTCACACAATATGCAGACTAGCTTGACAAGCTTTCAATAATTACTTGAGCAACAGCGAATTCTTTTGAGTGAGAAATAGATACATGTACAATATCATTACCTTCCCAAAAGATTTTAGGCTTACCAGTATGTACGTCATTTAAAATTTCAATATCATGCCACCCAACCTCTTTTGAAATGCCCGTACCCAACGCTTTAACAAACGCTTCTTTTACTGCAAAGCGTCCTGCTACAAACTCAATCTGGCGTTTATGTGAAAGGGTGTTGTATTTACTTCTTTCGCTTTTAGTTAATATCCGCATGATAAATTTATCTGTTCGTTCGATCGCCTTCTCAATCCTTGCAATTTCTACAATATCAATTCCTATTCCTATAATCATTGGCCTCGTTCTCCTTATTCTGGTACCACCATTATTGCCTACTATAATAAAAATTCAACCTCAACTATAATAAACATACTAATTTGAAGTAGTGATATTCTCACCTTGCAATCATAAACTTATCATAACCTATTCATTTCATGATAGTATGGAAGAGAAATGAAGTAAAAAGGTGGTTTTCTATGTTTATTCGAAATGAAAGCTTTTACTCTTTCCGACGAAATTACCCTGTCATTACAGTTATTGTAGCTATTCACCTTATTCTTTTTATTTGGATGAACTTTTTACCTTTTGGCTATCTCGTTCGTAATATTGGAATAGGATTTAATCCAGCTGTTGCTCAAGGTGAATACTGGCGTCTCATTACACCTATTTTTATGCATTTAGGCGTAGGTCACGTGCTATTCAATTCCTTTTCACTCGTTTTATTTGGTCCTGCATTAGAAAAGATGCTTGGTAAGGTTAAATTTATTTCAATTTACTTATTAGCTGGTATTATTGCAAACATTGCTACTTTCTATTTGGGCGGCCTTTCATACCCACCACATTTAGGAGCTTCTGGAGCGATCTTTGGTTTATTCGGTGTTTACCTCTACATGGTATTAAACAGAAAAGACCTAATCGACCAAGCTAATTCACAAATCGTAATGACAATTTTAATTATTGGTCTTGTTATGACATTCGTAAATTCGAATATTAATATTCTTGCCCACTTATTTGGTTTAATTGGTGGGGCTGCACTCGCACCCCTCTTCCTTGCAAATGCACGCCCTTTTTACGCTTACAGACACGTTCATGACCCAGACGAAGTCACTTTTAACCCAAATCGTTGGCGCAAACGTCGTTTGAACGGTGCAGTTATTCAAAAAGCGCTTTGGATAGGTTTTGCTCTATTAGTTCTAATTGGGGTTATCATGCGTTTCTTTTAAAATTAATGTTTAAGAGGCTGACCCATAATGAATGAGTCAGCTTTTTCATTTTCTATATATATATGACTATCCTTGTATTAATTAAGACAAAAGAAAAAGAGCACACTTCACATTTGTGCTCTTTCAAACTTGTATCTTATTTAATTTTATAAATTATTGACTTAATCCATTGACGAAAACATTAACGTTATGTTCCATCATTTTAATATAAGTCTCTGCTCCTGAACCATCTTGACCGACAGCATCAGTATACACTTCTCCAGCAATTTCAACTCCAGCATTATTAGCAACTGTTTCCATATAACGCTGATCTACTGTCGTTTCAACAAATACAGCGGGTAAATTTCTTTCTTGAATTTTATCTACTAACCCTGAAATTTGACTAGGTGTACCTTCTTCGTGTGAGTTGATTTCCCAAATGCCTGCAGTATCGATTCCATACGCCTGCCCAAAGTAGCGAAATGCATCTTCACTTATAGCAATCATACGGAAGTCTTCTGCGATTGTACTCATTTCAGCCTTTATCCATGCATCCAACTCTTCTAATTCTTGTATATAAGCTTCTGCATTTGCGCGGTACGTATCTTCCCCATCAGGATCTCTTTCAACTAAATCATCAACTAGATTATTAACCATTAAGATGACATTTTGAACATCAAGCCAAATGTGAGGATCGTCACCATCTTCATTAGTAAGTGGAATCGCAGTAACACCTTCAGAAAGAGTTACAACTGGAATATCTCCAGCGTTTTGAACGAGCTTTTCAAGCCACTCTTCAAGTCCCAATCCATTTATATAAAAAACATCAGAATCACTAACCTTTTGGAAATCACTAGGAATTGGCTCATATTCGTGTGGTTCTTCCCCAATTGGAACGATATACTCTACCGTCCCACGATCTCCAATTACATTTCCAACAATATCACCTAAAATAGAAAAACTAGTGGTGATATCTAGCCCTTCTTTTGTACCTGCTTGTTCCTCGTCTCCGCCGCCGCATGCAACTAAAAATAACGACATTACCATAGCTGACGCTAATAAAAGTAATCGTTTCTTCACAACAATTCCCCCTTCAACATATACGTACGTTAGTACAAGTTCTTTCATTCATATAAAATTGTTTCCCTTAGGCAAGTTTTTAGGTAAAAAAATACCTTGTCTTTACCACAATCAATAATGTTGACTTAATACAACAATTATTTTTTCATATTTATGATTATTTGTCTAGACGTTTCTCCAAAAAAAAAATAAAAATGGGCACCTTGGTACTCATTTTTATTTCCTATCATATAACTTATAAACGTTTCCATCAATTAAAGAACAAATGCTTACATATAAATGGTTAGTTGTACTCATTTTCTCCAAATAGCTTTTGACTTGATTACACATTAGCATTGCTTCTTGTACATCTGTCTCGATTACAAAAATAGTTGCACGGATCCCATTACTTTTGGACATTTGGCTAATAATCACTGGCTGATCATTGATAATTTTGCAGCAGCAAGCACCTTCATTATAAGCGAAACCTTTTAGTAATAGGTCAGTCGTTTTAGCTAAGACCGTGTAATAATCAGTAGTTGAGTGAAATTCTTCAATATTTATTTTCTTCCAATGCTCAGCAATTAATAACAATACATGATATGAACTTCTTTCGTTTTTATCAATGCTATAATACTCATCTATTATTTGATTAACAATTGCTTGTAATCTGTTCTTTAAGACCTCTTTCCCTAAAAAACAACCTTTCTCTAACCGTAAATGACTTCGAGACATTTGAACACCTACATTCTAGTTTGAAATTTGACAGTTATTTTTATTTGGACAGCCTTCATACTGGCAGCTGCCAATTGCTTGATAAATTGAGCACCACGAACGTTTCGCGTAACAGATAGGAACGCCCTGTTCATTCGCTTTCTTTTTTAAAACAGAAGATAAATTATGATTTATGTAATCAGTAAGAACGAGGACTAAGTCGATATGAGCAGGAATTTCCCTTTTCACTTGTTGAACCTTTCTTCCACTGACATGAATCACTTCATTGAACCCTACGGTAGCTAATTTACTTGGTATTTTCCCTAAATGATCAGCACCGACAATAAGAAGAGCAGACACACTTAATTCCTCCTTTAGTAATATCAATTGATAATAATTTTCATTTTCACTAACTATATTTTAATTGATAATGATTATCGGTGTCAACTTGTTTACAAAAAAAAACATAAAAGGCTGACTCTATAAACTAGTACATACCCTCCTTCAACATAAACATTGAAGAGGACAGGCACTATAGAGTCAGCCTTTCTTTATTAAACAAACGTTTATTTAATACTTTTTCAACAAGTATCTTAACGGAATAATAGATACGAGAATAATAATTAAAGCGGATGGTGCAGCTAAGTAATAAAACGCCTCTTTTGCCTCAACATAAACCCTTACTGCTAAAGTGTCAAACCCTGGAGGACGTAGCATAAGTGTTGCTGGAAGTTCTTTAATCGAACTAACAAATACTAGTGCACCACCAGCTAAAACGCCTGGCAGTATCGAAGGCAAAATTACCTTAAACATAACTTTCCAAGGGGGTTGTCCTAAACTTCGTGCTGCTTCATCGATCCTTGGTGATACTAGGCTCAATGATGCTTCCCCTGCTTGCATCGCTTGTGGTAAGAACCGGACAACAAACGCAAGAGCTACCATATAAAACGTATTATACAAAGCTGGGATGTGATTATTGAAAATAAAGATCATCCCTAAAGCAACAATTACACCAGGCAATGCGTACCCTGCGTAACTTAATTTATCAATTGAGCTTGAAATAACCGATGGATAGCGAGACTTCAAATAAATTATTGGCATAGAAAGAATCATACACAACAATGCCGCAAATCCAGAAACTCTCAAGCTGTTCCATGCAAATCCGAAGAAACGTTCATCAAGTGCACCCATACCAATCCCGATGATGGACCAATATACGAGTACAGCAATAGGCAATAGTACAGACACAAAAAACACAGCACCCACAAACATAAGTGTCGGAACTTTCCACTTACCTAGCGATAAGATATCTGGTTCTTTAAACGTATTTGATGTTTGGTAATACTTACTTTTCTTCCGAGTTTTTGCCTCGATCCATAATATTACTACTGTAAGTAATATTAGTACTAAACTTAATACGGAAGCTGAAGCTGTATCAAAGCTTGCTCGTTGAAAATAAATTGCAGCTGTAAATGTAACATAACGCATCATCGCGATGGCACCAAAGTCAGATAAAACGTATAGCGATATAAGGATCGCACCCGCCCCAATTGCAGGACGTAGGAACGGTATATTAACCTTCCAAAAGATTTGTCTTGTGTTCATCCCTTGTGAACGGGCTACTTCTTCAAAGTTACGGTTCATCTTACGAAGTGATGCACTAGCAATTAAGAATACATACGGGTATGTAAACATCGTTAAAACAAAAAACACACCCCAAAATGAATAGATATTTAGCGGGTAATCACCTAAAAAATTAACTAACCATGGTGTATCACGCCAAAAGTCGCGCATCCACCCTGTTGGTCCAAAGACAATAATATAGGTCATCGCTCCAACATATGGTGGAATAACGAGCGGAAGTGCTAACAACCATTGCCACATTTTTCGACCAGGTATATCTGTTCGTACAACGACCCATGCTAGTGTAACTCCAATAGCCACAGCACAAACCGTGACCGCAAAAGTAAGTGAAAACGTATCCCATAATAATTGCGGGATTCGCCCATCTAATAAACGCTTCCATCGGTCTACACCAGCAAATAGTGACTGCCAGATAACATAAATGATCGGTACCGACATAATTAAACCAGTAATTAAACCAAATAATAACAAAACTGGTCCTGGTGGGTTACCTCGCCAAATATCCATCCACATTCTTCTAAAGAAACGGAGAATGGTTGGAGAGAAATTCTCTCCAACCTCGGCATTTTGATCGTTATTCAATTGACTTTTACGTTGATTTTCATTACTCATTATGCCCTCTCCTAAGTCGCAAAATCATTTATTGCAATTATCTTAATTCAAGGTCTAAGCCTGATTGTTCAATTAGATCTTTTGTATCTTCAAAATAATTTCCAAGCTCTTTTAATGGCATCTTTTGAACTTTTAGATCACTTAATTTAATTGCCGCCTCATATGGTGGTTCTAAATCAGTGTTCATTGGAACTTCCAACGACTCTCCAACGAAAGCTAATTGATTTTCAGGTAAAAGTAACCACTCGATGAATGCATTTGCATTTGCCTCATTCGGCGCACCTTTTACAAGACCTACACCAGCAGCGTTAGCAATAACTCCCATTTCACCTTCTCCTTGGTCTGGATAGATGAAGCCTACATTGTTATTCGTTGGTTCTTCTAGTTGTTGGTGATAGTAGTAGTTGTTAACTAAACCAAATGCATGCTCACCAGCACCTACTGCCATACGAATATCGCCGTGACCGTTGTAAATACCAGCTGCATTTTCTTTAATTGCTGCGATCCAATCAGCTGTTTTCTCATCGCCCCACTCATTACGAAGCGCTGATACATTACCAATCATACCACCATTTCCACCACGAGTGATAGCAAATTGTCCTTTAAATTTATCATCCATTAACTCTTCCATTGTCTTCGGCATTTCTTCTTCTGTAATCATATCTTTATTATAGATGAAACCACGTGCTCTTGCTGATAAAGCGATCCATGAATTGTCATCAGCACGGTATTGCGCGTCAATAGTTTCGACACCTTCACCGTCAAAATTTGTTAATAACTCTTCCATACGTAAATATTCTAATGCACCAATATCATTTGAAATAAAGATGTCCGCTTGAACATTTCCAGCTTCTTCTCGTAACTGAAGCGCATCAGCTTCATGTAAAGGTCTTACATTTAAACCTGTTTCTTCTGCAAACTTATCAAGTAACGGTTGAACAAATTTTTCATTACGGTTTGAGTAAACTACGATCTCACCTTCTAATTCAGCAACTGCTTCTTCTTGCCCTTCTTCTTGTTGCTCTTCTTGTGGCTGCTCTCCACCTGTTTCTGTTTCTGTTTGGTCTCCTTGATTACCGCAAGCTGCTGCTACAAACACTAATGCAAGTGCCATCATAGCAAGCAATAAAAGTTTCAATGATTTCTTCATTGCGTATGTTTCCCCCCATAAATATGTAACTTTTTTAATTTGTAATTGGAATGAAATTCATTCTCAATCTCAACTACAATTCGTAGTATAGTGCAACTGATAATCATTGTCAATAAACTTTTTAAAAAAAGATTATAGTTCTGTAAAAAGTTACAACTTTATGGCGAAAAAAGGACTGACACAGAAGAGAAGCCCGCAATCCGCAAGATAGATTTGTTTAAGCTACCTATCGTTTGCGAAAAGCGGGCACTTTATGAGTCAGTCCAGCATTTATTTTATTAATCTACTAAAGCTACTAATTCTGGAGTTATATCAAATGTCACTACACTTCCGATCTCAATGTCTTGTTCGATCGGTGCATAGATAACCATTGGCTCATTAGTTGCTTGATCTGATTGTAAACGGACATGTACTTCTTGGTATTCACCGCTGTATGTAACTCGTTCCACCATACCAGCGTAACGTCCTTCTTCAGCCAGACGACAGCCTTCTGGGCGAATAGATACCATTACATTATCAATTGACTTATCGGATTGTTGCGGTAAACAAACACGACCAATATGCGTTTCAACATGTTTTAAATCTGGACATAAAGTTCCAGAAATTAAATTCGTTTTACCAACGAATTGAGCTACGAAACAGTTCTTTGGACAACGATACATTTCCTTAGGAGCAGCAATTTGCTGAATGATTCCTTCATTCATAACAACGACACGGTCAGACACTGCAAAAGCATCTTTTTGGTCATGAGTTACGATAATCGCGGTGGCCTTTGCTTTTCTCAAAATATTCGTTACATCATAACGCATTTTTTCTCTTAGACCAGCATCTAAGTTACTAAACGGTTCATCCATTAAAATCACTTTTGGCTTTGGTGCTAACGCACGAGCTAAAGCTACTCGTTGTTGCTGTCCACCTGATAACTCACTTGGTAAGCGATGGCCAAATTCACCTAAACCAACTAACTCAAGTACTTCTTGAGCACGTTTTTTCTTGTCTCGTGTCTTCCATTTATTTAAACCAAACGTAACATTTTTTTCAATTGTAAGGTGCGGAAACAAGGCATAGTCTTGAAACACCATCCCTATTCCTCTTTTTTCTGGAGGCAAGGAGCGGCGGTCATCGTAAACGACTTCATCACCGATTCGAATTTTTCCTTTAGTAGGCTGTTCAAATCCTGCTAACATTCTCAACGTGGTCGTTTTCCCACAGCCACTTGGTCCTAAAAGCGTGATGATTTCACCCTCTAAAATCTGAAGATTTAACTGGTCGACGGCAGGAGTAGCCGCTCTGTTATAATATTTGGTAACGTTATCAAACTGAATGAAGCTCATAGCTAACCTCCGATGCTCCTCAACTTAATCGATGAGAATGATATTCATTGTTAAAATTTTAGCATAGGAGAAGTCTAAGCGTCAATGAAAAGACGGATTTATCGGCCAATCTTTTGTTTATCATATTTACCACGTTGCCCTGTATTCGAAATATTAAAAGAGACATCAATCTCAAATTGAGCGTTACGCCATCCTGTTTCTTTCCAGTTTAATGTTTCAAAGTATGACGGGGCAGTTGCCCAGACCCGATGACCTAATAGCCACGGCTCTACATTAATTTCTTGCATTTTAGCAATTGTTCGCTCTATCTCTCCCTTAACTTCTTTTTCCATTTTTCTCTCTAATTTAGTTATGAACTCTAAATCGGTAAATTCCTTTACCGTCGCTACGTCGATGACCTCTGCATCTCCTTTGACATCTATAAGAAACTTGACTGGTTTTGATTTTTTATAATCGATATTTGCTATTAAATTCATTCGAGTCAACGATACCGTTATCTTCACTCCATTATGATCTAACACCGTCGTGTAATTCATTGAACTTATATCATTATCATGTAATAACTCACCTATACCAACCTCACGTTTAAGAAGTTTCCCTACCATTTTATAATCCTCAAACACAGCCATTCCTTCGATTTCCATTTGATCTCCTTTTGGCCTTGCTATAGGCAATGATGATGCCCCAGAAATCATATTACTATCTCGTAGAAATTCAAATAATTTCACCCCTTGAGCTCTTGCCATTTTTTGATCAGCATCAAAAAAACGGCTTAAATAAAGGGCTGGTAATTGGACAAGCGGTGATTCCCTTTTAATAAAATCCGTTGCTAATTCATCTTCAACAACTAGCAGATACACTTGATTAGCGACTGTTGTTTCACGGTCCAAAAAATTGATTACTTTTTCAAGGTCTTCTCTTGCAATTGCTTCAGATATAGCTACTGCTTTTAAGTGACCAAAAAAGAGAACAGTCGGGGTGAGTGACTCAATTTGAACAATTGCATCCCAGATCGTATCTGCTTCTTCATGAAAGGATTCAAATTGCCTGCCTACAGCCATTTCTTCTCCTTGTCCAAGTCCTTCAGTGAGAATTGGTAGTTGAATGGTCACAGCGTAATTCTTTTCCTCACCTTTATCAATCGCCATTCCAAGAATCATCGAGCGTTGATCTAACTCCCTTGAATCTGGAACACAACCATTACAAATGAGAAGTAATAAAGCAATGAATAGAAGGCGTTTAACCATCATGTGTAGCTCCTCCTCTCTTTTTCCTAAATAAGAAGTAACAGAGAAGTATCATAGGTAATAAAAACGAGTATATTAACGTGTTTACATGATAGGGGCGCCACGACTCATTTGTAAAATCTGCTGTTGCTACTATACTTATAAAGAGAATAAGTATATAAGTTACCACCCACTTCGTAGGGTGAATTTTAGGCCAAGCAATCCTTGCTAAGTAAACCATAAACCAAACGTGGATGATGACCATTTTGTAAAAAGCAATAATCCAAAAACTTACAAAAAATAAGTCAATTCTCTCTAGCACGCCTGCTTCTCCACCAAACGTTTGAACAAGAGCGATAAAAGGAGATAGTAATGCTAAACTTTCTTCAAATCCGAAAATACCAACTGCTACTAGACTTAAAACCACATAAGTAACCATAACAAAAATAAGACCGTAGTTCATTGAGTGCAATACTTTTTCTTTCTTTTTCACATGACTCACAAATGCAAGCAGTACAAAGACACCAGCATAGCGAATCGTGTCTGATAATGTACTGAGTGAAAAGGTAATTGGATCAACCGCAATAACTGGTGGAATATAGATCCACCTGAATTGTTCCCCGAAAAATAACGCGACTAAAAAAAGTAAAATAATAACGTCAAATAAAACAAAGAACACTACAAACCTTGTAATCGCAGCGACTCCATAATAAGCTGCGGCACCCACTACCAGTAAAAAGCTTCCTACAATAATCCCCCTGGGCGTTTCAGGAAGTAAGTACGTTTGAACAATTGTATCCATTCCTTTAATTACAACTACTCCACTATATAAAGTGCTTACAATGAAATAAATAACGGTTAAGTAAAAAATAAATTTAGGCAGTTGTTTCTTGGATTCTAAAAACAAATTCTGACTTTCATATTTCTGAACAAATCGATGAATTAAATAAACAAGAATGAAATATGGAATAACACCGACAATAAGCTTTAACCAAGCACTTCGAATTTCTTCCCCAGAGACAAACGGAAGAAATACTAATCCAACACCAAATGTTGAACAAACAGTAAACGCAAACAGATCAAAAGAACGAAAAATTTTTTCATCATTTTTCATTTGTTTCACCTTCTTCTTGTCTTGCCTCGGGATTTAATCTAAAAAACGTATTTATTGCTTCTTTTACATTTAAAGGTGCAAAAGGTGTTAAGTACGGTTTCGAAACCGAATGTAATGCACACAGATGAATAAACAATAAACAAATGATGAGGGTAAGACCGTATAGCCCTAAAAATAATGTAATAATAAGTAACACGTAACGAACAACTCTCCATGTTGATGCAATCTCCCAAGATGGTGCAGTAAAGGAGGCAATTGCAGTGAATGCTATAACGATAACCATCGTGCTACTGACAATCCCCGCCTCAACCGCTGCCTGCCCTATTACTAAACCTCCGACAATACCAATCGTCTGTCCAATAAAACTCGGTAATCGAATACTTGATTCAACAAGGACATCGAGTGCAAACATCATGAGAAGTGCTTCAAACCCTGCTGGAAGCGGAATGTTATTTCGTGATGCTGCCAATGTCATAGCTAATGTAGTTGGAATTAATTCGGGGTGAAACGCAACCAATGCTACATATACTGATGGAAACATCGCTGCGACAACAACACAGGCTATACGTAGAAACATAATAAAACTATGACTCCATGTTGAAGACTCGTCATTGTCATCACCCGTTTCATAAAAATTAATTAAAGAAATAGGCAATATTAATGAAAAGGTTGAATTATTTATGAGAATAGCAACTTTCCCTTGTGTTAAGGCAAATGCAACCCGATCTGGCCGCTCCGACTTCATTGTGAGCGGGAATGGAGTCTTAGAAAAATCAACCAAATACTGACTTAACATTTTAGAGGTTAAAATTTGGTCGGTCCTTACATTCTTTAGACGTTCTTGAATTTTTCGTACGACAGCTGGGACAGCGTATTCTTCAAGAAAAACAAGAGCCAATTGTGTATGAGTAACTGAACCAACTTGGTATTTTTGAACTTTCAATCTTGGATCAGGAAAGTACTTTCTCATAATTGCAACATTCTTATGAACATCCTCAATAAATCCAATCTTTGGTCCGTACACCTGCTGTTCCGTCGATGGATTTTGAAGGCTTCGCGTTTCCACATCTCCGAGTGCGATCGTCACAGGTTTATTTCCTGAAAAGTGACATATTACTTCTCCACGCATACAACGTTCAAATAATTCCTGCCAATTCTTTGGTTCAAAGTATTGAACCATATTCATTAGATCGCCTAGCGAATCCACATTTATGTTCTGTTCACTTTTGCTACGATCTGTAATCGGCTTGATAATACTTTCTTGAAACATACTTGTGTCAATGAGTCCAATAAAAAAATAGAAATACACTACGTGACCTTCCGTTATTTTAATTTCCCGAATATAGAAATCATCCATATTCTCAAAGACTTTAGTTACGGTATCTTTCACACTATTAATATCACTTGTAATGTGATTTATATCTTTTAGACCAATTTTTGTTCTAAGGTAATCATTATAATCATACGTATTAAATTTAGGTTGTTTTTTCAATTTATTTAAGAAGAACATACTAAGCGCTCCATTTCTTACTTGTTCTCCCTTTATTATGTGATTTTTAAAGCATCGTATACTTCTTTGGTTTCATCCTAATAAAACAAAAAGACTGACTTACAATGAAGTCAGTCTTACTTAACATTTTTTTATTATCTACTTTTTACTAATAAATTTACGGCTTCTTTAATCGTTTCTTCTGTATTTTCCCCATTCTCAATCTGTTCTCGAATACAAGCTTCTAAATTCGTACTTACGACAACTCCAATTGCACGGTCAAGCGCATTACGTACTGCAGCCATTTGTCCGACAATATCTTGACATTCTTTTTCTTCTTCCATCATTTTAAGGATGCCGCGGACTTGACCTTCAATACGCTTCAATCTATTCTTCACTTTATCATCGTATTTCATGCCCATCTCTTACGCCCCCAATTAACATTTTTTTCATTATACACTATTCCTATTTGTTTAACATCTAATTCAAGGTTCTCTCATTAAAGTATTACACATACTTGTATTTTTATAATAAAAGCTCTATTAACGTTGAATGTTCACTTTGGCTCACTATTAGAACTTATATTTCACACACAATGAACATTAAACCAACGATTTTTAAAGCATGCTTTAACATAGAAAAATTATTTACTAATCGAACATATTCTAGTACATTTTAATAGTGCTTTATCCAATCCAATAAAACAAACCTTGCATAGAATACACAACGAACTAAAGTGGGTGATATTATGGTGGCTAACATGTCAGAAGACCAAATGCTAGTTTTGGTCATTAAATATTTAAAAGAGTCAAAGCGAAATGCCCTTCAGCAACTATTAGATGAGCTTCACCCTTATGATTTTGCCCAATTATACCGCGGCTTACCAGATAAGCATCACCACAGATTTCTAACATTTTTAACACCCAATCAAATCGCAGCTTTAATTGCTGAATTAGAACGCGACCTACAAATTGAAATGCTACACAAGCTCGGTATTGAACGATCATCAAAAGTTATGGATTTAATGGATAATGATGATGTTGTTGATTTATTAACCGACCTTTCTGGTGATAGAATTCAAGAATTTCTAAATGCAATGAAGCAAGAAGAATCAAATAATGTTCGAGATTTAATGAACTACCCTCCCGACACTGCTGGGGGATTAATGACCAACCAGTTTATTTGGATTAAAGAAAATTATACCGTTCGTGAAGCTGTTGATAAAGTTAAAGTTTATGCTGGTATATCAGAAAACATCTACTATCTATATGTCATTAATGAAGATAGAAAGCTTGTCGGAGTTGTTTCTTATCGTGACCTATTAATTGCCCATATTGATGATAAAATCTCCGATATCATGTTTAGTCGTGTCATTTCTGTACCAGTGGATGCCGATCAAGAAGATGTTGCTCAAATCATTGAACGTTACGATTTTATTGCTGTCCCTGTCGTTGATAGTGATCATACCTTATTAGGGATTATTACAGTCGATGATGCCATCGATGTCGTTATACAAGAGGCGAACGAAGATATTGAGAAGTTATCTGCTTCTGGTAAAGACATCGACTTCAACACAAAAGCGTTAACAGCATCAGCACGGCGGCTCCCATGGCTTATATTACTTTTGTTTATTGGTCTCGTATCAGGGCAAATTCTTAGTAGCTTTGAGGAAACATTAGATCAAGTCCTTGCACTTATCTTCTTTATGCCGATGATTGCTGGTATGACAGGAAATACAGGTACACAGTCACTTGCTGTTGTTGTAAGAGGAATGGTAACAACGACTGTTGACAGAAAAACAGTCATTAAGTTAATTTTCCGGGAACTTCGAGTCGGAATTACGATTGGAATTGTTTGTGGTATTCTCATTCTCCTTATTGCTTTTATTTGGCAAGGTAGCTTAATTCTAGGTGTAGTCGTTGGAGTATCTTTATTAATTACTTTAATTGTCGGGACGATGGCTGGAACAGTTATTCCTCTTACGTTATACAGGCTGGGGGTAGACCCAGCGGTAGCATCTGGACCGTTAATTACAACCTTAAATGATATATTTTCACTATTAATTTACTTCGGTATTGCTAGCGCTCTTCTGTCCCATCTAATATAACTATCATTTTTAAAATGCGCCTGCTTCATTAAACGAAAAAACTCTTTTAAAAGAATTTTCGACTCGTAAGCTACTGCAATAAGGGAGCCTGACTTATTTAAAAGCCGGGCTTCTTTGATTTTAGTTCTAACATAATAAGACATGCATATACCTTACTTATTAGAGAGCCAAGCTCCTAAACTCCTACAAGCGAAAGGTGCTTCTCATGATTAAACGTTTTTTTGCTGTTCTGTTTGGTAGTCTTTTAATAAGTTACGGTATTAATCAGTTCTTCATTCCACACCATATTCTCGACGGAGGGATGATTGGAGTAGGATTAATCATTCATTACGTGTGGCAGCTCGATGTTGGAATCACAATCATTTTATTAAGCATCCCTATTTATATCTTTGCCTGGAAATATTATCGTGCTTTCTTTTATTATAGTATTCCAGGTTTTCTCGTTTCGTCTTTTTTCATTGATTGGTTTCGTTTTCTAGCAATACCTTATGAAATAAACCCACTTTTAAGTGCGATTTTGGGTGGGCTTATTTTAGGCGCTGGGGTGGGCATTATGTTTCGAGTTGATATTAGTACAGGTGGCCTTGATTTACTTGCGCAAATGATTGCTGATTTCTCTAAAATTAATATAGGCATTATGATTTTCATTATTGACTTTATTGTCGTTATTGGAGGTATCTTTGTGATTTCCCCTACAGAAATACTTTTGTCAGTAATTGCTGTAACAGCAACAGGTTTTTCAACTATGCTACTTACTTTAGATACTCATGGCTCCAACCACTCCTCATTTTAGTATTTTCGACACTTCATTTCCCGGGAAAGCAATGTTCGACTAATAGCATTTCCCGTTTTGTCGAAATGTAAAGAGATAGTAAGATTTTTAGATTTCGCCTTGCGTATTGATCTATAAAACATCCAAAAAGCAACAAAGTATGCGATAACAAATACAGTAATAAAGGGCAGTCCTATAATAGGCTGCCCTTTATTACTAATTAACGAAAAGCAATTCCATTTGGATATATATTTGTTGGAACGGCTTCATCTAAGTTATATGGACCCAGCTCATTTACTCCCGTATTACTAAAGGCAACTTCCTCAACATTAAAATCTTTTGCTGTTAACAAGATTGCTTCTAATAACATTAAGCCATCAGGATTTCCTGCAAGATTAGTTCCAGGCTTAAATGAAATAGTCACAGGTTGACCTGTCTGGTATTCCATCTGTTCAATCTCTAAACCTTCTACCAGATTAGATACCATTGGCTCAATGATGTCCCCAAGCGACAGCCCAACAACTTCCCCCAGTCCACCAGCAATTAAAAACGTTCTTCCTGTAAAATTCTCATAGACTGTGTATCCTGCAGGCGGGCTCGAAATTCCCTGATTTTCCATCGGACCATACTGACCGATGTCAACTCCTCTTTGACCGTCAACTAAAACGTTGAAGTATTCATACCCTAATGGGGCTAACAACATCTTTAATGGCTCAATTAACATAGTTTCGTTAGCAGATCCGGCTAGTATTTGTGGGATATTCACATCAACCGTTGTAGTCGAAACTTCCTCCATCGTAATTCCTTTAAGTGGTGTATCGAGAAGGCCTACATGCGTTGGATCGTACTCTTCTAATATGGCCGCAATTTGATTTAAGATGGTATCATCATCTCGTACGATAAAGCTTAATGGCACAATAAAATTGGCCTGGTCGTCAAGGAATGGCACCGTAACAACTCTTTGATTGGAGTCAAGATTGTCGCCTAGTATCGCGGGTATATAATTGGTATACTCCACCGTTTCATCTAATGCTTCTTCTACAACTTCTTGCGTATCTTCTGCATCAATCCTAAACATCTCATTTACTACTTCAGCTTCTTCGCCGCTTGGTAAAGCTTCTTCCATTTCGTTATTTAACATCATTGGGATTAATGCAAATAAAAGGACAGCAGCTGTTGCACTTGCAATAGTTGGCATTAACCATTGCCTTCGTCTTTTCTTAGGAGCAGTATTCATTTGCTTTTTTATATTTTGAAAAATAACTTCTTTTGATCGCTGGTCTTCGATTTTTGGTAGTTGCTTTAGCTTATTCTCCAACTTATCAAAATCAAAGTTGTCTTTATTGTCCACATTATCCCTCCTTTACAGCTTCAAGGCTTGACTGTCCTACGTAATCCTTTAGAGCTTTAATTGCTCGATGTGTTGTTGTTTTTACTTTGCTTTCAGACCATCCAAGAACTTTTGCTGTTTCAGTAATAGTTAGTGACTGAACATATCTAAGGATAATGACCTGCTGCTGGTCAGCAGAGCACTTTTCTAACCCTTTATAAATTAGACGTAATTCTTCTGATTGCGTTACAACATCCTCTGGTAAAGGAGCTGTATCTCGGATATCTTCTTTTTCAATTGGGCCCAGTAAACCTAACCACTTTCTTTTCTGACGATTTTGTTTCCTTATCCAATCGATAGCAACATTTCTTGCTATGGAATATAACCATGTCTTTTCACTACTCTTCCCCTCAAAAGACACATAAGATTGGAGAACCTTTATATAAACTTCTTGAACTAACTCTTCTGCTGTTTCCCGACTTCTTACCATATAAAAGATAAATTGAAATAATGACTGATGATACTTTTCATACAAACGATCGAATGTGCTCTCCAAAAAAGGACACCTCCCTTTAGTTAGACGATAAACAGCTGTATCAGTTACAAAAAAAACACACAAAAAAAGCCCAAAAGGGAGAATCCTTGTGAGCTTCGTGCACAATTTTTTGTTTATCTCCTTGAGATAAGAATATGTGAAATTATGGAAATTAACAACAGAAATTATTCGACAATTCTACTGCCAATAATCCAATATAAAAAACCGTAGAGTAAAGCAATTCCTGCAATTAAAAGAAATAATGCTTTATTGGATAATTTCAAACTCCATCCACCACCCTATTTATTATTGATCCATTATAGCATAGTGAGTGGATAAAGAGAATGAACGCTCAGTTAATAGCAGATACCACTAATCTATATAAGTAAATGTGGGCTCATTAAATCAATAAAATAAGCCCAAAACCAACTAACTATCAACCAAATTCTTTTGACTTTCTAGTAAAAACTGATTAAGCGCTCACAAACTCCAGATAAGTACCTCATAGAAAATAGGACAAATAATAGAAGATGACTAGTAGATTATAGATTGACTGTATACTCATTCATTAGCTTTCTTCAAAAGCAATATTATTTCTTAAGCGCCTCTTTTGAAACTTGCCCGATTGGTATTCAACAACCCAACGGTGAACTAAACCTACGCTTAATACATACCTCCTAGCAATTAATGATTTATTCCCAGACTCGATTGCTTCTTTCACCACCTTTACCTTAAACTCCTTAGAATAACTTGCTCGCTTCAATACTCATCCCCCATTCCATCACCCTATTTTGTAAACGCTTTCATTGTTACCTATAAAAAAACAACCTCTTTTAGGCTGTTTTTCGTTATTACTAATGTATATGTCTGAATTTTAAAAAAATAATGACAATTTGTCAAGGTTTATAACATTACAATTCTATTAAAACCATTACATTTAACTTGTGTTATTTTACAATCATAACTGGACAAGTTGCGCGCTTTGCGACTTTATGGCTTACACTCCCCAAAACCATTTCTTGTAGTGTATTTAAACCTCTACTACCAATAACAATTAAGTCAAAATGATGCTCATTGGCATATTTAATAATTGCAGGTGCTGGCTCACCTCGTATGATCTTTATTTCATAAGTAAGGTTCTCACTCTTAGCTTGTTTCTCAACCTCACTAAGCTTCTCTTTCCTTTGGGCAATTATTCCTAAAGCATCCCAGTTTTTTAAGACATCGGCTTTAGACGTACTTCCATCTACCACATATAATACTGTTATACTTGCTCCAGTAGTACCTTTTGCTATAGCAATCGCTTTTTCAGCAGCTCTTATTGAATGCGCTGACCCATCAGCAGGAAGCAGAATGCGTTTAAACATATGGGACCCTCTCCTTTAAATACTCTTTTTATATTTTTATCTGTGTTATTAATGATCTTCGGACTTAACTCAATTCTTAAATTTCCTCTATCAATGTTTTGTTTCACAATCGTTAGTCTAAGCTAGTATGTATGATACTTACTACTTTTTTCTTATCTAGATTATACCTTATATGATCTAGAAGTTCATTCGCCAATTGACATACCAAGCCCATTCTTGGTTAACGGTCCAATAGCCAGCCAGCCAGAAAAAAGTATTAAAAATTTCTCGTTTACGAAATTAAAATTTAAAGTTTATAATGAATTAACATTGTAGGCAAAATCCTGATTAATGATTGAGGGAAATTATGGAGTTATTTGAGTTTTTGATTATGAAGTATGGCTATATTGCCATAATAATAATTCTTGTAGGAGGAATTGTTGGCCTTCCTATACCAGATGAAGTTTTACTCACATTAATTGGTTATTATACATATCTTGGCAAAATGTCTTATGTATTGGCTTTATTGTCAGCCTTCTTAGGTTCAGCTATCGGAATATCGATTAGTTATTTCTTAGGTGCAAAACTTGGGTTGCCGTTTTTAATGAAATATGGACCACGTTTTCATATTTCACATAAAAAGATTGATTATACTCAACGGTTATTTTATAAGTATGGACCTATACTCCTGTTCATCGGTTACTTTATTCCTGGTGTGCGTCATATTACTGGATACTTATCTGGGATATCTAAATATAAGTTTACGAAATTCTCTTTATTTGCGTATACAGGTGCTTTTGCATGGGTGTTTATCTTTATCACACTAGGACAGGAGCTCGGTAGCAAATGGTACATAGTAGAGAGATACTTTTTAAAGATTGGATTAGTTTTATTTATTTTGCTTATCCTAATTAGTATTTACCTTATTGTTCGATATAATATTTTAAAAAAACGATTAGATAAAAAATAGCAACACTCTCTGAGAAAAAAAACGAAAAAAAGTGAGGAACTATGCTCCTCACTTTTTATTATTATTCTGCTGATGCTGCTTCAATTTCCTCTTTAAGCTCATCTACTGTATCAAATAACCATGTTCCAGTTAACTCTTCACCATCAAAAGCAACTGCAACATAACCATCTTCAACTTGAATGATATCTACTTTATAAGCACCATATTCTTCTTTATCTGTATCAATTGTATCAATATAGCGAATTTCTTGAGCAGAACCCCATAATAGTAATTCAGCTGCATAAGAACTATAAGTTTTTCCTTCGTGTGCTCTTTCTTTGAACTCGTCAGCTGTTAAGTAGCCCACTTCCTCAACCTCTGCTACTTCTTCTGTTTCTGTTGCACCGCCTGCTTGTTCTGTTTCCTCTAAAGGTTCAGTGTCTGCTGTTCCACAGCCAACTAGTAACATACCAGCTGCCATAACCATTAAAAACTTTTTCATATCTGTTTCATCCCCTATATATTTCAATTTTTCTCTCATCGGCTATTATATAACAAAAAGAATTTTGAGATAAAGTAGAAAGTTTTTACTTTTATAAAGTTTAAATCTTCTCCAAAATATGACTTTTCTGAAAGTGATTTTCCTTTTAGCCTTTTTCATTTACTTTTTTCGATAATTTGACGATTATTATTTGTAAATCCATATTTATTTATTCTAAGTTATCATGTATTATATAAAATTGTATGGTTAATTACTACTTCACTTTTTAATGTATTTTACATAAAAGATATCTTCATAGGAGTCGATAGTTATGCAAAAAGATAAAGTTCGTGGTGTAAGTATTCACACTACGGGAGAGGGTTTAGCTTACTATATTCATTATGACCAAAACGGTACAAAACATGTAGATAAGCAAATGTATGAGGAAGCTATTGCTTCACTTCAAAAGTGGGACCACCAAATTGATCAAAATAAAACCGAGATTAGAGCTTTAAAGCTCTAATCTCGGTTTTTTTTTCGTAACTTTGCAAAATAAATGACAAAGTATTATCTCACCTTTAAATTCATCTTGAAAAAGGTATAGCTTCCCTTTATAATAAAACCAAGTAAACTAATATGATTAATTGTAATTGGAGGCAGTTTTTATGATTAAGCCTGTTTATTTTTCATCAGGAAATACGTTGTTATCTGGTATGATTCACTTTCCTAAATACTCATTAAAAGAAGCCGTCCCCGCTATCATTTTTGTACACGGTTTTGTCGGGAGTAAAGTTGGGGAGCACCGACTTTTTGTAAAAGCAGCAAACTATTTCTCAGAACGTGGATTTCTTGTTTTCCGCTTTGACTTTAGCGGCTGTGGTGAAAGTGAAGGAGATTATGGTCAGGTCACATTAACAAAACAGGTTAAAGAACTCCAATCAGCAATTGATTATGTGTTATCAATTGATCAAGTGGATCCTAACTTATTAACAATCGTTGGTCACAGTTTAGGTGGGGCCGTTTCCTCTATTACAGCAAGTAGAGATGAGCGAATAAAACAGCTTATTCTCTGGTCTCCCGTTGCTAGGCCATATAAGGATATCGTTCGAATTACTAGCCATGAGGCTGTCAGCCATGCAAATAAAGAAGGAGTTTTTGATTACCAGGGGTTTAACTTAAGCCAGTCATTCTTTGAGGATCTTAAGCTCCATCATCCATTAAAATCAGTTCACAACTATAGAGGACCTGCATACATCATCCATGCTGCCTTAGATCAGGATGTACCTTCTGAAAACGCCTTAGATTATTATCATGCTTTAAGAGGCAGAGGTGCTCCTACTCATTATTCATTTGTTCAGGAGGCAGATCATACGTTCTCGAGCTATTCCTTTGAACTTAAATTATTTGATTATACATCTCAATGGCTTTCTGAAATAAATGCTACGCAGAATAAGGCTGAAATTATATAGATCAATCGCTCAACGTAAAAAGCTGACACCTCTTAGTAAAGTGTCAGCTTTTTTTATCCCTTAAAATAACATATCCCAACCAGATGAAAGCTTTATCTCTGGATACTTATCAATGAACCAATTATACGTAAATTCATTTTCAAATAAGATAACTTTGCGATCATGTAAATCCTTAACGAGTAGCTTTCGACTATCTGTCATTCTGTCAGTTATTTCACCTTCAACTACCCATCTAGCAAGAGAATGCGGTAAATAGCTTAATTCAATATCAACATTGTATTCATTTTTCATTCGATATTCAAACACTTGATACTGTAATTCACCGACAGCTCCTAAAATATAATCATCAAAATAAGGAGTTCGGTATAACTGTATCGTTCCCTCTTGAACTAGCTGATGAAGCCCTTTATGAAAATGCTTATGTTTTAGCGCATTTTTCGCTATAACTTTGGCAAATCTCTCTGGTGGGAACTGTGGCAATTCTTCATACTGAAAAATTTCATTACCTGTTAATAATGTATCCCCTACTTGGTATACTCCTGAATCGTAAATTCCAATAATGTCACCTGCATAAGCATCATCAACCGTTTCTCGCTCCGAAGCAAAGAACTGATGGGACTGGGCTAGCTTAATCCTTTTCCCAGTTCGTGCAAGGGTAACATCCATACCTCTCTCAAAAGCACCCGAACAGATACGTAAAAACGCAATCCGGTCGCGATGTTTTGGGTTCATATTGGCTTGAATTTTAAAAATAAACCCAGAGAATTGTGGTGAGTTAGGTTGTATCTCTCCATTTGAGGATTGTCTAGGCTGTGGTGGTGAGGCTAGTCGTACAAATTGATCAAGGAAGCCTTGAACCCCAAAGTTACTTAATGCACTCCCAAAGAAAACTGGAGTCATTTTTCCTTCTCTTACTTTTTCCATCGAAAAAGAATTTCCCGCTTCATCAAGAAGCATAATATCTTCTTCTAGCTTTTCGGTTTCATAATCGCGAAGATTGGCCTCTTCTAGACTCACAACTTGATGTTCTTGCCCTTCTATAAATACTTCAACTGTTTGATCTGTCCGGTTATAAATGCCCTTTAAAGTCTTTCCCATTCCAATCGGCCAATTCATTGCGTAAGTTTCCATCTCTAGCACTTCTTCAATTTCAGCTAATAAATCTAGCTGATCTTTTCCTTCACGATCAAGCTTGTTTATAAATGTTAAGATTGGAATTCCTCGCATCTTACATACTTTAAACAATTTTAACGTCTGTGCCTCTATACCTTTTGTACCATCAATAACCATGACTGCCGTATCTACTGCTGTTAATGTACGGTACGTATCCTCACTAAAGTCTTGGTGTCCAGGCGTATCTAAAATATTTATTTGAACTCCTTCATATTCGAGCTGCATAACACTCGATGTGACAGAGATCCCACGTTGCTTTTCAATCTCCATCCAGTCAGATGTAGCATATACACCTGATTTTTTTCCTTTTACTGTTCCAGCTTTTCTAATTCCACCACCGAGTAAAAGAACTTTTTCAGTCAATGTTGTTTTCCCAGCATCTGGGTGGGAAATAATTGCAAATGTCTTTCTCGGTAATACTTCTTGTTTACTCATTCGATTGCTTCCTTCCTGTCTTGCTCTTATCCCAATAGTATAATGAAAGTTTTCATGACATACAAACTAATTTTTTGTTATTTAAACAATGTCGACACTCTTATTTTCTATAAGTGACTGAAAGCAAGCATCGATAACCTGCATATTTTGTATAGTATGCTTTTCATTACTTATTAGCTCTTCTTTATCCGTTAAAATAGCTTTTGAAAAATATTCAATTTGAGCACGGTACTGGTCTTCTACTTCATGTTCTAAACGAGTGCCTTCTTTAGTAATAATTTTTAATTCTCCTACACCGTCTTGCTTATCTGGACGAAAGGCATGAGGTACTATTATTTTTCCTTTTGTTCCGATTACTTCATAAGTATTACTTGGATGTTGTTCAAAACTACTTGTAAATGTTGCCATCACTTTATTTTGAAAAGTCATAACTCCTTGTACAGTAAGATCCACCTCATTTCCTTCATCTATATTCCCTTTACAATAGACAGAAATCGGTTCATCCTGCAAGATAGATCGGATTGCATGAATACAATAACAACCAACATCATATAAGCTGCCACCACCAAGGTTTTGGTTAAGGCGAATGTTATTTCCCGTTATATCTAGCAAATAGGTAAACGTCGAATTCATCTGTTTAACTTCTCCAATTTCACCTGATAACAAAATCTCTCTGACTCTGTGGTGTTGCGGATGAAATTGATACATAAATGCTTCTAAAAATTTAACCTTATTTTGATTACAAACAGATAACATCTCTTTTACTTCATTACTAGAGAGCGCTGCTGGTTTCTCACAAAGTATATGTTTTTTGTTTAACGCTGCTTCTATCACCCACTTTTTATGTAATGAATTCGGTAGAGGAATATAGATCGCATCGATGTTTGGATCTAATAACAATTGTTCGTATGAGTCATAAGCTTTCGGGATGTTAAATTCTTCTGCCGTTTGCTTGGGTGCTCTTTTTTGACTACCGATAGCCATTATATTTGCATTATGGGCTTTCTGGATAGCAGGAATAATTGCTTTTTTTGCAATACCAGCATCACCTAAAATACCCCAATTTATAATTTGTTGCATTTTTACAACCTCCAGTTTGTACAGCCATAGAAAAATCCTATCATGTATTTATTTTTCTACACAATAGGATCTTCTATTTATAGTGCTACTTGACTTTTAATATTTTTATCTGTCAAAGTATGTTGTTAAACGTTAACGAGTTATTTTTTCAAGTATGCAATTCCATCAGGATGGATGCCAACTTCAATTCGGTCTTCTTCTTTTAATGTCTCCATATTAATAACAGAAATATCATTGGTTTTATTGTTAGCTACAAAAGCAAGTGTACCCTCTTCATTAAATACAGTACCTCCAGGCCATACACCTACACGGATTCGTTTTACTTCCCACGGTCGAACATTTCCTTTAAGTTCGTGAGCCGTTTCTATGATCGATAAGTCACCAGACTCTCGGTTAGGAACTAACGCATATTTTCCATCGGGTGAAAAGACGATACGAATAGGAACATTCCCTACACGACGCTTATACTCAATTTCAAGTGTCTTTGTATTCATAACGTATAAATTATTATCACCTTGATTAGCTACATATAAATGCACACCATTTGGATGAACAGCAACTCCCTCTGGGGCTTTACCAACAGGAAAATGGTTAACAATCTCTTCTTTTTCTGTATCAATAACCGTCATATTATCAGAACCAATATTCGGGATATAGACCGTTCTTCCATCTGGAGAAAATGAAATCATATGTGATAATTTCTGATATGTAGGAAATACCTTTTCAATTTCATCAGTATCACTATTAATAATAAATACTTTCTCACTATAAGTTGATGCCATATAAATCTTCTTTCCATCACTCGTTACTCCAAGGCCATGTGGGAAGTTGAAGTCAGGATGCTCTAGTGTTTTTACGATTTCAAATGTATCATTGTCAATGATATTTATTTTATTTCCTAATGAACACGTAACGTACGTTTTTTTACCATCTGGAGTTACAACTACTTCGTGTGGATTGTACGCGGTTTCAATTGTCTTTTCAATATTATTTGTCTTTAAATTAACAATAGAAATCGTATCTTCTTCCTTATTAAGAACAATTAGATATTCTTGCATATGTTAATACCTCCTAAAAAAGTTTCGCCACCCTAAATGTATCATTCTTACTAATTCTACACAAACAGTTAATACTGCTTAATTGATTTTACAAATTTGTGGTAAAATATAAACTGAATAATCATTCATAGAAAATCTAGGTGATCATTTTGAAACTTTTTAAAACAATTTCAACACACGACGAAGTAACTTGTCTGCATGGAACAATCAAGAAATTTGGACGAAGCTTTACATTTAATGTTTATTACGTGGATGGTTTATTAATTGATACAGGGCCAATGTGTGTAAAGGATGCAGTGCTTGAATTTGCAAAAGACGTTCAACCCAAACAAATTATTCTTACACATCATCATGAAGATCATGCTGGCAATGCGGCCGCTTTATCTAAACTTCTTAATATACCAATAAAACTTTGCAAACTGTCAGCTGATTTACTCCAGAACCCTCCTTCTATTCCTTTTTATCGACGATTAATCTGGGGGAAAAAGTTAACAGCAGTTCATGGGGAGATCGTTGAAACCTCGATTGAAACTGAAAATCATCAGTTTTCGATTGTTAAAACACCAGGACACTCTACCGATCATATTTGTTTAGTAAATGAAACAAATGGTTGGCTTTTTGCAGGTGATCTGTTTTTAGGTAAGAGGCTTTTATATGGAATGAAAGGTGAATCGATACCACAATTATTCACTTCGGTTAATCATATTTTAGACTATCGTTTTGATACAATATTCTGCGGGCATGCAGGCATTGTAGGACATGGGCACGAAGCACTTGAAGCAAAGAAAAAATTTCTTCAAACGCTCATATCTGAAACGACCTCTCTTTACAATAGAGGTTGGAGTGAAGATAAGATTACTAAAAAACTACTATCACGCCAATCAGCCATACAGCTTTTCTCTGGTGGTGAAATGGCGCCTAAGCACCTCATACACTCGATCATTGATTCGATCACTACGAGTAACCATATACAATCCATTAAATAAAGTGAATGTCTCATAGGTGTCGTTCCTGAGCAGGTTTGACACCTTTTAAAAGTCATTCACTTTTTTACTATACTTTTAACTTTACAGCCGTCCCGCTCGCTATACACATCATCATACCATCCCTTAAGGTTTCAAAGTTAAGATCGACTCCAACGACAGCATCAGCCCCCATCTTACGTGCTCTTTCAACCATTTCCTTAATGGCTAGCTCACGCCCTTCAGCAAGTTTACTTTCATAGGCTCCACTTCGACCACCAATAATATCGGTTATACCTGCTAAAAAGTCCCGTACAACATTAGCCCATTATAGCTTCTCCACTAACAATACCGTAGTAAGACTCAATTTCTCTTCCTTGTAAAACATGTGTCGTTGTTACGATCATTGGTCTTTCGCCTCCACCATTATTTAATTACAAACTAAATCTATCCTATAAATAATTTACTATAATTACCATCAATTCAGCACTATTTTATTTTCTGCCTCTTACCTTGAGCATACTATTTCCCTTTTGACTAAAAATCAATTACAATATTATCGGAATTATCAAAAAAATGAGGAGTGGTTACATGGCTTTAACTGCATTTACATTTGCTCGATTCGCCAATATTCAAGTTCTTAATGCTGCAAAAGAACATCAATTAGACGCAATACCAGAAGGGTTTAATAATTCAATTCGCTGGAATGCTGGACATGTTCTAGTAATCGCGGAAAGTGTGTTAAGACACTCTGAACATTATGAACCTGTTTTACCTAGTCTATATAAAAAATTGTTTGATATGGGGACAAAGCCGTCAGAATGGACAGAGGAAGCACCATCTGTTGCTGAAATAGTTGAAATGTCTCAAAAGCAAATAGAAGCCGTTCAGAAGTTAAGTAGCGAGCATGGTAATGCTACTTTTGCTAAACCATTTGTTTTATTTGGAACCAGTTTTGATAATGTTTCAGACGCTCTTAGTTTTATTTCATTTCATGAAGGACTCCACTTCACCACTACTAAATACTTATTAAAGAAAACTAAATAGCGCAATAAAAAAATAAGAGGAAGAGTATATACTCTTCCTCAAATACTATTATCTTTGATAACCGCTAAGTTGTTGCTCAGCCATCTGTACTAAACGTTTCGTAATTTCCCCACCTACAGAACCGTTTGAGCGGGAAGTAGCGTCTGCTCCGAGTTGTACACCGAATTCTTGTGCAATTTCCATTTTCATTTGATCAATTGCTTGCTGTGCATTTGGTGCTACTAGTTGGTTTGAAGAATTGTTGTTTGCCACTAGAAATCAACTCCTTAATAAGATTTAATTATATTGTTTTCTAGAGTTGTGATTTTAAACATGGTAATTTATTCCCTAATATAGATTTATGCTTTTAAAAAAACGAGACCGTTTTGGCCTCGTCTTTTTAGACTTCTTTTCTTCTTGTATCATCCATACCCTACAAGTATGTCGTATTATTCAACAGTTACAGATTTTGCTAGGTTACGTGGTTTATCAACGTCACAACCGCGATGTAAAGCTGCGTAGTAGGAAATAAGCTGTAATGGGATTACACTCACTAGTGGAGCAAGGTATTCATGAACATTTGGAATAACAAATGCATCATCTACATCCTCTAAACCTTCCATACTAATAATACAAGGGTTTGCACCACGAGCTGCAACTTCTTTCACATTTCCGCGAATACTTAAGTTTACATGGTCTTGTGTTGCTAACGCAATCACAGGTGTCCCATCTTCTATTAAAGCAATCGTACCATGCTTTAGTTCTCCACCTGCAAAACCTTCCGCCTGGATATAAGAAATCTCTTTTAACTTTAGAGCTCCTTCTAGACCGACAAAATAATCAAGCCCACGACCAATAAAGAAACAATTACGAGTCGTTGATAGGAAATCACGAGCTAATTTTTCAAGTGTTTCTTTTTGGTCACATAAAGCTTCAATAGAAGTAGCAACAAGACTTAGCTCGTAAATTGGATCAAAGTCAATATCAATTCCTTGAGCTTTAGCAGTGTCTACAGCTAAAATAGCAAGAACAGCCATCTGTGCTGTATAAGCTTTTGTTGAAGCTACCGCAATTTCTGGTCCTGCATACGTATGAAGCGTATAATTAGCTTCACGTGATAAGGTTGAGCCAGGAACATTCGTGATTGTTAGTGCACGATAGCCAAGCTTTTTCACATTGACTAAAACGCCACGACTATCTGCTGTCTCACCACTTTGTGATATAAAAATAAAGAGTGGGTTTTCCGATAAAATCGGCATGTTATATAAAAACTCACTTGCAATGTGAACTTCTACAGGTTTATTTGCAAGTCGCTCAATCAGTTGCTTACCTACTAGACCTGCATGATAACTTGTTCCTGCTGCAATAATATAAATACGATCTGCTTCTTTCATCGCTTCTCGAATATTATTATCTAATTGGATCTTATCTTCACTATCTTTATATTTAGATATGATGTTACGAATAACAACTGGTTGCTCATCAATTTCTTTTAACATGAAGTGCGGATACGTACCTTTTTCAATGTCACTTGCATCCAACTCCGCTTTAAAAGGGTCTCTAGAAATTGTTACTCCAGCTAAGTTTTTAATTTCGATGTTGTCACGAGTTACAATAACAATCTCTTGATCCATTAATTCAACAAATGTGTCTGTGACTTGTAACATCGCCATTGCATCACTAGCAACAACATTCACATCTTCACCGATACCAACTAAAAGAGGACTTTTATTTTTTCCGACATAGATCTTCTCTGGATCTTTCTCATCAATTAATGCTGCCGCATACGACCCTTTTAGTAATGATAATGTTTGACGGAAGGCTTTTTCTACCGTTTGGCCCTCGTTAAGAGATTTTTCAACTAGTTGAACAATAACTTCAGTATCTGTGTCACTTTCGAATGTAACGTCTTGTAAGAAGTCACGCTTAAGTTGTGCATAATTTTCAATGACTCCGTTATGCACAATCGTAAAACGATGTGAAGTACTTTGATGAGGATGAGCATTGATTTTACTCGGTTCACCGTGTGTTGCCCAACGTGTATGACCGATTCCAACCGTTCCATTAACATTCTCATCTACCACTTCACGTAGGGTTGCAATCCGTCCCTTTTCTTTAAAAAGGTGCACACCCTCTTCATTTACAATCGCAATTCCTGCAGAGTCATATCCACGATACTCTAGTTTTTCTAAACCTCTTAATAGGATTTCTTTAGCATCTTCCGTTCCGATATATCCAACAATTCCACACATGGTTCATTTCCTCCTAATCTGGAGGCAAGGAACACCCATGTTGATTTACTTATCCTTAGGGCATAATCTTGCCCCCACTCATCTAAATTCCTTAATGACACCAATGCTTTTGATTTTGTACAGAAAGTCACCTCTCTGCTTTTTACAAAAACTTTCGGTTGTGATGTTCAACCGAGGGGCATCCGCCGATCTTCGATAAACCCCTTCCTCGTCAACTATTCATTTCCCTAGAATAGTTCAGGCGCTTCAAAAATTAATAAAGTTGTCTGACCTCCTCTCTTTTTTCAAAGTCAAAGATAATCATACAATATGACGTCAAAAGTGGTCAATCGATTTCCTAATTAAATTATAAAAATGTCAATTGATTACAATCATTTACCACTTTTACTAATAATAAAAAATGAGTCATATAGTAAAAAATATGCAAAAGCGGCACGTCTTGTGCCGCTTTTTCCTATTCTACTAATCCCATTTGCTCTCGCACAACATCTGCGATTTCATTCACAAACTGTTCACAAAGTTCTTCTGTTTTAGCTTCTACCATAACACGAACTAAAGGTTCTGTTCCCGATGGGCGTACAAGCACTCGGCCATTACCGGCCATTTCTGCTTCTACTTTCGCAATCACTTCTGCCACTTTTTCATTTTCCTCGACGGCGTTTTTATCCGTCACGCGAATATTTACGAGAACTTGAGGGAATTTTTTCATCTCACCTGCTAGCTGTGACAGTGGTTTTCCAGTTGCCTTAATGATATTGACTAGCTGTAGCGCTGACAGCATCCCGTCGCCTGTTGTAATATGATCAAGGAAAATAATGTGTCCTGATTGTTCACCACCAAGGTTATAACCGCCCTTTCTCATTTCTTCCATAACATAACGATCACCAACACCTGTTTGCTTCGCTTCAACACCAATTTCTTCTATTCCCTTATAGAACCCTAGATTACTCATTACTGTTGAGACAACTGTATTATGCTTTAACCAACCTTGTTCTTTCATATATTTAGCACATATATACATAATTTGATCGCCATCAACAACATTTCCTTTTTCATCAACTGCAATTAAACGATCGGCATCCCCATCAAATGCAAGCCCAATATGTGCTCCTTTATCTACAACTAAAGACGCAAGTGCTTCTGGATGTGTAGACCCGACTCCATCATTAATATTAATTCCGTTAGGTGAAGTGCCCATTGTAAAGATATCTGCCTCTAAGTCGGCAAATAGATGTGGAGCTAATGAAGATGCTGCACCATGAGCACAATCAAGCGCAATACTTAAGCCAGAAAAGTCTTCCTGTACAGTTTGTTTTAAAAACTGCAAATATTTTTGGCCACCTTCAAAGTAGTCATTCACCTGACCTAAATCCGAACCGACTGGTCGAGGTAATGTATCTTCTTCATCTAAAAGAGTTTCTATTTCTTTTTCTTGAACATCTAATAATTTAAATCCATCTGGCCCAAAAAATTTAATTCCATTGTCTGCAACGGGGTTATGAGAAGCTGAAATCATAATTCCAGCCTGTGCACTCAATGCTTTTGTAAGAAAAGCAACACCTGGAGTAGAAATAACCCCGAGCCTCATCACTTCTGCCCCAATTGAAAGCAACCCAGCAACGAGTGCTCCTTCAAGCATCTCACCAGAGATACGAGTGTCACGTCCAATTAATACTTTAGGCTTTTGTGTATTTTTAGTCAGAATATATCCACCAGCACGGCCTAATTTAAATGCAAGTTCTGGGGTTAGCTCGGAATTAGCTACACCACGTACTCCATCAGTTCCAAAATATTTACCCATGAATTATCTCTCCTTAATAAATCCCTTATTGATCTTCTTCTTCAATTTCTTCTACTATAATTAACGCTTTTTCAAATTCAGTTACAAATAATAAGTTTTGTGGGCCAACTACTTGTATATCAACTTCATGTTCTCCTGGAGAAAGTTGGTTTATATCTACAAATGCTTGAATATCTCCCCTACTCACTTTATCTAAAAGTGCTCGTGAACCTCTGAGTATAATATCAGTAGCTTGATCCTCAGGGATTAAAAATTCAGCTGCATATCCTTCAGGTAACCCAGTAATTTCAACTGGTATATCTTCAATGGT
Source organism: Alkalihalobacterium elongatum (assembly GCF_019024285.1). GTDB lineage: Bacteria > Bacillota > Bacilli > Bacillales > Bacillaceae_F > Alkalihalobacterium > Alkalihalobacterium elongatum. Next base: position 43,289 of record NZ_WMKZ01000034.1, read on the forward strand.
TAAGGTCTCTTCTACACTTAACTCAACAGTTACATTGATAACCTCTGGATCTACCTTTTCCACTCCACGGGGCTTTGTTACGTTTAACTGTACCGTTTGACTTTGTGTAATTTGACTTAGATCTAATACAATTCCTTCAATCAAGGATATATTGTTTAAAACATCTTGTGGACCAAAAATTGTAACTACTTTTGGTTCGACCGTCAACGAATTAATACTTAACCCTTCAGGGAGTTCGCCTTCTTTAGTTACTTTCACGGGAACCTCTTTGAATGGACTTGTAACCGGAATACGTACATCCACTACAGAAGGGTCCGTATCTAGGTGCAGCTCATTACCAAAATGATCGTAAAGCTTCACAGGTGCACTTTTTTCTAGTGTCCTATCCGCACCTTTTACATCTACATAAACCTTTGCTATTGCTACTTGGTCAATAAATTCTTCTGCAGCCGTAACTTCAACATTTACTGGGGTAACAATTGGTGTACCAATGGAATACCCTTCTTCGATTTCATTTGAATTAACTAGTTCCACTTCTACTGGTAAAGAAACTGTTTTCTTTTCTTGCAGAACAACACGCACAAATTGCGGCACAATTGAAACCGTAACATCATTAGGGAACCCTCGATGTTCAATACTTACGTGATGCACACCAGCTTCTCGGTCCGTTAAATCAACATATACCTCATAAGATGGGCGTGTGAATTGAAAGAGTGTTATTGAGCTTTGAGGACCCTTCAAGTTCACTTGGACACTCTCTGTCATTTCGGTCACTGCAAATCGTTCTTCATCATAGGTCGCTGTAACATCAACTTCCTCTAATGTATAAGTACCAGGGCTTACTGGAGGCAGTACGCCTGGGGGTTGATTATGTAAGTTATCATAGTTCACCATCATAAAAAGCATTAAAGCAATGAAAAATGAAATAATTTTTACAAACCAAGGACTATTAATAAACTTATCCATTTTTCTTACCTCCCCATTGCCAACGAGAGGATGTAGTTGATGCTTCAGTAATTAGTTCTTTTTCTAAAAGATGCCGTAATTGTTCTTCATTCAAATCGCGGTGAAGTTCTCCATTCTTTGTAAGAGACACATTCCCGGTTTCTTCTGAAACAACAATCGTGATACTATCAGTAACCTCACTAATACCAAGCGCTGCACGATGTCGTGTACCTAATTCCTTTGAGATAAATGGATTTTCCGAAAGCGGAAGGTAACACCCAGCAGCTAATATCGAATTTTCCTTAATGATGACTGCTCCATCATGTAAAGGAGTGTTCGGTATGAATACATTAATTAATAATTCTGATGTTAATTTCGCATTCATACCAATCCCTGTTTCAACATAATCATTCATTCCCGTTTCTCTCTCTATAGAGATAAGAGCACCAATTCTCCGCTTAGCCATATAACTCGATGCTTTTAAGATAGCTTCAATCGATTTTGTGGCTAATTCCTCTTGTGGTGCATTTGTTCTCGAGAAAAACCGCCCTCTACCTAATTGTTCTAACGCTCTTCTAAGCTCAGGCTGGAAAATAATAATGATTGCTAGTAAACCATATGTCACCGTTTGTGTCATAAGCCAATGAAGTGTACGTAAACCTAAAATATTACTTAAGAACCAGACAGCTAATATAACTGTAATTCCCTTTAGTAATTGGACGGCTCTCGTACCCCGAATAACCATAATTAACTTATATATGACATAGGTGACCAGTAATATATCAACTATACTTCCTAAATGTCTAAGAAATTGAATTTCACCGTCAGGAAACATGCTTGTATCCTCCATATATTAATAAAACATAACTGTAAATTATATTAAGTAGCCTTTTCATTATAACATAAAGAAATACCTCAATATTTTTGCTTTTATGTTCAAACTATAAAACATAATGAAATCTTTATTTATTTGTTTTCCCGATCAAATACATTGATCACTTCTAACAAAAACTCCTTTATATGATACCAAGTCCAGTCCAATACCTGGTTAATTTCTTTTATTTCACCGCTTACAGATCCAGCAGATGCCAAATACTGCTCACTATTAATTAGCAGTACACTTCCTTTGATCTCTCCAGCTACTTCAAGTTTTCCATTGCGTATCGTTAGATCGCCTTCAACTACTTCACCTTCTGGGACAACAACTGTTCCCGTTTCCTTATCAATCTGGATATTCCCAGCACCAGAAACCATTAGTTGCCCTTCTTGATGGTTCCAAAGAGATACAACGCTAGATGACATAAATATTAAAAATAAAGCAGCAGCTACTAAAAAAGGATGGCGTCTCATCCACCTTTTCCATGTACGCGATGTCGTCTTTTTATACTCTGGTAATTGCTTTAACACATTAGCTGTAAAATCTTTCGGTGCAGAAATATGAGAAGCACTTTGAACAAATGCAATCGTACGCTTTAATTCTTTATGATGTTCATTACAAGCTTCACATTGTTTTATATGTTCATAGAGATCTGCTCGTTCTTTTTCACAAGCTTCACCATCAAAGTATTTATGCATTAAGGATACATACTTTGGCTCACAAGCCATATTAAATCCCCCTTTATTTATTTCGCATTCTCTTTCTTAAAGCTTCTCTCCCTCTATGTATTCTTGTTTTTACCGTCGATACAGGTAAATCTAAAATATCACTAATTTCTTTTAGGGAAAGATCTTCAATGTATTTGAGTATGATCGCCGAACGATACTTCGGAGGAAGTTGATTTATTTCATCCTGAATCCATTCTTGCATTTCAATTATTACTACCTGCTCTTCTGGTAAATCTTGATCGGCTGCAATTTGAGACTGAACCGTCAAACCTTCACTACCAGAGATCGGATCACTTAAAAAATAGTCTGGTTTTTTCTTTCTTAAACGATCAATAGAAAGGTTTGTAGTAATTCTAAAGAGCCACGTAGAAAATTTGCGAGAAGTGTCATAGCTATCAATGTTAGTATAAGCACGTAAAAAAGCCTCTTGTGCAATATCCTGTGCCTCATGTACATTACCGACCATACGGTATGATAGCTGATATACTTTATCCTTAAACAATTCTACAATTTCTCCAAACGCTTGTTGATCGCCTTTTTTTACTTCTTTTATTAACTGCTGTACTATTCTATCCATTATTTATTACCTCCGCTTAAATTGCGGTTAGTTTATATACGAACCACTCAAGAAAAAGTTTCACGTTTTTATGAATTTTTTTCTCAATATCTACTTCTATTTTACCATTTTAAAATGGTAATGAAAGGAAAGATAGAATAATAGTTTCAACTTTTACACAAATAAAAAATCCTTAGATATGTCATCTAAGGTTACGATTAATTTTGGTGGAGCCTAGCGGGATCGAACCGCTGACCTCCTGCGTGCAAGGCAGGCGCTCTCCCAGCTGAGCTAAGGCCCCTTATAAAGTTATGGAGCGGGTGATGAGAATCGAACTCACGACATCAGCTTGGAAGGCTGAGGTTTTACCATTAAACTACACCCGCATAATCACTTGTTTATTTTATTATTATAACACAACTCATAATATCAATCAAGTACGTGTAGATATTTACACCTTTTGGAGCGGAAGACGGGACTCGAACCCGCGACCCTCACCTTGGCAAGGTGATGTTCTACCACTGAACTACTTCCGCTAATAAAAATGGTGAGCCATGAAGGACTCGAACCTTCGACCCTCTGATTAAAAGTCAGATGCTCTACCAACTGAGCTAATG
>NZ_WMKZ01000035.1 GCF_019024285.1 Alkalihalobacterium elongatum
CCCTATTCAATATAGGGATCACCTTCTAGTTGCATAGTCTCTTTTTTTATAGTGTCCTTGACATGGGGACCAGTTTACACCTGGCCATACACCAGAACATATTTCTTTTTTAGTGTTTGATGGGGGCGCGTCTTCGCCTATTGGTATTTTTACAGGAGACTTTGTCTTTGTGGGTGATATTGGGAGACCAGACTTGCTTGAAAAAGCAGCAGGGATCAAAGATACTGCAGATAAAGGTGCAAAGCAAATGTTCCAATCTTTAAAACGCTTTGCAGAATTACCAGATCACGTTCAAGTTTGGCCTGCTCATGGTGCTGGGAGCGCTTGCGGAAAAGCTCTTGGTGCAGTTCCTTCTAGTACAGTCGGCTATGAAAAAATGGCCAACTGGGCATTTAAACATAAAAATGAGGACGAGTTTGTAAAAGAATTACTCTCTGATCAACCCGAACCTCCTGTATATTTCGCTGAAATGAAACGAGTCAACAAAGTAGGTATTAAACTTCTAAGTGACTTACAAGCTGTAAAACGATTATCACCTACAAAAGAAATGATAGAAAACTGGATAAACAATAATACTACGGTCATTGATGTTCGGTCGTTCCATGAATTTTCAAGAGGACACATTCAAGGAACCATTAATATCCCTTATACAAATTCTTTTACAAATTGGGCTGGCTGGTTTCTCGAATATGACAAACCGTTCTATGTTATCGCTGAAGAAGGACAAATCAAAAATGTGATCGAAGACCTCCACTCTATCGGTATTGATACATTGAAAGGTTATATGAATACTACGATCATCGAGAGGCTTGAACAAGAAGGCCTTCAACTTCAGAAATACGATCAAATTTCAGCAGATGATTTACAATCTAAAATTGAAAAAAATGAAGTCTATGTGGTAGACGTTCGTAATGAAAGTGAATACAAACAAGGAGCTATTCCTGGATCTCACCATATCATGTTAGGAACGTTAAAGGGACGAATTAACGAAATACCAACGGACAAGCCTGTAGTCGCAACATGTCAAGCAGGGGCTAGAGCAGCCATTGCAACAAGCATATTACAAGCAAATGGTATTATGAATGTAATTCATTTACGCGGGGGCTACTCTAGTTGGGAAAAAGTAAAAACACCAGCTAAATCCTGCTAATAAATATATTAAGCTTTCCAGATTGAAAAAGGGTGGCTGCAATAAACTGTTGCAGCCACCCTTTTATCTTCTTACTCGACTATACTTTGTAAACCAGAAGATAACTCCTCATAAATTTTTCTAAGAACTGTGATTTTAAGAACTGGTATAGTTGATACTAATTAATAAACAAATATAGCTAATAAAATCAAAATTAATCCAAAAAGTCCTGCCCCAATATCAATCAATACAATATCCTTACCCTTTAAAGCTTCCATTAGGTTAAGAAGAATTAGCTATTCTCTATTTTTCTTCATAATATTTTTCAGGGTTGGATATTTTATTTTCAACAAAAAATTTTGCTTCCCTTTTAAACATATCTATATAAGTCTCTTTAGCCATACTTAAATCGCCCAACTCGTCAACACTACCCTCTACATTAACAGTATCCTCTTTTAAATCTATGAACACCTTCATATAAATCCTATTTTTATAAATAACAGTACCGATTACCTTTTGTTCCTTTAAGTTAACCTCTGGATATTGGTGACGTACTCCTGTGGGAACAAATAAAGTATATCCTACATTCTTTTTTCTTTTAAAAAATACCCACACTCTCAAAACAGCCATCCATAAAAATCTTTGTATGACTCGAATTATTCGCATTCCATAAACTCCTTAACATTAATAGCAATAACCCATCTAATTCAACATTACCATATTTTAGTTTATCAAAGTATCCTACTTCGTTACTTGAAGAACGAACTCTATAATGCCTTTTTCCCTCTTCTCAAATACTTATATAAACCTGACAATGCGATTATAAATAAAACTGTCATTGAAGTACCGTAGAATATGGATTTAAATGTATAACTAAGCGATTCCATACTACTTACCATCGCAGAACCTAAAATACACGATATTACAATCACTAATAATAGTTTAGTTTTCATTCTATTCTCCTCCCTTCAAATAAAATTGAAATTTACCTTTGATAAAAACTACTATTTTATTAACCTGCTTCATTATCATTCGGGCCTTTAACGCTTAATGCAATTAAGTGCTTGAATTACTTTTTTTCCATAAACATTCTCGCTATCCCAAAAAGAAGTTACTTCAAATAGTAACTTCTTTTCCCTGTTCTCATTGTTTCTATAAAAAATAGGAGCATTTATTCAGCTCTGGCCATACATTACTAATCCTATAAAGAACAAAGCTATTCCTTTTTTCATAACTCCTCCAACCGTTTCTTATTCTTATCCCACAATAGTTGAAGATGCGGCAGCCCTGTTCTGCTTCCGCTCTTGTTAATGAAATAAGATTTATTTAATCATTTCTCTTTATTGATCAATTCAAATGAATCTTCAAAATCATCCCATTTTACATTAACTTTAATAACCTCATCTTCTTGTACTTTTGCACCAGTGCTACGACCACTCGTTGAAAACGTAATATCATTAGGAGGTTCATCAAACTCCCTACTCCTACTGCCTCCACTAGCTCTTGCATCATAAGAAAACTCTAGATTTTCTATTGTTTGGATATCTTCAGGTGAACCCTTGTAAGTTATTCTAAAATCTTCATTGGCTTCATTAGAATATGTGGTTACTCCTTCTTCTTCACCCCATATTTCCGCCCCTTTATAAATATATTCAGCCTCCCAAAACTCACCTTCACCTATAAACGTGTACTCATAGTTAGTCACTTCTTCATTCGAGCATCCACCAAGTATCATAATCATTATAAATATTGAAGTAATAAATAGATTTTTCATCTCTAATCCCCCTAACAATTAAATTTATCTCTTAATTGTTACTTTTTAATAACCCAAAATATGACTATACCTAATCCCAGTAAGATAACCACAATATATAAATACCAGTAATCAATAAACTAATTCCCATTTACTTAATACGTCCCTTACCAGCCAACTGATACTCCTCTTGGTTACTTATTTGCTCCAACTTATAGACATGACCAAAATCGTCATCTTCTCTAAATGATCTAGCGGAAACCATGTACTCTTCGCCCTCTTCAATTAAGTTATAGACCATTGATTCCTCGATGAATATTTTAAAACGCTCACGATTCTCTTCCTTTTCATACGCGTTATATCCAATAATCCACATTTCAAAATATTGCCCTGGCTCAATATAGTGGTGTTTTTCTTCTACGATCATACCTCCCATACCAATACTCTTGGACATTTGAGAATTTTCATAGAAGAAGAAATAACTAATCACTAGAGCAACAACAGACATTACTACTAAAACAAACCATTTTTTGCTGTTTAATATCAATAACATTACCCCCTCAACTAACGCAGCACGGGAACCGTCCCAACCGTCCCTGTGCTTCTCCATGTTCATTCTAAGAAGCAGGCCGTACCCCTGCTTCCTTAACACAAATGTTTAAGTGCTTCACGTTTGCTAAGGTTTTGCAGCGGCGTTTTTTCAACAAAAGTAATGACGGATTGTGGATTGCTTTTTCCATATTGTCTTAATGCCCAACCAATAGCTTTTGCGATAAAAAACTCCGTCTCACTCGCATGCTTTTCGCAATAATAAAACAAGCGTTCTTCATCCGTATTTTCCTTAAAGGAAAGTTGATGCAAGATGGCTGTCCTTTTTACCCACATGTTATCATCTTCAATCCACTCGTCCATTACTTTCGCTTGTTCAGGAAATTTCATAAGAATATACCCAACCACATTACTTGCAATTAAATCGACTGTATCCCACCATGACTTTGAAGTTATTAGTTCCTTCACCTGTGTTAAGTCACTAGAAGATAAGTGTTTCTGGGATTTCTTTAAATAATCAACGGCAACGTATTGGTACTCTCTCTCGGACTGCTCCCAAAGATCAAAGATTAGTTTCCAGTCGATAGGTTTCTTACCTACTTGCCACTCTTTGAATAATTTGGCAGTAATCTTTCTTCTTTCTGGGGTTTGAATTCCAAAGAATTCAAAATGATTTTTCATATAGGCAGACATACCTTTTGCTTTTTCCTTATTTTCCATTTCTTTAAAATGATCGGTTATGTCTTGAACTTGCATGGATTATCACTCCTGTATTAATGCTAAAATTCTTCTTTCTCCTTTAATAAGGTTCGCAGTTTAAACTGTTGTTCCATAATAAAACCTACTTGCTTCTACTCTCTTTCAATTCTTCCCGTATTTTTTTAAGCTCCTCTGTTTGTTCGAGGACATTATTGTTAAGTTTTCTTAATGCATCATAAATTCCATAAATCCCAGCGAAAATCAAAATCAAAAATAGGAGTTCCATATCAATTCCTTCTTTCTGTTAATAGAAAATTATTTATTTTCACTAATTAGTTTTTCCAAAAAAGGGATGGTCTCGTCTACGGTGAGTGTTTCATTCTCATAATGTCCAAAGCTATAACGGTATTTTTTATCATCGGAAAACCACAAATAGAACATCGGAGTCTCTCTACCATCCCAAATATAGTAATAGACTTTTTTTCCGTCAACATCGATATGAGGCATTTCATCGAATGAATGGAAAACCGTGTTTTCCAACGCATTTTTTTCATCCTCAACAGGTTCTTGAATTTTCATGATGGACATCTCACCATATCTTATATCTTCCGAGTGAGCATAGAGCGTTCTAAAATTCGCATTTCTTTCTTGTTCATTTTTGTTGATTTCAGTTACGTTATACTCATTTTTGCTACTTTTTTCTCCAAACACCATTCTAATTTCATTCGGTTGTTCAGCTAATTCAACCATACCCGAAGCAATCGATTCCGTTGGAAAATGCATTGAAAGAATGACAACATCCCAACCATCTGGTAATTCAAACACTCTAAACTCAAAATCGTTTGGAACAGCATCAAACGGTGGTTGCAAAGCATCTGAACCAGAATTGTCTGATTGACAACCGAATAAGAGTAGGACGGATAGTAATAGGAGCAGAGCACTGTTTAAACGTTTCATGAATAAATCCCCTTTTCAGATAAGGTATCTCTTACTTTGCCCTCATTAAAGTTACGTTTGTACTTCGGTATGCGTTTCAGTTTATTGAAGAAAATGCCTTTTTTGCACAAAAAAATAAAAGGAGCTGCATTTTTGCAACTCCAGTTCTAAAAAGCATTTTTCCTAATAATCTCCCAGAAAATGCCCTGGTTGCTTCATAGAATTGTAATAAGTGGTCAAGCGAAGTTCGGTTTTCATTTTTTGTGGACCTCAGAGTGTCCTAAACTCAATATAACCCAGTAATTTTGATGAAATAGCGGCCTCTCAGTTCCCTAATTTCATGAGGATACTCACTCAAAAAGCAAGAGAACAGTTCCCCTGCTTCAAAAAAGCGTATGAGAAACCTTTCCTCATAAGCCATTACAACGTATAGGATGTTTAACAGTGAAAGTCATCCATCCTTCCTTGTACTCAACATATACAACTCCTTTATGAAGTTCAACAATTCTTTTGGAAATGGCAAGTCCAAGTCCTGTACCTCGGTTTTCACTTCTTGCCTTGTCTCCTGTGAAAAACCGTCCAAACAATTTGTTTACATCTTCTACTGGGGGTTTTTCTACTCTATTGGAAACTTTAAAAACTGCCTGGCTTTCTTTTGTTTCCAGACTAATAATGATATCGGACGGTTTCAAACTATATTTTATGGCATTCATAAAAAGATTTTCATAAACACGAACAATTTTTTCTACATCCAAAAAAACAGGTATGTATTCTTCTGATATGTTCTTTTTTACACTTAATTGCTCCCTTTCAAAAATGGGGATGTATTCTCCAACTATTTGCTCCAATAGAGCAGCTAAATCAACTTCCACTAAGTTTAACTTTAGATCAGGGTCGGACAAACGGGTATATTCAAACAGTTCATCAATTAACAGTTTCAATCGCAACGATTTGGCATGAGTGGTCTCAACATATTCATCAAGCTGTTTTCTGCCTTCATACTGTCCTTTTTTTAACAAGTCCAAATATCCAATGATGGAAGTTAAAGGTGTTCGTAAATCATGGGAGACATTGGTTATAAGTTCATTTTTAGCCGCTTCCAAGCGTCTTTCATGCTCAAATTTATTCTCCAGCTCTTTGGACATATAGTTAATATTCTCGGCAAGTTGAGTCAATTCGTCTTTTCCTTCAAGTTTTATAGTTAGACCCAACCTCCCATTTGCTATGTGGTTCACACTCTCTGTGATTAGCTTCAGGTATGCTATTTTTTTTCGAACCATTAATAAGAATGGAGCAATAAATGCTAATATTCCAGTTGTAAAAATAATAAGGTTCATCAAATTAAAATGTAGTACACTTTGCTCATTAAAATAACCTATGTTATAAAGATGTCTAAAGAGCAGAGCATTTAAGACCAACACAATATATGAAACAAAAAAACTAACAGCAATCGCACCTAGAAGCTTTAAAATTAGTTTGTTTCTAAGCCTATTCATCCTCATATTTTATAGCCTACTCCCCAAACTGTCTTAATATAAATGGGATGCTTCGGATCTTCTTCTAATTTATCTCGAATTTTTGTAATGTGAACCATCACGGTATTATCTGACTTAAAAAAGTCTTCCTTCCAAACGGCTTCATAAATTTTCCCTATGCTCATGACAATCCCTTTGTTACGGGCAAGAAGCTCCAGAATATCGAATTCCTTTGGAGTTAGCCTAACATCCTTCCCCCTTACCGATACTTGGCGTGTGTCTGTATTGACTTTTAAATCTCCAATTTCGATTAATGTCTGATTATTGTCTTTATCGTTATTATATTTTTTATATCTTCTTAATTGAGATTTCACTCTAGCGATTAACTCTAATGGGTTAAATGGCTTCGATAAATAATCATCAGCCCCTGATGCAAGACCTTGTATTTTATCGATATCTTCAGACTTTGCAGAGAGCATAATGATAGGCATGTTTCTTTCTTGCCTGATTTGCATACAAGCTTCAATACCATCCATTTCGGGCATCATAATATCTAAAATAATGAGGTCAAAATCTATATTCTCTAATAATTTCAAAGCAACTATAGCACTTTCCGCTTGTTTGGTTTGCATTCCTTCATTTTCTAAATAAACTGAAATAAGCTTTCTAATCTCTTTATCATCGTCAACAATAAGAATTTTGGACTCCATAGATTTCCTCCACATTTTTTTCTAGCATCGAACAATTAAACACAAAAGCAGGTGGAAAATTCCTTAGTTCTCTCTTTACATCTATTTTGCCAAAAAATTGTTCAATGAATGCCTTTTTAAATTTAGTGTATTGGAAAGTAATGAATTGTCCTTCCTTATCTAATATTTTCGAAGTATTCAATAGAATTTTATATGACACCTGTTTTGGTAAACTTGCGAAAGGCAGACCTGAAATAACATAGTCTGCATAAGGAATACTATGTTTTCTAAGATGTAGGTCAATATGTTCTGCTGATCCCTGTACGATTAGTAAATTTTTTTCCCTTCTAAATTTTTCTCTTAATAAGGAATAAAATTCTTGATTATTTTCTACTAGCAAAATAATTGTTTTAGGGTTTCTTTTTTTAAGTAATTTTTCAGTAAATACCCCTGTTCCTGGTCCATATTCAACAATATATTTTGCTTTATTGAAATCGATTTGTTCCACCATTTTATCCCCGAGGAACCGTGAACTTGGGAGAATGGCACCAACTGTTTTCGGATTAACTATATATTGAAATAAGAAGGAAAAACGTTTCATCTTCACCACTCCATTGGTTTGAATTGATAGTTCAATTTTAAAATTCAAACCTAAAGAACAAGCAGCGAAAAATCTTAAGATTTCTTAAATATTATTTTAACTTCGCAATACCCCCGGTTTAAAAGCTACTCGGAAATTGAAAACGGATTTTTGGTTTTAGCGGACTGTGAGGACCTCATTCGCTTAAGTTAGCATAACCATCTCAAAAACTAGTAAATAGCGGCCCTCGGAGTCAATAATTTCACAAATAGGCTCACTCCACCAAGCAAGAGAACCGTCCCCCCTGCTTCTTTCTATTATCTTTCAATTGCAAAATTCATTTTCCCATCACGATATGTAGTATAGGGGTCATCTGTTTCGACAATCCACACTCTACCTTTCCAAACATCAACTGTTTCCGCCCGTTCGATACTTTCTCCATCTTGCTCAACATTAAATGAAATTTCGAGGAAAAAAGTATGTCCATCTTCATATCTAATATTTTCAATTTCGAAGTCCTTTACTTTATAATCTTGTTCCACTAGATATTTAATCTTTTGCATATAAAACGCTTTCGCCTCTTTTTTGGTCAACGTAGTTCCATCTGTAGGATGTTTTTCCTTTGTATAATCATACAAATACAGTTGTTCAAACGCCTTGTCATAATTTTCATCCATTAGAGCATTATAATATTTCTTAGTAATACTTTTTGCTTTGTCTTCCTCATTAAAATTACAACCTATCAACACGAGGCTATAAATGGATATTAACAAAATTACAATGGTTTTCTTCACGTCTTCCTCCTATTAAAGCGAATTAGTATCTGCTTATGACTATTATGCCAATTGCTATTCTATTTACATTTACTTCCCCAGTGCTTTTCCTATTTCTTAAACCAATTCAAAGTTTATAGCATAATTACGAAGAAAAATATAAAACTTTGCAAATAAATGCAATACAAGTTACTAAACTTTTGTCTAAATCATAAGTTAAATAAATCAATAATAAAGGGGTTTTCTTATGCATAATATCAGTGCACTTTGCCAACAATTTGGTCAAATTCTAAATGAAAAGCCAAAAATTAATAATGGAGTTTGTTCTGTAGAAATTGAGCGTAATCTAAATGTCACAATTCAAGGTCGCCCCAGTCGTAGTGAACTTCATGCAGAAATATCTTTTGAATCCTTAGATTACGAAGGGAATGCACTTAATCTTGGTGAAACCGTCATACTTGAAGAGGAAATCCCAGCATTTACAAATATTTTAGTCAGAAACGGTATAACTATTAGCGCCCTTCATAATCATTGGCTGTTCACCGAACCCAACATTCTTTATATTCACTTTCAATCTGTTGAACCACCATTAAATTTTGCTCGGAAAGTTGCAGAAGCAATAAAGGTTCTACGGTAATGTAAAACCATCAGAGGACCTTATTTTCTAAAAATTAGCTGTATCGAACTCAAAAACTAGTAAATAGCGGCTTCACAGTCCGCTAGCATCACAGAATTAAGTAGGACTGAATTCAATATATCGGCGTAACTTTCATTTTATCGGCGCAATTACAAATATATCGGTGCAACCATAAGGAGATGAACTTTTATTAATGCAATTGGATATTGGAAGCAGCAACGCCCCAATAGAACAAGAACAAAAAAAGAGCTGCTGCCATTTTCGTTATGGCAACCCCAGCTCTTTCGTTCAAGCACCTGTTACTTGAATAAGCACTCATTACTTGATCAAGTAAAACGAGCTCTTCCTTTAGTTATCCCTTCACTCTAGAAACCGTCATTCCGTCACTAATTGGAATTAGAAGTGATTCCAATTGAGGATGATTGGCTACGATTTCGTTGAATCGCTTCATTGATTCGGTATATCTTCTAGGCTTAATCGTCTCGTCAGCTACACTGCCGCCTGCAAGTACGTTGTCAGTTACTATTAAAGCACCTGGTGTAGCTAGTTTTATGCAGTTTTCGAGGTAATTTTCATAGTTATCCTTGTCTGCATCGATAAAAAAAAATCAAACTTTTTCTGTTCGGTCGCAAGCGTTTCTAAGCTCGCTAATGCTTCGCCAATCATATATGTAACCTTCTCACCTAGGCCAGCCTTTGTTAGATTTTCTTGTGCAAGCTTGCCGTATTCTTCTTTTAGCTCAAGTGATGTTAGATGCCCTTGTTCACTCAAACCTCTTGCCAAACAAGTTCCACTAAAGCCACCTAGTGCACCGATTTCAAGGATCTCCTTTGCACCTGAAATAGCTACTAGCATGGTAAGGAGTTTTCCTGCATTCGGAGAAACCGAGATCGATGGCACCCCTCGTTCAATAATGGATGCTTTAATTTCTTCTAAAAAAGCTTCATTCGTATGAAATGTTGATTCAATATACTTTTCCACTTTTTCCATTCGCATTCACTCATTTCTTTTCGCGTATTCTTTTTAAAACGAAAATAGATGTAATCTCCTCGCTTAACTTATTGAGACTCTTTAAGCTTCTTTTTTCTTAACCGCTTTTACTTCATACATATTTACATTTATATCGAGGATATATTCGGGCTTGGCTTTTCCTTTGTTGTTTCTATGGCCTTGGATATGAACATCACTTTTCTCCCAGTTCTTCCATGCTTCTAATGATTCCCAGCGAACCATGACGATGTTCGATTGACCATGACCGTTCGATCAATCAGCCCGTCCATTGCGTCGATTGGACTATCCTGTGAAAAGCGCTCGACCACTTGGTCACTATATCCAGTTTGAACCGTAATTGTTCTTGTTTGAATTACCATATAGTAAATCCTCCTGTTTCTCCTTGGTTTGAAAAAGACCTGTTTTTAGGTCAAAAACAGGTCTTCAGCTAACTATTGAATTGCTGCTTCGATCGCCTTGATCATTTCAGAAACAGAAACTAAACCGCCTCCAGAAAGGTACCAATAGTTTGGATCAAGATATACGATGTTTCCATTTTGATAAGCTTTTGTTTCTTGAACTAACTCATTTTCAATCGTATCTTGAGCAGCCGCTTCACCTGCTACAACTGCATTACGATCGACTACAAATAACAAGTCAGGATCTTGCTCTACAATGTATTCAAACGATACGTTCATACCATGAGTTGAAACTTCAATACCCTCATCTACAGCTTCTACACCAAATACATCATGGATAAGACCAAAACGTGAACCAGGACCATAAGCACTAATATTTCCTTCGTTCGCTAAAACAATTAAAGCATTTCCTGCGTCAGCAGATTTTTCGCTAATTCCAGCAATTGCTTCGTTAATTGCAGATAATTCAGCAGCAACAGCGTCTTCCTTATCAAAGATTTGTCCAAGCACTTCCATGTTATGAGTGAAAGACTCCATATAATTCGTATTATCTACTCCCATAAAAATCGTTGGTCCAAGTTTTGATAATTCATCATATAAATCAAGTTGTCTTCCAGAAATGATGATTAGATCTGGATTAATTTCAGCAATCTTTTCAAAATCTGGCTCTTTTAAAGAACCGATATTTTCATATTTCGCATCTTCATATTTTGCTAAGTATGGAGGAATATTAGCTTGTGGTAATGCAGTAATCTCTACTCCTAATTTATCAAGTGAATCTAGTACTCCAAAGTCAAATACGACAACTTTTTCAGGATTAACAGATACTGTAACTTCACCTAATTGGTGTTCAAAAGTAAGCTCTGTTGGCTCCTCTGTTACTTCTGTTTCTTCTGTTTCTGCTACTTCTTTCCCTTCAGCTGGTTCAGTTGGCTCATTTCCTCCTGTTTGCTGTGCTCCGCAAGCAGCTAAAACAAACATTAGTACAAGTGCTAAGACTAGTAATAGTGCATTCTTTTTCATCGATCATTTCTCCTTAGTTTTGAAATATATTGTAATGTTATTTTTGATAGTCTCTTCGATTAAATAGTTGATCAGGCTATTTTAGGAAACGATCAAAATAACGAATTACCAATGGTTCAGTATTTGACGATTAGTTACTAAATTTTTGTGAAATTGCGAGCAGCAACTACTACAACCGCCCTAGAAATAAACACAAATGCGATTTTGATTAATGTTCTCGATGTGAATATCCATATCATAGATTTCCTTAAGAGTTTCTGGGTTAATAATTTCAGGAGTGGTTCCCTTCCTAACAATTTTCCCATCTTTAAGAGCTACGATATGATCTGAGTAACAGGAAGCAAAGTTAATATCATGGATAACAATTACAACTGTTTTCCCAAGCTCATCTACTAATCTACGTAACACCTGCATGATTTGAACAGAATGTTTCATATCTAAGTTATTTAGTGGTTCATCAAGTAAAACATATTCAGTATCCTGCGCAATAACCATCGCGATAAACGCTCGTTGGCGCTGACCTCCACTTAGTTGATCGAGAAACTTATTTTCCATATCACCAAGCTCCATATATTCGATCGCTTGATCCACATGCTTCCAATCTTCTTTTGTCAGGTTGCCTTTTGAATAAGGAAATCTTCCAAAAGCGACAAGGTCTCGCACAGTTAGACGAATATTTAGGTGATTCGATTGTTTAAGTATTGAGATTTTCTTCGCTAGGTCCTCACTTTTGCATTCGCTTAGTTCCTTATCATCAATGCTAATCAGACCACAGTCCTTTGCAATTAAACGACTAATCATCGATATGAGTGTACTTTTTCCCGCTCCATTCGGTCCTATAAACGAAGTAATTGTTCCTTTTTCAATTTCAACGGAAATGTCCTCTACGACATTTTTATTTCCATATTTTTTTGAAACGCCTTTTACAATTACCATGATTTATTCCCCCTTAAAAGTAAGTAAATAAAGTACACACCACCAATAAAGTTGATGATTACGCTGATGGGTACAGAGAAAGCAAATACTCTTTCAACTAAAAACTGACCACTGACAAGAGCAACAATACTAATTAACATCGCACCTGTGATAAGGTAAGAGTGCTTATGCGTTTTCAGAAATTCATACGTTACATTGGCTACAAGTAAGCCTAGGAATAAGATTGGACCTACTAATGCGGTTGAGATAGAAACGAGAATAGCTACTAGAATTAGAAGCCTCTTCACGACATGGTCATAATCAACACCTAGATTAACTGCAGTATCTCTACCTAGTGAAAGGACATCTAAATACTTCAAATATCTCCAAAAATAAATCGTTACTAGTATAAATAAGACGATCGCAACACCCAAAATGCTTGTATTTACGTTATTAAAGCTAGCAAACATTCGGTCTTGAACAATAAGAAATTCATTTGGATCAATTAAAACCTGCATGAAAGTAGAGATACTAGAAAACAATGTTCCAAGCACAATCCCTACGAGCAGTAAGAAATATATATTTCTGCCACCATCTCGCTTGAATAATATGTAATAAAATACTCCAGCAAACGCCATCATGATTAAAACAGACAGGAAAAAGTTAACCTGTTTATTCATGACTAGAAAACTAGCAGAACCAAAAATGAAGATTAAAAACGTTTGTATTAGTAAATACAGTGAATCAAAGCCAATAATACTTGGTGTTAAAATTCGATTGTTCGTTATCGTTTGGAAAACGATGGTTGAAAAGGCAATAGCTGCCCCAGTTACGATAATCGCTAAAATTTTTGATCCACGTCTTGGTAAAATATATTCCAAGTTACTATTGAAATTTAGGTTATAAAAGATAAATAAAGCCGTAAACACAAGTGATAGTATAAAAAGTATGATTAGTTTTGCTTTATTACTCATAGGCTTTTCTCCTCATTAGCAAGTAAAGGAAAATCGCACTTCCGATTACCCCAACCGTTGTTCCTATTGGTATTTCATACGGAAAAATAATCACTCGACCTAAAATATCACAGATTAAGACGAATACTGCACCGAGCAATGCCGTATGAGGTAGGTTCTTCTTTAAATTATCTCCATTGTAGATACTTACTATATTTGGAATGATTAGCCCTAAGAATGGAATCATCCCAACCGTCAAAAGAACGACTGAAGTAACAGCAGCAACAAGGATTAAACCAATATTTACTACTTTTTTATAATTAAGTCCGAGATTAACTGAAAACTCTTCCCCCATACCTGCAACTGTAAAACGATTTGCATAGAGGTAAGCAATAATCATCAGTGGAATACTTATGTATAATAGCTCGTAGCGTCCTTTAATAATCAACGAAAAATTACCTTGTAGCCACGAGGACATATTCTGAATTAAGTCATTTCGATAAGCAAAAAATGTAGTGATCGACCCTATGATGCTACCAAACATTAAACCTACTAAAGGGATAAAAATAACATCCTTATGCTTTACCTTTTCAAGGATCTTCATAAAAATGAATGTTCCTACTAGAGCAAAAGCAAAAGCTACAAGCATTTTCACAAATGGACTTGCCGATGCAAATAGCATCAGAGACACTAAAACTCCTAGCCTAGCAGAATCTAACGTACCTGCCGTCGTTGGGGAAACAAACTTATTTCTCGTAAGCTGCTGCATGATGAGACCACAAATACTCATACCCACCCCTGCAAGGATGATGCTCACTAACCGTGGAAATCTGCTTACCCATAATATTTGTGCTTGTTCCTCCGTTAAGTTGAAAATATCTAACGGACTAATTCCTTTTACACCGATAAATAACGAAGTGATAGATAATAGAATTAGTGCAAGAAATAAATACCTTAATTTCATTTACTACCCCTGCTCTCTATGCTGCTCACTAGAAGTAATAATCATTATCAATTAAAGAGTTAAAAAAAGAAAATTATGGGATGTTTTCAGTTTTGTCGCTTGCTAACTGATAATGATTATCTTTAACACGGTTACAGTATATTACCAACTGATAATGATTGTCAATGGACTTTTTGAAAAATAATTGTTTGAACAAGTAAATATCATAGCGACATAATCACTATTTTGCTTGTTTTCATTTACTTTACTAATAAAATACTTGTTTAAACTAGTATTTAAGCAGCAAAATAAAACACCTAGCTGCACGATTTTTCGTTACTAGGTGTTGGATTTATGATTTTAGTAATTGAAATCATAGGTTTGAGAATTTTTGCGGACCTCACAGGCCCTTATTTCGCAAAAATCAGCTGAATTAACCTCAAAAACTAGTAAATAGCTGCCTCTCAAGTCTGATAAATTCATGGTCATGCATAAGAAACAAGCTGCCTTACATTACTCACAAAAATGGCCATATGTCTGTCCACAGCCATGGGGTGTTTTCCCACAATAGCTTTACTTCGCCAAAATTCGTGCTTTTTCGGGGTGTCACAGGCACCAAATCAATACATCACCCCATAAGCTGGTCGATTGTACCAATTCCAATAAGTTACTTCTCCTAATGAAGCGTACAGGATTTGTTCATTTTCCATAATTTTTAGCAATTCCTTTGTAGGGCCTGTGACGACCACCCCATAGGTTCTAACCCCATTATCTTCAACATACTGATACATCTCATCAAAATTAACAGTCCCATCTAGACTCCATAGAAACTTCTTTGCCAACCTGTCATTTTCAACTAAAAATTGTAATCCTGCTTTAAATTCATTCCCAATCGTTTCACCGCTACTCCGGAAACTACTATTCTTTGAAACATCAAATGTCGGGTGATCAAATAAACCAAAAATTCGCTTATCCGTTAAATACATGCCTTTTTCATCTTCAGTTCCAGTATGGACCGCATACCAAGGAATATGAATATCAAATTCACGCAGAAAAGATTGGACCTCATCAATGCTATATAAATCATCAAAAGAAAGCGCTAATTCTGAAACCGTGCCTTCAGGGAGAATGTCTAACGCCTCCCAAGTTTGTGCGTAGGTTTCTTGATAATTCGGCTGTCGATCAAGGTCATGTGGATGAAGAAAGTATAACTTTGATAAATATTGCCCATCGACCCAGTCGACGGTCGTCCATAAGCTGCTAAAACTCATTTTCCCGTGCAGTTCTCCTACTGCTTTATCTTCATTTCCCAAGACCTTCTGCATATGCGCCTTCACATCTGCGCTAAAGAAAAATTGACTGGAAACACCTGTCCCATTAATATAAACATTCGGCATAGTCATCTGTGTGCCGATTCTTACTACCTTCATTGCCGTTTCTGACCGACTATTTTCGCCACCCAAGAAATAGTACCCCCCCGTTAAAATCGTAGAAACAACAACCGCTGCGAACAGGAAAGCAAAAAAAGTCAACACATTCCGCTTCCGCCACTTGCCGCTCCCCATCAACGGATTGTGTTTCTGAATGGGTAAATCCTTTGATTGAGTTTTTTTATCGTCCATCAACTCACATATCCTTTCTTCACAAAGTTTGAGCATCAGCTTTTGTTGGTTTTTCCTTAAGTCTATGATTTTCATTAGCTAGTGAATTATTAAGCATCAATTCATATACGAAAGTAAACAGAATTCGGTTTCAAGAATTTTACATTTTAGCTTAAGTAAATGAAAAAGACGGTTCCCGCGCTTCCTTAGTTTACTTACTAAAGATGCAGGAAAACCGTCTATATGTTTAGATGCATTTCTCCAAAATTAGTGCTCTTTCGGCGTTGCACAGGCACCATGCAGCGCACTGCACAGCACACTGCAGAGGCACTGTACAAGCACTGCCTAGCCCAGTCCGCCCCCGCACTCACACCTGCCGAACACCCTGCACACTAGCGCGCACCTGCACCTGCGCGAACAGCCCGCGCACATACTGGCAGCGCGCTACCAACTGCTCACCCTATCCTGTCGTATACGCCACAAACATCGACAGGTTCCCCGTTATCAGCCCGCCGACTCGGAAAAACAAGCCGCTCGGTTCGCCGTTAATGACATGAGAGCCGATGAGTAGTTTTCCCGTGTACGGTCCGTCCCATGTATCAATCGTTTGGTTGGGCATTGGGTAGTATTGTTGGAAGACGACGCGCTGATCCTGATAATAGTCGACGTCCTCATCTAGCACCTGGCCTCCAGAGACAATTTGGATGCCGCCGCCTTCACGGCCTAGCACTGGTTTTTTCACATAGGAATCCATCCCATGGGCGGTCTCATAGGTTGGCAAAAAGTACTTCTCGATCACCGCTTGTTCCGAGCTTGTGTACCACTCTGCCTTCTTTTCTGTAATGAGGGCAAGGATCGCTTTCGACTGCATCAGCAAACTCGATGGCGGATTAATGACTTTGATTTTGTCATTCATGATGTGGACAAGCAGCTGCTCGCCAATTGGCTCCCCAGTTGCGCCCTCTTCCTCTAGAAAATATTCAAGCGGATAGAGACGGTACAAAAATTCAATTCGTTCGCCCGCTGGTGTACGGACGTCTTCTTTTTCAACGACAATTTGCTCAAGTGGTATGTATTCCGCTTGCTGCGGGAAAAGACTCATCAAATAGTGAACGGTCGCCTTATCCTCATCGTGCCAGTCGGCGCATGTGAAATAAAGCGTATCGGAGCTCCCGATATTGTAGTCGCGAATGATTTGATTCCAGGCATTTTTAATATTCGCTGCGATGCGATCATTCGGATTTATGCTTTTGTGCTCCTGACAAATGACATCCTGTGCAATCGCTGCTTCGACGATCCCAACGGGCGTATCGGTGTTGGCTTCAATGACCTTTAAGCCGTTAGCTGCAGCAATGAAATCATACCTTGTAAAATAGGAAAAGGCCTTCTTCTCGCTTTTAAACAAAAGATCCCATAGAAAAACCGAGATCCCTGTTTTATGAGCGATTGAACGATCCTTAACCATCTGTTCATACGTTTTTTGAAAAATATCATTGACTGCTCTTGAAGCATTTTCTAACTCCCGAACGAGTGACGGCGGGACAACGAGTAACGAATCGCTCATATACTGATTGTCCTCATAGTTTTCATACAGACTACCCCAGGTAAAGCCTTTTGCTGCGACTTTCCGCTCGAGCTCCTCCCACCTTTTTAAATAAGCCCGAGGTTCAAACGGCTCAGTTAGTGATTTGTACGGAAGCATTCAAATCCCCCTTATTAAAAGCTAATATTGGCAGCAACAATCAGGCCAACTAACACCGAAACACCGCCTAAAAACAGACCGACAGCCACATTGCCATTTTCCACTTCTTTTGCCAAATTCGTATTTCGCGTAAACACATATTCGATGACGATATGTAATACAATTTGAACGATAATCGCAATAAAAGCCCAAATTACTAAATCAACCAGGTTGATCGCGTGAACGACAGCTGATTGCAGCACGACGACTAGACCTGCCATTTTTCCTAAAAGCTTTAAGGCGACTGCCGTGTTGCCATCGCGGATTTGATCGCGTTCCGAGTAAGGTGTGATCCATTTAAAAATATAGGTTCCTATGACAAATAAAATTAGAGATACCGCTAAGTAAATTAAAAAATGATCGAAGGTTTGAAGATAATAGCTTAGATCCATTGACGTGCTCCTTTCACCCCGCAAGGTAAGAAATAGGATAGGTTATCCGTAATTTGCGCGCCCGCTCGATAACCGAACGCACTTGCTTTTTCATTAATAATAAAACTTCCAATTAAAAGATGAGCTTCTTTTCTACCAGCTTCTGTTTCGATCCGCGCCTTCGGAAGCTCAACGTACTTTTGATAGATTTTTATGTAGTGATGGTAGGTGGTTTGCTTTGGGGTATGAAGCGTCTTGCCGTTTTCTCTCACGACGACCGTATCCCCTTCGCGACCAAAGGCTGGCTTTTCAACATACCGTTCATTCTTTTCCATAAAAGGGTCTTCGTCTAAATACGTCGGTAAAAAATAACGATCAATCATCTCATGTTCATGTTTTGTAAAAAAAGGACTCTCATGCTCATGCAAGCCCCAAATCCCAGCCATGACCGCCTTACTCTGCATTAAAAAGGCGGAAACTGGGTTTAGCATCCCTACTTTTCGCTGCAGCACCAAATTCATGCACTCGATCCCGATCGGAAACTCATCTACAGCGACGTCCTCCAGTAACGCTTCTAATGGATAGGTGTGGCGGTAAAGAATATCAATTTTGTTACCTGCACCGTCGTAAACACCCTTTCCTGCATCCACTTGAAGTTGGTTCAGCGGAACAAAGGTCGCTCCTTTAATTTGCGCGGTCTTCAATAAAAACATCATCGTTTCACGATCTTCAATATCCTCTTCGTGGGCGGTAAAGACAACATACGGGTGCCCCGTTAGCCCGATTTGCTTCGCACAATGAAAAATGCTGTTGCGAAGCGCTTTTCCTAGATACTCCGCTTCCCCTTCATTCGGGTCGTTCATGCCAAACTGCTCGGCAACAAGCCCGTTCACCTCAAACAGCTCGCGAATAAAAGTCGGCGTATCCGAGTTGAACTCAATCATTTTCAAGCCTTCCTCGGTTTGCACGAAATCAAATCGCCCAATTACGGTCTCATAAGGGTGCAGTGACAGCTTGAGAAACGGGAGCGCTTTTTCAGGAAAACCGAGATCAATAAACGTCTCATCTGGTGCTTGCCTTAGCATTTGCGTGAATTTTTTATAAATCTGGTAGACTTCATTGGTTGCTTGTCGTATCGATCGGATATCTTGCGGGTCTATCGGCAAACAATCATACAAAGCGTATTCCTCACCGTACAATCGATCCCAAAACGACGGGATGCTTTTGTAAAAGGATTCTCGCTTACCCACCAAAGCGTCCTCCATCCCCCATACCAGAGCGAGGGTTTCCAACTTGTGGATTTCTCGGCTGGGTCGGCTGATTTACATTCCCATCTGTACGCGGCGGCGTGACTGCAGGCTGTCGTGCCCGCGTGCCTCCTCCAGCCGATGCTCTACCAGCTAGGAACGCAGCCATGGTCGGGAACCACATCCCGCCATAGTAATAATGGCCATATCTTTCGTTGCCCTCTTCTACACATCGATAGCCCTCGGCCTCCTCGTCCCACGTCCACGTATCGCAATCCGCTTCTTCTGGTGAAGGCAGGAGGTTCGGGTCAGCTTCGATATTTGGATCAGGCTCTGCAGGTGTGGTAAACAATTCATCGGGTAGCGCGGGCGCACAAGCCGTCAACCCCATTAACGCCACACTCGAACTCAGCAAGCCTTTCAAAAGCTTATCGGTTTTTGGCTTCTTCATGTTAACACCTCTTTGAAGGTTGGTTATAAAAGATCTATTATTAATAGGTCTGTTTTTTTATAGCTCTGTTAATTGTAACCCAATTTGTCTTGTGCTTTAAGCTCCTCTATTCAGTTTTGGCAAAATTTCCATTTTATATGAGTGCAATTGCTTGATGTGGGTTGAGTTTTAGAGTGAAAAATTGAGGTGGCAACATTCAGAAAAGTTTTGGGGTGTCACTGTGAAGGCGCGACTCATTTTGTAAAAATGTAAAAATTTGTGAAACTTTATGAGTATATTAATTTACTTCTAGAAAATAGCGAATACGATACGCATACTCTATCTTTTTCACCGATTTTTGTAATCTATTAATCTCTCAAAGATTTTGCGTAAAACTAGCATTCACGGTGTAATGGAGATGTAGCGCTACAAAACTTTTTTAGGAGGGTATTATATGAGAAATTTAAGATGGTTAGGTTTTATTGCAGTTTTTGCCCTCTTGTTTACGCTGATCTTTCCACATGTCAGTTCATTTGCAAATGAGCGTGGAGGCGTTGAGAGGCACGAGTACTTAATTGGGTTTGAGAAAAATGCGAATGCTAATGTCGTCAAACAAGCAGGAGGAGAAGTTTTACATGAATATCAATACATGCCAGTTCTTCACGTCAAGCTGCCAGAGAAAGCAGCAAAAGCCTTAGAGAAAAACCCAAACATTGCTTATATTGAAAAAGATGAAGAAGTAACGATTTCGCAGACAACTCCTTGGGGCATTAATCATATTCAAGCTCCAACGGTTCATTCTTGGGGAAATCGCGGGAACGGTGTAAAAGTTGCTGTCCTTGACACAGGGATTGCGACACACGAAGATTTACGCATTTCGGGCGGAGCTAGCTTTATTCGTTCAGAGCCGTCGTACCAAGACTATAACGGACACGGTACCCATGTCGCTGGAACGATTGCAGCACTTAACAATAGCTATGGTGTGCTTGGGGTAGCTCCTTCAGCTAATATCTATGCGGTAAAAGTGTTAGATCGAAACGGTAGTGGTGCACTAAGCAGCATCATCCAAGGCATTGAATGGTCTGTAAGCCAAAACATGGATATTGTTAACATGAGTTTAGGAACTTCCTCGGGGTCGACTTCATTAAGACAAGCTGTCGACAATGCCAATAACCGTGGTTTACTTCTGATTGCCGCTGCTGGTAATACAGGAACTTCTGGGGTTATGTTCCCGGCTGCTTACAACTCGGTCATGGCTGTCGGAGCCGTCGATTCAAATAACAACCGAGCGTCTTTTTCAACATATGGAAGCCAAATAGAAATCGTGGCACCTGGTGTGTCCGTTCTAAGCACGTACACGTCAAATCGCTATGTTTCTCTCAACGGGACATCAATGGCAACGCCTCACGTAGCGGGTGTAGCGGCACTTGTCAAAGCTCAATACCCTTGGGCATCTAACGGTCAAATCAGACAACGCTTACGCGACACAGCCACTCCACTAGGAAACTCAAACTTCTATGGAAGCGGAGTAGTGAATGCGTACCGTGCAGCTTATTAGGGGGTCTGTCCCCCATTGCGTTAATGTGGTGGGGGTCAGACCCCACCCCAATATGCCTTTGCTTCATCCTCAAGTACTTTTAATCTTTGGTAATAATCAGGAAACTCGTTTAGATGAGCCCATGCAATTTTTCCTGTTAATAATGGATCATCACTAGTAACATTTGTTTGCGTGGATTGTGTTCCATGTTCAAGTTCAACATTTACTCCCATCCAAAATTCATTTAAATCAAACTTACTTGTTGTAAAATCGATACCTAATAATAACGCTATTGCTGCTGCTTCCTCTTTAGAAAAGCTAGTTCGAACCCTTTTTAAATTATTTGCAGCAATATTATTAGTAGTAAACCCATTTGAATATTTGTTAAGTAAATTTCTATTGGCTACATGATTATAATCCATGCCATAATTAGAATAGGAATTCATATACGGATTATTATAGTAATACAAATTAGTTCATCTCCTTAATATGATTGTTATCAATAAAATATGATAATTAAAAGTTTATGAGCATGTATTTCTGTAAAATGAGTTCTTTTATATAAAATAAAATAAAGCCCCCATCTAAAAGTAAGAAGTGGGGGAAGTTTAAGATGATTTTAAATTAAAGTTACTATTATGCTAGTTATAAGTTCTATAATTGTCCCGTAATCAGTAAAGAAGGATGAAGCCTTCATCTCTTTTCACTTGAAAAGTCAAATCATCTTCATTTGCTGTAAGCATTTGCGAAACACCATTAACATTTTCACCTGAAAAATATAGACCATAGCCGTTATTCTCAGGATACCCATATAGATAACAAACCACTTTTCCTTCCTTCATGAAAACGATCTGGTTCATTCCTTCACTAACTGTTTCACTAATTCTATCCCATTTATAACCTACCGTTTCATACACCATTTCTTTTGGGGTGTACGGATCAAACGAATAAACTACCTCCCACTCAAATGGCGTTACATCTAACAAATCAATGGTTTCAACTGAATGTTCAATGGCTAGTATTTTTTCTTTGAGTAATTTTTCGTTTGCGTCCCATAATTCCTTATTAAGTAAATGAATTAACACAGTAATAAATAATATACCCGCAATGATCGCTACAGTTTTCTTTGGCTTCATGTCGAGGTTCTCCCTTGATTTTATTTTCTGCACTCAATTATTTGTCCTCATTTATTGAATCCATTCCATAATAATATCAATTGGTTTTCAATGCTAAGGACAGAAATAAAAAAACTACCATCATCTCTTAATTTATAAAAGTAATAGTCTCCTTTTTTATATTCAATTTGATTAGTAGAAAATAAGTTGGAGTAATGTACTTGGTTCTCAAAATATAGATCTAAGACGTTACCTTGAAAATCTGATATATATTTTGTAACTAAATTAAGTGAATGATCATTATTAATCGGTTTCCAGAAATCCTCTATTCGTACCTTTTCAAATTGTTTATCATCATAGTTGATAATATAGTAGGCTTCGCCCTCACCTCTTGGGCTGTGTGGACTTTCAAATACTGTCTTAACCTCGGTTGGTTTTGGGATTTCAAATCCCCAATTTATAGCCCATTCTCCATAGACCGTATTTAATTTTTGATTTAAATAAAGTCCAGCAAAGATAACCACAACTATTCCAAGCAATAATGTTATTGTTTTTTTCATTAAAACTTTCCCTTCAAAACTAATTTATTGGATATCTTGTTGAAGTTTAATTACCTCTTACTTCAACAAGAAAAAGCGATTACCCTTTATTAGCAATCGCTCCCATAGTTTAAGAAGAAATATTGGCTTCATTTGTAAAGTTCGAACTAGCCCACTCACCCTCGCTTTTAAACAATTCATATACAGCCTTGCAGTCCGTCGGTGGTTCGTTTATCCAGTTTAGCAGGGTACAAACGATAGATTTTTTATCTGGGAAGTGTTCGATGAAGACTTCAGATTGTTCTTGAAGTCGTGTCGTCCAAATCTGTGAACGCACCATCACCATTGAGTAGTATGTTCGAATAAGCTTACGAGCGAAGCCTTGTGAATATGTTATAAATTCTTCCTTAGACGCTTTTTCTAACCTATTTAACGTCCGAGCAAGAGCCTCACCAATATCACCATTAAAGCGAATGGCTATCTCTGGTGTAAGTTTGTACGGCCCAAATCTTTCTCCTAAATCCTCTCCATAGACACAAACACAGAGTTCCTTAAGAAATGCATTTTCGTAATAATTTGAGGGATCAACCGTATAATCGTAATATGCAACAGCTATACCAACATCACGAACCAGAGCACGATACTTTTGGGTCAGCTCTTGAGCAAGATTTTTTAATTCAGCCAACTTCACGGAACTCAGTTTGCCGACAAACAAAGCGATAAGATCCAAATCTGATTTAATTGCAACCGCTTCGCCTCTGGCTACGCTACCGTACACATATACACTGTGCAATTGTTGATGAAACAACGTTCTAAGCCTTTCGACAGATTCTCGAATACATGGTACATAGGCATTATCAATTTTATCTATACTAACATCGCTTACAATAAAACCATTAGCGTCTAGACCATACCCAGCTCTTAAAACCACCGTTTCATCTCCTCTTGGGGTCTGTCCCCCACTGCGTTAATGCTTTACTGTGGTGGGGGTCAGACCCCACTCTTTGCCTTCTGCGTATCCCTTATATTCTTTTGAACCGTTATAGCGGCAAACAAACTAAGAACAAAAGCCATACCATAAAAACCTTTTTCACTTAAAACAATACTCCCTGCATTGTATAAACCAATGGCCATTAACGAAACAGAAATAATTAGTGCTAACCAACTAATTCCATAGTAAATACCAGTAACAGGTATACCCTCCTCTTTGTCCCTAACTGCTTTTTGTAAAGATACTGCGGAGTAAAGTCCGAAAACTAAGATGGCGAAGTAATATCCTTTTTCGTTTAGTTCCATCGATGCATTAAATAAACCGATGAGATAACCTGTAACACCTACCAACAACGCTGCCCAAGTCGCCCCTTTAAAAGCTGTTGTTGGCTCCCCGATTTGCCTTTCTTCCTTTGCTTCTGGAACCTTTTGTTTTTCATTATCTAATACAACTTCATTCTCATTAGACATTAACTTTTCTCCTCCTTCTTTTTTATTGATCTCATAAAAAGAAGCACTCCAGTTACACTGTAGTGCTACCTAAATTTATTATATAGAAATTTCTTACAAAAAATAGATAATTTTTCAAAATGGGGTCTGACCCCCACTGCGTTAATGCTTTACTGTGGTGGGGGTCAGACCCCACCCTTCTCAAACTCAAACTTCTGCACAAATCCACATTGCGAACAAGCCCTTCCAATTTGTTGTTTCGTTTCAGGATCAATGTAGTAAATTTCTTCGTGACCGCACACCGAACACTCTATAACATGAAAGAGCTGTCTCTCGCCTAGTACCGCATCTAACAACAAATCGAAGGACATTATCTTCACACCCCATCGTCATTTTCATCTACTGTATCAAAAGTTCTCTGGGAAGTAAGACGAAACGTGTTGAGGGATAAAAAGTTTCGTTCGACATTGTGGGATAGTGTGGGATATAGAAAGGAAAATAACAGGAGCTTTTCAATAACTCATCCTATTTTCCTATTTAAATACTATTCTTCTTCTGTTCCGAGCTTCGGTAAAAATGGAGCGTTGCTAGGCTTTCGGGTAGTCTTTGGATCGTTTCGTTGACCGTGTCTAACTTTTTCTCGACTCGATGCAGCAAGTAAAGGGTCACAACCACAGGAAATCCAAACTCACTTAAAAGCGGCAGCCACATTTCCATATCCATCATCAGAACCTCCTTTCCTTCATAAAAAAGGAAGAGGCAAAAAACCCCTTCCTTCCCAATAATCCTCGGGGAACTTCGGGGCCGCACTATACGCCCCGAAAGCGCCCATCACCTGGCCTATAACTCAATTGACTCAACTGTACGATCAACCACGCGTGCACCCTTCTTAGCGACTAGGTTTCCACCTGCAGAAGTGAACGCATTTTGAGCGATGATCACATCCATCGCTGCTGCGATGGCAGCTGGATCTGCGGGATATACAGGGTTGTCTAATGAAAGAGTTACCGTTTTACCTTGATGGTTTTCAAAAATAAGCTCTAATCTCTTCATCTATCTCATTCCTCCTTTCTATCAATTTTTAGCCAGCCCATCATTAAGCTTCAAGAGAATACACATTATTACGGTCAATTCTGAACGGTGTCCAGCCTTGAAGTGGTATTAACGCATCAGCTACAGCCTTAAGCTGTTCGTTGGTTACGCCTGTTTTCAAGTTTGAAAAGCTCTTCGTTTTTAAAATAGGCTCACCCGATGGTTGAATACCTGTTTCAAACATAATCACTAAACGAGAATTTGTAAGCATCGTCCCTCACCCCCTTTCACTTTGTATATATGGAGAAAGGGTGAAAAGCGGTGAGATGAAATGAAAAAAGGGGTCTGTCCCCCACTGCGTTAAAGCGGTGGGGGACAGACCCCTTTTTCTCTACACATAACGAAAATACGCCCAACCCGCAGCATTTACAATGATCCAATACAGACCAAATAAAAGAAGACTGCTTACGATGAAACCAACTAAATTATTCTCCGTATGAAAATGTTTAAAAAAGTAAAAAAGATTGGGGATCATACCGAACCAAAATAAATATAAAAGACCTCGATTTACTTTTGTAAACCAATCATCGGGCTCTCCAGTCATAAACATCCCAACAATTAAAAGGAAGCATATCGTAATATGTAAGGGACTTGTAATTAAGTTTAGAATTAAGTATTTTTTTATCATGATTCCACTTCCTTAGATAGATAGACAGAGAAGAGACTAGCTCTTCTCTGTTTTACTATTAAGATATTAATCATATTTTATAAAATGCTCGTAAAATTGTACTAAGGAGTGAGGATTTTTATCGGCTCGTTTCCGACTTAATGAGTTAACGAGTGTACCCAACTTATCGCCAAGGTGTAAGTTGACTGCAGCCTGTAAAAAGTCACCCTCTATAGAATAGTTAAACACTTTGTCGTTATATTTACTACTCTTTAATTCTAACAAAGGTACAGCGGACATAAATGGTATACGGTAATTGGCGTATAAGAATGGCGCTGCGTTAAACGTGACACCTTTTTCAAAGTAAGTTCCCTTGTCCAAAATTTCTTTAACGGCCTGACGATTACTTGTGAACGGCAAGTAGTACGTGTGTAACTTTTTATCGATCATCTCATAAGACACGACCTGTGCTAAAAATCCACCTAAAGAGTGGCCTGTTACATAAGCATTGGCACTGTTATGAGCTAAAATAATTTCAGCTGCAAACTTCCTTGCTAACGGTACTTGGACGTTATTGTTTGTGAAAAATATGCCACCATCAGCAATGGCCCAGTCAAATACATAATCATCCCATGCTTCCGACTCTGAACCTCTGTAACCGATAATAATGTCGTAACCCTTCTTGATCGCCACACCAGCAAAGCCTGCAGTTCTCCAACTACTATCTTGTGCTTTAATAATTCGCCAATTTGAGAGTTCATCTTTAAGGTCAGCATCGCTAATTCCAGAAGCATGTCCAATCATATTATTCACTTGGCTCTCCAAATCAACATACGAAAGACTACTAATATGTGTTAACGTTCGCTCTGAAACATCATACACCATTCTGCGGTGCTTCGGCTCTTGCCCATCTGGGATCCCATCTTTATCTGTATCTTTTAAAGTAGGATCTGAAAAACTAATAAAATACCCACCATTATGCGGAATATATTGGGTAGTTATTTCTTCTCCGTCTAATAAACCATCTCCATCGGTATCAGGATTCGTATAGTCGGTAAAAATCCTTACCCCATTACCTAGGCGCATTCCTTGTTTTTCTAAGTAATCAGGAATTCCATCACCATCAGTATCCTTTGTATAATCAATCGTATCTCCAGCTGTTTCTTCAAAAATTTCGTCTAACCGATCAGCATTTTCAGCAAAAAAGTACTTCCCACCAGTGCTCGTTGCAATGTTTTCCAGTAAATTTTGATCAACACCGTTTCCTAAGCCAATCGTATAAATCGTGACATTATGTTCATTTGCATAATTGATCGCACTATTATTCCATGTTCCAATTCCATCGGTAAGGAAAATAACGAAGCGAAGATGGTCTTCATTTCCGTTTCGTACGATTTCGTCAACAGCTTCCATTACACCACGATATAAATTAGTTCCACCGCTACTATCGATCATATCAATCGCATATTTAACCAATTCCTTATCGGTTGTTAACTCAACTAATAGTTTAGCGGTAGAGTCAAAATCAACAACAGCGGCACGATCTTCTTCTTTTAGCTTATCGACAAATGCTTTAGCTGCTGTTTTTCTTATATCATCAGGATCTTCCCAAGACATGCTTCCAGATGAATCGATTGAAAAAACTACATCAATATTTACCATTCCACCATCTTCATCTAATAGTGGCGGCCTAATTTCAGATTCCCATGCTTTGTCCCATTCCACACCATTTAATAACAAATACGTGCTAAAGTGCTCAACAGTGGTCGTTACCGTATTATTAGCGCTATCGTGAACCTGATTTTCTAAACGGTCCAACCGCTGCTCTTGTTCATTGAAGTAAAAAATTTCTGGTCTGAATTCATCTGTCACAACAGAATCATCATAAACGAATGTCATAATCGCTTCATCAAACTCAATATCCGTATTAAAATCAAACGGAGCTCCTAAATAGCCAGGAATGTCCTCACCTAAAAACCAGTTTGTTCCAGCGATGTTCGTTATCGTTGTTGAAGTGACTTCCGAAGCCTTTGATTGAATAGTAACAGAAGGGTTCGTGTATGGGTCCCTTTCAATGGAATTAGTATCCGTTGTATACGTAACGATCTCATCTCCATCTAAAATGCCGTTTCCTAACGTATCAGGATTTAACGGATCAAAACCAAACTCTTCTTCTAAACTATCAATAATCCCGTCTCCATCCGTATCTGGATTCAGAGGGTCTGTTCCTCTTTGAACTTCATAACCATCTGTCCAACCATCAAAGTCAGAGTCAGGATTTAGCGGGTCTGTTCCTAATTCAAACTCTTCTAGATTGGTTAAACCATCATTATCAAAATCTTCATCCGCATCACTAATACCATTGCCAGTACTGTCTTGTTTTAAAGGGTCCGTTAAAGTATGAAAAACTTCATACCCATCTGGTAATCCATCTCCATCGGTATCTGGGTTTAGCGGATCCGTTCCATAGACAGCCTCTAAAGCATCTGTAAGACCATCGTTATCCGTATCTAACGTTGCATCTGCCGTGTTGATGTTAGATTGAATGACTTGATTACCATTAGATTGAACATAAAAATAGGTCTGACCATCAAAGTCAAAATCGGTAGCAAGGAAAGAAGTTTCTTCCAATTCACTTGTAACCAGTTCATATGAATCCTCGTCTTCCGTAAAGCTTTGATAAACATTATAAGTCGTTGCTGAAGCTAATTCGTTCCAGTTGAGCTCCCAGCCTAATGTATCTGTTTCCTCATCAAACACCCATTGCCCTGTTAAACTTAGATTTTCTGGTTGACCATCGTCATTTCCTGGTTCTTTTTCAAATGACGCTTCTACTTTTATTGTCATTTCATACTGCTTGTCGCCGATCGTAATGTGATGCGTTTCATTAAACGTTTCTTTCTTTTGTTCTGCATCAGCAAGTAAAGGAGATGTAACTAACGCTACAATGAACAGTACTGAAATCGTTGCTGAAATTCCTTTTTTCTTTTTAAGCATAATAACGGCGATGATTAAGCTCATAACCGAAAGAGCTAAAATAATGAAGAAAATAGTGAATTTTGTATTGTCGCCTGTCTTTGGAGCAGATAATCCTGAGTTATTGCTATTTTGATTAGAACCTGGTGCGGTAACTATTGTGCCGTCTTCATCAATAGAACCTGGTGTGGGGACGATTGCGCCATCCTCAACAATAGGATCTGGTGTGGGGACTTCAGAAGTGGGATCTGCTAGTTTAGCAGAAAACGTTACTAGCTTTTGCTCTGATCCGTCTAAACGATCAAACTCCCAAATGAGTTGATTATTTTCTACTTGGGCATCTGTTTTCACGATGGTCAACCCATCTGGAATGGTCGTTGTTACTCGAATATCTTTCGCTTGGTTTTCAGTAATATTCGAAAGCTTGATTTCATAGTTTACTTCTTCATCTGCATTGTATGTTTGTTTATCTGTAGTTACTTCAATGGTCATTGCTTGATTTTCATTTGCAGCTACTGTTGAAAAGAAAGGTAGCCAAACCCCTAGTACCATAAGCATAACAAGGGTTAAAATTCGTTTAATTCCCATCAGTTCGACTCCTCTACATTGATTAATTTTGCATGAACAATAAATCTTTCATGATCATCCACTGTACACGTCGATAATGTTAAAATCACATCTTCTTTTTCGACTTCTATGTCCGTAGTCACTCTCGAACGATTTACTACTTTTTCTAAATACTCACCATATTCCTGATCATCTTGAAAAGTTGTCTTCATCCAAGTCACATCTGCAGAAGTATACACCGAAAAAACTTCCCACTTATATGTAGAATCAAGAAAATCTAGCGTTATTAGTTTATGCTCCTCATAGAAATCCTCGTTTAAGTAGTTTTTTAGACTTCCAAACATGCTGCCATCTTTCATATTGTGACCATATATAATGTTGTTCTGATCTACACTTGTTGTGGTGTTGCGATAATCCATAAAAATAGCCCCTGCAAAGTCTTGTTCCATATAAAAATTATGAGAAAGGTAAAAATCATTATCGTCAGCTTGTACAACAGGGTAATTCACCTTTGTACCTGATATGTTTAACCAACCGATATAATCTTGATTTAGATCTACTACTAACCTCTTTGCTTCATCCTTCGCACCCACTCCTAAGTTATAAATTTCTTCCAATTGTTCATATTTTTTAGCTGATACATAATAACTACTAAAATTTTCATAGAGTGAATAGGAAGAATAGCCAATTCCCGCAAGACTTATAAACACTATTAAAATTAAGACGAATTTCCTTATGTAATTTCACCCCCATCTATACTCCTTAGAAAATACTAAGATGCACCAAATATTTTGATTTATTGGTAAAAATAACCTCCACAGTTTTACATTATATTACATTAACTTGGTGAATTCTATAATATTTAGAAAAATCAAACAAAATATTACTACTACTATTGAACTACGGGGTCTGTCCCCCACTGCGTTAATGCTTCACAGTAATGGGGGACTGACCCCCTTTATTACATAGTGGAAATCATTCGATCATTTCCGAGGAAATTCGGGGTGTCACAGTGAAATGAACCCCTGTTATAATAGACTAAAGGTGGTTACAGCATGGGAATTCTTCAGGAACTGAAAAAGATCGGTTGCTTTGGGTGGGTCGTTATTTTTTTGATTTTTTTATTTATACTTTCCGCCATCAATAGCAGCCAGGACGCTAGACAATTAGAGCAAGAACAGCTTGAAAGAGAATTACAAGAGCAGGAACGATTGGAGCGAGTCGAAAGGCAACAAATTGAAAAAGAAAAACGGAAGAAAGAAGAGGATGAAACAAAGGTCAAATTAACGAGTGATATGATCCATAATGAACCTGGTGAGACGACCGACATTTATGGGATCGAACTGACCGTTTCTAAGCCGTATGAGACTGTTTTAGATATCGATAACGAATCCCACGACACGGTAAAACGAATCGCGCAAAAAAGGTCAAAAGTGCTGACTTTTGATGTAACCGTTAAAAACCATACAGAAGAAACAATCTCACTTTCTAGAATCAAGCTAACAAGGCCAGCATATACCATTCCTCGGGAGTACGAATTTGACCGCACCTATAGGTATTCTTCAGCAGCAATGGATCGCTATTTTAGAGGCAACTCCTTCTCCACCCGCGACCCGATTGCTCCTGGTGAAGAAAGAACTGGACAGATTTCCTTCTTTATTGATGACAGTTATCTCTCATCAAGCAAAAGAGGACGAGAACGCGGATCACAAAACTTCGAATTCACTATCGATGTCTCTGGCATCCCCTTCCTTCATTCATTTGAAGACAATATCATTAAATATAAATTAGTGATTGATAGAGATACATTTCAGTAAAACAGGACCGTCTCGACACTACACCACTAAAGCCTGATCCTATAAATAAGGATCAGGCTTTCTTTGAATTAAATACATCCTCTACACTAAATGCATAAATGCATATTTTATAAGTAAAAAAAAGAAATTTACATTATGCTCTCTTTTTATTGAGCAATTCTTCTTTTATCCAATAATTCAAAAATAGTAGAACTTAGATATAATGATTTTGTAAATACATTAAGGAGCTGTTGTTATGGCTAAGGAAGAATATTCAACAGATAATAATAAAAGGATCATCCTTTTTATGCCGTTTATTAATTTAGCTGTTGGCATTTTGTATGGTTTATTCGTATCAACGATTGTTACGCAACTAAATAATCCCATTCTAATTGTAATTATATTTAGTGTAGTATCAGCTTTACTATTTGAATTCACTAACAAAATCAATAAGCAAATTCCAGTAAAAAGAATATTTCCCTTTTTACTCCTATTACTAGGGGCTACTTTTTATTTTTTACTTCTTGACGCTGTAATTTACTAATTGAAATGCAATGTTGACATTGAGTGGTTGCTTTTTAAGCCCAGCCTTACAGACTACTGAAAGGCTTATGACCTTTTATTTCATTAGATTGGTCACAAAACCAATAAAGAAGGACTGCTTTTATGAATGCTGTTCCTTTCCGCTCTCTACAAAAGATTTCCTACTAAAATAATTAAAGTTTGTTTCAGTAAAATAGCTTTCTTTTTCTTTTTTTAACCACTCTGCATAGGACTTTTTGTTTTGTTCTAGTAAATAAAAAAGTGATGTAATGAACTCTATAGCAATCTCTTCGAGGGGAAAGTTACTTAATTCTTTGTAGATACCCTTTTCATAGTAGAGTAACCCTAAATAACCCATGTACTCATTTTTTTTAGATTCCTTGATCCCAAGATTGATGACTTCTATTCCTTTATCTAAGTCACCTTGCAGCAATAATGCTTTACCGTAGTTATAACAAACTTTTATTTTAAAAATCTTGAATTCATGTATTTTTACATTTTTAACATTTAGTATGTGTTCATAACATTGGAAACACTCTTCAAAATAACCATTTTCAATATAGAGTATGGCTATACTATTTAAAATCTGTAGATCCAAGAAGTCAGCATTTCCAACAATACCGTTTTGTTTTTTTATTTTATTTAATTCATCCAAACATTCTTGATAAGTAATCTTTTTGATTTCATAAGATGCGATTAGATGGAACCATTTTAGAAATTTATTGTAGTTTTCATGAACGATGTTATGGCTATTATTAAGTTCTATTGAAGTAAGCCTATAAATGTCGTCATACTTTTTTTCTTTCGCAAGCAATTTGATCGTTTCTTTAGTGCTATCAATATAATCATCTCTTTCCATTGATGCTACACTTAAAAAATGGGAAATAGAGACTTTTAATTTTATTGATATATAATAAAGTGTTTGTACATTAGGAAACACTTTACCAGATTCAATTCTACTGATCTCCGATTGGTTACATATCCCTTCCGAAAGCTCTTTTTGTGATATGCCTCTTTCTTTTCTAAGAAACTGAATTTCTTTTCCTAATTTTATTGCATCCATCTCATATCCCCCATGCATAGATACATAATTCAACGTGATCATTATAACATTCTTAATTTAAATGGGTATCAAGCTGCAAAATAAGTCGATTATTGGATATTCACGTAAAATTAGTTTTTATTATAATAGGCATAAGATAACTATCAGTCCTACAGGAGGGATAACATTATGCGAAAAGCACTATGTAAAGTACTTATTTTTACTGTATTAATGGTTCCAACGTCTACAGCAGCTAAATCTGATATCTTAAAGCAAGATGATAGCACTTCAAATGCCTACGAAGCTATTATCACTCCACAAACATTCCCGTTTGAACATTGATATCCAATTTTACATTAAATGAAAATAGGATAGTGTATGCAGAGTTATAGATCATAGATCAGTTATCTGCCCACTATCCTATTTATTTTTCACAGCTTAGAATGCTACTCCACTTGTTTTGCTATTTTTATTCCTTTTTTTTAGACCCTTGACATACCCCCTACCCTATATTATAATCCAATTATACCTAACGGGGTATTATAATTAGATGGAGGGATTACTTTGAAAGAGATGGTATATGAAAAAACGATAAATTTTAAAAGTAAAGAAACAGTTGCTGCGATGCATTCGTATGGATCTACTGTACCGAAATTATTTGCGGTCTTTACGGCGATTGCCGTAATTGGTTGGGCTGTGAGTATTTTCTTAACGGGAGTTCATTTCTGGGTACTTCCACTACCAGCAAGCTTTGATGTAACTGGAACACCGTGGGCGGTAATGACAAGTGAATGGGCGTATGTGATGGGGATTCCACTTGCTTTAATGGGAGGATTTTATTACCTGACAACTCTCGTACTTTCTGGATTGTGGTTTCAAACACGTCATCCGTTAGTGCTTAAAGTGTTAACACCAATCACAATCATTGGTGTGATGTCTTCTGCATTCTTTGTGTATTTACAATTATTTGTCATTGAAGCGATTTGTCCTTTCTGTCTCGTATCTGCGGTAGCTACAGTGCTACTTTTAGTGCTTGAACTTGTGATGCTCCGCATGAGTAAATTACCACCACTTCGTGAACTTGTCCGTGATGCACGTTCTGCATTCGATCGTAAAGGCTTAACTTGGATGTTCCTTCTGTTTATCATAGCCTTACTTCCTGTGATTAGCTTCTGGTTCGCGACAATCATCCCAGCACCAGGTTCATAATAATAAAGAACAGAAACATTCTTGGCGGCCGAAATGGTCGCCTTTTTATAATACAAGAAAAATTCACAAAAAATTGCGCCCGTTAAAAACTTTTACTAAATAATTGACGATCACATCGTTTGAATCCGACGATCTTTCGTACTATAATAATGAAAAAACATTTGAGCGAGGATGTTTCATGCCATGGCCAAACATAAAATCTATACAATGAGTTTCGCAAGTGTCTATCCCCATTATGTTGCGAAGGCTGAGAAAAAAGGACGGACTAAATCAGAAGTCGATGAAATCATCCGTTGGTTGACAGGATATAACCAGGAAGAGTTAGAAGCACAACTGGAAAAACAGACTGACTTTGAGACCTTCTTTGCGGAAGCTCCTCAGTTGAATCCTTCGAGGGCTTTGATCAAAGGTGTGATATGCGGTGTACGAGTCGAAGACATTGAAGAACCAACTATGCAGGAAATTCGCTATTTAGACAAGCTGATCGATGAGTTAGCAAAGGGAAAAGCAATGGAGAAGATTTTGCGGAAATAAAAATTTTACCAATGGTGTATAGTGATGCGTGATGAACCACATCATATGGTGTCATAATAATTACTCTAAAATAGCTTTTCCCATTTCCAACTATTTTGCTCTTTAATTCGGGGTGTCACAATGAAATGAACCTAATAGTGGTGTCCCGTTACTTGGTAAAACCAACCAAACCATCTAAAGTGTTTATAATTAAATATCTACATTAAATGTCCTTCCAACAGTAAATCCCAATGACTAATTACTATTATCCTATTATTAAGCCGTTACTTTCTTTTTTCCCACTAAAATATAAATCAAATAACCAAAAACATTTAATAAAGCAAAGGCTATAACCCAACCAGCATTTAGTCGTCTATGATGATACGCGTTAATCGTTGCCCAAACCGTAAACAAAGTTGCATAAATTGCAATGCCTGCATTAAAAATGAAAGGGATAAAACCAAAAAGTTTTACTGATTCCATTTGCACATACCATTCGGTGCTTCCTAATGAATAACCTAAGTCAATTAACATCCAATTTGGTTTACTAGAAGAATTGAATACTCCATATTCGTAAACTGGTGTAGCTTCATTCCAATGGTACGAAACAGAACCAGTTTCTGATACTCTTTCAACATCAGCCATTTTATAAATTTGAAGATTTAAAATTTGGCTTTTATCTTCTACTAAGGCGAATATTCCTGCTTTCATATTTTCAGAAATCACTTCTTGACCTTCTAAGCTATTGATTATTTCTCTAGCAACAATTAAGTTTTCGTTCATATCTGCTTCATCAAGTATCCATAAAACCCCACTAACAATAGAAGTAAGGGCAAAGAATATTAATGCTATATAAAGTATTCGTTTTGCGAATACTTTTTGTGTTTGAAATAATTGACCAACAACAGACCGCATCTCTTTTTCCCCACCAAATCTTTCAATTGCGATTTCTATTGCTTCTTGTTCCGTTTTCCCTTCTTTTTTTAGCTCAAGAACAGCTTCTAGTAAATGGTTTTTCATTTCTGATTTTAACTCTTCAATTTCTTCTCTATTTCCACCGACACTATGGTAAACCTCATCAACAAACGCTTCAATTTGTTTCATTTTCTTCTCCCCCTTCTATAAATGAATCAATAATTTTTTTAACAAATTGCCATTCCTTTCGCTTTCTTTCAAAGCCTTCTTCACCTAAAGGCGTAAGTTTATAATATTTTCGTCTTCCCCCTGGTCCTTGTTCGTCACCCCAGTATGAAGAAATCCATTTATTTTTTTCTAATCGCTTTAATGAAAGATATAGCGTACCTTCCTTTAATTCAAATTGCTCTTCACTTTTTTCTCGAACTAATTTCGCTAACTCATAACCGTACATATCTCTGCTATTTAAAAGTGAAAGAATTAATGTATCAATATGACCTTTTAAAACCTCTTTATTAACTTCCAAATTTGTCCACCTCCTATATTAGTTATAAAACATATTACCTAATAAAGCAAGGTATTCTTTTTAAAAGGTATAAAAAAAAACTGCCATTATGACAGCCTTAATCTTTAACTATTCTGCTTCTATACTTCAATAAAAGCTTTACTACTACAATCCCACTAAAGCATTCGTTAGTAAAAATCCTTATTGGTCAGTTACAACTCCATCATCGAATGGTATGTCTTGAAATTGTGTTACTCCATATTTTTTATACATAATTCTTAACGAACTTATATCATTATTAAAGTTAGTAACATCCAGTTCTACACGTAATACGAGGTAAAAATCTTCGTCTACATGAAAATCCTTAACTTCAACTAAATCGTTATGTAGCCCTTCTTTGATTACATACTCTTCATCAAGGATACCTATTCGTTCTGAACTTGCTATAAAGGGTTGGATACGAATTTCATCATCATCTTTCGCCACAATACTTCCATCACTCTTTATAAATTCTATCTTTTCAATCGTGGGATTTCCGATACCCTCCCACCTAAAATTATAACCAAAATAATATGCATGATCGTCCTCGAAATGGTCTATTCCTAACGTCGAATGACTCAACTTTGTAAATTTGCCTTCATGGCTTATATAGTTAAATAACCCCCAACAACCTAGCACAAGAAGCATAGAAACAAGCATTATAACTATGGTTTTCTTCATAACCTCTCTCCTCTTTGTTTTTATTAAACTACTCTATACTTCAATTAACGCTTTACTGCTATATTCCAGTAAAGCTCTTCGTTACACCCTATTTTTGTGTGGCTAATCAATTGTAAACTCCGCTATCAAATGGTACTTATCAAAGTCTCCTGCTTCTCTAAAATCGAGTATCTCTTTCACTATACGGTAATCACCAATATCGAGACTTCCATAGAGCCAATCCCAATCAACTGTCCATTCCCTAACATCTGTAGGCTCCAAGTCATAGCCAATGTCATTAAACCCGTAGTTGCCATCTAGGGCAACGGGGACTTGATACCATCTATCCTCGATCTTCTTTTCCAACATAAAATATTCACCATAGATACATTGCTTGTCAGAGTTATTTTCAAATATTACAGTCAATCCAGTAGACGAGACCGTTCCTTCCTCTACACTAATCGTTACTCCATCGAGGTTGTTGACAGTTTCATATATTGTAGGTTCCCAGTCAGTTCCTTTAGGGCTATTACTAGAACTTCCGCACCCTGCTAAAATTATTAAACTCATTGTCACACAGAATAGCAAACCAAAATATCTCTTCATAATATCTCCCCCTTTTATTATTAGACGTATAATGGGAAATTAAGTTTCATTTATGGGGTCTGTCCCCCACCGCTTTAAAGCAGTGGGGGTCAGACCCCATTCCCCTACATACTGCTTCTTTACTTTAGGCTCTTCTCGC
Source organism: Alkalihalobacterium elongatum (assembly GCF_019024285.1). Lineage (GTDB taxonomy): Bacteria > Bacillota > Bacilli > Bacillales > Bacillaceae_F > Alkalihalobacterium > Alkalihalobacterium elongatum. The sequence goes on from NZ_WMKZ01000035.1 coordinate 37,694, forward strand.
AAAGGTTGTTGCTGTGAGGGATTTATAGAGACTTCAATTTCCATAATCATCTAAATCAGAGTAATGGTTATTCGAATAATACTTTCTTCTTAGATAAACAACGAATCCCCATTTAAATGGTAACATTAAGTAGATAATCACAATAAGAATCACAATCCACAACAAATCAATGAATTGTCGCTCTGCTAACAGTTCAAAAAAAACAATAACTGGAGAGGAAAAAGTAAGAATAATCATTGACATGTTTAAGCCAGTTACTATAAAAGAGCCAGAATAATGTATTTCGTGTTTTACAATCCATTTCATCATAAAATAATAGAGGATTAACAAAATAATGATTATAGTTAAGAAGACAAATAGTACGAACCCATTAAACCCTTCTTCTAAAACGTTTACCAAAGAAAAGAATAGGAAAAAGAGATAAAAAATAAAAATTAGGAACAGTATCGGATATTGAATTAACCTAAGTAAACTGATTTTGTTCAAGAAAACTCTCCTCTTTTCAATTCTTCTTATAACAAATTTGTGTTATAAACAACAATATTTACAAAAACTGTTCTTATACTAAAATGATTCTTTAGTTTAAGAAAATTTTCTATTCCATAGGCATAAAAGAAAAGCTGCATCTATTACAGCCCGTAATTTTACTAACGCAAACCGTTAGTGAAAAAGTTATGCTCTTGAACAGCTAAAATTAAAATAAATAAATCCTGTATTCTTCATTACATTAATTTAACTTTTTTAATCTTTACATTCTGTATAATAACTTTTTTGAATAAGTCTGCATCTTTTACTGATGTGAAGAATTTTTTTGGAAGAACAATTGCCTTATTTTTAGAGATATACAGTTGAAATAATTCGTTATGTTCATAAACAGCGATTATATCATTCCATTCTATGTTGTTAATTGACTTTTTTATTTTTTGAGTAATACCATCACAAGTAATAATATATGTCAGTTCATTTTGTAATATCTGGTCACTATTATACTCATTACGAATTCTTATCTTCAAAATCACCCACATAATTAACAATATTAGACCAGAAAACATTGAAGCTAAGACTACCCCCACAAATTCTACAAGAGTCCTAGTCCCTGACACTACTCCTGAAGATATATATAGGATAAGAAAAGTGAAGAAAGACAGTATAAAAAAGAATAGTAATAATTTTTTGTGATGATAGTAGTTATGCTTCTGGTAATCAGCTATGGTTAATTTACCAGTAAGGATTATTTCATTGCTCGTATCCATAAGACCACTTCCTTTACTTCCATTAGATTGTTACCTTTTCCGATAGTGCATTATTTTCTTTCACATTATTGAATATATCTGTTCTTCTGCTTCGTTTATTACATCTCCAAAAATGACCTATCTCCAACTTTCTACTATCTCACCTTGTTGATCGTATCCAATAGCATTATCCATTTCCGCAAAGAACTCTTCTACGCTTATTGTTAGGTACGATGGAAATTCAGTTATAAAGGTATTGTTTTTCGCGTTAATTTCCTGATGTTTGCCATTTTTATATTGGATAACAAACTTATCTACTTCATGTTCATCTGTTTGAATTGCACCATGAATGATATTACCAACACCTTCAAAATGGTTAGCTGAAACAAAAAAAGGGAAACCACTTTCTGATTCAAAAGTCAAACCAACACTTTGTTTATTATCATATTTGTACTTCCCATTCTCATAATGGTACACGCCTAAAATATGTTGAGTCTGGTCCAAATAATAAACTAATTGCTTCTCTGCATCTTGATTGAGAATTTCTATTGGAGTTTTCCATTGACTTTGTACCGCTTCTTCAAGCGCCTCGTAGCCACTATTACAGCCAGATAAGATCAATAAAATGAGAATAAATACCGTCATATACTTCATGGGAGTAATCACCAACCTATCATTTTTTATAGATTTTGAGTTTATTCAACAAAATAGGAATCGCCCAAATCGATGTTAAGTAGTTAAACATTTAATCTTTATATTGCTTCATCTTTCTTTTAATAAATAAAACAGCGACTATAAAAACAAAAAAAGTTCCTCCAAGAGTCCAAAAATGGTAGTCGATATTGGGAGGTCTGTGTATAAAACCATAAAAAATGACTTGTATAGTCAGCGTGATAGCGAACATCCTGTTTAAAACAGATAGAATTTTTTCATATTTTTTCACTAAATATCAACTCTACCTTTCTAAAATATCAATCTTTTACTATTAAACTGTCATAAAGCTACACGATAAGGATGGCCAAAAAGGTAGTTAAACATTATTGATAACCGTCTTTATTTTAACATAAATTCCCAATAAACAGGAGGGGTCTGACCCCCACCGCTTTAAAGTAGTGGGGGTCAGACCCCATTCCCCTACCTCCACGAAACGATAGCCGATGAAAGGTATTAATATACACAAACAGCTCTTCTCCAGTTACCTTCCTCGAATCGGATATGAGAGGAAGATACATAGCACGGTAGGTTTCTGGGACCCAAATGTAGTGATGGACATACTCTGTGAGAAGAAAACCACATGATCGCCAAAAATCGATACGCCTTTTATTATCTGATGTTTCCTCTGACTCGACCTCAATAATTAATTTTGGGTACCGCTTATCAACTGCTTTCTGTCGCAGGTAATCAACAAAGTGTTTGCCAAGTCCATGGCCACGCTCTTTTTCAGATACTGCCAAATAATCAATGATCATCACACCGTCAGATTCGAGTTTCCCTGTGAGAGCCATAGCCACCACTCCCGATACGTTGTACCCCACATGAAGCTCGGCAATTCCTTTTGCAAACATATTTTTGATGATCTTAGTCGGCTTAGCCCCCTTATTTCCAAATGCCTCTAAGTAGAGAGGAAGCGCGTCCTGCCAAAGTTTATCATCCCAATTACAAACGCTTATCATTTTCATAAGGATTTCTCCCATCATAGAGTGGGGTCTGTCCCCCACTGCGTTAATGCCTTACTGTGGTGGGGGTCAGACCCCCATTCGTCATATTTTCCACATTTTTATTATATATTTTGTTAATCGTGAAAAAAACGTAATGATGTTTTCACTACCCTTAACAACAAAACTACATCCCAAACTATCACGATGATCATAGGTACAAAGGGAGTGAATGATATGCCTGTTGTAAGACAAACTCATGTTGTCTATACCGTTCAGCCAGGGGATACGTTATATTCCATCGCCGCACGGTTTGGCAGTACAATCTTGGGAATTCAAAGGGCCAACCAATTAATCCCCCCGATCACCGATCCAGGTCTAATTTTTCCTGGATGGACGCTGATCATTCCAGTCCTTGCCGAACGTCCTTTTCGTACCATCTATATTACTTCCCCTAGAGATTCACTGTTTCGTATTGGGCAGCGGTTTTCGGCCCATACCGATCTCCTCGCTGGGGTGAACCAGCTTCAAGATCCAAATTTGATCTTTGTCGGGCAGCCACTATGGGCTCCAGCCTTTGTGTATGAAATCGAAATGGGAGATACACTATTCAGCATCTCCAGACGTTTTCAAATTCCAATCAACAACATTATAGCCGCCAACGATGGAAGGCCTGGATTTTCACTTGATTTGATCTATGCTGGGTTTCGCCTGCTTCTTCCCCTTCCATCATCAAGGAATATCGTCGTCATTCGTCCTCTTCCAGGAGATATCGTTCGCAGTGGCGACCGTATCGAAGGCTTCGCCCGTGTCTTTGAAGCGAATGTTCTGATGCAAATTCAAGATGACAACGGTGTAGTCGTCTCGGAAGAACGTTTTACAACAGCATTAGAAGGTCCGCCTGCCTACGGTTATTTTTCTGAAACAGTTGTCTTTGACCGAACACCTACTACAACTGGTGGACAATTATGGGTCTACTCCCGCAGCGCGATCGACGGAAGTATCATAGATCTGGTTCAAGTAAGGATTGCGTTTTTGTAGGGGTCTGCCCCCCACTGCTTTAACGCTTTACTCTAGTGGGGGTCAGACCCCGCATCCACATGATTGACGTACGTTTGGTAGCTTTTCTTTTGTGGATAAGGAAAATAAGATAGGATGCGTTTGGTGCAAACATGGGGATTAGAGATTGAGGAAATATAAGCAGGATAACTACTCCACCGATAGCTTTCTGGCCGCTCCACCATATTGGCCTCGACTGGATTAAGATGAATGTACTTGCTCGCTTCTAAGAAATACGTATCATCATGAATTATCTCGGCATGATAGCGCCCTTGAAACAAATGTCCACTTGTATCGTGACGCTTATTAAAATACATCGCATAGAGAGAATGGAGTTTTTTGATAATATCTTTGGTAGGGGTATCTTTCGTTTCTAGCAGCAGATGAATGTGGTTGGTCATTAAACAGTAGGCATGGAGATGGAAAGGATATTGAATGCGGGTTTTTTCAAGAAGGGATAAATACATGTATCGGTCATTGAGGTCATAAAAAATATCAGCACGGCGATTTCCACGACTGGTAATATGGTAGGTCGCCCCAGGGAACCAAATACGAGGCTTACGAGCCAAAAATTACTCACACCTTTCGATTGGATTTTTCTCACAAATGAAAGAATAACTGGAATTCCCTAATCTTAGTAATTCTACTAATTTATCAGTCACTTTTTTGTATTTGTATCACCTTCTTTCTGGTTCTATTATAGAACAACTGCTTTTTTCTTACTACCGTTTTGTATGGGGTCTGTCCCCCACTGCTTTAAAGCGATGGGGGTCAGACCCCATTTCGTGGTTACCCACAAGTTTCGTACAAGTTATCCACACTATCCACAATTTTCAGACTTTATCAACAGTAATCAGACCTACACTTGCATGAAAAAATACTTTATCCACAACTCTCTCATCGGTAACGCCGTAGCGGTAATCGTTTACTCTATTGGGGGAAAGACTCCAATTTCAATTCACTTCCTCAATGATATACTCAACGTATTATTTAATTCAGAAAGGCTTGACTCACATGAACATTAAAGATATGAACTTCTCAGAAATGAGTGATCGCCAAATACAAAAGAAGTACGATGACTTGTTATTAGAGGGCAGGTTAACGTACCAGAACATTTTAAACAAAGAAAGCTTTCTAGACAGTGGTTTTTGGGGGGCTTGTTTGATCGTTCTATGGATGTGGGAGATTTTTATGGTGTTCTTCCTCATCTTTATTGATGCCCCAACCGGTTTACAAATGCTTATTATTGGAGGAATACCGTTAGCGGTTTTATTATTTGCAAGAAAACAAGCGCATAAACAGATTTCAGAGAATGAAGCAAAACACCGATCCATTACTAGAAAGCTAGACCAATTTCGTTTGAAACTAAGGAAGGAAAATCGCGACATCCCAGGCATTATCACTTGGGAATAAAAGAAAGTGGTCGGTCCCTCGCTGCGTTAATGCGTTACCGCGGCGGGGGTCAGACCCCACCATCAATGCATACAATAAAAGGGTGTTTTATGTAATACTTTTACTTTTACTACCAAATGAAACATACCGTGGGAAAGGTGTTGAAAACGCGTGGGGAAAGAAAAAAGGAAATGTGTGCTTGGTCCTTTGACTGGCAAGGAACGAATAAAAAAGGCCTATTATTTACGTAAAGATACTGCACGATACCACAAGGAGCATGATCCTATCGAGCATAAATGTAACGGAGATGAACGGCGTTACAAGAAAAAAATTGCAAACTTTACTAAAACATTGCCCCATAACTCCCTTGGTGAAGTTGATCTTAAAGCCTATTCCTCACTAAGGAAGGCGTTAAAAAGTGGCGATCCGGAGGATTTAGAAGCGATCCCAATGGGAGGAACAACGAAATTAGCCAATCCTCAAGCCGCCTATGTCTTTGATCTTATTGGAGCTGATTGTCACCAGACAGAATTACCTGCACCTCCAGCCTTCAGTAGTGCATGGGAAGCAAGTGAAATGGCTGAGGTATACTGGCGAGCATTAACTCGTGATGTACACTTCGAAGAATATGATACAAATGAGCTTACGATAGAAGCAGCATCAGAGCTATCAAGATTTTCAGACTTTCGCGGACCAAAGGATAATGGAAGTGTGACAACTGGCACGTTATTTCGTAGTGCTACCCCGGAAGACCTTGAGGGACCTTTTATTTCACAATTTTTGTTTAAAGACATTCCCTTCGGTTCAACTACAATCCCTCAACGTTATCAAACAACATTAGCTGGCGCTGACCACATGACAGACTATGAAGAATGGTTGAATATCCAGAACGGCGGAAGTCCTGTTGCAGCTATTCCAGACACAACGCCTCGATATATACGTAACGGCCGCGACTTAGCAAAATACGTTCATATTGACTTCTCCTACCAACCCGCGCTATCTGCTTGTTTGATTTTAAATGGTTTGGGAAGAGACGCACTGAGCCCCAACAACCCTTATTTGAAATCAGCAACTCAAGGCGGCTTTATTACATTTGGCGGACCGCATATACTCGATTTAGTAAGTAAAGTATCTCGTTTAGCATTAGAGGCTGCATGGTTTCATAAGTTCTTAGTTCATCGTCGTTTACGACCTGAAGAATTTGGAGGACGGGTCCACAATCATTTAACAGATTCTGCTAATTACCCAATCCATAAAGAGCTACTAAACTCTCAAGTGATATCTAAAGTGTTCAACAAATACGGGACTTACCTTCTCCCGATGGCGTACCCAGAAGGAAGCCCAACACACCCTGCTTATCCAGCTGGCCACGCCTCCTTGGCAGGTGCTGGTGTCACTGTCCTAAAGGCATTTTTTAATGAGGCATATGAAATTCCTAACCCCGTTACGGCTAGCAAAAACGGACTTTCATTAGTTCCATACTCGGACGGTCCGTTAACAATAGGCGGTGAATTAAATAAACTCGCTTCTAATATTGCCCTTGGGAGAGATACAGCAGGTGTTCATTGGCGTTCTGACGGAATAGAAGGCATAAAACTCGGTGAAGCCGTAGCCATTGAAGTCCTCCGTGACTACAGAAAAACTTATAATGAAAACTTTGATGGATTTACGTTAACCAAATTTGACGGTAAGAAAATAACAATATAAAGAGGGGTCTGTCCCCCACTGCTTTAAAGCGGTGGGGGACAGACCCCAAAAAACTTTACTTTTTGTGTAGGTTTTTTAAATAATTTAATATAAATAGAACTCCTAACGCAATAACGCCTACTACAAAAATTCCAATAGACCCTTCTCTATCTTCTAAAAACATAAACCATGAAAATAAACATAGACTTAAAAACACCAGTGCTGCATTAAATAAATAATATTTTTTCATAAACGTTATTCCCTTACTACTTGTCTGTTATTCTTATTGTCATAGCACCTGAATAGTTTGTATTTTTATAATATACAACCATAACTCGCATTTTTTTGCTACTAACCGGGCTCTTCATCATATAAACCCTATAAGATTGATTGCCTACAAACGTATCATAAAAACTATATCCAGCAGCAAACCCCCATGAAGCAACACCTGCTACTTTTAAAGGTAAAAAACCTAATGCACCCACTGTAACTCCACCCGTCCATGCTCCTAAGCGGCGATCTGGCACTTGATACATCAATTGGTAAGTCGATGGCAAATTCGACTTTGAAATACACGAAACAGCAGGGTAGCTATAATAGGTACATGCATTAACTTTTTCTTTTGGTGTTAAATTAACAATACTAAAGGCCATAAGAAAAACTAACATATATGTATAAGCTCGTTTCAAAATTTCCACCTCCTTTTTTTTACATAAATGGAATAATTCTACTAACTTTACTAAAGTCCTGTAGGAAAAAAGTTTTGTTTTTCGAAGAATGGGGTCTGTCCCCCACTGCGTTAATGCTTTACCACAGTGGGGGACAGACCCATTGGCGTTGCACGATAGTATGTATTTTGAATATATGAAACTTTTTTCCATATGTATTATTAGTGGAAATAG
>NZ_WMKZ01000036.1 GCF_019024285.1 Alkalihalobacterium elongatum
CTATTCAATCGCTTTAGTGACCGCCCTCTCCTTCTGATACCGCTCTCGGGCTCTATTCAATCGCTTTAGTGACCGCCCTCTCCTTCTGATACCGCTCTCGGGCTCTATTCACTCGCTTTAGTGACCGCCCTCTCCTTCTGATACGGCTCTCGGGCTCCATTGTCGTTCTCCCTACTGTACTTCTGTTCTCTTTTTCTTCCAACGTAGGAAAGAAAAACGATGGCCGAGTATCTGTCCTGCTAAATGTGAGCGGACCGTTAAAAATAAATAAATGAGTCCACCAGCCGCTATGGATGGAACTAAAACAATTAACGCATTCGTCCAGTTTGTCATCGGGAATAGCATTTCTAGTAAATGTTTAACGATTACAACGACAAACGCCATCACAGCTACAAATATGGAAATGAGTAAAAATCTCTTAATAATAAAACGATAATCATAATTAGCAAATTTCCCAATCGCCCAAACGTTAACGGCAATCGCAATCGCGTATCCAATATAGGTTGTTAACACCCCGCCTACTGCGCCTAATAAATAAATGGCCCACCAGTTTGAAACAAGCTTTACCACTAGGGCAACAACTAATCCAATCACTGCATACTTTTGCTTATTCATCCCTTGTAAAATAGCGGACGTCACAGCAAACAGCGAGAAGAAAATCGCAATCGGAGCATAATAACGCAATATACTTCCGCCAATTTCAACATCCTCAAATCCAAAAAGGACACCAAAAGCTGGGAAGGATAAGATTGACAATCCTACCGCCGCAGGGATCGTTAGGAATAATATGATTTGATACGTTTGTGTAATTTGATTTCGCAGTACTTCCTCTTCGCCATTTATAAACGATTTAGTAATCGTTGGAATTAGCGTTATCGAAAACGCCGTAGCTAATGCCACTGGAATTAAGATTAGTTTATGAGATGATTGCGAGAATACACCAAAAGCAACCTCTGCTTCCGCCTGTGAAACACCTGACGCTATTAGCGCACGGTTGAACGTAAATAAATCGATAAGTTGATATAGCGGAATAGCTAGACCAATAAATGATAAAGGTAAAGCATATGAAATAAGCTCCTTGTACATGCTTTTAAGCGGGATCTTATGATCAACTGTACTCTCACTCAATTGGCGATTTAATAGCTCTTTTCTTTTAAACCAATAAACTAATAGAACAACCAGACCACCTATGGCTCCCACAAAGGCTCCAAATGTTGCAAAACCAACGGCTACGCCAATCCCCCCTTGATATACACCGACAATCAAGAACGTTAAACTTAAAATAAAAATAATCCGAACAATTTGTTCAACAACTTGTGATACAGCCGTTGGACCCATCGATTGAAATCCTTGGAAATAGCCGCGGATAACAGACATGATCGGAACAATAATTAATGCTGTACTAACCATTCGGATCGAAAAAATCATATCATCCATGGAGTTTCCTTGAAGTTCACTAGGATCTTTAATGATTAATGTCGAAATAACGGGTGCCATAAAGAACAGCATTAAAAAGGCGATAAATCCCGTAATGGACATAACGATTAACCCAGAGTTAAACAGCCTTCTTCCCGTATAATAGTCTCCAAGTGCGTTATATTTAGCGACAAATTTAGAAACGGCTAACGGTACTCCCATTGTTGCTAGACTAAGTATGACCGTATATGGTAAATAACCATAAGCGTATAATGCCAGACCTTGCTGCCCAACAATAGCACTGAACGGAAAAATATATATTAGACCAAGAATTTTAGAAATGAATGTTGCGGCCGTGAGGATCATCGTCCCGCGAATAAGTTTTGAGTCTGACATAGTGTCCTCCTGATAAATTAAAACGAACTGAACATATACAGTCTACCGTATTTTTACAAAGTATCAAGTTAACCTTTTAAGATTTTAATAAAATAATTTCTTTTTCTTGGACCATCAAACTCACAAAAGTATATTCCCTGCCACTGTCCTAATACGAGATCTCCACTAAAGATAATGACAGACTGTGAGGATCCCACAGTGCTAGCCTTTAAATGAGAAGCTGAATTTCCTTCCATATGACGATACTTGGAATGCTCCCACGGATAGACTTCATCTAGTCTCATCAACATATCGTGCTTTACATCAGGGTCAGCATTTTCATTAATCGTAATGCCAGCAGTTGTATGTGGACAATAAACCATGACTATACCGTCCTTTACACCGACATCTTTAACAAATTGTCTTATTTCATCTGTAATATCAATCATTTCATCTCGTTTAGTTGTTTTTATCGATAATTTCGTTAACATGTTTAATCCCCCTTCAAAAGCTACCATTTCTTCATTGTACTAATCTCCTTTTTTATGATCAATGTTATTAGCTTGAATATGGTCAGGATTTAGTACTTTCCGCTTATCACCTATTGCGAATTGTGACTTTTTGCATAAGTTGTACTAAGTGGGGTAGAAGGAGGTGTATATGATGGGCGCATATAAACATTCATTTAACTTTGCGTTAATCGTAGTCCTGTTTATCTTGTTAATCATAATCGGTACAGCTTACGTCTACTAATCAAGATAATTGGGAGTTCAAACACTGAATATAAATATTACCTCTCTTAACTTAGGCGTCTAATTTTTAGGCGCCTTTTTAATGCGTTCATTTATGGTGCTGGCTCTTTTCTAAAGGCTGGTTTCGTATACTATACTACTGTAGTCTATATATATTAGATCCAATTAACTGATAATGGGTGTACGATAGTATATTTTGCTCTAAAAGTGAAACAATTACCAACAAGTCTAGATATCATGATAAACTCTTGAATTAGATAAGTGGTAACAATGCTTAAATTAAGACTTTTTATGTTATTCAAGATAAAAAACATGAATGAAAGGTGTATAAAAGTATGTATGATGTTATTGTAATTGGCGGTGGGCCTTCTGGTCTGATGGCTTCAATTGCGGCTGCTAATCAAGGAGCGAATGTCTTGTTGATTGACAAAGGTGATCAACTGGGCAGAAAGCTTGGAATTTCTGGTGGAGGTCGCTGCAACGTTACAAACCGTATGGCTCTTGACGAATTAATTGCTCATATTCCTGGAAATGGTCGGTTTATGCACAGCCCTTTTTCTGTCTTTAATAATGAGGATATTATTCAATTCTTTGAAGGGTTAGGTATTCGTTTAAAAGAAGAAGATCGCGGAAGAATGTTTCCCGTTAGCGATAAGGCTTCTACCGTTGTTCGTACGCTGATAGATCGAGTTAAAACGCTTGGAGTTAAAATTAAAACACATTCTCCAGTAAGAAATGTTCGTTATGATGATGAAAAGGTACTCGGAGTTACATTAGAAAATGGGGAAACGATTGATGCGCTAAACGTAATTATTGCTACAGGTGGTAAAAGTGTTCCTCATACAGGTTCAACAGGTGACGGATATCCTTGGGCAAGAAAAGCTGGCCATACAATTACTGATTTGTACCCTACAGAAGTACCGATAACTTCTGATGAACCATTTATCAAAAAGAAAGTGTTGCAAGGTCTTTCTTTACGAAATGTTGAGCTTTCAGTCATAAATGCGAAAGGAAAAATAATTAAGACTCATGAAGGTGATATGATCTTTACACACTTTGGCATTTCTGGCCCTATTGTTTTGAGGTGTAGTCAATATGTCGTCAAAGAATTAAAGAAACAGAAAGATAAATCGAATTCGGTTGTTATGAGTATCGACCTCATCCCTACTAAATCAGCGGAAGAAGTTTTTCAAGAGTTACGTAAACTCCTAAAAGAGGAACCAAAAAAAGCTGTAAAAAATGTACTAAAAGGATACTTACCTGATCGAATTTTAACCTTTATTTTAGAAAAATTAGAAATTGATTTAGGAACTAGCTGTGCAAATATTGGTAATGAACCTCTTAGACAGCTGGCACAGCTCATTAAAGAATTTAAGTTTGAGGTAAATGGAACATTACCCATTGAAAAAGCATTTGTAACAGGCGGTGGCGTTTCAGTAAAAGAAATTCACCCGAAAACGATGGAGTCAAAAAAGAAGCAAGGATTGTATTTTTGTGGGGAAGTATTAGATATCCACGGATATACAGGAGGCTACAATATTACCGCAGCCTTTTCCACTGGCTATACGGCTGGATTTTCAGCAGGAGCTAGGAAAACGACCAGTTAACCACAAAGTTATACACAACCTGTGGATAAAAACACTGATAATTTGTGTATAAATTATCTGCGGTAAATTAGCGATTTCCTTACATAATATTTAGCTTGTGAATAAGTTTTCTGTTTACCCACAAGCTTATTCACAAAAAACGAGACAATCCGACAAAGTTATTTAGATTTCTCAAAAATTTTATCATCGTTTGTAAATTTATGTGGATGAACGAAAAAATGAGGCTGATACCAGCCTCATTCATCTTTATATCGAAAAGCCTCCGAGCTTTGTTTCTAAATACTCGTGAATACCTTCCTTGCCACCTTCACGTCCGAGTCCACTTTCTTTCATACCTCCAAATGGAGCTGCGGCTGCTGTCGGATTGATATCATTTATTCCGATAATTCCGAACTTCAGCTTTTCAAACATTGTCATAGCGCGCTTTAAATCATTTGTATAGACGTAGGCGGCTAATCCATAATCTGTGTCATTTGCCATCTTTAAAACTTCTTCTTCCGTTTCAAACGGAATGATTGGAGCTACAGGACCGAATGTTTCTTCATAATAAATAGTCATCGACTCATCAACATCAGTCAATACAGTTGGTGAATAGAACGTCCCTTTATGAAGGGCCTCACTGACAAGACGCTCACCACCTATTGCCACTTTAGCTCCTTTACTCGTCGCATCACTTACTTGGTTATGGACTTTCTCTAGAGCTTGCGTATCAACGAGCGGGCCAATTGAAATGCCTTCCTCTAGGCCATTACCTGCTTTCATTTTACTTACACGTTCCACAAATGTTTCAGTGAACTTGTCAATAATACTTTTGTGGACAAAGATCCTGTTTGGACTAATACAAGCTTGACCCGTATTTAAAAACTTCACTAGCGTTGCACCTTTTGCAGCATGAACTGGATCTGCATCATCGAACACGATAAATGGGGCATGGCCGCCGAGTTCCATCGAAACTCGCTTCACTTGTTTCCCAGCTTGTTCGGCAATGTATTTACCAACTTCTGTTGACCCCGTGAACGTAATCTTCTTGACGGATTTATGTGTTAAAAACACTTGACCAACTTCCTCTGGCTTTTCAGTCGTAACTAAGTTTACGACTCCTGCAGGCAGTCCAGCTTCTTCAAACACCTTAAACATTTCAACTGCGCATAACGGTGTTTGTTCAGCTGGTTTTAATACAACTGTACATCCCGCTGCAATCGCTGGAGCTATTTTTCTAGTAATCATTGAAATGGGGTAGTTCCATGGTGTAATCGCACAAACAACACCTACAGGCTGATGTAGCACCATAAATCGTTGGTCTTTTCTTGGAGAAGGTAAAATTTCACCATTTACTCGCTTCGCTTCCTCAGCATACAGCAAGAGAAAATCCGCACCGTATTGGACTTCATTTCTTGCTGCTTTTAATGGCTTCCCTTGCTCCTTTGACATCATCACTGCTAGCTGATCTTTCTTTTCGATCATCAATTCATAGGCTTTATAAAGATATTTAGACCGTTCATAAGCGGTTAATGTGGACCAAGCTTCAAATGCATCTTCAGCAGCAGAAATAGCATTCATCGCATCTTCAGCTGTCCCATTCGCCACAGTGTCTAGAACTTCACCAGTAGCTGGGTTAAACGAAGAAAAAGTATTCCCGCTTTCTGTCGGCTGCCATTTTCCATTAATATACAACACAATAATCGCTCCTACTGTTTATTTGACGTTTACTGCTTTTTTTACTTGTTCACAAAAAGCTTCAATTTGCTGTGCAAACTGTTTTGGCTTCTCTAGTTGCACGTAATGCCCTGCACCTGAAATGACTTCTAACTGAACATTTTCATTGGCATTAACAATTTCTGATTGAGCGTTTGGAGGTAGCAATTTATCCTCATCACCATAAAGAGCTAAAATAGGAAGTGTCAATTGAGAAATTGTCGTTTTTCCGTTTTTATATAAATCACACGCTTTAAAATCATTTAAAGCAACTGATACTGGCGTTTGATCTAACTCTGCTTTCTCTTCAGTCATTAAGCTTTCATCTGTCGATTTGCTATATGAAGCTAAGAAGAGAAATTCAGGAAATTGACCGATTTCTAATTGACCGATAATTTTCGGATGAACAGGTAGTTCGTAATAAGATGCAGCAAGAACGAGTCCTTTTACATGAGGGTTAATAGCTGCTAGTTCGATACCTACCATTCCGCCCATTGAATGACCTACAACAATAACGTCTTCTGTAATTGTATCAGATAAGCGTTTAGCATAGTCTTCAACTGACTCTGCGATCACTTCTTGATTAGATCCGTGCCCTGGTAAATCAATGCTCTCGAACGAAAGGTTTGGCAAATATTCATTCATCTTTCTCCACTTACTACTTGAACCACCAGCACCGTGAATAAATAATACTTTCATTTATTTCCCTCCTAGTAAGTTTCTTGCAACAACTAAACGTTGGATTTGGTTTGTACCTTCATAAATTTGAGTTATCTTAGCATCTCTCATCATTCGCTCGACATTGTACTCCTGAATGTAACCATAGCCACCTAGTAATTGTACAGCATCTGTTGTAACTTTCATTGCTACATCAGAAGCAAACATTTTCGCCATCGATGAAGCTTGCGTAAGTTCCGGATTTTTACCTGTTGCCGTTAAATCATTTACTTTTGCTGCTGCACGGTATACGAGACCACGGGCAGCTTCTACTTGTGTCGCCATATCTGCCAACATGAATTGTACACCTTGGAAAGAAGCTATCGGCTTACCGAATTGTTCTCGTTCTTGAACATACTCTAAAGCAGCATCTAAAGCACCTTGAGCGATACCAAGCGCTTGCGCAGCGACGGTTGGCCTCGACTTATCAAAGGTTTTCATAGCCGCCATCCAACCTTCCCCTTCACCGCCGATGATATTTTCAGCTGGAACACGACAGTTTTCAAAGAATAGTTGAGCAGTCGGTGAACCTTTAATACCCATTTTCTTTTCCAACTTACCGACTTCAAATCCTGGAGTATCTTTTTCAACGACAAACGCTGATATGCCATTTTCTGTTTGCGCAAATACGGTGTATAGATCAGCAACCCCACCATTGCTGATGAACATTTTTTGACCATATAAAACATAGCTATCCCCGTCTTTTACCGCACGTGTCTTAAGGCTTTTTACATCAGAACCGGCACCTGGCTCCGTTAACGCATAAGCAATTACCTTTTTTCCTGAAGCAACATCTGGGAGAAAACGTTGCTTTAACTCATGACTTCCGCTAATAATAATCGGTAAAGCCCCAAGTTCTTGGACCACAACGACCTGTGAAGATGATGCACAAACACGGGCAATTTCTTCTACTATCGTACAAAAGCTAAGTAAATCTAACCCAGCACCGCCGTATTCTTCAGGCATGTTTGCTCCGATATATCCGTATTCAGAAACAAGCTTCAATACATCCCATGGATATTGTGCTTCTTCATCAATTTCCATCGCACGTGGTTTAATTTTTTCTTGAGCTAATCTATGAATCTCTTGTTTAATTTGCTGATGCTCGGCCGATAATTCAAAATAACTCATCGCTTCTCCCCCATTTATATTGATAATCATTGTTTCTTAATAATCGTAAAAGCCTCTACCCGTTTTTCTACCTAGGTGACCAGCTCTTACTAATTTTCTCAATAAAGGTGCTGCTCTGTATTTTGAATCCTGTGTTTCTTCATAAAGAGAATCCTGGACGAATAATAAAGTATCTAAGCCAATTAAATCAGCTAATGCTAATGGTCCAATCGGGTGGTTAGCTCCTAGTTTCATACCTTTATCAATATCTTCTGCACTTGCAATTCCTTCTTGTAAAACGAAGATGGCTTCATTAATCATTGGTACAAGGATGCGGTTTACCGCAAATAACGGAGCTTCCTTCACATCAATCGCTTCTTTTCCAAGAGATTCTACCAACGCTCTTGATTTTTCATATGTCTCTTCTGTAGTATCATAACCACGAATTAACTCAACTAATTTCATAACTGGTACTGGATTAAAGAAGTGGAATCCCATTACACGACTAGGATCCTCTATAACACTAGCCATTTCTGTAATACTTAAACCTGATGTATTACTTACGATTAATGTCTCACTGCCTACAATTTTATCGACTTTCTTAAAAATCTCTTTTTTCAGTTCAATATTTTCATTAACGGCTTCGATCACACAATCCATCTCTGCAAGTACCTGCCAATCGGTAGATGTTGAAAGTCTACCTTGAAACTCTTCAACTTGTCCTTCAGTTACTTTCCCTTTTTCTACAGCTCGGCTCCAGTTTTTATTAATTTGCTTTAAGCCTCTTTCAAAAAATGCAGCTTCTTGTTCAATACCCGTAACCTCATAACCTGCTTCTACACACACTTGAGCAATGCCTGAACCCATAGTTCCAAATCCAATAACAGCAATTTTTTTCATTCTAGTATCCTCCTAATTTATCGATATATTATAAGTCTTATTTTCTAGTGAAATTTGGTTCTCTTTTTTCGAAGAATGCTGCGACGCCTTCATTCTTATCTTCAGTGTCACATAACGTCCCAAAATATGTAGCTTCCGTATGCAATCCTTCTTCTAACGTCTGATCAAGCCCTTCATTTACTGCTTTCTTTGCAGCTCTAACAGCTAATGGGCCTCTTTTTGAGATTTTCTCCGCCCATTTTCTCGCTTCGTCTAGTGCTGATTCTTCTGTTACTTCTTCAACAATACCCACTTTATAAGCCTCTTCAGCTGAAAGGAATTCACCAGAGAAGATAAGCTGCTTCGCTTTTCCACTACCAATTAATCGTGGTAATCTTTGTGTTCCGCCATATCCAGGTAAAATTCCTAGCTTCACTTCTGGCAAACCAAATTGCGAACGGCTTGTTGCAATTCTAAAGTCACAAGCAAGCGCTAGCTCTAAACCACCGCCCAGTGTAAATCCATCAATTGCAGCAATTACAGGCTGTTCAAGGTCTGCGATTTGTTGAAAGATTTGCTGGCCTTTCTTTACGAGCTCTACCCCTGTATCAGCTGTTAAATTAGGAAAGTCCTTAATGTCCGCACCAGCAACAAATGCTTTATTTCCAGCTCCTGTAATAATAATTACATTCACATCTTCACTAATGTTATTAACAATCTCTGATAACTCCTCAAGTACTTGTTTTTCAAGCGCATTGACTGGAGGTGAATCTATTGTGATTGTTCCAATTTGATTTTCTACCTCGTAATTTACTTTTGTCATCGTATACCCCTCCTAGTTATGTTTAAACATTTCAATATCTCATTGCAAAAACTATGCCAAAATTCAGAACTTTATTTAAACACTGGAAAGACGATAGTCACCTTAACTTTGTTTCTTATAGAAACAATCAGTGTTCCCTAAAGAAACAGCAGTTTCCTTTAGAAACATTTCAATTTGTGCAAAGACAACTGCTTGCTGCATAATAAAAGCTTAAGTATAATGAATGAAAATCACTGCATTTATTAAATATTCTAAATCTTCAACTCTATGAACAATATCTAATTGACAGTTCTTAAAAGGTGGTGAACTTATGATCATTTATGCATTAAGCGGTCCTAGTGGGACGGGTAAAAGTACAAGCGCTCTCTCATTCGCTTATGAAAAAAATATCCCTGCAATCATTGATGATGGATTATTAATTGTTCGAGGGAAAAAAGTAGCTGGTACTTCAGCAAAGTTCGAGAAAAACTATATTACCGCTGTTAAGAGAGCAACGTTTCATTTCGAAGAGCATAAAAAAGAGGTTCAAGAAGCCATAAAAATATATAACCTTTCCAAAATACTTATCATCGGTACTTCTCCAAAAATGGTGAAACGAATTTGCTCGACTTTGGAGCTTGGTGAAATTGATCACCTTATTGACGTTAGCGAAATCCGCTCATCGCGAGAAATTAAAATGGCATTATACGTACGCTTAACGCAAGGGAAGCATGTAATTCCAATCCCACATAAACAAGTGGAGCAAAGCTTTTTTAAACGACTCATTAAACAAGGAATGAAAATCTTCTCACAAAAAGAGGAAGTGATTGGAGAAACGACCGTCGTTTATCCTGATTTTGACTCTAACTCTATTCAAATTTCTAAAAAAGTATTAACTTCAATTGCTGCTTATGAATGCGAGCAGCCTCTAGAAGTTAAACAATGCCAACAAGTAAACGTTCAAATGACTGCACTGCCTACCGTCGATTTAACGGTCAGTCTACACCATCCACTTCAACGAACGCTCCAAGATATTGGTGAAGATATTCAATCCAGAGTTCAACAAGCTTTTCATAACTATCTGCACTTAGAACTTCATTCCATTCATATTCATTTCGTTAAATAGTAAACACCGAAGGGGTGTTAGTCCTTCGGTGTCTTTGTTATAGTCTTCTTTTAAAATTAGGTGGGCGCTTTTCTACAAACGATGCAACCCCTTCTGGGAAATCATGCGGGTCAACGAATGATGTTTCTCCTTGCCACAACTCTTCTACACTGTTAACACAGTTAGCAACAGATCGTTTAATAGCCTTTAGCGAAGCTGGTGATTGAGAGGCAACTAATCTCCCCATGCGAATCGCATAGCGATCGAGCTTTTCTTCTTGAACGAGGTAGTTGATTAAGCCTAAGCTTTTACAATCTTCAGCATCATATAGTCGACCTGTGAAAACTAAATCTTTCGTTCGACTCGGCCCAATTAAATCAACTAGACGCTGGGCAAATTTATTATTTAAGGTAATTCCTAACCGACCGACCGGAATCCCCATTCTCGTCTTATTTGAACCAATTCTAATATCACATGCAAGTGCAAGCTCTAAACCCGCCCCCATCGCTGGACCATTGATTACGCCTATAGTTGGGATAGGCAATTGTTCAAATGTGGAGATCGCTCTTTCCATAAGTAAAAAAGAAGCTTCAGCTTCATCAACTGACATTTGATGAAACTCTTTAATATCTGATCCTGCTGTAAACTGTTCCCCTGCTCCCCTTAATATCGCCACTTTATTTTTGGGATTGTCTAATATTTTGGCCCCAATCTCTGATAATTGTGTCCACATATTCGATGTTAATGCATTTTTTGAATGAGGGCGACTTAAACTAATGATCGCTAAACCGGCAGTTTCTTGATACGTGATCTTGGCATCGTCATCTTCCATTCTTTGAATTTGAACTCGCAATTCCTTCTCCCCCTTTTGTCTCTTTAAGTAAATTCACTTATCATTATGCAAATTACGTGCCAAAATTGGTAGACAATAATACTTGGGTTCGAATAGCAAAAAAAAGAACAATTTATTCAATACAATCTAGTGGCGAAGACTCCCTTAGTAATTTACCGACATTACATCATATCGTATTTTTTTAATTTTGCATAAAACGCTTTTCTACTGATCCCCAGTTTATTAATAGCATCAGAGCGATTTTTACTTACTTTTATGACTTGCTGTAGGACCGTTTTCTCAGTATTTTCTAAAGCTTCGTGTAGCTGATAATTTGTCGTCCTGAGTTCAACACGCTCTCTTTGAAATAGCGGCGGCTCTGAACGTTTATTGTCTGTTCCTTCTCTAATATAGTCTGGAATATCATCAATAACAAAATGAGATCTCGGACAAACAGCTACCATATGTTCGAGTACATTATAAAGCTCCCTGACATTCCCAGGCCAATCGTACTGTTTTAAGGCAACGATGATGTCCTCATCTACGCTAACATGTTTTCCATACTTAGACTTTAATTGATGTAATAAATTCTCGACTAAAAATGGTAAATCTTCTTTTCTATCTCGAAGCGGAGGAATGGTGATTGGAACTACATTGATTCGGTAATACAAGTCTTCTCGGAAAGTCCCTTTTTTTATTTCCTCACTTAAATTCCGATTCGTTGCACAAATAATACGTACATCCATTGGAATAGCTTTCGTTCCACCAACCTTGTGAAACGAACGTTCTTGAATAACACGCAGGAGCTTCGCTTGAACATTTAAAGACATTTCCCCAATTTCATCTAAAAATAATGTCCCACCCCTTGCTAATTCAATTAATCCCTTTTTGCCGCCTTTTCGTGACCCTGTAAAAGAACCTTCCTCAAAACCGAACAATTCACTTTCAAATAAATTATCTGGAATCGATGCAATATTTATTGGAATAAATGGTTGATCATGTCTAGTGCTTGCTTCATGGATTGCTTTTGCAAATACTTCTTTACCAACACCACTTTCTCCATATAGCATGATCGTAACGTCTGTTGCAGCTACTTTTTTGGCTAGCGAGACAGAGGTCTTCATTTTATAAACACTACTATTTAGCAATGAGAAATTTCTTCTATCTAGCTGTTTTCTTAATTCAGTTGAGTATGTCTTATACTTCTTCAATTCTTCTTCTAAATGAGTAACTTCACTAATATCTTTCATTATTGTGACAACGCCAATCATTTCTCCATTTTCCATTAACGGCGTTATGTTAGCGCATACATCTTTCTTTAAAGAGTGAACGTAACTACAATCATTAATCAGTGGTTTTCCACTTTTTATGACTTCAATAATTCGTGAACTTTCTTCAATTTTATGTAAATTCTTTCCGATGATCTTATCTTTTGGCACGTTGAACTGTTCAGTATAGGCTTTGTTAACATATGAAACCGTATAATCTGTTAATACGACGATTACAGCATCATGAAGAGATTCTAGGATCGATAGTAAATGATGTTCTAATTTCATTAGGACTCCCTCCAATCGAAAAGGTTAAGACCATTTGCTAACATGTCTATAAAAAGCAGCGCAAATGTAGTTTGTATCCGAACATTTTCATAGTTTAATTGAATCTTATTTAATTAGGAGATTAATGTCAATCAAATCCAAAAAGTAAAGTAAATATTTTGTATTTTCTAACTACTTAATTATTTCAAAAACCTTCACGCAAGGCGTGAAGAACCAAGCTTACGCTAAGTTAACGGTCCAATAGCTAATAGCAACAATCCTTTAAAAAAGTACCTTGAGAAAAGAGCCACAGATTAAAACTCTTACTGCCTTTAATGTTATATTTTAATAATATTAGGATGAGAACTATCTTTAAGTTTTTCGTTTTTTTGGAAGTTACTCACAGGATGTGGATAAAATAACCCACTAATTGTGCATAGTTAATTGCCTGTTATTACTGAATTTGACTATCCTTTTCAGCTAACTGTGTATAATAAAGTAGGTTATACACAGAGTTATTCACAACCTTTCAAGTTATCCCCATGTTCATTATTTTATGAATTTGTTGCTGCAGTGGATAAGTGAAAAAGAAAAAATGGAGAAGCATTATTCCGAAATAAAGAATAATACCTTCTCCATTTTCATTAATTAGCAACGATATTGACCAGCTTTCCAGGAACGGCAATTACTTTTCGAATCGTCTTTCCTTCAATCGCTTCGTTTACTTTTTCATCCGTACGTGCGAGCTCTTCCATTTGTTCTTTGCTTGCATCCTTAGGAATAACTAGCTTCGCTTTCACTTTACCATTCACTTGAACAACAATTTCAATCTCATCTTCGACTAAATATTTCTCATCGAAATTAGGCCATGATGCATAAGCAAGTGTATCTTGATGACCTAGCCTCTGCCATAACTCTTCTGCTACATGAGGAGCGACTGGAGAAATCAGCTTCACAAAACCTTCCATTAATGATTTCGGTAATGTTTCTTGCTTATATGCTTCGTTAATGAAGACCATTAATTGTGAAATGCCAACGTTGAAACGTAAGCCTTCAAAATCTTCACTTACTTTCTTAACGGTTTGATGGTACGTACGTGTCAACACTTCAGTACCGTCTTCTTCCGTAATTTTTGAATTTAGTTCACCAGTTGCTTCGTCGATAAATAAACGCCAAATTCGGTCTAAGAAACGTCGCGCACCGTCTAAACCGTTTTCTGACCATGCGATTGATGCATCAAGTGGTCCCATGAACATCTCGTATAAGCGAAGCGTGTCTGCACCGTGACTTTCAATAATATCATCAGGGTTTACAACATTTCCTTTTGATTTACTCATCTTCTCATTATTTTCGCCAAGAATCATTCCTTGGTTAAATAATTTTTGGAATGGCTCTTTTGTAGGAACAACCCCAAGATCATAAAGTACTTTATGCCAGAAACGTGCATATAACAAGTGAAGTACTGCATGCTCTGCTCCACCAATATAAATATCAACTGGTAGCCAGTGATTTAATTTTTCAGGATCAGCAAGCTGTTCGTTATTTTTTGGATCAATATATCGTAAGTAGTACCAGCAGCTTCCTGCCCACTGTGGCATCGTATTTGTTTCACGACGTCCTTTTTTACCTGTCTCTGGACAAACCACTTCTAACCAATCTTTAGCATTAGCTAATGGTGATTCACCTGTTCCAGATGGTCGAATTTCATCCATCTCTGGAAGTACTAATGGTAACTCTTCTTCAGCTACAGGAGTCATCGTCCCATCTTCCCAATGAATAATTGGAATTGGTTCACCCCAATAACGTTGGCGACTGAATAACCAGTCACGAAGGCGGTATGTAATTTTCTTCGTGCCTTTTCCTTCTTTTTCCAGCCATTCAAGCATTTTGCTTATCGCTTCTTCTTTATCTAATCCATCAAGGAAGTCAGAGTTTACATGAGGACCGTCACCTGTGTATGCTTCTTCTTCAATGTTACCACCAGAGACAACCTCTTTAATTTGCAGGTTAAATTCTTTGGCAAACTCATAGTCTCTTTCGTCATGTCCTGGTACCGCCATAATTGCACCAGTTCCATAGCTTACAAGTACATAATCAGCAATCCAAACTGGCAGCTTTTCACCATTTACAGGATTGATGGCATATGCCCCTGTGAAAACACCTGTTTTTTCTTTTGCTAATTCTGTCCGCTCCAGATCACTCTTCGTTGCCACTTTCTTTTTATATGCCTCAATTGCTTCTTTTTGTTCCACAGTTGTGATTTGATCGATTAATTTGTGCTCTGGTGCTAACACCATATACGTTGCCCCGAATAACGTATCTGGACGTGTTGTAAATACCGTAATAGACTCATCATGACCATCAATTGTAAAAGTGACCTCAGCCCCTTCTGATTTACCAATCCAGTTACGTTGCATGTCTTTAATGCTTTCAGGCCAATCTAGTTCTTCTAAATCGTCTAATAAGCGATCAGCGTATTCTGTAATCTTTAGTACCCATTGCTTCATTGGGCGGCGTTCTACTGGGTGTCCGCCACGCTCACTTTTCCCATCAATTACTTCTTCATTCGCAAGAACTGTTCCTAAAGCTGGACACCAGTTTACCGCAACTTCGTCTACATAAGCTAAACCTTTTTTATATAATTGCAGGAAGATCCATTGTGTCCACTTATAATAGTTTTGATCTGTCGTATCGACTTCACGATCCCAATCATATGAAAAGCCAAGTGACTTAATTTGTCTTCTGAAGTTATTAATATTTTGCTGTGTGAATTCCCGCGGGTGTTTTCCCGTATCTAACGCATATTGCTCTGCTGGAAGTCCAAATGCATCCCAACCCATCGGATGTAAAACATTGTATCCTTGCATTCGCTTCATTCTTGATAAGATATCTGTTGCTGTATAACCTTCAGGGTGTCCTACATGAAGCCCTGCTCCTGACGGATACGGGAACATATCTAAAGCATAAAATTTCTTTTTGTCTAACTCATCTAACGTTTTAAACGTTTTGTTTTCTTCCCAATACTGTTGCCACTTCTTCTCGATTGTTTGATGTTGAAAAGACATTCAATTTCCTCCTATTGATTGGTTATTATATGTAATTGTTGAATAAATACGTTCATCAGCTAGCAGCTACTTGAACAAAAGTCACATTACCGAAGAAACTCGGTAGACTGCTTATTTTAGGTCAGGCCATAAAAAAACCTCCCACCCCTAGCGTTATCGTTAGGGACGAGAGGTTGATCACAAATTAATTTTCCCGCGGTACCACCCAAATTAGTATGAAAGAAAAAATCCATACTCACTTTAGTAACCTTAACGCGGCGGACGGCAGCAGCTACTATTCGTTCACTCCTGCAACTTTGAGGCGAGTTCATGGGTATCATCGATTGACTTTCACCAGCCGTCAATTCTCTATATGCTAGATACGTCACTACTATTCCTCTTCATCGTTATTAATGATTTTTTATTATAAAAGCTAATATACTTGCTATTGTATGAATTTGTCGATTTTCTGTCAAGACCATTTTTACCAAATTCCACTAGAAACATACCTTTTTTCTATTATTATTATGATTGAACGGAATGCTTGGCTGCATGTTCAGTTACTGTTTTTTCCTTTAAGACTCGGTCATACAGAGCTGTTGAAATGAACGCCAGACAGAATAGCCCCATAAGGGTATAGAAAAGAGTTACCATACCAAAGGATTCAGCTATTAAACCACCGATAAATGGCCCCATCATTCTTCCGCCCGTAGCAACACTATTGACGACACCTTGATAAAACCCTGCTTTTCCTTCAGGTGCAAGTTTGTGAGCAATCGTAGGAATGGCTGGCCAGATAAACATCTCACCAATCGTTAAAATAACCATTGCGACAATGAACATCGTAAAAGCTTGTGCCTGGGATAAAACAAAGAATGAGATGATAAAGATCACTAAACCTGTGTATATTTGTGCCTTTAACGTATGAACCCATCTTCGAACAAAGAAAGCAATAATCGGTTGACATAGGACGATCATCGCACCATTAATCGTCCAAAGGACACTGTATTGTTTTAATGAGATTCCTAATTGCTGTGTGTAGACCGAAATATTCGATTGCCACTGCACATACGCCAGCCAACAAATAAAGTACCCCGCCAATACAATTAATAAGGCAATAAACTGCCGACTAAATGAAAAATGTCTCTTTTGCTCAAAGACGTTTGACGTTGCTTGAGAAACCGTTTGATTCGCTTCAATCTGTCTAAAACCGAATATAGCGAGCAGTAAAAATAAACAATACACGATACCATTCGAAATAAAGATATAATCTATCTTTAT
Source organism: Alkalihalobacterium elongatum (assembly GCF_019024285.1). Lineage (GTDB taxonomy): Bacteria > Bacillota > Bacilli > Bacillales > Bacillaceae_F > Alkalihalobacterium > Alkalihalobacterium elongatum. The sequence continues at coordinate 17,151 of NZ_WMKZ01000036.1, forward strand.
TGAAGCAACAACACCAGCTAAGGCTGTTCCTAAGGCAACACCGACATTTTGAGCAACATACATAGCATTGAAGGCTTTTCTTCCCCCTTCAGGCCATGCGGTTCCAGCCATAGCATAAAGGGCAGGAAATGTCATTCCAGCACCAAAACCAATCCCTATTAGCAAAGCGACATACCACAAAAATGTGTGATTGTAGGCTAGAATAAAGGCGCTAATAATTGTAATAGCGATTCCATAGATGACCGTCTTATAACCACCTATTCGATCAAACAAAGTTCCGCCAATGAGATTTCCAATGACACCAGCCCCTGCATTCATCATTAATACGAATCCTGCAACAGATAATGGTTTACCTAACTCTTGATGTAAATAAATCGTGTTAAGTGGCCAAATGAAAGAAGCACCTGTTACATTGATAACCATACCAATAACAAGTAACCAAATTGCTTTAGGCATTATATGACTCTCCTCTTATTTCGTCTCTCTAAGCAAATAGTAAAAGATAACCATTAAAATAGCAATGCTTTTTCATTACCATTTCAGTCGTTCGAGTTTCTTGTTCGTTTATGATAGGATAATGAAGTATCTTATAACCAATTAAAGGTGATTATTAATGGAAATAAAAAGACAACATGAACCCGTTCCTTTACGCTTCGGGGACAAAAGATATCATTCTTGGAACTATCACTTAAGGCAGCAATTTGGCGAAAAGGTGTTTAAAATACCGCTGGATGCTGGCTTTGACTGCCCTAACCGTGACGGTAAGGTGGCTAGTGGCGGTTGTACGTTTTGCAGTGAGAGAGGCTCGGGTGACTTTGCTGGTGATCGAAAAGATGATTTAGTAACACAGTTTAGTACCATTAAAGAGCGCATGCACAGAAAGTGGAAAAGCGGAAAATATATTGGCTATTTTCAAGCATATAGTAATACGTATGCACCCGTTAGCCAACTTAGAGAAATGTACGAAGTTATATTACAGCAAGACGGTGTGGTTGGCCTTTCGATTGCAACTCGTCCCGATTGCTTACCTGATGACGTTGTCGAATATTTGGCTGAATTAAACAAGCGAACTTACTTATGGGTAGAGCTTGGCTTACAAACCGTTCACGAGCGAACGGCTCTTTTAATTAACCGAGCACATGATTATCAATGTTATATCGATGGTGTGAATAAGCTAAGAAAGCATGGGATTCGTGTATGTGCTCACATTATTAACGGTTTGCCTTTGGAAACGACAGAAATGATGAAACAAACGGTAGAAGAAGTTTGTAAATTAGATATCCAAGGAATTAAAATCCATTTGCTTCATTTAATGAAAAAGACACCAATGGTTAAGCAGTATGAAAAAGGTCTTGTCCAGTTTATGGATTTCAATGAATACGTTAACCTAGTCGTCGATCAAATCGAGATACTCCCACCTCATGTTATCATTCATCGTTTAACAGGCGATGGTCCAGCTGATATGGTGATAGGTCCGATGTGGAGCTTGAAAAAATGGGATGTACTAAATGCGATCGAAGCGGAACTTAAGCGCCGTGATACATGGCAAGGAAAGTTCTATCAAAAAGAAGGTGAAATCGAATGAATATAGATGGTATCCTCCCCTTTGCTCGAATACTATTAGAAAAGGTAGTTCATAGTGGTGATATTGCTATCGACGGTACGGCTGGAAACGGTCATGATACACTTTTTTTAGCGAAAAGAGTTGGCGAACATGGACGCGTCTATTCCTTTGACATTCAAGAAAAGGCGATCGAAAAAACAAAAAAAAGAGTAGTAGAACATGCAGTTGAAAAACAAGTGACACTACTTCATAAAAGTCATGATCATTTATCCGAAAGCATTCCGAAGGAGCACCAAGGAAAAATAAAAGGTGCTATTTTCAATTTAGGCTATTTACCTGGTGGCGACAAAGAAATTGTGACGAAACCAGAATCCACCCTCTCATCTATTGAGCAGCTTTTTGAAATGCTCGACATTGGGGGCATTATTGTTCTAGTGATCTATCACGGCCATGAGCAAGGTAAACTTGAAAAGGCTGCGGTTTTACAATATGTTGAACAATTAAATCAAGAAGATGTTCATGTATTAAAATACGAGTTTATTAATCAAAAAAACAACCCACCATTTATAATTGCGATTGAAAAAAGGTAAATTACATTATTTTTCATTTTTGAAACGGTTGACAACCTGGGTAAGGTGGCTTAAAACTATAGTTAACATAAAAAATTCAGAAAATTAAAGATAGAGACCAATTTATGAATTGGTGGGGGGAGAAATCTATGACAATATTACAGACGATCCTTGATTATAACGAGACGTTTGTAAAAGAAAAAAAATACGAGGAATATCAAACGACGAAATTCCCGAATAAAAAGCTAGTAATTTTATCTTGTATGGATACTCGTCTTACGGAACTATTACCTCGTGCGATGAATTTAAAAAATGGTGACGCAAAAATTATTAAAAATGCTGGCGCAATCATCAGTCACCCTTTTGGTAGTATTATGAGAAGTATTATTGTTGCGCTATACGAGCTACAAGCTCAAGAGGTTTGCATAATCGGTCACCACGGCTGTGGAATGGCTGGTCTTGAGTCAAATAGTGTTCTATCAAAAGCTGAAGACCGAGGCGTGTCGATGGAGAAAGTAGAGACCGTCGCTTTTGCAGGAATTAATGTGAATGAATGGCTTAAAGGCTTTTCAAAGGTCGAAGAAAGTGTAATGCATAGTGTTGAAATGGTTAAAAAACATCCGCTTCTGCCACCAAATACGCCTGTCCATGGCTTAGTCATCTGTCCTGAAACAGGAAAATTAGATACCGTTGTAGATGGCTATGATTTTACAGGTGAAAAATAAATAAATTGCTGTATCTGAATGAGACTGGATTTACAATGTAAATCTAGCAGTTTTCACAATGAATTTCACCGGTAAAATTCATACTAATAAAGGCTTAGAGACAATTAGTTCTCTACGCCTTTTTAGGTTAAAAGCTTATTCAACTGATTCTCCAGTTAATTTAAGTACAACACTTCACATTAAGGTTTTGAGATAAGGAAAAGTACTACTAAATTTTTTACAGATCCTTTGATTTTTATTCGTTTTTATGTGGAATTTACGAATTAGCAGGAATAGTGACTGTAATCTTATTTCCTAAATATTCTATAATAAGAGGTTTAATCGTAGGACAAGGTGCGTTTAACAACTTAATTTCTTGACCGAGAAGTGTTACATTAATATCAATTATTCTAGGTTCTATTTCTATAATTTCACCTACATATGTTTCACTTTCTCCAGTTGCTGTAGTAAGTTCAACGGAAACTAGCTCTAATTTTGGACCTATACCCATAAAAATAACTCCTTTCAACTTGTATACACGATATCGATATGCTTTTAACATTTAATTTGGTTGGACAATATGGAACCTATAAAGCCCTTTTTACTTTGTTTGTATGCGCAATGTGTGCTAAGAGTTATAGATCTTGTCGAAAAAGAAAAAGCATTACCTTTATTCCAGTAATGCTCCATTTAGCTTAACTATATTTTAAATGTTTGAATTAAACACGGTTCTTCATCAATAATGTCTTCTCTTTCTTCGAATTGAATATTCAATTCACTGTAAATCTTTTTCCAAAATGAAACAGCAGGCTTATTTTTAATAAGCTCAATAACAAAATATTTCCCTTGCTTTTCTTGAAATATTTTTTTAATCGTTTGCTTACCTAATCCTTTGCCTTTGTATTTATTTAGGATAAAAATATCATTTATTCCAAAGTCATTACTTTTTTTCAAGAAAGGACGCTCTAATAATAATATAAAGCCTATAATACTATCTTCCATTTTTATAAAATATGGGGAAATTCCATCAATTTCCCAAAACTTTTCTAAATCCTCATATTCAAATAAACCGTCAGCTCCAATGTCAATATATGAAGTGAATTTTGAAAGATCATGAAGATACAAAGAGTAAAGGTTTCTTAAGATAGGTTTTTCGGTTTCTAATACCTCTTTTAATGTAATACCCATTCTGTAATTTCCCCTTTTAAAATATTTGTATATCTATTTTTCGATGCTGCACCACGGTTCTCCACCTACCTCTTCCGGCGATATACCCAACTATTTAAATAGAAGAAAAACGTAGACATTCCACCAAACCGAATAAACTTCTTGGCTGTTTCTTTCACCTTTTTTTGTCTTTGGACTTTTTCATCAGCCAAGTAAATAGCGACCAAGCCCTTATTAATCAAGTAATGGAAGTTTCTATTAGGTAGTTGGTTTATGCTCACTTCTGCTTGTTTTACAAAATGACGAAACCGAGAAATTAAATCTTCTTCACTTTCATAGTAGAAACAAAAGTTTAAGTCTCCACCGATACGATCTTCCTCCTGATCAATAAAATAATCTAGTAATATATGTAACCCTTGAACATAAGGAAAGTAACCATCTTTCACTCGTTTAACGGTTGCTTCTGCAAGACTTTCATCGGTAGCATATGCCGCCATACAAAAAATACCTAATGTTGAACCCGCACAAGCTGAAAACTCATACCAAGACATTTCAGGTACATTCTCTTTATGTTGTTCAAACCATTCTTGAAGCAGAGGTTCACGATCTTCTTTTTTTACATGCTTGTACACTTGAAGGTCACAATAATATTGGCAGAGTTCGTTCATGGCTAATTGGACTTTATTAAAGGATGGAAGGTCCTCTAACACTTGTTGACAAGTAAGTACTAAACTTCGCAAGTATCCTCCATCATCCTGTTCCGTTCGCAATCGATAATAATTAACCGGCTCTGCCCCTGGTGTTAAAGCATGTATCATTGATTCATGTAACGCCCGAAAGTCCTCTGGGTCTAAAGAGGTACTACGGTCACAGAGGTTATCTAAATAATCACTAATCGTTTGATAGGCAACGATAAATCTTATGATTTTATCATATTGACGTCCAGCCAATAATCCATAAATTCCGCCACCCTCACAGTGAAATGTCTTTGTTTCTATACTCATGAGCGCTTGTTTTTTCAGTTCAGGATCTGGGATGGTTTGAGCTTTAAGTTTCCATTCATCTAAATACGTATGTACCGTTGGTATTACTTCTCGATAAATGCTGTACATTAACGTCCAAGGTAGACTAGGTACTTTCAAAATGACCCTCCTCCCGTTTCCAATAATTTAATATATAGTACATTATCACAATCGGTTTTATTATCCAAATCTAGTGCTTATTAATTTCACTCAATATTTGCCGCATTTTAAAGATGGAGCTCCGCAAACACTCTTGCATAACGAAACACACTATCACGTTCTGGCTCATTAAATAATTCGTGGAAAAGTCCATCCCATTCTTTAAACCATTTTTCATCGACTTTTAATTGATCATACCAATTCCTTGAAGCATCATTATCTACTATATGATCGTCTCCTGCTTGAATTAAAAGAAGAGGAACATTTGGGAATTTATTGATTTTTTTATTGGCTAACGCCATTGCTTTAACAATTTCTTGATACCAGCGCAAGGAAACCTTCGTTACTCTTAATTCATCTATTAAGTACATTTCTCTTATTTCTTCGTTTCGGGTCACAAGATGTGTCTTTAATCCAGACGGCGCTGTGACACTTGGTAATAATCGATGTAACGCTTTGGAAGTCATCGTCTTATATTTCGGTGGTTCCTCCGCTAATTTTAATAACGGTGATGACAATATGACTCCGTGTAGATCCAATTTCTTTTCCATTAATGTACGAATGGAAACAAGTCCCCCCATGCTATGACCTAATAGATAAACAGGTAAGCCATATAAAGCTGCTTCTTTATACCATTCATACACTGTTTCAATATATTGATTAAACGAGTCAATATGCCCTCGCTTTCCTCTCGTTTTTCCTTGTCCAGGCAGGTCGCCCATCACAATATGAAAACCCGCTTGCTGCCATTGTTTTCTTAACCAACCGTATCTTCCGTGATGCTCACCTGCTCCATGGACGATAACTATAACACCCTTTGGCTGTTGACTACATTCCCATTTCCACATAATAATCCCCTTTCTATCTATTTTTTTCCCCCAGTATTTGCTAAACTAAACGTATTGTATCAGGAGATTTTAATTATTGTTATTATATTTAGTTTATGTCAGCATTCCGTGACATTTTCCATTTTAAAACTTACCTCAGATTAATTATTTTAAAGGAGCTGTTTTCTTTGATCTATCCTTATCATAACAAAACACCAGATATCGCCGCTTCAGCATTTCTTGCAGATTTTGTTACAGTTACAGGCGATGTCAAAATTGGAGAAGAAACAAGCATTTGGTTCAATACTGTCATTCGTGGGGATGTTGCTCCTACCGTTATTGGGGACCGAGTAAATGTCCAAGATAATTCAGTGCTTCATCAAAGTCCAAATAACCCACTCGTTATAGAAGATGATGTTACTGTTGGCCACCAAGTCATTTTACATAGCTGTATCATACGAAAAGAAGCACTCATTGGCATGGGATCTATCGTTCTTGACGGTGCAGAAATTGGTGAAGGTGCTTTTATTGGAGCAGGTAGTCTAGTACCTCAAGGAAAAGTAATCCCACCGAACACACTTGCATTCGGCCGACCAGCGAAAGTCGTTCGTGAGTTAACAGAAGCAGACCGTAAAGATATGGCAAGGATTCGTAGAGAGTATGTTGAAAAAGGACAATATTATAAAAGTCTTCAATCTAAATAATTTGATTTCACTCACACTAGGGATTATTGCCTCCTTAGTGTTTTTTATTGTCTAAAAAATTGTTGCTTTTTGCTGAAAACCATTAAGACGCCTTTACGTTACTTAAAAATATTTTAAAATTGCCTTCATATTTCCAAAACATTAAATTGTTACGATTTGGTTAACAGAGCTAATCGAGTGCCAAATGGCAACTTCATTGAAAAGAGGGTATCTTATGGATCGTTCAAAACAATGGTTATACCGCACAGACTGTAGCCTATTCTATTTTTTCAACGAAAAAAGCCGTTCCAAAAATTATTTCATTCTAATGAACAACATTACACATTTAGGAGGAGCTACTTTTACAGTCGGTGTAACTATCCTTCTTTGTTTTCTCCTCTCTGCACCAATCCAATCTTTCGCATTTGCAGCTGCGCTAGCATTAACACTAAGTCATCTTATCGTTGTAATTATTAAAAAAGGCTTTAGACGAAAACGCCCTTACCTCGTACTACCGAACACCTTTGTTGTTGAGAACCCGTTTAAAGATCACTCTTTTCCTTCGGGGCATACAACAGCTATCTTCTCGATAATAACACCGTTCATTCTTTTTAACCCTTGGCTATCCATCCTTTTTTTACCCATTGCCATTCTAGTCGGGGTATCGAGAATTTATCTTGGCTTACATTACCCTTCAGATGTAATTGTTGGAGCTTTACTCGGTTTTTCTAGTGCATTATTAGCAACTATTTTACTGAACCCTTTATTTCTATAAAATCTCTTTCATTTTGAAGACGGAATGGTGTAGGAGGTCGTGTTAGTATGAAAATTGCCTTATTTACGGATACATTTACTCCTCAAGTAAACGGAGTTGCTCGTACCTTACAACAACTAGTTAATCACTTTGAACATCGTGATGTACCATATCAACTGTTTGTTCCAGAGACGATCCAACAGACAGATATGTATTCCAATCATATTCATTCGTTTTATAGCTTGCCTTTTTTCTTATACCCAGAGTGTCGTATGGCACTTCCAAACCCTTTTACGATACGGCAGCAGATGGATTCCTTTAAACCTGACCTCATTCACATTACAACACCATTTAATATTGGCCTTAGTGGTCTGCACTACGGTAAAAAACAAAACATTCCCATGGTCGGTTCATATCACACACATTTTGATCATTATTTAAAATATTATAAGCTGACGTTTATGTCAGAATGGCTTTGGAAATTCATGAAGTGGTTTTACTCTCATTTCAATAAAACATTTGTACCTTCACAACAAACGAGAAAGCATTTAGCGAAGCGAGGATTTACAAATATCGAACTTTGGACTCGCGGTGTCGACTGTTTTCAATTTAGCCCAAGGGAAAAAGACCAAAGCTTATACGAACAGTTTCATATTCGCAAAAAGTATGTACTTCTATACGTAGGAAGAATGGCACCAGAAAAAGATCTTGATACATTACGTGCTGTAATGGAACAGCTTCCCGATGGCATAAGAAATGAAGTACATTGGATTTATGTTGGTGATGGACCGCTTCTTCACGAATACCAAGATCAGTTCAAAGAGAATATAACGTTTACTGGTTATTTAAGTGGACGTGAATTAGCTGCTATTTATTCACTTGCGGACCTATTTGTTTTCCCTTCGACAACTGAAACATTTGGTAATGTCGTGTTAGAAGCTTTAGCTTCCGGCACTCCAGCTATTGTTGCCAATTCAGGCGGCGTTACAGAAATTGTCAATCATCAAAAAACAGGAATGATTTGTGAAGCGAAAAACCCACAGTCTTTTATTTCAGCGATCGAAAAGTTGCTAGCTGATGACATCCTACGTATACAAATGGGCCATGAAGCGAGAAAATACGCTCGCACCCAATCGTGGGAAGTTATTTTTGATAACCTCCTTTTGCAATATGAGAAGGCTTACGCAATGTCGCGTTCACAAATTAAAATGGCCTCTTCAAACTTTTAATTTTGACGTTGCTTTGTTGTAATGGAAGTTAACAGCCCTAATAGAGTCAAAAAAAGCGCAATGATTAATACCATTGCGCCTTTTTGCCACTACCTCTATATCTTGTTTACCACCATGAAACAGTTTATTCTAGTTGCACAGTGACGCTTTAAAGTACTTCTGCTCTTAAAACGTCTGCTTTATCTGTTTGCTCCCATGGTAGATCAATATCGTTACGTCCGAAGTGACCATAAGCAGCTGTTTGCTTATAAATTGGACGGCGAAGATCTAACATTTTAATAATTCCAGCAGGGCGAAGGTCGAAATGTTTACGTACAAGTCCTACGAGAACTTCTTCTGATACTTTCCCTGTTCCAAATGTATCAACCGAGATTGACACTGGCTGTGCTACTCCGATCGCATAAGCTAGCTGAACTTCACAGCGATCAGCTAAACCAGCGGCAACAATGTTCTTGGCAACATAACGAGCTGCATAAGCACCAGAGCGATCAACCTTCGTTGGATCCTTACCTGAAAATGCTCCTCCACCATGACGAGCATAACCACCGTACGTATCAACAATAATTTTACGACCTGTTAACCCAGCATCACCTTGAGGGCCACCAATTACGAAGCGGCCAGTCGGGTTTATAAAATATTTTGTTTCGTCATCAATTAAATTAGCAGGGACAACTGGTTTTATGACATACTCTTTAATATTGCGCTGTATTTGCTCTAATGTGACTTCAGGGTGATGTTGAGTAGATATAACAATCGTATCAATACGAACTGGTTTTTCATTCTCATCATATTCTACTGTCACTTGAGTTTTGCCATCAGGACGTAAATATGGAAGAATATCATCTTTACGAACTTCTGTTAAACGACGAGATAGTTTATGTGCTAAAGAAATTGGTAGCGGCATTAACTCTTCTGTTTCATTATCAGCATAACCAAACATTAACCCTTGGTCTCCTGCACCAATCGCTTCAATCTCTTCATCTGTCATTTGTCCTTCACGAGCTTCTAGTGCCTGGTTTACCCCTTGAGCAATATCTGGGGACTGCTCATCAATTGAAGTTAATACTGCACAAGTTTCAAAATCAAATCCATACTTCGCTCGAGTATAACCAATATTTTGAATCGTTTCACGAACGATCTTAGGAATATCAACGTATGTACTTGTCGTGATCTCCCCTGCTACAAGTACTAAACCTGTAGTTACTGAAGTTTCACAAGCTACACGTGCATTCGCATCATTTGTTAAGATTGCATCTAAAATTGCATCCGAAATTTGGTCACAAATTTTATCTGGATGCCCTTCTGTCACTGATTCTGAAGTGAATAAGCGACGACTTTTCTTTTCTACCATCTAACAGTATCCTCCTTTTAACATCTTTTAGAGTGAATACAATCCTATAATAGTATCCTCCCCATAAAATGTGTTAAATATTGATACGGCACTCATTCCCTCACCATTGTGAGTAAATTTTAAGACATGTATAGTCATTAAAACCCTTCTCCTCATGAGGAAAAGGGTTAGACTTATCACCTTTAACCTCTTATCGTTCAAAGCAAATGCTTTGCAGGTTAGCACCTTTTCACCTTTTTAACTGGTGTTGGTTGCTGGGTTTCTTCGGGCCTGTCCCTCCACCGACTCGGGATAAGAGTATCCGTTCGCGACATATCATAACTTACATAACAAAAGATGTCAACTATTGCTAGTTGACATCTTAGTAGTCGAAGAAAAGACTAATAAGGTGTATCTATATCTTGATTATTGTTCCGATTTACATTTTGACCTTGGTTTTGATTTATATTTTGGCTTTGATTAGGGTTTTGACGTTGGTTATTATTATTTGGCAAATTATTATTTATATAATTTGGATTGGGATTCATGTGATTTGGATTTCGTTCCTGTTCTTCTCTCATTTCTTCTCTCATTTGCATCCTTAATAATTCATTTTGATTATCTCTCGGTTTCACCTGACTGTACACACCACTTGCGGTTAACCCAATAACTAAAGCTACTAACACTTCATTTCCCCATTCGCTTGGAATAAACCATAATATACAGGCTACTCCAATCGCTAACAACGCACGATACTTTTTGTCAATATTAAATGCATTCCCGACAACCGTGACCAATGCAGCAACGACAGCTGAAACGGTCGCGAGATCCATTATTGAAATACTGTCCACTGCACACCCTCCTTCCCTTCTATCCTATGCAAGCAATAAAAAATGGGTACAAAAAACGAAATCTGCTAATATTGTATTTAAAAGCATCAACTCACTGTTTAATCCACATTACACAGGGAATTATTTAACCAAGCGTAAGCTTGGTCTTCACGCTTTAGCGTGAAGATTTTTGAAATAAATAAGCCCAGATGGTCAAATGACTTTGTCCATTAGGGCTTATTTATTTCAAAAAAACGGTCCAATAGCAAAAAGCATCTTAGTTTATGAAGCTTGTAAAAACAACCTTTTAATAAGATCTAGTTAATTTCAGATAACACATTAGTGCGACATATTGTTTCCTATTATAAATGAGCCTATTTTCTGCGCTTATATCAAAGGAAGCTTAAAAGCTGCAAAGTTATGAAAAGCATCCTATATAATAGAACGTTAATAAATTAGACACACAATTTTTCAACTTATTTGCACACAAATTGAAATAATAGTATAGACTATTTAATAAAATGTGTTATACTAATTTCAACATATAAAATTAATTGTTAATCCTGACTAATATAACTATAAAATATAAAAAAGAGAGGGTTTTGTGACCGATGAGTACAATTAGCTTCACTACTGAATTAGAGCATATCTTACAAGGGGAAAATGTTCATTTAGATCTTCCTGTTTCTAAATTAGTTGAAAGGTCACTAATGAGAAATGAAGGTGTTTTAACTTCTACTGGTGCATTAAGTGTGGCTACTGGAAAATATACTGGACGCTCACCTAAAGATAAATTTATTGTCAAAGAAGATTCTGTTAAAGATAAAATTGACTGGGGTTCTGTTAACCAGCCGATCGAAAAAGAAGTATTTACAAAATTATATAACAAAGTAATGAGCTACTTAAAGGAAAAAGAAGAACTTTTTGTTTTCCGTGGATTTGCAGGTGCAGATAAGAGCTACCGTCTACCGATTCAAGTCATTAACGAATATGCTTGGCACAACCTCTTTGCTAAACAATTATTCATTCGTCCGACTCAAGAAGAGTTACAGAGTCACGAAGCAGAGTTTACAGTAATCTCTGCTCCAAACTTTAAAGCTGATCCTGAAGTTGATGGAACTCGCTCTGAAACTTTTATCATCGTTTCTTTTGAAGAAAGAGTTGTTTTAATTGGTGGTACTGAGTATGCAGGTGAAATGAAGAAGTCTATCTTCTCTATTATGAACTACTTATTACCTGAAAATGACGTTCTTTCTATGCACTGTTCTGCAAATGCTGGCAAAGAAGGAGATGTTGCTTTATTCTTCGGACTTTCTGGTACGGGTAAAACTACATTATCTGCCGATCCAAACCGTTTTTTAATCGGTGATGATGAGCACGGTTGGTCGAACAATGGTGTATTTAACGTTGAGGGCGGATGCTACGCTAAATGTGTTAACTTATCTTATGAAAAAGAGCCAGAAATCTGGAATGCTATTCGTTTCGGTTCTGTATTAGAAAACGTTGTCCTTAATGAAAAAACAGGAAACCCAGACTATGACGATACTTCACTTACAGAAAACACTCGAGTAGCTTATCCATTAGAATCTATTCCTAACACATTAATGCCTAGTATTGCTGGTCATCCTAATACTATTATTTTCTTAACGGCTGATGCTTTTGGTGTATTACCTCCAATCAGTAAATTAACAAAAGAGCAAGCAATGTATCACTTCCTATCAGGATACACTAGTAAATTAGCTGGAACAGAGCGCGGAGTTACAGAGCCTGAAGCAACGTTCTCTACTTGCTTTGGAGCACCGTTCCTTCCATTACCAGCAGGTCGTTATGCTGATATGCTAGGAGAAAAGATTGGTCAACATGATGCGCAAGTTTTCTTAGTAAACACTGGTTGGTCAGGTGGACCTTACGGTGTTGGGAAACGTATGAACTTATCTTATACTCGTGCAATGATCCAAGCTGCACTTCAAGGTGAGTTAAATTCTGCTGAATTCTCTGTTGATCCAATTTTCGGTTTAAATGTACCTGTTCATTGCCCAGGTGTACCTGATGAAGTTCTTCAACCTCGATTAACTTGGGAAAATGGTGAAGAGTACGATAAAAAAGCTCAAGAGCTTGCGAACAGCTTCAAAGAAAACTTCGAGAAGTTTACTGATGTTTCAGTAGAAATTAAAAATGCAGGACCACAAATCTAATAAATACAATAAAGGAGACTGACTCATGTCAGCCTCCTTTTCTAATTCTTCATCCTCTTCATTATTGTCGCTTCATCCACTCTGTTAATTGGACGACAGTATTTCGGTTGTCTGGTTCAGGAAAAAAGTGGATAAATTTTTCGAAATACCATGTTTCTACTTTCTTCCCTTGTTCTTTTAAATTTGCTTCTAATCGATAACCGTGCTCAATCGATACATGCTCATCCTTTACCCCATGAATAATTAATACGGGACATAATATCTTTGCCGTAGTGTTGAGTGGAGTTCGCCAATCGTAACGATCTGGATATTTTGTTGGCGTTCCGATTACCCGCTTCATCATTCGCCTTAAATCTATTCGTTCCTCATAGGTAAGCTTCATATCAGAAACACCGTTCCAGCAAACAGTTGAACGAACAAAGCCTAGCGAAGCGGCCGTAAATAACGCCATTGCTCCTCCCCGAGAGAAGCCAAATAAATGGATATGATGTTTCTGTACTTTAGCGTGATTATGTAGTACCAAGCAAGCATTAATAGCATCATTGCGATCATGACCAGCAAAATCCTCTTGTCCCTCACCACCTTTGTTACCGCGATAGAAGGGTGCAAAGACGATAAAGCCTTCTGCTGAAAATTGAATCAATCTTGCAATCCGTGGCATCCCTACATTTTTAATGCCACCTCTCAAATATAAGAAACCAGGCAATTTCTCATCTGTTTCTGGCTCTGTTAAATATCCCTTCACTTTTAATCCATCACTCAAATATGTAACGAAATAAAGTTTTATTCTAGGATGGGGGGAAGGTAAGCGTAACTTTTCAATGACCTGACCATCCATCATCTTGTCCCCACTACCCTTCTGCTTGAAACCATTTCTTATTCACTTCATGTAGTGCAAGTTCAACAACCTTATCTTTCATAATAAAGCTAAATCGATCATCTTGTTTAAAGCTATCTGGTAAACACGTTAGTAAAACTGGACCGTTCGTTTCTAGATAATCGTCTTTTTCTATTAGTTGATCAACAAAAGCAAAATATATGTTCTTCACAAACTCCCCTGCTGGGTCATTCACCTTATATTGGCCGATAAAATAAAGGTCCTTGACTGTTGCGCCTGCCTCTTCAAATAGCTCTCTCCTAGCAGCGTTTTCAACCGTTTCTTTCGCTTCTACCTTTCCGCCTGGGAATTCTATTCCCCTACTAGGATGTTCTATAAATAACCACCTGTCCTTATAATAGGCGATCACTAATACATGTTTAGGTAGTAAAGAAAAGGCGGTGGTCCCGATAATTAATTCAACAAGGTTCCCTCTTTCATCATAAAATTTAAACAGCTCACTCATGTTTTTCTCCTCAACCCTAATTGTTTTCTACTCATCTTCAGATGGTTTTATTGCCACTAATGCAGTAACTAAAGCCCCAACACATACGAGTGTATTCGAAAAAAATAAAATAAAGTGGGATGCTTTCATTAAAACAGCAAAAACTGGTGGACCAAGAGCAACCCCAACAAATCGCATACTACTATAAATCGATGTTATCGTTCCTCTTTGTTCTTTAGCAATCCCCTCTGTCACAAGGGCATCTAAACTAGGCAATGCAATTCCAATTCCTATACCACTAGCAAATAAGGCAGTCAAAAGCACATAAATGTCTTTTGAAAATGAAATGGAAAAAACGGAAATTGTAAGCAACGCTAAGCCGATAACTGTCATCCACTTCATTTTTAGTTTTTCCTCACCAATTCCCTTACCTGTTATATAAGACGAGAGACAAAGAGCTGCTAATGGTATCGCTAGAATGATCCCCTTTTTGATTCCATCAATTCCGTGCTGTTCCTCAAGCATCGTAGATAAATAAAAAAGGACACCAAAGATTACGAACATACAAATACAGCCTATTAAAAAGATCGCATATAACCAGCGACCTTCATTAGTAAATATTCGTTTAATCGAATGCAGAAAATCCTTAAATGCAAGAGGTGCTGCTGTTTTAGGTGGTGTCTTAACGAGAAAAATCATTAACAATATCGAGATTGTACAAAAGACTGGAAATGCAAAAAAAGGCATGAACCAAACCCAACTCGCTAATATAGCACCTAGGATTGGACTTAATACTTTCCCAAATGTATTAGAAGTTTCTACTACCCCTAAACCCTCGCTTACTTCACTTTCCTGCTTAAATATATCCCCTACTAACGGAAGTACAATCGGCGAGGCTCCAGCTGCCCCTAACCCTTGCAAAAACCGGCCAAATATAATCACAGAGTAGGGATTTTCAATCTGCCATGAGGCAAACCCGGATATTAGACCCCCAATTCCAGCTATGATTAAACTAGGTATGATTATCTTCTTTCGACCGTAACGGTCTGACATATAGCCTGCAATAGGAATACATATAATGGCAATGACGGAATATACCGTAATAATCATACTCACTTGTAACGAAGAAATGTTTAATTCCTTTTCGATTGCTGGTAAAACAGGTATTAACATCGAATTTCCAAGGGTCATCACTAACGGTATGGAGGCTATGGAGACTAAATCCCAGGTCTTTTTCTCTTCCATCACAATTCCTCCCAAAGTCCAATCAATAATTGTAGTATGAATCATCTAGATGATTCTATACGCCAATCTTCTGGAAGGAACGCTAGCTGTATGCATATATCCATTTTATTTATCTTTATCTATTTTTGATTTTTAGTTAACAAAGATCACCTTGCCACTTAAATTTGTACTATTTTTCTGTAGGTTCACTTATATTAAATTCTAAGCTTCCATCAGCTTCTATTTGTTTATATATATTTTCTACGATATTATCGCCACGGCTTGCTTTTCTATTCTTAAATTCCTCAAGTAGATCCTCACCTGTTAACCCCTCCTCAACTATACTTTCGAGGATAACGTCAATAATGTCATCCTTTCTAACGACCATTAACCCGTCCAGCAAAATGCTGACTTTGTCTGAAAGATGTGTAATTTTACGGACCTTGGTCACCATCGTTGCTGGGTAGTTTTTTTCACTAGTAATAACCGCCTCGATTATTAACTTTCCGTTTTCCTCTTGGCATTTTTCAAAAATAGCAGTTAGATCAGGGGTAATGACAGCATCAATTAACCACTTTTTTGCACTATCTTCCATATCTATTATGAGACCATCTTGCAAAGGAACTTCAACTTGAGTCACCCCTTTTTCATGAGGTTGTAGTAATCGAAGTGAAAATAATCGATATGTTTTCAATGAAATCGCCTCCTATTCCATCCTTTCATACTTCATACTTATCATTAAAACATATTATTCTTTGCCATGCCGGTTTGTAAGGAACTGTTTTTACTTTTATTATCCAAACATAGGACATCTTAAGTCCTACTCAAAGGCTAAAAGGTGTTTGAAAACGTAAAAGAGACTGACTTTAAAATAAATGTCAGTCTCATCATTCAATTAAGAACTTTTTAACTTGTCGTATTTCTCTTCGTATTGACGCTCTTTCACCCACGCAATAAATTCTAACTCTTTTTTTGTCAGCTTTCTTCCTAATTTCAAACTACATTCGGCAATTAAATCATTGTACAACTTATCAAAGGTCATAATTCATGACTCCTTTGTTTTAGATTTCAATATTGACCACTAAGTATATTAGACATGTTTTATAGGAATACCTGCTAATAAATTAAAATTTTTTAACACTGTAGTTGCAATACTTTAAGACTCTCTTTTTGTGAGCGGCATAAAGTACCACATTTCTCTCTTTTCTCAATTTCCTCTTCCAACAATTCAATAAAATCATCTTCTAACTTCAGTTCCAGCGCTTTTGTATACACTTCTAATAATAATTCATTATCGATATGATACATAACTTTGCCCTCTTTCAGCATGGTAATTAATCACAACATGTACTAAGATACAAGGTTTAGTACCTATTTTCAAGTGAATTATCAGATTTATCATAATCTTTTTTAACCTTTGCAATCTTTCAGTTCCAAAAAGGCTTATGAAATTAACATTTCGCACAGATTAACTTAACTCATCGTACGCTTTTTTTAATCTTGTAAGCCCTTCTATGACCGACTCCCTCGAGCATGCTAAGTTCATTCGTTCAAATGGTTCTCCTTCTTTTCCGAACACAATTCCATTACTCAAAGCAACTTTAGCTTGATTCGTAAGCCAATCCTTCCTTTCCTGCGCTGTCATCCCTAACTCTGTACAATCCATCCACAAAAGATAGGTTCCCTCTGGCTGTATCACTTTGATTTTTGGCATATGTTCTCTCACATAAGAGGTTACGTATCGAACATTTTCATGTAGATAGTGAAGAAATTCTTCAAGCCATTCCTCACCTTCGTTATATGCTGCTTCCATCGCAACTGCTCCGATCGAATGGAACATATTTAGAAACTCCCCACTTAAATAATTTTTGAATTGTCTTCGGAGTGTTGGATTAGAAATAATCGTGTATGACGTTTGTAACCCTGCTAAGTTAAATGTTTTACTAGGGGCCATACAAGTTATCGTTCGTTGCTTCATTTCATCCGAGAGTGAAGCAGTCGGTACATGCCTATGTCCTTTAAAAACCATATCACTATGTATCTCATCCGAAATGACTAACAAATCATGCTCGATACAAATTTCCGCTAATTGCTCGAGTTCAGAGATTGTCCAAACTCTACCGACTGGATTATGCGGGCTACATAATAATAATATTTTCGTCTTCTCATCAATAACCGATTTTAAATGATCAAAGTCCATCCTATAATGTATACCATCGTACACTAATGGATTTTCGATCAACTGACGCTCTTGATTTGTCACTACTTTAAAGAATGGGTAATAAACAGGAGGTTGAATGATGACCTTGTCTCCTGGTTCAGTGAATCTTTTTATAAGTTGGGCAATAGCAGGGACAACTCCAGATGTGTACACTAAATGCTCTGTATCAATCTCCCAACTAAATCTACGCTTTAACCATGATTGTACAGCTGAATCTACCGATGCCGATCGAATAGGATACCCGAAAATCCCTCTATTAACTTCTTTTTGAACTGCAGTAATTACTTCTGAAGGTGCTTTAAAGTCCATATCAGCCACCCACATTGGCCATAAATCATTACCTCCGTAAAGTTTATCTACTCCATCCCACTTCATCGAGTTCGTGCCTTTACGATTTTCAACATGATCAAAACGTGAAGTCATAGTTCTCTCCCCTTCCTAAAAAAATAGTAATTAATAATAAAAGGACAGAATTAATGACTCTGTCCTTCCTCTGGCTGCGGTGTATAAACATATGTGACGGAACCACCTTTATCAGCCGTTCCTACAAAAGCCTCACGATCTTTTTGTAAAACAAGTTGTGCCCTAAAACACATGAAGTCATCTTTGGAAATGAGAACCTTCTGCTGTGTTCCATTCCTAAGTTGTTCTAATATGTCCTTTGCCTCTTGCTCATTCATCATTCTCACCCTAATACTTTCTATATTTACTCTTATCATACATGATCTAGCCAAAACTAAAAAGAATTGTGATCGTGATCATTGATCATGAAGTGATCTAGTCATTACATTTAAAAAATCACGAAAAAACATCTCGAAGTCTAGCACCATACCAATACGATGTAAAACTTCTGATGGTTCAGCCTCCCAACCAGGCCTAAAATCACCTACACTTTGACCCCTCGTTCGTTCTAAAATTTGGACTGTAACTGATCGATGAATATAGTTTACTAGCTGTGGTTGAGTGAGTGCAGCTAAAGTCACAACATCATGTAACGGTGCACCATTCAATCCTGGGATTAACTCACTATAAGCGTCTGCATAATAATCAAATATAGGTTTTATCAAAGGTGTGAACGGATTGTATTCATACGCTGTAATATAATCCACCATTTCTTTAGTAACAATTGCATCACTCGTTACGTTTAATGGCACAACAGTCACATTCTTCGCTTTATTTAGTATTAAATTCGCAGCAATTGGATCACCGTGAAAATTAGCCTCTGCTACTGGAGTGACATTACCAGGCACTAGAAATGCTCCACCCATTATAAAGAAATCCTTCACTTTTCCCATGTGTTCTTCTCCCAAGATATAAGCGATAGCTAACGCAGTCTGCCTGCCAACTTCTACAATCGTAAGCTCACCTTCATATCGTTCAATGATCTCAAAGATACGATCAAAATTTAGTAGTTCACCTACAATGATGTCAGGTGGACTAATCGGACCTAACCCTTCTGGACCGTGAATTTCAGGATAGAAAACTGTAAATTCACCAGAAAGAGGCCCCTTTGCCCCGCCTATTACTGGTACATCTTCTCTTCCCGCTAAATGTAATAAATAGGCTACATTATTTGTTGCTTGTTCTTGAGCGACATTTCCATAGCTAGAAACGATCCCTACTACCTCTAAATGAGGGTGAAGTAATGCATACATAATCGCCAATGAATCATCAATTCCAGGATCACAAAAAAGAAGGATTTTCTTCTTCTTCTTCATATTTTAGCTCCTTCCGTCGGTCAGTACTACCATACTTATTCTTCAAAGCTTGAATTTAACCCACGATTTTCGACTCAAAAATCATTTGTTCCCAGGGCTTTATCTATAGATCAAGAGATTATATTAATTAGGCTTTTAAAAAAATCCACTTATTAACATTTACAGCTTACTTAATCATAGTGTACTATTTAACTAGTACACTAAATAAATAGTATATGAGGTGACAGTAAAATGAAAACGGTAGCTGTTTTATCAGTACAAAGAGTTTCTAAAGTAATTAAAAATAAAAGGATTATTGATGATGTTTCATTTGAGGTTTTTCCTGGGGAAGTGTTTGGCTTTTTAGGTCCGAACGGTGCGGGGAAAACGACAACAATTCGAATGATTGTCGGACTGATATCAATCACTGAAGGTGATATATACATTAAAGGAAATCATATTTCAAAGGAATTTGAAAAAGCGATTGCTCATACTGGTGCAATTGTGGAAAACCCTGAAATGTATAGTTATTTAAGCGGTCTTGAGAATTTACGTCAATATGCACGAATGGTTGATGGAGTTGGTGAAACGAGAATTAATGAAGTCGTGGAATTAGTCGGCTTAAAAGACAGAATTAAAGAAAAGGTAAAGACCTACTCACTCGGAATGCGACAACGGTTAGGAATTGCACAGGCCCTGCTCCATTCCCCGTCCCTTTTAATTTTAGATGAGCCTACAAACGGTCTTGACCCAGCTGGGATCCGTGAAATCCGTGAGTATCTGCGACATTTAGCACACAAAGAAGGTTTAGCGATACTCGTTTCAAGTCACTTATTATCAGAAATGGAATTAATGTGTGATCGAATTGGAATTATTCAAGGCGGGAAAATGATCGATATAAAAACGATTAGCGATTTCGTAAATGAAGAAGAATTACAACCATATCTTATTGATGCAAAACCGATAGAAAAAGCATTAACAGTACTGAAAGAAAGCTTCTCACAACTAACTAGCAAGATAGAAAACGAACATGTACAAATTACCGCTACTAGGGAAGATATCCCGTTAATTACCCGTGAACTCGTTCAGAACGGTGTTCAAATATATTTAATTGTAAGAAAGACGACAACGTTAGAAGATAAGTTTTTACAAGTGACTGGAGGTCAGAAATTATGAACAGAATGATAAAACTTATTCATAATGAAAATATTAAAATAGCTTCACGGACTAGCACTTGGGTGATGATGGGTATATTACTTTTCATGATCATAAGTGTCGGGGGTGTTACTAAGTTTCTCATTCCTTCAGGGGAAACACATGACTGGAAACCTGTGATAATTGCTGAAAATGAGCAGCTATCACAAATGATTAATGATCCGACGATTTCAGAAGCACATCAGCAGTCTTTGCAAGAAACGATGGCAATTAATGAATACAGACTTTCTAATAATATTGCCCCTATCAGTGATGAATCCATTTGGGGATTTACTCTTAGTGCTTCTATGCTCATTAGTTTCATTACACTGTTCACCATTATTATTTCTGCTACTTCTGTAGCAGCTGAATTTTCTTCAGGTACGATTAAGTTATTACTTATACGACCTGTGCACCGCCTAAAAATATTATTCTCGAAGTATATTTCAGCGTTTTGTTTTTCATTTCTCTTTCTAGCTACATTACTAATATTTTCTCTAACCGTTGGGGCTGCCTTCTTCGGGTTTAATCAATTAAATGCTGTTAACCTTTCATACAATGGTGGAGTGATACAAGAGACACCGATGATCCTACACATACTTTTCATTTATATACTAAACAGTGTAGACTTATTAATGATGGTAACATTTGCGTTTATGATTGCGAGTGTGTTCAGAAATCAATCGTTAGCAATTGGTTTATCGATCTTCCTTATGTTTACGGGATCTCAACTCGTGTTTGCTTTAAGTCAATATGATTGGGCAAAATATATTTTATTTGCCAATACCCACCTTCAGCAGTTTTTCACTGGGCAACCACTGATTGAAAGCATGACATTAGGATTTTCGTTAATGATGCTGTTCATATATTTTATTATTTTTCATGTCATTTCATCTTTATTGTTTGTTAAAAGAGATGTAAATGCTTAAATAGGTTTTTAAGGGAGATGAGTTATGTCTCGTGACTTTGACAATACAAAACCAATTTATTACCAACTAATGCACCGGTTTTACCATAAGATTTGCAGTGGTTACATTCAACCTGGAGAAAAGCTGCCCTCTGTAAGAGAAACAGCGGTTGATGCGGGGGTTAATCCAAATACTGTTCAGAGGACTTATATGGAAATGGAACGAATGGGTGTAGTCGAATCTAAGCGTGGTCAAGGTACGTTTGTAGTAAATAACCCCGAAGTTATTAAACAATTACGTCTACAACTAGCCGAAGAACAAATGGATACTTTCATTGAAGAAATGAAAAGTATTGGCTTTACTCCAGCTGAAATTTTACAAAGAATTGAAACGAAAATTACAGGAAAGGAGAATAGCTAAATTGAGTACACCTATTCTCTCTGTCGAACATGTAATGAAACGGTATGGGACGAAAAAAGCATTAGAGGACATTACGTTTACTGTACAGCACCCAGGCATTGTCGGTTTAATTGGGGCCAACGGTAGCGGAAAATCAACGCTATTAAAGCTTATTGCTGGATTAGTAAAACCTACAACAGGCTCCGTTCAACTTTTAGGAAATACCATTTCAAGAAAAACGACTAAACATTTTGCCTACTTATCTGAAGATGATGATTTGTATCCTTTTTATACAGTTAAAGAAACTCTATCATTTTATGAACGGGTCTTTCCTGACTTTGACCAGGTTAAAGCAGAAAATATTTTAGACGATATTCATGTAGATAAGGCCACAAAGATTGGACATCTTTCAAAAGGAAACCGTGCCCGAGTTAAAATTGCGCTCGCTCTTGGACGACAGGTTCCATGCCTTCTTTTAGATGAACCTCTTTCAGGCTTGGACCCGATTGTACGAGAGGATATCATTAAAGCCTTTGCTAAATATGCTGATCTTGAAAAACAATTGATTATTTTATCAACCCATGAGGTAGAAGAAATTGAGGCCCTACTTGATCAAGTTTTATTTATTAGAGACGGTTCGGTCGTCTATTTTAATGATGTTGAAAAACTTCGAGAAGAACGAGGGCAAAGTGTAATTGATTATATGAGAGAGGTGTTAAAGTGAGCTGGTTTGCCTTATTTCAAAAAGATTTACGAGCTAATCAATTGCGTCTAATTGTAAATATAAGCCTACTCGTACTTTTTTTCCTCTCGATATTTTTTATGATGTTCAGGTATAATAACGAATTAATCTTAATGAGCTTCGTACCTGTTCTGATGCTACATGTTATCTATATATTTGTAGGGATGTTTGACTCCTTGTCAAAAGAATGGCGCAATCACAATGTAAACCTGTGGTTGAATATCCCACAAAGCGGTTGGTCACTTCTATCTGCTAAATTTTCAGCGGTAGCCACACACTTTTTAATTTCACTCACAGTTACATTTATCGGATTCTATCTTTTTATTTTTGTTTTCAATAACCAAATAAGTGAGCCATTTTTTATTGTTTTATCCTTATTCCATACATTTTGGTATGTCCCTGTTTTCTTACTCATCCTTGCCTCAGTACAACTCGGAGCGTTTGCAACTGTCTTATACCTGATCTCGAAAACGGTTTATAAAGGCGGGTGGATCTTAGCAATAGCGATTGGCTTTGGGGCTCACTATCTTTGGAACTTACTAAAAAGTACAGATCTATTTCGAATGATAACCGAATGGGGAGCACTTATTACTCCTGCTGATATACACACCGCAATAAATCAGTTAGTGTTAATCCAAGCGGATACTAACGTTATGGTAGATATTGACGGTACATTTTATTTCGGCTACCTCGTTATTGAAGGCGTGGTCATTGTCTTATTGTTACTAGTTGCCAGCTGGTTATTGGATCGATTTGTGCAGTTATATAAATAAACAGGAGTCTAGTTTGACTCCTGTTTTTTAAAAAGTTATTTGGGGCTCCGATGTGTGAAAAACAGCCCAAAAATCAACAACTAATATTTAATTAAACGTTTATTTAAATTTGCTTAAAGCTAGACAATCTTCAGTTTTACTAGTCCTTCTAATGTCCCCTCTTGAGCTAACGTCTGCATCGTTATAGCCTCTTCATTTACAGGAGTCGAAAGCGCGCGGAACTCATATAACCCAGCTTCTAAACCTACATCAGTAAACGTATTGACATGCATATCATTGGATGCTTGTTTTTCACCTTGTTGGACTGTCACTTTCCGTAATAATTTTTGCTTACCATCACCAGATAATAAAATTAAATGTAAGTCACGTTCAATTTTGTCAAGAGCGGAGATAAACATAACTAGGCTAAAGCTTATCCCCTTCTCTCCCCTTTTAAAGTGATTATGTATACCTTTTAATGATCCTGTGCTCTTGTCAACCTCATGACATAGCACGAGATTAATATTAAGTTTACTCATCAATACACCTCTTCAATAAATATAATATTCTTATAATATACACAACTTCCATATATTTTTGAAGCATCAGATGAAAATGTAAAAGCTATTTCAATAAAGCTTGTCCACTTTATTGAAATAGCCTTCTTAATTTTTATTCGTTATCAAAGTTCTCCATTTCTTTGAAGCCTTCCTCTGCTCGACCTAGATCTGCATTATTTCGTGATTCCTCAATTTGGCCATCAATTGTGCCTTCTACATAGGCATCACTTACTTGCTCATGAACGAATGCGAGCCCTTGCTCGGTCTCATTTGTACTTTTGTAGTCAGATGGATGATACGAGTTTTCAGCAACTTCTCTACTTTGGTCCATTGGTGTTTTGTTGTTATCTTTGTTCATTATAAACCCTCCCTTCCTTTTAGTTATAGTTTGCCTTGAGTGAAAAATAATATTTATTTGCTCTGTTTTTAAAGTTTTAGAATATAACATACTTCACAACTTTATAGATGCTCAAAACATCGAGTAGGAGGATAATCATTAATTGATTATCCGACCTCTCACACCACCGTACGTACGGATCCGTATACGGCGG
>NZ_WMKZ01000037.1 GCF_019024285.1 Alkalihalobacterium elongatum
AAAAGGTTCCGAACATCGTTTTCTTTGATGTTCGGAACCTTTTTACAATTATTTTGGCTAGTTATGTCCCAGCCTCTACTTAAATTTTATTGACCGCTTAATTCGGATCGAACCTGTTGAATTTCATTTGGTTGCGCAGGTGCTGCAGGCTTATAATATCCTCTTTGTTTTGCTGCATTATATACCGTATACTGACGTGCCTCATCTTGATTTCTCATTTGTTGCAGAGTTTGGCGAAGTTGCGGGTTGTCCGTTTGTGAAATAACGTTGGCATACGTAGTTAAACTAGCATTGATCATTGATAAATAATCATTCATCATATCTTTTTCATTCATTATAGTACCCTCCTTATTGCTGGTTTAAAAATGACATAAGTTGTTGTTTTGAACTTCTAGCTGCCTGCGCATCATTTTGTAGCATCTGTACAATTTGCGGATCATCACAATTTGCAGCATATGCATCAAGCTTTTTCGATACAGTTTCATGTCCTCCAATTAAATGACGAAGATTTTGTAATTCTAACTCATTAAGTGGCATAAGAATTCTCCTTTCAATATGTAATTCCATACAAACTTATTATTTTAATAACAAGGAAAAATATGTACCCATTTTTACAAACGGTGCCAGGCACCTTTAGTTCACTAAAGGTGCCTGGCACTGTGTTACTTTTCTCCATTCGTTTGAGAGTTCTTCTTTATTTAAGTCGATGCCGATTACTACTAAATAATGTGGCCCAGAATAGGTGGATAGTTCCCAGGAGGTTCGTTTAACAACATGTTGCATTAAGTAAGTTTGTTTCTTACCTACTAATGGAATATATCCTTTTGCTCTTAATACTGAATGCTTAAATTTCTTAAGAAATTTCTCTACATCTTTTTCTCGAAACGGTTGAGAAATTGGAAGTGAAACCGTTTGAATGCGAGAATATGACTTCTTATGATCATGTATTCCTTTTTTTCTTTCTTCACTTTTCTTATTAAAAATTACCTTGATTTCATGTCTTTTTTCCCGTTTGTTACTTATAGGATCTAATAATTGAGCAATGTTAATTTCACTATATTTCGTAAAACATATTTCCGCTTCACTATTTTGCTTCATAAGCACTTTTTTTATCTTTAATTTTCTTGATGGCTCTATTAAATCAACCTTATTTATTACTAATAAATCTGCTACTTCAGTTTGCCTTTTCACTGTTTCAACAAGATTTCGATCTGCTTCAAAAATACTATTATATTCTAGAACATTTTCTGCATCTAATATCGTGATAACTTGTTGTAAACTCAAACGGTCAATAAATTGAGGTTCGGTTAAAGAATCAGCTACTTCTTCAGGATTTGCTACACCAGTTAATTCGATAAAGATCACATCTGGCTTTTGTAATAATAATTTCTCAATGCTTGCAACAACCTCACCTTTTTTATTACAACAAATACAACCATCTAGTAACTTTTCGACCACTTGTTCTTTTCGTTCATTTGAAATAATAGCACCATCTGTATCTGTACTTCCTAGCTCATTCATCAATACTGCGGGCTTTAACTGACGCCGTGAACATTCTTGTAATAACCTAAGTAATAACGTCGTTTTCCCACTTCCTAAAAAACCACTTAACACAAAGACAGGAATTTTAGCCACCAGAATTCATCCTCTCTAAATTCGTTCGCTCTAATTCCTAACTATATTCCACTTAAATAAGAATTATTCCGATTAGATACAAGTAATCAGCCCTTTTGTTAATTAGCAACTATAAATTCGAATTTAAACTATTACTTTACTATGTCTTTTGTAAATTCCAACGAAACGGATCTTCTAATGCCTGCCAATCGCTCGCCATTTCAGAATCAGACAATAAGCAACCGTCTAAGTCTTTTGTTATCTCCTCTACATCAAGGTCAGTTCCTATAAAAACAAGCTTCGTGTGACGATCACCATATTCAACATCCCAATCTTGTAATAAATGCGGGTTTTCATTTAATAGTTGTTTCTGTTCTTGAGGGGAAAGACTCGCTACCCAATAAGTAATTGGTTCAATAGACACCGATGGACCTGCCTGAGACATGAGGAGCGCTAGATTGTTTCGAGTTGCACACCATGCAATTCCTTTCGCTCTTACAATGTTTTTAGGCATAGATTGACACCAATTTTGAAAACGAACAGAATGAAAAGGTTCTCTTCTAAAATATACAAAAGAGGATATCCCATATTCTTCTGTTTCTGGTGTATGTTGCTCATGTCCAGCTGTCAATTCCCTAATCCATCCTGCTGAATTACTTGCTTCTTCAAAATTAAATAATCTTGTATTTAATATTTCACTAGGGTCTATTTCAGCTCTTACACTTCGGATTATTTTTGCTTTCGGTTGCAGTGTAGCAAGCACTTGTTCTAATTTTTGTAATTCTTCTTCTGTTACTAGATCACACTTATTTATTATTAATACATCACAAAACTCAATTTGATCAATAAGTAAATCTGCAATCTCTCTCGTGTCATCTTCTCCTAATGCCTCTTTACGATCTAGTAAACTATCTCCAGAACGATAATCGTGCCAAAAACGATTGGCGTCTACGACCGTTACCATCGTATCAAGGCGACAATATTTTGTTAAATCAATATTGAGTTCTTCATCAATGTAAGAAAATGTCTGCGCAACAGGAGTCGGTTCACTTATCCCTGTCGACTCTATTACAATATAATCAATATTTCCGGCTTTCGCTAATTTCTCAACCTCGATTAACAGGTCTTCTCTTAACGTGCAACAAATACAGCCATTGGACATTTCTACTAACTTCTCTTCCGTTCGTGAAAATTCCCCGCCTTGCTTAATGAGTTCAGCATCAATATTAATTTCACTCATGTCATTAACAATGACAGCAATTTTTAAACCATCGCGATTTTTGAGAAGATGGTTTAGCAGTGTTGTTTTTCCTGAACCTAAATAACCACTTAAAACGGTCACTGGAATGGGATTTTTCATCTATTATTCCTCCTAATTATATGTAGCGTTTAGTAGTCGTTACAGTTTTTTAGAAACTTTCGTAACTATCTGTTCGTCTTTTACTGTACCAATTACAGTTCCTTCTGTTCTTTCAAATCCAGTGCCATTATGGTAATGGCTTATTTTATCTTTCAACGGCGTACCTGCTAACAGTGAGTCAATGAAATGAGGAGCATCTTCACTAGTCATCTCCTTATACCAATAACTTTCTGGATATTGAATGACAACACATTTATCATGACAACGACCATTACAAAGAGTTCTCGTTGTATGAATGACATTATCTAAATCCCTTGCAGTTATTTCATGTCTAACCGATTGAGTTAGTGCTTCTGCTCCTGCTTTATTGCAACTACTTCCATTGCATATCAGCACATGATGTTGTGTGTTTGACAAGTTCCATGTTGCCATCCTCTCACCCCTATTACTTATTTAAGAATTCTTCTACTCCTATGGATGTACTAAAATGTTATGAAAAACAAATCGATTATAACACACAAATCGTAATGATTACTATTTATATTATTATTTGCTTATTCCTAGCTGAAGAACACGTTTTTTCCAACTAAGTGATACTTTGAACTTTCCTTAATCCTTCCTCAATTTCTCCTCTATTGAGTTCTTCTCCTATGAACACGAGCACGGGTTCATACTTTTTTTCAGAGGCGTACCTTTCAAAGATCGGCATTCCATATGCGTAGTTAAATAAATAGAGGCCAGGAGTTTCTGTTAAATAAATAAACCCTTTCACTCGATGTAGCTGCCCTTCAATCTTCTCTAACCATTGCAAAAAAGCGACTCGATCAATCGGTTGATTTACTGAAAATATAATCGTCCTTAAATGTAAATGGTGATGGACATGTGCTTTTTCAACCTCGTAAGATCTTTCACTACTTTGTACTACAAGATCATACAAAATTGAGAGATTTATTTTTGCATATGTAACAATTGAAATCGTTGCTTGCGTATTGATGTTTTTAACACTTTCTAGTACTGCTACTACTTCATTTTCATCTACTTGATCCACTTTATTAACAAGTACAATATCTGCATGTTTCACTTGTTCAACTAAAAGCTTTTTGAGTTTATTACTGAGTCTATTTTCGGCCCACTGTTTAGCGTTAATAACCGTCACAATGCATCGTATATCGACTTTATTAATTAACGTTGGATGCGTGCACGCTTCAAGTATTTCTAATGGATGTGCAGCTCCAGTTGCTTCTATTAGAATTAGATCTAATTCATATTCTTCAAGCATTTGGCTCAATTGCAAGCTTAATTCACCTTGAAGGGTACAGCAAATACAACCATTCAACATCTCTTTTAACGGCGTATCCATCGGTATTAATGCGGAGTCTATACTTACGTCCCCCAATTCATTCATCAATACGCCTAGTCTTCTGCCATTCTTTTTCTCAAACTCGATTACTTCTTTTAGTAACGTACTTTTTCCACTTCCTAAAAACCCGCTTAATATAATCACTTCTACTTTTTTACTCAATTGCTCTATTTCCTCCTCTCCATTTCATGAAGCTTATACTAACATGTGCTTATAAAAGTACTATAATAAATAACCGTTTCACAAGTAAGCTCTCCTCATGAAACGATATTTGTTATGCTGACACACAATTATTAAATTGCTCTTGAAACCACTGTTCATCTAGATCCGTTCCAATGACAACCATTTCACTTACTCTTTTCTCGTCTTTTTTCCACTCTCGGTCAGCTGTGCCTGCAAAAAGCATGTGAACGCCCTGGAAAATTACACGCTTGTCTAAATTTTCAATATGAAAAATCCCCTTATATCGATACATTTGTGGACCTAGCTCAGCCAACAAGCTGTTCATCCACGCTTCTACTTTTGGTAAACTCAATGGCTTTTCGGACCGTAAAACGAATGCCTTCACATGATCATCATGATGATGGTGATGGTTGTGGTCATTTAATAAATCAGGGGCAATTTCTAGTTTTTTATCTAGATCAAATGAATATAGATTTAATATTTTATTCAAATCAATGTTGCTTTGCGTTGCACGTTCTATTTGAGCTGTCGAGTTCATTTTTTTTAATCTTTGAGTCACCGATTCGATATGTTTTTCATCCACTAAGTCGACTTTATTTAAGATTAATATATCTGCAAATGCTACTTGTTTTTGTACTTCATGTGATCTGTTTAACTGTTCGTGAACATGATACGTATCGACAACAGTAACGATCGAATCTAGATGATAATACTCTGACAGTTCTGGATCTACAAAAAAGGTTTGGGCCACAGGTCCTGGATCAGCCAGACCTGTCGTTTCAATAACAACTCGATCAAAATTAAGGTCCATTCCGTGTCTATCATTTCTTCTCTCTTTAAGATCATGTAAGATGCGAATTAAGTCGCCCCGAACCGTACAACAAATACAACCATTGTTCATTTCAAAGATTTCTTCGTCTGCACCAACAACAAGTTGATTATCAATACCTACTTCGCCAAATTCGTTTACAATAACAGCGATCTTCTGTCCATGGTTTTCCGTTAAGATGTAGTTTAACAAAGTCGTCTTTCCAGCCCCTAGAAAACCAGTTAGAACAGTGACAGGTACTTTCCCGTTATTCTTCATATCATTCACTCCTTCTTTTGTAAATTAAAGTTCCCCACCTATTTAAATCGTAAAAATTATGATTAAAACTTCTAAAAAAAGAAAATAATCGCTTTATATAAAATTAATAAACTGAATGCAGAAATGATTGATGTTATTCCTTGTTTAGAAGCATGCTTTAGTGCATATCGAAAGCCCATCTCTTTTCCAATCGCCCACATCGTTACCAAGCATGCTGACAATGTAGATGCTAAATAAACAAGCAAAAACAATTCTACTGTTGTAATTGAAGCTAATAATTCACCGCCACCTTGGTTAAATAAAAGCATTCCATCTTTTCGAATGATTGAAAATAGTAATCCAACACTTGCAGCAGCGGGAATGGATAATAGTGATAAGATAGGTTCTACCATTTGTGATAGTTTAGCAATTAGTCCTAAACCATCAAGTAGTGAAGCAATAATACATATCACTAAAAATATCGGCATCGCTTGCAGAAAAAATTGAGAAACTGTACCTTTTATTTTTCCAAAGAATTGTTTTAGATTACCTGTGCTGATCGGTGTTGCAGGATAGAAATAATCTGTAGCTTTATTGTCAGAAGGATACCATAACCTTGTGTGTATTGCTCCAACAATGATAAGGATGATCAAGTATGGAACAAAAAGCCACGGTTTTCCTCCGACACTAAAAATAGAAAGTGTTGCACCAATTTGATAACTACATGCGGATCCATAGGATATCATAGAAACACACTGTTTTCTCGTACAAGCACTACAAGATTTCGTTTGGAGAACTGCGACAACATTGCACCCATACCCCGTTAGTACAGGAATAAAATCTCTTCCGCTTAAACCGATTTTCCTTAAGCTAGGTGTAATTTCGCTTGTTATTTTATCCTTTAGGCCTACTTCCTCTGTAAAAGCAATACTCATACCTACAAACAAAACAACAGGAAAGGCCCAAAGAAATGAATACACTCCTAATGTAAATAAACCAAAATCGCCAACTAAGACTTGTTCAATAAGATAGGGTGTATGAGAGAATAATCTTTCTAATGGTTCAATAATTAAACCTTCAAACAATGGCTCTATTGCGCTTGCAAGCATATACGCAGCATATACAGGAAATCCGTAAACACTAATCACTAAAAATAAATAAAGTAACAATTTCCCGTTCGAAAACGGAAACTTGGGGAATTTATATGTTTTTTTATTTAGAGAATAGGAAGCTGTTTCTTTCCTTATTTCACTCATTACGTTTTAAGCCTCCTTTAGCAATTACGTAAATAAAAATACCCCCTCATAATAATAGAGGGGAAGCTTATTCTTCTAGCATTGACACGAATTGTCACAACAAGAAAG
This sequence comes from Alkalihalobacterium elongatum, assembly GCF_019024285.1. Classification (GTDB taxonomy): domain Bacteria; phylum Bacillota; class Bacilli; order Bacillales; family Bacillaceae_F; genus Alkalihalobacterium; species Alkalihalobacterium elongatum. The sequence continues at coordinate 6,948 of NZ_WMKZ01000037.1, forward strand.
ATCATCAAGCAACATATTCGATTTACGATAATGTTCAAATAACTCTTCATTTATTTCCATGCCTAGTTGTTCACCTATTTCTTTAGCTACAACTGCAAAGCGTTGGCGGAATTTATAAATGAAACAAAAAATTACATCTTGATGCCTAACTTGTGGTCCAACTAAAAACAAACCTTCAGAAACCGTTGATTCATCCTTATCACTTAACTCTATAGTGTTATTTTCATCATAATAAAAGTGTTCGATAATTAAAGATAGACTACTCTTAAAGCCTGTCGCTATAATGGGACGCGTAGAGCTAAAAATCTCTTCTCCACTTTCCAAGAATATGACATAGCCCTCATCTGCTTGTTCGACTTTAATGACTTTACTTTTCCCTCTTAATATCAAGTCTTCACAATCCATCACTTCTTCAAGACGGTCAAAAGTATATGGTGATAATGATATACTTGGGTCTGGATGATCATCTGACCAAACTTCTTCTTTAGCTAAAACCGTTACTTGTTTACCGTAATGAATCAGATTGATTGCAGCATCTATTGCACTTTCATAACCGCCAATAACGATAACTTCATTTTCTTCGATCTCCCCCCATGAAGTAACCTCACTGTTATGTAAACATAGCTCCGCACCTGGGAATACATTTTTATTTGGATACTGAAACTCTCCCCCAGCCCAAACAACAAATTCGGCATTATATGTGCCGTCATTAGTTTGCAGAACGAAACCTTCCTCAACCTTATCTATTTCAGTTACATTCACGCCAAATTTAATCGGAAGCTTAAAGTGGTGTGCTACAGCCTCTAAATACTCCGCGTATTCCTCTCCGCTTAAATGTTCAGTTTGAAACGTATAACCTGGTGAAGTTGAAGGTACGACAGCATTTAAATCTAGCAGACCAAACCCATGACCTGGAAACGACGGGGTCAATAAGCGCATTTCTTCTGGCCACTTTTTAAATGAACTTCCGATATATTCACGTTCTAAAATCACAAAATTTTTTATTCCCATTTGCATAAAAATTGAACCTAATCCTACACCTGCAGGACCTGCTCCAACAATAATAACGTCATAATGACTTTTATTTTCCAAATCGATCACCTCTCTAATTAAACCGTAACAATTACGATTTTACGATTATTATTATTCTTTACTTCCTTCTCTTTGTCAATCTAAGCATTTTATTTTTACTATTCCTGTATTGATATTATAATATATAAATCAGAATAATTCCTATTCATTTATTCATAAAGGAGATAACAATGGAAACAAACATTTTCCCTACTAAACAAGAACGTCACAAACGATTTGGATCAGTACCTCCTGTAAAAGGAGATAAGCCTCTAAACAAAGAGGAAATGACTGATCTCCAAAATACACCTAACGACTTTTTATTCGCAATTAACTCAGTGGGGATTAGTAATGTAAAACATCCCCTTATTATTGAATCAGATTATAAACCGCGGCAGCAAACAACTGTTGGGACATTTTCACTAACGACAGGTCTTCAGCAGATGAGCAAAGGTATTAATATGAGCCGGTTAACAGAGCTGTTACAGGAATACTATTTAGAAGGTTTCAACGTAACTTTTGACCGCCTGTACTCATTTACGAAAGATTTAGTTGAGCGTATGGAACAATCAAGTGCACAGATAGCCGTTCAATTTCCTTGGTTCTTTGAACGAACAAGTCCTTCACTTCAGAAATCTGGATTGGCGCATGCTGAAGCTTTTATGAACGTTAATTATGATCATGATAACGGATTTAGCCATGAAGTGGGCATTACAGTAGCTGTAACAACACTTTGTCCTTGTTCCAAAGAAATTAGTGAATATAGTGCACACAATCAACGTGGATATGTGACGATTAAAGCTAAATTTTATAACCCGATTGAATTCATACCAGATTGGAAAGTTACCCTACTTGAAGCTGCGGAAACTAATGCCAGTTCGATGCTGTACCCAATCTTAAAAAGACCAGATGAAAAAGCAGTAACTGAAAGAGCTTATGAAAATCCGCGATTTGTGGAAGATATGGTTCGCTTAGTTGCCGCTGACTTATATGAAAATGAGGATATCAAGTCATTTATGGTTGAATGCCGAAATGAAGAATCGATTCACATGCATGATGCGATTGCAAGGTTAACTTATACAAAAGGTTAAATTTAAAAAGGTGACGCACTGCCTTATAAAGAAAATTATTTATAGGGTCAGTTAGTCACCTTCTTTTTTAATTACTATTTTCGTATTCTGATTCATCTCCAACAGCCCGATCTAAAGCCTGCCACGCCATTAGTGCACAATTATGGCGAGCCCTTAACTTGTGAACACCTTCTAACGCTATAGCATCCCCTAAATCGACCTCTTCTGAAACTTCCCCGTTTCGAATCATCGCTTCCATCGCTTGGCGTAATTTCACAGCTTCTTTTAATGACACTCCCTTTACTAGCTCTGTCATGATCGAAGCAGACGCCATACTAATACTACAACCTTCTCCAATAAAAGAAATATCTTCTATCTCTTTAGTTTCTGTTAATTTTAAGAACAGTGTCATTACATCGCCACATGTCGGATTTTTATAATGTAGCTGTTTAACAAATTCACCATTTAACTTTTTATGATTTCGACGATTTTTCGAATGGTCCACGACTAGTTGTCGGTACAGCTGATCTAACATTAACAACTCCCCCTTACAGCTTCTAAATATATATTACGCACACAAATAGTAACTATTACGATTTATTGTTTATTATACTTATGCATTACAATTTCGTCTAATCAACTCTATTAGTAGTCCACAAAAAACACCTCCTAACAAATGGAGGTGGCTTCAGCAGGATCATAATTATATTGTAAGGAGTTGAATTTATTTGTGAGCTCAAAAAACAGGTTTCTATTCCTTTCCTTAAGTGCACAATCAATTTGATAGGATAGAATGAACTTCTCTAATTCAATATCAAACTTTACTATCATTTTATGTTCTTCGATTAACTGTCTTATCGTACTATAAAGAACATACTCTTCTCTCCCATTTAAAGTAGCAAAGATAAACCAACCTTTATTTACAATATACTTTGCATCCTCTCCACCTTGTTCAACGTAAGTCATTCCCGTAATTAAATGAGGTGTCCCTGTCCCATAATATAGGCACTCTATAGTGACACCAGGTTTATATAGAACAACAAAATCCAATGATTTCCACTCTACAAAAGATTTTGTGATCTTTCCTGTTTTATGCTTTTTTATGTTAATCTTGAATAAAAATGATAATTATTATCAACAATAAGTATGCAGGTGATTACAAACAATAAGTATGCAGGTGATTACAAACAAATGTCAGTCCTTATATATAAGAACAATACACCATTTTCAAAAATTATTATTTACAAAATAAAATAAGGACAGCCGTTTAAACTGTCCTTATCACAAATAGAACTTCGAATATAGAAATTAGATACCTGGGTCAAACGTTTTACAGTCTGTTTCTTCCTGTTTCTCAGCTCTTTTACCTGTGTGGCTAACTACGTAAATTCGGTCAGCCGCACATTTATTACCTTCTTCATTATACTTACAGTTTTTTACTTCACATAATACATCTACTGCCATCATCTACACCTCCCCTCCATCTTTATCTTGAGCTTTTCTTTGCTTTTTCATACTTTTTTAGGACGACTTTACTTTATATTTTATATACTGTAAAATTATTTCTATGCTATTAATAGGAATGATTACGTTTATCAAAAAAGTGAAGGAGAGAAAAAACATGGCTAAGAAATCGAAAGTTGCAAAAGAAATTAAGCGACAAGAAATGGTCGCAAAATACGCGGACTTAAGAAGAGAGTTGAAAGAAAAAGGTGATTATGAAGCTTTAGGAAAACTACCACGTGACTCATCCCCCACTCGCTTAACTCGTCGTTGCGAAATGACTGGCAGACCACGAGGTGTATTAAGGAAATTCAAATTGTCTCGTATTGCGTTCAGAGAACTAGCTCATAAAGGGCAGGTACCTGGAGTTAAAAAATCAAGTTGGTAATCTCTATTTAAATAATCGTTAATCGCTCTTAACCTTAACAAAGCTAAATAAATTATTAGGTGGTGACTGCACGTGAGCAAAGTCCCCATAACTATAATCACTGGTATGCTAGGTGCTGGAAAAACAAAAATTACTAATAGCTTAATACGTAATAAAACTCTCACGAATTGTAAAGTACTTATTTACCAGCCAGCAGCAATAACAATAGTAGAAGAAATGTCGACAAAACGAAGGTATAAAAAAGGAAAAGTATCTCACCATGCAGCACATCTTGCAAAATTAATAACTACTCAAGAACAATTAATTAAGGAATTGATATCTCACTCAAAAGATAGGCAGCCAATAGATGAAATCATAATTGAATTAGCTGTAGGAGTCTCGCCTCAATTACTTGTAGAAGAACTTTATCATTTACTCAAAAAGTATAAATTAGAGGAAACATTTTATACTCAATCAATAGTTTCTGTTATTGATGCTGAGCAATTTTGGTTTGATTATACATCAAATCATTACGTTCTTTACACAGATGACAGGATGGAACATACTTTTGCTGAAGTTATGATTTCTCAAATTGAATTTTGCAGTCATATTATATTCAACAAATGTAACTTCATTAGTAAAGAAAGTTTAGATGAGACTGTCTCGTTTATAAAGAAACTCCAACCGAAAGCACAACTGATTTTTTCAACAGACGGTAATGTAGCTAGTCATACTTTACATTCAGTAGACGCTGTGGACATTAATCAACTAAAATCGAATATTGGTTGGAAACTTGAATTAAAACATTCAAATTTTTCTAATTTAAGTATTGTCGGGGAATATAATGTAGATTCATTTGTATACGAAAGTCATTCCCCGATTCATTTAGAAAAGTTAGAGAAGTGGTTTCAAACATTTCCTTCCGAGTTATTACGTTCTGCTGGTTATCTATGGATAATTTCCGAGTCGAATGGTTTGGAACTCCTATTTTTCTCACAAGTTGGAGCATCTGTCATCACTGAAACAGTGGACGAAGATTATTACCAACAATACGGTGACACTACTAGAACGAAACTTGTGTTTTTTGGTTTTGATCTAGAAGATGATGATGTCATTCAACAACTTAACGACTGCTTAATTTCGGACAATGATATCAATCAAACTGTCATCTGACCATATTTCCTCAAATTAAAAAGGAGTTGCTACCTTAGCAACTCCTTTTTTAATAGTCATAACTGATTTTACTAAAATGTTGTTAGTCCTGTTTTTTTCTGTATCCGGAATAATAATCGTTTATAATATGGAAAATCATCAAGGTATTCATTAGAATGAACTGTAAATGTCCCATTTTCGTTATTCCATATTGTAGAAAAGTAATTGGAAACTACGCTTATTATCTCACTATCTTTCGGGGCTACAATTCTTAAGCTCGTGTCTAGATTAAAATCATCCAGGTTTCTTCGAGTAAAATTTGCAGACCCACCGATTATCGTACTACTTTCTTGCCGCTCGATTAATATTAATTTAGAATGGTATTGCTCATCGTGTGTGTTATACCATCTTATTTCAATGTTCTCATTTCCATACTCTTCAATATCAGCAGCTACTGGACGGTTTGGGATGCCGATGTTCTCATTTCCGAAAATTTCCTCATTCGGGTCAAGAATTAAGTTCACTTTGACGCCCCTATTTGCTGCAGAAATCAACCTCGAAACAACCTTACTTTCGGAAAGGTTAAACATCCCAACATGAATTACATCCCCGTGATCTGTACGGTTAATTTCTTCAATTAAATGTTTTCTTGTTTGTCCTTCTGTTAAAAGCTGAACCCCTATATCTCCTGTTTCTATTTCAAAATCATCATAAGAAGCGAGCTGTTTATTACTTGAAAAATTAGCAACAGCTTGCTCCGAAGCTAAAAAGTCATTAATAATATTCCCACTGACAACAAAAGCAATATTCGAATGGAAGCCACTTGCATCATGAAGGTTAGCGGAAGTCACCATTACCTCTTTATCCGTGCCAATCACCTTACGATGGTTTCCTTTTAAATTTAACATTTTTAAATAAGAGCCAAGTGTTACTTTTGGTGCATCTTCACTAAAAGGATTTGTAATCCATCCTTCACCTTCTCTTTCAAACGTTTTTAAAAAAGCTCGCCAGAAACCTGAATAGATTGGATTCGAGTCTCGTAGCGGCGTTAAATTGGTAATAATGACATCGACTCCGTTTTCTTGCAATGTTTTTAAGTGCTTGGATGGATGAGAACGATAAGTTGTATTAATTTCATCAGTAATAAATGTAATCTCAATATTCGGAGACTGTTCCTTCTTTTCTAATAAAGCTTTAGTTATCTCATCTGTAATTTCAGGATAGTCTTTATCTTCATCGTATTTATCATTGAATAAGAACATATCAAACACTATAAATTCTTCAGCTTCCTTTATCATGCTTTTTACTCGTTCAACAATTTGTCTTTCTTGTACAATCTCACCTTCTTTTTCAAACGTTAGGTTGTATAAAAACTCTACATTCGTAACTCGATGACTATGACCTTCAAAAGATAATCCCATCGGTATCGGCTTAAAAAGTCCATAAAGAGTATAACCTGCAATAAATACAGCAATTACTAACAAAAAACTTAATATTATTTTTTTCATATCTCCCTCCTACTTTATAATTTTTATTACTTTTACAGTGGTTAAAACCTCTGCAAAATATGTACAACGATAAATTTATGGACTAGTCAGAGTATTGTATTGTTTATATCTATCTGAATAAACAAAAAAAGGACGACACAAATTGTCATCCTTTTCTTATTAGTTTTTCATTTTTGGATCTAACGCATCACGAAGTCCGTCACCAATCATATTAAATCCTAATACAACTAACATGATCGAAAATCCTGGAAAAAGTACCGTCCATGGTGCTGTTTGGATAAACTGCCGTGAATCAGATAACATTTTCCCCCATTCTGGTGTCGGTGCTTGTGCCCCTAACCCTAAGAAACCAAGAGCTGCCGCTTCTAAAATAGCTGTACCAAATCCTAACGTCGCTTGAACGATAATTGGTGCTAAACTATTCGGTAAGATATGGTGAATTAAGATCCTGCCATTTTTCATACCTTGTGCTTTAGCAGCCATTATATATTCCTCTTCACGTAAGCTAATAACTTTAGACCGAACAAGCCGCCCAAATATCGGAACATTAATTATAGCAATCGCGATAAGTGCATTTTGTAGGGATGGGCCAAGAATAGCAACGATGGCAATCGCTAATAATATACTTGGGAATGCAAGCATGATATCGAAAATACGTGAGATGAGCATATCTACCCAACGCCCATAATAACCAGCAATAATCCCTAACGTTGTTCCCACTACTAACGCTCCTGATACAGCAAAGAATCCTACCCATAATGAAATCCTTGCCCCGTGAGCAATTCGACTAAAAATATCTCTGCCTAGATCATCCGTTCCAAACCAATGCTCTGCAGAAGGGGATTGAAGTCGGTTTTGTGGGTTCGTTTCATCAAATGCAAACCCAGAAATGAGTGGTGCAATCAGAGCAATGATAATAAAAAATACTATGATAATCATACCGATGACAGCAGATTTATTCTTAAATAATTGCCTCATTGCATCACGCCAAGGTGATATAGCCTCTACCTTCTCCTCTTGATTTGGATTTGGGTTTGAATTCGGCGGTATATTTACTTGTTCTGTGCGAATCGATTCCATTTCAGTCTCCCCTCCTATCAATATTTAATTCTTGGATCAATGTAAGAATAAAGCAAATCGACAATTAAATTAATCATGACAAACATCGTTGCTACGATTAGAATTCCTGATTGAATGACTGGATAATCACGATTTCCAATGGCTTCATAGATATAGCGTCCAACTCCTGGCCATCCAAAGATCGTCTCTGTTAATATCGCACCACCTAATAGCGTTCCAGTTTGAAGGCCGACAACAGTTAATACAGGGATCATCGCATTTTTAAGTGCATGCTTGTATATAACAAAAAATGTATTAGAACCCTTCGCATTTACTGTACGAATATAATCTGAACGTAAAACTTCTAGCATACTTGAACGCGTCATTCGAGCAATGATTGCCATCGGAATGGTTCCAAGTGCAATTCCAGGTAATATTAAATGTTTTATTGCAGTCCACGTTTTATCCCATTGTCCGCCGATTATTGTATCAAGGACATATAAATGCGTTATAGCCTGTATCGGGTCCCTTGCATTATCTCTCCCTGTAGCTGGCAACCACCTAAGTTCTTGTGCAAATATCCATTGTTCCATCAATGCTAGCCAGAAAATAGGCATCGAAACCCCGATAAGGGCGATAAGCATAGCTAAATAATCAAACCAAGAGTTTTGCTTCCACGCACTAATTATCCCTGCATTTACACCGATAATAATTGCAAAAATCATCGCAAAGACTGTTAGTTCAATCGTGGCAGCTAAATACGGCCAAATTTCTTCAGCTATAGGTTTTTTTGTTCGTAACGAAGTTCCTAAATCCCCTTGCACTAGGTCCTTCATATAATAACCGTACTGAATCATGTATGGTTCATTTAATCCAAGGCGTTCTTCAAGATCTGCAATGGCTTGAGGTGTAGCTTGTTCACCTAATATGACTTGAGCTGGGTTACCTGGAATTAGATGAATAATTGAAAATGTAACAATCGACATTCCTAGAAGTACTGGAATTAACATGAATAATCTTCTTGTCGCATAAGCTAGCATGAATTTCACCTCTATTCTTTCATTACTCTTCTCTCTATGTATTATTTATAGAACTTAAATTCCTTAAAGGTAAAAGTAGAGCTGACTCAAATGCAAGCGTTAGACACCTCACCCTCTAGATATATAGAATTGCCGTTTCTACAACAACTCTATATCTAGAGTTTAAACGAGGAGCCAATACTTTTGAGTCAGCCTCTTCTCATTAGTTAGATAACTCTACTGATGTGAGTGCCTCACTTGTAGATGGATGTGGCACATAGTTTTTCACGTTTGCTCCACCTGCTAATGTTGGAACCGAGTGAACTAAAGGTACCATCGGTGCATCTTCATGAATTAGAGCTTGTGCTTTCATGTAAAGGTCAGCACGAACATCTTCATCATATGTTGTTTTTGCTTGATCTAATAATGCAGTTACTTCTTCATTTGCATAGAATGTACGGTTACCACCTGGAATAGCGTGGCTGCTTAATAGGTTAGATAAGAAGTAGTCTGGGTCACCGTTAACCCCTGACCAACCTAACATAAACATATCTTGTTCTCCAGCTTCTGTCTTCTCAAGGTACGTTGCCCACTCGTGAGTAACGATATTTGCTTTTACGTTGATCTTCGCTAGTTCAGCTTGAATCGCTTCAGCTGCACGCTGTGGATCTGGCATATATGGTCTTGCTACTGGCATCGTCCATAGATCAAATTCAAATCCATCGGGGTAACCAGCTTCTGCAAGAAGTTCTTTTGCACGGTCAAGATTAAACTCGTACTCTTGGATTTCGTCATTATATCCTAAGTACCCAGGAGGTACTGCATTTTTAGCTGGTTGTGCCATACCACCATATAAAGCGAAAATTAGATCTTCTTTATTAATCGCATGGTTAACCGCTTGACGGACTAACTTATTGTTAAATGGTTCTTTCTCCACATGGAAACCTAAATAACCGATATTGTTTGTTGCACGTTCAAAAACTTGAAGTTCAGAATCGCCTTCAATTGTGACTACATCATCAGGATTTAACCCATCCATAATATCGACTTCACCTGCGCGAAGTGCCGTTAAACGTGCTGAGTTGTCAGGAATCACTCGGAAAATGACACGATCTAGTTTTGGATAACCTTCCATCCAATAATCTTCATTTTTCTCAAGAACAATACTGTCGTCACGAGTCCAGCTTACAAACTTAAACGGACCAGTTCCTACAGGATTTTCGTTGATTGTGCTTCCATGCTCCTCAAATGCAGCTGGAGAAGTAATGGCAAAGTAGCTCATCCCCATGTTTTGGATAAATGAACCTAATGGTTTGTTTAAAACAAACTCAATCTCATGATCACCAAGTACATTAATCTCTTCTATTACATGGCCTTCATCACCTTTAAACCCACCAAATTGAGTACCGTAAACGCTATACGTGTAACCCTCATCAGCAAAATTATATTCATGAGATTTATCAGCCCAACGCTCAAAGTTTAATTTTACTGCTTCAGCATTAAAGTCTGTACCGTCATGGAATTTAACTCCTTCACGAAGTTTAAATGTATAAAGTAATCCATCATTTTCAACGCTCCACTCAGTTGCTAAACCAGGACCTACTTCAAAAGAGTCAGCGTCGAACTCTAGTAAAGTTTCATAGATTTGTTTTGTTACACGAGAAGATTCACCATCAGTTATACTAGCATAGTCTAAACTTACAGAGTCTCCACCACGTGCAAAGATTAATACTTGATCACCAGCCGGTGCTTCTTCTGTAGCTTCTTGATCGTCACCTTCAGACTCATTAGGAGCTTGAGTCTCGTTGCTCGAACAAGCAGCTAAAAAGGTTGCTAAACTCAGTAAGAGGATTAGCATAAATAACAAACTTTTCTTTTTCATTTTTCATTTCCCCCTTTTTTAATGTTGGTTTTTTATTATTTTTCTGTGGTAATTGCAACTTCAGACAAACTTTCGTCGTAAAGATGGCAAGCCACAAAATGATTATCAGCTACTGCTCTGAACGTTGGACGCTCTGTTTTGCAAACTTCCATACATTCAGGACAACGAGTGTGGAAAGCACAACCTGATGGAGGGTTAGAAGGACTTGGAACGTCACCTTCTAAAATTACCCGATCACTTTTCTCATCTGGATCAGGAATCGGTACGGCAGAGAGTAAAGCTTTTGTATACGGATGTTTCGGATTCTCATATAATTCATCTTTTCCAGTAAGTTCTACCATTCTACCTAAATACATCACACCGACCCGATCACTTATATGCTTAACGACACTTAAATCATGAGCAATAAATATGTAGGTTAATTGAAACTCCTTTTTTAAATCTTCCATTAAATTAAGGATTTGTGACTGAACAGACACATCAAGTGCGGATACAGGCTCATCACAAATGACAAGACGAGGATTTACAGCTAGAGCTCTTGCAATCCCAATTCTTTGTCTTTGTCCTCCACTAAATTGGTGCGGATACCGAGCAGCATGAAAGGCATTTAACCCAACAACTTCTAGTAACTCTTTCACTTTTTGCTTTCTAAATTTTTCATCCCCAATTCCATGTATGAGTAGGGGCTCACTAATTATTTTTTCAATCGTATGTCTTGGGTTTAAGGACGCATAAGGATCTTGGAAAATAATTTGCAAATCTCTTCGTAACTTTCGCATCTCTTCGTCACTAAGTTTAGTGATATCTTGACCATCAAAAAGCACTTCACCTTCAGTCGGTTCAATCAAACGAAGAATTGCTTTCCCAGTAGTAGACTTTCCACAGCCACTCTCACCGACAATTCCTAAGATCTCACCTTCGTGTACAGTAAAAGAAACATTATCAACAGCTTTGACCTCGCCTACTTTTCTACCAAAAACGCCACCTTTAATATCGAAATACTTCTTTAATCCTTTTACTTCTAATAAGGGTTTAGCCAACGTTCTCTCCCCCCTCTTCTTCATAAAGGAAACAACGACATTGGTGTCCTTTACGAAGTGGTAGTAGTTCTGGATCTTCTTCGTAACAGCGGCTAAACGAACTCTCGCATCTTGGTGCAAAGCGACAGCCTAGTTTAACAGACCCTGGCTTTGGAACGGTACCAGGGATTGAATACAATCGTTCTTCTTTTTGATGTATCTTTGGTAGAGAACGTATCAACCCTTTTGTATATGGATGTTGAGGCTGTTTTAAAATAGTCCTCACATCACCTTCTTCAACGACTTTTCCTGAATACATCACAACTACTCGATCACAAATCTCCGCAACTACACCAAGATCATGAGTAATCATCATAATTGCAGTACCATGATCTTTATTTAATTTCCGCATTAAATCTAATATTTGGGCTTGTATCGTTACATCTAGAGCAGTAGTCGGTTCATCCGCTATTAATACTTCAGGATCACAGGACATCGCCATTGCAATCATGACCCGCTGTCTCATTCCTCCTGAAAGTTGATGTGGGTATTCATCAACAATCTCATCTGCCCTTGGAATACCAACAACCTTTAGCATTTCTATCGCTTTTTCCCTTGCCTTTTTTTTGCTAATTTTATTATGATTGCGAATGGCTTCCATTAACTGGTCACCAATTGTAAATAAAGGATTTAGAGAAGTCATGGGCTCTTGAAAAATCATCGCAATTTCATTACCACGAATCTTTCGCATTCTTCTATGCGTTGCCTTTACTAAGTCCTCACCTTTAAATAGAATCCGTCCTCCAACAATTTTGCCTGGTGGATTCGGAACTAGTTTCATAACAGAAAGTGAAGTCACACTCTTTCCGCAACCAGATTCACCAACAATCCCTACTACTTCACCTTTATGTATTTTTATACTCACTTCATCAACAGCAGGTATCTCACCTGCATCTGTAAAAAAGTGTGTTCGTAATCGTTCTAGCTCTAAAACTACTTCTGCAGACATTTCATGCACCTCTTTTCTATCTATTTTTCTCTAAATGAATAATTTTTCTTTTTGTGAACCTTGCAAGATCCCACCTGTTACGCAATCTTTTAACATACTAAAATAGTATTTTGTTTTTTCTGTATGTACACATTATTTATAATATGGAGAATTTTCTAAAAATATATACAATAAATTTACTATAATATTAATTAAATAAGCAAGGAATTTTTTAAATTTATTACAAAAATATTTAATTTGTGTTAAATAATTCTATTTTATAAATGTCCACACATAATAGACATTTGTTTTTTTATATCTATGTTAGTATAACGGATTAAAGTGATAAAGTATTTTCTAGACCCTTTACTACTCATCTACTTACTATAATATTACTCTTTCATCCCCTCATTACCCTTCTTATATTTCGAATATTCAGTAAATATTAGGTAAACTAACTTTTTTATAGATTGAATTAACCTAAATTTTGGACTTTTTTTATAGATGGTGGTTGTTAATTAATTTTTTTCAAACTATATTGCTATTGCCAAGAATAAAAAAAAGACCCTATGATCAGGGCCTTCTTGTAAAACTAATTACTTTTGAACGTTAGCAGCTTGAGGTCCACGTTGACCTTGCTCGATTTCAAAAGAAACAGTTTGACCTTCTTCTAAAGTTTTGAAACCTTCGCCTTGAATTGCAGAGAAGTGTACGAATACATCGTCTTGTCCTTCTACTTCAATGAAACCGAAACCTTTTTCTGCGTTGAACCATTTAACTGTACCTTGTACCATAATCTTGTTCCTCCTATATGGCTATCTGCCACATTGTATTACTATTTTTGCTCTTCAAATTCATTCAAGGCGAAAATACTTAGTTAAGACATTTCTTCCTTCAATCTTATCCGAACAACAATAAGTAAACTTATTATAACAGGAAAAGGAACAAAAGGAAACTAAAAAAAGTGAAATGGGAAAATTTAAGTATTTCCATCAGTGAATGGAAATACTGATTTGATAAGCTATCCACTTACCTTTTCTAAAAAATTATTATTTTTCCCCTGGACTGCCTGTCCGTAGACATTCAACAACCATAAACTAAAACAAATTACGGACCATAATTTCCTACTATGATCTTTTTTACCTAATGCATGTTCATCAAGGAGCTGAAGGACATAATCTTGCTTAATAAATTCATTTAGAAGATCATTTTTGATACATGCTTTTGCCCAATCGTACCACTCATTTTTTAACCATAATCGGATCGGCACTGGAAAGCCTAGCTTTCTCCGATTAACAACATGTTCTGGAATTATAGACTCAAAGGCTTTTCTTAAAATTTGCTTTGTCCCCTGTTTTGTTACTTTTTCTTCTGATAATAATCGTTTAGCTATGTCCCATACTTCACGATCTAAAAACGGTACACGCAGCTCAATTGAATGAGCCATAGACATTTTATCTGCTTTTACCAAAATATCTCCCCTAAGCCAAGTCATCATATCAATGTATTGCATTTTTGTAAAAGGGTCTAAAGTTGAAGTGTTCTCATAATATGGTTTCGTAACCTCTTGAAAAGGTGATGAAAGACTGCGACGTAATACTTTTTCCTTTTCTTCATTTGTGAACAGCTTTGCATTGCCCACATAACGCTCTTCTAATGGTACACAACCTCTCATCATAAAACTTTTACCTTTAACACCTTCTGGTAAAACCTTTACTAGGTGAACTAAGGCCCCTTTTATATTTGGAGATAAGTATTGAAAACCACTTAATGAAATTGGTTCTTGATAGATATTATAGCCTCCAAATAATTCATCTGCTCCTTCACCAGACAAGGCGACTTTTACGTGACGACTTGCTAGCCTTGAAACAAAGTATAGTGGAATTGCCGCTGGGTCCGCTACAGGATCATCTAAATGCCAAATGATTGAAGGTAACTCTTTTATTATTTCTTCAGAATTTATCGTATAGCGATAGTGATTGATCCCTAGCATATCTGCAGTTTTAGCAGCAACATCCATTTCACTATATCCAGGTTCTGCAAAGTCGACACTAAACGTTTTAAGTGAGGGATTTATCTGACTGGCTAGAGTGGCTACTATTGTTGAGTCAATTCCTCCAGATAAAAAACACCCTACTTCTACATCACTCCTAAGATGATATGAAACGGAGTCCTCGATCTGTTTCATTACCTTTTTCAAAAGTTCATCATGATTACCAGGAGTAGGTTCAAAGGTCGGATGGAAATATTCAGTTAACTCCAGTTCCCCACTAGGTTGCCAATTAAAACAATGCCCTGGTGGTACTTTTCTAACACCTTCCATCATCGTATCTGGGTCTGGGACATATTGGAAAGTTAAATAGTGTTCTAAAGACGATTGTTTGATTTTTAGATCTTTAATTAAAGGCAATAATGCCTTACTATCAGATGAGAAACCGATACCATCTTCCACTTCAACCATATATAGAGGTTTTATTCCAAAAGGGTCTCGCGCTCCAAATAATGTTTTCATCTTTGTATCCCATATTAAGAATGAAAACATCCCTCGTAACTTATGAACCACTTCTTCTCCAATAAGTGAGTAATAGGCGACGATTACTTCTGTATCACTATCTGTTGATAGTTTTATACCCTTATGTAGAAGTTCCTTTTGTAATTCGCGATGATTGTATATCTCTCCATTAAATACAATCCAATAACGATCATTGGCGAAAGATAAGGGTTGGCTGCCGCCACTCAAATCTACAATGCTCAATCGTCTAAATGCTAGTGAAACATGATCAGTATGATAGAAGCCTTCATCGTCTGGCCCCCGGTGGATAAGCTGCTTACTAGCTTCCTGAATAAATAACTTGCGAGAAAATGACTCTTTTTTATGTTCAAAGTAGCTAACAAAACCGCACATTTTGAAGCCCTCCTGTCAAATTTAAATACTCTCCTAAATATAACGATACTTTTCTTTTAAAAGTTTCAAACATTTGGAGTGTTTGAAAATTGTAATAAAATATAATATTTTATTTGAACATAAAAATATTAGTATTGACTAAATATTCTCAACTAGCTATTTTTTCAAAAGAAAGTATTTTTATACAAAAACAAAATTTATGAAAATTATGTTTATATTGTTTAATATAGGAAACCCTTATATTAATCTTAAGTAGGAGGTTAGGTCATGGAGGTTAACATGAGTCCCGAAGAAGTCTTACTTGAAATTCAACAACTGAATGCCAATGGTCAAAATTTAAGCAAGAAATCTGTAAAAAAGTTACATCCACAATTAATGAGATCTGCTCTACATTACTATCCTGATTGGGATAGTGCCATCGAGAAAAGTATTCCAGGGTAATCACGTGAAACATCTAGCTATCCCAATAAGATAGTTAGATGTTTTTTTATATCATATGTAAGGTGCTAATTATCCACGAACTGTGTTTTTTATTTGGCTCTTATGAGTTCATACAAAAAAACCCTTCACATGCTACGTGAAGAGCTAAGTATCTTTCTGATTGACATAATACACCTATCTAATTTTATACTTTTCTAATTAACAACCAATTAATAACTTAACTCCGTTTAAACTGGCCACATTTCTTCCGGGTTTAATTCATATTGTCCATCTTGTCGGAAGATAAAGTGAAACATGACAAATTCACGACGAATTGTAGCAAAGTCTTCATGGTACTGTTTAATGTAATCGTTGATTTCCTTTTCACTATATGTTTTCCCTTTTTCTAGACCTTTAACAATATGTTCTAAGACAATTAATCTTTTTTTACGTTGCGCTGGAATATTTTTGATCTTTCCATCCGCTTGGATAAAGTTTTTAATCACATTATATTTTTCTTCATCTTCTACTGCGAAAACATTCATTTCATCTTCGCTCCCTATTCTTAAGATTGCTTCAGCCATAAAAGCGAGTTTTTTTTCATTTAAATAAAAATAAATCGTATTTTTCTCGCGACGCTCATAAATGATATCGATCTCACGCAATTTGGTAATATGATGAGAAATTGTCGGTGGTGTCAAACCCAATTTCCCTGCTATCGCTTGCCCATGTAGTGGTCCATCTTTCAGTAACGCAATAATTCTAATTCTTGTTTTATCGCCTAATGTTTTATGAAAGTTAACGAGTCGATTTAGTTGCATTAGATACCTCCTAACAGATCAATCCATCTAATTAGATTATAGTCTAATTAGATGGATATAACAATACTTTTATTTCCAATTGATACTCTGAAAAGTAAACTTAAATAATTCGAAGTGATGAATTTTATCCCTTTAAAGTCTCCATACAAAAAAGTTAGGGGCCTATTTTTCCCCTAACTTTTTTGTAGTTTTACTTTCTATTTGATATAGCAACCACTATTTAATAATTTGCAAGTCCTTTGGAAAAGCGGTTAAACATTCTGAATGATTTGCTGTAACAAACACATCATCTTCAATACGAACTCCACCTATTTGAGGAACATAGATACCTGGTTCTATCGTATAGACCATTCCAGAAACTAATTTATCATTGTTATTTTCACTCATTGAAGGAAATTCGTGTACTTCTATACCTAGCCCATGACCAATTCTATGTGTAAAATATTCACCATAACCTGCATTAACAATATAGTCTCGAGCGATCTTATCTATATCTCCTATCCTTGTTCCAGGTTTACTAATTGATAAAGATAATGTCTGTGCTTGTAATACCGTATCGTAAATGTACCTTTGCTTTTCATTTACTGATTGATAAGCAACTGTTCTCGTGATATCTGAACAGTACCCCTCAAAAACAACACCTAAATCAAATAAAACAAAGTCTCCTGGTACGATTTCTTTCAAGCCAGGGTGTCCATGCGGTTCTGCTGATTTAGCTCCTGATAAAACCATCGTAGAAAATGACATTTCACGAATACCCTTTTTCTTTAATTCATATTCAATGGTTGCGATGATTTCCATTTCGTTTTTACCTTTACCAATTTCATTAATGCCAACTTCGACTCCAAAATCTGCTAATTTAGCTGCTTCACGTAAAATCGATATTTCTTTTTCATCTTTGATCATTCGAAGAGTTCGGAGTTTGTCATCAGCAGAGACAAACTTGGCTGTGGGAAACAATGAGAGTAACTGTTCACTACGGCTAAAGGACAAAACTTCTTTTTCAATTGCAATCGTTTCTACTTCTGTAACTCTTTCTTTAATCGCTTTTTGGAAAAGCCCCCATACATCATCAGAGTCATTATATCCAACGATTTCTCCTTCCCAGCCTGATGCTTTTGCTGACGCTTTCTCCATGTTTGGACAAATGAGGAATGGCTCCTTTTCAGGAAAGATAACTAATCCTAATAACCGTTCATGCGGTTCACTTCTAAAGTTAGACAGATAAAAGACATTATACTTCGATTGGATAAATGCATATGTATAATCATTTTCCTTCACCCAGTTTGTAAGATTATGTAATCGCTTATTCAGTATCCTCACACCTTCTTATTAATTTTATGTACTTACAACTCGTTTAGTAAGAGCTTTAACTAAAGCGGGAATGAATTACAAACATACATTTGCTTTTACTTCCCATTCATAGTATAATTGTAAAGTTACTTATTAAAAACTTAAAGTTTTGATTTTATTCTTCATCAACTGAACATTTAGAGACATTAATATAAAGAAAAAAATCGTTCTGGCGTCTTTTAGGAAACTTCGTAAGCCTTATTTAGATGGCACGGCCTCGGAGCCGTAATGATGAAAGAGAGGTAGGGCTTTCATTATTTAGGGATTTCAAAGACAACACAGAGATATGATCGCGGCAAATTTTAAGTACCAATAAGATATATATGAAGAAGGCGAGCTGACGTGCCCGCCTTCTTCTTTTACTATTTTCTCCCTAATCGCAACCCTACTTTACTAGTCGCGTCGACGAATAATTGACTTTCGATCATTTTTATTTAAATTAATTTCGTATATTTTTAGATGTTGATAGATCACTCGAAGTAATGGCACCTTTAAGTTAAATCGATCAGCTAAAGTAATTAAATATCCTTGGAGGTGATCAGCTTCTATTGAAATTCCTTTTTCAATATCTCTAAGCATAGAGGCTTTCATATTATAATGTTGCGCTTTCATTGTAGCCATTTGTTTTTCAACAATACCATCAGCTATAGGGGCATTAGCCGCTTTCATAATAGAAGCCACTTCCTCAAATAATTGAAGCATTAGTTTTTCTCCATTTTTAACTTCGAAAATCGGACCGACGGATGAGCGCATTAGCGTCGTAATACCCGACAAAGTAGTAATAAATAGATATTTATGCCACATATCCTGAAGAATGTTGTTACTTAATTTAAATGAAGCGCCCGTTTCACTAAAACATTTTTGAATTTTTTCAATTCGTTCACTTTTTTCTCCATCAATTTCACCAAATGATAATTGATGACTCTTACTGGTCTGAACAACATGTCCTACTTCATTTAAAGTAGTTTCTATAAAGCAAAAACCCCCTACTATCTTGTCTTTCCCAAACACTTCTTGTAAACGATAGATATGGCTAATGCCGTTTAACAGTGGAATAATCGTTGTTTCAGAGCCTACATAAGGCTCCACCGCTTGAATAGCACCTTCTAAATGCTGAGCCTTTGTTGCAAAAATGATTACATCAAATGGCGTAACTTGTTCCCCTGATACTACTGTTTTAGGTTCAAGTTGAATGTCTCCATGAATACTTTTAATAAATAGCCCTTTTTCCTTGATTTGCTGTTGACGTCTTTGTCTAACTAAAAAGGTAACATCGACTCCACTTTCAATAAGACGTCCCCCAAAATAACCACCTACTGCACCAGCGCCTAACACAAGAACTTTCAATTGTCTTCCCCCTTACTGATAAAAAAATTTTAATAACATGCTTAAACAAAAAAATAATCATATAAAAGGTTAGTATGTACTCTTTCTACTAAGAGTTACCAAATTATACTCATCAACAAGCTTAAACAAAGCCTTCATAAAGAATATCTATAATTATCATACCTTAAAAAAAGCCTAATTCCTGTAAAATTTTCAAAAACATCATACTTTTTCGTTACTGCAGTAAGATTAACTGAAGAAACATAAAAAAGAAGACGCTATCAACGTCTCCCCTCATACCTTTATTTAACAAAATTTCAGTAGATTTTTTTAGACATCGTTAAAAACAAACCCAATTTAAACTTATTGTACAGAGACAAGTTCGACTGGTCCATGATCATCACAATGGTCTCCATGGACATGATGAAGTCGACCGTTCACTAAGTAATCAAAATGATCACCATGAGGTACTAGCTCATGTCCGCAGTCTTCTTCATGATTACATCCACATGAAATAGGCTTACATTCTGAAGGATTTTCCTCTGTTACAGGAATAGCACATTCTACCCACTTCCCAGATTGTTCATGATGTAGATGACCATTGTGGACATAGTCAATGTGATCATCATGTCTTATTTTCGTATGACCACATGCAATACTATGCTGATGATTATGGTCTTCGTGGTTATGATGCTTAGTCAATGAAATCACCCCTTTTAAGTTTATTTTTTATAAGTAGAGAGATATATATTCATCTTTATTTTTTTGTTTGTGTATATTAATTAAAACTAAGTGCATGATATATTTGAGGTCATTAAAAATGGATTTGTAGCTCAATGGTAGAGCAGCCAGTCATTCCTCTGGGGATAACTGAGCGTTTAGTGGGTTCGATTCCCACCAAATCCTCCTCTTTATTATTTTATGAGATGTGTAAGCCCATCTTGTTAATTTACGTTAATTTTGTCCTTTTGTGTGAATGGTAGTTTCATATACCTTTCATTAACTAAAAGGTTGAAATTGGAATGAAATAAGCAAGAAAAGCTACTTTTTCTTGAGAATTTCATTCCACTTCTTTCTATAATGAGTCTAAAACCACACCCAAACTTTAACAGTGTTTAGTAACTAGAATTATCTTTTTCTGAACTTTTTTCAGCGTTTGCTTCTATATTTGCCCCCTCTGGAACAAAACCAAACCCAGTTGAACTTAATTCCATCTTTTCAGTCTGTTTCTTTTGTTTATAGCTCATTTCTTTATTGATATTTTCTTTATCCATTATATTCTCCTTTGTGATACTTCAATTTCTCTAAAATAACTGCTCAAATACTTCGTTTAATTGTTTCGTCCTTTCTTCGTCCTGTTCTTCTTGAGCATGCTTTATTTCTTGTTTTAGAATTATATCTAGTACTTTCATTTCTTCTTCAGCTAACCCATCTACAAATTCCTCTTCACTTGAAAAGTCGTTTTGTTCTAAACGATCGTAAACCCCTTGACAAATAGGATGACCTTCTATGTAATTCGATAAGGCTTCTCGTAAATAACCTAGTGACTTATCCAAATTCAATCACCTTCCTCCTTAAAATTACGTACTTACTAAAATAGAGTGTGTTAAAGGTAGTAAATTATACATCAAAAAAATAAGAAAAAGACGCCTATAAATAGGCGCCTTTGACACTTACACATTCTCATTTTCAATAATTAACGCAATCCCTTGGCCACCACCGATACAAAGACTTGCAATACCATATCTAAGGCCATTTCTTCTTAATTCATTAGCAAGTGATAGTACGATACGAGAGCCACTTGCTCCTACAGGATGCCCAAGAGCTATCGCTCCCCCATGTACGTTTGTTTTATTTCGGTCTAATCCTAATTCTTTTTCAACCGCTAAATATTGAGCTGCAAACGCTTCGTTAATTTCAATGCGATCAATTTGATCGAGAGTTAATTGCGCGCGTTGTAATGCCTGTTGGATCGCTGGTACCGGTCCAATCCCCATAATACTAGGGTCTACTCCTGTTATTCCCCAGGAAACTATCTTAGCTAAAGGGTTTTGGGCACGATCTTTCACCGCAGCTTCACTTGCCAAAACTAATGAAGCAGCTCCGTCATTAATCCCACTAGCATTACCCGCTGTTACAGTACCATCTTTTTTGAACGATGGTCTCAATGATGCAAGTTTTTCAAGGGTCATATCTTTTTTTACATGTTCATCTTCAACAATTTGTTTACTGCCACCTCTTGCAGGTATTTCAACAGCTGTTATCTCTTCAGCAAAAATACCAGATTGAATTGCTTCAGTTGCTCTTTGTTGGCTTAATAACGCAAATTCATCTTGTTCTTCCCTAGAAATCTCGTATTTTTCTGCTAGATTTTCAGCCGTTATTCCCATGCCAATACCAGTATATTGATCAGTAAGTGTATTCATTAACATATCTTCAAATTGAAAACTACCATATTTCACTCCAGAAAAACGACTGTTAAAGTTAGAGTGAGGAGACATCGTCATATTTTCAGCGCCACCGACTAAGGCTAAATTAGACTCACCTAAACGAATACCTTGAGCAGCTGAAACAATCGCTTGCATACCTGAACCACACAGTCGATTTACTGTTAGTGCAGGTGTTTCTATAGGAACATTCGCCTTTAATGCGATATGTCGTGCTAGATAAGCAGCATTAGTAGAACTGTGAATTACATTACCATAAACAACTTGATCAATGTCCTTACCATCTAATTCGGCTCGGTTTAACGCTTCTACCGCTGTTGCCGTTCCAAGTTCAGTAGCATTAACAGATTGAAAGGAGCCCCCAAAAGCTGTAAAGGCTGTTCGTGCTCCACTTAAAATATAAATATTACTCATTTGATTTCCTCCAAACCATGTTATATATCTTTTTTTTTAACCTATAATTACTTCTATCATAACCAGTAAAATTCCTATTAAAGTTTCAAAATAATTCAGATAAAAAAATGGTAGTTCGACCAATTCGTGTTTTCTTACGTTGAATTATTTCTAATTACTTCTTTATTAGAGGCTTAATTGCTGAAAGAATAACTTCAATTACTATTAAAGCAAAGCCAATAGGTATTAAAAAGTAGACTGGATAAACGGGTGTTAATTTTCCACCGACAGCAACGGCCATTTGATCACCGACACCAGCCATCGCAAATTTCCACCCATAGACTGTTAATAACGTAAAAATGACGATCTCAATGATGATAATAATCCACTTAGAAACCTTTTGGAAGCCTTGAGGTGCTTTTTCAACTAATTCACCTAATCTCGGTAATACGCCTG
Organism: Alkalihalobacterium elongatum; assembly: GCF_019024285.1. Classification (GTDB taxonomy): domain Bacteria; phylum Bacillota; class Bacilli; order Bacillales; family Bacillaceae_F; genus Alkalihalobacterium; species Alkalihalobacterium elongatum. The sequence goes on from NZ_WMKZ01000037.1 coordinate 29,707, forward strand.
AACTATACGTATAAGCTAGTGCAGGAAAAATCGCCAATGGCATCAAGAAAAATTGTACAATTTCATACGTTCCAGCAATTGGGGATGTAAAAATATTTCGCATAAATACATCCGCTACAATAAGAAACATCATGATAACTGCGGCAATCCCTCCTGTGTAAACCCCGATCAACTTTAATCTTTCATTAATATTCACTATTTTATCAAAAACTCCGCTCATCTCTATCACCTACTTTCCAATTATAATAGCTCTATTACCTCATTGTTTGCGGCAGCCATGTTGCTAATTGCGGGAAAGCAATTAGTAGTCCACCAACTACTACAGCGGCAACGACGGCAAATATTAATGATGTTCGGAAAAGTTTTTCTATTGGGATTTTGGTAACTCCTCCTACCGCATATACACTAATTCCGACAGGCGGAGTAATGAGCCCTAACGTACAAATAACTGAAACTAAAATACCAAACCAAATAAGGTCAATATTCGCTGCTGTTAATATTGGCAACAAAACAGGTACCGTCATTAAGATAACTGCAACTCCTTCAATAAACATAAATAAGAAGAAGTAGATTAACATTATGATTACTAATAATATGACTGGGTAATCCATTAACGGTCCAAGCATCTCAATAATTTTCCTTGGAAGAAGTGACAATGAAATAAATCGGCCGAATAGAGACGCCCCTATAACTATGATCATTGCCATTACCGTAACTTTAGTTGTTTCAATAAGCGAACTGGTAATGAAATTTTTATTCACTTTTCCTAGAACAACCGCTACGATTAAACTGATAAATGCACCTACTGCACCAGCTTCAGTTGGCGTAAACTTCCCTGTGTAAATTCCACCAAAAATTGAAAGTATAATCAAGGCGCCTGCCATTAGAATGATAATATAGCGACTGATTGGTGTTTCGTGTTCATCAACATCTGGTTCAGGCATCACCATTTTCCCTTGGTATACCTTAAGATAGACGATAGTAACTGCTGAAAACACCACCATCATAAGAATTCCTGGAATAAAGGCGGCAACAAACAACTGCCCAATTGAAATTTGTACAGTTACTCCGTAAATAATTAATATTACACTCGGAGGTATAATTGCTGAAAGCGATCCTGAAGCAGCCGCTAAAGCACCAGCAAGTCCGTCTGGGTATCCTCTTCTTTTTAACTCTGGAACAGCAACTTGACCTAGTGATGCTGCCGTTGCTGTTCCAGAGCCAGAAACTGCACCTAGAATTCCTCCTAGAAATACCGTTAATACACCTAGTAAACTAGTTTTTCCTTTTGAAAGCTTAAATACGAGGTTATAAAAATCTTTGACAATTCCCGCTTGCATAATGAACTGCGCCATTAAAATGTAAAGAGGAATAGTCGTCAAAGCATAGCTGGCAGCACGATTGTACGGTTCGCTTTGTAAAAATCCATTGAGTAAGGGCATTCCTCCCAAAATATAAATACCTAGAATACCTGATGTTAATAGTAGAGAACTAATGTATTGCCCTGTTAGTAACAAAAACAAAAACACGATAACAACGACAATAATTGCAATATTTTCGACCATTCCTTCACCTCACCATCTTATAAATACTGGAATTCATCCACTGACATTAAATTTTAACTATAGGGAGCTGAAAAGCCAGCTCCCTATTACTTTAGTTTACTCCATATCCATAATTTCTTGAGGTAAAACCCCACCTGCTTCAACAATCATATCTCTCCACAGTAGAGCCATCTCTTTTCCTGCATGACCTTGTCCTTCTAAATTCTCAATCCATTCAACCCAAGTGTCAACTATAGCTTGACTAATAAACTCTCTTAATTCTGGATCTAGATCATTAAGGTGTGTGAATTCTCCACCCTTTTCCATTGTAGATTCTCTATTTTCATCAGTTTCATCTCTCGTCAAATTTGCACCATCAAAAATAATTTCATCTGCAGCTGCCTTAAATTTTTCTTGTACGTCAGCAGGTAATTTATCCCAAGTCTCTTGAGTCATTGCAGTATGACCAACAAAGTGACCAAAGTTAGCCCCTTCTACTGCATGTTTAATTAATTCATCAAAACCAAATGCCTTCCAGTCTGGAATGTTATAGAAAAATCCGTCTAATGCGTTCCGGCTTAAGGCATCATATGCATCCGTGATTGGCATTGAAATAGCTGTAATTCCTAAGTTATCAGCTAAGATCTCATGTACACGCGAAGCTGTTCTAAGTCGAATCGCTTCTGAGAAATCAGATGCACTTTCAATCTTTTGTCTTGTCGTTCCTAAAACATATGGCTCTGTTAATGGGTTAGCAAATGCAACTAATCCTTTATCAGCAAACTCTAGCTCATAATAAGTTTTGCCATCTTTTAAGTCACGATCACTATTCATCATATTTTGCATTGCTGTCGAGGCAATAACTGCATCTGATTCAAGCAATGGAAGCATTGTAACCTCTGAATATGGAAAACGTTGAGGATCATAAGGTGCCATGAATGTTAACGCAATGTCAATTGTTCCTTGACGAAGAGCATCAAATTCCGTTCCTAAAGGTACAAGTTCCCCCGAAGTAAATGCTTCAAAGCTAATTGCACCATTTGTTTCGCTATCAATTCGTTCCATTAAAGGTGTGAAAAATCCACGATCCCAGAAGTGTTTAGCTGTAACTCCAGAAGAAGCTCTTAGGCGCATTTCTTCAACAGCCTCAGTGTTATCGCCGCCAGCATCATTACCTTCTGACGGAGCCGATGCACCTTCATTACTTCCTCCACACGCAACAAGTCCTAATGCCATTGTTGCAGCGACTGCAGCACCAACGACTGGTTTCATCAGTTTTTTCATTCTTTTCATCTTTTTCATCTTTAAACCCCCCGTATGTTTTTAATTACACCTTAATCGTTTCACTTTTTATTAAACTAGCAATCTAAAATTAAATTGCTTCTGTGGAACTTCTTAATTCTGTTTTCAATACTTTTCCACTAGCATTTCTAGGAAGCGCTTCAACAAATTCTATTTCTTGAGGCACTTTATACTTAGCTAGTCGATCTTGACAATATTTTAAAATGGTAGCTTCGTCTATTTGCATATCTTTTTTCCTTGCTACGTATGCTTTAGGAACTTCACCTAGTACTTCATGTGGTACCCCAATAATAGCCGCTTCTAAAATTTCAGGAATTTCATAGAGAACTTCCTCAACTTCAACAGGATAAATATTTTCACCACCGCGTATGATCATATCTTTCTTTCGATCTACGATATAGAGCAACCCATCTTCATCTAAGCGGCCGAGATCACCGCTATAAAGCCATCCATTTTTTATTGTGTCTCTAGTTGCCTCTTCATTCTTTAGGTAGCCCTTCATGACATGTGGACCTTTTACAATAATTTCCCCAACTTTTCCAACGGGTAAATCTTCCCCATACTCATTGACAACTCGAACCTCACATTGAGGTAATGCTTCACCAACTGATCCTACTTTAGTTAAAGCATGTTGATCTTTTAATGTTGTAGCACCAGGAGAATTTTCTGTTTGTCCATAAATGTTTTGTACTTGGACTTTTGGAAAAATATCCTTTACTCGTTTAATTAATTCATATGGCATAGGGGCTGCACCGTAAGTGAGAAGTCGTAAATTGGGTAATGACGCTGCTTGTAAACTCGGTGTTGTTAAGAGAATACTGTACATAGCTGGAACTCCAAAGAAGATCGTAATATTCTCTTTCTCCATCGTTTTTATCGTTTGTTCTGGAGAAAAGCCTTCTTCTATAACAACAGTTCCTCCAGCGTATATCGTTGGTACTGAAAACACATGGGCTGCAGCACAATGGAATAGCGGTGCAACAATTTGCATACGGTCCTTATTCGTTATTTCCATTGATTCTGTATGAATTTGAGCAATTGATAGAACATTTTGATTTGTTAACATTACACCTTTAGGTCTTCCAGTTGTACCAGATGTGTAAAAGATTACAGAAGTATCATCTTCTTCTCGTGAAACTTCATTGACTTGTCGATCTTGTCCAGAAATGATGTCCTCTAAACGATTAGAAGTGTTTTCATAACCAGTTGTAAGAGTATCTTTAATTGCTTTTAAGTTAGGTAGGATTTCAAGAACTGTTTCTTCAAATCGTTGATCGTATATAATTCCTTTTGCTTCTGAATGGTTTAAGATATATTCGATCTCCCTTGGAGCTAGTTTCGTATTAATTGGTAATACCGCAAATCCACCAATCTGACACGCATAATAGGAAGTTAAAAAATAATCGGAATTAGGTAAAACTAGCGCAACAATATCATCCTTACCATATCCTAATTCCTGAAAATACCCTGCAAGTCTCTCTGCTTGTTTTAAAAATTGCTCATAAGTAGTTTCTCTTCCTAAGTATGATGAAATGATCGCATCTGGTTGACGTTCTACAGTCTCTTTTAAATGCTCTGCAATAAACATGAGTAAAATTCCCCTTTCAAGCCTAAAAATTTTGTAAGCGCTTAACTTTTATAGTAGATTAAGTGATTTAAACTTCAGAAAGTTCTGAATGTTAATGAGGAAAGTATTCCTTCTGACCCTAAAGCTAATTTTATCTGAACAAAAAGTAGTAAACATCACCCGAAAGTGTGAAAATTTACATTACCTAGTACCTATGAAACTTCGTTTTTGATAGTAGGTGTTACTTATTTAAGTAGTTTTAGTAAGTAGTCCGTATATATTTCTATAATCTCCTTCTTGCTTTTCTTGCCTTCAGGTAAATACCACTGTTGGATCCAATTTAATGCCCCTAGTATCATCATTCTCGCCATCTTTATTTCTTCAATTTTAAATTCACCATTATCTATTCCTTGTTGAATAATTTCGTCAAAAATATTTGCATACTTTTGACGTTTATCAAGTATAGGAATGAGACGTTTTTCAGTAAATGTATGTTGTGGCTTAATAATCATATTAAATGTTTCTTTTTCTGTAATTGCAAATTCAACATGAACTTCAACAGCTTTTCTAAATTTCTCTGTAGAAGAAACATTACTCGTTAAGTAATCCTCTAATGTTTTGATTGCTGAAGATAAAATTAAGTCGTGACAATGATAGACTAAGTCATCCTTGTTCTCAAAATAGTAGTATAATGCTCCCTTAGTCATTAGTAACTCCGCAGCTATGTCTTCCATTGTTGCCCCGTGATATCCTTTTCTTGAAACTATTTTTGCTGCAGAGCGAATGATATCTTCTTTTTTCTTGGCTGTTTTAATTTCTTTAAACCCCATTTAGTCGCTCCTTTACACTTTATAGTTTCATTCTATAACTCTAATTGTTTAGCTATAATCGTCTTCATGATCTCTGTTGAACCTGCATAAATAGAAGCGACAGGTATATCACGGTATCTACGTGCGATTTCATACTCCTCCATATATCCATATCCACCATGTAATTGTAGACATTCTGAGGCTACTCGTTTTGCCATTTCACTTATCCACCACTTGGCCATGGACACTTTTTTCGTGATGTCTTCTCCATCCATATGTCGAACAATTAAATCATCTAGGAATGTCCTTCCGATTTCAATTTCTGTAGCCATCTCTACAATCTTAAATTGTGTATTTTGGAATTTGCTTATTGATTTTCCAAAAGCCTTTCTGTTTTTCACATAATCGATTGTAATTTTTAACATTTCTTCGGCTTCAGTTTGACACTGGATAGCTACAACAAGCCTTTCCTGTTGTAATTTTGTCATTAAATATGAGAAGCCTTTTCCTTCTTCACCTAAAAGATTTGCTACAGGAACCTTCGCATCTTCAAAGATTAATTCCGCTGTATCACCACTGTGCATTCCAATCTTATCTAATTTTTTCCCTCGTGAAAATCCTGGAGTATCACGTTCAACAACTAATAAACTTACTCCTTTATACGCTGGATTAGCTTTTAGATCTGTTTTACATACAACGATGACTAAATCCGCATGAATACCATTCGTTATAAATGTTTTTTCTCCGTTTAAAATATAGTGATCACCATCTCTTACAGCTGTCGTTCGGATTCCCGCAAGATCAGATCCTGCACCAGGCTCCGTCATTGCTACCGCTGTAATTAGGTCTCCTGTAATACATCCTGGAAGCCAACGTTGCTTCTGCTCTTCACTACCATACGAAGAAAAATACGGGGTTACGATATCATTGTGTAAACAAATCCCACTAGATACTCCTTGACCTACCTTCTCTAGCTCTTCATTCAATATGACAGAATAACCAAAATCAGCATTAAAGCCTCCGTAACTTTCATCGATCCAAGGACAGAGAAAACCATTCTCCCCCATTTTTCTCCAAAATTGACGAGGGATTTCTCTATCTTTCTCCCATTGTTCAAAGTGAGGATATGCTTCTTTTTCTAAAAATTTTCGTAACGTGCTTCGGAAAATACGATGTTCTTCTTGAATATATTTATTGGCCAAATTGTAGCCCTCCTTTTTAAAAATTTTTATAAATGAATACTAACACTTATTGAATTTTCAAAAAATCACCCATAAGGGTGAATTTAGGTTCAGTATTTAAAATTTAAACAAGATTCAAAAAAGTCTGGACATTTCATAAATCTTTATTATAATAAGGTTTAACTAACCCTTTCTCACACTAAATATCCATTTACATAACAACAAAATCAATTTGTTTTCAATTTTTAAAGTAAGTTTATTTTTTATAGGAGGTGAGCCTTTTGCTAAAAACGGAAGATTATGAAAAACTTCTAAAGTTTGTTTCTCTTATTCAGGAAAATAATGAGGAATATTACGTCACCATTTTAGAAGCTATAAAAAACGTACTTGGTTATAACAACTTATCATTATTTATTAACGATAGCTATTTACAAAGAACTACTACACTTTATATGGATAGTAAAGTAATAGAGGCAAGCAAGAGGCATTATTATCGATTAGACCTTTTAAACAAAAAGAAAATCCAAAATAAACACATACTTACTATTGAAGACATACTATCCTATACACCTTTTCAAAATAGTGAATACCACCTCAATCTCCAAGAAAAGAATAAACAGTACTACACTGTTTTTATACCGTTAAAATGGGGAAATCGAGTAATTGGCCTTATTGGAATTCATAAGTCACTTTGCTCTGGTGATTACTCCTCTAATGAAATACAAATTCTTGAAAGCGCATCCAAATTTATTTCTACAAATTTAAAACGACACTTGGAATTTAAACAATTACAATATTCAAAGTCAATGTTAACGAATTCCATGAGTGAACTTCCTATCGGTGTAATAGTAGTAGATAAAAGCTTCTCCATACTTTATAGTAATGAAGTTGCGATAAAATATTGCTCTAATTTAAACCATACCGACAAAACCAACCCACTCACTAAAGTAAAAGACGCTGTATTAGCAAGGATCAACTCTGATAACTTAGATGAACTAAACTTAACTATTGGAGATCTCTCATTTAAAATAAACACACATGAAACTTGGGATATAGCGGAGCAACACTTTACTATTTATATTCATTCAGAAATGAAACAAAATGAAGATCCTATAAAAAAGGCAACACTTGCGTTTGGGTTGTCTAAAAGAGAATCTGAAATTATCGCTCTTATTTCCAAAGGTTACAGTAATAACGATATCGCTAATAAGCTCTTTTTAAGTATTAATACCGTTAAAACACACCTAAACAATATCTTTAATAAATTAGGTGTCAATAACAGAACCTCTGTCATTCACAAGATTTCTGCAAGTTAATAAATCATAGGTTTTTACCTAGCTAAAGTTTCCGTGTGTAATTTTACACCCACTGTTAAGTGCACTGGATTCCTAAATAACAAAAAGAGGCTGGGACAAAACCCAGTAAATAAAAAATAGAGTGGCATTCACCCTAATGAGGGTGAGTGCCACTCTTTA
>NZ_WMKZ01000038.1 GCF_019024285.1 Alkalihalobacterium elongatum
GTTTTTAAAACATTGACGAGATATCATGTATCTCTTTATTTCGCTTGGCTTTTTGTTCAGTTTTCAAAGAACTTTTTGTTGTCATAAGCGACAACTTTTAAAATTATACACTATCGATATTGTAATGTCAATAGCTTTTTTGTGATCGCCTTGTTTTCCTTAGCGACAAGAATTATTATATCAATATATTTATCTAAATGCAATAGTTTTTAAAAACTTTTTTTAATTTAGTGTATCAACAATAAATATAGCAGGTTCTGTGCCCAAATTAATAATATCTTCTGTGCTGGTTAGCTTGACAATAGGGCGAGTTAGTTGCTGTTCATTAACAAATATGATCTCACCTATGTCTCCACTATTTAGTCGAACAAGCATACCATTTGTATACCTTAATAGTTCTTTACCGAGTGCTTGAACAATACTTGGCTGAAACTTCCCATATTGCTCTTGAGTTAATTCCTCGATCACTTTAAAAGGAGATTGCTTGGTGCGGTAATGTTTTTCTGAAACCATTGCATGGTAAACGTCTGCTACAGCAACGATTTGACTAAAGGCATAGATTTTTTCAGGCGTTACTCCCATCGGATAACCTGATCCATCTTCTCGTTCATGGTGTTGAAGGATCGCTAATAAAACTGCATCTGTAACACCAATCTGTCCCTTTAACATCTTAAAACTGTGAATTGGGTGTCTTTTTACTTCTTCGTATTCCTCATGTAACAATGGACCATTCTTCATAAGAATTTGACTAGGAAGCTTGGACATTCCAGCATCACTCATTAAACCAGCTAATCCTACTTGAATCCATTCTGCTTTTGAAAAGCCTAATCCTCTTGCAATAATAGCTGAAAAAACTCCAACAAAAATTGAATGATGAAAAACATAACTTTCTTTCGTTGAATAATGGTGTAGCTTAATTATTTCATATTGGGAATCCATCGCCTTTTCTAATAAAGGTATATATAAATTACGTATCTCTGTTATGTTTACAGGCAAGCCTGATTGCCACCCCTGAAAGAATTTTTGATAAGCTTGTACAGCTGCAAGGTACATATCTATAAAAGAATTTTCTTCTTTACTAAAATTTGGCTTACGATCTTCTTCAATTATTTCTCTTGGAGTAAATCTCTCACCTGTAACTAGTTTATTTTCTACATCAACAACATCAATCAAAAAAATATCTATAATTTCTATTAAACTAGTTGTAAGTATTGTACTTTTTTTGATAAACGGTTGATTGGAGTGCAAAAATAAATCATTTGCTACTATGCATCCTTCTTGCAACTGATTACTTCTAACTTTCATAGATGTCCCCTCAATTTCCCAATACTGTTAAATCCATTATACTTTACACGATTTAGGTAAACAAAGGTTTATTTTTTTGATGTTTTGCAACAAGATTTAAGAAAAGAGTCAAACCATTAAGGAGAGCTTAAGAACGAGCCACCTATTTGCTAAATCACAGACAGAAAACGTTCAGGTTCAACTTTGCTCTGACCATAAAATTCTGGAAACTGAAGACTCCAAGTGGAAAATGTCCATATAACATTTAAGATCTAGTTCAAAGAAAAAAGCCTTTTCCCAAATACTGCTGAGAAAAGGCCTTTCTTTATACTATAAGATTTTTATTCATTATCTTCGTCTAACTCTGGTTCTGGTTCTAGTTGTGGTTCATCATTGTCAGCTGGTGTTTCCTGTATAGCATCCTCTTCTGTAGCTGCTTCAACATCATTAGTGTCTTCCACAGCTTCATCTTCATCTCGCTCTTCAATATCTTCATCATCGATATCGACTCGAGCGACTGTAGCAACTTCACCTTCATCACCAACACGGATGAGAGTAACCCCTTGTGTATTTCGTCCCATTTGTGATATTTCACTTACATGTAAACGGATAATAACACCAGCCGTTGTTATAATCATTAAGTCATGATCATTTGAAACAACTGTTAATGAAACAACAGGGCCGTTTTTATCAGTAATGTTACAAGTTTTTATACCTTTACCACCGCGATGTTGAATTCGGTAATCATCAATTGTAGTTCGCTTACCATACCCTTTTTCAGTAACAATAAGAACATCGTGGTCTTGTTCAATGATATCCATTCCGACTACGAGATCATCATCTGATAATGTAATCCCTTTAACACCTGTAGCTGTTCGACCCATTAAACGTACATCATCTTCATGGAAGCGAATAGCTAGACCGCTCTTCGTCCCAATGATAATTTCTTGATTGCCATCCGTTAGACGTACACCTAATAATTCGTCTTCTTCACGTAAGTTAATAGCAAATAATCCACCTCTACGAATATTCGCAAAGTATGAGAGTGGTGATCGTTTACATATTCCTTCTTTGGTCATAAAGAATAGATTATGTTTATCATCAAACTCTTCAATTGGAATGACAGTACTAATGTACTCATCTTTTTCAATTTGAAGAAGATTAATAATCGGGATCCCTTTCGCTGTTCTTCCTAGCTCTGGAATTTCATACCCTTTAAGACGATAAACTTTTCCTTTATTTGTGAAGAAGAGAATCGTATGATGCGAATTTGTCGTAAATAGATGTTGGACAAAATCATCATCATTAGTACCCATTCCTTGTATACCTTTACCTCCACGTTTTTGACTACGATACGTAGAAATAGGTAGGCGTTTAATATAGCCATTGTGCGTTAGGGTAATGACGATATTTTGACGAGGAATTAAATCTTCGTCTTCAAATGACTCTTCACCGATAGAGATAACTGTACGGCGATCATCATTAAACTTCTCTTTAACTTCTGATAATTCTTCACGAATGATTTCTAAAACTTTTTCCCCATCCGCTAGAATAGCTTTTAATTCAGCAATACGTTGAACAAGTTCAGCATACTCTGCTTCAATTTTATCACGTTCTAATCCTGTTAAGCGTTGTAGTCGCATATCAAGGATCGCTTGCGCTTGCTCATAGCTTAATTCAAATCGCTCCATTAATCCATTACGAGCAATTTCTGTCGTTTGTGAGCTACGGATTAATGAAATAATTTCATCGATATGATCTAGTGCGATACGAAGCCCCTCAAGTATATGAGCTCTTGCTTCTGCTTTCCTTAATTCAAATGCTGTACGGCGACGAATAACGACTTTTTGGTGCTCTAAATAATGATACAAGCATTCCTTTAAGTTGAGTACTTTAGGTTGTCCGTCTACAAGAGCTAGCAAGTTAATACCATAACTCGTCTGTAGCGCAGTCTGCTTAAATAAATTATTTAATAGAACATTTGAATTAGCATCTCGTCTTACTTCAATGACAATTCGCATTCCTGTACGGTCTGATTCATCACGTAGATCTGTTATGCCATCAATCTTTTTGTCACGAACTAGCTCAGCAATTTTTTCAATAAGCTTAGCTTTGTTAACCTGGTACGGAAGTTCTGTTACAATAATTCGTTGCTTACCATTTTGCATCTCTTCAATATGAGATTTTGCTCTAAGCGTAATTGAGCCTCTACCCGTTTGGTAAGCTTTACGAATCCCAGATATCCCAACAATTTCTGCTCCAGTTGGAAAGTCAGGTCCAGGTATAAAATTCATTAATTCAGCAACACTAATTTCAGGATTACGACTTAACTCCAGCACACCATCAATTACTTCACCTAATTGATGTGGTGGTATATTGGTCGCCATCCCAACAGCTATACCAGACGTACCATTAACTAATAGATTTGGAAAACGCGAAGGTAATACAATCGGTTCTCTTTCTGAACCATCATAGTTATCTTGGTAGTCGATTGTATCTTTATTAATATCACGGATAAGTTCCATTGAAATTTTAGACATTCTTGCTTCTGTATAACGCATGGCCGCTGCTGCGTCACCATCAACAGAACCAAAGTTACCGTGTCCGTCAATTAACATGTACCGATAACTAAAATCTTGCGCCATTCTTACCATTGTTTCATAAACAGCAGAATCGCCGTGAGGGTGGTACTTACCGATAACCTCACCAACGATACGCGCTGACTTCTTATAAGCTTTATCCGATGTCATTCCGAGTTCATTCATCGCAAATAATATTCGGCGATGAACAGGCTTTAAACCGTCACGTACATCAGGTAATGCCCGGCTAACAATTACACTCATTGCGTAATCTAAAAAAGATGACTTCATTTCTTGACTAATATTTATTTCTTTAACTCTTGAACGGTCCTGTTCTTCCATTTAGAAACCTCCATTTATCCGTTTCGAGCAAGGTTCTTCGTATAGGGTGTCAAAGAGTCCAAGAAAATCGTTGGCGATATTCTTTGTTGACTCGCTTACTCAATGTATTAAAACATACACTCCGCGCCCCAAACTTCTCGGATCTTTTGTTCCTCTTTTTTAACACACATATTAGTAAATATTTAAATATCTAAATTCTTCACGTACTGAGCATTTTCTTGAATAAAATCTCGTCTAGGCTCTACTTTGTCTCCCATAAGGATTTCAAATACTTCATCTGCTTTCATCGCATCCTCTAGAGTTACTTGCAAAACAGTCCTTGTCGAAGGATCCATTGTCGTCTCCCACAGCTGTTCAGGGTTCATTTCTCCTAGACCTTTATAACGCTGAATACCTGGTTTTGCTTTATCAGGTATTTCGCTCAAAATGTTTTCTAACTCTTTATCGTTATAAGCATACTGTATATCGCGCCCTTGCTGTACTTTGTAAAGTGGTGGTTGAGCAATATAAATATAACCTTTTTCAATAATAGGACGCATATACCGATAGAAGAACGTTAAAATTAAAGTACGAATATGTGCCCCGTCAACATCGGCATCCGTCATAATAATAATTTTATGGTAACGTGCCTTTTCAATATTAAAATCGTCTCCAATACCCGTTCCGAGAGCAGTAATAATTGCGCGAATCTCATTATTAGCTAAAATCTTATCAAGTCGAGCTTTTTCGACATTAATAATTTTCCCTCGTAATGGTAGTATCGCTTGGAAATGGCGATCACGACCTTGCTTAGCTGATCCTCCAGCAGAGTCACCCTCAACAATATAAATCTCACTAATTGTAGCATCTTTAGAGGAACAGTCAGCTAGTTTACCTGGCAATGAACTTACTTCTAAAGCACTTTTTCTTCTCGTAAGCTCTCTCGCTTTTTTCGCAGCTTCCCGAGCTCTAGATGCCATTAACCCTTTTTCAACAATTTTTCTAGCGACAGTCGGATTTTCTGATAAGAAACGTGCAAAGTGTTCCGAGAATAGTGAATCTGTAATCGTACGCGCCTCACTATTACCTAATTTCGTTTTTGTTTGACCTTCAAATTGTGGGTCAGGAATTTTAACTGAAATAATGGCTGTTAAACCTTCGCGAACATCTTCACCTGTTAAGTTCGGATCATTTTCTTTAAATAGATTTTGCTTTCTAGCATAGTCATTAATAACACGAGTAAGCCCAGTCTTAAACCCTGATTCATGGGTCCCGCCCTCATGTGTACTAATATTGTTTGCGAACGAATAAATGTTGCTCGTATAGCCATCATTGTACTGAACAGCAATTTCAACATTTAAACCGTCTTTTTCACCCTCGATAAAGATAGGTTCTTCATGAAGTGTTTCTTTCGTTCTATTCAAATGTTCTACAAACGAAGCAATCCCACCTTCATAGTGGAATTTTGCTGACTTACCTTCAGGACGTTTATCGGCAATTTCTATTGTTAAACCACGATTTAAAAAGGCAAGCTCACGAACTCTTGTAGCTAACGTGTCATACTCATAGACAGTAGTTTCTTTAAATATCTCTGAATCAGGTTTAAAGTGAACCTTAGTTCCGTGTTTATCTGTTTCACCGATAACTTGAAGATCACCTTGTGGAACCCCACGCTCAAATCTTTGATGGTGTACCTTATCTTCACGATAAACTGTTACTTCTAACCATGACGAAAGAGCATTTACAACAGAGGCACCAACACCGTGTAATCCACCAGAGACTTTGTATCCACCGCCTCCAAATTTACCACCAGCATGGAGAACTGTCATAATAACTTCTACTGCAGGTCTTCCCATTTTTTCATGAATACCTACAGGAATCCCTCGTCCATTATCTAAAACCGTAATACTATTGTCATCTTCGATAGTAATTGAAATCGTGTCACAATAGCCTGCCATTGCTTCGTCAATACTATTATCAACAATTTCCCATACTAAATGGTGTAAGCCACGTATACTAGTAGAACCGATGTACATACCTGGACGTTTCCTAACAGCTTCTAAACCTTCTAACACCTGTATTTGACTTTCATCGTATGAATGTTGTTGTTCAATCGTCAATCTCTTCACCTTCACTTCTATCAGTGGTCTCCACTGTCAATTTTTATGTCATCAACCAAGAAAAACACGAGTGCCCGTTCAGCAGCGCTAGAGCTGCAAATCACCTAAATGTTATACTTCTTATCTTCTAAAAAAACTAATCAGCATAACTTTCAAGCTCTGAAACCACTTGAGCTCTTCGTTTTAACGTGACAGAAGAAATTGGAGAATAATAGACCTTTTCATTCGTAATAACGATCGACTTAGTCATTTCTTCTGAAATCTGGACAACATAATTTGCTTTAAAATGGGCATTAATAAACTCTTTTGTTATTCCCGATGACTCTTTCATATCACTATTTAGTATTGCAACAACATCTTTGGAGCGAATAACGGTATCTCCACCTAAATGAATAAACAAAAGATCACCTCAGTTCATCTTCTCTACTTTGCCTTGAGTCACACAATAAGTTGCAGCTTGCTTTAACGTTTGATGATCAATCCCGTCTACACTTGTTGTTGTTACAAACGTTTGAACTTTGCCCTGGATCGTGTTTAGCAAATGTGATTGGCGATAATCATCTAACTCTGATAGAACATCGTCTAATAAAAGAATAGGATATTCACCAACTTTTGAATGAATCAATTCTATTTCTGCTAGCTTTACTGATAAAGCTGTTGTCCGTTGTTGTCCTTGAGAACCGAATGTTTGCACATCCATGTCATTGACTAAAAATCCAATATCATCACGATGTGGTCCAACAAGAGTTGTTCCTCTTTGGATCTCTCTTTCCTTCACTTTTTCAAATCCTTTATAGAGTTCTTCTTCTATTTTCGACAATTCCATCTTTTCTGATACGTTAATTGATGGTTTATATTGGAGAAGTAGTAACTCTTTTCCACGACTTATCTCTTTATGAATAGCTTCAGCCCACTTTTGCAGCAGTTCAATAAACTCAAAGCGCTTTGCAATTACTTTGACAGCCTCTGAAACGAGTTGCGCAGTGAGTACATCAAGCATCACCTTATTGCCTTTATTTTTTTGTAATTCTTTAAGTAGGTGATTGCGCTGTTGAAGAATTTTTTGATACTTTCCTAGATGAAAAAGATAAAGTGGATTAATCTGGCCAATTTCCATATCAATAAAACGTCTCCTTACTTGAGGAGCACCTTTCACTAAATTTAAGTCTTCTGGAGCAAACATAACAACATTCGCTGCTCCTATATATTCACTTAATTTTCGTTGTTCTAGACTATTTATTTTTACTTTCTTACCTTTAGAAGAAATGATGACTTCCAATGTTAGCGGTCCATTCCGCCTTTGAAGCTTTCCATCTATTTTAGCAAAGTCTTCATTCCAATGAATTAATTCTTTATCTCGAGCCGTTCGATGTGATTTGGCCATCGCAAGAACGTAGATCGCCTCAATTAAATTCGTCTTACCTTGTGCGTTTTCACCTAGAATCACATTTACTTGATCTTCAAATGTTAAATGGACTTTTTCATAATTGCGGTAATTGGTTACCACGAGTTCTTTAATATGCAAAGGGTAATCCCCCTCAAGATCCGGTCACTATCTTAAAAGTACCTACTGTTTCAATGGCAATTTGATCGTTTGGATATAATTTTTTACCGCGACGGTTTTCTAATTCATCATTTACCACAACCTCATGTTCTGATAAAAACCATTTCGCCATTCCACCCGTATCAATGACTCCAATTTCTTTAAGAAATTGACCTAAAGTAATATATTCTGAATTAATTACGACTTCTTCTGGCATAAGAGAACCCTCACTTTCTTTAATTTTGGTGCTAGTAAATTTTTATTGGTGATTGTTATTGGATCCTTAATTAAGAGTAAAGCCTTTTAAAAAGCAGAAACCGCAATTGAACAAAAGAAAACACGATGAAATAACCATAAATGTTATTTATCAATGGCTTTCTTTCCTTCATGCTTTACAAGATATTTAGCTTTCTTATCATGCAAAGATAAAACAGCAATCTTCTCGGCAATTGCTGTTATTCATCCGTTTACCTTTACTTTTTATCAATCGATAATCAAAGTTCTTATCTCTATTGTACTAAACTATTGTTAGAACGCCAATAGTTGTACGTTAACTTAGTCAAATCAGCTTAATTTAATGCCTTGTTTTGTTTTATAAAAAGCTGCAGGCCATTGGCTTGCAGCTGTAAAATTTAATAAGTGCGAACTGGAGAAAATAAATGAAGTGCTAGATCATGTTCTGTCGGGCGCACAACAAACGGGCTCATTGCCCCAGTAAATACGATATGAATTTCATCGCTATCAACAACCTTTAGGGCATCAATAACATTTTTACCATTAAATGAGATTCTTAAATCTTCTCCGTTTAATTCAATACTCTTAATTTTTTCTGTAACCTTCCCAATTTCAGGTGTAATGGACGTGATCTCAATCTCGCCATCCTCTAAAGTTTTTAAGTTGATAACGTTATTTTTGCCTTCTCTTGATAGTAATAACGCTCTTTCCAACGTCTGTAAAAATGGTTTTGTATTAATTTTAAACTCAGTTTTTGAATGTGTTGGAATCATATTCTTCGTAACTGGGTATTTACCATCTAGCAGCCTTGAAAAGAATAATAAATTATTGAGTCGGAATAAAACTTGGCTTTCAGTAACGACAACATCAATCATTTCATTAGTTTCTTCTAAAACTTTACTTAATTCACTTAAACTTTTTCCCGGAATAACAACATTTTCAAAATTCAGCTCACTATTATTTGTTTCAATCTTTGCTTTTCTCATTGCTAGTCGATGACTATCTGTTGCAGTACAGATTAACTCTTCGTTTTCCACTGTCAAGTTTACACCTGTCAACACAGGGCGTGTTTCCTGAGTGGACACGGCGAACCCAGTTTGTCGAATAATATTCTTAAGTAGATCTTGTGGCAACCGGAAAACATGATGTTCTTCAACTTGTGGTAAACGCGGGTATTCCTCTGGATCTAATCCATTTAAGTTAAAAACAGCTGACCCTGAACGAATCGTTGTTGCAAATTGGTCTTGAACAGAAACCTCTATTTGACCTTCTGGTAATTTTTTTACGATTTCCGCAAAATACTTCGCTTGAAGAACAATACTTCCTTCAGCTAAAACCTCTACTAAAACTTTGTCATTTTCTTCAGTAGGTATAAAGCTCTCAATTGAAATATCCGAATCACTACCAGTTAGTGTTACACCTTCTTTTGTAGCTACAATTTTTATACCTGTAAGAATTGGAATCGTTGTTCTAGATGAAACTGCTTTAGATACATGTTGCACGCTATGTACAAAACGATCTCTATTAATTACAAATTGCATTTTTGATCACCTTTATATAATTTATTTTTTATTTAAAAAAGTAATAGTAATAGTAATAGGGCTTGTGGATTTGTGGAAAAGTCTATTTAAGTCGAAAGTTAAAGCCTATACACATGTGGATAATGTGTGCATAGGCTAGGTTGAGTTATTCACATAAGTCACAAATTTAATTTCTTAACTGTTCGACAATATCTTGTATTTTTTGTTGTAATTCATGATCTGTCGTTAATAATTTTGAAATTTTTTCGTGGGCATGGATGACAGTCGTGTGATCACGGCCACCGAATTCGCTTCCGATCTTTGGTAATGAAGCATCTGTCATTTCCCTAGATAAATACATTGCAATTTGCCTAGGAAAGGCTACAGATTTTGTCCGTTTCTTTGCTTTAAAATCATCTAATTTCACACTATAGTGTTCTCCAACTGCTTTTTGAATATCAACGATCGTTAATATTTTTGGTTTAGAGTTAGGAATAATGTCCTTCAATGCATCAGCTGCTAAATCAGCGTTCATGTCTTGATTGATAAGAGATGAATAGGCTACGACACGAATAAGGGCCCCTTCTAACTCACGAATATTTGTATCAATCTGATTCGCAATGTAAAGCATGACTTCATTAGGGATATCTAGATTTTCAGCCTTTGCTTTTTTCCTCAAGATCGCAATTCTTGTCTCTAAATCTGGAGGAGTAATATCTGTAATCAGTCCCCATTCAAAGCGAGAACGTAGTCGATCTTCTAATGTCGGAATTTCTTTAGGTGGACGGTCACTTGAGATCACAATTTGTTTACTTTCTTCGTGTAGTGCATTAAATGTATGGAAAAATTCCTCTTGTGTTTGTTCTTTTCCAGCTAAGAACTGAATATCATCTATTAATAGCACGTCCACATTTCGATATTTATTGCGGAAATGAACAGCTTTGTTGTCACGGATTGCATTAATAAACTCATTCGTGAACTTCTCTGATGATAAGTAAACGACTTTTGCATTAGGGTTATGATCAATTACATAATGTCCTATTGCGTGCATTAAGTGCGTTTTTCCTAGACCAACCCCTCCATAAATAAACAGAGGATTATAGGCTTTTGCTGGTGCTTCTGCAACCGCAAGAGAGGCAGCGTGTGCAAAGCGATTTCCAGAACCAATAACAAAAGTATCAAACGTGTATTTTGGATTTAACATACTTTTAGGAATATCACCATTGGTCGGTTGAGGTTCCTTAGGTAATTTTTTTACTTCTTGTTCAATTAGAAGATCATCTTCTAACTGATTTTTTGGGATAATAAATTTAACATTTAAATTAGAGCCAGTAATATCTTCTAACGTTTCAGAAATAATACTTGAATAACGATTTTCTAACCAATCTCTTGCAAATTCATTTGGCGCAGTGATGATAATCGTATCACTTTCAATGCTATTTGCTTTCGTAGCTTTTAACCAAGTTTCAAAGCTAGGCTTACTTACTTTAGCTTCCATTGCAGCTAAAGCCCGGTCCCATAAATCGTTTATGTTCTCCAATTATTGCTCCCTCCTTTTCTTTAGGGATAGACATTCCGAGATTTAGAAATAATTAAATAAAAACTTGGCTTATATCCAAGTTTTTATAGGATAGTAGCGTTCTTCTACTTATGGTGTACAACGATTGTATAATGCAGTTTTTTATAAATGTATAAGTATGCAATACACATAATATGTGGAGAAAAGTATAATATAGTAGAAAAGCGTCGTAATTTCAATTATAAACATCGTGTGGATAAGACTATAAACAGCATTTTAAAACTGTCCACAGGTTTATTCACAGGTTGTGGATAAAAATAGTATCAAACGAATCTATCCACGGGTGAAAACAAATATATAATAGCAAAAAATGATAGGTGTTGCAACGCTTTTATAGATTTATCCACAGAATACTAGTGCTTGTGTTTAAAATTTGTCCACAACACTAGATGCTGTGTACAGACTGTAAATAAAGTTGAGGAAAAGTCAAAAGTTGTCGATAATTGTTATCCACAAGTCGAAAAGTGGGAATAGTTAATTGAGTAATTAGATGAAAATGTAAAGCGATCATCATTAGCTTTATATAGAAATTAGTTATCTGGAGAAAAAAAATGAAAGATTTAACAATAGGAGAAATCTAAAGGTGTACTTGACAATTGGTTGCTCAATTCCTTATAATTTACAAGAATGTCTATGTTGAGTATATCCTCAGGGAGGTGTTATAGATGGGAAAACCAACGTTTCAACCAAATAACCGAAAGCGTAAGAAAGTTCACGGCTTCCGTGCACGTATGAGCACACCAAACGGTCGTAAAGTTTTAGCTCGTCGTCGTCGTAAAGGAAGAAAAGTATTATCTGCATAGGCCACTGGAATCTTCAGTGGTCTTTTTCACTAAAAAAAGAGGAAGTAGATCATACTGTTCTATTTAGTAGAATAATTAATTACATTAGGATCGTTGGGGGTAACGGATGAAGAAAGCTTTTCGCATAAAGAAGAATGAAGAGTTCTCTCTAGTATTTAATAAAGGAAAGTCCGTTGCTAACCGTCAATTTGTCTTGTATGCACTTCATAAAGAAGGACAACCTCATTTTCGGATCGGCTTATCGGTTAGTAAACGAATAGGTAACGCGGTTATGCGTAATCGAATTAAAAGAGTCATACGTGAATGGTTTAACCAGTATGAAGATAAGTTAATGCAAGATAAAGACTATGTTGTCATAGCTAGAAAACCTACAGCTGAAATGGATTTTTTTGAGATGGAGAAGAGTTTAATTCATGTATCTAAAAAAGCTGGGGTGTTTAAAAAGGATACTATACATAGTAGAAATTAGACGGTACTCAACCTTTTTGTATAATATAAAGTAGATTGGTGAATGACAAGGAGGAAATTTAGGTGTCAAGAAAGCTTGGTTTAACCTTGTTGCTTGTCAGTATGCTTGTGCTTCTTACGGGGTGTTTTAACCTAGAAGAACCAATCAATGCTGAAAGTACTGGTGTTTGGGATCGCTACCTTGTATATCCATTATCTTGGTTAATCATTTATTTTGCAGATTTTTTTAATGATAGTTTTGGTTTGGCTATTATAGTAGTAACTATTTTACTACGAACATTAATTTTACCGTTAATGATCAAACAAACTAAGAGTGCAAAGGCAATGCAAGCGATACAGCCAGAAATGCAAAAGCTACGTGAAAAATATAGTGCAAAAGATCAAAAAACACAGCAAAAGCTTCAGCAAGAAACGATGAAAATGTTCCAGGAAAAAGGAGTTAATCCTTTAGCTGGATGTTTACCTTTATTTATTCAAATGCCAATTTTACTTGCATTTTATCATGCAATTATGCGTACAGAAGAAATTGGTCATCAGCAATTCTTGTGGTTCTATCTTGATGTTCCTGACCCAATTTTACTTCCGTTGATCGCTGGTGTTACGACATTTATCCAGCAAAAGATGATGATGGTAACGGACAATCCGCAAATGAAAATCTTATTGTATATGATGCCAATTATGATTTTCGTGTTTGCGATGTTCTTCCCAGCAGCGTTAACGTTGTACTGGGTAGTAGGTAACTTATTTATGATTGTACAAACCTACTTTATTACAGGTCCTAATGTAGGAAAAAAAGATGAGCCAGCAAGTGCAGGAGGAAAGAAAAAGTGAAAAAAGTGACTGCATCTGGAAAAACAGTAGAAGAAGCTATTGAAAAAGCATTAGTTGAACTAAACACAACGCGAGAAGAAGTAGAGGTTCAAGTAATAGAACAACCTCAAAAAGGGTTGTTTGGGCTTTTTGGTGGAAAGCCTGCACTGGTTGAAGTTGAAAAAAAGCCAGATTCCATCGAAGAAGCTATGAATTTTCTCAATGTTTTATTTGAAAAAATGGGTGTTCAAGTTGATATCGTTGTAAAACCTGAAAATAGAGAAACTGTTTTTGATTTACAAGGTGAGCATATTGGAACACTGATTGGAAGAAGAGGACAAACGTTGGATTCGCTTCAATATTTAGTGAATTTGGTCGCTAACCGCAATTCAGATGGCTATTTACGTATTCGACTAGATGCAGAAAACTATCGTGAACGGAGAAAGCAGTCGTTAGAGCAATTAGCTGACCGACTTGCTAATAAAGCAATCCAAACGAAAAAAACGGTCAAGTTAGAGCCTATGCAAGCTCATGAACGTAAAATCATTCACACTGCACTTCAAAACATAAATGGGATCGCAACACACTCTGAAGGACAAGAGCCGAAGAGATATATTGTGATTAATCCGCGATAAAAAAATAAGTCATGTAAAGTGGCTGCGCAGCATAACTCATACGCTGTGCAGCTACTTTTTTGTGTTTTGGGGGCTTTTTTAATGACATTGTTAAGCGGAGCTGCTACTAAAGTGTAATGTCTAGCCAAACCAGTGTTCAAAAAATAAGAGGAAGGGATGGAACGACGACTAAACGAGCTTTATAGTGACGGAGTGTTGCGTTTTTAAGGTGGTGCGGGGACTAAACGGGCTCAATAGTGACGGAGTGCTGCGTTTTTAAGGAGGAACGGGAACCAAACGAGCTCAATAGTGCCGCTGTGCTGTGTTTTTAAGGAGGAGCGGGAACTAAAAGGTCTCAATAGTGCCGCTGTGCTGCATTTATAACAAGGAACGGGAACTAAAATGCCGACGAGTAATTATTTAAATAACAGGATAAAGAACAAAAATTATTTATCCACATGTGGATAGTTTTTCTTAGCACATTATAGGTTAAAATAGAATGAGGGTTGTTGATATCTTTTTTTGAACGGGAATATGTGGTATTCTATTTTTTTAGGGAAGTGTATTGAAACGAGACTAATGAAAGTTATTATAAAATAAGATTTTTTGGCAGAATTGAGGTGACCAGATGGAGTTTGATACAATTGCCGCAATTTCCACACCGATGGGAGAGGGAGCGATTGCGATCGTTAGATTATCAGGTGACGATGCGATCCAAATTGCGGATAAGGTATACAAAGGAAAACATCGATTAAGCGATGTTGAAAGTCATACGATACATTATGGATATATTATGGACCCTCAAACGGAAGCAAAAGTTGAGGAAGTCATGGTTTCTGTTTTAAAAGGACCAAGGACATTTACTAGGGAGAATATTGTCGAAATTAATTGTCATGGTGGATTAGTTTCGGTCAATCGAGTATTGCAACTTGTCTTAAATGAAGGAGCCCGTTTGGCCGAGCCTGGTGAATTTACAAAAAGAGCTTTTTTAAATGGAAGAATTGATCTATCGCAAGCTGAAGGAGTTATTGATTTAATTCGTGCGAAAACAGACCGAGCGATGAATGTAGCTCTAGGGCAGTTAGATGGTCGACTTTCAAAAAAGATTAAGACGTTACGCCAAGCGCTACTTGAAACGGTGGCACACGTCGAAGTGAATATTGATTACCCAGAATACGATGCAGAAGAAATGACAAACAATCTTTTGCTAGAAAAAGCCCAGTTCGTGCAAAAGGAAATAGAAAAATTATTAGAAACAGCAGCACAAGGAAAAATTTTAAGAGAAGGTTTAGCAACGGCAATTATTGGACGCCCGAATGTTGGGAAATCTTCATTATTAAATAGTTTAGTTCATGAAAATAAAGCAATTGTTACAGATATTCCAGGGACAACAAGAGATGTCATTGAAGAGTATGTTAATGTAAGGGGCGTTCCGCTACGTCTAATTGATACAGCGGGGATCCGTGAAACCGAAGATATCGTTGAAAAAATCGGTGTCGAGAGATCAAGACAAGCTTTAAAAGCAGCACAACTGATCCTGTTAGTATTAAATTATAGTGAAGAGCTAACGAAAGAAGACGAAGCTCTCATGGAAGCCATCGAAAATATGGATGCTATTATTATCGTTAATAAAACAGATTTAGAACAAAAAATCGATCTTGAACGTGTGAAAGAACTGTCAAAAGACCGATCGATTGTCACTACTTCTTTATTACGAGATGAAGGCGTTGATGAGTTAGAAGAAGCGATCAAGGAACTGTTTTTTGTAGCGGGTATTGAAGGAGAAGACGTAACCTATGTGTCGAATTCAAGGCATATTGCTCTTCTAACTCAAGCGAAGAAATCCGTCGGAGAGGCCATTCATGCAATTGAAAATGAAATGCCAGTCGATATGGTACAAATTGATATAACTAGAACTTGGGAGTTATTAGGTGAGATAATCGGTGATAGTGTCCACGAAAGCTTAATTGATCAACTATTTTCCCAATTTTGTTTAGGTAAATAAGAAAAGGAGCTGAAAACCACATGCAGTATCAAGGTGGTGAGTTTGACGTAATCGTCATTGGTGCGGGTCATGCAGGCTGTGAGGCTGGCCTTGCAGCAGCACGAATGGGAGCTCAAACGTTAATTTTAACTTTAAATTTAGATGCAGTAGCCTATATGCCGTGTAACCCTTCAGTAGGAGGACCTGCCAAAGGGATCGTCGTACGAGAAATCGATGCCTTAGGCGGAGAGATGGGACGTAATATAGATAAAACCCATATCCAAATGCGTATGCTTAACACAGGAAAAGGCCCTGCAGTTCGTGCATTACGAGCCCAAGCAGATAAATTTATGTACCAGCATGAAATGAAGAAAACCATCGAGGAAGAGGGAAATTTATTACTTCGTCAGGGAATGGTTGATCGTTTAATTGTAGAAGACGGAGTTTGTAAAGGTGTCATTACAAACACAGGTGCAGAGTATCGTTCTAAAGCAGTAATTATTACAACTGGAACCTACCTAAGAGGAAAAATTATTCTTGGTGATTTAGCATATGAGAGTGGTCCAAACAATATGCAGCCTTCAGTTAAGCTTTCATATCATCTTAAAGAATTAGGGTTTGATTTGGTGCGTTTCAAAACAGGAACACCGCCACGCGTTAATAGTAGTACAATTGATTACTCAAAAACAGAAATCCAGCCAGGGGATGATACTCCTCGAGCTTTTTCATACGAGACGACAAAATATATTACCGATCAGTTACCGTGCTGGCTAACATACACGAGTGAACAAACACATCATATTATTAATGATAATTTACACCGTTCGCCGATGTATTCTGGTGTCATTGAAGGTACAGGTCCGAGATATTGTCCTTCAATTGAAGATAAGGTGGTTCGTTTTAATGATAAACCACGTCACCAAATTTTCTTAGAACCCGAAGGTCGAAATACAAGGGAAGTCTACGTACAAGGTTTTTCAACAAGCTTGCCTGAAGAGGTACAATTAAAAATGTTAAAGACGATTCCAGGTCTAGAAAATGTTCGCATGATGCGGCCAGGTTATGCAATTGAGTATGATGCAATTGTACCGACGCAGTTGTGGCCGACTCTTGAAACAAAAAAAGTTTCAGGTTTATTTACAGCGGGACAGATTAATGGAACATCTGGTTATGAAGAAGCTGCAGGGCAAGGGGTTATTGCAGGAATTAATGGAGCCCGTTATTCCCAGGGAAAAGATGGTATTATCCTTGACCGTTCCCAAGCTTATATCGGTGTACTCATTGATGATTTAGTGACAAAAGGAACAAATGAACCATACCGTTTGTTAACATCACGTGCAGAACATCGTCTGTTACTTCGACATGACAATGCAGACTTAAGGCTAACAGAGCTAGGTTATGAAATTGGTTTAATTACAGAAGAGCGCTATGAGCGATTTAAAGAAAAGAAACTGTTGATTGAAAAAGAAAAGGAACGTTTAGAAACGGTTATGATTAAGCCAAGTGATGAAGTTCAATCATTATTGGTGGCTGCGCAGTCATCTCCATTACAAGATGGAGTCCGTGCAGCGAACTTATTAAAAAGACCTGAGATCAACTATAAAATAATAGAGCAAATGGTCCCAGCCGATGGTGAGATTTCTGATGATGTGGCTGAACAAGTAGAAATTCAAGTTAAATATGAAGGTTATATTGAAAAACAATTACAGCAAGTAGAACGAGCAATGAAAATGGAAGACAAAAAAATCCCAGAAGACCTAGATTATCAGGCGATTTCTGGATTGGCGACCGAAGCTAAGCAAAAGTTAAGTCAAGTTCGTCCTTTATCTGTCGGTCAAGCTTCTCGTGTATCAGGAGTAAATCCAGCTGATATTTCGATATTGCTTGTTTATTTAGAGCAAGGAAAATTAGCAAAAGTAAAACCATCCTAACATACATGGAGGAACTATGAGTAAAGATCAATTTCAGCAAATGTTAGAGGAGAAGGGGATTACTCTTTCTCCAACACAATTAGAACAATTTAATAAATATTACCATACACTTGTTGAGTGGAATGAGAAGATGAACTTGACGGCCATTACTGAAGAGAATGAAGTGTATTTAAAACACTTCTTCGATTCAATCTCAGCTGCCTTTTATTATGACTTTTCAAATGAGCCCTATAAAATCATTGATGTTGGAGCAGGGGCAGGATTTCCAAGTATACCTCTAAAGATTTGTTTTCCTCACCTTCATGTCAGTATTGTAGACTCTTTAAATAAGCGTATAGGATTTTTAAATCACTTAGCTGAAACGTTAAACTTAGACAATGTGTCTTTTTTCCATGATCGTGCTGAATTATTTGGGAAAAATAAAGACCATCGTGAAAAGTATGATGTTGTAATGGCGAGAGCGGTAGCAAGAATGCCTGTGCTTACAGAACTTTGTCTACCATTAGTAAAAGTAAATGGAACGTTTATTGCGATGAAGGGCGCTGGAGCAAACGATGAATTGCAAGAGGGGAAGAAGGCAATTTCATTACTGGGTGGTAAGCTGGTCAAAGATGAACGTTTTGTTTTACCGATCGAAGAAAGTGAACGTCACATTATTATAGTAGACAAAATAAAAACAACACCAAACAAGTATCCAAGAAAACCAGGTACTCCAAATAAACAACCTATCGTATAAAGGAATGAGCTGTTGTTAGGCTATAAGCGGATCGGAATGAAGATATAGTTACAACAGCTCGAATTTTTGACTGTAATTTTAATCATCCAAATGGAAAATTAATACAGTTCTGACTTACTTTATATACCGGTAATTTTTAACAAATGATATAATTATACTATTAATATGATAAACTTTTTTCATAGAATATAATCAAATTGTTTCACGTGAAACACCTAATCTAACAATAAATACTTGACGTGAAGCTTTAAATCAAGATATAAAAGACTTATAGATATAAGCAGGAATATTGTATGATCTTATCGAAATAAATACTATATAATAGACGGTATTATTCAGAAGGTGGTGTCAGGCGATGAAACAGCCGTTTTCACGCCTATTCGGCTTCGGAGAGAGAAATGAAGAAGAAGTGGAAACAGGTGAAAAGAAAGACAGTGAAGTAAATGAGGAAAGAGAAGAAGTAAAACAGATTCCTATTCATGAAATTGTTCCAAATCGGTTTCAACCACGTACTGTTTTTGATAATGAAAGAATTGAAGAATTAGCACAAACTATTAAAACTCATGGTGTTATCCAACCGATTGTAGTTAGAAAACGTGATGATCAATATGAAATAATTGCCGGGGAAAGACGTTGGAGAGCAGTAACTAGTCTAGGTTGGGAAACGATCCCTGCTATTATTAAAGAATTTAATGATTCGCAAACAGCATCTGTTGCATTGATTGAGAACCTTCAACGCGAAGGTTTAACAGCTATTGAAGAAGCAATTGCTTATGCTAAGCTTCTGGAATTGCACGGATTAACTCAAGAAAGTCTTGCACAAAGACTTGGAAAAGGCCAATCAACTATCGCAAATAAATTAAGACTGCTTAATTTACCGCAGTCTGTTCAAGATGCCATTTTAGAAAGAAAAATTACAGAGCGGCATGCCAGAGCTTTAATTTCTTTGAAAAACCCTGAGTTACAAGAACAGATATTAGAAGAGATTATTGAAAAAGGCTTAAATGTAAAACAAACAGAAGAACGGGTAAAGGCTAAACTAGAAGCAACTGAAGCTCCTAAAAAGAAAAAGCCTAAACATAAACTATATTCAAAGGATATGCGAATTGCAATGAATACCATTAGACAATCGGTGGATATGGTTATGAAGACGGGGCTAGACGTTGATACAGCAGAAGAAGAAAATGATGAATTCTACCAATTTACGATACGGATCCCAAAAAAGTAATCTATCTTTATGATAGGTTATTTTTTTATAGCATTTTATTTAACAGTGCTTTTATATACTGCAGGGCACTTTTGGCAGGCCCTCCAGCGCTTGTCGCCAATAATCGGGCGCTTCCGCTTTTCGATGTCTAGCTGCAGGCGTCATCGGCTCGAGGTCGCTTCGGTCCATCAACGTGTCCAAAGAACGGACACTTTTGTTGGCCCTCCAGCGCTTATCGCCAATAAACGACGCCTTCCGTTTTTCTATATAGGAGAATTGAAGGAAAAAAGTAAAAATTTTAAATTAAAGAAAACAATAAAAACATTTCATGATAGAATAAAATTGTAAGTGTGTTTTAGAGAAGAAAGAAGGTGTCAGGATGGGGAAGATCATTGCGGTGGCCAACCAGAAAGGTGGGGTTGGAAAAACAACAACTGCAGTTAATTTAAGCGCCTGCTTAGCATATATCGGAAAAAAAGTCTTACTTGTAGACATCGATCCTCAAGGAAATGCTACCAGTGGTACTGGTGTCGAAAAAGGCGATGTTGATCAATGTGTTTACGATATTTTAGTTGAAGATGTTCCTGCTCATGAAGTAATTAAAGTAACAAATGTAGAAAACCTACATATTATTCCTTCTACCATACAGCTTTCTGGTGCAGAAATAGAGTTAGTTCCTACTATTTCAAGAGAAGTTCGTTTAAAACGAGCATTACTTTCAGTAGCTGAAGAATATGATTATATGATCATTGATTGTCCACCTTCATTAGGTTTATTAACTATTAATGCTTTAACTGCAGCTGATTCAGTGCTTATCCCTGTTCAATGTGAGTACTATGCATTAGAAGGGTTAAGCCAGTTATTAAACACGGTGAGGTTAGTTCAAAAACATTTAAATACAGAATTAGAAATAGAAGGTGTCTTACTAACTATGTTAGACGCTAGGACTAATCTTGGAATTCAAGTCATCGATGAAGTAAAAAAATACTTCCGAGAGAAAGTTTTTCAAACGATTATTCCAAGAAATGTTCGACTTGGTGAAGCGCCAAGTCATGGAAAACCTATTATTATCTACGATCCGAAATCAAGAGGTGCAGAAGTCTATTTAGAATTAGCAAAGGAAGTGGTAGCTGATGGCCAAAGGGTTAGGTAAAGGGCTTCAAGCTTTTTTTCCGGAAGCAGCTAATGAAAAAGAAGAGAAGGTTAAGGAAGTAAGGGTGGGCGATTTACGTCCCAATCCATACCAGCCTCGAAAGCATTTTTCGGAAAAAGCAATTGAAGAATTAAAAGAATCGATTCAAAACCATGGAATTCTTCAACCGCTAATTGTTAGAAAAAGTATAAAAGGCTACGAAATAGTAGTAGGTGAGAGAAGATATAGAGCTGCAATCGAAGCTGGCCTTGAAACAGTTCCCGTTGTTGTTAGAGATTTAACAGAAGAGAAGATGATGGAGTTTGCCCTTATTGAGAATTTACAACGGGAAGATTTAAATCCAATCGAAGAGGCCATTGCCTATGAAAAACTAATGCAACATTTACAAGTCACTCAAGAACAATTAGCTATTCGATTAGGTAAAAGCCGGCCTCATGTAGCCAATCACCTTCGCTTGTTACAACTACCAAACTTAGTGCAACAACTCATTCAAGACGGGAAATTGTCAATGGGGCATGGCCGTGCGTTATTAGGTTTAAAGGATAAAAGTTCACTGTCTTCAATTCTTGAGAAGGTCATGAAGGAGAAGTTAAGTGTACGCGAGTTGGAAAGGCTCGTCCAAAAGATCAATGACAATGTTTCACGTGAAACAAAAAAACAAAAAGAGACGAAATCTCCTTTTTTAAAGTCAAGAGAGGAATCATTACGAAATTATTTTGGGACATCGGTTACGATAAAAAAAGGTAAGAACAAAGGTAAGATAGAAATTGACTTTTTCTCTGAAGATGATTTAGAACGGATATTAGTCTTATTAGATAGGGAAACTGAATGATAACAAATTGAAAGAAGAGTCATCAAATATTGGTGGCTTTTCTTTGTCTTTTTAGTAATTATATGGTAAGTAATATGGGTGTAAGAAAAGACTTAGAAGTATTATACTGTTTTCGAATGATGAGCTCTAATCAACGGAAGTCAAACAATATGTTTTTATTACAACCTCGTTTATAAAGTATATGGTAAGTAGGTGAACAATATGAGCTACATTTATTTTGACCAAGCTGCTTCGTCGTTTCCAAAACCAGAAAAGGTTGGACAAGCGGTCCTAGAAGCGATTACTGAATATGGAGCTAATCCAGGTAGGGGAGGGCATTCTCTAGCAGTACGTGCAAATGATGTTATTTTTACAGCACGAAAAAAATTAGCTGAGATGTTCGGTGAGAAAAACCCAGCAAATGTTTGTTTTTATATGAATGCAACACAGGCACTAAATCAAGCAATACAAGGAATTCAATTTGAAGCTGGAGATCATGTCATATCAACAAGCTTTGAACACAATTCTGTGAGACGTCCCTTGGAAAGAGTGAAGGATACGAAAGGTATTTCTATTTCATATATTCAACCAGATGTAGATGGTAAAAGGTTGTTTGAATTATTTGAAAATGAGATTAATGAGCGAACGAAGGCGATTATTGTTAGCCATGGTTCGAATGTTACTGGAACGATCCTACCGATTGAAAAAATAGGCCAGATTGCTAAGGCACATAATCTTCTATTCATAGTAGATGCCTCACAAACTGCAGGAGTATTACCAATCGATATGAAAGAAATGAATATTGATGTGCTTGCATTTCCTGGACATAAGGGCTTAATGGGACCACAAGGAACAGGTGTCCTTATTGTAGGAGACCACGTCGATTTAGTTCCGTTAATTTATGGCGGGACAGGTAGTCATTCTGAAGACGTTGGCCAGCCGCAAAAAAGACCAGAGCGATATGAAAGTGGTACGTTAAATACTCCTGGAATTGCTGGACTTTTAGCTGGAATAGAGGAAATTAACAGAATAGGTTTGAGGAAAATTTATGAACATGAGGCTGAGCTAACCTCTTATTGTCTTAATAGACTAAATGAAATAGAGGGTATTTATATTTTGGGTCCAGATGGAAATACCAATCGATTAGCAGTTATTTCATTTACTATTGAAGGCATTGATATTCATGAAGCTGCGATGATTTTAGACCAACATTATCAAATTGGAGTCCGTTCTGGTTTGCATTGTTCGCCATTAGCTCATTCCTTAATAGGGACCAATGAAATAGGAGCTATTCGTGTGAGCTTTGGGCTGTATAATACAATAGAAGAAGTGGAACGTTTTATAGAAGCTGTTAAAGAGATAAAATCTTTCTTTTAATCGCTTTTATGAAAAAAAGAAAGAGATTGTGCTAAAGGTGGAGAAACTATGGTTTTATTAGGTACGATTGTCAATGGCGTGGCAATTATTTTAGGGGCATTGTTAGGATCGCTTATTAAAAATATTCCAGAGCGAGTAAAATCAACTGTCATGCAAGCTATTTCATTGGCTGTTATTGTTTTAGGAATAAATATGGGGTTAAAAAGTGATCAATTTCTTATTGTCATTGGTAGTTTAGTGGTAGGTGCATTGCTTGGAGAACGCTGGGATTTAGAAGAAAAATTAAATCGTTTAGGTAAGTGGTTAGAAACGAAAGTAGGGGCAAAAGAAAGTGGAGGAATTGCCAAAGGGTTTGTAACGACTACCTTAATCTATGTTGTAGGTGCAATGGCGATTATTGGTGCTTTAGATAGTGGTTTACGTGGAGATCATTCTGTATTATATACCAAGGCAATGCTTGATGGATTTTCAGCAATTATTTTTACTTCAGCCTTAGGTATAGGTGTTATTTTTTCAGCAATCCCCGTGATGATTTATCAAGGAGCCATTGCATTATTTGCGACACAAATTGACCGATTCATACCTACAGAGTTAATGGATACTTTTATCGTTGAAATGACAGCTACTGGTGGAATTATGATTATCGCGATTGGATTAAATATATTAGGGCTGACGAAAATTAGGGTAGCGAATTTACTACCTTCGATACTGGTTACAGCTATTTTAGTAACATGCGTATATTATTGGAACTCAATTATTGCCTTTTTCTCATTTTTTGGGTAAAAAAAGAAACTCATCTATTACAGATGAGTTTCTTTTCGTTCTCGTAGAAAAATACTAGGTTTTAACGTTTGTAATAGACTTGTTTTTTTCTCTGGCCGTTCGGAGAGAGTATGATCTGTTAAATATAAGCTAGAAGCAACAAGGTTAGCCATTTTCATCACGGTATGCAATCTTGTATTCTGTAAGACAAAATATTCCATCATTCCACCAACATTAACTATGCCAGTAATGTGCATATTTCCGACTTCTGGCAATTTCTTATTAACAGCAGCACCTGGTTTAACAGGGCCCTTAGCAACAGTAATATGCCCAACACTATTTAAACGTCCCAGGCATGCATCGATACCGATGATATAAGGGTTTCTATGATTCTGATCGATTTCTGATAGTTTTTCCTCAAGATTGACAGCGTGGACAGGGTGTTCGAGTGTTCCGTATACCGTAAATTTTGATAAATGCTTTTCGGAAAGCTTCGTACCAATTAAAGGACCTAAAGAATCTCCCGTTGAACGATCTGTACCAATGCAAACAATGACTAGATCACGATGCGCGTGCGGGCTTAATATTTCACCAAGTTGTTCTGAAATCGAATGTTTTGCATTAGGCTCATCCATATGAAAACGAGAAGGAGGAGCTTTTTTAGGAAAAATATTTCGATTAAGAATCATATATTTCTCTCCTTTGCAATAGTAGTAACAGTATACGGATATTTTTTCCTTTCTATACATAAAGAGAGAAGAAAAGGTAGCAAAGATATAGAGGCTATGGAAACTATCCTTTCTGTTTTGCTAAAAGTACAAGCATTGGAAGGAGAGACATTGAATTGGTGACTAATGGACTAAAATGGTTATTTTTAATTATTGGTACGATGATAGGAGCAGGGTATGCTTCTGGAAGAGAACTGTGGGAATTTTTTGGGAGTGAAAGTGGACTAGCAATTATACTATTTGCCATTTTGTTTATTGTGAGTTGTACAGTTATTTTAAAAATCAGCTACAAGTTTCAATCTTCTCACTATATTCCAGTATTGCAAACGTTGATGGGAAAGCAGTTTACTAAAGTATATGATGTAATGATTGTCCTTTATTTGTTTTCTACAACAGTTATTATGCTTGCAGGTGGAGGAGCTACGTTAGAAGTCATTCATTTACCTTATTGGTTCGGAATTGGTATCATTTGTAGTTTGCTTATTTTACTATTCGTATGGGATACAAAAGGAATGACATCAATGAATGCATTTGTTATTCCCATTTTAATTATTTGTTTGTTAACCGTTCTGTTTGCCTTCCAATACATGAAGGGCTTTCCCTTTGAAATTTCATTGAGTGAACAAAGGAACTGGCCTGCGGCTTTAACCTTTACAGCTTTGAATATTTTACCCTTAATTGCCGTTTTATCAGCGATTGGAAAGGAAATTAAACATGAAGGTGAAATCTGGATAGCGAGTATTGGGAGTGGAGTCATTTTAGGAAGCATCTCATTTTTATATAATGAGTCGTTGCTTCAAGTGGCTGGGGAAATCATTTTGTATGAAATTCCACTTTTCGCTATTTTAAAGCATTATCCTTATTTCATGGTTTTACTTATGTCAGGATTGTTATGGATTGCTATTTATACGACAGCAGCAGCTGGAGTTTTTGGCTTAGTGTCAAGATTTAGAGAGTATGTTAAGTTACCTGTATGGCTTCTAGCTACAATACTCTTAATGACAATGGTCCCGCTCACGACATTTGGTTTCTCAACACTCATTTCCATCTTGTACCCATTATATGGTGTTTTGAATTTATATGTTTTGGCTGCGATCCTCCTTTATCCGATATTGCGGAAGGGAACATTCAGTAAATAAATACCTTTACCAAATTCCTTCTTTTCATTATAGTAGTGTATAATAATGAAAAATGGACGAACGTCTCTTGGTAGAGGAGGTCGATTCATGAGCGATAAAAATTTTGAGATTAATGATGTTGTTGAAATGAAAAAAGCCCATCCATGTGGAGAAAATCGTTGGAAGATTATACGGATGGGAATGGACATCCGTATAAAATGTCAAGGCTGTAACCATAGTGTAATGCTGCCCAGAAAAGAGTTTAGTCGAAAATTAAAAAAGATCATTGAAAAAGGCGAACAATGATCACGAACAGGAAGTGGACTATTTAAAGTCGTAGAACCCATGGATAGTAAAATGTACGATATTTTACTATTTGTCTACAAATGAGGGGGATACGGCTGGTCAGCTTCTTGTTTTTTTTTTGAACTATCTCTATAATTGTGAAAGGTATAAAGATAATGGCGATATTATGCAATTTTTTAATCTAAAGGAAGTGATGACCGATGGCTTTAACAGCTGGTATTGTCGGTTTACCGAATGTTGGTAAATCAACATTGTTTAATGCAATAACACAAGCAGGAGCAGAATCTGCAAATTACCCGTTCTGTACGATTGACCCGAATGTTGGAATGGTTGAAGTACCAGATGTTCGTCTTAACCGATTAACAGAGCTCGTACAACCGAAAAAAACAGTACCAACAACGTTTGAATTCACAGATATTGCTGGAATTGTTGAAGGAGCAAGTAAAGGTGAAGGTTTAGGAAATAAATTTTTATCTCATATTCGTCAAGTGGATGCAATTTGTCACGTTGTTCGCTGTTTTGAAGATGAGAACATTACTCATGTTGCCGGTCGAGTAAACCCTATTAATGATATTGAAGTAATCAATTTAGAATTGATTTTAGCTGATTTAGAATCAGTTGATAAACGAATCGATCGCGTAGGAAAAATGGCGAGACAAAAAGATAAAGAAGCGATGTTAGAGCATGAAGCTCTATTAAAGCTTAAAGAAGCATTCGAGAATGAAAAACCAGCTCGAAGTGTAGAGCTTACAGAAGCGGAAGCAAAGGTTGTTTACGGACTTCACCTATTGACGATGAAGCCAGTTTTATACGTAGCCAATGTTAGTGAAGAAGATTTACTAGGTGACGATAACGAATATGTAAAAATGGTAAAAGAGTTTGCTGTAAGTGAAAACTCTCAAGTAATTGTTGTCTGTGCAAAAATTGAATCGGAAATTGCTGAGTTAGATGGTGATGAAAAAGCGATGTTCCTAGAAGAGTTAGGCATTGAAGAATCTGGTTTAGATCAGTTAATTCGTGCATCTTACCATCTTCTTGGTCTTCGTACTTACTTTACGGCTGGCGTTCAAGAAGTTCGTGCATGGACGATTAAGCAAGGAATGAAGGCACCGCAAGCTGCAGGTGTCATTCACTCTGATTTTGAACGTGGATTTATCCGTGCTGAAGTTGTTGCTTATAATGACCTTGTGGAAGCAGGGACAATGGCAGTAGCGAAAGAAAAAGGGAAAGTTCGCCTTGAAGGAAAAGAATATATTGTCGAAGATGGAGACGTAATTCACTTCCGTTTTAACGTTTAAACTTTTAAAGTAAGTATAGCAAGCGGACGAGTTACCACAGGATGTAGTGACTTCGACGTTCCCACAGGACGTGGGGCTCTTAGTCGAAGGTCTTCTACCGACAGCAATTTTCCCAGACTTTTCGAATATGCTCTTAAAAGCTTGTATAGTACAAGCCACTCTGGTATAATACTTCAATGTGAGTAAATTACATTTGTTTTTTGCTCCTTGCTCCGTTGATGGAGCCGTTAGACCAAAAGGAGGTGACGAGGAATGCGTAAATACGAAATCATGTACATTATTGCGCCAAACCTTGATGAAGCTGCTACAAAGGAGCTAGTTGAGCGTTTCAATGGTGTATTAACTAATAATGGTGCTGAGATCGAGAAGGTTGAAGAAAAAGGTAAACGTCGTTTAGCTTATGAAATCAATGACTTCCGCGAAGGTTATTATGTTTTAATTAATGTAATGGCTAATCCAGAAGCAATTGCTGAATTCAACCGTCTAGTTAAGATCAACGAAAACATCATTCGTTTATTAATCGTTAAAGACGAACAATAAAAATTAAAAGTTCATTAGAAACTTTTGAACTTTTACTAGAAGAAGTGAAATATTGGGAGGGGTTCTGATGATTAACCGTGTCGTCCTTGTCGGGCGTCTAACAAAAGACCCAGAGTTACGTTATACTCCAAATGGTGTAGCAGTAGCGAACTTTACTCTTGCTGTGAATCGACCGTTTTCGAATCAGCAAGGTGATCGTGAAGCTGACTTTATTAACTGTATCGTCTGGAGAAAGCCTGCTGAAAATGTAGCAAACTTCTTGAAAAAAGGTAGTCTTGCTGGTTTAGAAGGTCGTATTCAGACACGTAGCTATGATAATAATGAAGGTCGCCGAGTTTATGTGACAGAAGTTGTCGCTGATAGCGTACAATTTCTTGAGCCAAAAGGTTCAGGTGGTGGCGGCGGTGGCGGTGCTCAAGGCGGAAACGACTTTTATAGCCGTGGACCAGCACCAACTGGCCAAGGAGGATACGGTCAACAGAATCCTAATCGTAACCAATCTCGATTGGACGAGGATCCGTTTGCATCAGATGGTAGTAGCATTGACATTTCTGATGATGATTTACCATTCTAGTTGTAGACAAAACTCCCATGACTGGACAAAAAGTGGATTGAATATATAAATCTAATATGAAGGAGGAATTACAATGGCTCGTAGAGGACGTGGACCAAAACGCCGTAAAGTATGTTACTTTACTGTAAACAAAATCGAGAAAATCGATTACAAAGATACTGATCTTCTTAAGAAGTTCATTTCTGAGCGTGGTAAAATCTTACCTCGTCGTGTAACTGGTACTTCTGCAAAATACCAACGTCAATTAACTACTGCAATTAAGCGTGCTCGTCAAATCGCTTTATTACCGTACGTTAATGAAGTTAACTAATAATTACTAATTATTAACTGTTAGGCATGGTAGAGAATTAAATCTCTCTACCATGCCTTTTTGTTTTGTTTTTATTTCAGTCGAATTTAATTTATATCAACAATATCCTTTACAGTGCTTTTTGCTAAGCCCTTATATGAAGAATGAATATATACAGGTTGGTCAAAAATAATAGTAAAGGAGGATAGGAAATGAAAAAGCTTTTGATTGTAGGAGGTTTAGTATTAATATTGTGCGGTAATTTATTCGGTGCTGTTTATTCTAGTATGTTTTTACCGACAGTAAAGAAAGAACAGAATGAAACGTTAAAGAATGCGATTGAAATTGCTTCAGAGTCAGCAACTGGAGCTTTACGAGAAGTGGATAAATATGTAAATAAAACATTGTTTGGAGGTAGGAGTAGTAACTTTCATAGTCATATGACACTAATAGGAGTTCTTGCTCTAACACTCTCCTCTGTTGTTCAATACTTTAATCTGTCAGAAGTGATGCTTAAACTAGCAATTGTTTTGTTGTTAGTAGGTGGAGCTTTTCTACCATCTGGTATATTTATTGAAATGTGGTCAATACAATTAGGATCAGGTATTTCAATGTTTGGTGGAATGTGTTTATTATTATCGATTACCATTTTTTTAATAGGGGCCATTCGAATGAAAAAGGTTATAGACAGTGAAAAGGAAGAAAGTGGTTAATTACTGAACAAAAAAAGGTTTATTTTTTCATTAGCCATAATTGATTTACATAGTAATTAGTATTCAATATCATAATCGGTTACTCAAAGTAAGGCGCTAGAATGTACCAGAGGAGTTTCAGAAAAAAACGTGCATCTAATGAATGTTCTATAGCACAGAGGAATAGCTTATCATTCTACTGTGCTTCTTTTTCTGCTATAGAAATAGATTGCTTTCTTTAATTTTAATTCAAACTAAGGTAAAATAGATGAGATAAAAAAGAGAGGTGAAAATGTGAAGAAAACAAATGCCTTAACCGAAGGGGCACTATTAGCTGCTCTTTTTGGGATCGGTGTAATTGCACTTATCTTTGTACCGTTTATTTCAATGATCTTAATTTGGTTCATGCCAATTCCATTTATTATTTATGTTCTCCGCCACGGCTTAAAGCCTGGTGTCTTGTTTTGGGTTGTAACGATTTTTATTACATTCATTATTGCGGGACTAGCTGGGCTTCCAATACCTCTTTTCTTTGGATTAGGTGGTTTAGTAGTAGGGGAGTTGTACCGGAGAGAAAAGTCAGGATTAGCTGTATTATTAGGTGGTAGTTTAACGTATATTGTTAGTATTATCATGTTATTCATTATGAGTATTGTCTTGTTAGGTATACATCCATTACATACAACTCAAGAGCTTATGCGCCAGTCGATCGAAACCGCTGAAGGTATGTTGATAGGAATTGGTCAAGATCCAAATGAACAATTACAACAATTCCATGAATTTATTAATATGATTGGTGAATTAGGACCTTTAATTATTGTTATTATGGGGGTAACGGCAGCTCTAATCACACAATTATTCTCACGTTTAGTCGTGAAGCGATTTTTTCCAAATATACCTCCGCTTCCGCCATTTAGAGAGTGGACGTTTCCAAAGTCATTTTTATGGTATTATTTAATTGTATCCATTGTCGTATTAATTGGAGTTCCTGAAACTTCTTTTATTTATATTGTATTAATTAATCTGTTCCCTTTACTTGGCTTCGTAATGGTCATTCAAGGGTTGTCATTTTTATTTTACTACTGTTATGTAAAAGGTGTACCGAAAGTGGTTCCTATTATCATCACAGTATTTACACTACTTCTACCAATGTTCTTATTTTTAATAAGAATATTAGGTATCATTGATTTAGGCTTTGAATTACGAAAAAAAGTGAAGAAATAAAAAGTTAGCAATTTAAAGTAGGAGTTGACAATATGCCTAAGTTCTTGATGAAACGGTGGCATGGTTATCACGTTATTTCCTTGTTTACTGTAGCGGTGCTTTTCATCGGAATATTAACATACTATCAATGGCAACTTGGGATTATAGGCTTTTTTCTTCTAGGTGTTTTATTGATCTATACGATTCAAGCGAGAATCTCTTTTGAACAACAGTTAGAAGATTATATATCTACGCTTTCGTATCGTATTAATAAGGCGGGCGAAGAAGCTGTTACCAAATTGCCGGTAGGAATACTACTATATAATGAGGAAAATGTCGTGCAATGGGTCAATCCGTACATAAATCAAATATTCGGAGATACATTCATTGGAAAGCCATTAGGAGACCTTTCTGAACATCTTCTATCGATTAGAGAAGAAGAAAAAGAAGAAGGCTTAGTTTCATTAAACGACCGTTTTTTCCAAATTGAGCTAAAAAAAGATGAGCGACTGTTTTATTTTTTTGATGTGACTGAAACGGTTCAAACGAAAGAAATGTATGAAGAAGATCAAACAGTTGTTGGTTTAATTTATTTGGATAACTATGATGAAGTTACTCAAGGTATGGATGATCAAGTTCGCAGTAAATTGTCGAGTCAAGTGACAGCTACCTTAAATAAGTGGGCAAGTGATTACGAAATTTTACTTAGACGAACTGGTTCAGACCGATTTTTGGCTATCTTTAATAAACAAACACTCCAATTAATCGAGAAGACGAAGTTTGGAATCCTTGATGAAATTAGAGAAGTAACAGGAAAAGAAAAAATCCCAATTACCTTGAGTGTCGGAATTGGCAGTGGTGACGGAACCATTAGGGAGCTTGGTGCACTTGCTCAATCCAGTTTAGATTTGGCACTTGGTCGTGGTGGTGATCAAGTAGCCATTAAAGAAAAGAATGGTAAAGTTCATTTTTATGGTGGGAAATCGAATGCGATGGAAAAACGCACTCGTGTAAGAGCTCGTGTGATTTCTCATGCTTTACGAGACTTTGTTGTAGAGAGTAATAAAGTTATTGTAATGGGACATAAGAACCCTGATATGGATGCAATTGGTGCGGCTATTGGGGTTCTAAAAATTGCTGAAGTCAATGGAAAAGATGGTTACATCGTCTTAGACAGGGATGAAATACATTCAGATGTGCAAAAGTTAATGGAAGAAATTGAAAAACATGATCACCTTTGGTCGCATTTTATTTCACCAGAAGAGGCTGTGGAAATAGCGAATGACCAAACCCTTCTTGTTGTTGTTGATACTCATCGACCATCGCTCGTCATCGAACCCAAACTATTAGATCGTGTCGATCGTGTGATTGTCTTAGACCATCACAGGCGGGGAGAAGAGTTTGTTACGGACCCAGTTCTAGTTTACATGGAGCCATATGCATCTTCTACGGCGGAATTAGTTACAGAGTTACTAGAATATCAACCAAAGAAACTAAAAATGGATATTCTCGAGGCGACAGCGCTATTAGCTGGAATTATTGTTGATACGAAGAGCTTTGCAGTCAGAACAGGCTCACGTACATTCGATGCTGCTTCTTTCTTAAGAAGAAATGGCGCTGATACGGTTCTCGTTCAGAGATTACTTAAAGAAGATATGGATCAATATGTTCGACGAGCAAAGTTAGTTGAGTCGGCGCTTATTTACCAAGGTGAAATAGCTATTGCCAAAGCAGCTGAAGATGAGGTTTATAGTCAAGTCTTAATTGCACAAGCGGCAGATACTCTTTTAACGATGGATGGTATTGCAGCAGCCTTTGTTATTTCAATGCGTCAAGATGGACGTATTGGGATTAGTGCTCGCTCTTTAGGAGAAATAAATGTCCAGCTCATCATGGAGCAATTAAAGGGTGGCGGGCATCTAACGAATGCAGCTACACAACTAGATGATATTTCTTTAGATGAAGCTGAAGACCTGTTAAGAGATGTAATCGATGAATATTTAAAAGGGGGAAGTTAAGGATGAAAGTTATTTTTCTTGAGGATGTAAAAGGTAAAGGGAAAAAAGGAGAAGTAAAAAATGTTGCTGAAGGTTATGCACGAAACTTCCTTTTCCCACAAAATTTAGCTGTTGAGGCTTCACAGGGAAATGTTAAAAACCTTGAAGCACAAAAGAAAAGTGAGTCAAAGAAAGCTGCTGAAGAATTGGCAGATGCGAAAAAATATAAAGAAGAACTTGAAAGTATCACTGTAGAAATTCAAGCGAAAAGCGGTGAAGGTGGCCGTTTATTTGGAGCCGTTTCTACGAAGCAAATCGCTGAAGAGCTTGCAAAAATGAAGAAAAAAGTAGATAAGCGTAAGATTATGCTAGATGATCCAATCCGTGCACTAGGGTATACGAATGTTCCGATTAAAATACACCCTGAAGTTGTTGCGACTGTAAAGGTTCATGTTAAAGAACAATAAGAATAACATTAATGTAATATACAAAAATGGTTGATTTTAATAATCAACCATTTTTATGTTTTATGGTAGAATATATTTCTAAGAAGAAATATGACTAAGATGGATATCAGTTCATCCATACTTAACAATAAATAGAGCTACAGAGCTACTAATAGAGAGAATTGCTTTAAAAAGTGTGTTACAAGGCGAGGAGGAATCTTAATGAGTGATTTATTTGCTGACCGTACCCCTCCCCAAAATATAGAAGCGGAGCAGGCTGTACTTGGTGCAATTTTTTTAGAAGAGCAAGCTTTAGTCACTGCGTCTGAACGTTTAATTCCCGAAGATTTTTATCGATCCGCTCACCAACGAATCTATGAAGTTATGCTTAATCTTGCTGAAAAGGGAGAGCCTGTTGATCTAATTACTGTAACTTCTGAACTTCAAGACCGTAATTGGTTAGATGATATTGGTGGAGTCTCCTATTTAAGTGACTTAGCTAACGCGGTACCAACAGCGGCTAACATTGATTATTATAGTAAAATAGTTGAAGAGAAATCGTTATTACGAAGACTAATACGTGTGGCGACGAATATTGCCGCAGATGGTTATACAAGTGAAGACGAAGTTGATGCTATTTTAGATACTGCCGAGAAAACAATTCTTGATGTAGCACAGCGCAAAAATTCTGGTGCATTTATCTCAATAAAAGACGTTCTTGTTGAGACGTATGACAGAATTGAAATGCTTGAAAAGCAAACAGGTGATATTACAGGTATCGCAACAGGGTTTGTTGAACTCGATCGAATGACAGCTGGGTTCCAACGAAATGACCTGATCATTGTTGCAGCTCGTCCTTCAGTAGGTAAAACAGCCTTTGCTTTAAATATTGCTCAAAATGTTGCCACAAAGACGGATGAGAATGTAGCAATTTTTAGTCTTGAGATGTCAGCTAGTCAGCTTGTTCAACGTATACTGTGTGCAGAAGGAAATATAGACGCACAAAAGATGAGAACAGGACAATTAGAGCCTGAAGATTGGCAAAAGCTAACGATGGCCATGGGGAGCCTTTCAAAAGCAGGGATCTATATTGACGATACTCCTGGTGTAAAAGTAAATGATATTCGTGCAAAATGTCGACGCCTCAAGCAGGAAAAAGGCTTAGGGATGATTTTAATTGATTATTTGCAGCTTATTCAAGGTAGTGGAAGAGGCGGCGAAAACCGTCAACAGGAAGTTTCTGAAATCTCTCGTACATTAAAAGCAATTGCGAGGGAATTAGAAGTGCCGGTTATCGCTCTTTCACAGTTATCACGTGGTGTAGAATCTAGACAAGATAAACGGCCGATGATGAGTGATATTCGTGAATCGGGAAGTATCGAGCAGGATGCCGATATTGTTGCCTTCTTATATCGTGATGATTACTATGATAAGGAATCAGAGAACAAAAATATTATTGAGATTATTATAGCAAAGCAACGTAATGGTCCCGTTGGTACTGTCGAGCTTGCTTTCGTTAAAGAATATAATAAATTTGTTAACTTAGATCGACGTCATGATGAAAGTAGTATTCCACCTGGAGCGTAGAAATATATAGACGAACTCAAATCTAATCGAGGCACCTTAAGTGACACAAAATAAATGCGATTCAAACGCGTAGTATTTCGTGGTAAACTGAGGAAAGCTAAGGTTAGTTGAGTTCGTCTTTTTTACTTGCTTTAAATCCCTAACCATGTAAATTTAACGAACAAATGAATAAAAATTATTAAATAATGTTCGGGTTTTATTGACTTTAGGAAAGTAAATTGTTAAACTAGCTATGGTTTGAGTAAGATCACTAATATTTACACAACATACATAGAGGTGTAAAAGCAATTGTGGAGGTGCACATATGTCATCAGTAGTAGTTGTTGGAACGCAATGGGGAGACGAAGGAAAGGGTAAAATTACAGACTATCTTTCTGAAAAAGCAGAAGTAGTTGCACGCTATCAAGGTGGAAACAACGCAGGACATACAATTGTTTTCAATGGAACGAAATATAAGCTACATTTAATTCCTTCAGGGATCTTTTATAAAGATAAAGTATGTGTAATTGGAAATGGTATGGTTATCGATCCAAAAGCACTAGTTGAAGAATTGAAATATTTACATGACCGCGATGTCGATACAAGCAATCTTCGTATTAGTAACAGAGCACATGTCATTCTTCCATATCACTTAAAATTAGATATTGTAGAAGAAGAGCGTAAAGGTGCAAATAAGATTGGTACAACAAAAAAAGGAATTGGTCCAGCATATATGGACAAGGCTGCGCGAATTGGTATTCGAATTGCGGATTTACTTGATCGTGAAGAGTTTGAACAAAAAGTTGATCGTAATTTAGAAGAAAAGAACCGTATGTTTGAAAAATACTACGAAGTTGAAGGCTTCAAAAAAGAGGACTTCCTTGATGAGTATTATGAATATGGTCAGCAAATTGCGCAATACGTTTGCGATACGTCAGTTGTTTTAAATGACGCATTAGATGATGGACGACGCGTATTATTTGAGGGTGCACAAGGGGTTATGTTAGATATCGACCAAGGTACATATCCTTTTGTTACATCATCTAACCCGATTGCTGGGGGAGTTACTATTGGTTCTGGAGTAGGACCAT
Organism: Alkalihalobacterium elongatum; assembly: GCF_019024285.1. Classification (GTDB taxonomy): domain Bacteria; phylum Bacillota; class Bacilli; order Bacillales; family Bacillaceae_F; genus Alkalihalobacterium; species Alkalihalobacterium elongatum. Next base: position 35,685 of record NZ_WMKZ01000038.1, read on the forward strand.
CAAAAATTCACCATGCAGTTGGAGTCTCTAAAGCTTATACAACACGTGTAGGTGATGGACCATTCCCAACTGAACTTCACGATGAAATTGGTGATCGTATCCGTGAAGTAGGAAATGAGTATGGAACAACGACTGGTCGTCCTCGTCGTGTCGGTTGGTTTGACAGCGTTGTTGTCCGCCATGCCCGCCGTGTTAGTGGTTTAACTGATTTATCATTAAACTCAATTGATGTATTAACAGGCATTAAAACATTAAAAATTTGTACAGCTTATAAGTATAAAGGCGAAATCATCGAGCAATTCCCAGCTAGTTTAAAAGTACTTGCTGAATGTGAGCCAGTGTACGAAGAGTTACCAGGTTGGGATGAAGATATCACAGGTGTTCGTTCATTAGATGAACTTCCTGCTAATGCACGTCATTACGTTGAACGTGTGTCGCAGCTAACAGGAATTCCGTTAACGATCTTCTCAGTCGGGCCAGATCGTAATCAAACAAACTTAATTCGTGGTGTTTTTGTTTAAAAGTTAACCATTAAGGCAAGAATGGGTAAAGACTCATTCTTGCTTTTATTTTTTGAAAAAAAACTATTGAAATTCGACTGATTTTGCAGTATTCTATTAAAGGTTGTTCAAGAGTGCTTTGAAAAGAGCTCAAGTGGCTTAAAAAAATTAAAACTTTTTTTGAAAAACACTTGCTTAATAAAATAATTTATGTTAATATAATTCTTGTCGTTAAGAAACGACAGCGAGTTAAATTAACACATTGAGAGCCATTAGCACAGTTGGTAGAGCAACGAGCATAGGTATCTCGAAATACTACGAGTTGTTTCGACGCATTAGCCTCGAAGAAATACGAGTAGAGGAAGAAACATCAGTTTGAATAATCATCTTTAATCTAGGAGCCATTAGCTCAGTTGGTAGAGCATCTGACTTTTAATCAGAGGGTCGAAGGTTCGAGTCCTTCATGGCTCAC
>NZ_WMKZ01000039.1 GCF_019024285.1 Alkalihalobacterium elongatum
AAAGGTTCCGAACATCGTTTTCTTTGATGTTCGGAACCTTTTTACAATTATTTTGGCTAGTTATGTCCCAGCCTCTTCAAAAACCTTTTATTCATGCCATTGGAAGTGCTGTTCGATTAGTTGTAATCTTGCGCCTAACCCTTCAGAGTATTCTCCAAAAGTCGTTTCTGTAATTTCATAGATATTATCGTTAATTTCGAATAGATGAACAGCTTTACCCATTGATTTCTCTTCATTCAAGAAAAATAAGTCTGCATCTGAACTCCAGGTTGATGAAAACTCCTCGGTACTTTCAATAAACCCTTGGCTTTCATAGTCATCTCGTAGACGCTTGATATAATCTCCCAATGGTTCTTGATAATTAATAGAAGGCTTGTAAACTGTAAAAAAAGGAGGTTCTATCTGGTCACCTGTATAATTAGCGTACACACTAGCCTTGTACCCTTTTTCATCCGAAACTCCCTCAACATTAAAGCGTTCGTCAATATATGTGCTGAAGCGAAGTTGTTCATCAGCCCATAACTTTAAATGGATCTCCTCTTCCTGGCCCTCGATAAGAAGAGTATCGACGATTTGAGAGTCACGATTAATAGATGGCGGAACAGCACCTTCCTCAAACGTTATTAATTCAGAGCCTCTCTGATCTTCAGAGACCAACTCATCACTAGCACTGTTTTCTGGCATTTGGCTCAAAAGGAGGATACTTCCTATACCAATAGCAACAACAAGACTAGCAGCAATCCCCAAGCCCCTTACTCTTTTTAAGAACGGGAGCTTCCTCTTTTCTTTACTTTTAATATAATTCATTAGTTCTTCAGGAGACGATTGATTTGACTTTTGATCGTAGACCTTTTTTAATTTTTGTAACGATCTTTCAAACTCTTGATCACTCATCATATTCACCTACCTGTTCTAATCGTTCCTTTAACATTTTTCTTCCTCGTAGCATTCTTGTTTTTACCGCTCCTTCACTTACACCTAAAACATCTCCAATTTCCTGGTAAGACAATTCATGAAAATAATGAAGTATAATTGGAAGTTTATATTTCTCATTTAAATCTTGTATCGCCTGGTGAACTTCAGAAAGATTTGTATCATCAACAAAATCTGGAGAATTGGTTATTGCAGCCTCAGCCATGTAAGCTTTTGCTTTTTGAGCAAGCCTTTTCTTTTTTCGATATAAATCCCTAACAACATTAAGTGTAATCTGATAAAGCCACGTCGTAAATTTCCCGTGAGTATGGTTATTCAAATAACGATACACTTTTAAAAATGTCTCTTGTGTAATATCTTGTATATCATTAGGATGAACTCCCATTTGAAAAGCAAATTTCTCAACGGTTGAAATATGTTTGCTTATTAATTGGTAAAAGGCATCCTCATCCCCATTTTTTGACTTCGCTAATAATTCTTCATCCTTCATAAGACTACCCCCAAAACTTGAATCAAGTTAATAAACGGTACCATTGTATTAATCTTCAATTCACTTATATAACGCTTTAAATTTACTAGAGGTTACAAAATCAGAAGAAAAAACCTAATAAAAATGGAATGAAATCCAACGAGTAAAGTATATTCTCGTCATCTCATTCCAAATTTGTACACTCCAAACTGAAAGCTCTTATTTACATTTCACATGATAAGTCCCGATTCAATGCTCAAAATAAGTAGCCTACTAAAACAGTTGACTAAGTATGAAGAGTATCCTTTCACGTTGAATATAGCTTAGATGGGCAGCTTTAATAGACTCTTCTTTGAAGAGGATACGATCTCCGGGTTTCATTTGGGCAAGCTTTCGCAAATCTACAGCAATTACTTGGGCAATTCTCGTATAACCACCAGTTGTCTGTCGATCAGCCATCATAATAATAGGTTCACCACTTTTAGGAACCTGCACCGTTCCAAACGTTATTACATCAGATAAAATATCAGCACCCTGTTTATGTGTTAAAGAATATCCTGTTAACCGATATCCCATCCTATCAGATTGATGACCAACAGTATATACACTCTTAAAGAAACGTTCCTGGTCCTCGGGTAAGAATGAGTCCCACTCTGGACCTCTTATGACACGGATGATGTTCTTTTCTTCATATTTAGGGATTAAAGACGGGTGAAGAGAACTCACCCAATTAGAGTTTTTATCCTCGACTTTTCTCCACCTAAATAATATATCTCCCTTATGAAGAGCCCTACCTTTAATACCACCCATATTTCCACGAACATAGGTGGATTTGCTTTTCAATACAGATGGCACATCTATTCCACCACGAACAGCCACGTAAGCTCTCGCCCCAGAAATACATCGCCCAAATGAAAGAACCTGTCCTTTTCTTACTCGGATCTGCTGCCACATTGGAATAACTTGGTCATTAATAGCTGGTTCTAAATCTGCACCAGTAATCGCAATAATCGTATCATCTAAAATTTCGAGCCTAGGACCTACAATCGTAATTTCTATTGCGGCTGCATTTCTGTCGTTATGAACGAGTAAGTTCCCTAATTGAAACGCATAACTATCCATTACTCCCGATACAACAACACCATAACGCTGATAACCTCTTCGGCCAAGATCTTGTATTGTTGTAAACAATCCAGGTTTCGTTACCTTAAATTGAGCTGTCTTCACTATGTTTCACCACAGGTTTTATTTGAATGTTTCGATTTTCAAGTTCTAATTTAATTCGTTTAACAAAATCTAACGCATGTTTTGAGTCACCGTGGACACAAACCGTTTGTGCGTTAATGGATATAGATGAACCATCAGTTGCTTCAACTTCTCCTTTTAAAATCATTCTATACACTCGTTCAAGCGCTTCATCAAAATCAGTAATTAACGCATTGGGAGCTGTACGAGGGGTTAATGAACCGTCAGCTTGATATGTACGGTCTGCAAATACTTCTTCAACCACTTGAAGACCGAGTTCCATACCAGCTTGTACAAGTTTTCCACCAGCAAGCCCATATAAAAGCAGCTGCGGGTTAAAGTCGTAGACCGCTTCTGCAATGGCTCTAGCTAGTTCAATATCTTTAGAAGCCATATTAAATAGAGCACCATGCGGCTTAACATGAAACAAGCTTGAATCATAAAGTTTGGCAAAGCCCTCTATGGCACCTAATTGATATATTATAAAGTTATAAACATCTTTTGGTTCTACTTGTATGACACGGCGACCAAAACCGATTAGATCAGGAAGACCTGGATGAGCACCAATTCTAACATCATGTTTAAGTGCTAGTTTAATTGTTTCATGCATAACATTATGGTCTCCCGCATGGTAACCACATGCAATATTCGCCGACGAAATGTACTTAATGACTTCAGCATCATTTCCAATTTGATAAGCCCCAAAACTCTCACCAATATCACTATTCAAGTCTATTGTTTGTTTCATTTCCATCACTCTCCTCATGATGAATGGACACGGTATATTTATTAAGCTTCACCTGTTCTTCTATTTGTCTATATTGTTGTTTTGTTATACTTTCAAACCTCAAGAAATCACCGGCATTTAATAATGATGGTGGACTGCACTTATCATTAAATAACGGTACTGGTGTGCGACCAATAATTCTCCAACCCCCTGGTGAACTCAAAGAATAAACTCCTGTTTGACTTCCAGCAATTCCAACCGAACCCTTTTCTACAAGCTGCCTTGGCACTTCCAATCTTGGTGTTGCAATCGCTGGGTTTAAACCTCCTAAATAAGGAAAACCAGGTGTGAAACCAATCATATATACTAAGTATTTCTCCTTACAGTGAAGCTTAATTACTTCCTCCACAGATAATTTATTATATTTTGCTACATCCAATAAATCTGGTCCAAATTCTTCGTCATAACAGACGGGTAATGTAATAATGTTCCGCGGTGGTAACTCCACTCTCCTCATTTTATAAATTACCTGATGGACTTTTTGTTGCACATTCTCATAGGTACTTTTAAAGGGATCATAATAAATCGACACAGTTGTATAAGATGGGACCCACTCAACTATTTCACCTAAATTAAGGTGTTCTAAAGTTATACAAAAGGTACGAATTTGTTCATTAATTTCTGGGGAAATACTGGTTCCGAAGCGAACTTGCAAAATTTGGTCCCCCACTGGTTGGGTTTCTATCGAAATCATTTCAAACCTCTTTTCAAACGCCCTTGCAATATAATGCGGTTACCCATTCATTCGTTTGGATCCTTTCAGAAACCTCAAAGCCTACATTACGTAGATATGTACTAACTTTTTCTTCATTCCATTCCACTACCCCTGAAATCAACAAACATTTGGAATACCTGTACAGCTGTTCTTGTTCAATAATTTTCACCGTTTCATCTGCACCTATATTAATGATCGTCCAATCAATTCGTTCAGGGAACGAATACTCCGATTTTATAACATCAGCTTGGTGTACATTTATATTTGTCACATCATTCAATTTGGCTTGATGTAAAACTTCTCTTTCAACTGGCTCAATATCAATTGCAGTAACGTTACTTGCTCCCTTTACAGCTGCGGCAATAGCTAGAACGCCAGAACCTGTTCCTATATCTAGAACATTAAATCCACCTAATTCATGACCAAGAATAATTTGTAGGCAGTCTTGCGTTGTCTCATGGATACCCGTTCCAAAAGCACCTTGTGGATCTAAATAGATCATCTTTCGCTCACTATCCCCTACATTTTCATCATAACAAATTGTCCAGCCATTCTTTAGCTTAATATCCTCAAACTGAACAGGAGTATAATCAAGCGTAATGTCCACCTGTGATATTTCTTCTGAAGAGACTTTCAAAGTTTCACTCACTAAACGGGAAACTTCGGTTGTATCATTATTTTCCTCAACAATAATATGAAGTTGAATATCGGTATCGTCCTTAACCTCAATTCCATAACCGTTATCCTCTATAGTCGTTTCAAAAGGCTGTTCGTAATATAAATTAAAGATCCCTGCTATATTTAGTTTTTCTATCGCATCATCTACTGCTGTATATGGGATGTTGATAGTAAGTTGTTTCGCCATAATTCTACCTTCCTTCTATTACAAATACACATGCATCCATTTTTATTAATATTACCATAACCTATTCTTCGGAGTAATTATTTACATAAAAGCCTAAAAAGAGCTGACTTGTAAAAGTCAGCCCCACTACTTATTAGTAACCATAACTATTTATTTTATATTCAAGTCCTAGACCATCAATAATTGTTAAATCAACACGAACATCACCTGGCAGATCAGGTTGTTCTTCAAAGGTTAACCGTTGTGAGTACTCATACATTTGATCATGTACTTGCTTATTCGCTTTTTCTAATACGTCAATTGTCTTAACTAACTTATTATTAACGTATAGGTTTGCTGTTGCACTCTTTATCTCTAACTTCTCGCTATCTAACCTAAACATCTGGTCTCTATAACTTTGCTGCATCATAATCTGAAGGTCAACAAAATCCTTACCGTAAGAAAGCACATACACATCACTATAAATTCTTTCTTGAAGCTGATCAAAAATTGCAATGTATTGTAAGTCTTCACTTCTTTTACCTTCATCTGATACAGCTAGAATTCTAGATTCATAATTCTCCTTTAACGATAACGTAAAAGTAACCTCATAATCTAGATTACCTGTTTCCTCAACTTTAAGCTTTTGCCAATCACTCTTGCCCTGTTCACGATATAAAAAGTATAGTTCTTCATCATCCTCAAGTTCGCGCAATCCCCATGATACAAGCACTTCCACTTGCTCTGTATCACCGTTCACTTCCTTCACTTCATAGGAATTATTCCTTACCCAACGTTTTTCTTCTGTAAACTCATACAACGTTTCTCCCACCTGGTTATGAATATCACCTATTGAATACGAAATGTCTTGGACTGTGTTCTCCAAATGAGATAAATTCCCTAACTGATTGGAAATTTTATTTAATTGATTATAATTAACTATGGTTAAAATGATGAGAAAACCTACACTACCGATTAGCATTACTTGTTTTTTATTCACAGAGCTTCCTCCAACCCTAAAATATATAATTTTGTCAGTTATTTTGTGAATTTGATTCCATAGGTGACCGATGTTTTATAAATATTTTCTTCTCTTAAACAACCTTGTCCCCCCCAAAAAACAATAAAAAGCCTTCATTTCAATTCCCCTGTGAAATGAAGACTTTCTATTAAGCTGTTATATTAGCTTTTATTCTACCTCATGACGTAAACATTTGTCACATTGATGAAGATAAGATTCATGCTGTTCATCAATAACGTCACCACATTCAGTGCATTGTTTTGGTGGTAAATTTCTAAAGAACTCTGTACTTGGTGTCATTTTTTGTTCCCCCTATATCCTTTGTTAAGATCATTGTATTATAACAACTGTATTTTTGCAACCCCTGTATTAAAACAAATTTAGTTTAAAAACACCCATTTTACAAAAAAATAACCCCGTTATGGCAAAATAATAATAAAAAAGAAAAAACTGTTATATAAAAGAAGAGATTTACTCTAATTAAATGTTCACCCAAATACACAAACTTGGATCGAACATTTAAGAGCAAACCTCTTCGATACATTTCTTTTTCTACATTATTTTTTTATTGAGTTTCGTCAGCTACTTTGTAGAAGGCGATCGCCATAGAAATACACACAATAACAATTAAACTCGTAAGTCCTAATACTGCGATTAGAGCAGTTGCACTCATTACCCCTCACCTCTCATTATTTTTTACTCCCACCACCATATTAGCACATTTTTCCCTTGCCTTTTATTTTGAATTGTGACAAAATTAGAAGTTTATAGTTTTTTAATCATTTACACTGTTACAATATGAAAAATAGCAGTAACTAGTATCTTGGTATTTATTTTTGAAAATTCATAATTGCATATTTACTTTAGTGCATATACGTGTTAAAGTAATAAATGTAAATGACCTCTTATTTTTCTCTCTTTGAAGAAAGCCAAAAAATCGGCTTTCTTTTTTTTTTGCTCTTTTTTTAAGGCTGTTTTCGTAAACTTTGTTGCTATTGGACCGTTTTTTGAACATAAATAAGCCTTAATGGACAAATTCATTTGTCTATCTGGCTAATTTATGTTCAAAAGCTTAGAGCAACAATCTTTGAGAAGAGAGCCTTTTTTAAAGATTGTAGCTATTGCTATGCTTTTGCATTGATATCGATTATGTGGTTACAATCCAATGTAATTAACAAACGAGTATATTTGTAAAATATGGGCCTATAGTCTTATTTTTCATGCAATTATTGAAAATTCTGTCTTTTATGATATACTTTAATTACTGAAGTAAGCGCTTACAAAATGTTCATTTTATTCTTGCTGAAAGGAGCTGATGGACAGAATGTTACTTCATAAACTCAAAAATAAATCTCTGATAACTAATGCAGATATTGAATTTAATATAAAGTACGGATTACCAGTTGAAGTATTTTGCCCTGCAACAAAGCAAACAGTTGCATTTGGTAGGGTTGAAGACTATAACCACTATTTAATTCAAATTAACGGGGTTGAATATTGTAGAAACCAAAATGCGTTATTTGGACACCCTTCTTTATCTGCGTAAAAGCTTCTTTAAAGTTAGTAACGCTAGCTATGAAAAACTCATAGATAGATGTTATGAGAGTGTAAAAACGTCATAAAAACAATGAATTCCCACCCATATAAATAAGACAGAGGCTGACTATGTCAGCCTCTGTCTTATTTATGGAATAAGTTCACACTGTACTCTTTATTTAATAATGAAAATAATTCATGTCGTTTTGTCCATAATTCTTTCGTATCCCAAAGCTGTTCTTGGCGATCAATCACTTCTGATCTTAATTCCTCATATTCCTTTTCTGCTTTATCTAGCTTTTTCTTTGCATTCTTCATAAAGATTAAACAAATTAGGAACAATGCTATATAAAAATAAACAAACCCATTTGTTATTAAGGTTAAAAAATTTAGCGAAGTTCCTTGTAGAAGGATGTAAACAACGCCGAGCCCTAAACATAACAAAGTTGAAAAGGTGGCTCTTTGTAAGTACTTTTCTGCAGTTTGCTCCGTTATTTTTCGTTCAATTAATGTTTCTATTAGAACTAACCCCATATCAGAAACATAATCTTGTTTATTGATCATTTCTCTTTTAGCCATTTTGACCTCCCTCATACACCTTGTCTTATACTATATGTATGAGGGAGGTCGTAATTTTAAGACTAATAGAGTTACAGGTTTTGTAACCAAATTGGTGATGATATCGCCAAGATAACTAGAAGTAAAAATAGGACTAACAAAAAACGAACAAGGGGAAAGCGAACTTGAAACTTACGATTGTTATCTTTCTTTTCTCTATGATATTCACTTCTTGACGGTAAGGACTGTGTTTCTTCTTCACTCGTATATTTTCTTCGCTGTGATCGCGTTTTTTGCTTTTTTTCGTAATCATTTGAAGAATTTGTCACCACATAACCACCCCATTTACATAAATACATTATGAATGTTTCCTTTTAGCTTTAAGCATAATAAAAAGTCCTAAGACAAAGTCGATAAGAAAATGGGTAAATATAGGAACTAACAGATTATTTGTTATCTCATACAGAAGCCCTAGTACAAAACTTAACACAACTGCCATAGTAAATAAGAGAACTTTGGAAAGGTATCGAAAATGTATCAATGCAAATAAAAGACTAGCTGGAATAAGACCAATATGGGTTTGCAGTATTCCTCTAAATAACACTTCTTCACTAAAAGCCACAATAGCTGCTATAAAGAAAATATGAACTACATTTCTTTTTGCAAATACCCTTTCATTAATACCACCATCGTCTACCCATTTCTTCGGTAAATATTTATCAAATAGTAAATCAATAATAATTACAATAGCTGCAATACCGCCACCGATTAGAAAGATTTGGCCTGGATCCCAAATAAACAATTCCCAAAAAGATGAAATATCATCGATCCAGAAAAAGCCGAGAACCATAGCAATAACTAACATCATCGCCTGGGTTATATACAGGTTTAATAATATATCACGATCCGACATATCTTGAATAAGTTTTGCTTGCCTATTCATGCTCAACATCCTAATTTATTTATTGATGAAATATTTGCTTTAATTCATCTTGCCAAGGTAAAAATTCCGTTTGGTTCTTTGATTGTTTTTTTTCACTTATCCTGTAACTTTCTAGAGATAGTCCACAATGATCGCAGCAATGTTCAGGCTTATCATGCAATTTTTCTTCAAAATAAGACAAATAATGAATGCGTCTACACGAATCACTATTTATGTAATCAATCATACCTTCAACTTTTTGTACTTTTTCGTTAAGTCTAACCTCTATTAAATGCTCGATGAACTTCATCGCATGTAAAAGAGCTGGCTTATCAATATTCCCATTATTAATCACGCTATGCCGCTCTAAGTGAAAATATAAAAACCTCCAAGCTCCTTCGGTAAGACCGATTTGGGCTTGAATTTGAATTACATCATTACTTGTAAATAACAGTCCACTTGATTCTAACATTTCTAAATAATTTTTTACTGCATAAAGTTGTCTAGCATGGGGAAGTTCACTTTCAATTAAGGATAGTGGTAAATGTCGATCGTTTTCACAGTACAATAAAAGTGCAAGACTATTTTTCCCATCACGTCCCGCTCGGCCAATTTCTTGTAAGTACGCTTCCATATGCTGTGGAAAGTGGAAATGTATTACAAACCTCACGTTATTTTTGTTAATCCCCATTCCAAATGCATTTGTACAGCAAATAATATCCAATTGATCATTAATAAATTGCTGCTGTATTAATAAGCGGTCGTCATTTTCTAAACCGCCATGATAAAAGGCAACTTTATTTATTCCTTCATTTTGTAGGCGGGCAGCAATATTTTCAGCCCATATTCTTGAGGAAACATAAATTAGACCTGGACCTTTTAATATCTTAACCCAATTCAATAACTCACTAAGCTTTTCATCCACGTCATCATATTTTTCAATTTGAAGGGCAATATTTGGACGATGTACACTAAATATGTGTGAAGTGACATGTTGTAACCGCAGCTGTTTTATAATATCCTTTTGAACTTCCTTAGTTGCTGTTGCTGTAATTGCTAAACACGTAGGCTGCCCTAACTGCTCCCATAACTCTCCCAGCTTTAAGTAATCTGTTCGAAAATCGTGACCCCATTGTGAGATACAATGTGCTTCGTCAATGACGAATAACGAAACAGATATCGACGATAATGCTTCAATTACCTTTTCAGACATGAGACTTTCTGGAGAAATATAAACGATGTCATAGCTGTCTAATTCTTCAATCACTTTCCTTCTTTCATATATGGTAAGAAAGCTATTAATAGCAGCAACTTTTTTTATCCCTTGACTTTTGAGTTGTTGGACTTGGTCCTCCATTAAAGATAATAACGGAGAAACTACAATAGCTGTTCCTGGTAATAAGAGTGCTGGTAATTGAAAACATATCGACTTTCCTGTTCCAGTAGGAAGCATTGCAAGAACATTTTCATTACTCAATACTGATTGAATAACTTCTTCCTGCCCAGGCCTAAATGATCTATACCCAAAGTGCTCATATAATGCTTTTTCTAACTCCATTTATCTTTCTCCTAACCTAGCTAATACGAGCCTTATTTTGAAGAAACTAATTTCCTCTGGGAGTTGTTTTTTTAATTCACTCAATTTTTTATTATCACTAGTTACAATAACCTTTGAAATAAAAGCAAATTCTTTATTAGAAATAAACGAAGCTAATTCTACCGATTTATCTTCTAGCATAATTTCTACGACATGATCTTCAATTGTGCTTACTTTTAAATTCCTCACGACTGCAATTTCTTCAATTGAGAGTCCTCTTTTTACTAAGTGATACGTTTGTCTTGTGGAATTCGTCATTTGAATTGTCAGACTTATATCTGAAATAAACGTCTTTAGGATGGGATATTGTTGACGATTTAGCTGTAGTTCTTCAAGTATTCTATGCACAATCGATAAATGTATCAGTTCAATTAACAATTTTTCTTTCTTTAATATCGTGGCTAACTGTTCATTTGTAAGCCCTATTCGGTTTGAACCAGTTAATTTGTAAGTAAAAAGCTCTGCCTCTTCTTTAGACATTTTAGTTAATACAGTAATTAATTCCTCATACAATCTTCTATTATATTGGTGTCTAACCGTTTGTTTTGGAAAGTTTTTTTTCACCCAGTACTTTACTTGTTCATCATTAATTACTGGAAAGAAATAATGGTCATTAACTGTTAAACATGATAGAGATTGTACCATAAGAACAAGCCTTTTCCAAAAAATAGAAGCAACATCTTTATGCTTCCATCCATTTAAGTAAAATATATAATTAGCATCTTTAAGTTTATCGTGTAAAATTTCCTGACCCTTTTTTGTTATTTTATAGGTCATTTCACTCTCTTGTTTAATATAATGATTATTAAGTAAGTATTCTAATCCCTTTTCTAAATCAGTTCGAACTAAACGCGGAAAAACTCCAAACAAAAATAAACATTGATACAAATGTCCATCTTGTATCGTCTGGGAGGAACGTTTTCCTTTTAATAAGTGAAATATACCTGCTATCGAACGATCTCCATTGAAAAGGGAAATTAAATATAACAATATTAAAGTAATTATTGGCACCGCTTTCCCTACTTTTTATTGTATTTTATTTTTAGGGTACTACTATATAATAACAAAACACAAAAACAATGTGGTTTATTTTTTTTGATATTCGGCAATAAATAAACTGCGAGACCCCTTATATGATAAGTATTCTCAATGGATTTAACTGTTGAAAAGTTGGTCAAACATCTATACAATATATATTAGAAATTGTATTCCTTACCAACAGTCACAAAACTTGATTAGATACATCTTATCATACATAGGGGATTTATTAAGGAATGCTTATTTTACAACCTACATGGAGGGATTTATTATGGCAAAATACACAATTGTTGACAAAGATACTTGTATCGCATGTGGTGCCTGTGGAGCAGCTGCGCCAGACATTTACGATTACGATGATGATGGGATTGCATTCGTAACACTTGATGACAACCAAGGAATTGTAGAAATTCCAGATGTATTATTAGACGATATGAATGATGCATTTGAAGGTTGCCCTACTGACTCAATCAAAATTGCTGATGAGCCATTTGATGGTGACGCTTTAAAATTTGAATAGTCACATAAAGAAAAGGCTGACATAAACTTGTCAGCCTTTTCTTACTTTTTTGTATTTGGTCTTCTTAACTAGGGTAAAATTATCAAATAGCTTACGACCTTGTACAATAACGCTGTGTATTATCCATACAAAAAAGGAGACTAACTCGGAAATTAGTCCCTCTTTTCTATATAATAGACCGCTAGTACTTATTTATGCGAGTTAGGAAATAGCCCTTTCTCCACTCCTACAATATGTTCCATCATAGCATCGTTAGCAGCTTTTGAGTCTTTTACTTTTATTGCCTCATAAATTCGTAAATGCTCTTCATATAACTGATTCATTTTACGCTGTTCAGAGTATAGTAAAAGCTTACGAGCTTCTCTCATGGACTGGTGCATTACATCCGAAACGTTCCCAACTAGCTTAGATAACATTTCATTTTTAGTCGCACTTACAATAGATTTATGAAAATCTACATCAGCCTTTTCTCCAATAGTGCCATTACCTTCAGCCTGCTGCATCTCATTAAGTGCTTTTTCCATTTCTATTAAATCGTCTTCAGTACGATTGACTGCAGCAAGTGCAGCTGCCCCAGTTTCAATTACTTTTCTTATTTCAAAAAGTTCACGCATATCTTCTTTTTGCATTAATTGAACTCCTGGAATAATATTACCAATTAAGTCAAGGTCTACTTTATTTACAAACGTTCCTTCTCCTTGACGCATTTCTATATATCCCATTGCCTTTAGTGCACTTAATGCTTCCCGAATAGCAGAACGACCAACATTAAATTCTTCAGCTAATTGTTGAACAGAAGCTAGCCTTTCACCTGGCTTCACTTCTCCCTTTTTAATCATATCTAATAATTGTTCTGCAACAATTTCGTAAATCTTTTTTGGCTTGACCTTCTGTATTGCCACGATTCCACCTTCTTTACTGTATATCCCCTAAATAATTGTAATGGTTACTATTTATTATTAAATCTATAAAAAATGAAACGCTTTCCTAATGAATATGAATAAATTGTACCGATATTATTTCGAATTAGCAACATTAATTACAAAAGTTGGGTGGTGCTATATCATAAAAATTGATTAATACCTTGGTTAACGGTCCAATAGCAAAGAGCAACATTCTTTGAGAGAGGAACCAAAAAAAGAGCCAAGCAAATGCTTAGCTCAATTAAAGTGAGGAACATCTTCGTTTTTCAAAAAAAACTGCTTCACACTAAAGTATCAAGCCTTCTAAAGCAAGTAACACATTGTTTGACCAAATCTCTGAAAATGAAGATAGTGGGAGTGGATTTGTTCCTACACCAACTTCTATTGTAAAACCTGGGCGTCTCGTTTCTTGAATAAACCAATCTTTATATCCACCGTCACTTTCAGCTGTATGAACTGGTACATAAGAGCTAACTAATGACAGGCGTTCCACCATTTCTTTACTTTCTGGTGGTTCATAACCTCGATATCCCCAATAAATAACTTGCCCTTGTGAATGAAAAGCTAATACATGAGAAAAATCATGTAAACGTGTAAAATCATAAATTGCCCGAGCTTCAGGTTCTGTAAGAGGCGCGGTACCACTATAATGCCTAGGCCATGGCTGTTGAGGACTTTCGTCTGCTTCGATCTCCCATCCTGCTGGCCATTGATGATTGAGATCCACCCCTCTAATATTACTTGACCAGTGATTAAATTCCATACATCCTTTATTTATCGTGAGTACTTCCTTATACATTGGATGTTCTGAATAAATTCCTTGCTGGACTAATTCAACACCATCAGGATTTACTAAAGGAACTATATATAAAGTAACTTGTTTAAAAAGATTTTCTAACTCGTATCCATGCCATCTTTGTTTTTTCTTATAATGAACAAGTAATTCTTTAATGAATGTCATTAAAAATTTACTCGTTAACCACTCATTAGCATGCCAACCACCCGAATAGAAAATTTTCTTTTTTCCATTTCCAATCTTAAAGCTTAATATAGGGTGAGACAAAACGGATTCCCCAATCGTATCGATCGATAGAAATTCAGAAGAGATGAGGTCGAGATAATTGTCATGTAACAAGTTAACATCCATCTCCATATCGACTGGGCCATATTCACATAAACACTGAAAGGGTGAATATTTTTTTGCTAATTCCTTTTTTATCTCTGGAATTTCTAAAACTTCTCCAGGATAAATATAAGAATTTTCATGGATGACATGGCGATTAAATAACAGTAAATCAAAAGGTCTTATCCCAAACTTAACAGCTACTTTTCTAATCGTATCCCCTTTTTTAACAGTGTACGCTCGCATAATCTCCCTCCTTACTTTTTACTTTATGAATGTTTTCTAAAAATAAGAAGATACCATTTGACAGAAACAAGCCAATATGGTAAATTATCAAACAATTAGAGGCGAAAATTCAAATAACAATGACGAAGAATACGAAATGTCATCCAATTTTCAGAGAGCTAGTGGTAGCTACGAACTAGTATGGAACGTTTCTGATAGCACTTCCGAGTTGAAATCATTTGACTAGAAGTATCTGGGGTAACCCGTTATCTCTGAGTACAATAATCTCTTGAGGCATATTCTGTAATGACTATGTGAATGAGGGTGGCACCACGGAATCAACCTACCGTCCCTCACGACATTTTGTCGTGTGGCCAGGAGGTTTTTTTAATTTATCTCCTATAAAACTAATTCCCTTTTCAATGAGCCGAGAACAGTTTGTTAATTAGGCTTTTTAAACGTATAAGAAAAAATGTTTAATTATGCCTTTTATAAAAACAATGAATAAAGAGGAATGGAGAGAGTGATCCATCAAGTTGTTGTAGAACCAATTGAAAAGAAAGGGAGTCAATCTATGTATAATATCCTAGTATCAGATTCTATGAGTAAAGAAGGACTACTTCCACTACTAGAAAATAACAGAGTAAATTGTATTCAGAAAAATGTTGCCGAGGTAGAAGATGAATTGCATATTTTTGATGCTCTTCTAGTCCGTAGTGCAACGACTGTTACTGCTGAGTTGATAGCTAAAATGTCAAACTTAAAAATTATTGCTCGGGCTGGTGTTGGTGTCGATAATATTGATATCGAAGCTGCTACCAAAGCTGGTGTGGTTGTTGTCAATGCTCCAGACGGTAATACAATTTCAACAGCAGAGCATACATTTGCAATGATTTGTGCTATTGCAAGGAAAATCCCCCAAGCGAACCAATCTATTAAATCTGGACAATGGAATAGAAAAGCTTTCCAAGGAACCGAACTACGAGGAAAAACGCTTGGAATTGTTGGTTTTGGGCGAATTGGCTCACAGCTGGCAAAACGTGCAAAAGCCTTTGAAATGAAACCGCTGGTGTTCGATCCATTCCTAACAAAAGCTCGGGCGGAAAAACTAGGTGTTGTCCCAGCAACCCTTGAAGAGGTTCTAGAGAATTCAGATATTATTACAGTCCATACTCCTCTAACAAAAGATACTAAAGGTATTTTAGGAATGGAGAATATCGGCAAAACTAAAAAAGGTGTTTACTTAATAAACTGTGCTCGTGGCGGAATTATAGATGAGATTGCACTAAAACATTATCTAGAAACTGGTCATGTAGCAGGTGCTGCTCTTGATGTATTCGAGGAAGAGCCTGCAGTCGATAATGCTTTGATTGAGCTCGATAATGTAATTGCGACCCCACACATTGCTGCATCAACTAAAGAAGCTCAACTAAATGTTGCTTCACAAGTTTCAGAAGAAGTGATCCATTTCCTAGAAGGTAATCCAGTGAGTAATTCTATTAACCTTCCTACTCTGTCTAAAGAAGTTTATGATAAAATTAAGCCTTATTATGACTTAACGAAAACGATGGGAAATGTATTGTCACAATGTATGAAAACACCCGTTCAAGAAATTGAAGTTTTTTATGGTGGTGAAGTGGTAGATCTAGAAACCTCGATTACAACTCGAAGTCTGATGGCTGGCTTCCTTTCCGCTCGTGTTGATGCTCCAGTAAATGATATCAATGCCTCTTTAATAGCTAAAGAGCGTGGAATTGTATTTGGTGAAAAATACTTAAATAATGCTTATGGCTATGCTAATATCATTCATGCGATCGTACACGGTGAGGATCGTACATTTGAACTTAAAGGAACATATGTAAAAGAGTATGGTCCACGCATCGTAAGCATTAATGGCTTCAACGTAGATTTCTTCCCAGCTGGTCACCTTATTTATATCCAACATAATGACCGCCCAGGTGTAATAGGAAAAATGGGGCAATTACTAGCTGAACATGAATTAAATATTGCTACAATGCAAGTGGGACGTAAAGAAGCAGGCGGTGAAGCCATCATGATGGTAGCAGTTGATAAACCATTGTCAGATGATGTTCTTAATGCAATTCGTTCTATTGATGAAATTATGCTTGCTAATAAAATTGAACTATAAAAATTAATAAAATGTTAGAGAAGGCACACTTAATAATTGACCCCTTCGATAAGTTTAAGTTACAAAATAAAGTGTAACATCATCAATTTCACAAGGGGCACATACTAAGCAGCCTTCTCTTTTTTATTTAGTCACTTGGAGAACATCTCCTGGGAATATGAGATCGCTTTCTAGCTTATTATTTTCTTTAATAGTTGCAATAGAAATATCATATTCACCTGCAATGCGATGTAACGTTTCCCCAGCTTGGACGACATGAGTCAACTCATCGCTTTGCATAAACAAAACTAGGTCTTGATCAACATGAATAAATTCACTTTCTAAGTTATTCCATTCTTTTACCTGATTTACAGTTACGCTATGTTTCTTTGCTAAGTTCCATAGCGTGTCCCCTTTTTCCACTGTATGAATGAATTTTTTTCCTTCCTGCATTTCTTCACTACTTTTAAGTGGAAACTTAGTAGTCATATTAGTATCCAAATATGTAAAGCGCTCCTCTACCTGTTCTTCATCATCTATTAGCTGATACTTGGCAGATAAAACTGCTTGAAAATCTTCTTCCATGTCTTCCTCTTTATCTTCAAAGGCGACTAGTGAGTTTTGTTCATCTTTCAATACTAGTAAAGGATCGATTGAATTTGTTTTCTTTAAGTTCCATTCCCCTACATGCACTTCAAAATGCAGGTGGTTCCCTGAAGAACGTCCTGTATTACCAACTGTACCGATAACTTGTCCTTGCTCTACAAAATCTCCTTCACTGACATACCGCTCATGCATGTGTGCATAGATCGTTTCAAGCTCTGAGTCATGTTTAACAAAAATGACATTACCATATGTATCCGAGTAGTATGACCTCGAAACAGTTCCACCTTTAATCGATACAATTGGAGTTCCTTCAGGAGCAGCAATGTCGATACCAAAATGACGTCCGCCCCTAGTTCCATAATGATCAGAAATTTCACCTTCAGTTGGCCATATTAAAGAATTGATTAACTCTTCTTCTATTGTTTGTGCATAAGCAGGAATTGTTCCTATGAATAAGATACCGACCAAACCGGTAATCGCTCCTGCAATCCATATTCGTCTAAAATAGTCTACCATGCTTGCCTCCTTAATTTTCCTTAAAGGTTCACACACAATCTTTATATTATGGAGGCTTGCCCATTTTTATTACAATAAATTATAATTTTATTCAATTGCCCCTGAATGGACGATTACTACATTAAAGATAAATTCTACATCGATATCTTGATACATTTCTTCCCACTTTTCTGGTTCCCAATTCCTCGTTCTACTTCGGTATTGCTCACCAAGCCCTAATGGATCAATTTTTAATTCCTTAAACATATCAACTAACCTTTCGGCCATTTCTTTCTTTTGTTCCTCCATCTCTTTTTCCAGTTCATCTATGAAACCTGGATCATCGATATTAATACGTTCGGAACTATCAGTAATCTCCCCTTTTACGTTAACATGATAAATAAATGTTGGAATTTCGCCTGTATCATCCATTGTCACTCTATATGTTGATGTTATATTTTCAACAGATACAACTATATCTTCATCGTCATGAGTAACTAAATGTTGCTGGATACCGTGTTTCCCTCTAACAGTTAAATACCTTAACATATAAGACTCGGACAAATTAATACTAGCCACATATTTATCATGATCGAAAAGAGCCGTTCCAATTACATTTAGCTCATCTTCACCCTTAATTAGTGGCAAGTATGCATCTCTACCATCATTGTACATACTGTAAAGAAATAAATGTAAATTAGAAGGTGGAATTGACCTCTCTTGAACGTGGGCAATTAAATCAGGTATAAATACTCCAACGCGATCCTCATTTTCATCGACTGTAGTGAAAATATCTTTTGCCTTTCCAACAGAAATAGCCAATTGTACGCGATTCGGGACATCTGGATTTCTATATAAAGCATCTGCAAGATGTTCAATTCCCCTTTCGGCAATCGTATTACTAAATATATAAACCCGAGACTGCCCAAGCTTGATCGGACGTTGACTTTTCATATTTATTTGTTCTATCGCCCCATTCGTTGTCCGACCGATACCTGTTAATACTTGAGAAAACAGTGCACTTTCTTCTCCTTGTTCAACAAAGTTTGGAAAAGCCGCAGTTAATTCTAATTTATCTTCATCAACTTCGTCATAAGCCATACCATGAACCAATGACAACTCTTCGATAATATTTGTTTCTACACACCCTGTTAGAATAAAGAGAATTATGTAAGTTAGGATGATCCATCTACATTTGTTCATTTTGATCTTTCCTCACTTTCAAAACAAGTTGCTGGATAATGAATAAAAAGGGGATATAGAAAAAAACAACACCAAATCCAATAATAGAGAAATATTCATTTAACAGATTTACATTTTCCCGGCCTTCTACCATAGCTGTCATGACTGCTAATAGAAGTAAAACTGGTAGTAATAATTTCTTTTGCTGAATATTGAAAAGACGTTTACATCCTCTTGTTACAGCCCATATAGCTAATGCAATATTAGGTGCAACAATAATCATCCATAACGAAATGCTTATATATTCAAATCGTTCAATAAATGGGAGCTCTACAATTTTATATAAAGTTAAAGTGGCCCAAATCGTTCGGTTTAATTGCTCCTCACTATAAAAGACTAAGCTAATAATCATTAAGATCGTATAAATAAACGTCGTATAAAGTGCTCCGAGTTGGGCCCATCTTTGTGAATCTTTACTATTCTTTAAAAATGGGTAATACATTAATAACAATTCAAACCCTAAAAACGATAAGGTTGTATCTTTTGCACCAATTAACATCTCCCCAACAGAACTCCTCCAAATCGGTAATAAATTTATGATATTGGCAAATTCAAGGGGCAGGATTAATAGTAGGAATAACGGTATTGGAATAAAAACACTAATAACAGCCATCCCTACGACAGCGCGAAAACCACCACTTATTAAATACCAAAGTAACAACACTGCAATAGTTGTAAAAAACCATGCTGGAATTTCAGCAAACATCCATACTTGAATGACTTCAATAAACGTTCGCAGTACCACTATAGCTAGACCTAAAAAGTACATAATTAATAAAACACTTAAAAGACCACCAAACCATTTACCAAACAATTGTTGGTGAACGTAGACGATGTCACCGCCACTATTATTTAATATTTTATAGATCATCCAAATCAGTAGATGGACAACAATTCCTGCTATGACGACTGCAATCCATCCATCAAATCCAGCTGTTTTAACAACAATCCGTTGATATCCTAGGATACCGACACCGATTTGCATTGCATGGATAATAAAAAATACTAGATAAGAAGAAACTTGAACATTTTCTTTTACTTTTGGGGGATTCATCTACATCACCTCCTTTTTATCAATCGAAATACTATTCGTCAATGTCCTTCGTTCTCTTTACTCTTGATGCGTTAAATCGTTTTGTGTCTTTGGGCCTCATCATGACGGGACGTGAAGAAAAGAATGTAAAAGGCAATCTAAAAAACGCATCTTTCCAATCTCTTAATCGGAGTGGATAAACGGGTTCTAAATATGGTCTACCTAAAGAGGTTAAGCGAATTAAATGCGCAGCAGTAAAGAGTAAACAAATAACGATCCCAACCCCGCCCAAAAATGCAGCAAAAATCATTATGGGAAAGCGTATAATTCTTATCGTGTTACCCATTTGATATACGGGTGTTGTGAAAGATGCTAATGCAGACAGAGCGACAATGATTAATAAGATATTACTCGTTAAACCTGCTTCTACTGATGCTTGTCCAATTACGATTCCTCCAACAATACCAATCGTTTGACCGACTTTTGTCGGTAGTCTAGCCCCTGCTTCGCGTAAAAGTTCAATTGTAAACTCTAAAAATAATGCTTCAATGATCGGCGGGAACGGAATATTGCTTCGTGACGCAATAATCGTTGCCAGCAAATCTTTTGGGATCAATTCATAATGAAAAGTAATGACCGCAATATAAACGGGAGCAGCAAGTATAGAAAAAGTTACTGCAAAAAAGCGAAGAATTCTTACAAATGATGCAATATGCCAAGGTAAGTAATAATCTTCTAGTGATGAGAAAAATTCTATGAGTGTCGTTGGACCGAAAAAAGCTTCTGGAGAGTTATCACTCATAACGACTACTTTACCTTCAGTCAATGCACCAGACACCCGGTCTGGTCTTTCTGTATTAACATACTGCGGAAAAATAGATAGCGTACTATCTGATACCATTTGATTGATCATTGTACTATCCAAAATTTGATCAAATTCAATATCTTCTAGTCTTTGCACCATTGTTCTAACATTTTCTTGATCTGCAATTCCTTCTATGAACAGTACAGCTACTTTTGTTTTGGTTATTTTCCCTACCTCAAGCTCTTTTATTTGAAGGTTTGGCAGCGGTAATCGTTTACGAATTAAATTAATATTTGTATCTAAAGACTCGATAAATGATTCTTGTGGACCGGTAACAGTAAATTCAAGTTCTGGCATACCTACATCTCGTTCAAAGTTAACACTTGCTTCAATAAGCATACATTTATTCTTATCTGCCAAAAGTTGAACGAGGATGTATCCTTGTAAGACTTTGGTTTTTATTTCTTTTACGTCACTTGTAATTGTTACCTCTTCAATAGGTAATTTATCTTTGAGTACTTCTAGCCCATCGGTAATGTACTTATTAATGTAAGGAAGTACGTCCTTATGCAATCGATCTGGATCGACTAGTGTGGAAAAAAACATGACCTTATACGGAACTTCATTACTTTGATGTTCATACATACGAAAGTCCGTAGACTTTTTGAATGTATATAGAACGGACATAAGCGTTTCCTGCTGTTTTTGACTATTATGCATTTGTCTTGTTAACCATTTTAAAAACATAGCACTTCTCCTAGCCTTAACAACTATAGTTTTGTCTTAGTATTAGAAAACAGTGGAAACGTTATTCCAAATTGGAAAAGTTCAGCTTGCTAATTTAATAAAAGAAATTAAGTTTAACGTTACCAACAAAACATTACAGCACAAAAAGAAGCTATCTAGCATGTTGGTACTCTCACCTTACCGAGAGTCTAATTGCTTAGTTAGCTTCTTTTCCATTTCCTTTTTAGTAACTTTTTTTATTGTATTGAAGCAATTAACTGTTCTTTATTTTGTGATGAGAAGACTTCAACTGTTATTTTCCCAGAACTTAAAGAGACATTCGTTTTTAATAGGACTGGAAAATTGTAAGGATTTGTGAAAACAAAATCAGGCCCTCCCCATGAAACAGTTGCATCTCGGTTTGCGGGAACATAACCGATTTCTCTAGAATGAGTATACCTCTCGACTACCTCTAGTCCTGCAGCATCAATGGCATTGAATAATGTTGATGAGGTTTGACAAATTCCCCCGCCGATCCCCATAACGAATTCCTCATTAACTATTTCTTTTGCTTCTCGATAGCCTCTTTCAACCGTTCGTTGACCTACAACATTATTAAATGAAAACTGATCACCTGGACCTAATACATAATGCTGGATGGCTTCTGCTGATAGTTTTATATTTACGGAACGACCTTCTACACTTGGATTAAAGTGAGTAGAGAAAGACCCAATGGAAACATCTAATATGTTAGCTAATTGATCTTCAGAAACGTTCGGTTCCTTTTCGTAGATTGGGAGAATAACTTCTCGATCCCGGTAATCTAATTGTTGAACTTTTGAGACTAGTTCTTTCTCAGATAAAATGACTTGGTTTTGTCCTGATATAATATTACCATTTAAATCAATTGTTGGGTTACGCATCGGCTGGTCGATGGTTCGAGCCAATTTTGCAGCAAATTGTGCCAAAGCCACCCCATCTAATTCTAGATTAGGTATATAACCAAAATCATTCAACAAGATCGACTGCTGTTCATCTGTGCGCTCATCAATTAATGTTACTTCCCACTTTATTGGCTTTTTATAATATTCTACTTCGCTACTTACTAGTCCATGGTGCCTCGAACTTTTTTCTTCTGCAGCAGCAACTGAAGCAGAAAAGAAACAAAAACTAAATAAAACAACAAAATAGACCCAGTATCTTTTCAACCTTACTCCCCCTTTTGTAACATTCCCATCGTTAATGTATGTAGGATATTTATGGAAATGAACAAAAATATAAAATAATTTTTTTTTCTAATTATAAGACGTATTTTACCATTAAAATGTTTCGTTTTTTTCAAATTTCCTAATAAAAAAACACGTCAATTTTCGACGTGTTTCGTACGTTCTATTATTTTTCTTTCCGTTTGCCTTCTCGAAAGACGATAGCACTACGCTCGTATTCAACATCTTTTACACCTAAACGATGATTGATAACACGAGCAATCGCAAAGAAATAATCCGATAAACGGTTTAAATATTTTAATACAACAGGGTTTGTTTCAGACTCTCGTTGTAAACGTGAAACATAACGTTCAGCTCGTCTTGTTACGGTTCTGCAAACATGGATAGTTGCCGCTGCTGGAGACCCACCAGGAAGAATAAACCGCTCAAGTTCTGGTGCTTCCTTTATATATTCATCAATACGTTCTTCTAGGAACGTTACCATTTCATCCTTTGCCTTAAAAGGACGAGCTTCAGTTGCTTCCAGCATTGCTAGGTCTCCACCACAATCAAATAACTCGTGTTGAATTTTTACCAGTTCATTAATAATATCCGCAAAAACGTCAGAGTCAAGCTGTGTAATCGCCTGCCCAACAAAAGAATTCAATTCATCAGTTGTACCATAAGCAATTACTCGGGTGTCATCTTTTGTTAATCGGCCACCAATAACACTTGTCTTTCCTTCGTCTCCTGTACGTGTATACAAACGCATTATACATTCCTCCATTATTTTAATTGTTCTGAAATACCATACCAAACTCGATATACTTTGTTAGAGTGTTTTACAATATCTTGGTAACACCAACCAACTAAATCACGCCACTGTCGATCTTCTTTTTTGATAGGTACTATCCCTTTCCCAATATCACTGCCAACTAGTATTAGCATACGATCCTCGCGAAGCTGCTCCCATTCAAGCCATTGCTCTAAAAGCTGATTGAATTGTGATCGGCCTTTAGGTTCATAAAGAATGCGCTTAATGATCATTTCCATCCCAGTTATGACGCATAGCTGTCGATTGGGCAGTTTATAAAGATCTTGAATGATACCATCATTTTCATACCCATTATAACAAACAAATTCATCTACATGGTCTATTTTATAATTCGAATATACCCAGCTTCCTTTGCCATGAAAGGCGCCTCCTGTAATAAATTCCACTGCTCACCCCTCCTCAATCCGTCAACATCATTAGCCAATGTATATCCTTGACCGTAATTAATACTCCATTCCCAAAAGTTTTTTTTTGTAGGAAATAATTGTGAAAGAAGTAAGCGAATAGGGCCACCGTGGCTTACGATTATCACATGTTGGAATTGTTGGTCAACAGCATCGTTTATTAACTTCTCCCAACTCTTCATAACTCTAGTTTGAAAATAAGAAAATGTCTCACCTTTAGGAGGTTTCGTCTGATTAACATTATCTAGCCAACTCCTATATAAAGGATTTTCTTTTAATTGCTCGTAGGTTTGACCTTCCCAATCACCGAAATTGAATTCTCTCAATCTTACATCCTTTACAATAGGCGTATTAGGATAAAGTATTTCAGCTGTAGTTACACACCTTATCAAATCACTAGAAATGATAACGTCCCCTTTAGGATAACTATACTTTTGCTGTAATGACTGTAGTAGTTTCTTACCTTTTTCATTAATAGGTATATCCGTCCAACCTAAATATTTCTTTTGCTCATTATAATCAGTTAAACTATGTCGTAAAAGAGTAACAGCCATGCAACGAGCCATAGAATGCCCTCTCCCCCTTCAACCAATGTACCTAATGTATCTCCCGTAATTCCTCCAAACTGTTTATTAAAAAAAGAAAAACTTACTATTAGAATAATAATTGATATTACCTTTAATATTATTGCAGCTATAAAGAAATCTGGTAAAACAATATAGACACAGAGTAGGATAAGTGGCCCCCAAATAAGAAAACTAAACTTTGTTCGTGGAATTACGCTCTGTTGAACAGAATATGCCATCCCCTCTTTTCTAGCTGGATTTCCTATTAGCAAAGAACTCCCCAACATCCACCTAGAAAAAAATGGAATTATAAAAAAATAAAACCAATACTGTTCGGTAATTTCTAATACTTGAAAAATAAAAATATACTTTCCAGCAAGTAAAAAGAATAAAGATAGAACAGCAAAAGCTCCGACTCGGGAATCTTTCATAATCTCAAGTTTTCGATCTTTTTCCTGTCTTGAAAAAAATCCGTCACTCACATCCATCCAACCATCAAGATGAAGACCTCCAGTTAAGGAAACAATACATAATAATAGAAATAGACTACTAACAGCTGTTGGGAGTGAGAGCCATTCAACAAATAATAATGATATGCCCATAGTAATACTACCAACAATTAGACCAATAAATGGGTATAAGGCAACAGATATAGAAGCTGTTTGCTTTGTCCAAGGAACTTCTTTTCTAATAGGTATAGTTGTTAACAACTGTAATGCCAAAATGAGACCGTCGAACATACTACTTTTACGATTGCTGTCCATTGCCCTTCCAACTTTCAATTACATCGAGGATATAGTCGATATCAAGATATGTTTCTACATGGTCAGCCAACTTTTCATAACCTTGATCTCTAACTTCCGCTAAATTAAGCACTGCACATTGTTGCATTCCTCGATCTTTTCTTATTCGATTTAACCAAGAAGCACGCCATTCATCATTATGGAACAAATGATGTAAATAAGTACCTATTACTTTTCCCTCATGTAGACAAACACCTTCTGGTCGGTTTTCAATCATTAGAAAAGGTTCAACATCTTCTGCCGTAGTCAATGTTCTCCCCAGATGAATTTCAAACCCTGAAATCTTCTTACTACAATTCCACCGTTCGGACCCAAGTTTTCCTTCTGAACGTATCGTCAATTTTTTTTCATTAAAATAAGTCTTAAGAGGTGCTATATTAAGACCTTTCATCTTATTACCAACAAGGTCAGTATCCGTACCTGCTTCATCAATCAACAGCTCTCCAAGCATTTGATACCCGCCACAAAGTCCAACAAGCGTTCCTCCAGCTTCTACATACTTCTGCAGGATGATATCAAGACCGTTATCTTTAAGATACTTCAAGTCATGAAATGTACTTTTGGTCCCTGGAATAATAACGGCATCAGGATTTCCAAACTCTGTTTTGTTTTTTACAAAACGTAAGTAAACATCCTTTTCAGCTGCAAGTGGTTCTAGGTCGGTATAGTTTGAAACATACGGTAAAGTGATAATAGCTATGTCTAAACCGTTATCACCTTTTTTACCTTCTTTAATTAGGCTATTTTGAATTGAAAGGGAATCTTCTCCTTCGATTGAAATGTGATCATAATAAGGAATGACACCAACAACTTTAACCCCTGTGTATGCTTCGATCCATGAAACACCGTCCGTAAATAGACTACTATCACCACGAAACTTATTAATAATAATTCCTTTAACACGCTTTCTATCTTCATTAGATAGTAGCTGAAGCGTACCAACAACACTAGCAAACACACCGCCTCTTTCAATATCAGCAATTAAAATAACTGGAACATCTGCTACTTGTGCCACCTTCATATTTACAAGCTCACGATCATTTAGATTAACCTCGACAGGACTGCCTGCTCCTTCAATTACTACATATTCATGTCTTTTTGCAAGCTCTGTTAATGCTTTTTTAATCGCTTCAATTCCCTTTTTGTAAAAGTGTTCGCGGTAGCTTCGTCCTGAATAAGTTGAGTACACTTCTCCGAACAGAACAACTTCAGAATCCATCGTGCTACGCGGTTTTAGTAAAATTGGATTCATATAAACATTGGCTTCCGTTTTAGCAGCTTCTGCTTGTACTCCTTGCGCTCTACCAATTTCTTTCCCATCAACAGTAACATAAGAGTTATTAGACATGTTCTGCGATTTAAATGGAGTCACTTTTCTATTCTTACGAGCAAGTATTCGACACAGCGCAGTGACTAGAACACTTTTACCAACGTCTGAACCTGTTCCTTGGAGCATAATTCCCTTCATCTTACTTCCACATCCTTTTTCAATAGCGGAATTCCAGCTTCCACTAAGTATGCTTGAGTGCATATGGACACAATTTTCTGATGAATACGCCCCATTAACTTTAAATAAGCAATTGTACTTTTATCATTGGGTATAATATCATCAAATAATTCATTGGTTACAACAATACACGGAATTGGACTTTGTTGCATCACCATAAAAGTATCTGAAAGACGCTCAAGTAGTTGTTGTTGAAATAAAGACTCCTTCCATAGCTCTATCCCTTGGTCAATACTACAAAAAAACTCTGCTGTGACCAGACCTGTTAAACAATCTAAAATGACAGCATCGCCCTCTTTAAAATGAACCATTAACTTTTCGATATGGGTGCTTTTTTCATGAGTCACATAACGCTTATCCCGCATTTGGCGTTCTTCAATATGCCTATTAATACGATCATCCATTTCAATATCACTTCGTGTACTCGTTGCAATATAATGAATAACACCGCTTTTCTCCACTTTTCTCTCTGCTACTTGTAAGGCAAATGTACTCTTACCGCTTCGCACTCCCCCAGTAATAAAAATGATCATTACTGTATCCACCTTCCTAACACATTTAACAGCATGTCATTTTCAGCGCGCGTCTTTATAGCTAAACGAATATACTTTCCTTCTAGACCTAAGAAGTTATAAGTGTGCCGAGGTATAATACCATTTTCAATCATAAAAATAATTAGCGGTTTTAAATCTTCGTTTGACCCCTTGGGTTTTAATAGATAAAAGTTTACAACAGATGGTGACACTTCATAGCCTACCTGGGTTAAAACATGAAACAACCATTCTCTTTCTGACCTAATAAAGGTCCTCGTCCTAATGACGTGCTGTTCGTCACTTATACACTCAAGTCCAACTTGTTGCGCAATACCATTGACACTCCATGGTTGCTGAAATTTTTTAAGTTTATTAACTACCTCATCATTTGAAATTAAGTAACCTAATCTAAGCGATGGGATCGCGTACATTTTCGTTAATGACCTTAATACAATAATATTTTGAAGATCATTTATGTAAGGGAGAATACTTACTTCCTTATCACTAAAGTCATAAAAGGCTTCATCAATAACGACAGTTACATCCTTTTCTTTTGCCCTCTGTATTAACTTGAGTAGAATAGCCTGATCTAGCATCGTACCCGTAGGATTATTTGGCTGGCACAAGAACATAGCATCAACATCTTTTATTGCTTCTAACAGACCTTCCAAATTAACATGCCAGTTTTCATCGTGAAATAGTTGAAACCTTATAACTTCACATTCATAGGCAACACAAGCCTCTCGATATTCTGAAAACGTCGGTTCTACGACAAGTATTTTCTTTTTACGAAAATAGTTTGCAATTAATAAAATAAGTTCAGCTGCACCATTACCAATTAATAACTGATCTTTAGATATGTTATTTTGCAAAGCTAACTTTTCTCGTAATTTAGAGGCATAAGGATCAGGATACGAATGAATGGTTCGGCCATAACCCTCCCATTTTTGTAGGACAGCTTTAGGCACACCTAATGGATTTACGTTTTCGCTAAAGTCAATCGAATTTTCTTTCAATTGTAAACCTAGCGCATTTACAAAGTATTGTGGGTTTGCACCATGATTAGGTAAAACCATAATAAAATACCTCCAATCAACCAAAGCGTTAACACAAAAGAAACAACGGTATTATGCATGATTTGAATCGCTTGCTTTATATGTAAAGAGGAAATTGGCATAGTTGGAATACCCATTTTTGCACGATTAGACATAACACCTTTATATTGATTTTGTCCACCTAGTTGTATCCCTAGCAAACTAGCAACAGCGGCTTCACCCCACCCACTGTTTGGACTTGGATGTTTTTTCGCATCTGTCCATAATATTCGAAAACATTTCGATTTTTTCTGACTTGCGAAGCTACGACTACACAAAATCATAAGTATACCAGTTAACCTACTCGGAATATAGTTTAATACATCATCGAACTTGGCTGACGCCCATCCAAAATCAATATACTTTTCATTTTTATAACCAACCATTGAATCACACGTATTTACAGCCCTATAAAGCATCGCAAGTGGTGCTCCACCTATTAGGGCAAAGAAAAGTGGCGCAGTTACTCCATCACTAGTATTTTCAGCTACGGTTTCAACGGTTCCACGAATGATTTCAGACTCAGAAAGACTTTCAGTATCTCTTCCAACAATATAAGATAACTTTAATCGCGCTTCTTGAATATTACCTGCCTCTAAAGGTTTAAATACTTCTTCCGCTGCCTCTTTTAAGCTACGCTGAGCAATTGCAAATGAAATGATAATCGCTTCAACGATGACACCAACAAAAGGATGAATGAAATAGGCTAGGATAATTAGAACAACTGTAGTAAGAAATACTCCTATAACAATAGTTTGTAAAAAGAAAAAACCCTTTACTCTTTTCTTTTTCCCACCGTTTAGCTTTCTTTCAAAAAAAGAGATCATCTTCCCTATTCCGACGACTGGGTGTGGAATATTTCGAGGATCTCCTATTATTCGATCAATCACTACAGCTAAGGAAAGTGCAATCAAATTGTAAATAACAAAGCTCATTGAACTCTCCTTCTTTCTTTGTTCCTTTTTACGGCCTCATATGTCGCTTCATGCACCGCTCTTGCAATTGTCTTTCCTAATGACGTAATTGTTCCTGCATAAGGCTGTTCATTTCCTGTTTGTGAAGCAGCAACCATAATACTGTCAGTAGAGGTTCCAGTAGCAAGAGTATCTGTTTGAGGATCTTTAATATTCTGATCAAATAGTGCTTTTGCTTTGGCTTCCGTTGAAGTCATCACGGCCTGAACGAAAGCAGCATCAGATAAATGACCTTCTATAAATATCCACGTATTAATTGTTCCAACTGTTTGCAAAGCATTCTTTTGCAAATACGCCATTGAGGCATCTACTGCATTTGAAACACCAGCAGTTACAACAACGAAAACAGTGAATTCATCTGTCGAATACGTTTTAAAAGAGCCATCCTCTAAAATGGCAGCGGTCATCATTCCTACAGCACCTTCATAATCAATTCCGAGATTACTCAAATATTGTTTGTACTCACTTTCAGCACAATCACAGTTATAATCTTTATGAACATGACGGTTTATAAATGTTGAGTTCCAGCCAAACCCTGCACCAATGACAGCTGAAGAGTAGGTTTTAAGTGGAATAGGACTCGAAATGTTTATATATTCTCGGTTTCTTTCAATTTTTAATCGATTTATGAGCGACCGCTCGGTTGATAAACATTGCTTGGGCTGAAGTGTAATAAGTGGACTAGGAACAGATGGATGTTCTCTTCTACCCACTTTAGCTTTATACACTTCTTGTAACCTTTTTTCATTCATAACATGTGCTGGACGGTCAAGTGCGCTAACTCTTCCCTCATCAAGAAGTAATATACGATCACAATACAAACTTGCCATATTTAAATCATGTAAAATCGCAATAACCGTTAAACCTTTTTCCTTTGACCACTGTTTCAATGAGTCTAGCAAACTCATTTGGTACGAGATGTCGAGGTGATTAGTAGGTTCATCTAGAAGTAGTATTTTTGGTTCTTGTGCTAGAGCACGTGCCAGCATGACACGCTGCCGTTCACCACCGCTTAAAGAATGCAAAGGAATATCTTTAAATCGATAAATTCCTGTTAATTCCATCGCCTCATCGACAATTTGTTTGTCTTTCTTATTTCCAACTTGAAACCACCCTTTTTGATGCGGGTAACGTCCTAACTGCACAACCTCTTCAACCGTGTAGGAAAAAGATGTATCTGATTGTTGAGGTAATACTGCCATCTGTCTAGCTAATTCTTTTGAGGCATATGCTAATATATTTTTATCCTCAAGAATGATTTCCCCTGATTGTGTAGAAATCAGCCCACTAACCATCTTTAATAATGTCGTTTTCCCACTACCGTTTGGGCCAAGGACACCAAAGATTTCTCCTTTGGAAACAGAGAATGAAACGTCTTTAATTATATTGACATTTCCATATCCTCCACTAATGTCGTTTACTTGTAACATCATCGCATTTCACTCCATCCATGAAGTATTATAATCTATGTCGTTGTCTGATTAAGATGATAGCAAAGACTGGACCACCGACAAGAGCCGTGATGACTCCAATAGGTAACTCGGTTGGAGCAATTAATGTACGTGCTACTAAATCAGTAAGTACTAGAAATCCTCCACCAATTAAAACAGATAGCGGTAATAGATGGCGATGATCTGGTCCCCATATTAACCTAGTTAGATGAGGAATAACCAAACCGACAAAACCGATCGTCCCAGAGACTGCTACAGCTGATCCAGTTAACAAAGCTGCTCCAAATAAAATCATCATTTTTCGAGCTTGAATATTAACACCGAGATGTTTAGCAGTTTCTTCTCCAAAAGCTAGTGCATTTAATTCTTTTGCATTAAAAAGTAAAATCAAAAATCCTGCTAAGAAAAACGGAGCAATTAAATAAACATAGCTCCAACCTCTCATAGAGACGCTTCCCATTAACCAGCCTATGATTTGTCTTAGCTCTTCTCCTGTTAAGGCAATCATTAAAGAAATAAATGAACCTAAAAAAGAGCTGAGTATAATACCTACTAATATAACGGTATGTGCAGCCATTGAGCGATTAAGAGCACGCGCAAAAAATATCACTAAAAATAAAGTAAAAAAGCCAGCAATAATACTTATAACAGGTAAAGTATAAAAACCTAGAAATGGTAGAGTAATACCAAAAAACATAACTGCCACAGCACCCACTGCAGCACCCGAAGAAACTCCTAGTGTATAAGGATCGGCTAGTGGATTTTTTAAAAAACCTTGGAAAGCGGCCCCTGCTAATGCAAGGGCTCCTCCAACGAACATTGCTAATAATACTCGCGGAAAACGGATTTCCATCACAATGTTTATATACATCACATCAATTTCTGTAGCCAAAGGTAGCCCCATCCATTCTTTTCCTAATATTGTAACTACATCAAGAAAAGGTATAGGTACACTTCCAACTGCAATCCCTATTACTACAGAAAAAAACAAAAATGCTATTGCTGAAATATACCCTAC
The DNA here is from genome assembly GCF_019024285.1 of Alkalihalobacterium elongatum. Lineage (GTDB taxonomy): Bacteria > Bacillota > Bacilli > Bacillales > Bacillaceae_F > Alkalihalobacterium > Alkalihalobacterium elongatum. Next base: position 31,882 of record NZ_WMKZ01000039.1, read on the forward strand.
AAGTATATTAGTTTTCGAAAACATCTGGGTAAATAAATTTGGCAAGTTGTTCCATTCCTTCCGCTAGGCGAGGTCCTGAACGTGTTACCGTATCATTTTCTACATCGTAAATTCGATCATTAGCAACTGCATTAACATCTTTCCATGCCGATCTACCTTTTACTTCCTCACTAGGGTTTTCAATATAATAGCCATATGTTGTAATGATTACATCTGGATTTATACTTACTACATCTTCTTCTGTGAATTGAGGCCAACCTTCTTGATCACCTGTTACATTTGTTGCGTTTAGTAGTTGGAGTAGCTCATTTAAGAATGTATCTTTACCAGGTGTATATAAATCAGGTGAGACTTCAACCCATACATTAACACGATCTTCTTCAGGAATTTCTTCTGCCTTTGCTGCCAATTCAGTTATTTTATTTTGCATATCTTCAATAACATTTGTTGCTTCATTGGTCTTTCCTATTACTTCCCCAATCATCTCAATGCTCTTATAAACATCTTCAAGTTGCTTTGCATCATTTACAATTACAACTTTTATCCCTGAGTTTCTTAATTGATCTAAGCCATCTGCTGAGCTATGTGCTCCTGAAGCATGAGCTAAAACCACATCTGGTTGTAGAGAAATAACTTTCTCCACATCGAAATCCATTCCACCTACTGTTTCAATCTCTAATACAGCTTCGGGAAAGTTACACCAATCTGTTCTGCCTACAATTTTGTCACCTGCATCAAGTGCAAAAACCGTCTCTGTAATACTAGGAATTAAAGTTACAATCTTTTCAGGCTCTTCTTCTAACGTTACTTCATTTTCAAACGCATCAGTAATTGTTATCGGAAAAGCAGCAGCTTCCCCGCTACCAGTCGTTTGCTCTTCTGTTTCTTCAGTCTGTGCTTCATCTGATTGTCGCTCTTCTTGGTTTTCTGTGCCACATGCTGTTAATAACCCAACAATCAGTAATGCAGCAACTAACCACATATACCATTTTTTCATTTTCTCCAACCCCTTTTTTTGTATATATCCTTTTTGTATTCAATGATAGAATTACAGAACGGAAAAGTATGTAAAAAAATAAAAGCTCCCCTTCAAAGGAGAGCTTTGGTTTCAGTTTAATAGACCAGCCTTGTGACACTTGGATGCTGAAAACATTCCTTTATGTGTCGTTCTAGTTCGAACAAAGGGTACTCTTTTTCAAGAGTTAGATCTTATCACACTGCTTACCTTTTCCGCGAAGGCTACACAATACTTTAAGGCAGGTCTCCTGACTCGTACAATGATAACTCTTTACCTTCCCATCATGTATGACAGTGGTTTATTAAAGAGTATTAGTACTTACAGTGGCGGGACCGTGTTGGAATTACACCAACTTCCCTTTTCACACCCATATGAGTGACCTTAAAGCTCATTAACTATTCGATTCATTGAGATACGACTTAATTATACAAAATATTCGATAATTCGTCTATATAAACTTAAACACTAGTTTCTAATTTAACTTTTTTTGCAAATTCTCTCCCAAAACCTTTGCACGTTTCTTCTTCACCATCTGGTCCTAGCTCTATTTTAAGTCCTGGCTGTACAATTTGACCATTTCTTTCTTCAATCATAGCTTCTAATAAATCTACAGCACCACAAAAAATTTCATATGCAGTATCTCCAGACCCAAACACTGCAAATTGTTTATTTGTTAAGTCTAGCCCAGCCATTTCATCGTACAAATCTAAAAATTCGTCAGGAAGTTCGCCATCTCCCCATGTATAGGCTCCTAAAATAATAGCATCAAATGCGTTTAACTGTTCAGCATCACAATCCATTACCTCTAGCTTCGTCACATTCATACTCTCTTCTTGTAACCCCTCTTCAATTAAATCCGCAATTGCCTCTGTATTTCCTGACATACTAGCATACACAAGTAGAACTTCACTCATTTTAACATTCCCCTTTCAATCTATTAATTTAGGATAAATTACTATTATTGTTGGCTGTTTTGTTGTTCGGGTAATATGCTTGAGTAGAATGCTTTAATTCATAATGACCTGCTACAACATAATCTTGTTGATCATTTGCAATTCTCCAACCGTGCCCCTTAACGACATTACAAGGAACAATAATATTTTGTTCTAAATAAACTCGTGAAACTGTGGCGTTACCTTCTTTGTCCTGTGATGATGTTGCAAAAATAAATCCGTCATCTTCTGACACATCTAAAAAACTCGCCTGCATGCTAACTTGATTTACGGAATTCCAAAAATACTCATCATGACTCTTAGGGAGGGAACAAGATTGAATTTTTCCTTTTGAACCTTTACATGTCCCCCCAGCAGCTAATAGCTGATTTTCATGAACAATTAAGCATGAAACCATAAAATCATTTTCCCTTTTGATCCAAGACATCGTTAAATTATTTAGATCTAGTTTCCAAACCCCTCCATATTGTCGATGAATTTTCGTACCAATAAATAAGGAATGCCCTGACAAACATAATGAGCGTATAGCTGGCGAATTTCTTCTTAATTTCTCAAATGGAGTAATTGAACTCCAATTTAAGCCAAAATCATATGAAAAATATAAACAGTTATTTCCATGAGTAATGACCATACCATAAGTGCTACCAACTACACTCCAAATCGTTGAGGTTGTTGGTAAGGACTTATGACTCCATGTGTTTCCACCATCACTACTTCGAAGAAACACCCCTTTTTCACCAACTCCATACAGCAGTGAACCGACCTTTGTAAGCTTTACTATCCGAAAGGGAAAAGAAAAAAGTTTTGTTAAATAAAGACCTTTCATTCGGAAAATTCCTTCTCTTTCAATTGCAACTATGTACTTTCCGTTTTTCTCCTTACAAACAGCAGTAGCTCCTTGGACAGCGCTATTCATCATGTTCATAGCAATTCCTCCAACGGTATTAATAATGAAAATCATTTTCACTTATATAATAAGTGAAAATGATTTTCATTGTCAACTAAATTTAAAAAAATCATCGAGTAGGAGGATAATCATTAATTGATTATCCGACCTCTCACACCACCGTACGTACGGATCCGTATACGGCGGT
>NZ_WMKZ01000003.1 GCF_019024285.1 Alkalihalobacterium elongatum
GAAGCCCCCCTCAAGATGAGATTTCCCATTACGTCAAGTAAGTAAGACCCCTTAGAGATGATGAGGTTGATAGGTCTCGGGTGGAAGCGTGGCGACACGTGGAGCTGAGAGATACTAATCGGTCGAGGACTTATCCAAAAATGAAAGGCGGAAATGCCTTGTTCAGATTTGCAGGCGCTTACGCTTCAAAAGGCGAAGTGGTAACTTCAACTGAAGAAGTGAAACGACACAAAAATCTAGGCATTGAAGCTAGACAAAATTAATAAAGCGTTGAATTCATCTAGCACATTATCCAGTTTTGAGAGAACCACTCTCAACATTATAACGATTTTCAGAAGCAGATGTTGATTTAAATCCAATAATAAAATTGTTAGAAGCGAGTAGGTCGAGGAAGCAAAATTTTGAGGAGTGGAGCGTATGTAATAATACGTGAACGCCGCAAAAATTGCAGCTGACGAAGAAATTCGCCGTTTATCAAAATCCGAAAGTCTAGTGGCGATAGCGAAGAGGTCACACCCGTTCCCATGCCGAACACGGAAGTTAAGCTCTTCAGCGCCGATGGTAGTTGGGGGCTTCCCCCTGTGAGAGTAGGACGTCGCTAGGCATAAAGCACAATCCAAATGGGTTGTGCTTTTTTAATGCAAAAAAACTGAGTAAGCTACAGACTATGAAGAGCTTTTGGCTGGAAGAGACAACGCTTCGAAAGGAAAGCAAATAACGGGAGCAACATGAAATAGCAGCGAGGGGAGTAACATCAAGACCCCCTGTGAGAGGAAACCTTTCTTTTCGTAGAACAATTATGAAGGATCATCGAAGAAGTGGCGACATGGAAAACGTCCCCGTAGGAAAGAAAGGTTTAAAGGGACGTCGCTAGGCAGGCACAATCTAAATAGATTGTGCCTTTTTAGATTTATGGGGTTTTATTTGCTTATTATTACTTAAAGGCAGACTCTTATTTTTTTGAATATGCTCAATACAATGAGCGCAACAACCCTTTTCACCATCGAATTCATACCGAATTCATACCACACATTACAAGCAACGTTTATGTAAAACGTTATTTATTAGCAAGTCATATCCATAGTTTGTAAAAACCTTTTCGATCTTCATAACTGCCTCCTCGCATGCATGTTATATGCCCAGTATATGACAGTAGTAGGCTTTAGTGTATTCCTAAAAGAATACTTTCTCATCATTCTTATGTACTGAACTAATATTTCAATATCCTCATATTCTTGAGTCATTTATTGGTTACATAAATCATCATCAGAAGTTGTATATTATGGTTGTTATGAAAAGTAATCAGAAATGAGGAACTCAATATGGAACAACAACCAATGACATATGGGGCAGATTATAAACCTATACCAGCTATTTCAGCGACAAGTGGAGAAGGTGTAGAAGTATTACAGGATCTTTATTGTTATAATGTTCGAATCGTAAATATTTGTTTAGTAGGTAATCCTAATGGGAATAATTTTATTTTAGTTGATGCTGGTATGCCTGGTTCTGCTAATGAAATTATAGCTACTATTGAAGAACGCTTTGGTGCTAATAGTCGCCCAAAGGCAATTGTATTAACTCATGGTCATTTTGATCATGTTGGGTCCATTTTAGAATTAGTGGAGCATTGGAAGGTATCAGTATATGCGCACCCTTTAGAGTTACCTTATTTAACAGGTAAAAAGAGTTACCCTGAACCTGATCCAACAGTAGAGGGTGGAATCATAGCGAAACTATCATCGCTTTTTCCGAATGAGCCTATAAATTTAGGAAGTCACGTACAAGCCTTACCGTCAAATGGAATGATCCCCGGTATGGAGGGTTTCTGTTGGGTTCATACACCTGGTCATACCCCTGGACACGTTTCTTACTTTAGGGATCATGATGGAACACTAATTGCAGGTGATGCCTTTGTTACAGTTAAACAAGAATCTTTATATTCGGTCTTAACGCAAAAAAAGGAAATAAGTGGTCCTCCTCGTTACTTTACGCCAGATTGGAAAGCTGCATGGGAATCAGTTAAAAAACTTCAAAGATTAAGACCGTCCGTTGCTATTACTGGCCACGGATTACCGATGATGGGGGAAGAGTTGTCGACAAGTTTAAAAATGTTGGCCGATAATTTTGGACGGATCGCTGTTCCCGATTATGGGAAATATGTAGGGCAACAACTTAAGCATTAATAGCTGGATTTTAGAGAATCGCAGTCCTCACAGTTAATACCAGAGTGAAGAAAGTAGTCATACTATCGTGTTTTTTATACAATTCGGGCATTGGAATCACTACTTTAAGTGATCCAATGCTAATTTTTTACTGATCATTTTTCTGAACATCATCTTTGGGAAGCTATTAGAAAAGAGGACAATTCCCTTAGAATTTCTCAGTGTTAATGAAAAAATTATGTTCTAAACTGTAATTTGATACGCATGTCTCCCTTTGTCCAATTCTAACAATTATTCTATTATTTTGTGAAAAGGGGAAAAGAGTAATTATAGGAACCGAATTAATGATAGATAATTCTACATTCTAATAATTTTAATTGGATTTTTTTGTTACTTGGGATTATATGTTAAACTTATAGTACAATCAGGGTGAACTAAAAAGAATAGGGAAAAGATGGTGAACGTTATGAGCGGGATTATTTTATTCGATGGGGTTTGTAATTTTTGTAATCATAGTGTTCAGTTTATTTTAAAAAGAGACCAGCATGGTTATTTTAAATTTGCCTCACTTCAGAGTGAAGTGGGGCAAAAGTTACTAGATGAATATCGTTTACCACATGATATGAGCAGCTTTGTGCTAATTGACAATAATAAACCATATATAAAATCTAGCGCTGCTCTCAAAGTTTGTCAGTATCTAGATGGACCATGGAAGCTCTTGACTGTTTTCCGTTTAACTCCAGCACCTATTAGAAATATTGTTTATAATTTCATCGCCAAAAATCGCTATCGCTGGTTTGGTAAAAGAGAAAGTTGTATGCTTCCATCACTAGAACAACGAAGTAGATTTCTAGACTAATAGGGGAGGATTTGGTTAAATGAGTAAAAAAATTGTGTTGGCTGGTGGTTCTGGTTTCTTAGGTATGTCACTTGCTCAATTCTTATTAGAAAAAGACTATGAGATTGTTATTCTTACAAGAGGACAATCAATGTCAACTAATGGAATACGTTATGTTCATTGGGATGGGGTTCGTTTAGGTGACTGGCAAAAAGAGTTGGATGGTAGTTACGCAATCGTCAACTTTACTGGAAAGAGTGTTAATTGTATATATACGAAAGCTAACAGGGACGAAATAATTGCCTCAAGGATACAGTCTGTTAAAGTCTTAAGGGACGCAGTAATAAATAGTAAACAACCACCTCAAGCATTTATTCAAGCTGGTTCATTAGCTATTTTTGGTGATACACGTAAAGTATGTGATGAAAACTCACCATTTGGAGAAGGGTTTTCTGTAGAAGTATGTAAGCAGTGGGAAGAAGAATTTTATAAAGAGACATTACCAGATACACGACAAGTTTTACTGCGAATTGGTTTTGCATTAGGAAAAGATGGCGGGGCACTTGAACCATTAAAAAAGTTAGCCAAGTTTAATTTAGGCGGAACAGTAGGGGCAGGTAAACAATATATTAGTTGGTTACATATAGATGACTTAAATGAGATGTTTCTTGAATCGATTGAAAATGTTAGTTACTCTGGTATTTTTAATGCGACTGGACCAAATCCAGTTACAAACAAAGAGTTCATGAGAATATTAAGGAAGGTAATGGGGAAAGGGTGGAGTCCACCAGCACCAGCACCTTTTGTATGGCTAGGTGCCTATTTCATCATGAGAACTGAACCCAGCTTGGCTTTGACAGGTAGAAACTGTATACCAGAAAAATTACAAAAACACGGATTTAACTTTAAGTTTACAGATCTTGAAAAAACGTTGCAAGACTTAATATAGTGTGAGATGTTTACAGAAATCTAAAAGGAAATCACTCCACTTCAAAACTCATTCACAATGAATGGGTTTTTTTTAATCAACTTTGAATAACTTCCTTAGTCGTTGCCGAAAATTCCACGCATAGTGATAAGCCCCTATACAGAAGATAAAAAATTTTAGGCTTTTATCCTCCTTTTCAAAAAATCAACATACGCCTTGTGCTGTTGTCCATAACAATCTTGGACATTTCACATATGGTAAACTATCACGAATAAAGGAGGAATTAACCTTATGAGTAATAATATTGAAGTAGAAGCTGCAAATGTAAATAAAGAAATTCAAAGTTCTGAAGAGTTAATTCACATCATGAACTCTTGTGATGTAACAGTAAATACAACAGATACGAAAGCAGCCATTTCATTACAAGCTTCTTTACAAGCTGTAATTGCGTTAATCATTAACATTTCAATTGCAGATAGCAGTAAAGCTGATAGCATTACACAAGAGTTATTACAAACCTCTAAAATTAAACAACAAACGGTACAGAAAATCGTCATCGATGGCTCTCAAAACGTTGATGTAACTACAACAGACACACAAATCGCTGCAAACATTCAAGTTCTAATTCAATTATTAATTGCGTTATTAGGCGAATTGGACATTGGGTAATTGCTTTCTTAGAAAGGGCTGGCACATTTGGTGTCAGCTTCTTATTGTAGATTTTAGCTTACATTTCAAACCTTTCAACTTACTTAATGATTATGATACTACCAAAAAGCGATAAAAACATAAAAACTATTTCTTAATAGCTATTTACTCATAAAAAATAACCATTTATAATAGTTTTGGTGACAGACGTCAGACATCCTACAACGTATTATTTTGTTATCCCAAAAGGTAGTAAACAATTTACAATTTTGTATTAGTAATCACTAATATGTTTGCTTTTATTCTAATGGTTGAAACCGTTTTCCAATTGGGATTACATCGTTCTGTTATCTCAAAACTAGTAAACTATATCATTCACAAAAGTTTAGAAAGGTTAGTGTTTTATGAATTTTTTATGGGGTATTTTTGGAATTTTAACAGTATTTTTTATCGCTTATCTTTTTTCAACTAATCGGAAAGCCATTAAATTACAAACGATATTAGGTGGTTTAGCGATCCAGCTTACGTTTGCTTTTATCGTATTAAAATGGGACATGGGACGTGCAGCACTTCAATGGTTAACCTTAAGAGTATCAAATATTACGGGGTATGCTAATGAAGGAATAGACTTTCTCTTCGGCGGTTTATTTGTAGAAGGGTCAGGTATCGGCTTTGTCTTCGCTTTTCAAGTTTTAACAGTTATTATTTTCTTCTCTGCACTCATTTCTGTGCTTTATTATATGGGAATCATGCAATGGCTGATTGTACTGATTGGTGGTGCACTCGCCAAGATTTTAGGAACAAGTAAAGCAGAATCCATGTCCGCTGCAGCTAACATCTTTGTCGGTCAAACAGAAGCACCTCTTGTAGTTCGACCGTATTTAAGTAAGATGACCAATTCAGAGTTATTTGCTGTTATGACGGGTGGACTTGCGTCTGTAGCTGGATCAGTATTAATCGGTTACTCATTATTAGGGGTACCATTAGAGTATCTATTAGCAGCAAGCTTTATGGCAGCACCAGCAGGTCTAATTATGGCGAAAATGATTATACCAGAAACAGAAACGATTCAAACTACAGATGATATTAAAATTGAGAAAGATACAGAATCGGTCAATGTTATTGATGCCGCAGCGCGTGGAGCAGGTGTAGGTCTTAAATTAGCGCTTAACGTTGGGGCGATGCTACTTGCGTTCATTGCGTTAATAGCTTTGATAAACGGGATCTTAAATGGTGTTGGCGGATGGTTTGGATTTGAAGGGTTATCACTTGAAGCGATTTTAGGGGTTCTATTCGCGCCAATCGCATTTGCAATTGGTGTCCCATGGTCTGAAGCATTAGCTGCTGGCAGCTTTATCGGACAAAAGCTTGTCTTAAATGAGTTTGTTGCTTATGCATCATTCGCTCCAGAAATTCCACAATTAACTGATAAATCTGTTGCTGTTATTAGTTTTGCACTATGTGGATTTGCTAACCTAAGTTCAATGGCTATTTTATTAGGTGGTCTTGGTGGACTAGCTCCAGAGCGACGAAGTGATATCGCACGTTTTGGATTACGAGCAGTATTAGCGGGGGCACTTGCTTCATTACTAAGTGCCGCTATTGCTGGAATGTTACTTTAATTCAATGAGAAACTACTTACCTTCTAATGATGTTTATCCTTAGAAGGTTTTTTTTTCGTAACATCATATTGTCTTTACCGTTATTTAACAGGCAAAATTTAAGGAAAAGGATGGAAGAATAACTAGTAGCTTGACATAAGGTTTTAGATGAAAATTACAAAATCAATAGCATTTCAATATTTAGAAATTTACAACAAATGTGTGTATACTATCAAATAGCATATGAATATTAGATTTTTATAGGGGTTAGGACTATGTGGGAACTTTTATTTGTTATGATCGAAAGACTGGGCATTATAATTGCCGTAGCATTTGTTTTAACGCGATTAAAATTCGTTCGTCATTTAATTGAAAAACAAGAAATCTCAAAGTCACACAAAATTGCTGTAATCGTTATTTTTGGGTTATTTGGAATTATCGGGACCTATTCTGGTATAACGATTAATGTTTCTGATGCATCATATAGTCGCATTGTTGTTGATGTGGGGGAAAACGAAGCGATTGCTAATTATCGAGTCATTGGAGTCGTTGTGGCTGGATTGCTCGGTGGTTGGGCAGTTGGATTAGGAGCTGGAATTATAGCTGGGGTTCATCGTTTTCTATTAGGAGGTTTTACTGGTCTAGCTTGTGGTTTATCAGCAATTATATCGGGTTTAATTGCAGGTTATTTTTATAAAAAAACAAAAGATCGCAACAACATCGTTTCGATAAAAACAGCTCTTTTTGTTGGGATGGGAGCAGAAACGGTTCAAATGGTATTAATCTTAATTATTGCAAGGCCATATGACCAAGCACTAAGACTCGTAGAAAGTATCGGGATTCCTATGATCATTGCGAATGGAATTGGTACAGCTATCTTTATTTTAATTATTCGCAATGTCATTCAAGAAGAAGAAAAGATGGGCTCTCTTCAGGCTCAAAAAGCACTTAAGCTTGCGGATCTTACTTTAAAATACTTAAGAAGCGGTTTGTCAAAGCAATCTGCACAACCGACTTGTGAGATTTTATTAAATGAAATTAATGTAGATGCTGTATCAGTAACCAATAAAGAAAAAGTGTTAGCCTTTGTTGGTGAAGGTGAAGACCATCATTTAGCCAGCGAGGAAATAAAAACAGAAGCAACTAAGCGCGTTTTAAGAGATGGACAACTAGTGATCGCTCACTCGGGTGAAATTCGATGTAAGGATATGAATTGTTCCCTTAATGCAGCAGTAATCGCTCCACTTAAACTAAAAGATGAAACAATCGGTACTTTGAAATTTTATTTTAAATCTGAAAAGCAAATTTCTCCAATGGTCATTGAATTAAGTAAAGGTCTCTCTACCTTATTAAGCCATCAACTCGAGTTGTCGGAGGTTGAGCGTCATTTAGAACTTGCCAAGCAGGCGGAAATTAAAGCATTGCAAGCTCAAGTTAGTCCTCACTTTTTATTTAACGCTTTAAATACAATTGTGGCGCTAATTCGAACCGATCCAATGAAAGCAAGAAAGCTATTGATCTCACTCTCTCATTTCTTTAGACAAAACTTAGCTGGGACAACAGCAACTGAAACGACACTCGAAGATGAATTAAGACATGTTAAGGCCTACCTATCAATTGAAGAGGCAAGGTTTGCCGATAGATTGTCGATATTATATGAAATCGATGAGGACGCCCTTCATTACAAAGTCCCTCCAATGACGTTACAGCCGATTGTAGAAAACGCGATAAAGCACGGTGTGAAACAATTAACTAATGGTAGCTGTATTATAATTCAAATAAAAAAGTATGGTGGAAAAGTAAATATTACAGTGAAAGATAATGGTATTGGCATTCCAGAAGAAAAATTTCTGCATCTAGGGAAGGAAAGTGTTAAATCTGAAACGGGTACTGGGATTGGCCTATATAACTTAAATCGTCGATTAGAGATGATGTATGGAAACGGAGCATCACTTAAAATTGATAGTAATCTTAATGAAGGTACGAGTATATCGTTTACGATAGGTAAAAAGTGAGGTAGTAGAATGAATAGGAAAATTAAAACGATTATTATAGATGATGAGCCTTTAAGCCGAGACGAAATGAAATATCTATTACAAAACTACAGTGATATAGAAATTGTAGCAGAGGCTGATTCTGGAGAAAAGGGCCTTGAAATGATTATGATTAAAGAGCCTGATGTTGCGTTTATTGACATTGAGATGCCGCAAATGTCGGGATTAGATTTAGCACGTACACTTCAAAAGATGAAGAAGATTCCACTTATTATTTTTGCAACAGCTTACCCAAATTACGCAGCTAAAGCTTTCCGCGTCGATGCGCTAGATTATCTTCTAAAGCCATTCGATGAGGACCAGTTGAATGAAACGATGAAAAGGATAAAAAAACGATTAAACCGAGAGGAGAAAGCTGAACAAGTCAGTCCAATTGCAAAGCTGGCAGTGGAGGACGAAGGCCGTATCGTTTATTTATCTCCAACTGAAATTGTTTATTTATATCGTGAGGAAAGAGAGACTATTATATGTACGGAAGACCGCAAATTTAGCTTGAAGACACCAATTAAAGAATTAGAGGAGAAGTTAAAAGGTTTTCCTTTTTTCAGAACTCATAAAAGTTACTTAGTTAATCTTGATAAAATTGAAGAGCTAATTCCTTGGTTTAATGGCGCCTATCAGTTGAAAGTCGAAGGAAAGAAAGATGAAATTCCTGTTAGTCGTAACTATGTAAAATCATTAAGGGAACGTTTGGAGCTTTAATTCTTACCATATAACCTTAAAAACTTACATGTTAACATCCTCATTCAACATGTTGGACAAGTTTTCGTCACAATTTGTTCAAAGATGCTAGAATAATAACATAATGAAAACGCATTCACAAAAGAAAGAGGTGTTCATAAATGTTTACATTTTTAATTGCGATTGCACTTTTAATAATTGGTTATTATACGTACGGAAAGCTAATCGAAAGAATTTTCGGTGTAAAAGAGGCACGACAAACACCAGCTTATAGTATGAAGGATGGTGTTGATTATATCCCAATGGGGACAAATCGTAACTCATTGATCCAGCTATTAAATATTGCTGGGGTTGGCCCAATTTTTGGTCCAATCATGGGTGCACTATATGGTCCAGTTGCTTTTATCTGGATCGTCGCAGGTGCTATTTTTGCGGGGGCTGTTCATGATTATTTAACAGGAATGATTTCCATCCGCAATAAAGGAGCGCATTTACCACAACTTGCTGGGAAGTTTTTAGGAACAGGTATGAAGCATATCGTAAATGCTGTTGCAGTACTTCTTTTACTTCTAGTTGGAACCGTTTTCGTAACAGCGCCTGCTGGTCTATTATTTAGCTTAATGGATGGAGTTATTGCATTAGGGATTATTACGGGAGCTATTTTTATTTACTATATTGTAGCTACATTGTTACCTGTTGATAAAATTATCGGAAGAATTTATCCAATTTTAGGAGCACTTCTATTAATTAGTGCGATTGGTGTAGGTGGTATGCTGATTATAACAGGTGCACCAATTCCTGAACTAACATTACAAAATATGCACCCTACAGGAGCAGCGATCTTCCCATTATTAATGATTACAATTGCATGTGGTGCTATTTCTGGGTTCCACGCAACACAGTCACCGATTATTTCAAGAACATTGCAAAATGAACGAAATGGTCGTAAAGTCTTTTATGGAATGATGATAGTAGAAGGTATTATCGCGATGATTTGGGCAGCTGCAGCGATGAGTCTTTTCTACGGACAGGATTTAAGTGAATTAATCGCTACAGGCGGTGCGGGTCTAGTAGTAAGTGAAGTTGCCTTTACATTATTAGGTGCTATCGGTGGTACCTTAGCTGTACTTGGTGTTATCGTATTACCAATTACATCTGGAGATACAGCGTTCCGTTCGGCTCGAATGATTATCGCAGAATATATCAATTTACCACAAATTAAAATTCTGAGTCGTTTATGGATTGCGGTACCGTTATTCGTAATCTCATTTATCTTAACAAACATGGATTTCACGTTACTATGGAGATATTTCGGTGTAACGAATGCCGCAATTAGTGCAATTGCATTATTTGTTGGAGCAATGTATTTAGCTATTCAGTATAAATTCCACTGGGTGGCAACGATCCCTGCGACATTTATGACAATGGTTGCTCTTACGTTTATCTTTAACGCACCAATTGGATTTGGATTACCAATGACAACATCTTATGTAGCAGCTGCTATCGGTACGGTAATTATTCTTGCATTGTTTGCTTATAAGTTAAAACTAAACCGTGCAGAGGCAGAATTTAAAATTGATGCTGACGAAAAAAAAGCAGCATAATTTTTAGAAAGACCATTTAAGTGTATTGCACCCTAATTGTTAGACACACAATCTAACAGTTGGGGTGTATTTTTATAGGTAAAATTACTAGGAAGACAAATTACATGCTGTTGTTTGTTACTTAAGTGGAAACAAGTATATAAAAAAGAGAATAACAAATGATATACATGACAAAATAGGAAAAAGATAGGGGTGAATATTTTGAGCAAATCAAAAAAAGACCAAAAACCTAGTACTAATAATGTCCAAGAGGGTATGGAAAATGCGTCAAATGATCAGATGATTGGTAATGAAGAAGCAACGGCTCAAAATGATGGGTTTCGTTACGACTATGATGATTCATCGGATCTTTAGACAGTTCGTTTAAAATGTTGGACTGAATATTCATACTGAATTAGGTAAATTTATGAAGAGTTGGGTGGAAACCTATTGACTATGTAAGCGTTTTCATTTATAGTTGAAGTAGGCAGGATAGCAATTGTGGCTATCATAGTATTCAGCGTAGGTGGGGCTAATACTAGTACAAGGAGAAGTGATATCTTTTCGCTGTAACTCCTAATGTTTGAAAAGTACTGTAAGTGGAGAAGATGTCCTTTTCCTTACCTTATAATAAAAAAATAATGTCTGTTTCCAAAAAAACCTATTGAAAGCAGTAGGTTTTTTTGTTTGTAGAACATTACAATAACCTACATCTACGTTGGTAAGCCTTTTAAACCTAATGTAGTGATTATTTGAAAGCCAGTAGTATATTTTTTTATTATTCGAAGTGGTAGTTTAATGTAAATAATAAAGTTTTGAAAATGGGCTAATTTTTTGATATTTTATTATTAGAATATTCAGTTATTTTTATTAGGAAGTAGGGGATTAGATGTTTCAACAAGTACTTTTAGCTGCAGATGGCTCCAAACACTCCATTCGTGCAGCTGAAAAAGCCGTTCAATTGGTTAAGACCCAAGCAAATAGTTTAGTTGAAGTCATCTACGTCATTAATAGCTCTACATCTAAGGCAGATGTTCTTCATTGTGATGACCCAAAGCAAATCGAACAAACACGGAAAGAAAAGTTAAGGGACATTATTCATCTTTTTAATATTGAAGGAATTAAACATCAAGTTAAAATATTACGGGGTGAGCCTGGTCCAACAGTTGTCCAATACGCAAATGATAAAAACTTCGACTGTCTTGTCATCGGGAGTAGAGGACTAAATGCATTACAAAGCATGGTATTAGGAAGTGTCAGTCATAAGGTGGCCAAAAGAGTAAAATGCCCTGTGATGATAGTAAAATAGAATATATAACAGCTCACTTGTATAAAATTACTTGTATTGTTTTTATTAAAGAACGACGTGATTGCTATTGGACCGATTATTAATCATAAGCTTGGACCATCACTCTTTACGGAGCCAGGTGGTTAAATAAATTTGTACATGTTGTTGATAATCGCTGATTTTGGGGTTTGGTCCAATAGCAACAAAGTTCTTGCTGTAATTTCAAGGTTCCATATTCAAACTGTATTCCAACAAAAAATATGTATTTTCTAATACAATAGAAATAAGTATAAATTAACGTATAAGATTTTAAAATGTGACAAATCTGTGTTATAGTACAATAGTACATACCTCTAATTCCTCTTTTTATGTTCCCATTCAAAATATTTCCAGGATATGAATTCATCTAAGAATATATAAAAAACTATAGAAAGGTGGATACGATGAATAATGAAGATTATTTAAATGTTGAAGAACTTAAGCAAATTGAACAACTAACCGAACGTATGGTGAAGAATGCTTCAGAAGATGAACTCAAGCGCTGTATTACTGAGATTACTATGATCAAAGAACGAGCAAGACTCCGTCAGCTACAGATGACCGATAAGTAAAAAGGACAAAGGAAAAGGCTGACCATAAATGGCAGCCTTTTTCGATTCCCTTCCTACAAGGAACCTCCATATGAAACTGTATTCATTTTACAATTGAATGAGGAATGTTACAAGTATTTCAGACTACTTATTCAAAGTATTGTAGATTACTTCGTTTAATGACTAGTAGAAATTGATTTTTAAAGATACTTTAGTTTTTTTAATGAATTTTAAATAACATTAAAGAAAATACTAATTTGTATATGATGGTAAAAACCCCCACTTTAGTGCCGCACTTGAAATAGAATTACACTAAAAAAATCTAAAAACAACTAAGTATACAAAAACAGCTAGACTAAAAAGGAGTGGTCATTCTGAAACGGATTGCCGTTTTGACAAGTGGTGGTGATTCACCAGGAATGAATGCTGCGATACGCGCAGTCGTTCGAAAAGCACTATTTCATGACCTAGACGTATTTGGAGTTTACCGTGGATATTTAGGCCTAATGGAAGGTGACATTCAACCATTCCACTTAGGTTCTGTTGGTGATATCATTCATCGTGGTGGTACGATATTACATTCTGCCAGAAGCGAAGAATTTAAAACGAGTGAAGGGCAGAAAAGAGCGGTGAAACAACTTCAAGATCGGGGAATTGATGGACTAGTCGTTATCGGCGGGGACGGGTCCTATCGTGGTGCAGACAAGCTTGTAGAACACGGTATTGCAACGATTGGTGTTCCAGGAACTATTGATAATGATATCGCTGGAACCGATTATACAATTGGTTTTGATACAGCACTAAATACAATCATTCAAGCTATCGATAAAATTAGAGATACCGCTACATCTCATGAACGCACATTTTTAATTGAAGTAATGGGAAGGCATGCGGGCGACTTGGCTCTATGGAGCAGTTTAGCAGCAGGTGCAGAAACAATCTTAATTCCAGAAATACCGTACGACATCGATGAAGTGGTCAAGAGATTAGAACGTGGGACGAAAAGAGAAAAAAAGCATAGTATTATTGTTGTAGCAGAAGGTGTTGGGAGTGCTATTGAAATAGGTGAAGAACTTAAAATAAAGACCAACCTTGAACCTAGAGTTACTGTGCTAGGACACCTTCAAAGAGGCGGACAACCATCTGGATTTGATCGAGTTCTCGCGAGTAGACTTGGAGCATATGCGGTTGAATTATTACTAGTAGGGAAAAAAGGATTAGCTGTTGGACTTGAGTATAATCGTCTAGTCCATTATCCAATAGCAGAAGTTTTACAGCAAGAGCATACAATCGATGAGAGTATGTACGAGCTGTCGCATCATTTATCAATCTAATAGAACAAGACTAAGGGGGAAATAAACAGGCATCTTGTGTGTATAGCCCCGTAAAAATCATCCATATTTTCATTAAAAGCATATTATTGATTTAGTAAAAACTATGGTGCTACTTAGGCCTCTGGACACTAGATAGACGAAAATCTGTATCTTGTAAGGTATAGCTTTCGTAATACCATTTAAATATACAGACAATAAAATGGTGCTTTTGGTAGTAGTGATGAAATGTTTCAACGTATCCTTGTGGCAGCAGATTGATCAGAATATTCCTTAAGAGCAGCAGAAAATGCGATTGGGCTAGTCGAAGGAAATGATGATTCTGTTGTAGAAATAATTTATGTAGTGGATGGTGTGACATCGAAAGCTGATGTACTTCACAATCGAGGATCCATTGAGATTGCAAATAAGCGATAAGAGCATCTTGCAGCTATTGTGAAAGCAATGGAAGCTGCAGGAGTTAAGTATGTAATTAAAACGTGATATAAGAGGTTATAACATAGTAATGATGTTATAGCCCTTTTATATTTTTAGTTATTGCCATTGTTGATTTCCGCGTGAGTTTAGGATTTGATTTGTGAAAGGTTAATTTTTTCACACGCCGTTCAGGTACTGATAGGTTGAAAAAATGAGCATGAAATTTTTTGTGATGAGCTTAAAACCAATACACAACAGAGCTTAATTTTTATACGGGAAAGGAATAATATTACTCCACTTTATTCAAACCCTAAATTAGTACAAAATACATAAGTAGCTGCCTTTATGAAGAAAATGAACATGTATGAACTAAAAAGGAGGTAGTTTTTAATTATGGCACGAGGAAAAAGCTTCAATCATAAGAAGAAGAACCACCCTGGAGAATTCCCAAAAAACAGCGAGCAAAAAGAGCCGAAAATTGAGTCGTCTGGCGATGATGGTTACTTAGCCGAAAAGGAAGCCTTTAAAAACCGTCTTCCTGAATAAGAGAAAGCCTAATGATGGATTAGGGACTGAGAATTTGTCAGTCTCTATTTTTAATACATAAAATTAGTTAGGATATGGTTTGTTGCGGTAAAGAATGTTTTGTAAAATAATAGTTGTACACATTAAGAAACAGAAAAGGTGTTTGCATGAATACATATATTGTAGTTGGAGCAGGAATTCTTGGGGCATCAACAGCCTATCACTTGGCGAAGGCCGGTGTTAAGGTGACGTTAGTAGACAGGAAAGACAATGGACAAGCAACTGACGCAGCGGCAGGAATTGTTTGTCCGTGGTTAACACAGCGAAGAAATAAAGCTTGGTACCAACTCGTTAAAGGTGGAGCTAGGTTTTATCCTGTTTTAATTCGTGAATTAGAAGGAATTGGAGAAAAGAATACAGGTTATGCAAGAGTTGGTGCAATTAGTTTACATACCGATGAAAAAAAGCTTGATCAAATGGAAGAACGAGCATATAAGAGAAGAGAGGATGCACCAGAGATTGGCGAAATTACAAGATTAACTCCAGCTGAAACGAAAGCGTTATTTCCACCTCTCTCTGATGACTATGGGTCAATCCATATTAGCGGAGGTGCTCGTGTTAATGGGAGAGCACTTCGCGATGCAATGGTCAATGCAGCGACAACATACGGAGCAAAAAAAATAACTGGGGACGTAACATTAGAGGTTGAAAACAATCTGGTTACAGGTGTAATAGTAAATGGTGAGTCCTATCAGGCTGATAAAGTTATTGTAACAGCTGGAGCCTGGGCAAAAGATTTACTTGAACCACTCGGTATCCAGTTCGTCGTAAAACCACAAAAAGCGCAAATCGTGCATCTAGAAGTAGTAAATACTGATACGAGTGAATGGCCCGTTGTTATGCCACCAAATAATCAATACTTACTCGCATTTGAAGACGGGCGTGTAGTGATAGGAGCGACACATGAAGATGAAAAAGGCTTTGATACTCGTGTAACTCCAGGAGGTCTTCATGAAATATTTGATAAAGCATTAACTGTAGCCCCTGGATTAGCAGATAGTACTGTTGTTGAAACAAGGGTCGGCTTCCGGCCATTTACTCCAGGATTTCTCCCTGTGATTGGTCAATTACCGAATTTTGAAGGAGTTCTTATTGCAAATGGTTTAGGAGCATCAGGATTAACTGCGGGCCCTTATTTAGGTGCGGAACTAGCAAAGCTAGCTTTGGGACAACCTACAGAAATTGATTTAGCCCAATACGATATCGCTGGAGCGATAGAAACACAATAAAGTCAGAACTAAGCAATGGAGCCAGGCACCCTTTTAGGGTGCCTGGCTCCATTTATGCATTTCTTTATATATAAAATACATACTTCAACGACGGTTGACACCATTATGCATCATTCTACACAATTGTTAATTTTCTGCTATATACCTGATAGCGAATTGCTACGTTACATATATCACAGCTATAACATCAAATTGCACATGTTCTTTCAAATAGTCGCCTCATTGGCACTAACTTGATCCATTCCGCAATCTAATTCGTGCTTAAACAGAGATTTAGTTGTATAATGAAAATAGAATGAATATTCAAAAAATAAATCTTTATTTGATTGTCTTGCCCTAGAATTGACTTTCGATAGAAGTCACTGAAAATTAAATTAAACGAGAGGACGGATGTACTAAATGAATTTAGATGAACTAGGTGTTACTATGGTCACGATTGATTTGCCGTTTAAACTGAATCATGTCAATTGCTTTATAGCTGAAGGGGAAAACGGTGTTACTGTGATTGATACAGGATTAAATAACGAAACTTCTAAAAAGGTGTGGCAACAAACATTAGGGAACAAAGATGTTTCTAATATTTTTCTAACTCATTATCACCCTGATCATTATGGTTATGGTGGTGAATTACAGCAAAAGACAGGTGCTGATGTATGGATGTCACAAGAAGATGCTGAAACAGCAAAAGTAGCATGGGACCCGCAGACAACAAAAATCTTTCAAGGTTTCTATAAAGAGTGTGGTATTTCGAGTGAGCTCATTAATAAACTATCCGATAATTCGAGTGGATTTATTAAAAGAGTTACACCACATCCAGTCATAAATCACCATTTTACCGAGCATATGAAAGTCCCAATCGGAAAATATGATTACGAAGTTCTTTTCACCCCTGGACATTCAGGTGGTTTAGTTTGCTTCTATAATAAAGAAAAGGGAATTTTATTTTCTACAGATCATGTACTTCCTAAAATTACACCCAACATCTCGTATCATATTTATGGTTTGCAAAATCCGTTAGCTTCGTATTTAAAATCACTAGAAAAAATTAAAAAGCTGGAAGCTGATTTTGTTATACCTTCCCATGGTAAACCGTTTTATAACGCAAATGAACGAATAGAGGAAATTATTAAGCATCACGAAGAGCGATTAGCGGAAACATTCGACATAATTGGTGAGAGAGTCACAGTCATTGAAGCATGTGAAAAACTGTTTCGTAAAGAGCTTACTGTCCACGATGTCAGATTTGCCTTAGGTGAGACAGTCGCTCATTTGGAATATCTATATGAAAAAAATGAATGTAACAAGGAGAAAGTTGATGGTACATGGTACTACAGCATCAACTAAGAAACAAAATAAAAAACAGTGGACTATCCACTGTTTTTATTTACGGTTAACTTCTGTTGGGGAGTAACCAGGTCTTGCCTTTAACTCATACCGATCATCAAGTTCTTTTGCTAGTTCCAAATCTTGATCATCGGTTTTGATGTCTTTCTTTGGTGTTTGCGGTAATCCAGCTTTATTTTTATCGCGTACTTTTTGATTTCTTGCTCGTCCCATCAGTATTCTCTCCTTAAAATAGTAGTAAGTTCATGACTGACCTAATATTCAATTTCTTCAAAGTCTTTCGGTTGAGGAACAGGTTGTTTGTTTTCTCTATTTTTTATTTCATCTATGTTTTGCAGTTGCTCTTGTCGATCATCAATAGGTACTTGTTTCTTTCCATTTTTCTGTTGCATTCTTAAAATACCCCTTTAATTTGATTTTTTTATCTACACTCTATTTTCAATTAAACTGGGGATCACCTGCCATATCATACAAGTGCATTTAAACTTTGCTAAGAGTTACTTTTTCTTCTCCAGGTCGTTTGTCCACCTTTAACAGGACAAACAGGAAAAGAATCATTATTTTTAAACTGTTTCATGACACCAGCGTCACAAACATATTCTGCCGTTTCGATAACTCTATCTCCTGTAAAAAAATTTAATTCATTTCTCTGTGGCATTGCTTCACCTCCTAAGAGAAAACCAACAACATTCTTTTACATTGCTATTTAATTTCCTCTTTATTGTGTTCATTTATACCAAATACATTCAGGCGAAAACTTATAAACCTAATAAGTGAGAAGATGAAAAAGATAAAGTTTAGGGAAACATATACTTTTTTATACCTAATTAAAGTACAATATTCTTATAGAAAGAAGACTTTTTCTAACAACTAAATTAGTAGAAAAAGAAGTACATAAGGGTGAGGAAGAAAATGAAAATTGATGTGAAAAAATGTCCAATTTGTAATCAATCGAACAACTGTGGAAACGAACTTGGCCAATCCACCTGTTGGTGTAGCAAGGAAATTTTCCCTGAAGCAATTTTTAAACAATTAACAGAAGAGCAGCTCCATAAATCCTGTATTTGTAAAAAGTGCTTAGATAACTTTAAAAAAAGTAGAGAAAGAGCAGACTAGGAAAAATCTGCTCTTTTTCCATGAATATTTTTTTCCCGTTTCAACTGGCGCTAAAGCTCCACTTCAAGCCACTGATGAAGCAAAAAGGCTAAGTCGAAAATAAGCGATAGAGGAACAACATGATTTGTTCAATTAATTTTTTGTGGAAGATAAGTACCCCCACTGAAAAGAATTTCACTTAATAATTACTGATAGTTGTTGTTACCTTGAATTTGATTCATTGATGAATTCATAGAATTCATATTCATAGCATTCATAGCATTTGTTGTGTTCATTGTAGCATCTGTAGGCTGGAACATAGCTGTCATTTGCGAAGTTTGAGAAGAAGAGAAAGTTGGTGGTTGGTAGTAACCATTTTGGTTCATCCAATTCCAAATTTCATAGCTCATCTCTTGACACATGTTAGCACCGTTCACATGGTACATACGAAGTTGTGGATCAGCACATTCATTGGCCCACTGCATTCCCATAACAGCTCCTGATTTGTGTGCGTTTAGAGCTAAAGTCGCAATCGTTTGATCGGATAAGGTCTGTGAATTTGCCATAGGAGCAGACATCGTAACTTGTTGGTGCATCCCAGTACTCACATTTTGTGCGTTAAACGAAGGACTTTGGTGAGTTACTTGAGCACCTTTACCTTGCATCATGTTAACACCTTGCTGGTATGCTTGATGCATTGTTTGTTGATGTCTCATTAAAATTTGCTTAAGCTGTTGGTCCTTACATTGAGCAGCAAATACACCATGTTGCTCAATTTCAGCGGCTTTTGTTCTTAATGCTTCAGAAGTTTCCAATAGTTCATGTGCTGCAATATTCATTTAAACGCCTCCAATATGTTTAATGGGACTTGCCCAAAAGATATTTTGATCTAAAGCGCAATATAAATTCACAAATAACGCTTTATTTAAATGTAAAAAAATCCCATTAGGAGAGAGATGAAAAAACCCTCAATACACCACTGTATATTAAGGGAAATTTATTTATTAATTAACTTTCTGTTTTGACTCGACCATCTTCAATAGTCCTCACAAAAAACCTATGGAATACCCACTCACCAGCAGAAATAATGATAGCTGAAATAAGTGCAACTGAAAAGGGAATCATCGCCCCCTGGAAAAAAGGACCTACAATCCATATTACCAAGGTTGCTAGCACTAGGTCGGAAAGTGTCGCGATCGTATTATTTGTGGCCTTAAGTATGGCTAAATCCCCGACGATATAACTTAAAATGACAATTAATACAGCTAATCCAATCGTCGCGCCAGCTGGATAATTATAAATTCCTGTTAAAACAATTAATAAGACGATACCTGACATCGCCGTTTTTATAAGTAGTGCTTGAATATGGCTCACTATTCATTCACCTCCTCATTTACAGTATCTGCTTAGAAGCATTTTTTATAAGTAAACGCTAATGCTCGTTTAAATTTTTCATATACCCATCCACGTAAATAAATGTTAGAATATTACAATAGATTGATTTAGGGGGAGATAAAATGAATTCAAGCCATCCTTGGTATGTTTTGAGTTATGCGATGAGCAAAGAGTCAGCTATATTAGAAGATTGTTTAAAACAATTACAGGACATTCCAGAAGGTGGAATAGCAGTATTGCCTGAATATGTTGCTAATTCTAGCGATCATTCCGAAATCGCTTTCACAAAACTAAAAGAAGTTTGCATTGAACGCAAAATTAATGTAATCACAACGTTAAATATTATTCCAAACGATTTACCTCATGCAGAAGCAGGAAAGAACTATAATACGTTAACGATTTTTACAAAAGAAGGAAGAGTACATACGCCACAAGCCAAAATTACTCCTCAATCATTTGAACGAAAACAATATGATGAAAAGTTCCCAGCAATTAATGTCGGGGACTATGATTACTTAAACTTAGTTGATATCGACATTAATGGTGAAACGAAGAAGGCTCTCTTTGTAATTTGCTCTGATATGTATACGCTAATGGCAGGAGTTGAAAGTATTAAAGAGTTAAAAGCTGATATTTGTATTGTACCTGGTAACTTCGGTAACGGGGCCGAACAAGCGGTTTATCGAACGCTTGAAAAGTTTAGACTGGCAGGTATTTTTGAAACAACGATCTTTGCCAACCCTTATCAAAACCTGAAAAAACCAACTCATACACCACTTGTTCGACTAGCAACTGACATAACAAGCCGAGACAAAAATGCAGAAACCAAAATGCTCTCCGATTGGGATCGTATTCAGTTAGTGAAAAATAACGTTGCGATTTATCCTGATGATCAGGTGCCAAGCTTCGTACACATGGCGAGCTTAACGACTATGGACAATGGAAGAATGACGATTGGAATGAGTCGATTTGCTGTAGATGTTAAAGTAGACAAGTACCCTGAAGTAATATATTTCTAGAAGATACTTACTTTTTATCAAATAAAGACGAGACGACAATGACGATGGTTGTTGTCTCTTTTTTTTAGGCTGTTTTCGTAAACTCTGTTGCTATTAGACCGTTTTTTCCACATAAATTAGCCCTAATGGACAAATTCATTTGTCCATCTGGCTAATTTATGTGCAAAAGCTTCACGCTAAAGCGTGAAGAACCAAGCTTACGCTTGGTTAACGGTCCAATAGCTTAGAGCAACAATCTTTGAGAAAAGAGCCTTTTTTTAAGATAGAATTCAAATATTTTTAACGACTATGGTATTTAAGTTAAGATTAGTAATGTAAATCAAAAAAAGACAAGATTCGAAAAGATAAAAAGAGGAGGTCACTAGATGATCGAAGTAATAAATAAACAGGTCATGCACAGTTACCCTGGGATGGTTGCTCTTGTAACCGTTTCTCATAAGGGAGAAGACAATATCATGGCTGCAGGCTGGCACTCATACATTTCCTATGAGCCACCAATTTATGGGGTAGCGATTGGTCGAGAACGCCATACGTACCAATTAATAAAAGAAGCAGGGAAATTCGCTATCAACTTCGTCCCCTTTAAAGAAGCAAATTTTATTCAACAAGCTGGCGTTTATTCTGGGGCAAATGTAAATAAGTTTAAACAAGGAAATATGAAATTTGATAAAGGATTATCCACGAACTCACCCATTCTGCATAAGGCATATATAGCTTACGAGTGTGAGGTAATTGACCGAAATTCATATGGAGATCATGATTGGTTTGTAGGAGACATTGTCCAATTTTATCGTGACAATGATCTTTTTTTAGAAAATGGCTTACCAAACTTTGAAAAGCTCTCAATTCCTCTTTATATTGGTCGTTCCACGTATTCAAGCGTAGATAAAAACAGTAAATTTGTAGATCATCCTGTTAAAAAATATTGATTTAATTTATTACAATTTAAGAACTCAGAAGAAAATGCATTAGGATTTAATCCAATGCATTTTTTAAATTTTTTCCTAGTCAATTTCCTGTTAATTTTATCTTATTAAACATTTTCAAATACAATAGCTTGCCGACTGTATTGTTCTTATTCTACTTATATTTGAATAAAAATGTATGAAGAAAAGTGGTAGAAGGTGTTAACTATGCATGAAATGTCTCTGATGGCAGATATCATCCAGATTGTTTCTGAAGATGCTGCGAAAAGAGGAATTAAAAAAGTCAAAACGGTTGAAGTAGTTGTTGGTGATTTTTCAAATGTCTTGCCAGATGCACTAGATTTAGCATTTTTATATTTATCGCAACATAGCAGTGATCCAATCATTGATCAAACAACAACACTAACGATAATTAGAGAAGTAGCGAAAGCAAAATGCAAAGTGTGTGAGCTAGAATTTGAACCCGATTTTCGAATTGCCTATTGTCCAAAATGTGAGCTTCCAACTAGTGTTCTACTCTCTGGAGAAACATTTAAAGTTGAATCTTATGAGGGAAGTGATGATCATGAATATTAAGCTTCAAAAAGATGTTCTTAAAGATCAAAATGTAGCCGCAACCTATAACCGGAACCTCTTCCATCAACATAAAACTCTCGTTATTAACCTAATGAGTTCACCAGGTGCAGGTAAAACAACTTTGCTTGAACAGACGGTTAAAGCATTAAAAGATGAGTTACAGATTGCAGTAATTGAAGGAGATTTGGCTACAGAGCGTGATGCCGAACGTTTACGAGCACTGGGGGTTAAAACGGTTCAAATAAATACTGTTGGCGGTTGTCATCTCGATGCTAGAATGATTGCGAAAAAGCTACCCCTATTTGAACTAGACGAAATCGATATTTTATTTATAGAAAATATCGGGAACTTAGTTTGTCCATCTGGATACGATTTAGGTCAACATTATAAGGTTGTTATTTTAAGTACTCCTGAAGGAAATGATAAAATTCCTAAATATCCAGTTATGTTTCGCAGGACGGATATAACAGTAATTAATAAGGTTGATCTACTTCCTTATGTAACATTTGATTTAGATGAAGCAAGAAAAGATTTGGAAACAATTAATCCAGAAGCGCAATTAAAAGCCGTTTCCGCACAAACAGGTGAAGGACTTGAAGACTGGATCACCTGGATAAAGGATGTTTATAAAACATGTTCCGAAAATCGATAAAAATATCTATAACAGGACGGGTCCAAGGGGTCGGATTTCGTCCGTTTGTCTATTCACTTGCAATTAAATATCAACTAACTGGGATTGTCCAAAACAATTTAGATGGTGTCCTAATCCTTGCCGAAGGAGAAGAATTGCCACTATCTCAAATGGTAGCAGAATTAAAGGAGAAACGCCCACGGTTAGCAATCATTCGTAGCATTACCGTAGAGAAACAGTCACTTAAAGGGTATACACAATTCTCAATCCTACAAAGTGATGATAAAGGTGGTACTATTCCGTGGATGCCAACCGATACAGCCATTTGCGATAATTGTTTACTTGAAATGTCGGACCCTACTAACCGACGTTATCAATATGCTTTTACCAATTGTACACAATGCGGTCCACGCTATACGATTATAAGTAAACTTCCATATGACCGAACGATGACAACAATGAATTCCTTTAAAATGTGTAAGCAGTGTCAAAAAGAGTATGATGATCCGATGAATCGAAGACATCACGCACAGCCGATTTGTTGTTCAGATTGTGGACCTACTATTTCACTCTCCGATGACACTGGAAATGAAATTGCAAGCGACTACGTAGCTATTACGAAAACTCAAGCGCTAATTAAACAAGGGAAACTTATTACAATAAAAGGGGTAGGTGGATTTCATCTGACATGCGATGCCCACCAAAAGGATGCTATTAGCAGGTTAAGAGAAATGAAAAAACGACCACAACGCCCCTTAGCAGTCATGGTCAAATCCATAGATGTCGCAAAAAAGATATGTTTAATCTCTAAAAAAGAAGAAGCAATCTTAAAAAGCCCCGAAATGCCGATAGTCATACTACAAAAACGAAAAGACTGTCCGTTACCAAACAATTTATCACCACATCTCTCTACACTAGGAGTGATGCTACCATACACTCCGTTGCACCATCTTCTTTTCGATCATCTTAACTTAGAGTTTCTTGTAATGACGAGTGCTAACCCATCAGGTCTACCTATCTATTTTAAGGACGAAGAACTACCGTTACTACAAAACCTTTCCGACTACACCTTATATCATAATCGTCCAATTGAACATCCAATTGATGATTCGGTAGTTCAATGTGACGGAGAGGGAGTATCCTTTATCCGCCGAGCTAGGGGCTATACACCAGATCCTTTGTTAACAAAAGCAAACGTTGATCAAATCATAGCTTTAGGGGGTAATCAAAAAAATACGTTTGCTATAGGGAAGCCAAATCATATTGTGATGAGCGGACACATTGGCGACTTGGATAGTGAAGAAATGGTTGGTTTTTATAAGAAGCAACAAAATCATTTTAAAAACTATTTATGCTTTCAAGAAAAATATGCTGCAATCGACAAACACCCAGAGTATGAAACGACTCTTATTGGAAATGAGCTAAAAGGTAGGATTATTTCTGTACAACACCACCATGCTCATCACGTATCGTGTATGGCAGACAACGGGCTAGAGGAACCATGTTTAGGAATTATATTAGATGGTACGGGATACGGAGAAGATGGACATATTTGGGGTTTTGAATGGTTATATGGAAATGCATCTTCATTCGAACGACTTGCTCATTTACGCTATTCACCATTACCTGGAGCTGATAAGGCAGTTAGAGAACCATGGAGAAACGCTATTGGAATGATATTGCACTATTGGCCTGAAGAAGGAGTAGATCTAGCCACACAACTTTTCCCTGAAAGGGTAGAGGAAGTTCATATAATCAAAAATATGATTGATAAAAAAGTAAATACACCATTGGCGGGAACTTGTGGACGTCTTTTTGATGCCGTTAGTGCCATTCTAGGAATATGTTTAGAGTCAACTTATGAAGGAGAAGCAGCGATTCAGCTATCTGATTTTATGAATAGGACGAATAAAGACGAACAAAAGATTTACCCCTATACTATACAACTTATAGAAAATGGGCTTTTTCAATTGGATGTTTCCCCGATGATTTATGAAATCATTCAAGATCATCTGCACCAGTTAGAACCGGAAAAAATCATAGCAACCTTCCATGAAACGATTATTTCAGCGTGCGTAAAAATGCTTCTAACTTTTATCAAAAGGAGACCAACACTAAATCGAAATGTTATCCTATCAGGTGGTTCGTTTCAAAATTTGTACTTAGCTAGACAAATTAAAAGCCGACTAAAAAAGGAAGGGTTCTCCGTTTATACCCATAAGAAAGTGCCTTGTAATGATGGCGGATTATCGTTAGGTCAATTATTGATTGCGTCCCAAACAATTAATAAGCCAAAAACCCTTGATTGAAAGGTGGAGAATTAAGTGTGCTTAGGAGTTCCTGCTCTCGTGATCGGAATAGAAGAGCAAAAAGCGCTAGTCGATGTAATGGGTACGAAAATGTTTGTAGGTACTATTTTCGTACCAGAAGTTAAAGTCAACGATTATGTATTACTTCATGCAGGGCAGGCCATGACAATTATTGATGCCGATTATGCAAAAGAGAGCATAGAGGAATGGAGGAATTTAATAAATGCTAAACACGGACCTTTTCTCTGATCCCAAATTAACTCGTCAATCCTTAGATGCTGTTATCCAATTAGCTGAACGATTCAAAGAAAAACGGGGGCGAAGCCCAGTTTTAATGGAAGTATGCGGTTCACATACGATGGCCTTTGCTAAATCAGGAATTAAAGCGACATTGAAGGACCATATCCAATTAATTGCCGGACCAGGCTGTCCAGTATGTGTTACTGACCAAAAATCAATCGATGCAATGATTGAACTAACAGAACATCCGAATCGAATTCTTTGTACATTTGGCGACATGATGCGCGTTCCTGGGTCAAAGCACTCGCTAACGAAAGCTAAAACAGAGGGTAAAGATATTCGAGTTGTTTATTCTCCATTAGATAGTGTGAAAATTGCTGAAGAACATCCTGAAAAAGAAGTTATCTTTTTAGGAATCGGTTTTGAAACGACGATTCCAATCCTCACTTTGGCAATCGATGAAGCATACAAAAAAAACTTAAATAATTACAGTATCTGGCTGACAACTAAATTAGTTGAACCCGTATTAAAAATATTACTCGATTCACAAGAAATAAACCTGGATGGATTTTTGTTACCCGGTCATGTATCAGTTGTATTAGGGAAAAACAGCTATGATTTCTTAAAAGAAGAATATAAAATGCCTGGAGTTATTGCAGGTTTTGAGCCTGTTCAATTATTAAGTAGTATTTATAAATTATTAGATTTACTATTAAACGAAAAAAATAACATCATTAACGACTATACGTATATGGTCACAGATGAAGGAAATGTAGTTGCACAACAATACATGAAAAAGTATTTACAACTTTATGATGAAGATTGGCGCGGTATTGGCACCATACCAAACAGCGGCTTTGTATTAAAGGAAGCTTATCAGCAATTTGATGCTAAAAAGAAATTTAAAGTAGCAGTACGACAACCTAGAAAAACAAAATGTCGTTGCGGGGAAATCATCCGTGGAATCCTTGAACCAGAGGAATGTGTCCTGTTTAATAAAGCTTGCACTCCAACAAATCCAATAGGTCCTTGTATGGTATCTACAGAAGGTACCTGTGCAGCACATTTTCAATTTATGAGGGAGGAATAAATTGTGGTCCAACGTATTAGTTTAGCTCACGGAGAAGGGGGAGAATTAACTCATAACCTCATTCAAGAAGTATTTGTTAAAGCATTTGGCCATTCTGACCATATCCAACATGATTCAGCTTTCTTTCGTTGTGATCAGCAGAAACTCGCAGTTACAACCGATAGCTATGTCGTTAAACCGATTTTTTTTCCAGGTGGGAACATTGGAAAGTTAGCGATTACAGGCACTGTCAATGATTTAGCGGTTAGCGGGGCAACACCTCAATATATGACAGCTAGTTTTATTATTGAAGAAGGATTGCCTTTAGAAGATTTAAAAAAGATCGTTGAAAGTATGGCATCTGAAGCAAAGGCTGCTCAGGTGCATATTGTTGCAGGTGACACAAAGGTTGTAGAAAAAGGAAGTGTCGACCAATTATATATTAATACGACGGGCATTGGGTTTGTTAAAGAAGACAATTCACTTGAGCCCGATCGTATTACCGAAGGAGATTCTATTATTATTAGTGGAACGATTGGTGATCATGGAATAGCTGTCTTGAGTGCCCGTGAAGATTTAGGATTAATCTCAAACATTGAAAGTGATTGTGCTTCCTTAAATCAGTTAATTCAAGAGTTAACCGATCAAATTGAAGGAATTCGAGTGATGAGAGATCCAACGCGTGGTGGCTTAGCCACAACACTCGTTGAACTTTGCGAAGACCACCATATCCATATAGAAATTGATGAAGAAGCTGTTCCGGTCCGAAATGATGTAAAAGGCGCATGTGATATTTTAGGATTTGATCCACTATATATGGCCAATGAAGGAAAGTTTATTATGATTGTAAACTCGCAATGTGCACAAAAAGCTCTTGAAATTTTGCATAAACACACCTTTGGAAAAAATGCTCAAACAATTGGCCGTGTAAATTCTTGTCATGAACGGACTGGTAAACTTTTATTAAAAACTCCAATTGGAGCAACGAGGCGCCTTCAGCGCCTGTCAGGATTACTTTTGCCAAGAATTTGTTAAATAATTATGGGTGTTTGCATAGTATATCTAGAGATTACGTAAGGAGAGGACGTCATGCAAAACATCGAGCTGGTACGATTACAGCTAAATCACCTCGTCACCCAAGCGAGACAGGACATTTATACGCTTTCAACAACACATGACCAAACAAAGAAATACCCTATTCTTCAACGATTGTGGGATACACTATCAAACATCCACTTTTTAAGTGAATTATTAGCTAGTCAAGCTTCACTATCTACTCAGATTCAACAGCAGCCTTTCATTCAACCAACATCGATCCCCGGCCAACAAGGAATACCTCCGATTAAACCATTACCTAACCAAGTAACCCCACAAGTGAATCAACGTACGTTTACAGTTGAAGAACTAGCAACTTTCGACGGAAAAAACGGTCGACCAGCGTATGTCGCTGTAAATGGAATCGTTTATGATGTAACTAATAATAGAGCATGGGCAGCCGCGACTCATTTTGGATTAGTGGCAGGAAAAGATTATACGCAAGAATTCGCATCTTGCCATGCGGGTCAACAATCTTTATTAGCGACACTGCCAGTTGTAGGGAGGTTAGTGTAATGACGGAACCTATACTTCCCCCAGAGCCTTTAACGAACGAAGCGATTACTGAACGATTAACGAGTGCTGCAACTGAAAGAATTAATAAAGGACTTATCCAAAAAAGAAACCTCGTTTATCTTGAATTAAACGGATGCTCTGGTAATATTATTTCTCTACTAAATGGCCAAAATCCTGACTTTGAGTACACGGTTAACTCCATGGTCAACCTTCGATATAGTAATAGTTTAATGGCATCAGAGGGTGAACGAGCAATTCAAAAACTGATGGATGTATTGAATGAGGATTATATTTTAGCTGTTGAAGGAGCAGTTGCCTTAAGAAATAATGGACTATACAATATCATCGGCAGTTGGCAAGGAAAGCCGTTCACAGGATTACAAGCTGCAAAGATGTTAGGAGAAAGTGCATCTCATATATTAGCTGTTGGAGCTTGTGCAACCCACGGAGGAGTCTCTGCTGCAAAACCAAACCCTTCTGAGTCTGTTAGTTTACAGCAAGTTCTTCCGAATAAGAAAATGATAAAATTACCTGGTTGTCCAGTTCATCCCGATTGGTTTTTAGGTACGTTAGCTCACCTTTTATTATATGGGGAACCAGAAACTGATAGTTTAGGGCGACCACTAATGTTTTACAGTACCCTCATCCATGATCGCTGCCCACGACGGCCATTTTTTGACAGAGGAATCTTTGCTGAAAAATTAGGAGATAAAACGTGTTTATTTAAGCTAGGTTGTCGAGGACCTGTGACTCGAATTGATTGTCCAACAAGACAGTGGAATGGACATGTGAACTGGCCGATTGGAGATGATACGCCGTGTATTGGTTGTGCACAGTTTGGATTTCCAGATGCGATGGCTCCATTTATAAGCTACGATACGACAAGGGTGGTGAAGGATGAGTAAACGAATTGTTATTAATCCTCTAACTCGGATTAGCGGCTTCTTAGAAATTGATGTGGTGGTTGAACAACATAAAGTCGTCGATGCAAAAACGAAAGGGAACCTTTTTCGAGGATTTGAACAAATGCTGGTTGGACGGAGTCCGTTTGACGCAGTTTATTTTACTCAACGAATTTGTGGAATTTGTTCAGCCGCTCATTCGATGGCGTCCTCGTTAGCTCTAGAAGATGCCTTGAACATCCAACCTATGGAACAAGGTAGGTATTTACGGGACATTATCCATTGTTGTGAGTTCTTGCAAAACCACATACGTCATTTCTATCAATATACTGTACCTGATTTTGTAAAGATTGAACAAAATAGTTTGTTCGAAGCCGATCATAGTGATTTTAGATTACCAAAAGCAATAAATGATAAAATCTCGAAAAATTATTTCGATTCTCTTTCGATTAGTAGATCTGCTCACCAAATGTTAGCTGTGTTAGGAGGAAAAGCCCCTCATAATCATGGGGTTTTCATAGGAGGTATTACAACACAGGCAACAGCGGAAAAAGTAGTTCATCTAGATTCTATATTACAAAAAATCATTACATTCATTGATGATAATATGATCCCAGATGTTTATGACATTGCTCGCTACTATCCAGAATATTACCGCTTAGGAGGAGGCTATGGAAATCTCTTAACATATGGGGCTTTTAACGACTATAAAGAACTTGGAACATTATATGTCGATCCATTAGTTTCTACTACTCAATCGTTTGAGCCCTTCGACGAAACGAAGATTCACGAAAAGATAGATTATTCTTGGTTCAAATCAACTAAAACAACAAATGTTCCAAGCGACACAATTCCTGAATCAGATCGAGATAAGGAAAGCGCCTATTCATTTGTAAAAGCACCAAGATACAACAATCTGCCATTTGAAGTAGGCCCACTAGCACGTCTAATCTTAAGCGGTAACTATAATAACGGAATATCAGCCATGGATCGCACCCTCGCTCGAGCTCTTGAAGCAAAAAAAATTGCAAGTATTATGAAAACGTTACTCCAAGAAATCATTCCAGGAATAGATGTACAAAGTAAATACGATCTTCCTGAAACAGCTACAGGAAGAGGGTTAATTGATACAACAAGAGGCGCTCTCGGTCATTGGCTCAGTATCGAAAATAAAAAGCTATCATTTTATCAAATTATAACTCCGTCTACTTGGGATTTCTCTACTAGGGATGAGCTTGGATACTTAGGGGTTGCAGAAGAGGCTTTAATCGGTACACCAATTGAAGATCCTGACAACCCTGCAGAAATTGGGAGAATTCTCAGATCCTTTGACCCGTGCATGTCTTGTGCTACTCACGTCTATCGGCCAGGAAAACAAGTGAAGACGATAAAGGTGTTCTAATGGAAGCAATTATTGTATTAGGAATTGGTAACCAATTAATGATGGATGATGGAATCGGAATATATCTTGTAGAAGAATTAGCAAAACAAAATAGTCAACCAAGCCTTCAATATATAATTGGGGAATCTGACATTGATTACTGTCTTCAATGTATCGAGTCTGTAAGTAGTGTTATCCTTGTGGATGCCGTTTGTTTAGGGAAGGATCCAGGGGATGTGACAATCTTTCCTTTAGAAGAACTACATGAACAACAACCGATTAATATTTCCCCTCATAACATGCACCTATTTCATGTTCTTTTCCATAAAAAAGAGGAAATTAAAGGGTTTCTTATTGGTATAGAACCTTATGAAATCTCATTTAATTTTGGGCTCAGTTCCACCTTACTGGAAAATTGGAATCTAATCTATGAAGAAGTAAAGGCGAGTATTGAAACATTAATAAAGCAATTACAAGAGTGAGCTCTTTCCTTAAGCCAAAAATTGTAAATAACAAAAATGAAAAAAAGGGTGACTCCGAGTCACCCTTTTTTTACCATTCTCGATCGACCGGAGAAGTGATGTGATCTCGATACGTGTCAATATATACATTTCCGTTTGCAGCAAGGACAGCATAAGCGACTTCATCGAGTTGATATTTTCGCTTTTGTAAAACATCAATAAGCCAATGATTGCTTAAGTTATTTTCAATTAGATTTTCTTCAATAATTTCTCCATCCATAATAAGTTCAATCGGTAACTTCGTTTCAGAAGGCGCGGGGAGGTTCAAGTCTTGTTTTGTGACATACCGATGTTGTGGTTTTTTTAAAACGGTCAAATTACCATTCGGTTCAATGATCGCAAATAGAACTTCCTCGATATTAAATACATCTCGTTCCCGCATTTGTTGATTTAAATAGTCGATCGTATAGCGCATTTTTCTCATATTTCCTTCTAAAATTTTTCCATTTTGAACGAGTACAATTGGGTCCCCAGCAAAGAACTTTCTCGCCTTTCGATTTTTCATGGAAATATAAGCAGTGATTAAACTGATAAAAACAAAGATGAAAAATGCGAGAAGAAAATGATGAATTTCAATCGATGTATTAAACGCTAAGTTTGCAGTAATCGAACCTAAGGAAACGGCTGCAATAAAATCAATCGTATTCATTTGTGAAATTAATTGCTTTCCTAATATTCGTGCTCCCATTAATAAGATAGTAAATGCCATTACTGATCTTAAAATAACTTCAATATGTTCCGCCATTGGTTTACTCCTGATGATTGATCATATACTTATGTTAATTTACTTTATAATTTCACATATCAACTGGAAATATTCTACATTTTGGTTTCTTTTACTTTTTTCTATTTTTCGTAAATTGAGATTTCAGAGTGGCTTTTGACAAAAGTAGCCCTTTTTTTTCACTACTTTAACCCACGGATTTATCTTAATACCCTTTTAAAAAAAAGATCACTTTCACTATTTGTTCACATTCATCATAATAAAAAATTGTGTGATTTTTGTCACATACTTTTGCTGCTAAAGCATGTAATATACATTATGAGGTATATACCCTATAAGGTAATTGATTATACATGGGAGGAATTTAGAATGAGTAAAAAAATTGTTATTGTAGGTGGAGTTGCTGGAGGAGCGACAGCAGCTGCTCGTCTTAGAAGAATAGATGAAACGTCAACGATCATTATGTTTGAAAAAGGAGAGTATATTTCATTTGCAAACTGCGGTTTACCGTATTATATCGGTGAAACAATTAAAGAACGTCAAAAGCTATTGGTTCAAACAGTTGAAGGTATGTCCCAAAAATTCAACCTAGATATTCGCAATTTAAGTGAAGTCATTGATATTAACAGAGAAACTAAACATGTTACGGTGAAAAATGTGCAAACAGGTGATATGTACGAAGAGTCATATGATGAGTTAATTTTATCGCCAGGTGCACGTCCGATTGTTCCACCAATTCCTGGTCTTAATGAGGCAAAAGCGATTTTCACATTACGTAATATTCCTGATACAGATCGAATTAAATCATACGTAGATGACAAACAACCAAAACGAGCTGTCGTAGTTGGTGGTGGTTTTATAGGCTTGGAAATGGCAGAAAACTTATATGAACGAGGCATAGAAGTAACAATTGTTGAAATGGCAGATCAGGTTATGGCACCTCTTGACTATGAAATGGCTGCAATAATTCATAATCACCTTGAAGATAAAGGTGTGAAGCTTATTTTAGGTGATGGAGTTAAGTCTTTTGAAAATAATGGATCTAAAGTCCTGACGCAGAACGGAAAAGAAATCGAAACCGATTTAATTATCTTATCAATTGGTGTACGTCCTGAAAATGAACTAGCTGTTAAAGCTCGGTTAAATATTAGTGAACGCGGTGGCATTCAAGTCAATGAATATTTACAAACGAATGACCCAAACATTTATGCAATTGGTGATGTAATTGAAGTTAAAGACTATATTAACGGACAGCCGACGATGATCCCACTTGCATGGCCAGCCAACCGTCAAGGACGTATCGTTGCAGATAATCTATACGGAAAAAAAGTAAAATATAACGGGACACTAGGAACATCCATTGCTAAAGTGTTCGACTATACCGTGTCAACTACAGGAAATAATGAAAAAACACTCAAACGATTGGGAATTCCTTACGAAGTTGTTCATGTACATCCTGGTTCTCACGCAGGTTACTATCCAGGTGCAGCACCAATTGCCTTAAAACTAGTATTTGATAAAGATACGGGTAAAATTTACGGCGCTCAAGCGGTAGGAATGGACGGCGTTGATAAGCGAATTGATGTGCTTGCAACAGCAATTAAAGGTAATTTAACGGTACTAGATTTACCAGATTTAGAATTAGCGTATGCACCACCTTATTCTTCGGCTAAAGACCCTGTAAATATGGCGGGCTATGCAGCTACAAATATTGTTGATGGTGTTATTGAGACCATTCAATGGTACGAGATTGACAGTATTATAGCAAATGGTGGTTTTTTAGTTGATGTCCGAAATCCGCTAGAACTCGAAATGGGTTATATTGATGGAGCAATCAATATTCCTGTACATGAATTACGAGACAGACTTAATGAACTTCCTAAAGACCAAACGATTTATGTTAATTGTCAAGTTGGTTTACGCGGTTATTTAGCATCACGAATCTTACAAGAAAATGGTTTCAACGTAATGAACTTAGATGGTGGTTGGAAGACATATTCCACAGTTTACCGAAAAAACAGAGATCAAAAATGTAAAATTGTTACTGATGATGCAGGGGTAGCAAAAATTGAATGTACAAAAGAAGATATAAAC
Source organism: Alkalihalobacterium elongatum (assembly GCF_019024285.1). GTDB lineage: Bacteria > Bacillota > Bacilli > Bacillales > Bacillaceae_F > Alkalihalobacterium > Alkalihalobacterium elongatum. The sequence goes on from NZ_WMKZ01000003.1 coordinate 33,776, forward strand.
GCAGATGTTACTGTTGACGCAACAGGTCTCCAATGTCCAGGTCCTATTTTAAATGTAACCAATGCATTAAAAGCGATGAGCAAAGGAGAGATTCTTGAGGTTAGAGCTACCGATACTAATTTTTTAAAAGATTTGTCTGCTTGGTGTGAGCGTAATAGACACATATTAATTGATCAAGTGTCTGATGAAAAAGGATCTAAAGCCTATATTCAAAAATAAAACTAAAGGTTTTATGATATCAGGATAATATATTTTTTATACTTAAAGATAGATAGCCACTGATAAAGTCAGTTCTATCTATCTTTATCTTTCGTTAAATATAATGTTTCTTTCTAAAGTAAAAAGAGAGTAAGGAAAACGGGTATTAGGACTTTAGTATCAATTTAGAGAAATTTTATGTTTTTTTGGAAAAATATGAATGATTACTATAAAATATTCTGTATGAGAAAAAAAATTACTATTAGATCAGAACATGATATTCGTATAGCAGTAAATGCCGTTCGTATTCTAGCAAACTCTCTTTCTTTTTCAAAGGTAGATTTGCAGAAACTAATTGTCGCTGTTTCAGAGTTAACACAAAATATTTTAGATCATACAAATGAACCTGGGATTTTCATTTGTGAAAGTACTGATGGAAAAGGAATTCGGATCGTTGTTCAAGACCAAGGCAAAGGGATAAATGAACTAGATCAAATCTTAGAAGGAGAAAATGATTTCCAAAAAAAGGGATTAGGGCTTGGCTTAGTAGGTGCAAAGAGATTGTTGGATGACTTCCAAATCGAGACTTCAGAAAAGGGGACGAAGGTCATTGCTACTAAATGGAAAATCGACTAACCATATAAATGAAGATAAAGATGATGTTACAATTGATCGGCTAGCTTCAGTTGGTCAAATTGCAGCAGGGATCGCACATGAAGTTAGAAATCCATTGACTGCAGTTAAAGGCTTTCTGCAATTACTAAAAAAGGAAAACCCACATGCATATATTGATATAGCTTCGGAAGAATTAGAAAACGCACTTGCGACAATGCAAAACCTATTAAATGTATCCAAGCCTGATTTAGATGATGAAGGTTATTCTTTTATTAATCTTTGCTCCGAATTAGAAGCGATTCTCTACCTTTTTCAAGATAGAATTTACAATATTGAGATCATCAAAGAGTTTGGCGATTATGACGTTAATATTTACGGAAGAAAAAATCAATTAAAAAAAGCTTTTTTTAATCTGTTAAAAAACTCTTTTGAAGCCATCCCTGACTCTGGAACGATTACAATCAAACACTATATTCAAAATGAGCATTTAGTTGTTTCTATTTCTGATACGGGTGTTGGCATACCTGAAGAAAAAATTAATTTACTTGGTACACCTTTTTTCACCTCGAAAGAATCGGGGACAGGTATGGGATTAACGCAAGTTTATGCGACGATCTACGAACATCATGGGAAGATCAAAGCGACGAGTGAAGTTGGGTTAGGGACTACTTTTACAATTTATTTTCCAATCCAAGAAAACAAAGGAATAGGAGTGATGAAATTGAATTTAGTTTATGAAGAACAACAAACATTTAATGAATTTTACTTACAAAATAAAGAAGTATTTAATGAGCTGCTTAGCCAACAATCACGAGAGTTATTTGAAAGTATTAAAGAAAATAACGAGATTAATGATCAATTTATTTTAAATTCAACTCATAAAGTCATTGAGTTTTTACATGAAGCAAATGAATACGGGTTAATTATGCATGCAAAGGAACAAGGGAAAAAGTGGGCCATGCATGATATTGAGTTAATCCTAATATTGGAATGGTTTCAAATGGTCCGGAAAATTTATTGGGATTTTCTTGCTAACTACTATGAAAATCAAATTCAGCTTGATCTTAAAGAATTTTTCGACCTAGAAAGAAAAGTTAATTATAATTTAGATTCGTATATTAAACACTTCTCGTCTAGTTTTTCTGAGTACAGCCAAGAACTGATTCAATCGCAAAATGATCTAATTGACGATTTAAATGTTCCAATTATCCCACTGTATGATACAATGGCGATTTTACCAATTATTGGGGCAGTCGACACACGTCGTGCCAAAAATATTCAAGTCAAATTATTAGAAGAAATACATAACCAAAGTTTAAAACATATAATCATCGATCTCTCAGGGGTTGCTTACTTAGATACAGCTGTACTCGGACACTTATTTAAGATTATTAACGGTATTCGAATTCAAGGATGTAAAGCTGTACTTACAGGAATTCGACCTGAAATTACTAATACCATCGTTGAATTAGGTATTGAGTTAAACGAAAAAGTAGAAACAAAAGGAACTTTACAACAAGCTATCCAAGATTATAATGAATCTCTCAAAGTTAAATAAGTATACTGTTAAGTAATATTAAATCAAAGCTTCCACATACGGGCTATTGCTTCCAACTAGTGAGGAAAAAAACTATGATAAAAATATTCGGAATTCCAAAAGAGGAATTCCGTTTTTTTATGTTCATCTCTTTTTAAAATGAATCCTCTTTTAAATGCGCCGTTAAATTGTTCTATTTTAGTTTTTTGTGTTTCTTAAACGTTTCTTAATATTCCTCCTGTATAACTGAAGGCAGAGAGAAATGGGAGGGGAATTATGGAACCATACTTTTCTATAGGCCAGATACAATTACCAACCAAGTGGATTTTTATTGGCTTTAGTTTCATGGCAGCCTATATCGCTATGAAATTTCGCTTGAAAAACAGAAATTTAAACGAAAAACTGTTAATTGACTCGCCTTTCAATGTTGTTTTAATCGCGTGGATCGTTTGGAAGCTTAGTTACATCTTGTTTCATCCAGTTTATGCCTTTACGAATCCATTAGGGATATTATATTTCAATGGAGGACAAAGAGGGATTGTATTAGCACTTATTGTTGGAGGTATCTATTTATACTATCAATCTAAGAAACATAGAATGAGTTTAACCTTATACATTGATCTGTTATTAACGGGATTTATAGCTGGTTCAATTATTTTTTATACATATCAAGACCAGCATAGCAACATGTTCCATGCAGGACAAATTGGATTAGCTCTATTCTTATTGGTCACTATTTACATTAGTATAAAAAAACTCGGGGATTGGCAACGTTTATCGACGATCATCTTAATTTATAGCTTAGGACAGTTCTTTCTACAATATTTCACAAATCATCTAACTGTATTTTTAACGTTTACGTTTGGGCAAGTCATCTTTTTTTTCATCATTATTCTTACGTTAGTTTTTAAGAGGAAAGGAGGAGAAACAGATCGATAATTTATCTTTATTTGTTGCTTTTACTGCAGGAATGTTATCTTTCTTTTCACCTTGTGTTTTTCCACTCATCCCAGCGTATATTGCCACGTTAACAGGATCTACGATTAGCGAAAATAAAGTGAATGTGATGAAGAGAACGGTCATCATTCGCTCTATTAGCTTTATCCTTGGATTTAGTTTCGTGTTCATTATACTAGGTGCTTCTGCAAGCTTTCTAGGTCAATTATTTTTTGAAAACCGAAACCTGGTTGAGAAAATAAGTGGGTTTCTAATCATTGTTTTTGGCTTACAGATGGCAGGTCTATTACAGTTAAAATTTTTAATGCGAGAAAAAAGGATGCAACTGAATAGTACTAGAAGGGGCGTTGGTCATTCTCTCGTCATTGGTATGGCCTTTGCATTCGGTTGGACTCCTTGTGTAGGTATTGTTTTATCCTCAATTCTTCTGCTAGCAGCGTCGGTTGAAACAATGGGGAGTGGGATGCTCTTGCTTTCGATTTACTCACTCGGTTTAGGAATACCGTTCTTCATCGTATCATTTATTTTAACGTACTCACTTAATACCATTAAAAACGTTAACAAGTGGCTGCCCAAACTGAGTATAGTAAATGGCTGGATTTTGATTGGGTTAGGATTATTGTTATTTACTGGTCAATTTCAACGACTTAGCGCCTGGTTAGCACAATTTAGTTTTATATCATAACAAAAGGAAGGGATAGTATGAAAAGAAATATCATTGTTATTGTTTTGTTAGCAGGTTTAATTACATGGGGCCTATTAGATTTACGAGGAGAAGACACGACAATAACAGCCAATGAAGAACAACTTGTTCAAACGGATACGGATAGAAGCGATCAAACTTTACCTGAAACCGAAGAAGCTGACGTTGAAACAGAAAAAACTGCAGAAGAAAAACCTAAAGAAGAAGTAGTTGTCGGTTTGCAGCAAGGAAATTATGCGCCTGACTTTGAACTTGAGACATTAGATGGCGAGCTTGTGAAACTTTCAGATTTTTATGGACAAAAAGTCATACTTAATCTATGGGCTAGCTGGTGTCCACCTTGTCGTGCAGAAATGCCACATATGCAAGATTTTTATGAAAAACATAAACAGGATGGAATTACCATCTTAGCTGTTAACTTAACGACGCTTGAACGAAACACTGCTGACATCGTTCCATTTGTAGAAGAAGAATTTCAACTGACCTTTCCAATATTACTAGACGTTGATGGAGAAATTGGTCATATTTATCAAGCCTATTCAATACCGACCACATACATTATAGATACCAGTGGAAGAATTCAACATAAAGTCATTGGCCCGATGTCATATGAAATGATGGAAAATTTTAAAAACAATATTGATTAATTGTCTAATATACTTTAAAAGTGTAAAGTAAGAGATTAAAATAATAGATTCCAATACAAGTTCTAATTAATTTTAGTAACCCGAGTAAATAGCATTAAAGGCGGATGGTAAAAAGTGAATACAAAAGGTAAGTCGATTTTAATTGTTGAAGACGACCCGAAAATCAGGGGATTGATTAAGATTTATTTAGAAAGAGAAGGGTATGAAGTATGGGAAGCAGAAGATGGCAAACAAGCAATTGAAATGTATGATGTTTACGAACCATGCTTTACGATCATCGATTTAATGCTTCCCCAAGTTAGTGGTGAGGAGGTATGTCAATGGATCCGCACGGTGAAAAAAAGTGACAGTCCTATCATTATGGTAACTGCCAAGGTGGATGAGAAGGATCGTATTAATGGTTTAAAAATGGGGGCAGACGATTACGTAACAAAGCCATTTAGTCCTAATGAACTTGTGGCAAGAGTCGAAGCTGTTCTCCGTCGTACAGCAAATCGTTGTCACAAGATCAGTTATCAAGGAATAACTATAAAGCCATACAAGGGTGAAGTAAACTTTTTAGGGAAGGAACTCTCGCTTACAAACAATGAGTGTAAGCTATTACATATGTTAATGAAAAATCCAAACCAAGTATTGTCTAGAGATCAAATGATTGCGGAATTGTATCCAAACGATGAAAAAGATATTACGTGGCGAACGATTGATGTCCATGTTAGAAACCTTCGAGAAAAATTAAAGCAAGTAGATGCCCCTGATTGTATTCAAACAATAAGAGGGATGGGTTATCAATTCAATGCGTTTTAAGACATTTTTACATCAGATAATTAAACGAAAGTTAATGTGGAAACTGACCCTTATTAACAGTATTGTAATTGGTTTGGTTATATGGTTAGTCGGTATTTCAGTGAAAGACTATGCTTGCTATTTAGTTGAAAAAGGAAATGTCCTTACCATAGAACAGCGTCTTGCATTTGTCGATAGAATGGACTCTTATCTTTTAACTGCTGTCATTCTGTCGGTTATCATTGCTGCTTTTATCCATTTTTACTTCATTTCTCGACTGCTCGACCCGCTACACGCACTAACTAATGCAACTACAGAGGTTATGGAGGGGAAATATCCACAATTAGACGAAAGAATGACTCAAGATGAAATTGGCCAATTAACGATACATTTTAATGAGATGGTCAATCATATAAAAAAAGTTGAAACGGATAGAAAAAAGATGACGAGAGATGTTGCCCATGAATTAAGAACCCCATTAACAAATATTAACGGTTACTTAGAAGCATTAAGTACGGGGGTCATTGAAGGAAACAAGGAGCTTTATCAGTCCCTTCATGAAGAATCCTTACGTTTAACAAACTTAGTGGAGCAATTACGGCAAATGAATAAATGGAACCATGATCAGGAGGCCCGATCAGACTACGAATGGGTTTCAATGGAGTCTTTATTTGAAAATGTTTTGCGTCACTTTCATTTCGAACTTGAAAATCAGGCAATAAGAGTAGACCTGCAACTAAAATCTAGAAAATTATATGGAAATAAAAACGGTCTGATGCAAGTCGTGTACAACCTTGTCCAGAACGTGGTTCGTTATGACCAAGGGAAGTGGATAAAGGTCAGGGGTTTTGTCAGTGATGGCGAATACAAAATACAGATAACGAACCACGGGTTACCGATACCTGTAGACTATCAAGACGAACCATTTGAACGTTTTTACCGTGCGGATGCTTCTCGAAGTCGTAACTCGGGCGGTTCAGGATTAGGTCTTGCGATTGTAAAAGAGATAATTGAGAGCCATAACGGGAACGTTGGTTTAGTATCAGAAGATAATGTTCACACGTTTTGGTTTACAGTTCCTTTAACGAAGTCTAACACTTAACAGACAGCCTATAGATGAATTGTAAGCTCTACACACCTACAATTATAAAAGAATTCGAAAAACATTAGGACATCTAACTAATGTTTTTTTCTTATTTATTTTTCTCTTTTTAAGAGTTACACCGTTCCCATTTACAATGATGAACGTAAATTCTTTTTTTCCAATATCCCAAGTAATGCATTTCGTTCTTTCTGAATTTCGGAAGCCGTTCGAACACCTAGTTTCCGAATAACGGGTAGTGGCGGACACCAACCTTGAAGTGCGTGCCTTAATAAATAGTATCCAATTACACCAGAAAATAAGTGCCAGCTTCTATTTTTAGTGATGCCTAAAATTGTCCCCATTAACATAAAGCTAGCTGCGGAAGTTTCTAATATTCTCTCTGTATCCCATTCTTGGTCCAATTCCATTATTCGCTTCAAAATGTCTTCCTTATTTTTATGGTTATATTTTTCAATCGATAACCGTGTAGTTTCTGCAATTTTTTGATTGATTTCTTTCATCGTATTCATTGGAACTCTTGCGGTTGTAGCAGGAAGTAATGCCATATGTTTTCACCTCACTACGTATTATGAAATCAATAAACGAACAATATGCACCACGATGTATGGTATTGATACCCATTCTGAAATAACCATCTTTACATTAAATAGTAAACAGTCCATTATTTCTAAAAACCTAGGACCGTATTAATTATGAAAAAAACATAATAATAAAATTGTTGTTTAGAAAGGAGGAGCTTTAATGCAAGTTACTGTTAACAAGGTATTAGATGCTAAAGGTTTAGCGTGTCCCATGCCAATTGTAAAAACAAAAAAAGAAATAGATACCCTAGAACCTGGTCAAGTAATGGAGATTCAAGCGACAGATAAGGGGTCTACAGCTGACATCAAAGCTTGGGCCAGCAGTACTGGTCATCAGTATTTAGGAACTGTTGAAGATGGAGATGTACTAAAGCATTACCTTCGTAAAGCTAGTGCAGAGGAAGAAAAAGCAGAAACCACTCATCCTGATGTCACAAACCTTGATGAACTGTCAAAGAAACTAGAAGGTAATGAAAAAATTACCGTATTAGATGTTCGAGAATCAGCTGAGTTTGCTTTCGGTCATATTCCAGGGGCTGTTCACATTCCGCTAGGAGAACTTGAACAACGTTTTGAAGAATTAGACAAAAATGCTGAAATTCATGTTGTTTGTCGTAGCGGTAGTCGAAGTGATTTAGCTGCTCAAAAACTTGCAGAAAAAGGATTTACAAACGTCAAAAACGTTGTGCCTGGTATGAAAGATTGGACTGGTTCGACTGAAAAAACGCATTAAATAAGGGGGATTTCGTATGAAAATTGCAGTTATTGCAGCTAATGGTGGAATGTTTGACGCCTATAAGGTTTTTAATATTGCAACAGCTGCGGCGGCTACTGACGCTGAAGTTGGCATTTTCTTTACATTTGAAGGGTTAAATCTAATTCATAAAGAAGCTCATAAAAATTTGCCAATGCCAGCTGGTGCCGAACATTTCCAAGAAGGTTTTCAGAGGGCCAATGTTCCTCCAGTCGATCAACTTGTTGGAATGGCAACTGAAATGGGAGTTAAAATGATTGCTTGCCAAATGACAATGGATGTCATGAGTCTAGAAAAAGAGCAGTTTGTAGATGGTGTTGATGTTGGTGGTGCTGTAACGTTCTTAACTTATGCGAAAGATGCAGATATTACTTTAACGTTCTAATTTTCATAAAAGGAGAGCTTTTCATGAGCCAAGAAACTGCGGTAAAAGGTATTTCAGTAAAGGAATTAACTAAAAAAATAATTAACGGGGACCGCGTGTTCATCCTAGATGTTCGAAATACGGGTGACTTTGATGATTGGAAAGTGGAAGGAAAAAATGTGGAGGTCATTAACAAACCCTATTTTGATCTAATTGAGAGCGTCGATCCGATTATGGACAAGCTTCCTAAAGGAGAACCAGTTTATGTTGTTTGTGCGAAAGGCGGTTCATCCGAGTTCGTTGCAGAGCAAATCGCAAATAAAGGATACGATAATGTCTTTTCGATTGAAGGCGGTATGAACGCTTGGAGTGAACACCTTGAACCAATTAAGGTTGGTGAGCTTACAAATGGAGGAGCAATTTATCAATTTGTTCGAATTGGTAAAGGCTGTCTCTCGTACTTTATTGAGTCCAATGGGGAAGCAGCGATTGTGGATACTGTTCGGGTTACAGCACCATTTGAACAATTAATCAACGAGCATAACGTAAAGCTTACCCATGTTCTTGATACACATCTTCATGCTGACCATATTTCAGGCGCAAGAGCGATGGCTGAAAAGTACGGGGCAACGTATCACTTACCTCCAAAAGATGCTGAAGAAGTAAACTTTAGTTATACGCCTTTAGAAGATGGCAACGAGATTAAAGTCGGTGACGTTACTATTAAAGCGGTCTATTCACCAGGGCATACAATTGGTAGTACTTCATTAATTGTTGACGATAAATACCTTCTAACGGGCGATATTTTATTTATTGATTCCATTGGCCGTCCCGATTTAGCAGGGAAAGCAGAGGACTGGGTTTCTGACTTAAGACAGACACTTTATCAACGTTATAAAGGTCTAGCAGATAACTTAGTTGTTCTTCCTGCACACTATATGGGAATTAATGAAATGAATGAAGACGGAAGTATCTCCGAAAGTCTTGGAACTCTTTATGCTGAAAACCACGGATTAAATATTCAAGAAGATGACGAATTTAGGAGAACGGTTACCGAAAATCTACCTCCTCAACCAAACAGCTATCAAGAAATTCGAGAAACAAACATGGGAAAAATAACCCCAGACGAAGAAAAACAACGCGAAATGGAAATAGGACCAAACCGTTGCGCGGTTCGTTAATTGTTCTAAAAGTTTTCTTTGAGAGTCATAAAAGGTTGCGTAGTTTGCAACCTTTATACATAAAACTTTTATATAGAAAGGAGCAGCATTTGTGTTAAAAAAATGGATACCTGTTTTTGAATGGCTCCCAAGCTATGATCGATCCAATTTAAGTGGGGATCTTTCAGCTGGTTTAATCGTAGCAATTATGTTAATTCCCCAAGGTATGGCATATGCGATGCTAGCAGGACTCCCTCCGGTAATTGGGTTATATGCCTCTACAGTTCCGTTGATTATTTATGCATTATTTGGAACGTCACGGCAATTAGCAGTTGGTCCAGTAGCGATGGTATCTTTATTAGTTCTTGCTGGTGTTTCAACCCTGGCAGAACCAGGAACGGATACGTATATTTCGCTGGTTTTACTATTAATGCTCATGATTGGAATTATTCAGTTTTTAATGGGGGTGCTTAGGCTAGGTTTTTTAGTTAATTTTTTATCTCACGCTGTTATTAGCGGTTTTACATCTGCCGCTGCAATTATAATAGGTCTAAGTCAATTAAAACATTTACTCGGCGTAAAATTAGAAGCTGAAAAAGATGTATTTAAAATATTATGGGAATCCTTTCAGCGCATTTCAGAAGTAAACCCAATTACCTTTTCAATAGGTGTTGCTAGCATTTTAATCTTAGTTTTAATCAAACGGTGGGTTCCAAAAGTTCCTGGTCCATTAGCTGTAGTTGTTTTAAGTATTTTAACGGTTTACATTTTCCAGCTTGAACGAGTAGGTTTAAAAATTATTGGTGAGGTTCCAAGTGGGCTTCCAATGTTCACAATGCCTCACATCCAAATAGCAGATATTTTAGCTTTACTACCGATTGCATTAGCTATTTCATTTATCGGGTTTATGGAATCAATAGCGATGGCAAAAGCTATTGCAGCAAAGGAAAAATATAAGGTCGTTCCAAACAAAGAATTAATCGGTCTTGGCTTGGCGAACGTTGGGGGCTCTTTTTTTGCAGGTTATCCAGTGACAGGTGGCTTTTCTAGATCAGCTGTTAACTATCAAGCAGGTGCTAAAACACCTTTAGCTTCGATGATTACAGCAATTCTCATTATACTAACTTTGATGTTTTTCACAGGCTTATTTTATTACCTTCCTAATGCGGTACTGGCAGCGATTATTATGGTAGCTGTCTATAGCTTAATAGATGTAAAAGAAGCAAAGCACTTATTTCGTGTTCGTAAGTTAGATGGGTGGACTTGGATAGTTACGTTTATAGCAACATTACTCATTGGAATTGAGCAAGGCATCTTAATTGGGGTTGCATTTTCTTTAATTGTTTTTATTGCTAGAAGTGCTTATCCTCATATTGCTGAGTTAGGTTATTTAAAAGAAAAGGGTGTTTTTCGAAACATCAAACGGTATCCAGAGGCCGTAACTGACCCAGAGATATTAATCCTAAGAATAGACGCCTCACTCTACTTTGCAAACATGACATTCTTAGAAGACAAATTGTGTGAAAGAATTGGGGAAAAGCCAGAAATTAAATGGATCGTTCTCGATTTTACAGGTGTAAATTCAATGGACGCCGTTGCCATTCACTCTCTCGAAGAACTAATGGAAACGTGCCAAAAAGGTGATATTCAATTTTTATTTGCGGGAGTCAAAGGTCCTGTAATGGATATTTTGAAAAAGGCTAAATGGGATCAAAAGTTTAAAAGGCAGTTAGAATATGTTTCGATTGATGAAGCATTAAGTGCCATCAAAAGGGGGGCGTAAATTAATGGACCAATTAGAATTAAAAAAAATGAATAAAGAATTCGTTCGGAAAATAAAAGAAACGGATCCCGCCTTTTTTGAAGAATTAAAAAAAGGCCAAACACCCGAATTTTTTGTGTTGTCTTGTAGTGATTCTCGAGTAAGTCCTTCTGTCATTACACAAATGCCACTCGGTCATATGTTTGTTCATCGAAATATTGCTAATCAAGTAGATATAAAGGACGAAAGCTTTTCAGCGAGTCTTTATTATGCGCTTAAACATCTTAATGTAAAGAAGATCCTTATTAAAGGTCATACAGACTGTGGGGGGGTAAAAGCAGCTTGGGCTGGATTGAACGATGAGGAACTACAAGGCTGGTTATTAAACATTCAAGACAGCTTACCCCAAAATAAGAACGAGAAAGAAGTATCTATGGATGAGCTAACAAAAATCAATATTTTAAAACAAGTAGCTCGTTTAAAAGAGCACCCCATATATATTAAGTACGGAACAGCTGTAGAAATTATTGGCTGTTTGTTTCACGTTGAATCTGGAGAACTTGAACGAGTAACTCCTTAATCTTACGGTATTGACATGGATTGTTTATCCCGTTTAACTGGTGCTAAGACTCCTACATCAAATCTTTCGAGGAAGCAAAAAAGGCTAAGTGTGAGATAATCGCAAGTAACTTACCAATTGGTTCAACTAATTTTCAGTGGGGATGAAGGAAAACCCCTGAAAAAAGTTTCACTTTATTTGACATTAGTTTATTAATTCAATATCATACCCTTAAAGGTATATTATTGCGGTTCAAATTGGGGCAATTTATTAAAAAGGAACAAAACTGAAATAAAAAAGGAGGATGCATATGTTTCATTATACTGTAGAAACAAATAAGTCGGTGAAAAACGTAATTAAAAAGCTTGAGGCAAATTTAGTAGAGGATAAGTTTGGTGTACTATGGGAATTTGATGTACAGCAGAAGTTAAATCAAACAGGGCTGGATTTTGAGGATTCCTTTACCGTTTTAGAAGTTTGTAATCCCCATGAAGCCAAGCGAGTCCTAGATAAAAACAAATTAGTTGGTTATTTCTTACCATGTAAAATCGTAGTCTATACCGAAGATCAAAAAACAAAAATTGGGATGCCTAAGCCTTCTGCTTTAATTCAGACGGTAAACGACAACGAGTTAAATCAAATAGCAGAGGATATCGAGAAACGGCTGATTGCTTCTATTGATAAAAGTGTTTAATTTCCTATTAGAAATTAGAACTATAAGTAGTTGATTGCTCTGGAGGAAAGGCTTATGGATAAAAAAGAAGAGACACATGAATCAAAATACATTCAACAACATTTAGCCAATGAAAGAACGTACCTTGCCTGGATCCGAACAGCTATCGCCATCATTGGGGTTGGATTTCTAGCGACAACATTGCATTACAATACCCCCCTGGTGGATATTTATGATCAAACACTTGCGATACTAATTAGCATTTTTTCGTTACTTTTAGGACTTCTAACAATTATCATGGCAACACTTATTTATTTTAGAAATCGTAACAATATCAATACCCAAACTTTCCACTCCTCCTATAAACTCATTATTTTCATGACTACCGTGATCGGGTTCATTTTATTGTTATTCGCTGTTTATTATTTAATTCTATAAAAAAGATTTGACAATATACCTACTAGGGTATATTATAGTAATTGTAAGGCAGGCAACAACTCTTAAAGAAACATTCCCAGTTAAATGGAGGGATAACAATGATGTATACTGATCAAATGAAAAATAGAGTCAAACGCGTTGAAGGACAAATCAAAGCGATTTTACGAATGATGGAAGAAAACAAGGATTGCAAAGATCTAGTTGTCCAACTATCTGCAGCACGAAATGCATTAGACCGAACGTTAGCTGTAGTTGTGAGTGCTAATCTTGAACATTGTGTTAGAGAACAACTACAGAAAGGCGAGAATACTGATGCTTTAATTCAAGAAGCGGTTAACATGTTAGTTAAAAGTAGATAATAATTTACTCTTTTTTTTAGAACGAATCATACCCCTCGGGGTAATTGTTATCTTTAAATTCTAGGAGGAATTAAATGGAGTACCTTAATTATATCATTCCGATACTTTTCGTATTATTTTTTATTAGTAAGCTAATGCCACCAAAAGGTGTTAGGCAGATGTCTACAGCCGAATTAAAACAAGAATTAAGTAAAAAAGACGTTCAACTGATTGATGTCCGAACACCTGGAGAGTACAAATCAAATCACATAAAAAAGTTTAAAAATATTCCACTTCATGAACTTTCAAATAAAACCAATCAATTATCGAAAGAAAAAGAGGTCATCGTTATTTGCCAAAGTGGCATGAGAAGTAATAAAGCAACGAAAATGTTAAAAAAGTTAGGATTTGAGAAAGTAACAAATGTTAAAGGCGGCATGAGTGCTTGGCATTAAACAAAACAAAGGGAGGGATAACACTTGAAACAAATTATGCCTAATGAAGCAGCGGAGTTATTAAAAAAAGACCGCTCAATTGATTTTATTGACGTTCGTGAAGTAGCTGAAGTAGCTACAGGAAAAATTCCAGGTGTGATCAACATCCCTCTTGGCTTACTAGAGTTCAGAATGCACGAACTAGATAAATCAAAAGAATATATTCTGGTTTGCCGGTCTGGTGCGAGAAGTGCAACTGCAGTCAACTTTTTAGAAAGCTATGGCTATAATGTCACTAACTTAGCTGGTGGAATGAATACTTGGAATGGTGAGGTCATCTAAAAATTTTTGTTTAACAGAATACCCAATGTGGTATATAAATTATAAAGAATAAAATGAAAGGGGCTTTTACAAATGAAAAATATTACTGTCTATACGACAAATTCATGTCGTTACTGTGTGATGCTAAAGAACTTCTTAATGGACCAAAACATTCCGTTTAAAGAAGTAAACCTGGAAACGAACCCAGCCTTAATGCAAGACTTAGTTCGAAAAACAGGTCAGTACGGCGTTCCACAAACAGAAATTAATGGTCAATGGGTGTTAGGCTTTGATCCGAATACCATTATTAATCTATTAAATAATTAAAATACTAATTATAATTTTAGGAGGAATTAATTATGAGTGGAAAATTAGCAATTATCGCAAGTAATGGTGGATTATTTGATGCATATAAAGTATTTAACGTAGCAAACGCAGCTGCAGCAACAGATCAAGAAGTAGCTATCTTCTTTACTTTTGAAGGGCTTAACTTAATTCATAAGGAAGTACACAAACAGCTTCCAATGCCTGAAGGAAAAGAACATTATCAAGCAGGATTTGAAAAAGCACAAGTACCATCTATTCCAGAACTCGTAACAATGGCTCAAGAAATGGGTGTAAAACTAATTGGGTGCCAAATGACAATGGATGTAATGGGGTTAAAGAAGGACCAATTTGTTGACGGTATAGATGTAGGCGGTGCTGTGACGTTTTTAGAGTTTGCAAAAGATGCTGATGTAACTTTAACGTTTTAATTCTAATTTTTTTAACTAAAATTATACTAATGGGGGTATATGGCATGACTGTAAAAGCTATGGATGCTAAACAAGTAACTAAGAAGGTTTTAAATAAGGAAGAGTTGTTCATTTTAGATGTTCGTAATGAAGCAGACTTTGCTGATTGGAAAATTGAAGGGGATAACTTTGAGTATTTAAACATCCCATACTTTGATTTATTAGATGGTGTTGAAGGAATTATGGATAAAATTCCTACTGATAAAGATATCTTAGTGGTTTGTGCAAAAGAAGGTTCTTCGATCATGGTAGCAGAAATGCTTTCTGAAGAAGGGTTAGACGTTTCTTACCTAAAAGGCGGTATGAAAGCTTGGAGTGAGCACTTAGAGCCGGTTAAAGTTGGTGATTTAACAGACGGTGGTGAACTTTATCAATTTGTTCGTATCGGTAAAGGTTGTTTATCTTATATGGTCGTTTCTAACGGTGAAGCAGCTATTATCGACTCAACACGTATGACAGATGTTTACACTGATTTTGCAAAGGGAATGGGCGTAACGATCAAGCATGTATTTGACACACATCTCCATGCTGACCATATTTCAGGTGGACGTACAATTGCTGAACAAACAGGTGCAACGTATTGGTTACCCCCAAAAGATGCAGAAGAAGTAACTTTTGAATACGAAGCATTAGAAGGAGGTACAGATGTAAAGATCGGAAATACTACGATCAATATTCATGCGCTTTATTCACCAGGCCACACAATCGGTTCAACATCTTTTGTTATTGATGAAAAGTTCTTACTATCTGGAGACATTCTGTTCATCGATTCGATTGGTAGACCAGACTTAGCAGGGAAAGCTGAAGACTGGGTAGCAGACTTAAGAGAATCACTTTACAAACGTTACCGTGAATTATCAGAGGATTTAGTTGTATTACCAGCTCACTTCATGATTATCGAGGAGCTAAATGATGATGGTAGTGTATCAGAAAAATTAGGAACACTATTCGCTCAAAACCATGGTTTAAATATTAAAGATGAGGACGAATTTAGAAAAATCGTGACTGAAAACTTACCACCACAACCAAATGCATACCAAGAAATTCGTGAAACGAATATGGGGAAAATTAACCCTAACGAAGATGAAAAGCGTGAAATGGAAATCGGGCCGAACCGTTGTGCAGTTCGCTAAATTTAATTGATTATTAAATCGGGGGCAGTGACCGTTCGTCTGCCCCTATTAAAACTAATTAATAGGAGTGGTTACAATGACAATGAAAGCAGATAAAGTACTAGATGCAAAAGGATTAGCATGTCCGATGCCAATTGTACGAACAAAAAAAGCGATGGATGAACTAACTTCAGGACAAATTTTAGAAGTTCATGCAACAGATAAAGGAGCGAAAAACGACCTAGCTGCTTGGGCTAAAACAGGAGGGCATGAGCTTCTAAGTGATGTAGAGGATGCTGGCGTTTTAAAATTCTGGATTAAAAAAGGGTAATCATTCTTATGTTGCTCAATAAAACCCTTCGCCATCAGCAAAAAGCTGGTGGTGAAGGGTTTTTAAGTTAATCATTGTTTTCTGCTAATGGAACAGTAATCTCAACTTTCGTACCTTTATTTAGCTTACTATCAATTTTTATATTTCCACCGTACGATTCTATAATTCGTTTGCAAACAACTAGACCTAACCCCGTCCCTGTTTCTTTTGTAGTAAAAAAAGGATCGAATACTCGTTTAAGTATTTGTTCAGGCATACCATCACCATTGTCTTTGACATGGATAACACAATCATTTTTCTTTTTTTCTATGGAAATGCTAACCTGGCCACCATTGTTAACAGCATCTAGAGCATTTTTTGTTAAATTTAATAAAACTTGTTTCAGATGATCTTTCACACACTTAATTTGTAAGGGATCATTTGAATATTTTATTGATAAATCAACGCTATTAAAATTAGCTTCTGAATGTATAATGGGTTCAATTTCTCTTAAGATGTCATTGACACAATACGTACTTAATTTATGAGCTGTTGGCTTTCCTAATAGTAATAATTCACTAACAATTGCATTGATTCGATTTACTTCTTGTTGAATAACATTAAAATATAATTGGTCTTTATCATCTTTATACTTCTCACTGAGTAATTGAATAAGACCCTTGATACCTGTTAATGGATTTCTAATCTCATGTGCTGTGCTTGCCGCAAGATTTTCGACTAATTGTATTTTTTGCAACTCAGTCTGTTTCTTTTCGAACTTTACTTGTTTCTTTAATAGTGCATACTGAATTAACCAAAATAAAATATGTGTAAGTATTAGTAAAATAACTAAGTTTGTAAAGAATGCCTGTACATAAATGTTACCTTCTGTTGCCTCAACTTGCGCTTCAATCGTCCATGGCACTCTGTCAATATCAACAGCATAATGATATAACTTTTGGGCAGAAGCTAGATGATCTGTATTAAAAATCGATTGTCCCGAATTATCTATTAGGAAAACCCTTTCTTCTTCGGTATGCTTTAAAACCGATTCTTCTATTTTATCAATCCTTAAACTACTTAGTAAAACCCCGCTGATTTGACTATCTTTTATGACTGGTGTAGCGATCGTTATAATGTACCGTCCAGTAACTCGTCCGATGTGTGCTGGGGAGATTGTATATTTTCCTGTACGAATGGCCTCCTGAAAATATTCACGGTCTGCAATATTAATTGGACTAGTTAATTCATTAGTTCCGATTAATAAATCACCTTCTGGATTAGCCCAATAAAACCCTGAAAATCGTACATCTTTATCAATAGTTCTGGTAAGTATCTCCTGAACGTTACTTAAATCATTCGGATTTATATCAATCAAAGTGGCTAGCATATCAATTCTACTAACTGTTTCTCCAATAAACCTATCAATATGATTGCCATGGAATATAGCATATTCCTCCGCCACGGTGAAATAGTAATCATTATTTTCATGAACTTTCTGTATAGCCAAACCATGACTTATGGTTATTGTCGGTATCATAGTGATCATCAAATAGATTAGGACATTCTTCTTTGACTTAAACCAGTTCCACAAAATACTATCTCCTCTAAGATTTCATATTAACACTTTTATAATATCTTATCACTCTTACCATAAGTTTTGTAGAAGTTATTTAAGAAATTCAGGAAATATTACCGTTGTTAAAATTAGTAATTTCGTGACATTTTTCACTTTCGTTGCAGGGGATGAAGGGTATAATAGTACTATTCTAACTATTTTCTCTAGGATAATAATAATGGTGTTATTTAATACACCCATATATAAGAAATTGTAATTTGTTTTATAACAAGATGGGAGATTTACTAATGGGAGATAGAAGATATAAACGTAATGAAGCTTTTAGGTATGATTTTGGGAAGCCTCTAAACTGTGAGTATAGGCAAATAAAAGTAGTTCACGACAACATTGAAATAAAATCAGCACCAAACGCGGGTGAAATTCTTAATATTAGTCCAAACGGTTTGCAATTAAGTAGCGAAAAGGGTAATAGAAACTTAAAAAATGGAGAAAAAGTAGAATTTACTTTTACATTGGCTACTGAGCCATTTGTAATGATTGGTGAAGTCGTTTGGGAGAAAAATGAATTTCATAGCACCCTATATGGAGTAAAGTTTTTAACACTAGGAATGGAAAAAGCAATTGTTGACGACTTAAAAAAATTCGCTAAAAACCAACTCAAAAAGTGATAATTAACAAAAATAATTAAGCTATTTCTAATTTTTGGGAGTTACTATATGGAACATAAAAGGGTAACTTCGGATTATTGTTTATACCTAGTGTCCTATGATATATCCCAGGAGACCTAGTCCACCAAAATAGACTGAATGAATAAAAGAACAAGGGATTTTATAGCCTTGTCTTTTTTTTGTTCCAGAAAAACAAAAAAAATTAGTGGTTCCTCCTAAATATGGTATATTTTTCAATTAACATCAAAACCTATAGTATACGCTACGTTATTATAAAAAGGGAGGAAAATAATGAAAAGAGCACTTTTACTCATGCTCACAGTGCTTGTGGTAAGTTTGTACTTTCCACTGGTAACCTTTGCACAAATTAATGAAGAAGCCATTGAACAGTACCTTTCGCCAATTGGTTGGACTGCATCCAACCTAGAGAGCTACTTGCAAAATTATTTCGATATGTCAATTGATGATTTTGCCACGTTTGAAGATTTAAAAGAATGGGTTGGAACACCTATAACAGCAGAAAACCGTCAAGCGCTTTTAGATCAATATAATATGTCATTAGATGAGCTTGATATTTTACTGACTGAATATGGAGATTCTCTTGGCGACTATCACTTTCTAGAAGATTTAGAAGCTGCAATTGATTTTTATACTACATACAATAATGAACTTGATGCTGTAACTGGTTTTTTTGAGCAGTTAGGGATCACAGATGAGGAACTCGATAAACTATTTTTACATTTGAGTAAATTGGACGAAGGAACAGTAGAAGCACAAATGGCAGGTATAGAAGCTCGTCTTTTGGCGATGGGGGATTTTTCCGATATCACTGATTTAACAGAAGCACAAAAGGAAGAAATTGCTTCGATATTTAATGATATGCTAGCTGCCTTTAAGATGTCTGCAAAATTTTATTTAGAATATAATGGCCAAAGAGAAGCTGTTTCATTAGTAGCCTTATTAGATATGGAAAGCTTGAATGGAAAAACGCTCGTCGTCGAATTTTATGATGATGGAGGTAACTTACTGTTAGACCTTACGATTGATGAAAATATCTTTGACTTCCAGTTCTTATCTGATATTGGAGATATGTTACCAGTTCTGCCTCACTTAGCGCATGAGCATCCACTTGGAGAGAAGATGCCAGAAACAGCTTCATCTTATGTCGAAAATATGCTAATTGGTTTATTTATCTCATTATTAGCGGCTATTGTATATATTCGAATACGGCATAAAGGTCTTAAAGATGCTTAATATCATCAGAAGAAAGGGGAGAATGTTGGGACAAAGTCTCATCATTCTTCTATTCTTAATGGGACTAGTTATTTTTTTAATTAATGCTTTTGGGTTTTTCCAAGGATTTTTCGCGGTAGAGAAGGTACCGATTGAAGTATTACAACCATTACCTATTTACTCGGTACATTCTGAACAAATTACTGGTGCAATTCCCAACCCTAAACAACATTATATTAATAAAATAAAACCAGCACGAGGAGAACAGTACGGGCACCTAATTATTCCTAAACTACAGGCAAAGATCCCCATATTTTATGGGGCAGAAGAGGAACAGCTAAAAAAGGGGATTGGTCATGTAGGTAGGACAGCCTTTCCTGGAGAAAATAATAATGTAGTATTATCTGGTCATCGCGACACTGTATTTCGTCACCTAGGCAAAATAGAAAAAGGGGATCGGTTTTTAGTAGAGACAAATGCAGGTGACTTTACGTATCTAGTCAGGAAAATAAGGATCGTGGATAAAGATGATCAAACGGTAATTGTACCTAAGCCGAAAGAAACTTTAACGGTAATCACTTGTTATCCATTTGGTTTTGCTGGAAATGCGCCGAAACGGTTTGTTATTATTGCTGATTTAGTTGCATCTTAAGTAATCGCTTATAGGTAAAAGAGTATGATTAAATCCCAAAAAAGGGTGGAGATTCTAAGTAATTCCGTTTTCTGGAGTGTAGGGTCCTTCAAAAAGCAGATGAAGGACAAAACAAGGTAGAACTGCTGACATAAACTCAAAAAGGTTGGGGTAAAGAAAACCCAACCTTTTTTGTATTCCTATAGTAAGGTGGTCACGAACCGAATCTCTTTCGATACCCACATTTTCTGCACATTTCTTCAACAGCTTCTCGACGTGAAAAACCGTTATATAAATTGTTCGCGCGTTCACCTTCAATAATTTCCGAGAAGTTCTGTTCATTTATATTACCAAGGTTGATAACACCTTCTCCATCAAGGCAACATGGGATGACGGTCCCGTTCGCTAATATTCCAGCTTGATTTCGTAGTCCATGACAAAATCCTTTTCCGTCATCCTCTTCCTCATGTAAACTTGGCCACTTAAATTCAATGTCTTGATTTAAATAGATCCGCTCGGCAATTTTCACTCCGGTGCCAGGCACCACTCTTTCCTCAATTTTATAATCAAGATTAAATTCTCTTTCAATAATTTCGAGGACTTCACGGTTTCGCTTTTTCTGCACGTTTGTAAGGTTATCCTCCGTTAAGTTCCACAACCTAAGTGAAACGATTAAGTCCGTTTGATCAGTGGCTTCCTTAATGAAGTCGATAATCGTTCTAACATATCCTTCTTTATTGGTAGACCCTTCATGGCCATCGAAGCTGTGCAGGGAGAAATTCATTTGTCTTAATGCAGGTTTATTAATTATCTTATGCTTCGTTTTACGTAGTAACGTCCCGTTCGTTGTTATATTTACCTTAAAACCCTTTTGATAACTGATATCCAGTAGTTGATCAATCTTTGGGTGAAGTAATGGTTCACCTTTAACGTGTAAGTAGATATAGTCGGTATGAGGCTTAATTTGATCTAACCGCTTTGAAAAATCATCTACTGAAATAAATTGTTTTTGTCTTTCAGTAGGAGGACAAAAGCTACAAGCAAGGTTACAAACACTCGTAATTTCCAAATAAAATTTTTTAAACTTTTTCAATCATTTTTCCTCTTCTCTTTACTAATCAATGATGTTCCAAGTTGTATGTTTAATTAAGCAAGCAGAATACATAATTAATTATTATATCAGATCAATAATAGAAGAGAGAACTAAATAGTAATGGGAATTAGTATCTAATGCCCAATTAGGCTATTACATAGCACCAACATAGAAAAGAAGCTAAACATGGAAAGCTCAGCTTCTATATGTAACTTTTTTATGTTACAGTCATTTAGTGCAGTTGTTGGTGAATACGATTGTGTGTGGTCTCGATTTTTAGCGGAAGAATATATAGATACTCAATAAGCCCTTCTAACAGCTCAATTAATAATCGAGCCATATCATCATCCAAATCTCGTTCTAATTCTAATATTTGATGAAATTGACTTTCTGGATGAACGAGAGTAGTAAGTGAGGTAATGGGCTTATTTAAATCAACATGCTTAGGCAGGTGTTCTAATTGCTCTGAAAGGGTTTGGCCTTTTGCTTTTTCGCCAATAAAGCTTTTTACAACACTTTCAAGTACTCGCTTAGATAAAACGGCTGTCGCCGATGGGTCTTTTGATTGATGTACATTTAATGCTGAACGGTAGGCACGAATTAAATCTTCTGGAAGATCGGAATGATTTTCAACTTCAGCAAAGGTAGTCCGTGAATCATATATATATACTTCAACCTCAGCATTTGATTTATCTAAATAGTCTGAGATCATAATCACAAAAGACGAGCTAGATTTACATTCTGGACAACTTCCTTTTGAAAACAAACCCGTTCGATTTGCTTGGTAATCCGCTTTAAGTGAGAAGCGAGCGGTTTTACTGCACTCTGGACATTTGCATTTCACTTCTTTAGGGATTTTCATATGACCATATTGGCTATAAGATAAAATCGAGCCTGGCAATATCCTTCTCATCGTTTTCCTCCTAAATCACAGCAAATCATAACTTTTTATTATCTTACCCAAAGATTTTCAAATGCTGATATGAAACCTATTAAGTAAATAATTCCAAATTTATTAAACCCGCAACAAAGTTTGCGAAAACAGTCTAAGGGACAAAGAAAAACATGATAAGAAAAGCTTAAAAGATTATGGATAAGAATTGATACACCTCTTTCATGTTTCTCCATTACTATATCTGTTAAAATGAAAATAAATAAAATTCTAGGGAGAGAACTGATGGAAAACTCGAACAATAATAACAAAGAAATTAAATTAATTGCGATTGATATGGACGGAACGCTATTAAATAATCGACATGAAATTTCAGAAGAAAATCGACAAGCGATTAAAGAAGCAGAAGAAAAAGGGATTCACGTAGTTATTAGCACAGGTCGTACGAGGCTGACGTGTGATGACCTTGTCAAATCTCTTTCACTGCGCTCCTATTTAATTACTGTAAACGGTAGTGAAATTTGGGATGAAGAGGGAACATTGGTCGAGAGACAATTACTTGATCATACATTTATAGAGCATATGTATAACCTGAAGCAAAAGTATAATACGGTTTGTTGGGCAGCATCAGTCGGAAACGTTTGGCGTGAGCAATTTCCAGATGATTTTTCTGCGCACGAGTGGATGAAATTTGGCTTTGATATAAAAGATGATCAAGTAAGAGAAACGATTTTAAACGAATTAAAGCAAAACGCGTCACTTGAAATTAGTAATTCAAGTCCGACAAATCTTGAAATTAATGCATCTGGGGTTAACAAAGCACGTGCAATTGAAAAAGTTTGTGATCGACTAGGCATTACGATGAACAATGTCATGGCGATGGGGGATAGCCTCAATGACCTGGCAATGATAAAAGAAGCGGGTATTGGTGTTGCCATGGGAAATGCTCAACCATTCGTAAAAGAGTGTGCTGATTGGGTGACAAAATCCAACCTAGAGGATGGTGTTGCTGTTGCTATTCGCAAATGGGCGTTATAAGAATATTTTCTAAAGAGAGTTTCACTTTTCTTAAGTCTTACCTATAACAGGTAGGGCTTTTTTATGAGAAAAGAACAATATATTTAATTTTTATTCCTAATATCGCTAATCTTTCTATTCTTAAAAAGTTAGGACACTAATATTTATTTTATTAAATCATACAAATTTATTGCGGAAAATCTTAAATTTTTATAAAATAACAAAATAATATTTATTAGGAGGCTAATAAATTTGGATCGTAATATTGACGAGAGGGTCGGATACCATATCGGTGTTGTTGGCCACCTTATTCAAAATTTGTACAATGAAAAATTAAGTAAATACGGCCTTACAGTTGCACAAGCAAAAGTCATTTTCTTACTTCATGCTAACGGTGATCAACTTCAATCAGAGCTGCAAAAAAGCTTATTAATTAAAGCGCCAACGATGAACGGAATTATCGATTCAATGTTAAAAAAGGAACTCATTGAAAAAAGAGATAATGAAAACGATCGACGAAGCAAAATGATTATATTGACTGAAAAAGGTAGAGTACTAGAAGAAACGTTATGGAATGATATTGGTCTTCTCGAAAAAGAGCTTGTCACAGGTCTTTCGAAAGAAGAACAAAGTATCCTTATTATATGGTTAAAAAAATTAGCACAAAACTTACAGGAGTAGTAAGTTACTAGTTATACAGAAAGAAGGTTCAAACAACATGAGTCAAAAATTTCAAAGTGAACGCCTTGGTACCGAACCGATTCCGAAATTACTAAAGAGTTTATCAATCCCAGCGATTATCGGTATGGTCGTGATGGCTCTTTACAACGTCATTGATACTATCTTTATTTCTTACGGTGTAGGTATTTCTGCTGTTGCTGGAGTAACAATAACATTTCCACTCATGATGATTATGATGGCTATTTCAGCGGCGATGGGTATTGGTGGTGCCTCTGTTATTTCCAGAAGACTAGGGGAAAAAAGGGAAAAAGAAGCAAATCGTGTGTTTGGAAACGTCTTAACACTCATCTTATTGCTTAGTGTTATAGGGTTTACTGGTGCATTCACATTTTTAGAGCCAGTTTTACTAGCATTTGGTGCTACTCCTGATATACTTCCGTATGCACTCGATTACATGTTTCCAATCTTATTAGCAACATTATTCTTTACATTCGGTTTTGCTGCAAATAGTATTATTCGTTCAGAAGGAAATGCTCGATTTGCGATGATGGCAATGATTATTCCATCAGTGCTTAATATCATTCTTGATGCTATTTTTATTTTCGGATTAAATATGGGAGTACGCGGGGCTGCATATGCGACGGTTATTTCTCAGGTTTTTACAAGTGCTATGGTAATTCAATATTTTTTATCCGGTAAGAGCACTTTATCGTTGACAATGTCAGATTTCAAATTAAAGTTTGCACTTGTTAAGGAAATTACGCTTGTGGGACTTCCAGCTTTTGTTCAACAAGCAGCAGGCAGTCTTATGATGATTGCTATTAATGCGATGCTTATTCGTTTTGGTGGTGAATTTTACGTTGGGGTATTTGGGATTATTCAAAGAATTATTATGATGTCCTTTATGCCAATGGCAGGTGTGATGCAGGGCATGCAACCGATTGTTGGATATAACTATGGTGCTAATAATTTTGCACGCCTACGACAAACTGTCTTATTAAGTTTAAAAGTTACAACGATTATGTCAGCCTTTGTGTTCCTCATTGTCATGCTGTTTCCATCTTTCCTAATGTCCATCTTTACATCTGACACGGCGGTCATTGAAGCTGGTGCAGACTCAATGCGAGTAATGTTTGCTGCTGTTTTCTTAATTGGAATTCAAATCATTAGTAGTGGTCTTTACCAAGCATTAGGAAAAGCAAAGCTTGCGTTAATCCTATCATTATCTCGTCAATTTATCTTCCTAATTCCGCTCGTCTTGATCTTGCCACATTTTTTTGGCACAACAGGGGTTTGGTTAGCGTTCCCGATAGCAGATACCTTTTCTTTCATTTTGGCTTCTTATTTACTATACCGTCATCGCGGTACATTTCTTGGTCACAAAGGAGTCGAGGAGCAAGCTGTTGATTATAAAGAAGCTACAACATCAGGCTCATAATAATTTGTAATACTATAAAAAGACGAAGAAACAACGTTTGTTTCTTCGTCTTTTTAATTACTTCCTTTGAATAAGCACATTATCTTTCATCTTATCGATTACAAGTGTGCTTATAACTAAATTTATTCGCTATCTAGTTTTAATTTACTATGTATTACTACAATGGGAAGGTCAGTCTGAAAGAAGTACCCCTACCTAATTCACTTTCAACTGAAATATCACCATTAAAGTGGTTAACTAGCTTATACACCATAAACAAGCCAATGCCTTGTCCAGCTGCTTCCTCGTTTAACTTTTGATATTTTTGAAACAACTTCTCCAAATTTTCAGGAGAGATCCCTACTCCTTGATCAATAATATCCAATACGAGTGCATTATCCTTAATAAAACAAGTTAAGTATACATTGCTATTTTCAAAACTATATTTAATCGCATTACTTAATAAATTGGATAAAATTAATTTAAAGCCCATATTGTTTCCGCGAATGATTGTATTATTCGGTACACGTATATCTGATTTAATGGTTATATTTTGTGTTCTTGCCTTAACCATCATAATATCAAATACTTCCTCTAAAATAGGTTCTACCTTAATGAGCTTCTTTTTCCAAAACGTATCACTCGTGAGCATTTGTTCCGTTTGAATAATATGATGAATTTCATGATCAATCGCAACTGAATAATCTTCAATTAAGCTTAACCTTGCTTGAACATCGGGGTCACTTAGTTCAGTTTTTAAAATCGTAGCAAAGGACTTGATCACTGTTAAAGGATTACGAACTTCATGAGCTACAACATGAATAAAATCTAATTTTTGTTTATAGAAATCTAACTCGGACTCGATTTCTCTTTGTGTGGCTAATGAAGGAAATACTGTTTGTTCGCCATGGTTGTAAAGGGTAGATTTCACTAATTCTTTATCCGTCATAAAATAAGGATGGCTTCGCATCATCTCTGTTAATATATAGGAAGGAACAGTATTTCCATCATAACAACAAACGGTGATGTAACCAATTTCACTTACGGTAAGGTCACATTCACATTCATATGTATATAGTTTCTCCAGTATGTTTGGTTGGTCTTTCCATTCAACAAGACCCCAGACGCGGGCAACTAGATTTTCGTTAACAAAAGGTTGCACAGTATTTTTAAAATTATCTAGAACTCTATCAAAATGAAAGTCTTGGTATTTTTGATAGAATTCATAATTATCTACAAAATATAGAAATTGTTCAATTTCATTCTCATTTAAAATTTGTATTAGCTTCTTTTTTACTTCTTTAAAACGTTCTGGCGTTTCAATCACTATAGCATGTTGTTTTAACTCAATTGCACTGAGGATAAATGATACGAGATTTTGTACATATAATTCTTCAGATTGATAAAAGTAGAGAATATGTGAACCTTCATTTACTTGTATACTATCTGTTAGCGCTATCGTTCTAGTAGAAACACTCATAACAGCCTCCTTTATCTACTAATCATAGCATTTTTATACTTGCATAACAATTTTTGCTATAAAAGGGTATAATAACAGGTTCGTTTTATTTTCTGGACGTTCCATTAATAGACTTGAAATTGATATGCTCTTTATTCAATACTTCCATTTACGTTTACCCCATATATGAATAAGTGTAAAATAAAACTAAATGAAAATTTTCTAGTTTTTAAGAACAGTATACATATACAAAATCCCTGTTCTCATAATTGTATCAGCACAAAGACAGTCAGGGTATAGAAATATTAAAATAGTGTTAACTATTAACATTCACGATATTAGTGCTTTTCAGCGATAGAAAACTAGAGATGTGAGGTATTTTATATGCACCTGAAAGACATATTTCAAAAGCCGATTGATCGGGACATACAAGGAGTTATTAAAGTTGGACAAGATGATGAGTCTAGTATTTATCGAGAATTAGAAGAATATGTGGTTACCACCGAATTAAGACAACGTTTTGAAAGCTTTTTTGAGGCCTACAAAAAAGGCATAGTAGGATATACTGACAAAATAGGGGTTTGGATTTCAGGTTTCTTTGGTTCTGGTAAATCACATTATCTTAAAATATTATCTCATCTTCTTTCGAACAAAGAAGTACTAGGAAAAAAAACAGTTTCTTTTTTTGAAGATAAGCTTAAAGATCCTGCGATTTTAGAGAATATGAAAGAAGTTTCAAACATTACGACCGATGTCATACTCTTTAATATTGATGCCAAATCCGATACAGACGAAAAAAAACAGGAAGACTCAATATTAAGAGTGTTTAATCAAGTTTTTAATGAAATGCAAGGTTTTTGTGCACAAATTCCTTGGCTTGCGGACTTAGAGCGTCACCTAATGAAAGACAATGTATATGGTGAGTTTAAAAAAGCTTTCAAACAATTTTCAGGAAGGTCATGGAAAGAAGCTCGTGGACACATTTACTATGAAGAAGATTCACTCATTAAAGCACTAGCTCAAACGTCAAAAATGAGTGAAAGAACTGCTAGAAATTGGTACCAAAAAGCTGAGGAGAATTATAGCCTAAGTATTGAAATGTTTGCCAATCGCATCAACGAATACATTGAAAGCAAGAGTAGAAGTCATCACGTAATATTTCTAATCGACGAAATCGGCCAATATATTGGTGATGATCGAAAGCATTTGCTAAACCTACAAACGCTCGTTGAACAGTTAGGTATCATATGTCGCGGAAAGTGTTGGGTGATCGTTACAAGCCAACAACAAATTAATTCGTTAACTCAAGAAACAGAAAACGACTTTTCTAAAATTGAAGGGCGTTTTAATACGAGATTACATTTATCAAGTGAAAATGTTGAGGAAATCATTCGCAAACGAATTCTAGAGAAAAAAGAAGGCCATGTAAAAGAAACTTTACGAACTTTTTATACGAATAAACGGTCGATTGTAAATAATTTACTTACTTTTAAAGACACAACTGATATGAAGTCATATAACGACATGAATGAATTTCTTGATGTTTATCCATTCATCCCTTATCAATTCAACTTGTTGCGAAAGGTCCTTAAAGGAATTCGTACTAATGGTGCAGCTGGAAAAAGCGTATCTGAGGGAGAACGTTCTTTACTAAGTGCTTTTCAACAATGCGCCAATTTGCATGCTGCAAAAGAAGTTGGAGCACTCATACCATTTTCTGCATTTTATGAAACAATTGAAGTGCTATTGGATGAAAGTTTACGTTCTATCATTAGTCAGGCAGCACAAAATCGTCGTTTACTTAAAGATGATATTGTTGTATTAAAATTATTATTATTAGTAAAGTTCGTTAACGAAATGCCAACTAACCTTGAAAACATCGCTACTTTACTTGCCAATTCAATTGATGAGGATAAAGTTGAAAAAATGCAGAGCATCCAAGGCTCACTGCAACGACTGCTTCGTGAATCTCTCATTCAGAAAAATGGGGAAGAGTATCTTTTTTTAACCAATGAAGAACAACGAATAAATAAGGAAATCAACCATGTTTCTATCGATTTATCTGAAACAATCCGTGAGATTGGCACATTGATTTTTAAGGAGCTCTACAAAGGCAATAAATTTCAGTATTCAGAACGCTATCACTTTTCATTTAACACATGTATTGATAATCTCCATATACGAAATGTAGATGAACCTTTTGGAATCAAGGTTATTACTCCCAGTTTTGAAAATATTAGTGATCTTCATGAGGCTGAACTAAAGTCTTTGTCCCTTCGAGAAAAAAACGTAATTGTTAAACTTCCATCTGAAACGCTTGTTGCTATAGAAGAAATGGAAGAAGCAAAAAAGGCTGATGCTTATATACGGAAAACTAGCGGTTTTTCAATCTCGCCAGCGGTCGAAGAAATAAAGGAGCAAAAAAGGAAAGAGGCCACAGATCGTAAGAAGAGAGTGAGGACACTTTTAATAGAAGCTTTAAAAGATGCCAGTATATATGTCAACGGTGATGTTCTTCGAGTAAAAGCAAAGCAACCAGCGCAGCGGTTAAATGAAGCGCTTACTGTATTTATCGAAATGCTCTACCATAAGATGAATTTAATTTCACAGCCAACCGAAAGTAAACAGTTGCTTGAATTAACAGTAGGTCGAGACGATCGATTACATGATCTTGATAATACTCCAAATAAACTTGCTTTAGCCGAAGTGCATGCATATATTAAGCGGAATAATGAGAGAAACATTCCCATTACAATGAAGAGCTTAGTAGTTTTCTTTTCAAATATTCCCTATGGGTGGTTTAAAAACGATATTGTCGCTTGTGTCATTAAATTATATAAAGCTAGAAAAATCGAATTACACTTCAATGAACAACTGATTTTATTAGAAAATAAAAACATTATTGATTATCTAACAAAACATGAATATAGTGAAAATGTTTTGATAAAAGAGCACGAGAAAGTGTCCCATAAATTGATCAATAATGTAAAAGACATCTGCAGGGAACTATCCGATGCAATCTCACCTCCATTAGAGGAAGATCGTTTAGTCATTCATTTTAAAATGTTAATAAAAGAAGAGCTGTACTCTGTCATTAACAAGTACAGAGAGTACTGTCAAAGTAAAAACTATCCAGGCAAAGAACTCTTAAATTCTGCAGAAGAAACATTTATAACATTAAAATCGTTAACGGACTCACTAACCGTATATAAAATGGCCT
This sequence comes from Alkalihalobacterium elongatum, assembly GCF_019024285.1. GTDB lineage: Bacteria > Bacillota > Bacilli > Bacillales > Bacillaceae_F > Alkalihalobacterium > Alkalihalobacterium elongatum. The sequence continues at coordinate 63,811 of NZ_WMKZ01000003.1, forward strand.
ATCAATTAAAAGGCGAAATTTTTAATTATATAGATGATCGTAAAGATATCGTTCATTTTTTTGAAGAGCAACAACCTATTTTTGATACTGCACTCGAGAAAATTAAGCTCTTTGAAAAAAATAAAACGTACATCAACGATGAAAAGGTAACAAAAATAATCGATAAAATGAAAACTATCGTCCAAAACCCGTCTCCATATCGTAGCATTTATCAATTGCCAGGTTTAATAAAAGAGTTTGATGAAAAGTATAAGGACTTACTAGAAAGAGAAAGTGAGCCTATCCGAGAAGTTATTGAGAAAGACTATAAAAAAGTAATTTACGAAATAGCTTCACAGCCGTTTAAAGATCAACTTCTTTCTTTCATAGAAGAACGCTTTAATCATTTAAAGATGCGGTTGGACTGTGTTCAAAACGTTTATGAAGCCATTGCCATGAAAGATGAAAGTGATCGTTTAAAGCTTCAATGTTTTAATGAAATTTACTTACATGAAGTTGAACTAAAACAAAAACAAGAAGAAACAACTGCACAACATCAAAACAAAGTAACTACGACAACCGTTATTTCTAGTGAAATTAGTACGATAATTCCACGTAAAACAATGATCAATGTCAGTATGGCAAACATTTTAAAAGAGACGACAACGGTACAAGACGAACAAGATATTGATCAATTGTTAGAAGAATTACGAGAACGTCTCGTTAAGGAGCTTAAAGAAGATAAAATCATCCGCTTAATATAAGGCTGTTATTGTAAACTTTGTTGCAATGAAAAAAGAGCCTATATATACAGGGAAGGGGCTACCATTAAAATCTAAGTATATTCGTGACAAAGGACCTCAAAGTTATAACCTATGAATGGAGGTTAAGATGAATAAAACTGCAATTCGGAAGTTTGCTATACAAGCAAGAGCAAAGCTTATGGCTGATATTCAACAAAGAGCTTATGAATTAGGGATTTCGAGAGAAGAAATAAAAGAACCTGTCGTCTTTCAAGGCGATTTCCACATCAACGAGAACGTATTTCATTCGTCAGAGTTGAAAATGCGCCAAGAACTCATCAATAAAATAGAGGAAAATGGCTTTGATCAAATTCTAGAAGAAGTTGCCTACACGTGGTTCAATCGACTCATTGCCCTTCGTTTCATGGAAGTAAATCATTATTTACCTACAGGTGTTAGAATACTATCTTCTGAACAAGCTGGAAAAACAGAGCCTGATATATTAGCAGCTGCGTTGGATATCGACTTGAATTTAGAACGAGAGACCATTTATAGATTACAAGATACAAATGATTTAGAAGGTTTATATAAATATTTATTAATTAAACAGTGTAATGCCCTTTATTCGATTTTGCCAAACATGTTTGAAAAAATTAACGATTATACTGAAATTTTATTACCTGTCAATTTACTGCAGGAGAATTCAATTGTTTGCCTTCTCGTCAATTCGATTAGAGAAGACGATTGGCGAGATCAAGTCGAGATCATTGGTTGGTTATATCAATATTACATTTCAGAAAAGAAAGATGATGTATTTTCCCGTTTAAAGAACAATGAAAAAGTAACGAAAGCTAATATTCCAGCTGCTACACAGCTTTTTACACCGAAGTGGATCGTTCAATACATGGTTGAAAATTCATTAGGTCGATTGTGGCACGAAGCGAATCCAAATGATGACCTGAAAACTAGATGGCCATTCTATATTGATGAAGTAGAACAAGATAAGGAAGTACAACAACAACTTAACTCTCTTAAATGTGTAACGTTAAACCCTGAAGAAATAAAAGTACTAGACCCTTGCATGGGTTCAGGCCATGTTCTCGTTTATGCATTTGATGTTCTATATGACATTTATTCTAGAAGTGGTTATTCACCGCGGGAAATTCCAAAGTTAATTCTCGAAAAAAACCTATTTGGCCTTGATATAGATGATCGTGCCGCTCAGTTAGCCTATTTTGCAATCATGATGAAAGCCCGTAGTTATCATCGCAGATTTTTCGACCAAACGATTAAAGTTAACCTTAGCTCGATTCAAGAAAGTAATGAACTTCCGCAAGAAGCAATTGACTATTTTGTTGAAACGGATAATACACAGCTTAAACACAAGCTTCGAAAAGAAGAAATTGAGTATTTAGTCAGAACCTTTAAGGATGCAAAAGAATTTGGTTCGATCTTAGAAATAGACTCATTGGATTTTGAAGTATTGGAACACCGTCTACAAGAAATCATAGAAGATAAAAATCTAGATTTATTTACTACGCATTATCGAGAAATAGTCTTAAACTTTTTTCCGAAATTTTTAGAGCAAGCTAAACTTATGAGTGCTAAATATGATGTCGTCGTAACAAACCCGCCGTATATGGGTATCCGTAATATGAACAGTAATATGGCCAAAACACTAGAAGCACTGTACCCTAATGCAAAGTACGATCTTTTTGCAATCTTAATTGCACGTGGAATGAGGTTTTTAAAGGATCATGGGTTTAATGCAATGGTAACGATGCAATCCTGGATGTTTCTGTCGTCTTTTGAACAGTTTCGTAGTGATTTACAAAGAGAAAGTCATATCGTAACTTTAAGTCATTTAGATAATATGGTCATGGGTATTGCGTTTGGAACGTCAGCCACCGTTTGGAGGAAGACGAGGCTCGATAAGTATAAAGGTGTCTATTGTAAAGTGAGTATGGCGAATCTCAATGAATATGGTGATCCTATCATTTTTCCAAACCAAGAGAAAATGTATATTGCATCAATGAACACTTTTCATTCTTTACCAAACCAACCGATTACTTATTGGATTGACGAAAAAGTCAGAACGATATTTACAGAAGGAAAACCCTTAGAGAAAATAGCTAATCCTAGGCAAGGTATGGCGACTTCAAATAATGATAAGTATTTACGCCATTGGTTTGAAGTTCCTCACCATAAAATTGGATTTAACCTTAATGATAATGATGAAGCGACACTTTCTCATAAGAAGTGGTTTCCTTATAATAAAGGGGGAAAATACCGAAAGTGGTACGGCAACGAGGATTTTGTCGTGAACTGGGAAAATAATGGCAGTGAAATAAAAGAATATGCTGCCTCTTTGTATAAAAGCTACTCTCGAACCGTTAAAAATATCAATTATTTCTTCAAGGAATCGATTACGTGGTCAAAAGTAACATCAGGGAAATTTTCAGTCAGGTACATTAAAAATGGATTTATATTTGATGTTGCTGGTTGTTCAATATTTGATCTAGAACCATATAATTTTTATTTTTTATCTTTATTAAATTCAAATGTAAACGAGGCTTTATTAAGTGCGATTAGCACAACGATTAATTATGAGGTAGGAACGATTAAATCATTACCAATTGTGTTACCAAATAAAGAACAGCAAGTAATTATTAATGAATTAACAGAAAAATGTATTGAAATTTCAAAACAAGATTGGGATTTGCATGAATTGTCTTGGAATTTTACTCGTCACCCATTTTTATATGATCGATGTAAAGCAACATCAGCAGAAAAATCTTTTAACAGCTGGTACTCGCTTACAAATGAACAATTGATTCGCTTACAAAAGTATGAGGAGCAGTTAAATAAAGAGTTTATTAAAATATATGGTTTAGAAGATATTGTTTCGGACGAAATCAAAAGTAGTGATATTGTATTAACGAGAGCAAATGTAGCCAAAGATGTGAAATCATTTATTTCTTACGCTGTAGGTTGTATCTTTGGTCGATATTCATTAGATAAAGAGGGGCTTGTTCTTGCAGGTGGGAAACTGGACCTCTCTAATTATGAAACATTCGTTCCAGTTAAAGACAATGTGATGATTGTTACAGATGAAGAGTATTTTGAAGTTGACCTTGCGACAAAGTTTGTTGAGTTTGTGAGAGCAGCATTTGGAGAAAAGGAATTAGAAGACAACCTTCAATTCATTGCCAAGGCATTAAACGAAAAGGAAACCGAAACATCAAGACAAACGATAAGAAGGTATTTTTTAAAGGATTTCTACAAAGATCATGTACAAGCCTATAAAAAACGTCCCATCTATTGGTTATTTGATAGCGGGAAACACAATGGTTTTAAAGCACTCGTTTACATTCATCGCTACGATGAAGAGTTAGTTGCTCGAATACGAACAGATTATTTACACCTACTCGAGCGAAAATATGAATCGGAGCTTTTTCGGCTAGATAGTTCAATACTTTCAGACGTGTCGACGCGAGAACGTGCAGAAGCAAAGAAAAAGTATACCGTTATCGATACACAACTAATTGAATGTCGTCAGTATGATCAATTGTTGGCTGCCGTTGCTAATAAACGAGTGACTCTAGATTTAGACGATGGTATTAAGACGAATTATTCGAAATTTCAAGGAGTTACTGTAAAACTAGGGGCAAACGAACAAGAGAAGAAGATGAACACTCTAGCAAACATAAAAATGTAGAGGTAAAGGTGCCACAGTTATTGTGCCGTTATAGTGCCAGGCACCTTTACTAAGTTACAGTGCTAATTTCAATGCAACAGTGACAGAAAAGAAAATAATTTCACTTGAAAGACTTGAAAGACAACTCATCGAAATACAGCAATATGACCAACTTTTAAGGCATGGCATATAAACGGCAAACCACTAATGAAAACAACAGTCCTCGCAGATGTAAAACTTTAAAACAACGGTGCCAGGCACCTTTACCACTGCAATAGGGTAAAGGTGCCTGGCACTCTGTTAGTTAGCTTCGGACATTTCGATGGCTTCTTTTTCTACGTCACTAATTGTGCTTTTCTTAGCTCGGGAAACTGTCATTTCACGTAATTGATATTGCTTTAGGCCGTAATCAATCATCATCGACCAATCAATGCCAAAGACTTTCTCACCATCTTCATTTTCTGCATATGGCATTGTATCTTGAATAACACCGAGAGCTAAAGGCAGCAATTCATCCATCGTCTCCATGAACACATCATAATTTTTCTCATCTTCGGTAATTAATCGTTGGATTGTATAAGTCCCAAAACCAATATGTCGTCCTTCATCCCTGTTTAAATAATCGACAGCTTTTAATATCCCTGGACACACTCCTTTCGATTCAAAGGCTTGACGGAATGAGTGATAACCAGATTCCGCCAATAACCCTTCTACTATCATATGATAAATCGTTGCAGCACGAATGATCGCTGCAGAGGAGTCATCAGTATATAGTCGATCCATCGCTTCAGGCAGCTTTTCATAAAAGATTTTACGATAGTTTTCATTATGATATTTCGTTAAATCTTCCAGCATCCCAACTTCCTCACGCCAACGGGCAAATAACTCTGTATGTTTCGCCTCTTCATAAACAAAGGTTGTTAAGTACATCGTATCTTCCAATCTTCCTTGTCTGCTCATAGCAGCAATCATCGGTAAGATATCGAGGGTGACTGCTTCCTCACCAGCGGCAAACTGTGATACTAATAAACAAATCATTTCTCGCTCAGCATCATTAAGTTTTTGAAAATCTACCTTATCTTGAGAAAAATCAATACTTTTGGGATCCCATCCACCAAATTTTTTTGCTTTCTCATATAATTTGTACCCTGGTGCATCCCAATTAATTAATTGTGTACCTGCTGTTTGAAAAGACTGGTGGTTACTTCTAACGTGTGCCATACCATTTCCCCCTTAGCCATTAAAATTTGTAATCGTTTGTTAACTTAAGTTTATGAAAACGCTTACCTGAAGAACAGCCCTAAATTTATCGTCTTTTCCGTACGAAGACCGATATTTGTCGGGGGATTTACAAATACACAACAAAGAGCCACAAATCCCCTCAACTATCGGGTATCCTTTCATATACTGTGCAATTACCCGATAATCGGAGGGGTATTTATTGAAAATTCTTAAAACTATAATAGAGACACACGAACGATTTCAGTGGTTCAGAAAGGAGGAAAATATGAAAGCTGCCGTATTAATGGATTATGGACAAAAAGTTTCAATCGAAGATGTTCAACTGAAAAGCCCTAAAAAAGAAGAGGTTCTTGTAAAAATAAAAGCTGCTGGGGTTTGTCATAGTGATTTACACGTCGTGCAAGCAGATCTTCCTCTTCCTGTTCCAATGGTCTTAGGACATGAAGGAGCTGGCATTGTAGAAGAAATTGGAGAGGGGGTAACTCATGTAAAAAAAGGAGACCATGTCGTCTTAAACTGGGTGCCTCATTGTGGGAAGTGTTATTACTGCCTAAAAGGTAGAAAGGATATGTGTGAACATGCCCAACGCTCTGCAGAGTACGGTACATTACTAGATGGAACAACCCGCTTTTACAAAGGGGAACAAGAAATCTACCAATTCAGTATGACAGGGACTTTTTCTGAATATACCGTTGTCCCAGCAAACGGAGTTATACCTATTCGAAAGGATGTACCGTTTCCTCAAGCTGCTTTGGTAGGCTGTGGTGCACTAACTGGTGTCGGAGCAGTTGTTAATACGGCAAAAGTAACACCAGGTAGTACTGTTGCAGTTATTGGTGCAGGAGGGGTCGGTTTAAATGTAATTCAAGGAGCTAAGCTTGCAGGTGCTGTAAAAATAATTGCCGTAGATGTTGTCGAGGAAAAGTTTGCAATGGCAAAACATTTCGGAGCCACACATACTGTCAACGGAGCAGAAGATGATGTAATTGATGCTGTTCTAGAGTTAACAGAAGGGCGTGGTGTAGATTACTCGTTTGAAGTGATCGGTCGGCCTGAAACGATTGCCCAATCCTATAATGTGTTAGGGAAATGCGGTCTTGGTGTGGTAGTAGGGGTTGCGCCACCAAATGTAAACGTTTCCATAAACGCTTTCTCACTACCCTCACAAGGAAAAACATTGACAGGTTCATGGTATGGGCAATCAAATCCAGCGATCGATATCCCGATGTTACTCGACTTATATATGGCGGAAAAGTTAAAGCTGAATGAATTAATTTCAAAGACGTATTACTCATTAGAAGGGGTTAATGACGCATTTGACAATTTAGCAGCAGGTAAAATAGCTAGAAGTATTCTTACAATTTAGCACAAATGTTAATTACTTTTTAAGGAGATGATCATATGGCAGTTTTTCAATCCGAACAAGAAATCTATGAGATTTTAGGAGCATTCTTTGAAAATGTGAAAGAAGGTGATGTAGCAAAAAAAATCCTCCAATCCTATCAACCTTCTGAAACTCATGATGCACTCGTTCAATTCGTTTATACGAAACCAGAGGCAAAAATAACGTGGATAAAAAATGAAACAGGTGACGGTATCGATATTATTTGTGGAGAAACGAACTTAAATCCAGAACTTAAATTTGAAATGAACGCAGATATTGGGCATAAGTTTTGGTCTGGAAAAGTAGAGCTTAGCCAAGCCTTAGCGAGACAACAAATGACAGCTCACGGGCCACTTTCAAAGTCATTAAAAGTAGTCCCTCATCTTCAAGGGTGGTTTCCGTTATACAAAGAACATTTAATAGAGGTTGGTCGCGAAGACCTCGTTGGATAAAGGTTGGTGATTAGATGTCTAAGGTCCAAAAGGTTAATGAATTCAACTTACTCATAAACGGCGAGTGGGTTCCATCTAGTTCTAGTAAAACATTTTCCGTGTTTAATCCCGCAACTGGAGAAGTTATCGCACAAGTTGCTGATGCAAATGAAAAAGATGTCGACCTGGCTGTGAAAGGAGCAAAAGAAGCATTTGCTGATCGAAGATGGCGTGCAATTTCTCCGATTGAACGTGGGCGAATTCTTCATCAAGTAGCAGCGAAGATTAAAGAAAAACAAATTGAAATTGCTGAACTTATGACAAAAGAAAACGGTATGCCTTTTAACACAGCCCTTTTCCTAGAAATCCCACTTGTCATTGAATGCTTTGATTATATGGCTGGCCTGTGCTCACAGCCAACGGGAGAAACTCTTCCATTTTCTATGACAGGTGCAGCGCCGAACCATTTTGTATTTACACAAAAAGAGCCGATTGGAGTTGCTGGCTTAATTACGCCTTGGAACTTCCCATTACTAATGCCTGCATGGAAAATCGCTCCTGCATTAGCGGCTGGTTGCAGTGCTGTTTTGAAGCCAGCACCACAAACACCGTTAACAGCTTTAAAATTAGCCGAAATCTGTCTTGAAGCTGGTGTTCCAGAAGGTGTACTTCAAGTTGTTCCAGGAACTGATGAGGCCGGAAAAGCTCTTGTTTGTCATCCTGATGCCTGGAAAATTGCTTTTACTGGTGAAACCGAAACTGGAAAACATATACTTCAATCAGCGGCCACGAACATAAAACGAGTGACATTAGAGTTAGGCGGGAAATCGCCAAACATTGTATTTAACGATGCGAACCTTGAAGAAGCTGTAAATGGTGCTTTATTTGGAATTTTTCTAAATTCTGGGCAAGTATGTCAAGCTGGTTCAAGAGTATTTGTCCAAGAGGAAATCTATGAAGCTTTTATTGAAAAAATAACCGAACGTGCAAGAAAGTTAAAGGTCGGTCCAGGTAACGATCATGAAAACGATTTAGGGCCTGTTATTAGCAAAGAGCAGTTGAATAAAATCCTTCAATATGTAGAAATTGCTAAAAAGGAAGGAGCGAAACTACTCACAGGTGGTAAACAGCCAAATGAACATAGACGAGGATATTTTATCGAACCAACGGTATTTTCGGACGTTCATCCTGATATGAAAATTGCTCAAGAAGAAGTATTTGGTCCTGTATTATCGATTATTCGATTCCGACATGAAGAAGACGTAATTCGAATGGCAAACGATACGATTTATGGATTAGCTGCTGCCGTTTGGACAAAAGACATTAAACGCGGCTTCAGGCTTGCTCAAGGCATACAAGCAGGTACTATATGGTTAAACACTATTCAAGTATTAACACCAACAGCACCATTCGGAGGTTTTAAGCAGAGTGGATTAGGAAGAGAACTAGGGCCACGAGCTTTAGACGGTTATTTAGAAACAAAGTCAGTTATTGTGGACGTAAATGATACACCGACAACATTCTTCTAAGAAGAGCAAATAGGAGGGAGAACTTCTTTCTCCTATTTGTACAAAATAATAAGGGGGGAAGCTAAGTGACAGCAACAATTCAAGAGGTGAATACGTTAAATCCACAACAAATAGAAATGATTAAAACGAAAATTTATAAAGACAAGAGTTCCATAACTGCGAGTAAAAGGACAAGAAAAATCATTTCTGTTATGTCGAAACATGGTCTTGCTTATCTCCTAAAGGATGCATCAATACTATCAAAATGGAATAAAAAAAACAGAACGTACGAAGATGATGTGAAATTGCACAAAATTGGAGTTCGTTTACGGAAAGTCTTTGAAGAATTAGGACCAACGTTTATCAAGCTCGGCCAAGTACTCGTAACTAGGCAAGACATTTTACCAGAACCAATTACCCTTGAACTAGAGAAACTCCTAGACCGAGTTCCTGCAATGGACTTTGAAATCATGCAATACATTTTAGAAACAGAACTCCCACAAGGACTTGATATGTTTGAATGGATCGAAGGAAAACCACTAGGTTCTGCGTCATTGGCTCAAGTATATAAAGCAAAGCTATTAGATGGTCCTGTCGTTGCTGTAAAGGTTTTACGTCCAACCGTTGAAAAGTTATTTGAGACAGATATTACAGTTATTAAAAAATGGGTAAAGAAAATTCAAAAACTTTTACCACTCGAGCTAGCAGCTTCTCTAGATTTGAATAGTTTAGTAGCGGATTATTACAGTAGCTCGATGAATGAATTAAATATGCAAAACGAAGCCCGTTCCATGAATGAACATAGGACGATTGCTGAGCCTTATGAGGGGGTTCACATTGCTGAAGTCTATTCGGCAACAAACAGTGTTTTAATTATGGAATTTATTGATGGGTGGACGATTAAAGACTTTCCTGTGGATTTCTTTACGTTTGAAGAGCGTTTAGAACTCCTAATGGACTTAGCGCATTATTATATCGAAACATTTTTAATAGGAAATTACCATGCTGATGCTCACGGTTCTAATATAATGATCGATAAACATACAAAAAAAGCAGTCCCAATTGACTTTGGGATGATTGGGAAGATGGACTCACTACATGGTCAAGCGATCTTCCGGTTTTTGATGCATACCCGTTTAAATCAAGCCGAAGACGCAGTTGAATGTGCGATGGATTTAATTCAACCAACGATCTATACTGATACGGTAAAACTCCGAGATCAATATAGAGCCATGTTTTTGCATTATGTAAACAGTACCCAAGGAAGTAAATATAATTGGGGAAGGCTTGTTTTAGAAATCATTTCAATTGGAATTCAAAATTACTGCAAAATTCCTAATGGCCTTGCTCTTTGGGCGAAAGCTTTTTCTGCAACCGAAGGAACTGCAAGATGGCTATGTCCAGAAGTATCTTTTCATCATGTCGTTGAGTCTGCCGATGTTCAAATTATGAAAAGAATGATGTCTAGTCGATTTAACTACCGTGCAAATGCAAGTTTACTGCAGGAATCTACGAAACTTATCGGAACGTTACCTAGACGATTAAATAAAATATTGGAGCACCTTTATTATAATGATGTGAAATTCAACCTTCAGGTAAAAATGGAGAGAAGTACTAAGGATATTGTTCAGCAGTCTGTCAATCGACTCGTATTAGCTATTATAACTGCTTCTTTTATTCTTGCAACGGGCTTAATGACTATGAACCTTCCTAGTGAGTTGCTGCTCCCATTTTTATCTCTTCAGTTTATAGCTGCTGCTTTTCTTTTCATCAGTCTTCTATTAAGTATATTTTTATTATGGCGAGTTTGGCGAACCCGGAAATCGAGAAGCTTCTTTTAGACATTTACCTTCTAACAGACAGGCTGAAACCCAGTTTAATACGCACATCAACAGAGTAACACTTTAACTTGCAAAATTTTGATGATATCCATTTTGGAATAGTAGGAGGTATAATATGGACGGTCAAGAAAAGGTGACGATGAGTAAGCGGATCCAGGCGTTTTATGATCAGAGTGGAGGACCAAATAATCCCAACATTAATCGGATCATCCAAAACCATCTATTAAACGGGAAAGACCACGGCATCCCTGGTAAACGCGAGACGTTTAAGGATGCTTTTCTTGAAGTGTTTTTAGATGATCATTCTACAAAAGACCTTCTTATGTGGATATTAGCTCAAAAGTTTGAATTACAAGATCGTTGGAAGGAGTTTATTGATAGAAAAGACCCTACAATAGAGCGTCTTATCGATCAGCTGACTAAATCAGAGCAAAAAAAATGGGAAGAAATAGAAAACAGATTAAAAATTATTGAATACCAAAGTCGAAGTAATTCTTCCTTTGAATATAAGCAATCCTTATGACGCTGTTGGTAAAACTACAATATTTAAAAGGCTGTTTCTGTAATTTAACATCTTTACGTTTGAGAAAAGATTCAAGCATTTGCTAGGCTAACGGTCCAAAAGCCAAATAGCAATAAGCTTTGAAAAAAGAGCCTCAAATTATAAAAAGTTATGCTGTAACCTTATACAGCATAACTTTTTTTTGTATGTTCTTAAATCTAGGTGAAGTTGAAGCCTTATATAATTCCTTGTCTAATACCTGATGCAACAGCATGGGTCCGATTTTTAGCGTTCATTTTCTTAATAATATCTGATACATAATCACGAACGGTGTACTTACTTAAAAACAGTTCTTCTGCGGCCTCATCAATGGTATACCCGTTGGCCATTAGTCTAAGTATATCTTGTTCACGTGGCGAAAGATGTGTGCCTGTATAGGGTTGTGATGGTAGTAGTTTTCCACTTGAAAACTTTTCTAAAATTTCTCCAGCATGGGTACCAAATTTCATTAAGGCAGCAATATGGTGATTGGACAGTTCGAACTCTTTCCCGCCACCTTGGTCTAATAACATTCCACCCCAAAGTCGGTTTTTTGAGGGGCTAAATAATGGAATAAAAACAGTAGATTCAAGCTCGAATATTTGAACGTACCTGGAGGGAAAGACTGCTTCGGCTTTTGGTACGAATACAGGCTGAATGTTTTCTAAGCTTTCTTTAATGACTGGTAAATTCGTTAGATCCTCTCGTATATTTTGGATCGCTTTTAAATCAACTTGTCTTCCAAACATGCCAATTCCTATTTTTCCTGAATTCGTTTCCTTTAAAGAAAAGATCGCTGTTCTTTCAAAAGGTAAATAATGAATGAGTCCAGAAGAAACTTTATCTATTGCATCTTCTAGACTATTAGCTTGCATAATAAGTTCATCGAATAGGATGAGGGCATCTTTCCAATTATTCGTTAGTTTGTAATCTTTTAAAGCGCTTTCATTTTCTTTGACAACATTTAGAATAAAGGTTAATAAGGATTTTGTTGTTTTTTCACCTTGAACACAAAGCAGCAATGTTTCTGAAGGTAGTGATAGCGGAATAATATTCACATCTTCTGACCTTTTTTGTTCCAATAACCGAAGTAACGACTCACTAATAAATTCAATTGTAGGAGCTGATAATTTTTTTGCAATCGATAGCCACGACTCATCAATTAAGTAATCTTTATGAGTAAAAATTTCTTCAACCTTAAACTCTTCTTTCTGCTCTTTTACGATTGAAATCCAATAGAATGGGCTTTCGCTTTCAACGAGTAGGTCTTTTATAAGGGTCCTAACGTCCTTTTTCGTTGTATGATTTTTAAAGGGGAGTAGCTGTTGTGTAAAATTAAAAAATAAATATTGTAAGGACTGTTGGTCATAGTAGGATTGAAATCCATGGTCTTTCATGATCTTTAAGGCTGTGCTTTCTAGCATAGTTGTTATGAAAATCAGCAAATTGGCGTCTACTTGCTCTGGAATATTTGTTAATAATTCATGGTGAATAGGATCTAATGTAGATTCAGCATTTTCACCGCAGCTCAATGCCTTAATTTGATCCCAAAAATATTGGGTAGACAGAATAGTATACACGTTAATTTTTTCTTCATTTTCATCCATTACGTATTGCTCCAAATACTGTTTTAACAGGATGTTCCATTCTTCTGAAATAATGTCTTTTAGCTGCAATAAAGCTGAAGCAGCTTTTTGAACGATCGTATGTAATTCATCATTCAAAAAACCGTTCATAAGCACCCCTCCTCGTTATCGTATTTCAAGCTTTTCACTACGAACATATTGTTATTTGTAAAATATTATAAATATTCAAAAAAGTCAATGGCCTATCTTACTACTTAGTTGGTTACCGACAATTGTAGGATGTTCTTTTATTAGGATAATAGTTTATACGATATTTACAGGGATAGATTGTGGGAGCTTTGAAACTTACAATATGATTAACAAAGCAATGTATCTAATTTTTATTGTTTTTTAGATTTGAAATAATAACGCTTACATACCTTTGATAACGGATTCATTTTAGGGGACGGTTCAAGGAAAATCACTAAATAAAAGGAGGAGATTAACAATGACTTCAACATTTCATCTTAATCAAAAACGGTTTTGGGTAGCAATCATTTCAGGACTAGCTGGACTATCAATACTAATCGGTTCTTTATTTGCTACTGGAAAGGTGTTCGCTGCTTTTCCTTTAACAGGAATAGGAGGCTATGAAGTTGCTATGTCAGGTATTGATGCAAAAGGATTTAAACTATATCCAGCGATTGGTGAAACGTCCGAAAAAGCTAAATGGCCACAAGCTGCTGTTGAACTAAGTGAAGCCACAATTAAAGGTCTTGTTATTACAAAAGGGATCAATGTCAGTGATTCATTAGGAGCTTATGGTATTCATACTATTGATGTTGTTATATCGGCCACAGGCGATGTTACTGGAAAAGGATTTCTTTTAAATGTAACAAACATCGATGCTGACATTGCAAACTTTAAAGAGCTAGAAGTAAGTGAAAAATTTAAGCAAAATCCAATTGAGACTTTTGGTTTGAATGCACCTAATATGAAGCTTACAGATGCAGCTTTAAATACTCATTCCATGTTTATAAATTCAATTCAACTTCCTGGTTTAAATGTTACCGTTGTCCCACATGACAAAAATGGTAATGTCGTTGGAGGAAAATAACTAGCTGATTTTCTGAACCGGCCCCTAATGTAAAATAATGAGTATTGAGGTGAAGATATGGAAAGTAAAGGAGTTTTTTATTATATACAAATGCTGTTAATAGGGACTTTTATTGGTGCATTTATTGGTGGAATTATTATCACCAGCAACCTTTACGGAGCAATGATCGGTGGTATTTGTACTGGAATCACTTTAACTTTGACCATTTATCTATGCGATAAATATAAATACCAAAAAACCTCCGATTTTATTATTTATGGTATTGCTGGTGTTATACCAGGTGGCTTGATAGGGGGAAATACAACGTTAGGGCTAGGAGTTATAGGAACTTTTATCGGCATGATTATTTTCTTATGTTTATTTGGAACAATCAGTGTTACATTAATAGCTCGTCAAAAAGCAAACTCGATATATCTGTCTTTTAAAGGAGAGCCATTATATTATACGCTTTCTAGTTTCATTGGTGTTTGGCTAGGATATTTATTTGCTAGCCTCATCGTAAACAATTTAGTAACTGGAAGTCACATTCACATATGGCAAGCTATCATTCAATTTTTTGTCCCGTTTTTCCTTTCTTTATTTTTTTCGTTTTCATCTGGATTTCTCCTTGCTGCTAACCTAAAAAGACCAATCCTTGGTGCAGTATTTACATTTACATCTTCTAGCTTAGTTTTATGGATAGGAATCGACATTGCTCCTATGTTGTTTTTACCAGGAAGCGGTTTATTATGGGCTGGATTATTTATCGGGTCCCTTCTATTAACCATGTCTGTAATGGCTCTCGTCTTTCCTGCGATGAATATGTTTATTGGGAGTCTAATCATTGTACTCTCAATTTTATCTTTTGTAGGTGCAGTTGGTGGTCTTATCATTGGGGGGGTATTGGGAATTATTGGTGGTGCTTTCATTATTGGCTGGAAGGGCAACGACGAAATAACTTCAAAGCAACTGGCCGAAGCAAAGGAAACCAAACTAGCACAGTCTGTGATATATGTTCATGAAAAAATGATAGCTGCAGGAAAAGATGAAGTATAAAAGGGAGGGGAGGTCGTGTTTGATCACTTCATGAGAAAAAAGCAATTTATCTTGTTTATGTTTTATTCAATTGCATTTTTCTTGCTACTTTTAATTACATTTTTAAATGTAACAGGTGCTGTACATGCATTGCCAAGACAAAGTTCTCTAGAACACATCAAAGCCAATTACTCTGAACAAGCAGGTATCCGCGTTAACAACCTTCTTCCTATTCAAGAAGTAGTAAATGAAACAAGTAACCTGTTAGTAAATACGACAGAGTTTACAAAGGATATTATTGA
Organism: Alkalihalobacterium elongatum; assembly: GCF_019024285.1. Lineage (GTDB taxonomy): Bacteria > Bacillota > Bacilli > Bacillales > Bacillaceae_F > Alkalihalobacterium > Alkalihalobacterium elongatum. Next base: position 79,175 of record NZ_WMKZ01000003.1, read on the forward strand.
TACTGTATTAAATGAAGATAATGTCTTAAGTCCACTCTTATCAAATGACATGATAAAGAGCATTAAAAAAAACTCAGTGTTAGAAACAACAATTGTAGACTATTTAGAGGATGTGAAAAAAGGTAATAAGTACCCTAAATTAACTGGAACAGAGCTCGAAAAGCATATTTTAGATGATATTCATAAAATAATAGAAGAAAAAATACTTGAAGACCTAAAAGAAGTCGATTTAACTAATGAACTTGATCCTAAAACAACCCCTATTCTAAAAAAGCCCTTAATAAAAGACCTAATTAAAACAGAAGGAAAAGATGATACAAATAATTCAAAAATAAAGGATAAAGATGTGTCCGATGGTGAAAAAAAAGTGGTAGAAAAAGATAAAATAAATAAAAATGAAGTGCCTGAAAATCCACAGAAGGATAATCAAGGTATAGACGATACTCAGTACGAAGAAATTAGCTTAAAAGAAGTGAATAGTAAAGAGGCAAGATCAAAAGAAGTAGAAACAGAGGATAAAAAAAGTATAAGCGAAAATGAAGAAATTCATGAAGTTGAAGAGGATATAAAAAGAGATGAAACTGGTGGGATGCAGGGCGATGAAATGGAAATCAAAATCGAACTATTAGAGGAGCGTACTGGGCAATTTCCGAGTCAAGATCTTATGGGAGGCTTTGTCATTAAAACACCATTGATTTCACAAGGTAAAGCCTTTGATCTAACGTCAGTACAACGAGAAACAGCAACTCAAAGCAGTACACGTTTAGGAAGTATTAAATTAGATCAAGTGAGAATGGAAGAATTAAAGCTTTATCGTAATTTTGAAGGTAAGACACCTTTTCATATTCAGATAGTAGGTAATGGAAGAGTAGAAGTTAATGGACCTATCAGTAGAAGAGATTTACGGGTAGATGTTTCAGAAATGTATGTTGAGAAACTGACAGCTAGAATGCTATTTGGGAAAATACCTATTACATTAAAGCGTCAATGGTATATGGATGTTGAAAAAGAATTATTACCTAATCTTGCATCCCTTGTAAAAGCAAATATCGATGGTGAGCAATTTTATTTTAATACACACTATCTTTATGCTGATGATATTACAATTCATAAAATGAATCTCTCTATTCAACCAGGCTTCGAGACATTATATATTAAATAGAAATAGGTGCCAGGCACCTTTACCACTGCAATAGGGTAAAGGTGCCTGTTTTTCTGGTTATTGTTTTGTAGTTGGAAGATAAGGGTATATACCATTATATAAAAAAACTTTTTTTCTAAAACTTTGAGAAAATAATACTACAATAAAACTAAGGACTTTAATGGGAATTCGCTTTATAATTAATTATATATGTTCTGTAAATTATAGGAGGGACATTTTAGGGAAGTAAGGGAAACTGGAGGAATTTTTAATGAAGCAACTAGAAGGATCATTTCGAACTATACATTTTTTGTGTAGCAATAGTCCAATACCAACACTTGCTATCACTATGGATGGAATAATAGTTAGTGCAAATGAAATGGCTAATGAAATATTAAACCAAAAAGAAAATACAACCAATTTATCATTCTATAATTATATTCAAAACGGATATCACAGAAAAATTAAAACTTCTATTTCTCAATTAAATGAAGAGATAAAAACATCCCAATCGATTGAAATTAAAACGATCAATAAAACTTGGCTTACTATTCATTGTCGGTTATTTTTAGAAAGTGATATAGAAGTAGTTTTAGTTACTTTAGAAGATATTACAAAACAAAAACAGCGTGATTTATTGTTAGATGTAAATCAAACGGTCCTCAATATGATTGTTAAACGTGATTCATTACAAAATATATTACATCGATTGTCGATAATGGTTGAAGCATATTTTGTTAGGAAAGCGCTCTCTTCAATTATACTACTCGACCAGGATAAACGAATGCATAAAATCGTAGCACCTAATCTACCCAGTCAATTTATAGAACCATTTTTTGGCGTTGAAATAAGTGAAAAAGGTTCATGTGGTGCAGCTATGTACCGTAAAGAAGCTGTCATAACCTTAGACATTTTAACGGACTCACTCTGGGATGATTTTCGGAACCATGCTATATCTAATGGTCTTCGCTCTTGCTGGTCAATTCCTATTTTTGTGGATAACGAAGTCATTGGTTCTTTTGCAATTTATCATCCATTTCTGTCTACTCCTAGTCAGTTGGAAATGGAAATGATCGAGACTTGCGCTAAATTAGTTGGACTAGCTGTCGAAAGAAGAGAGGACGAAAAAAAACTTATACGTGAAACCGAAAAACGTTTTAATTTTGTTATGGATATCATTCCAGATCTAATTGTATTCAAGGATGAAAAAGGTCGTTGGATTGAAGGAAATCAAACAGCAAAAGAAAAACTACCATTTTTTCAAGATAACCAAGTGGATGAAACCGCTCCTTCATTTAAGCAATATCAGCACTTTCTTACACAAGTAGAAGAAACCGATCAACTTGCTTGGGAACAAAGTGCTCCTGTAAGAAGAGAAATGAAGTTTCCACAGCCTAATGGCGAAGAATTAGTGTACGATATCTTAAAAGTTCCTCTTAAAAGTGACGATCATATATTGAATAAAGGTATAGTAGTTATCGGTCGTGAGATAACAGAACGCAAAAAAACGGAACAACTTTTAGAACGCAATGAACAACAATTTAAATCATTATTTGACCATAATCCAAATGGTATTTGTATTATGGATTTAAATGGGAAGGTCACGAGCTGTAATCATTCACTCGAACAAATAATCGGCTATCGGTTCGATGAGATGAAAGAAAACTGCTATAGCTTTGTCGATAAAGATGATGTTGAAATGGTAAGAAAGTATTTCACACTCTCTCTCGAAGGTACATCGCAAGAATATCAGACAACAATTACACATAAAACAGGTAGAAAAGTTTATCTTAAAGTGACGAACGTTCCTATAATTGTAAAAGAAAACGTGATTGGTGTTTACGGAATTGTTGAAGATATTACAGAGAAGATCAAATCTGAAGAGAATTTAAAACAAACAAAAGAATTTTTGGAATCTTTAATTTACCATAGCGCTGATTGTATAGGTACATTATCATTAGAAGGCGAAATTCTTCATGTAAACCCAGCAATTGAAAGTATCTACGGATGGAAATTAAAGGAAATAATTGGTAAGAAGTTTCCTGTACTTCCTGAAGAGATGAATGAAGAGATGCAAGAGATCATTAAAGAAATGAAAGCTAGAAGAGATATCATCGGTTTAGAAACGAAAAGACAAAAGAAGGATGGGACTCTCATTGACGTCAGTATCACTTACTCACCGTTAAGCGATGGTACAGGTAAGCTAATAGGATTCACGTCTGTTTCTAGGGATATTAGTGATCGAAAGAAAACAGATGAGTTACTAAAAAGATCGGATAAGCTTTCAGTGATTGGTCAATTGTCAGCTGCAGTTGCCCATGAAATACGAAATCCGTTAACATCCATCAAAGGGTTTATCCAGCTATTTAGGGATCAAATAAAAAGAGAATATGCAGATTTAATGCTCTCAGAGTTAGAAAGAATAGAAGTCATTGTAACTGAATTCTTGTCTTTGGCAAAACCACAGGCTAATCTATTCTTAGAAAAAGACCCTGTACAAATATTAAGGAATACATTAGCTATCATTGATACGGAAGCTCTATTAAATCAAATTGAAATTGAGTGTAACATCGAAAATAGCATTCATTTGATCTATTGTAACGAACATAAAATTAAACAAGTACTTATAAATATATTAAAAAATGCCATTGAGTCTATGCCTACTGGTGGAAAACTTGATATAGAAATGAAAAACGATGACTCTTACGTTCTAATTAAAGTAAAAGATAGAGGGTGTGGCATACCGACAGAGAAAATAGAGAAACTCGGAGAACCGTTCTACTCGAGTAAAGACCATGGAACAGGTTTAGGACTTATGGTATGCTTTAAAATTATAGAAGAACATCAAGGAAACATTACGATTGATAGTAAAGAGGGTGTAGGAACTACCGTTAGCATCTCATTACCTATTTCAAGTGATAGTTTAAAAGAGAAATTCTAATACCTTACTAACTAACACTAATAATAAAGATAAATTAACTAATTTTCTAGTTCGCAGCTTATTTTAAGACGGAAACAATTCCGTTTTATTTTTTTTGCATTTATTTGGAAAACATTGATAATTTATGGGATTTCTATTATTCTATAGTAGGTACTAAGGTTAAATTCATAGGTCTATACTCACAAGTAAAAGTTAAGGTCTATACTCACAAGTAAAAGTTAAGGTCTATTAGGAGTAGAAAGAGAGAAGAAAAAGGAGAAACTAATGCATCAATCTATCTTATCAAATTTAGCTATCGTCTTATTAATGCACCTAATGATGAGTACGATAATGAATTATCGTGACCGCTTAAATAAGCGGTTAGTGTCGGTCAGTATAATTGTTATTTTCTCTGGTGCAGTTATTTCCATGTTTTATTTACCTATCGAATTTGGTGAGTATAAATTAGATCTAAGACTGATTCCACTCGTTTTTTTAGCACTTTTGAAGGGTTGGAAGACTACTATACCAGTATTAATAATTGTTTCTGCGTGGCGCTTTTTTATGGGAGGCGATGGAGCTGTTCCTGGAATTGTATTTGGGATGGTGGGACCTACATTACTTGCCCTTGCTTTTTTTAATAAAAATAACATTCATACCATGTTACTCCATAAATTTGTTATCGTAACTTTTTGTTGGTTTATATCAGACTTTCCAATCATCTTCATCATTCCAGATGGGTTAGAGCTATTTAAAAGTATCTACCTTATAAGGTATGGCTCTTTTATTGGGGCTGCATTTATACTTTATTCACTGACGATATTGGAATATAAGCGGGAAGTGTTGAAACAGCGATTAGAATTTTTAGCTACACATGACCAACTAACAAAACTTCTTAATAAGAAAAGATTTTTTAATGTCGTCGAAAAAAAAATAAATGTAACGCGGGGTAATTGTTATATCGCGATGATTGATATAGACCATTTTAAACGTTTAAATGATACATACGGACATTTAACAGGTGACTACATATTAGTAAAGTTGTCTGAAATACTAAGAAAATTTGAAAACGATAAAATGACTGTAGCTAGATATGGAGGAGAAGAGTTTATTATCTACATAGATGAAGATCATATACACCATGTTGTGGAAATACTTGAAACGATTCAAAATGAAATCCGGAAAACTAAATTTAGTTTAGATGGGATCTCTTTATCCATTACCGTTTCGATAGGTCTTGCCCGCTTAGAAGATTCACAATTACAAACTGCCGTAAAAGCTGCTGATGAAAAGCTATATAAAGCAAAAAAAAATGGTCGAGATCAATTAGTTTCCTAGTATATTAGATGACATAGCTAGTCATACACAAAAGTGAAATTTCAGTATCGAATTTCACTTAATGGACTAAGACCTTGGAGGTTTTAGTCTTTTTAGTTTAGTTTCAAAAAAGTCTCATTAAGCTGAAAAATTTTCACTTTATTTACACGATAAATACGTTTAGCTCATTGTTTTGTTATATACCTAAAAAATTCTCGAATGATTTGTGAACACTCTTTTGAGTTATTAGAAAAACAGGTAGTAATACCTGTTGTAATTTCATATTTAATTAACAAAATTGACAAAAGAATAATCCTTTATTGTGCATCCATAAATAAAGGATTGTAAGAGAAAAATAAAAAATGGTAATATTCTAATAGAACAAAGGATCGACAAAAAATACAATAACTATCAAAAATATATGACAATGCTAAAGTTAGGCTTATTAAAATGCCAACCGTGCGTACATAGATTTATAGATAAAAATATTGGGGGGAGCTTTTTGGATAGGTTATTATATCCTGCAAAACATGAAATTCACAAAGAATTATCAGATATAAAATATGCTCTTGATAAGTCATCGATATTAGTTTTGACAGATGTAAATGGAGTTATTACGTATGTAAATGACAAATTTTGTGCCATCTCTCAATATGACAAAGATGAACTTATTGGGTCAACCCATCGCTTGATCAATTCTGGCTTTCATTCAAAAGCCTTTTTTAAAGAGCTGTGGGAGACGATTGAAAAAGGGGAAATATGGCAGGGGGAAATTCAAAATAAAGCAAAGGATGGTACCTTATATTGGGTCGATACAACAATTGTTCCCTTCCTAGACGGCCAGGGGAAGCCTTACCAATACGTAGGAATTCGTAATGATATTAGTGCGAGAAAGAAAATAGAAGAAGATCTTCGTCAAAGTCAAGAAAATTATCGAAAATTAGCACATTTTGATCTTTTAACTGAATTACCTAACCGTCTAAGTTTTAATTTATCATTAGAGCAAATGATGCAAGACCATCAGACGTTAGCTGTACTGTTTCTTGATTTTGACCGGTTTAAACTAATTAATGATACATATGGACACTCCTTTGGAGACTTACTTTTAAAAGAAGTGGCCGAGCGTTTTAAAAGAATAATAGAAAATAAAGTAATTGTCTCCCGGCAAGGCGGCGATGAATTTATTTTTGTCGTTCCTTTTACGGACATTCAAGAGGTTGAACGTGTTGTCGTAGCGATACTAAAATCATTTTCCAAGTCGTATAAAGTGGATGATAGAGAAATCTTTATTTCTACTAGCATTGGAATTAGCCTATATCCTCAACATAGTAACCAAGTAGAAGAATTAATAAAACAAGCTGATATCTCTATGTATAAAGCAAAGCAGAATGGTGGTAATCAATATATCTATTACGAGGAGAAGCATCAATTAGAAGTAATTGAAACGCTAGAATTAGAAAATGGCCTAAGAAAAGCAATTGAAAAAGATGAACTAAGTTTATATTACCAGCCAAAAGTAAATATCGACTCGGGTCATATATATGGTTTAGAAGCACTTGTCCGCTGGCATCATTCAACGCTCGGGATCGTAACGCCAGTTGATTTTATTCCGATTGCGGAAAAAACAGGAATGATTATCCCGATTGGTGATTGGGTCATTCGTACAGCGTGTGAAAAAGCAAAGGGTTTACTTGAACAAAATATAGATATTCGTATTTCAGTAAATGTTTCAATGGTTCAATTACTTCATGATGACTTTGTCAACAGAGTTAACGATATTCTCATAATGGTTGGCCTCCCTGCAAAATATCTTGAACTAGAAATAACAGAAACAGTCGCCATGGAACATAAAGAATTTACAATAAAAGTACTATCTCAACTCAAACAAATGGGTGTAAAATTAGCAATTGATGACTTTGGAACAGGATATTCATCCCTAAATTATTTAAAAGAAATGCCGATTGATATTGTTAAAATAGACAAATCCTTTGTATGGGATATGAAAGAAAGTAAGTTTGATCTAACGTTAATAGAAGCCATCATTTCTGTATGTCATAGTTTAGAACTTACCGTTATTGCAGAAGGTGTTGAGACAGAAGAACAGTACGAATTATTAAGGATGAAAAATTGTGATGATGTTCAAGGATACCTTTTAAGTAAACCGCTGCCTGACAATGATATTGATGAGTATTTATGTAAAACTGCGATGTATGTACCATTAGATTAAAACAGACAACTAGATTTTTTAAATTTTATTAATTTGGGGGACTTATGAGAAACTTATTTACTATAAAAAAAAGAGAGACAACACAAAGTATATTTGATACATTAAACCGAAATGATTCTGAGGTATACATAAAACTAGACAGAAATGGTGACCTATTAAAACAAATTGAAATGATCCATTTAACAACGAAAGATTTAGCGATTATCCGCGCATTACAACCAGTTGTAAAGGAACATCTAGAAACCATTGTTGAACAATTTTATAAGAACTTAGCAAAAGAACAATCTTTAATGCGAATCATTAATGACCATAGTCATGTAGACCGATTGAAAAAGACTCTTTACAATCATATTCTCGAGATGTTTAGTGGGCAGATTGATGAAGCTTTCATTGAGCAAAGAAATGTTATTGCTCATGTGCACGTGAGAATTGGACTCGAACCAAAATGGTATATGTGTGCTTTTCAAGACCTCCTTCAATCTTTAATAGAGATTTTTAGCGATAAAGTCTATAGCAAGCAGGAAAATACTGAAGTGATAATGGCAATTACAAAAATCATGAATTTAGAACAGCAAATCGTTTTAGAAGCATATGAACTTGAAAATGAACGTATCCGAAATGAGGCTGCAAATCATAAGAAAGAAATGGAGTATGAAGTTAGTACAAATGCACAAGAGCTAGCTGCAATAAGTGAAGAAACGAGTTCGTCGTTACAAGAGGTAACGTTTAAAACGAATGAAATTAATGAATTAACCGAAGCTAGTTCACACATTGCGATTTCAACGGAAGAAAAGTCTAAAGACGGAAAAGAGCGATTAGACTACCTAGTAAAGGTGATCATGAAAACAGAAGAAAACATGAACAATATCGCTACAGAAATGAATGATCTAATGACAGCGTCGAAAAAAATTGAAGAAATTTCGCGGATGGTTACTTCAATTGCCGACCAAACCAACTTACTTGCTTTAAATGCAGCGATTGAAGCGGCGCGGGCAGGAGAACAAGGCAAAGGATTTGCAGTAGTTGCCAATGAAGTACGGAAGTTAGCCGAGGATACAAAAAATGCAGTTTCTGGTGTTTCTGTTTTAGTGAATGAAATTAATCGCTATACTTCCAATATGTCAAAATCAATAAATGAAAATACTGATCACATAAAAAAAGGCACAGCAGAGTCTAGTATGACTAACCAATTTTTTGATGAGATCGTTCAATCTATGGTTAATATGAAAAAACAAAATGTTTTAATTGCCAATGAAATGAACCAATTAAAAAATATTTTTGAAGAAATTAATGGAGCTGTTGAACAAGTAGCTATCGCTTCTGATAAATTATCAAATATTACAAACACGTTCTAGAAAAAAACTTAAAGAGGATCAATTAGTAGGCATCATGTTCATTTAATTAAATGGACATGATGTCTTTTATTTAGAATGCTAGCAAAAGTCTGATAATTTTCGTCAATTTTTGCCTACCCATACCAATCGAAACCAGCAGAAATTCAAATGTTTTTGTTTTTATTCATTTACAGCTGATACACCTTTAGGTATGATAGATGTTGGTCTTCTTATGTAGGCTTTTAACATAATTAAAAACTAGATAAACAAAATAACTTAATCATACATAATATAATTATTTTAGAACGGAGAAATAGCATGACTCAAAAGCTTCCTTTTACCATTTCAAAAACCGAAAATTTTTTTGAGCGCCTCGGAGATTATGTCGGTGATGTTTTTTATGATATATTACCTGAACACGGCTACGAGTTACGGGATGAACAAATTTATATGGCTTTTCAAATTGAACAAGCATTTAAAAATAAAAGTGTTAGTTTTGCCGAAGCTGGTGTAGGAACTGGTAAAACCTTCGTTTATTTATTGTATGCAATCTGCTATGCACGTTATATGAGAAAACCAGCGATTATTTCCTGTGCCGATGAAACCCTAATTGAACAGCTTGTTAAAAAGGGTGGGGACATTGAGAAACTAGAAAAAGCTCTAGGCCTAAGTATAGATGTTCGTTTAGCAAAATCTCGTGAGCAATACGTTTGTATGAAAAAGTTAGATCCACTTGCAAACCGTACTGAAGACGAAGATATTCTACGTGTCCACGAGGAGATTCCAGGATTCGTTTATGACACAAGTTCATCGATGGCTTTATTTGATCGTTACGGTGATCGAAAAGATTATCCTTGGCTATCTAATCCAAAATGGGAACAAATTGGTTGGGATCCGTTACAGCAATGTTCAACCTGTGAATGGCGTCACCGCTGTGGCCAAACACTTCATCGTAACTATTACAAAGAGTCAACTGACTTAATCATTTGTTCACATGACTTTTACATGGAGCATGTGTGGACAAAGGAGTCTCGTAAGCGTGAAGGTCAACTTCCACTATTGCCTGAAGCAAGCTGTGTTGTCTTTGATGAAGGGCATTTGCTCGAATTTTCCGCACAGAAAGCACTTACATACCGCTTCCATTCAGAAACATTAACGACGGTACTCACTGCTTATATGAATCAAAACGTTCGTGAAGAGTCCCTCGTTTTAATTGAAGAAATCCTAGTGTTAAATGATGAATGGTTTGACGTTTTGCGAGATACCGCAAAAGTAATTGAAGGGTCTAGTCGACTTGATGTCCCTCGCTCAAAGGTGATGCTTGATTTAGCGGCTAAAATGGAACGTTATGTCCAAGAACTGTTAGAACAACTCGTCTTTGACTCTGAGTTATTTACACTTGAAGGCTATCACGTAAAGATCATTGAAGAATATTTAGAATTTTTCTCTTACGGTTTAACCACTTTATTAAAAGAGGGGGAAGGTATTTTTTGGTTGGAAGAAAATGACTTTGAAACGTCGTTTGTCATTATGCCACGTTTGGTAGAAGATATTTTAAAGAAAGAAGTATTTTCCCAGGGAATTCCCTTTATCTTTTCATCGGCTACATTATCAAAGAACGGTGACTTTTCCTACATTGCAAACAGCTTAGGAATATCAAACTATTCTTCATTTACTGTAGCTTCACCTTTTGATTATGAGGCACAAATGAAACTAATTGGACATATCGAAATAAATGAACAAATGAAATGGGAAAAAATTGGGACAGCATTAAAAGATAATGAAGGCCACTCACTCGTACTGTTTACTTCGGTCGAAGAGATGAATCGTTTCCGCAAGTGGTCCGATCAACAATCATGGAAATTTGATATCGTTTATGAAGGTGATCAGGAGATTAGTGTTGCCGTACATGATTTCCAGCAAAGCCCGTCAACAGTGCTGTGCGCATATCATTTATGGGAAGGCCTAGATGTACCAGGAGAGTCTTTAACACAAGTAATAATATCATCATTACCGTTTCCACCACATGATCCTGTTTTCCAAGCCAAACGGAAACATGTCGCAGACCCAATGAAGGAAATTGATACACCATATATGTTGCTCCGTCTTCGCCAAGGAATAGGACGTTTAATTAGAAGTCAGAACGACCACGGAATTATCCACCTGTGGATGACAAAAGAGCAAAAAGATTCTTATTTTGAAGAAATCGAAAAAGTACTCCCAATTAAACTTACGTGGGACTAGAATTCAACTGTTCTCATTTAAACAACAAGAAAAAAGAAGCAATTGCACGATAGTAGAATGCAACTGCTTCTTTTTTTTGTGTTCTTCTGCAAAATTTCTTTGCTGTAAAACTGATCATAAATTTTGCAATGCGCAAAATTATACATTGATGTATATTATGTATAAACCAAAGTTTATTCTATATTCATAGTTTTATGCATAGTCTAAATATTAAATATAATTGGTATGGTTTTTGCAATATTTATTTTATGAGTCAAATGATTTGAGGGGTGAACAATTTATGAACACAACATTTAAAAAAGTATCTATTATCGGAGTACCAATGGATTTAGGACAGAAACGCCGTGGCGTTGATATGGGTCCGAGCGCATTAAGATATGCAGGATTAATAGAGGAAATTGAAGAGATTGGCTATGAAGTAAGAGATTATGGTGATCTACAAATAGACAGGTCTCGTGTGAAAGAAACTGTGCCAGTAAATTTAACGAATTTACATGAAGTCATAAGAGTGAGTGAAGAACTCCAAAGAGAAGTAGAGAAAATTCAGGAAGAAGGTAGTTTTCCACTTCTGTTAGGAGGCGACCATAGCATGAGTATCGGTTCAATTGCAGGGTTAAGTAAGCGCTATCAAAACCTCGGTGTCATTTGGTATGATGCACACGCTGACTTGAATACAGCGGAAACATCACCGTCTGGAAATATACACGGAATGCCACTAGCAGTGAATTTAGGAATTGGACACCCATCACTACTAAATATTGGCGGGTATTGTCCCAAAATTAAACCTGAAAATATTGTCATTATCGGTGCTCGTTCGATCGATGAAGGGGAGCGAGTACTTATTAAAGAAAAAGGAATAAAAGTATATACAATGCATGAAATCGATCGTCTTGGAATGACAAAAGTGATGGAAGAATCGATTGAATACTTAAGAGAAAGAACGGACGGGGTACATCTAAGTCTTGATTTAGACGGTATAGATCCTTCAGATGCACCTGGGGTCGGAACACCAGTTATTGGTGGTATATCTTACCGTGAAAGTCATCTCGCACTTGAAATGCTAGCAGAATCAAATCTAATTACATCAGCAGAATTTGTTGAGGTTAACCCTATTTTAGATATAAAAAATAAAACGGGTGATGTTGCGGTTGCATTAATTACTTCCCTTCTGGGCAAAAGACTATTATAATATTAATTCGACTTTATTTTTATACAATGGGAGGGACTAGTATTGACAACTAGTGACAATGAGATGCAAAACAAAAAAACGACAGCTAAACCCTCATTAACCGGTTACTTGCTCTTTGTAATACCGTCATTAATTGGTATATTTCTTTTTATGACGCCATTACAATTTGAAGAAGCAGGCATTACAATTCCAGTTGCATTTTTAGCTAATCAACTTGAAGGAATGTTAATAAATGTACTACCATCACTAGTAACATTGATATTGTTCTTTGTTGCAATTATAACTGGTTGGGTGAGCTTACTTAAGCCAAAAAACATTCTAAAGAACGAAATGATAAAAGCTTTATTCTATGTTCATCCTGCATGGTTTGTCATTCGTGTAATCGGATTTATTTTAGCGGTAATTACCCTATTCGAAATAGGTCCGCAATGGATTTGGTCAGAAGACACAGGGGGTTTACTTTTATTTGTCTTAATACCTTTGCTGTTTACGATCTTCCTTTTTGCAGGTCTTTTCTTACCACTTTTATTAAATTTCGGCCTATTAGAGTTTTTTGGGATTTTATTAAACAAAGTAATGCGGCCCGTCTTTACACTGCCAGGTCGCTCATCCATTGATTGTTTAGCATCATGGATGGGGGATGGGACAATTGGGGTTCTATTAACAAATAAGCAATACGAAGAAGGCTATTATACGAAGAGGGAAGCAGCAGTAATCGGAACTACATTTTCTGTCGTTTCAATTACGTTTAGTATTGTAATCTTAGCTTATATGGAATTAGAGTACTTATTTTTAGAATATTACTTCACAATTGCTCTCGCTGGCTTTATAGCTGCAGTCATTATTCCACGTATTCCACCATTATCTCGAAAGCCAGACTCCTATTACGTTCAAAATCAACGGCGTATTGATGATGGTCAATTAAAAGGTAAAAATATTTTTACGCTTGCTATACAGAAAGCAGTTGAACGGGCAACATCTAGTTCAAATAGTATTAATGCAAATGTAAAAGGCGGAGTTAAAAATGTTTTAGATATGTGGTTTGGCGTTCTTCCTGTCGTTATGGCATTTGGGACTATTGCTGTAATTATTGCAGAACATACGATGTTATTTGCGGTATTAGGTGCACCATTTGTTCCTCTTCTCAATTTAATGCAAGTTCCTGAAGCTGCTCAAGCAGCCCAAACGATGGTTATTGGTTTCGCTGATATGTTTTTACCAGCTGTTATTGGTAGTGGAATTGAAAGTGATTTTACTCGCTTTGTGATTGCTTGTGTATCTGTCACTCAACTCATTTATATGTCTGAAGTTGGTGGACTATTATTGGCTTCGAAACTACCTGTTAAATTTACCGACTTAGTCATTATTTTCTTTGAAAGAACTTTGATTACACTGCCTATTATTGTTTTAATAGCACATATCATTTTTTAATAGCTGAAAAAAGAGGAAGCTGAATTCATCGAAATGATGGTGAGTCAGCTTTTTTCTCTGAAAGCTATTGGATCGTTAATAAAGCCAAAGTTGGTTCTTCACGCTATAGCGAGAAGCTTAGAAAGCCTAAAGAACTTAGGGTAAAGAAAGGAAAAGGACCCCAGTATTGGAGTCCATTTTTGCTTATTTTTGAACATTAGCAGCTTGTGGTCCACGAGCGCCTTGTTCGATATCAAACGTTACAGTTTGACCTTCTTCTAATGACTTAAATCCATCACCTTGAATAGCTGAAAAGTGAACGAAAACATCATCGCCACCTTCAACTTCGATAAATCCAAAGCCTTTTTCTGCATTAAACCATTTTACTTTTCCTTCTGCCATGTGTAAATGCCTCCAGAGTGGTTATACCACGATAGAATTACTATTTTTGTCCAATAAAATTTTTGAAACGGAAGTACTTATATGTAAGTATTTGTTCTTATGTTTTATGGAGCAAAAATAATTGTTTTTATAATAGCAGGTTCAAGTAGTACAATGCAAGTTTCTTCCAAAGGAAATTTTTTACACTTTTTAAAATGAGAAAAACAAAATTATTATTCGACTTTATTAAAATACATTTCAAAATTTTTTTTGCCGTTTTACAGCATATTGTTAATATCCGTTGATGTTCAGCCCAACGGCTGGAATATTCAGTTCAAACGCCTTTCACTCACTAACGATAAAGGGAATTTTTGTTTATGATAATAAAGTATTTCATTAGAGGCAAAGAAGGTGGTGTCGTATGGATTATTTGCTTTTAGTAGTTGGATTAGAAGGTCCTGAAAAAGCAAGAAAGATTGCCCAGCCAATATTATTAAAAAAGTCAGGAAGAAAATTGGCTTGTACGTATAAGAGGGCAAACCATTGCGTGAATGACCTAGGAATACCAGAAAACGTATGTTAACCCTTTAGATTTATTAATAAGCGCTGTTCGTGTTAATTTTGGGCTCATTAAAGAAAGTTTTTCTGGAAGGTGTGGTGAAATGAACTTTTCATACGATGAGCCAAAATCAATGTATCATTAAATGCTTTAATACTACAGTCCTATCTGATAATAGATTTGCACCAAACACATAGGGAGATTTTTGTCGTAAAATAAATTTGTAAAATTCTTATTTTTGTATACAAAGTTTGTTAGAATGAAATGGTAATAATAAATAAAAATTGGGAGGAATACATATGGAGCGAGTAACCTTAACCATTGAAAACCATGTTGGTATTGTAACCTTAAACCGACCTGAAGCTGGAAATGCACTGGATTTACAAATGGCTAAAGAACTAATGGAAGTAGCAATTAGCTGTTCGGAGAATGAAGAAATTCGCGCTGTAGTTATAACAGGAGCAGGAAATAAGTTTTCAGTTGGTGGCGATTTAAAGAGCTTTGCCAAAGAAGGAGAAGCTATAGGTTCGCACCTGAAAACAGTTACCGCTTACTTACATCAAGCCATTTCTTATTTCGCCAGAATGAATAAGCCGTTTATTGGTGCTGTAAATGGTATTGCAGCAGGGGCAGGGATGAGTCTTGCTTGCGCATGTGACCTTGTTTACGCATCGGAAAACTCTAAATTTGTTATGGCTTACAATAAAATCGGACTAACACCTGATGGTTCGGGTAGTTACTTTTTACCTCGTATTGTCGGGATGAAACGCGCTTTAGAATTAATGTATACTAACCGTATTTTAAATGCTCAGGAAGCGAATGATTGGGGTATTGTTAATGATGTCGTTTCGGAAGTTGAACTAATGAATGTTGTCATTCAATTAGCAGAAAATCTAGCCCAAGGACCAATGAATGCTTTTGGAGCAACGAAAAAACTTTTCGCACATTCTTTACAAGAAACGCTTGAATCTCAAATGGCGATTGAATCAACATCACTTTCCGAGCGAGCAATCAGTCAGGAAGGTCAGGAAGGAATTAGTGCATTTTTGGAAAAACGCGAGGCAGAGTTCATAAAAAAATAACAAGGTACCAGTATTTAGAAGACCCCTTTTAGGAGGGGTCTTGTTTTTGTTTATTTAGTTCTTTGGCAGGAACTTAGAAACAATGTTTTAAACCCTAAGTTATTGTTTTTTTGATGTATGGGAGCATACCCGCCCCGCTTATTCGTAGTAATCACAGTGCATTCTTCTAAAAGTTTCCTCGCAAAGTCACGAAACAGATAGATCGAGGCTATTCGTAACCATGTTTTCCTAATGACTTTATAAACGGGCATTATCTTAAGAAACTTTCATAAATTATACACCCATCCTCTGATTTTTACACATCTTACTAGTTATAAAAGCAATATTTAAAAAGAAGAAATGGGCACACTAGCTATATATATTATGCTTGAGGGCTCAAAGCCTTAAATATGCCATCATTAATCATCAATAATTAATCAACCTGGATGGAGTGAAATTATGAAAGCTGTAACCTACCAAGGACCAAATAATGTTGTCGTTAAAAACGTGCCAGATGCCACATTAGAGAAAAAAGATGATATTATCGTTAGAATTACGTCAACCGCTATTTGTGGATCCGATCTGCATTTATATCAAGGAAATATGCCGTTACCTGATGGATATATTATTGGGCACGAACCGATGGGTATCGTAGAAGAAGTTGGACCAGAAGTTACGAAGGTGAAAAAAGGAGATCGTGTCGTTGTACCATTTAATGTTGCGTGTGGTCACTGTATTTACTGTGAACATGATTTGACGAGTCAATGTGATAATTCTAACCCTCATTATGATTCAGGAGGATATTTTGGGTACACTGAAAAGTTTGGAGATCACCCAGGAGGACAAGCCGAATTTTTAAAAGTTCCATTTGGAAACTTTACGCCATTCGTCATTCCAGAATCATGTGAATTAGAGGATGAATCACTTTTATTTTTATCGGATGTTTTACCTACAGCTTATTGGAGCGTTGATTATAGTGGGGTAAAAAAGGGGGATACCGTCATCGTTCTCGGCTGTGGGCCAGTAGGATTAATGACACAAAAATATGCATGGATGAAAGGAGCAAAAAGGGTAATTGCGATTGATTATTTAGATTACCGCTTAAACCATGCAAAAAAAATGAATAATGTTGAAGTTTTTGATTTCACAAAGTTTCCTGATATGGGTGAACATCTAAAAGAAATTACACAAGGTGGAGCGGATGTTGTTATCGATTGTGTAGGCATGGACGGTAAAAAGTCGCCACTTGAATTTATTGAACAAAAGCTGAAACTTCAAGGTGGAACTTTAGGCCCTATTCAAATAGCAACAAAAGCGGTAAGAAAAAATGGAACTGTACATCTAACAGGTGTATACGGGTCGAATTATAACCTTTTCCCGTTAGGTGCTTTTTTTGCTAGAAATATAACGTTAAAGATGGGACAAGCCCCAGTTATCCCTTATATGCCAATGCTATATGATCAAATTGTTAACGGTGAATATGATCCTAAGGAAATTATTACACATAAAGTTTCTCTAGATGACGCAAGCCAAGCATATAAAATATTTAACGACCATGAAGATGACTGTATTAAAGTTGTTTTAAAACCATAACCATGTAATAAAGAGACTGACCTTAAAGGAGTCTGTAATAGCATGTTGGGATTTTTATAACTTGCTGTTTGGGCTCACTAACAAAGGCAGTCTCTTTTTAAATCCTGCTTATTAACATTTGATATCAAAAATACTACAATTTTCGTTAAAAAGAAGGGTTTTTAACTATAAACATAGAAATTAAACGTTGGTTAAAAAATTAATGGAATAGACGAATTATTAGGGGGCAAACAATGAACAAAGACTATGTTTTACAACAAGCGGGAAATGCTGCAGAAAAAACGGAACTGGCACCAGAGAAAGCATTTTTATTTCAATTCTTTGACTTTAAATTTTCTTATGATGATGAGAAGAAGGAATGTACGATCGAATGTCCAGTAAGTGAAACGATGTTTAACCCCTTTGGTACTGTTCATGGAGGGATCTACACATATTTAGCAGATACAGCGATTGGGCATTTAAATTTTCGCTTTAAGGAAGATCCATACGTATCACTTGAATTAAAAACAACTCATATGAAAGCAATTACGAGCGGAAAATTAATTGCAAAAGCTCGTTATTCTAAAGATGGCTACAATGTGGTGTTTACAGAATGTGATATTTTTAATGAAGAAGGGGAACTGGTTAGCACTACTTCAGGAACATTTTACAGAGTGAAGAAACGTTAAGAAGTCAACGGGATAATGTTGACTTCTTAACGTATTTATTATTATCGTATGAATTTAAAAAAAGCTATTTGTTTTTCTGAAAAAGCTTAATAATACCATAACCAATTAATCCAGAAACGATGTAAATAAAAATATAAATGAGAGCTGATGAATTTAGATAGATAATAAGAATGACAATAAACGTAATGGTTGAAAAAAGAAGCGACACTACTAACGATCCCTTTCCCAATGCACAAGCGACACCTTGAAGAACAAATAAAATTGGGAATATTAGAAGTAAAGAAAGGATGAACAGTCCTTTTATATTAGCGGTTACTTCAGAAAATGAAAGTACGGATAACAGGATAATTAAAATAGATGGTAGGAAGGTGACAAAAATAGTCGTCGGGTTAGCTCTCATAACATTCTCCTCTTATTAAAATTAAATCACGGTGTATATACAAAGAGTATATTGTGAACTGTAAAATAATAGCAACTGTTATTTGTGTGACAATATTTTTCCGTTTAGCAGAGTCACCATTTGCATCTACATTTTAGTTTTCATTGCAACAAAATATATAAAAAAGCTAGGGAAACTCCCCAGCTTTAAGATAGGCAACTACTCCTCTTCAAAGTAATCACAAAATTCCTCAGATTGTTGTTTATTTTTTTCATTAAAATAAGGATTATCTTCAGTTACGTTTTTGGGGTCTAAGTTTGTTTTCATTACAAAAGTAGGACTATCCGTTGGTTCGGCAATCATACGATCCGATAACTTATCAAAATCAGGCATATTTTTGCTTCCTTGTTTTTCTTTATCCATTTAATATGACACCTCCTTCGTTTTAGGTTGCATTCTGTAGATAAAAAATATGTAATAGGGACATAACTGATCAAATGCTCATTTTATGAAGTTATCTCAATATTTATGTAAAAAACATTGCTAAAATTTCATTAGGTAATATATATTAGTAGTAATACATTTCAGGAGAGTGATGGAATTTTGGACAGTATACCCTATGACTCGATTATCTTATTAGGGGCATTGTTATTGTTATCTGGATATTTTTCTGCGTCAGAAACTGCAATTACGAGCGTAAATAAAGTAAGGCTGCGAAATCAAGCCGAACAAAACAATGTAAAAGCACAGCGTTCACTAAAAATAGCAGAAAATTTTGACCAAAGTTTATCAACGATTTTAATTGGTAACAACATCGTTAACATAGCGATGGCAACGATCGCAACGAAGATTGCAACGGATATGTTCGGTGGCAGTGGGAGTACGTTGCTTGTTACGACGATTGTTATTACCTTATTAGTTCTAGTGTTTGGTGAAATCTTACCGAAATCATTAGCTAAGCAATATGCAGAAAAATATTTACTTGCAATCTCTGCAACTTTAAGGGCAGTCATGAAAATCTTCTATCCAATTACATGGCTTTTTGTGCAGCTCAAATTAGGTATCAATAAACTTATGGGGGAAAGAGCAGATGAGCCAAGCGTGACTGAAGAGGATGTAAAGGCCTTAGTCGAAATTGGAGAAGAAGAAGGGACATTTCACACTCAAGAACGAGAACTTCTTCATAACGCAATTGAATTTGATGACATTGTAGTTAAGGATATTCTTACACCACGACCAGATGTGATTGCCGTTTCAATTGAAACACCCATTGATGACATTAAAGATGTGTTCATTAATGAAAAATATTCAAGAGTCCCTGTTTATAATGGTTCAATTGATAATATTATCGGTATCATTTCTCATCGTGACTTTTTTACAAAATACGTGCAAGAAGGTTCATTTACGTTAGATGAGATTATTCGTAAACCACACTTCGTTATTGGTTCGGTTAAAATCTCAAATCTACTCAAGGAGTTACAAAAGAGTAAAGTACATTTAGCGATCGTCCTCGATGAATACGGCGGAACAGCTGGTATTATTTCGATAGAGGATATTCTAGAAGAAATTGTTGGTGAGATCTGGGATGAACATGATGAAAACGAACAATTGATTGAGGTTCTTGAAGATGGTAAACTACGATTAGACGGTCGCATTACGGTTGAGGAATTTTGTGAGTCTGCTAATATAACTCTACCAGAAACAAGTTCAAACACACTTGGTGGCTGGATTTCAGATACGCTAGGGTACCTTCCAAAAAAAGGAGAGACGATGGTGTACGAAAATATCCAAATTTATATTGAGGAAGTCCGTAATCGTCGAATACAAAAAGCAACGGTCGAAATTAATTCTGAAGTTCAAACGGCATAATTTATATACCGAGATATCATGAATGAAGAAGAAGCAGAGTATAACCTTTTTAGGGCTCTGCTTCTTGTTTTGTCACGTAACAGGTACGTCAACTGTTTCGTTCATAAAATTAAAGTTCGGATCATAAACGATGGTATTTGGATTATAAATTGACTAGTTCGGATCATTTTTTTATTTTTAGGATCGTATTTGACTACATATGACCATCAAAAGTGCTCACAAACCAACTAATGCAGTAAACCTCTTAAAAAATCAACATGTCTACGGTCTTCATCAAAGATTTGTTCAATAAGCTGATAGCTTTCAGGGTCTAAATCGCCTCGAACAATTTTTTCTGACATACCTATTCCATAATCACTTTCTCCTTTAATAGCAGACTCTATAATGTCTGCAGTGTTTTCAGGTAATGTAAACTGACTCATAAATCCTTGGATTGAACCTACTATCCCCTCATCATCTACAGGTGTACCTCCAAGGTTTTGAATGCGATCTGCCACTTGCATTGCATGCTGTTTATGATTTTGTTGGATTTTTTGAAAGTGTTTTTTCACTTGCGCATCGTCTAGTCTTTCTATTAAATGCTCATAGGCGTGAATACCCATGTATTGTCCCTGCAAAAATTCATTAAGTGTATCAATGACATTGTTATTGTTCATGTTATATACTCCTTTTAGTAGTTATCAATTTTTCATTCATTTTACTTGGGCTACCCCTAGAGCGAGGTTGGACCAAAGAATATCTTCAACTATATGACTTTGAAAGGGTTCACATTCAACAATAAGTACGACTTCAGTCGATGGTGTATTGATTTTTTTGCGTTTTTTAGTACGGCTCTTTGTAAAAAAATAATCAATAATAAAACCCAATATCGCTCCTACTGCAAAGCCAATTAATCCCCAAATAATTGGCCCCCAATATAAAACAAACCCAAAACTTGCGCCTAAGACAGAAAACGCTGTTCCTAGAGCTGCAGATACATCAAACAAACTTAACCCGTCTGAACGATGAATACTATCAAAAAATTTTCGTTCTTCTCGTCGTTTGTCAAAGGGGATAGCTAAAATTTTTTCCTTTGCTATTCCATTTTGCTCTAAATTAGTAATCGCTATTTCTAATGAAGCCGATTGTTCAAATGAGGATACAACTAGCATATAGTTATCACCTTTGTTCCAAATGTAACTGCAATGTTTGATAATCTTTTTTTAAGTATTCTGACTGCTCCATTTTGTATAACTTGTTGTACTCAACCGCTAAAGCATAAGCCTCGTAAATTGCAAATCCATAGAGAGACGGCATAAACAATGCCCATTGCGGGTTAAGAACAGCAGTAGCCAATGCAAATTCGCCTATTAATGTAAGATGAAGAGAAGGAAGTATGTTAGAAAAATATGTACATAACATCCAACAAAATAATAGAAAGAACCCAGTGGGCATTCTCTTTAAGTATAAATGTCCCATTCCTGGCATTAGTATAGACCACACCATAGCTAGCCACGGCTGACGCCTATCTAAAAAATTTAATCCCATCGGACCGAGATTAAACGGGGTAATGGGAGCCTTTTCCTTGTTTGCTAATACGCAAAGCTTGTTAATATCAATCGTCTTCCGATAGCTATCCCATATCGAAGCAATGTACACAGGTATATAAAGTAAAACCCATCTCGTATCGATAACTTCTTTCGCCAATTCAAATTGTCTAGTAAAAGAATAGACCATTCCTTCATTAATGTGAGAATTAACGTTGACGACAAATTCCCAAATAAAAAGAATAAACCCTTTAATATACGCACCGTGCATCAAGTGCCCCATACCAGGAAAAGCTGCAGACCACCATAAAGGTACCCACGGATTTTTCGGGTGAATTACATTCGTATTAAATGAACTAACGTATGCACGATAATAACGAGCATGTTGTGTAGAGGAGCGATTATCCATGTTTTTTCCTTCTTTTTGTTTATTTTATTCACTTTGAATATATTGAATTTCATCACTTTGAGAGTAATCAGGCCAGATGGGCAAATTAATTTGTCCCATCTGGCTAAAAAACGTTCTAATAGCAGAAAGTAACAATCCTTTAGAAAAGAGTTTTTTTTATAGACTTTGTTAATTCGATTTTATCTATTCATTAAATTGTAGCAGGACAGATTAAGATGATTTCCTCTTGGCTTTAACATATCTTATTCGAATAGAGAATAGAATCTCTTAACTAGGCTTTTGACCTAAAAAGCAAAAGGGGGGTGTCGGGCATTTAAAAAGATAGAATCATTAGACTTTATAGATGAAACAGATGAGGGTATACGTAATAAGTATAAAATTGAGAAGCACCACATTATTGAGGCATTAACAGGTATTCGAGCAACAATTAACTGGTTAGAAACTTCAATTTACAAAAACGTTATTGAAGATGTAACCTTTTATATTTCCGATGCCCCCATCAACTATCCTGGCCAATTAGAAATCGATGATGAAGGAGACTTCAAACCTGTTATTTATATGAACATCATGGCGATTGCTGAAGATTTTAAGAATAAAGAATATCTATTAGATATGAAAAAAGCGGACGTGTCTTGTTATCAATATGCTGCTTTTATTTGTCTTCATGAAGTGGGACACCTTTGTCACGGGTTGCTTGGAGGAAAAGGACGAGACAAACGAGATCGTTTGTTTGACTACTTTAATCGAGGAGAATATTTTTACGATCGATTTATTGCAGAAATGAAATACGGCCACACGTATAAAGAAAAGAAAAAATATCGAAATATCCCTCATGAAAAAGCTGCGGACCAGTTTGCTTTTCATAATCTAAATATTATGTTAGCAGACTATAATAAACAGAAGAAGATAAAATGACTGTAACGGAAAAAAATAGTACGTTTTTAATTTTTCAATGCAGACGCTATTATGTGTCTGTTTTTTATTTAGCACTAGTCTAAAGGCTGTTATCGTAAAATTTGTTGCAATTGGACCGTCTTTTTTTGCAAAAAGTATAACATGCTTATGTTTCGTTAACGGTCCAATTTTAACCAGCCATTGTCGGTGCTGTTTTGATTGTTGATTTAAGGCTCAACAATATAACAAACAGCAATGGATTTCAACTACTCTTTAGGCGGTGTTTCAGCTGCCAATTGTTTTAAGGATTTTATTTTACCATGCGGATTTTGTGCTTCTTTACGCTTTCTAAATTGGCGATCTTCTTGACTTTTTGATTGAGACATTTGTTTCCCCACCTTTACAATAGTTTTTATTGAGTTTCGATTATTATTTTTACCGATTCCCTTTATCCACTATGCATTTTAGTAAGTAGTTCATTCTGGCAAAATATAATCTAATTTCTAATTTTATTTTTATTCCTAAAGTATAATTCTGTTAGAACTAAGGCATTTTACAAAGTATATAAAAATTATTTGTTCAGATAGATGACATTCGATCGTTTACTTTTACAGCAAGGGGGAGCTTGTGTTGCTTTATATTTATAATTGCTTTGCTGGAACACACTCTTCGGCATTAGCTGCTGCATACCATCTAGATAAGCTGCCGAAAGATCGAGAACCAACGAAAGATGAAATATTAGAGATTGATATTTTCAATAAATTAACACCAGGAGATTTCGGTAGGTTTATTTATCATGGGAAAGATGAAAACGGACATAAAGTTTATACAGTAGGGAGGGGAAAGTCAACAGCTGTAATTCCAGCTCTTCATTCCTTCATTTCTTTACTGCAGGACGATGGCAAAGACATAGATCGAATAGTTTTTTCTAATTGTTCCCCAACCGTTCCAGTTGCAATGACTTTTGGCGGTTTGTTTTCAAGACGGTTCGGCATTGATTTTATCGGCGTTCCACTACTAATAAAGGGAGCAAAGCAAGCACATCGTACGGTTATTCAATTAGTTGAACATACAAAAGCGATTGCTACAACAACAGACAACCATATTGAAATCTTAGAAAACGAAAAATTTAAAGTAAGTACAATTAAACCAGATGTTAAATAAAGCTGACACTAAGGTTATTCTTAGTGTCAGCTTTTTGGATTTTTCATTTTCTGTAGTAAATTACTTACTTACAAGTAAGAAGTTTTATTATCTAACAATTGCTCTGCTATGTTGCTTTGCGACCGAAATTTCATAATATGTTTGGTCATCTTCGTAAATTCGGTCGATCATAATCAAAACATCTTCAAAAGCTTTAGAATAGTTTTCTGTATCATTTCGAGTCATATAATTAATCATACTTTCAATTTCCTTATTTATCTTTTTGTCTATTTCTTCTTCTGATAATCGTTTGCTGCGATCGCATTCGTCAAATCCTTCGGGGTATTTTGGTATGTCCATGTTTGGATCCTCCAATCCTTTACTCATTGTAGTTAAGCTACATTATGTATTAATTTTATCATAAATTGTTGTTCGACCATAAGATCAAGTAATACGTGAGAATTTTTTCCAATAGCAATAGTAACAATCTTTCAAAAAAAAAAGATCCCTATTAAAAGAGCTAAAAGGGAACATACTATACTACAAATAAGAGAAAGGAGGAGAAACATGTTCGAAAAAATTGTTTTAAGGATTTTTTTCTGTGGAGGTTTAATTAGTATCCCTTTACTATTGTTCAGAAAACCTCCGATAAAGGATTGGATAATCGTTTTTCTTTTTACAGGCATTATTTCAGGGATAATTGATATGGTACTTGTTAGTAAAAACTATTTAAGCTATCCAAAACGCTTATTTCCGAAAAAGTTTCAAATTCATTTTCTTTTTGACTACATTATGTGTCCTGTTGTATCTGTGGCCTACAACCAATGGACGTATAAAGATAAATCATTTAGAGTTTTCTTAAAGCTCTTTCCATTTACAATTTTTCACATGTTGCTTGAAGTTTTAGCTGAAAGGTACACTAAGCTTATTCGCTGGAAAAAAGGGTGGAAATGGTACCACACATATTTTTCTATGACATTAAAGTACTTTATTGTTCGAATTAGTATTTACTTTATAAGGAAAGTATCAAAACAGCAAGAATCATATTCCTCAAAATGAACGAGGGTATGCGCCCTCGTCCATTTAAAGCCTTGGATCTTCATCGTATCTTAATGATACTACCCTCGTATATTCGCCGCGTTCTATTTCTTCTCTGGTTGCCTTTTGACTTAATTCTTCGTCATCATCGATACCCGTTGCAATTTTAGGCTCATTTTCAAGGTGTTGTTCTTTTTTCAATTCACTCACCTCAATTCATTAGTTTTACATTAAAAATGAACAGCCTATCTTTGATAAGCTGTTCAAGACGTTCAAACGATTAGTCACGAACTTGTCGGATAGCTCGACCCACAGTATCCATCATATTGTTCATGTTCATATTATTGTTATTGTTGTTTCGACCACGCATCATTCCGTAAGCAGCAGCACCTACACCTAAGCCTACTAAAGACAACATTAAACCATTACGATTGTTGTTTCGTCTTCTTCCGAACATGTTCATGATTGAAATCCCCCTCCTAAATGATGTTTGAAGTACTGCCTCAAACATTAGTTATAATCGACCACAACTAATACAAATATGCGAGGAGAAGGTTACAAAAGTATCTAGTTTTTGCCTTAAATAGTGCTCGATAATTTGGGTAAGATATTAATGACAGATTATATAGAAAAAACAAAGTAATGAGGATTATGTTAGTGAAGTTAAAGATAATTAAATAGGTGTAACTTCTTCGTAAAGGAAAGGACTTATCTTGTGAAGCGTATTTTGGAGTTATAAGTAGAATTGGTACAGTTTTAATTATGTATGAAGCAAGATGGCTTAGCAACCTCGCTTCAGTGAAAGCTCACTCATTGGTTTTACGATGCTTTCTGGTAAGATCATAACTCTCGATTCATGAGTAATATGTTCTTCAAAAGATAATTGTAGTTCATGATGAAAATCAACTAAGAGTCGAATATCTTCAATTAAGTCTTCTGCAAACATCCCTGAACGATTAATTAAAATATTTTCATACTTTTGGGCAAGTCGTCTAGCTCGTTTTGTTAACTTTGACGCGTCTTTCATTTTATAAATTTCTTTTAACTCAAGTAAAAAAGAATGTACATCATGTTCCAACTGATTGCGGATTTCTTGATTTAACTTGTATTGGTTACGTGTAATAAATTTAGCGTCTGGAAAGATGAATTGTTTAAGCATAATGAAATCACTTGTAGTTGGATCGTTTACAAAGCTTAAATAAATTCGAAGTGTATTATAAGCATCATGCATTGGGTTGTGTTGCTGTCCATTAAATGTTAAACCATAGAAATCAAGCCCACGTTCAACAGAAACATTTTCTTTTGTAACACGCTTTGTAAAAATAGCTTGAAAATCTACATATCGTTGATCAATTTTTTTGATCGTTTTGCTAGGAATTTCATGTCTTTGGGCATCAAGTTTTAACCTCGAAATATCGCTTGGAGACCAGGAGAAAAACCTTGTCCGTTTAATTCCGCCAACCCACGTAAGAAAATCTTCAAAAACTGTTTCAAAGTTCTGTGCATCAACTAAGTTGTGATCGTGAATGCCCGTTAGCTTTTTACAAAAAGCAGAGAGGGGTTTAAAGTTTGTCGGACGAATATATTCATCAAAGTAGACAATGTTTTCTGTAGCTAGGTCATATTTAACAGCACCTAACCGTATTGCCTCCATATCTTCAAAAGGCATTCCTCGATTTGAACATAACATTTCAAAATCAAAGAACACATATTGTTGTATATCTGCCATGTTATTACCTCCTTCCCAAAAAACAATTATAAGCTAATCTATTAAAAATTCATAGGTCCAGTTCCTTCCTAAAAGCTCAAATAAGTACTATTGAATTGTATGATGGAAGTCGCTTTTTATTCATTATACAAGAAAAATGGTTCATCCCGTTTACCTGGGGCTAAGACTGTCACTTCAAGCCTTTTGAGTGAGTAAAAGAGGCTAAGTTGTAGATGAGGTTTCATGAGTGAAGTCGCACGTCCTGTGGCAACCTTTGTGTGACCTTTATCGTTGGCGAGAGAACAACACGATTAATTTAAAAAATTCTCAGTAGAAGATTGAAGGAAAACCACCATTAAATAAGTTTCACTTTATGTATATTTACAACATAACAGTGTTATGTTACATTAAAGTTAAGTTAAAGTTGTAGGGGTGAACGTAATGGAGGAAGAACTTATTTCAAAAAAAGACTTACTAAAACAAACTGGTATTTCCTACGGTCAATTATACCGGTGGAAACGAAAGAACCTTGTACCTGAAGATTGGTTTATTCGAAAGTCCACATTCACAGGACAGGAGACATTTTTTCCGAAAGACCGTATACTCGAGAGAATTGACAAGATTATCAATATGAAAGCGGGTCTTTCCTTAGATGAACTAGCAAATATGTTTTCCCAAGGACCTTTTGACATTTCTTTAACGAAAAAACAACTGATAGAACGTAACATTGTTTCGGGTGCAGCCGTTGATCTATATGAAGAAGTAATAGGAGCATCCGACAATCTTTCATATGAGACTATTTTATTTGTTTACATCATTGATGAAGCATTACGTAGTGGTGAAATTAGTTTAAGTGAAGCAAAGCAAGTACTACAAACTTTAATTAATCATCTTCCGAAAACAAAGCAACTAGACGCTAAATTATTAGTCATTCGAAAGATGGGGGTAACTGTTGTTTTATTACTCTGGGCACAAGAAGATGAAGTTTTTCTAGAAGATGCTGCTAAAATTGCTATTCAAATTAAAATTGGAAAAATACATGAACAACTTAAAAATAAATTATTGATCGGGGGACAGGGATGACTTCAACAACTAAACCAAATATTAAAATTTATGGAGAAGGAAGCTCTTTTGGCGGAGATTTTCAAAAAGTAACCATTATGGGTCAGGGCAAAGTTACAAGTGATTTTCAATCTATGCAAATGAAAGTTTTTGGAGAAAGTCAAATTGAAGGGAAAGCATGTATTAATAGATTTCATTTATTTGGCTCCACTTCCTTTCACAGGAGTTTAGTTGCAAAAAGGCTAAAAATTTTTGGGAATCTGGATGTTTAAGAGTACCTAACAGGTGAACAAGCCAACGTAAAAGGGTGGCTGAATGTAAAAGGAAATGTTGAATTTGAAAAAATAACAGTTAATGGTGGGGTCTCAATCGATGGCTTATTAAATGTCGGTCAACTTACGATTAACTTGCGGCATGCAACAAGTCGTATAAATGAATTTGGTGGAGAAACGATTAAAGTTGGCAGTAAATCAATCAACGTCTATAAAGGGCCCCACCGTCTAGAAGCAAATATCATTGAAGGAGATAATATTTTCTTAGAACATACGACAGCTAAAGTTGTTCGTGGTAAAAATGTTGTGATTGGGGCTCATTGTCAGATTGATCTCGTTGAATACAGTACTTCTTTTAAAAAGCTAGAAAGACTTGATTGTAGAGTAGAAGAGGTAAGGAAGCTTGATGAATAATTAATAAAAATGAATTCTTTCAAGCAATCGTAAAATTTGCCAAAATTAAAAGGAGTGGTCTATATGAACAAAACCTACACAGGTGACCTAACGATATCAGGGAATGGAAGTACAGCTGGTGGGCAATTTCAGCATGTTAAAATTAACGGGAACGGAAAAGTAAATGGTGACGTGGAATGTCTAGATTTCCAATCGAACGGTGCAAGTAGAGTAACAGGGAATTTGAATGGGCAAACCGTTTCTATAAAAGGTAGCGCAAAAATAAATGGTGACGTTCAGGCAGACCGATTGGATGTTTCTGGAACTACTTCAATTGAAGGTAAAGTCAACTTTAAAACAATTGAGGTGAAAGGTTCAGCATCAATTGGTAAAAGTATGGCAGGTGATCAATTCTTTCTACAAGGTTCTGTAAAAGTAGGTGGAGACTGCGAAGCTGAAAGAGTTCAGTTAGATGGTAGCTTTTCTATCAATGGTTTATTGAATGCAGATCAAATAAAAATTGGATTACACGGAAGATCTCACGTAAAAGAAATTGGTTGCGAAAAAATCGAAGTGAAAAAAGCAAGCAGCTTTCTCGGTCTTGATAAATTAATTAAAGCACTAACTCGTGAGTTAACCGTTGAACTGATCGAAGGGGATGAAGTTGACCTTGAATTTACAAGCGCCAAAATTGTTCGTGGAAATAATGTTCGTATCGGTCCTGGATGTCAAATTGACCTTGTTGAATACAAAGGGGAATTTAAACAAGACCTTGATTGTACCGTAAAAGAAAATAAGAAAATATAAAACAAAGGCATAAAATCGCGTCCGTTTTCAAGGAATGTACGCGTTTTTGGTTTATTCAATGTTTGTTTTAACGGTTAGATACAGGATTAAAAAATCGTAGTATAGTTTGTATCGGACATTAAAAGTTATTTAAAGGAAATCATTTGGTGTCCCCTAACCCTAAGTATCAGCCCGGGCCATTTCATGATGTATTGAGTTAGGAGACGTTAACTATTATATGGAAATAATACAAAGCATATGCAGAAACTATACAAAATAAGAATAGTATTATTTTTCACACAAATAGGACAAGGCAACGATCAAATACAATAACTACTCCCAGCCATTCATAATAAAAAAGTGAAAAGCTAGCCTTAATTATGTTAAGATAATATTTTTAGCAGAAGCTGTCCTCATGAACTTTTGATTTACGGAAATCCATACGATAAAAGCTATCTATGCTGGAAGATTCAGAATTAGATACAAAGGAAGAGATCGATGACGAGTACATTAACATATATAAAAGAATGGCAAAAAGCACTCCAAATTGAAATTGCTCACTTGAAAAAGTATGGGAGCAATAAGTATCGCGTTGTTAATGGTCATCTATTATCAACCGATAATTTTTTTACGTACTATTTTGAATTGACATCACCTATACGAGTCCCTGTTGGCTCTAATGTCCGTTTAGAATGGGGAAACGTAAAACAAGATGGTAGAATTCTATCATCTGAAGGAAAAAGCATTTTAATATCTGTTGAACAATCGATTGGCGACCTCATTTCAGAAGCAACTATTTTCCACGATCCTTGGGAATTACTTGATGAATTAATTGAACGATTAGAAGAATTGAAAAAAAGTAAAAAAAGACGAGCACGAATAAAAAAGTTGATGGACCCTACAATGGAAGTGAAGGAATCGACTGAAATAGCGAAAACCGCTGCTCACGAATTGTATTTAAAGACTAAAACGAATCCCGTAACTTTCGTCTGGGGCCCACCTGGTACGGGAAAAACGTACACATTAGCTCGTGTTGCCGCCAATATGTATTTTAATGCCAGAAACGTTTTAATATTGTCACACAGCAACCAAGCAGTCGATGTGCTTTCAAGTGAAGTTGCATCATTTATTAAAAAGAAAAAACGTTTTGAAGAAGGAGACCTTCTTCGTTACGGCTCACAAGCAGGAGAGTTACTCCAACTTCATGAAGCCATAACTACAAGTCAACTGTTAGATAGGCGTGAACCACATTTAGCCGAAGAACGAGAGGCACTCCTATCAGAGCGCCGGGGCCTAAAGCAAGATTTAGCGCGTTCTTTTAGTAAAAGAGATACCGATCAATTACTTGAACTTGAAACGAAGATTGCGAGGGTGCTTGAGAAAATTCGCCAAAAAGAAATTCAATATGTAAAAAAAGCCTCGATCGTTTGTACGACATTAGCTAAAGCGGCAACAGACGTTGCAATCTATGAAAAGGAATTTGATATTGTCATCGTCGATGAAGCGAGTATGGCCTATGTACCACAAGCAGCATTTGCTGCATCTCTTGGAAAGCGAGTGGTCATATGTGGTGATTTCAAGCAATTACCTCCGATTGCATCAGCAAGACATGAGTTAGTCGAAAAGTGGTTAAAGGAAGATATTTTTCATCGTGCAGGTATTGTTGATGTTGTAAATAAAGGTAAACTTCACCCTCATTTGTATTTATTAAAAGAACAGCGGCGCATGCACCCTGACATTTCTGCTTTTACAAATCAATATATTTATCAAGGGCTAGTCGGTGATCATCCAACGGTTCGAGTAAAGCGTGAAAAGACAGTTAATCAACAACCATTTCCACAACAAGCTTCCATTTTATTGGATACAAGCTACACAGGAGAATACGGTTTGCAAGAAAAATTCTCGAAGTCTCGTTTTAATGCTTGGCAGTTACTATTATCCTTTCAATTAATACATGAAGCATTTATCAACAAGACGACATCGATTGGCTATGTTACACCGTACCGAGCGCAAGCGCAAATGATGGAGGTTATACTTGATGACCTTTATGAGCAAGAACGACTAGTAGCTGATATTATTTCAGCAACTGTACACCGCTTTCAAGGAAGTGAGCGAGATGTAATGATTTTTGACTCGGTTGATAGTTACCCTGAAGAGCGAGCAGGAATGTTATTAATAGGAAGAGATAGTGAGCGTCTGATGAATGTCGCAATTACAAGAACGAAGGGTAAGTTTATTCACGTAAGCAATACTGCATTTATTAAACAACGTGTTTTTCGAGGAAAGACACTGCGACAACTGATTGAACATCAAATAGACAACAATCAAGTAGTTGCACCAAAAGACATCGGAACATGGATTAAAAGTCAACATCCACGGCTACAATGGATACACGCTTTAAAATTAACGAGAGTTTTCCACGATATAGGAGAAGCGGACGAGTCTATCGTTTTATCACTACCCAATCAAATGATGTTACCAATAGAATGGAAAAAGCAATTTAATCAGCTGTCAAAAAAAATAAAAATTACAATCCTTTCTACAACTGAACAGCCGATAGGACAACCGTATAAATTGATTGAAGAAGATATTCCATTTCCGTTTGTACTTATCGATAGACGAGTTTTATGGTTAGGGCTCCCGCTTGAAGCGATGAGACGAAATCACCCTCCTCATGTTGCTGCCAGACTTGACTCGAAACCTTTTTCCGAACGGCTTTTAGCACAATTGCCTATTGAAGAATAATAAAAATACAAACGAGGCAAATTGATAAAGGTGCATCTGCAGCTTTATTTCGATTTAATTTGGAATGTAACTAAAGATTTCTTGTCTATTCAAAAGGCTTGTATACTTTGTTGCCATTGGACCGTTTAAGCTTCACGCTATGTGTGAAGAGTCAAACATCCGCTGAATAAAATAATTTGTCCAATTAGTTAACATTTGTAAAAATAGTTCTGTTTTTCTTCCATTCTGCAAACTTTCTTCAAAATTCTTTGTTACCGTATAAATATACTGAATTTTACTTAGGGGGACAATCTATGAGGAAAATAAAAAGATCCATATCAATCGTAGCTTTAACAATATTCATTGCTGTTCTAGGAGCTTGCGCCAATCATGACGATCATGACCAAGAAAATCCAAGCCTAGAGGAGACTGAACTTCAAGAGGAGCTAGAGATTGAAGGAGATGACAATGTGCATGATCACGGACATGGCCACGATCATCACGATGATGGGCACCACGCAGATACACTTACTGCACCTACAAACTTTAATGAAAACGCAGCTGAAAATTTGCTTCATTACAATACAAAGAACATCACACGTTTACCATCTGATAACCCAATGGAGTTATCAATAATTACCTCGCAAATGATTTGGCCTGCTACACACGAGGAAAATCAGCCAGGAACTGTCATCTTAGCACCTCTTGAAAACTGGCAGCTATCATTAGCAAGTTTAAATCTCGTTCATCACCCTAATGATGGACCGTTATTCTTTACAGAGAACGGTTCAATTCCTGATAGGGTAGTAATGGAAATCAACCGATTAAAACCGAAAGGCAATGTTGCCAGAACGCAAGTAATGATTATGGGAAAAGTTAATGATGGAGAATTGGACAAGCTAGCTGGCTTTAAAGTGGAACAAACAGAGGAAACAGAAGCAGCTGCATTTGCCAATGAGATTGATAAAATTTATGCTGAACTAACACATGGAACACCAAATGGCGTTATCATTGGATCTATGGATGAAGATGCTAAGTTACATTCAATTCCTGCTGGCAGCTGGATTTCCCATATGTCAGAACCACTTCTTTACGTTACCAAGACAGAGTTGCCTAAAGAAACAATTGAAGCATTAGAGCGTCGGAATGGGAATGCAGAAATTTATGTTCTCGGTTCTGAAGATGTCATTTCTCAAGAAGTGTTTAAACAGCTAGAAGACTATGGAACTGTAACTAAAATTTCTGGGGAAACACCTGTCGAATTATCAATTGAATTTGCAAAATTTAAAGATTCGGCAACAAACTTCGGCTGGGGAGTAAATCAACCTGGACACGGTTTAATGATTGCCTCAACTGCGTCGCCTGACCTAGCGATCCTCGCCGCTCCATTTGCACACCTTGGAAAGCATGCGCCGATGGTATGGTTAGAGGAAGGTGATTTAACGGAAGATTGGTATGACTTCCTAACACTCATTAAGCCAATGTTTGATGTTGAACCAACAGAAGGGCCTTATAACCATGGTTATCTTCTAGGAACGACAAACTTAGTTTCTTATCAAACACAAGGCATCATCGACGAAAAACTCGAAATTATCTCAGCACACGGGGATGATCATGCACATCATTAATAACTGGGAAAAGTAAGATAGTAATATGACTTTTATTTCTGTACACTTATTAACTAAAATAAAAGGAAAGGAAGCCTAGGTACCTCTTAATGAGCGGTTTCCTTTTCTTTTTTTATTGACAAGGCCATATTAAATCAAATCAAAAATCAAACTTAACACCACCATTGACAAAAGTGGTATGTAGGAGTAAATTACAATATTATACTATTAAATTGAAATACACCTTTTTATTCGCTGAATCTTTTGAGCGGGGGAACCGTTTTGGACAATTTGTCTAGGGGTGAATCTTTTTTGAAGGGATACTCTCAGTCCCTAACCCGACAGCTAACCTCGTAAGCGTTAAAACATATATCGAGAGAAAGGTCTAATCGACAGACCATTCTTAGTGATGGTCTTTTTGGTGTGTTAAAAAGGAGAGTATCATGAGGAAACAATTTGCAGTTATTGGTTTAGGGCGTTTTGGGGGATCTGTTTGTAAAGAACTTTATAAAATGGGACACGACGTATTAGCGATCGATACAAATGAAGATAAAGTTAATGAATTCACTAACTTTTCTACACATACGGTCATTGCTAATGCAACAGAGGAAAGTACTTTGCAAAGCTTAGGTATACGTAATTTTGACTATGTTATTGTTGCAATCGGTGAAAACATTCAATCTAGTATTCTATGTACGCTGTTATTAAAAGAGATGGGCGTTCAGAATGTATGGGTTAAAGCACAAAACGATTATCATCACAAAGTGTTAGAAAAAATCGGAGCTGACCGTATCGTTCACCCAGAAAAAGATATGGGAATTCGTATTGCGCAGCACCTCGTTTCTGAAAAAATTATAGACTATATTGAGCTATCTGATGAATATAGTATCGTCGAATTATTAGCAACAGAAAAAGTAGCAAATCGTTCACTTATACAGTTAGATATACGTGCCAAATACGGCTGTACAATTTTAGCTTTTAAACGAAAAGAGGAAGTTATCGTATCGCCATTACCAGATGATCTCATCCACTTAAATGACATATTGATCGTAATCGGTCATAAAAATGATTTAAAACGTTTTGAAGAAGAAGGCTTATAAGGTAGAGGTGAATGTAGATGGAAGGTAACGACGCTATCGGTTATTCCATTTCCGACCTAGCCAATGAATTTAATATAAGCCCGCGAACCATTCGTTACTATGAAGAGATCGGCCTTATTCAACCCAAACGCACATCTGGTAACCATCGAATTTATTCGAAACGGGATCGAGCTCGAGTAAAAATGATTATACGGGCAAAAACACTCGGTTTTTCACTTGAACAAACATCATCTTTATTTGAGCTTTATGAAATTGATCCAACTCAAAAGAAGCAGTTTGAGGAAGGGATAAAACTAGCTTATCAGCATTTAGAAACGGTGCAAAAAAGAAGAAAAGAATTTGAAGAATTAGAAGCTGAATTATTAAAAGCAATAAGAGATGCAGAAGAGCAGTACAAGAAACTAAATAAAGAAACATAATGAATACAACCCCAAATGGAACTCTCAGACACCAGTAATAGCAGTTGAAAAACAGAAATCAACTGTAAGCTGATTAAGAAGAGGAAAAGCCATTTGGTTTTTTTTTTTTTTTTTTTTTTTGCACAGAAATACAATTAACGTAAAATACTTTACATTAACGTTAACTATAAAGTATAATAAGTTAGAAAAATCAGAAAACATAAATATCACTAGGGAGGGGTTAAATGGAACGAAAAGTTCGCTATGAATTAGAGGGTCCAGTAGCGATTATTACCATTAATCGTCCTGACGTACATAACTGCATCGATGGTGAAACAGCCAAAGGACTTGGTTTGGCCTGGAAAAAGTTTCAAGAGGATGACCTAGCAAAAGTCGCGATCTTAACAGGAGCAGGCGACACTTCATTTAGTTCTGGGGCTGATTTAAAAGCTCTTGATACACTCGGACCTGTTGAACAATTTGATGTAAATTTTGCATATAACGGCGACGGTTATTTAGGTTTTACGCGTTTGAATTCAGTATTAAAGCCAACCATTGCAGCGATTAATGGGTATTGTTTTGCTGGAGGTCTGGAAATGGCTTGTTGGTGTGATATCCGAATTGCAAGTGATAAAGCTGAATTCGGTTGCCTTGAGAGAAGATGGAACGTACCTCTTGTAGATGGTGGAACACAACGCCTTCCACGAATACTTGGTTGGGGGAGAGGGATGGATTTAATTTTAACTGGGAGAAAAATTGATGCGAAGCATGCATATGATTGGGGGCTTGTGACAGAAGTTGTTCCTCACGATCAGCTCATGACAAGATGTAAAGAGCTTGCTAATCAAATGGCAAATTACCCTCAAGGATCTTTAATAAGTGATAAACAAGCAGCTATTAGAGGGTGGGATTTACCACTCGATGAAGCGCTAAGAGTAGAATGTCAACTTGGAATGCCTCATGTAAAAAGCGATGAAACTGAAGATGGTTTAGAACGTTTTAAATCGAGGGTCCGAACATAAAAATGCAAATATTTAGCATCTAGCAAAGTTAGCGAATCAAAGGTATCTTTTACCATACTAAAAGGAGTGAAGGTATATGACATTGAATTTAGCCCTGCAAAATATCGCCAAGGAGCATGGAAACAAAATAGCTTATCACTTTGAAGGCCAAGAAGAAACATATGGAGTCCTAAATAAAAAGGTAAATAGTTTTGCATCGAGTCTGAAGGAGACAGGTATACAAAAAGGTGATCATATTGCACTTATCATGGGAAATGCTCCAGAGTTCATGTATGCTCTTTACGGCGCTTGGCATATTGGTGCCGTTGTTATTCCGATTAATCCAACATACACAAAAACGGAGCTGCAATATCTGCTAGAAAACGGAAATGTTAAAGCTGTGATTTCCATTCCGCAATTACTGCCTGTCATTGAAGAATTAAAAAGTGAGTTAAAAGAACTTACATATATTCTTGATGTTACGAGTGAAGAGTTTAACCGATTTGTTCAAAGTGGTGACCAAAATTTTGCAGGTGTTCCAATAGATGAAAATGAAAACGCTGTCATCCTTTATACGTCAGGGACAACTGGAAAACCAAAAGGCGCGATGTTAACCCATAAAAACTTATATACAAACGCCGTTGCTACTGGAAATGCCCTTCATATTACTGAAGATGATGTCATTATTAACGCGCTTCCTATGTTCCACATTTTTGCTATGACCGTTTGTTTAAATATGCCGATTGTCAAAGGTACCAAAGTAATCATTATGAGACAGTTTAGTCCGAAAGAATTTTTACGCCTTGTCAAAGAACATAAAGTAACATTCTTTGGTGGTGTTCCAACAATGTATAATTTTATTTATCACTTCCTACAAGAAAATCCAGAAGGTTTCTCTTCAGTGACTCATTGTGCTTCAGGTGGTGCTTCGCTTCCACTAGCTATTCTCGATAAATTTAAAAATGAGTTCGGTGTTTTAATTCAGGAAGGCTTCGGTATTTCTGAAGGTGCTGGGGTCGTTACAGTAAACCCACGATACGGAGTAATTAAAGAAGGTTCTGTAGGTGTTCCTATTGAGGATATACAGGTTAAGGTCGTCGATAATCAAGGAAATGAAGTGGAACGTGGGAAAGTCGGAGAACTGATTTGTAAAGGGCCTAATGTATTTAAAGGGTATTATCAAATGCCAGAAAAAACAGCTAGCGATCTAAGAGACGGATGGCTTTATACAGGTGATTTTGCCAAGATGGATGAGGACGGCTACGTATACATTGTTGATCGAAAAAAAGATTTAATCATTGTAGGGGGCTACAATGTATATCCGCGTGAAGTGGAGGAAGTTTTATTTAAACATGAACTAATTGTAGAGACAGGAGTTGTAGGTGCTCCTGATGAAGAGTACGGAGAAAAAGTAGTAGCCTACGTCGTTTTGAAAGATAATATTTCTGAAGCTGAGTTACTCGAATACTGCAGGCAACATTTAGCTGCATACAAGGTTCCGGCAGAAATTATTATTTGTGAAAATGAACTTCCGAAAACTTCTAGCGGGAAAATTCTAAGAAGAGCGCTCCGTGACCAAGTGACAACCTGATAAATTGAATCGCACAATATATCTTTACGATGCGTTTTCGGTGCCGGGTACCATATAGGTGCATGGCACCGTTTTTAGTTTATCGTGATGTATTAATTAGTTAAACATTAATAATGTTATACAAATGAACTGCGTGCGCATACTAACAGCAATATG
Source organism: Alkalihalobacterium elongatum (assembly GCF_019024285.1). Lineage (GTDB taxonomy): Bacteria > Bacillota > Bacilli > Bacillales > Bacillaceae_F > Alkalihalobacterium > Alkalihalobacterium elongatum. The sequence continues at coordinate 117,275 of NZ_WMKZ01000003.1, forward strand.
CAAATAGGAGTGAAACGTATGTATAACAATAATACAAACTTAAATTTCCCCTTTTTTCGCGTTGCTGATGCTGAAGCTCAAGTAAAAAACGCTCATGATATGTATGATATTTACGTAAACCGTCACTTTGTTGGACAGAAGGTACTTTTAACACAAAATGAAAGTGTAGATGATGTCCTTGATTTCCTCGAACAACAGGGCGTACATAATGTTTCTGCGCACTTAGACGGCGACCATTATGTAATCCAGTCAAAGACCCCAAAAGAAATTGAGCATATAACAAACGTTTTAAATACTTATTTAAATAATAATTAACAGTATTTACGTAAGTAGATTTGAGCATAGTTTAAAAGCTATGCTTTTTCATTTGTCCATCTGCTTTATTTATATTCAAAAGCTTCAAGTTAATAGCGTAAAGAACCAAGCTTACGTTTGGTTAACGGTCCAATAGCAAAAAGTAACATTCTTTAAGAAAAGAGCTTATCAATTTTATGTTAAGCTTTGTTAAAGGGTATCATAACAGCACTTTATGGTAAAGATGCATCCCGTGCAAAAAATAATTGGTTTCCTGTATAATATATTGAAGCATCATTAAAAAAGATACTTCCAATATTAAAGCGAGAAAGTACTTAATAAATAATGGCAGAGACCTTAATTAATATTTTAATAATTAATAGACAAAGAGAACATCTAGGAGACAGGAGAAACAAAATGAAACTTATATCTTGGAACGTAAATGGAATTAGAGCATGTGTAACAAAGGGATTTTTAGATTACTTTAATGAAATGGATGCAGATATTTTCTGCCTTCAAGAAACGAAATGTCAAGCAGGGCAAATTAACCTCGAATTAGAAGGTTACGAACAATATTGGAATTATGCAGAAAAGAAAGGGTATTCGGGTACAGCTGTGTTTACTAAGAAAAAACCTCTATCCGTTTCATATGGTGTAGGACAGAAAAATGAAGAGCAAGAAGGACGGATTATCACACTTGAATTTGAGTCGTTCTATTTAGTAAATGTATATACACCAAACTCAAAGCGAGATTTGACGAGGCTGTCATACCGGCTTGAATGGGAAGATGAACTTCGAGATTACTTGAAACAGTTGGACTCAGAAAAGCCAGTCGTTTATTGTGGAGATTTGAATGTAGCTCACCAAGAAATCGACTTAAAAAACCCTAAACCAAACTATGGTAATTCTGGGTTCACTGAAGAGGAACGAGGAAAGATGACGACATTACTGTCAAATGGGTTTATCGATACATTTAGATACCTCTATCCAGATAGAGTAGAAACGTATACTTGGTGGTCTTATATGAATAAAGTACGCGAACGAAACATTGGCTGGAGAATAGACTATTTTATTGTTTCAGATCAACTAAAGGATAAAATAATGGACTCAGAAATTCATTGCGATATACTAGGTAGTGATCATTGCCCAGTTGTACTAAAGTTAGACGTAAACTGATAAAAATAGATAATATTATTCATATGATAATAAAACATGTTAATTTCTTTAACATGTTTTATTATTTTAGGCCTATTTTGACATCATAATGAAGGTATTTTTAGCTCATTGTTGAATTGAAAGAAGAGAAAACAATATATGCACCTTATTAAACTGAAGTATTTAGATAATGGAATTTTTTTCACTCCGCAAAAAGTTAATAGTAAGTACTATTTATACGGGCAGTTATCTCCAGGATGGACGTTCTATCAATTATCGTCTAAAAATGGAGTTATACTGCCCGTTAGTATGAAATTAGTTTTATAAGGAAAGGAAATGACTATGGATAAGGTAGACGGTAAGGACAGATGGTTAAATGATTTTATAGACAATTTACATGACCCTTTTTTTATTTTAGATGAGCATGGAATTTGTAAATATTTGAATAAAGCAACAGAAAAATTGTTCTTAAAACCTAGGCAATCCATATTGAAAAAAGTTATTTGGCACGAACCTAAAATGATGACATACACATCTTTATACATAAAATTTCAAGAAGTAATCAGTACAGGAGAAAATACTCAATTTGAACTATTTTTTGAGCGCACATTAACTTGGTACAACGTCGAGATCTACTCTTCAGCAAATCAATACGCTGTTCACTTTCATAACATAACATCTAGCAAAAAAAAGATAGAACGAACGATGCAGTGTTGTAATTCCCTATTTGATTATCATCCTGATGCTGTTCATTGTTTAGACCTAAAAGGAAATTTTTTAGCTGTAAATAAAAGCTTTGAAGAGATATTTGGTTATACAGAAGATGAAGCATTAAATAGGAATTTTAGATTAGTTGTTCATGAAGACGACCTCGAACGAACACTCTATCATTTCGAAAATGTAAAAAATCAAATTCCTCAAAATTTTGATATTACATGCATTACGAAGCAGGGTGAGAAAAAAAGTATACATATTACAATTACCCCCGTAATCATAAATAAAAATGTTGTTGCAGTATTTGGGATTGCCCAAGATATTAGTGATCAAATTAGAGCACAACAAACTCATATTAAATCAGAAAAACTATCATTTATCGGAGAGCTTGCAGCAGGTATTGCTCATGAAATTAACAATCCTTTAACAACGATAAAAGGATTTCTTCAATTATGGAAAGAAGGCTCCATCTACTATCCAGATCATTATTCAATCTTTGAAAGTGAGTTAGATCGAATCGCTCTCTTATCTAATGAATTGTTAACATTAGGGAAGCCCTTATCCCAACAAATGAAAATAATTGATATTGCGGTAGTTCTACAAGAAGTGACAAGGCTATTTCAAAAAGAAGCTGAATTAAAAAATATTGATATTTCCTGTAATACTAAAGAAAATACCTATAATTTGTTTTGTAATGAAGTTCAAATCAAACAGTTATTCTTTAATATTATTGAAAACGGTATTGATGCAATGGATAGAGGCGGGAAGCTGGTTATTGAGGCAACACTTTCTAACAATGAAGTTGTTATAAGTATTAGTGATGAAGGGAAAGGAATTCCTCCTGAGATCCTCAATAGAATAGGTGAACCCTTTTATACAACAAAAGAAAAAGGAACTGGCTTAGGATTAATGGTTTGTTATGGTATTGTAAATCAATATAATGGGGAGATTAACGTAACTTCTAGAATAAACAGCGGGACAACTTTCTCAATAAAGTTGCCACTCGCTAATACTAGTGGCGGTGTCAACGATTAATTAAAAGCACACTCTTTGTAGAAAGCTACTAAAAGTGTGCTTTTTAATATGGAGTGACTTAGGATCTTAAATCCAAAATAAGGTAATAATTCGAGCGCATTTTTAAGCTAGTAGAAAGGTCTGAAATAATTGTTATAGTACAGTTAAATTTCTGTGTAGCTGTACCCTATAAATTATTGGAGAACACCTCTTGAAGTATATGTGAAATTAAATTAACCTTCATCAATATAGTTACAGGTTACAACCCGAATATTTCAACTAAATTTTCGATGGGGGATGTGGAAAAGCCTCACTGAAAAGTTTCACTTTATAGGTCAAGCCTCTTTTCCTATTTTTAAGAAAAAATAAAAAAATTCAAAAAATACTGTTGACATTCCTTTTTCCTGTTATATAATAATAAACAAATAACATATTGTTATAATACAGAGAGGGGAATTAGAATGAGTAGAAAAGAACGCGAAAACATGATCCGTTATATCGAAATGGTAAGAGGGCTTGAGAAACAAGAGTTTGTGCATATGACCGATCAAGACATTGAGCACATTTATGAAACGACTTATTTGCGTCACGAAAACGAGTAATGAGAACTTCAAAATTGCTATTTTAAATCAATTAAACAGATACTCTATATTTTTACTCATTCTTGTGACCTTAAATAAATCGTGGACTTGTTCAAATCAAAGGAAAAAGCGAGGTTGTCTATTCTAATATAGAACCCTCGCTTTTTTAATGTTATTTTTTATTTTGTTTTCGTAGTTGAGCCAATGGGTAATGCGTACCTCTCCAGACAATCCCACCACGTACGACGGTTAGAAAAGTTGCTCTGATAATGCAGTACATAAACAAGATCGTTGTTATCGGGAAGACCAAGAAGTATTTTAGTGCATTTTTGGCCATAACATTAGCTGTTTGCTGGTATAAAAGGAACAAGAGTAAAATCGTAATTAGATTAGCTGTTCTAGTAATCCCATCGGTAAAGAATACGGCTAAAAAAGGGAATAGCTGTGAAATAAATACGCCCCCAATTGCTATAAGTACCATCGTGTAACGATAGTAAAGTCCAGCAAATGCATTTTTCTCTAGACCAATAATAGCGTCTTTTAATGTAGCGTACCATTCTACTTCTAAATGTTCTAATGCGGATACAAATCGTTGTTTCCTACCGGCTTTCTTTATTTGGATACCAAGCATTAAGTCATCGTCGGGACGTTCTCTGATCGTGGCATGTGTACCAATCTCCTCATATGCATCTCTTTTTAAGAGGTTAAAGGCTCCGATTCCGATTGCAACTTTACTTTTTTCATCATTTGCTTTCCATGGCCGTTTAAAATACGAAAATCCAAATAGAAAAAATGTAACAAAGGCTTTTGCCCAGAAACGTTTTACATTCATATTTGGAGCCAGTGTTAAGTGGTCTACTTTGTTACTAATCATATAAGAGAGTGCTTTTTCAACTGTATCAGCTTTATAATAAACATCTGCATCAGTAAAGAGAAGATAATTCCCCTTTGACATTAAATAACCCTTATACAGTGCATGATTTTTTCCAAGCCACCCTTCATCTAATTGCTCAATGTCTATAGCCTGAACCCTGGCGTCCTTAGTACTTAGGTTTTTAATTATTTCGCCCGTATAATCTGTAGAACGGTCATTCACAACAATCCACTCAATATTTTTATACGTCTGTTGTAATTGTGAAAGTAAGCTTCCTTCAATATCTTTTTCTTCATTCCGAGCAGCAACAATGATTGACACTAGAGGGGGATTGTGTTTAATCAGGTGATTAGTCTTTACTGTTTCAAGCTTTTCAAGCTTCCTCATACCTACTGTCGCATCAACTAAAACAGCAAACCAAAAAAGACAAGTAATGATTGCCAAAATAAGCATTAGGTTTCACCACATTTGATTGTTATTAACTTTATTTAGTATACGTCATGAAGTAGTTATTGATATTTTACATAGAAAAGAGGAGTGAGTATACATATATGAATTAAACAAAATTAAAGTCAAATGTCAAAAGCAACAATCTTTGAAAAAGAGGCTAATCAAAACAAGGGGATAATGTAGCTGTTATCCCCTTGTATATCCTATTATCATTTAATGTGTTACTTTTTCATTTTATTATGCTTCTACAAAGCGTGGAATCGGATCGTTAAATGTTGTCCAATCCACGTTCATTTCTTCATCCGTTAACAAGCATTCTTCAAGAGAAGCCTCGACCTCAGCATGGTCCATATCAATTCCAATTAGAACAAGCTCTGTAATACGATCGCCGAATACTGGATCCCACTTTTCGAGTAATTCTGGTTCTTCCTGGAGTGTTTTTTGTTTTTCTGCTTCAGTGTAAGCAGCTACCCATTCGCCAGCCCCTTGTATCGTTACCGCAGAACCTGCTTGAGAGAGAAGACCTGCCATTTCATTTCTTGAAGCAAGCCAGAAGAAGCCTTTTGCGCGAACTACATCAACAGGCCAATTTTCAAGCCAATTCATTAAACGTTCTGGATGGAAAGGTTTACGGCGTCTGTAAACAAACGAAGTAACTCCATATTCTTCGGTTTCAGGTGTATGCTCTTCATTTAATTCTTTGATCCAGCCAGGTGATTGACTCGATTTTTCAAAATCAAACATATTCGTATTTAAAATTTCAGCTAGTGGAACGTTTGAATGTGAAGTTGGGATGATCTTCGCATCGGCATTCATTTTACGTAAGAAGTCCATTAACTCTTTCGTATCGCTTTCTTCTAACATTTCTGTTTTATTTAAAATAATTACATTCGCAAATTCCATTTGGTCAATTAATAGATCAGCAATATCACGAGTATCTGTTTCATCTGTACCTTGTTTACGGTCTAATAATGTTTCACCTGAAGCGTAATCTTCCCAGAAACGATTCGCATCAACTACAGTTACCATCGTATCTAAACGACACTTTGACGTTAGGTCAATATCCATTTCTTCATCTAAGTAGGTAAACGTTTGTGCAACAGGGATAGGCTCACTAATTCCTGAAGACTCAATTACGATGTAGTCAATTCCGCCAGCATCGACTAATTGTTCAACTTCTTTCATTAAATCTTCACGAAGCGTACAGCATATACAGCCATTTTGCATTTCAACTAGCTTTTCTTCTGTTCGAACAAAGCCACCATCCTTGACTAACCTTGCATCGACATTCACTTCACTCATGTCATTCACGATGACAGCGACCTTTAAGCCTTCACGGTTTTGTAATATATGGTTTAATAATGTTGTTTTTCCTGCTCCTAAATATCCACTTAAAACGGTTACTGGCACTCTCATTTCCTAATTTCCTCCTATAAGCTCAACCACGGTGTAGGGAAGTAGCTTTCCTCTATATAAACGTAATAATTACGGTTTATAGTCTATCGTAACATATGTCAATTGTAAATAGTATTTATTACGATTTATTATTTTAGTCGAACAATTCACAGGTAATTTTAGATTTTATTAGAAAAATATATCTTTGAAATAAAGGACTATGATAGCAGATATCGAAAACATATAGACCATAACGTTAAGGGGAGCGATCATGAGTAAAGAAATTGTTTTAATCACTGGGACGAATAGTGGCTTCGGTTATTTATCCACACTCAAACTAGCATCACAAGGATATACTGTAATTGCTACGATGCGCAATTTATCCAAGCAGACGGCATTACGCAGTGAAGTGAAGCAAAAAAAATTAACGGATCGAATTGAAATTTTACCATTAGACGTGACTAATCAAGAGCATATAGAACAGGTACAACAATATGTAGAAAGACAGTATGGAAAAATAGACATTTTAATAAATAATGCTGGCTATAGTACTGGAGGAATTACAGAGTTACTCGACCTTGAAGAGTGGAAAGCTCAATTTGAAACGAATCTTTTTGGAGTGATTGCAGTAACGAAAGCTTTTCTCCCTATGATGCGAGAAAGGCGACAAGGAAAAATTATTAATATCGGAAGCATAAGTGGACATGTCGGTTTTCCAGGTCTAGGACCATATGTTTCTTCCAAATTCGCACTTTCTGGCTTTAGTGAGTCACTACGGTTAGAATTACTTCCATTTAACATCCATGTGAGTATAGTTGAACCTGGTTCATATAAAACTGACATTTGGGAGAAAGCATTAAGTAAAATAAATCTTACAACTGAAAGCGAATATGATGAATTTCTACAAAAGATATATGCAGAAGCTAAACGGTCTGGTGAACAAGCGGCTTGTCCTGATGAAGTTATCGAAGTCATCACCAACATTTGCCGTTCGAAAAATCCGAAATTTCGTTATCCTGTTGGAAAAGGAATTCGATCGGTAATTTTTATGAAGAATATCCTTCCATGGTCATGGTTTGAAGCGATCGTTCGACGCAAGATGAAGTAGGGTGGTTTGAAGTTAGAGTCCAGTAATGTATGAAACGGTAAAAGTATGTTGACAGCAGAAGAAGGGTTTCATTTTTTCCAATAGACCAGTTGCTGAATAATTAACATAGAAAACAAGGTAAAAACTACCTTGTTTTTTTAATTTCATCCGAACAAATAAAAATAACACTTGGAATATAAATACATTCTCCTAATACATTGTACTATTAACTTCTTAGAGGATGTGAATAGATGGCGACGAAAATATTTGTTGGAAACTATAAGGGCGGGGTAGGAAAAACAACGAGCATATATCAAATTGCATTACATCTGGTTGAAGAACATAAAAAAGTATTACTGATTGATTTAGATCCCCAATGTTCCCTAAGTGAGATTTGTTTGACTAGAGTCAATCGTTCTCTAGATGAACTAGAGCCAAATGAGTGTCTCAATTATGTATATGACCTATGGTTACAGCAAAAAAAATATCCTGCCATTCAATTTTCATTCCAAATTTCAACATTAATTAAAACGACGGACAATAAGGTTGACTTTATTCCTTCAAATATTTTTTACCCAACAGGCGGTTTAGATGAAAAAGAAATGAACCTTAGCAACTCATTAGAAGATCTCGTGATTATGCAACAATTCCTCCAAACAACCAGGCTAGTAGATATGTATGACTTCATTTTATTTGATTGTCCTCCTAGTAATAATGTGATTACCCAAGGCTCCTTTTTGTGCTCTGATTATTACCTCATTCCAACAATCATCCAAACAATGAGCGTACGCGGCGTCGCCCACTATATTAAAACGGTTGAAAGCATCTATAAAAAGCATTGCACAAACAATCCAGAAGCAACGTTAGCAAAAGCACTTTTTGGAGCGCAACCAAAGTTACTCGGTATAGTTGAAACACTGAAAAAAGTGACTGTGAAAAATCATGACGTACACAGTGACCTGAAGGCTGCTTTAACAACAGCAAACATCGAAACCGTTCTTTCAAAGCATATCGAAGGCAAGTATGTTTTTTCAACGATTATTCATAATAGTGAAACCATTGCTAGAGAGACAGCAAAAGGAAATAAAAGTGGAGATTATGGTGTACTTACGAATGAGATTTTAAGTTGTATAGAAGTTGACCAAATGAAATAGCGAGGAGGAAATAGAATGGATAAGGAACTCTTTAAACAGGCTATTACTCACTTAGAAAAATTAAAAACGATCTATGAAACAGTAAATGCTTCCAAAAAAGATATAGGTAATATAGAAACTGTCATTTGTAAATTTAAACAACTTCAAAGGAAACCTTCTAAACCTATTAATGAAGGTAGTAATGAAGGGGAACAGGCACCCCAAAAAACGAAGGCGAAAGCTCATTCGTTTGTGGCAGCGTTAAATGAGATAAAATCTAGCAATTATCCCAACCTAAAGGGAACCAAATTAGATCACAAAATCTATAAGAACCCTGCTACCATTATAGATTATTGGACAACACATTCTAAAGAAAAGATATTAAAAGAGACAACAGCCCTTGACTTGAAAATACTTTATTATGGATTAACGAATGACGAACATGAACCTAAAGGTACTAAAAGTAAATTATTCGATATGATCTCCACAAATATACGTGCTAGAAAAGGAGGGATTGCTTTTTCAAAAATATAAAATAATTTGCTTCTCTTTTTTTGCTGTGTAACGAATCGTTGTTGACACATTGCTCTGAAACAAAATCAACTTTGAACCTTTTTACTGTTTTGATTTAGAGGATAATATTTTGTTGTTGTCGAATTAAGCTTTTATAAATTCTATAAGCCAAAGTTCGGGGTGCCTAATGATCAAGCAAATTGATGAATATTTATCTAATAAACCTAACTTCTCTGGTAGTGTACTCATTGCTAAGAAAGGTGAAGTAATATTTAATAAAGCCTTTGGATTTGCTGATATTGAGAAACGAGTTAAAAACACAACAAAAACCCGTTTTTCAACAGCTTCAGCTATAAGTAAGCCAGTAACTGCCATTGCAACACTTCAATTGATCGAACACGGAATTCTATCTTTGAGTCAAAAGATAGGCATTTTTTTTCCGCAATACAAAAAAGAAAACATTACCATTCATCACTTATTAAACCATACATCAGGCATACCTAACTATTTAATGATACGAAGAGCGATTGATACAACGAAGGAGTATACACCGAAAGAAATACTTAATGTTGTTCATACTAAAGGCTTACGCTTTATCCCTGGTAAGAAATTTTCTTACAATAATACTGGATTTTTGATGCTAGGATTGATCATTGAACAAGTGCTGGGAACGTCATACGAACAGTATGTGAAAGAAAATATTTTTGAACCTGCAGGAATGAAAGATACAGGCTTTGAAAGAGATAATTTAGAAAATACGGCTAGAAACCATATAAAAGGAAGGGTTGGTAAAGTATTCCATCCATCATTAATGTTTGCTTGTGGTGAGGTTCACTCAACAGTTGAGGATGTATATAAATTAGACCGAGCGTTGAAAGATAACTATATTTTAAGTGAAGAATTGGTAAAAATGATGGAGGAATCAAGCTATAGCAGTAAATGGATAAGTATTGGTTATCCTTGGCTGATTAAGAACCAGTTTCAAAGACGAAGTATTGCTCATGCAGGAACGCATCCAGGAGGATATGTTAGTCATTATGAAAGATACATCGATGACGATGTTACGATTATCGTTCTAAGCAATAATATGGTAAAGCACGCAAAGCTGTCAATGAAAGAGATAGGTGCCACGTTAATTTCACGTGAGCTTGCCGAAATCATTTTTATGAAGAACCTCCGATTTTGGCAGAAATTCTTATAAAAAATAAGTATGGTACAGTAATAGGAAAATAGCAACAAACCTAACATATGGTTTGTTGCTATTTTTGTTTATTTCGTAAAATATGTTGCTAGTGGACCGTTAACAGAGCTATTTTATTATAAACACATCTATTATGAATACAACTATCATTACAAGCTGAAAAAGCGCTTTTGCAAAAGTACCACTTAAAAAGGCGATAAGCGTTCCTAATGCGACTTTAAAGGAATCAGTAATCGTTTTTCGCTGAATTATTTCAGTCAAAAGTACAAGTATGAAAGGAACAATTAAGATCCCAAACGGGGGAACGACGAAGCAGCCGATAATTACACCAATTGTTGCCGCGCGAATTCCCCACTTAGACCCGCCAGAACGTTGAACGAAGTAAAGGTTAGCCAAATAATCTGTTAAAAATAAAACAACTGTAAGGACGATCAGCGTTGCCCAAGACCACCATGAAACTTCAGCTTGTGAAATGAAAAAGTAATACAAAACGACCCCTAACCAAACTAACACAACAGAAGGGATAATCGGGTAGATAAGCCCAATAAAACTAAAAATAAACAATAAAATGATAATTAGCCATATTAGAAAATCCATAGGAACACCTCAACGTTGATTTTAGCTAAATCTATTTCCAATTACAAACACCAAACCCAAATAAAGAGAACCAGAAACAGCCAAAGCCATTTCTGGTTCCCTTTATTTAGTCGATCTCATGAACCCATGTATGTTTAGTATTCAACAACGATTGAATACACCGATGCGACTGATCCTTTGTTTGATAGTACTCCAGCAATTGCTCTTGAAGTACAGGAACAACCGACATGGATTGAAAAGACAATGCTTCTTGCATGTCTTCATACAGCGTTTGATAAAAGTCCACATCAGACTTTTTATCCCCGCAAGCACATTTCCCAGCACATAAGTGCTCGCTAAGCTTTTCATAGGAAACTTTCAGCTCATTTTTAATTTTTTCCATCAATTCACTCGTCCAATACTCGTGTGTCAGTAATTCTAAAACTTGTAACGCATGATCATGAGCTACTTTTCCAGAATTCATACCAGCCATCACTGTACCTCCTTTATAAAATTGAAACCAAAACTGAATATTAGTTTTGATAACTAATTTAAATTTTACAAATTTTCAAACTATTTTGCAATGCATTTCTTTAAATTGTCACAAATTGATGCAAGTTTAGGAAAAATGACCTTAATTGGAGGTACGGTATGCAAATATTTAATTTAGATTGTATCTTTCAGGATCGGAGGGTGTAGCCAAATAATCTACAACGTTATTTAACAGCGCTAAGAAGTAAAATAAAAGCTTAAATTTACAATCTATTTCCCATTTATAAAAATACAAATATATAATAAAGTAATACTATTTTAAGGTGAAAACTGTATTTCATAGCATTTTAACATTTTAAGTACATCTCACATATAAATGAAGGAGTATTCTGGGCTTATATATCAAGAAGGAGTTGATTTCATGGAATTGTTTGAAGCAATAAAAAATAGAAGAAGTATAGGTGTAGTAAAACCTGATCCTGTTCCAAAAGAATACATTGAACAAATATTAGAAGCTGCAACGTATGCACCAAATCACTTCCGAACAGAACCGTGGCGTTTTTTCGTAATGACAGGCCAAAGTCGTGCAAAATTAGGTGAAGTGTTTGAGAAAATCACAATTGCGAAGGGAGAAGACAATGATCCAACAGAAATGGCTAAAAAGTTAGATCGTGTGAAAAAAAATCCACTCAGAGCTCCTGTCATTATCACTGTTGGTGTTGAACCGAGCGCTAAAAAAAATGTACTTATTAAAGAGGAATATGCAGCAGTGAATGCTGCGATTCAAAATATGTTACTTTCTATCCATGCACTAGGGCTAGGAGCGATTTGGCGAACAGGAGCTATATGTTACGAAAAAGAAGTAAGGAAGTTTTTCGGTATATCAGAACAAGGAGAAATCTTAGGATTTATTTATGTTGGTTATCCAGATATGAAAATACCGCAAGTAAAAAAAACGAGCTATGAGAACTTTACAACTTGGATGTCGTAATAGACTTCTAAAAAAATAGCAAAGGCTGCCTCAACCCTTTACAAATGAGCCAGCCTTTTTGTTTGCTCATTACTTTCTAACAAACATTACAGATAAAAATTAATTTCTAATAATAATAAACACAAGATACACAATGTAAACTAGCGACATTATAAAACCTTCCAATTTTCCTACTTCATATTCTGTTCGTGAATAGATGAACAGAACAACTGTAAGAATGATCATAACTGTGACATCAAAAAATATTTTCGGATCGACTGGGAGCGGTGTAATAATTGACGAGACACCGAGTACAAATAAGATATTAAAAATTGAACTTCCCACAATATTACCTAAGGCCATTTGACTTTGTTTTTTCAACGCTGCAGCTATTGAAATAACAAGTTCAGGAAGTGAAGACCCAATCGCTACAATTGTTAACCCTACTAATGTTTCACTCATTCCAAATCGAATAGCGATATCGGTACTACTTTCGACAACAAAATACCCTCCCAAGATAATGGCCAACAAACCTCCTAGTGCTAGAAGAATATTTTTCCCCCATGCAGGTTTCTGGGAAGCGGTATTTACTTCTTCGGTCAATGTCTCACGGCTGTTTCTCGCTGCCTCAATAACATAATATAAAAAAATAGAAAAAAACAATAGAAAGACAATACCATCACTACGTGTAATCAAGTTTTCAGTTGCATTTTGTAAAGACTGGTCACTAATTAAAACAAGTAATGCAATGCTTGCTAGAAAGGCTAAAGGTATTTCCTTTTTTATCGTAGCACTTTCGACCTTTAACGGAAAAATAACTGCAGTTACTCCAACTACTAATGCAGTATTAATGATGTTACTCCCGACGACATTACCCACTGTCACATCTGTACTACCTTCAAGTGCAGCAATAATACTAACAGTTGCTTCTGGGGCACCTGACCCAAATGCGACGATTGTTAGACCTACTAATAGGGGAGAAACACGTAGTAATGTAGCAATAGCTGCTGACCCATCAACGAAATAATCCGCACCTTTAATCAAAAGAGCAAATCCAATTAACAATAGTAAATAAACCATGAGTGAGTACCATTCCTTTTATGTATCTAATGATAACAAGTGTTAATGTATAAGTTCTCCATTTAGCAAAAATGTATCCACTAAAGCAATTCTTCTATACTTACATAACAACTATAACCGAGCATTCAATTAGTTAGCAGTCCAATAGCTTAGAGAAACAATCTTCGGGAAAAGAAAAAAATTTATATTAGGGTGTTGACATATATACCCCTAAAGGTATATGATGTAACTAACAGGGATACCCAACAGGGTATAATAAATAGTGTAAGGAGAGGTTAATAATGAGTAATGTAAAAGATATTACTGCAAAAGATATAATGAATCGTATTGTAAATAATGAGCCATTATTTATTCTTGACGTTCGTAATGAAACAGACTTTCAAGATTGGAAGATTGAAGGGAAGTCTTTCTCGCACCTTAACGTTCCATATTTTGAACTTATTGATGGTGTTGATTCAATCGTTGATAAATTACCAAAAGACAAAGATATTGTAGTGTTATGTGCAAAAGGTGGTTCATCTGCATTTGTTGGCGAAATGCTCGTTGAAGCAGGGTTTAATCGTGTCTATTCATTAGTAGATGGAATGAAGGCGTGGAGTGAACATCTTCATCAAGTACGTATCTATGAAGATGAAAAAATTAAAGTCGATCAATTTATACGTATCGGAAAAGGTTGTCTTTCTTACATGGTTACTTCTGATGATCAAGCTCTAATTGTCGACCCAAGCCGTTTCACAGATGTCTATGTAGAAGCAGCTAAAAAAGAGGGGGCAACAATTACTCACATTGTTGACTCTCACTTACACGCCGATCATATTTCTGGTGGTCATGAATTAGCGAAAGATCTAGGCGCTAAGTATTTTCTAATGAAAAGCGAAGGAGCAATATTTGAATTTGAAGCATTGGAAAATCACGACCGTATTGAATTTAACAATATAAAGCTAGAAGTATTAGCTGTAAAAACACCAGGTCATACCCCTGGGAGTGTCTCCTTCTTCGTGAATGATAAATTACTATTCTCTGGTGACACTATTTTCGTTAGTGGTTTAGGTCGTCCAGACTTAGGTAATAAAGTTCGTGAGTGGGCAGATGATTTATACCACACCATTTATGATAAAGTTTCAGCCATTGCAGACGATGTTATCGTACTTCCAGGTCACTACGCTGATTATGTGGAAGAAGTAAATGACAGAGGATATATTGGCGATCTATTAGGAAAAATTCGTGAACGAAATGAAAAAATGTTTACAATGTCAAAAGAATCATTCCTTGATCACGTTGAACAATCTGCATCTTCAGTTAAACCACCAAACTTTGAAGATATTATTGCGATCAACCGTGGTGTTGAGCAAGCTGATGCAGAGCGTCAACAAGAATTAGAAATTGGACCAAACCGTTGTGCCGTGCACCACACTCACTAATTAGTAAAAGGGAGGCACCACTTTATGAAAGAAAAAAAAGATCACTGTACAACTCACCAGTGAGGCATTAATTCAAAGAAGACAGTAGAGGATAAAAAACAGTTTACGAAACCACCGATATGACCTGCTGTCTATCTTTGGTTCCTGGTAGGAGCCATCTTCATTTTGTTTCAACTTGTAACCTTTTTTATGAAGTAGAATTTTGTCTTCTCCTAGTATTTTTAGGAGAAGACAATGATAAAGGCTTTGTTAACAGTGAAACTAAAAATATTTTTTAAACACCTAAATACCCCTAAAGGTAAATTATTGACTGAAGTTTGTTTTGATTGTAATATATATATAGGGGTAAGGGTATTATACGAGGAGGTAAAACAATATGTCAATTAAAGTAGATCAAGTATTAGATGCAAAAGGCTTGGCATGCCCAATGCCAATCGTTCGTACAAAAAAAGCAATGGAACAATTAAAATCAGGAGAAGTGCTTGAAATCCAAGCTACAGATAAAGGGTCATTAGCCGACTTAAAAGCATGGGCTAATTCAACAGGACACCAATATTTAGGTACAAACGAAGATGGAGACGTGCTCCTTCACTATTTACGTAAAGCTGATCCATCTGAAACTAAGGAAGAAGTAGATTTTCCTCATGTTATATCTAATTCAGACTTAGAAAACAAAATTGGTGAAGCAGGAATAACAATTTTAGACGTTCGAGAACCTGCTGAACATGCGTTTGCTAGAATTCCGACATCTAAATCTATTCCATTAGGTGATTTAGAAGCACGCCTTGGGGAATTAAATCAACAAGACACGATTTATGTTGTATGCCGTACAGGTAGCAGAAGTGCAATGGCTGCGAAGTTGTTAACAGATAACGGCTTTGAAAGTGTAATGAACGTTAAGCCTGGAATGTCTGAATGGACAGGAAAAGTAGAAAGTAATTAAAAGGAATTTGAATCACTCAAACTAATTATAAAAAGAGCTTTAATTTAAAGGAGAGAATGATTATGAACAGTAATAAAGTATTAAACGCAACAGGGTTAGCATGTCCAATGCCAATCGTACGTACAAAAAAGGCAATTGATGAACTAGAAGCAGGTCAAATCTTAGAAGTTCATGCAACAGATAAAGGTTCAAAAGCTGACATCGCAGCATGGTGTAAAACTTCTGGAAACGAACTTGTTCATCAAGACGAAGACGGTGAAGTTTTCAAGTTCTGGATTAAAAAAGCATAATTAAGCTATAAATATAAGGTGACTCAAACTAAACCATAAGCCACCTATCTTACTAAAAATAGATGCTATTAAAATTAGGTGCATCTATTTTTAGTGTAAAAAAGAGAAGGTGAGACCGCTAGAGAGTCACCTTCTCCATCATTAGAAAGGAGGAAAAAATAATGCTCAAGAAGTTATTACCAGGACTTGAGTGGATGTTAACGTATAAAAAGCATGATTTACGCGGCGATTTATCAGCAGGTTTAATTGTTGCGATCATGTTAATTCCCCAAGGAATGGCTTATGCGATGCTTGCTGGCTTGCCACCTGTAATTGGACTTTATGCATCAACGATACCATTGATCGTTTATGCTTTTTTCGGTTCCTCAAGACAGCTTGCAGTGGGACCTGTTGCTATGGTTTCACTTCTTGTTTTAACGGGTGTCCAGGGTTTAGCTGAACCAGGTTCAAGCGAGTATGTTTCACTTGTTTTATTACTTGCCTTAATGGTTGGGGTAATCCAATTAGTACTCGGGTTATTGAAACTTGGATTTGTAACGGAATTTATTTCCCATGCTGTTATTAGTGGTTTTACTTCTGCTGCAGCAATCGTTATCGGTCTTAGCCAATTAAAACACTTATTGGGTATTAACCTCCCCTCAACTGAAAATGTATTTGAATTATTATATAGAGCGTTTCTACAAATCAATAGCATTAATTTTTATACTTTTTTCATTGGAATTACTAGTATTATTATCTTAATTGTTATGAAAAAATGGGTGCCGAAAATTCCAGCGCCACTTGTGGTCGTTGTTTATAGTACACTCCTTGTTTATATATTTGACCTCCATGAAAAAGGAGTAAGGATAATCGGAGAAGTACCAGACGGTTTACCGATGGTTTCCTTGCCTACATGGAGTATAGAGGCCGTTAGTGCTTTAATGCCAATTGCGATAACAATTGCAATCATTGGTTTTGTTGAAAGTTTCGCGATGGCAAAAGTGATTGCTACTAAAGAGAAATATAAAGTACATGCGAACCGTGAATTAATTGGTCTAGGTCTTGCCAATGTATCAGCCTCAACTTTTTCAGGGTATCCAGTAACTGGCGGATTTTCACGATCAGCTGTTAATTACGGTGCTGGTGCGAGAACAGGTCTTGCATCCATTATTACAGCAACTTTAATCATTTTAACGCTATTATTTTTTACATCATGGTTTCACTACATGCCGAATGCCGTCCTCGCAGCAATTATTATGGTAGCTGTTTATGGCTTAATCGATTTTAAAGAGGCTAAGCATTTACTTCAAATTAAACGAATAGACGGTGCTACTTTGTTAATTACATTTGGGGCCACATTAACGTTAGGTATTGAAACTGGAATTTTCCTTGGCATTATTTTCTCTTTAATCGTTTTTATTTGGAGAAGTGCAAACCCTCATGTTGCCGAATTAGGTTATGTAAAAGAGGCGAATGTCTATCGTAATATCAAGAGGTATCCAGAAGCTGTAGAGAAAAAGAATGTTTCTATATTAAGAATTGACTCGCCGTTGTATTTTGCAAACATTACAAAGATCGAAGACATGATCCAACGGAAGTTCTTAGAGCAACCTTCACTTCATACCGTCATTCTAGATTTTTCAGGTGTTAATGATATGGATGCTGTCGCAATTGAACATATAAACGAACTGTTCGCCACTTATGAAGGTCTCGGTAAGAATATCATGTTATGTGATATAAAAGGACCTGTTCGAGATGTTTTGAAGCGAGCTGGATGGTATGAAAAGTACAAGGGGAAAATCGAGTCTCATTCAATTGATGAAGCACTGGCCAAAATCAAGGAGTGAGTATAATGAAATGGAAAGAATTAAAGCGAAAAAATAAACTGTTTTTTGAAGAGATGAGGAAAGTAGACCCTTATTTCTTCGATAAAATGGTTCAGGGACAAGAACCAGAATTATTCGTTTTAGCATGCAGCGATTCACGAGTAAGCCCTTCTGTCATTACACAAATGCCGCTCGGGAAGTTATTCATTCATCGTAATATTGGTAATCAAGTAAATGAACACGACGAAAGCTTCTCTGCAAGCTTATACTACGCTTTAAAGCATTTGAAAGTTAAGGGAATTCTTATTATTGGCCACACTCATTGTGGAGGAATAGATGCAGCGGTAAACGGAAATAACGAAGAAGCTTTAAAACCATGGCTTAAAGGAATTCGAGAGTCATTTAAAAATGAGGATAGTACGCTAATGTGTACTTCACAACTATCTAAGACAAATGTTTTAAAACAAGTGGAACGGTTACAAGCACACGCGATCTATAAGGAGTTAGGTCAGCACGTGCCGATTATCCCTGTCGTTTACCATATTGAAAATGGCAAAATCGAACATATTGATTACGATGGGAATGCTATTGCTCTAGATATGTAAAAAGGGAGCGTCGAATAGGCGAAAAAGTTTTAAATAATGAGAGGTTAAATAGCACAAAATACAACTTTTATTTTTGGTTGACAAAATACCTATTAGGGTATATTATAACAATATAGAAAATACCTACACAAGTATATTAGGAGGAGATATAAATGGAACAAAAGAAAGCGACAATGATCGTATTTGATGGTGATTTAGATAAAGCATTAGCTAGTTTCATTATTGCAACTGGTGCAGCAGCGATGGGGAAGCCAGTAACGATGTTTTTCACATTCTGGGGCTTAAATGTACTGCGTAAAGATGAACATATCCCAGTTAAAAAGAACTTCTTAGAGAAGATGTTCGGCAAAATGATGCCAAGAGGTCCTGAAAAATTAGGATTATCTAAAATGAATTTCGGTGGTGCTGGATCAAAGCTAATGAAGCATATGATGAAAAAACACAATGTCGTATCCTTAAATGAATTAATTGAAATGGCCAAAGAGCTAGATATTAAAATGGTGGCATGTACGATGTCGATGGATGTTATGGGGATCCAAAAGGAAGAATTAATTGACGGTATCGAATATGCAGGTGTCGCAACATACCTTGCAGAAGCAGAGGAAGGAAACGTCAACTTATTTATCTAGTAATCTTTGTTTAGTGAGCCACAGGCTACTACAAAATTGAACTTTTTGGAAACTGATAGAGCCGTCTACTCGTTAATCATGTTATCCTAAGAGTATAAATAAGATTTTCAAATACTCTAAAAACAAATCAACGATAGAGAGGTCTTTGCTTGTGAAAAACAAAACCATGTTAGCCGTTCTTACATTGGTGATCGGAGTAGGAGTGATATTTATGTTTTTTGGAACATCAAATGATCAGATTGGAGAAATTACAACAGCTGAACTTGAAGCTAAAATGAAAACAAACGATAATGCGGTATTCATTGATGTACGTGAAGTTGATGAGTATGAAGATAAACATGTTGCTGGGATGACAAACATTCCACTAAGTCGTCTTGCTAGTGAATACACGCAGCTTCCAAAAGATAAAGAGATTGTTATCTTCTGTAGAAGTGGAAACCGCAGCATGCAAGCAGCAAACTTTCTCTATGAACAAGGTTATACAAAAGTAACAAACGTAAGTGGCGGTATTCTTTCTTGGGACGGTCCAGTTGTTACAAAGTAAGGTAGGCAATAAAAATACCCATTATCCGCTATATATATCGGTAATGGGTATTTATTTTTGAGCTTTTTTGTAAGTCTATTTTCGTAAACTTGGTAAACGGACTAATAGCTAAAAATAAAACAAACTGCGTATTATTTTCCACTAGATATTTTACTTAACAAGTGATTTTTTATCTTATAATATAGTAAAATAGTAGACGCAGCTGTGTAATACTAGGAGGAACAAAGAAATGTTTACGATAGCATTCGTTTTGATTTTTATATTTATATTATTTTATCGACGTTTTGTCCCAGTGCGAGGGGTAAAATGTACTAACCCTGAACACGTTAAAGAAGGTACAAAAACACTTGATATACGTGACTATCATATTGCAAGCCACGCTCCAATAGCTGGTGCTACTAATATACCGTTTGCTTATATTAAAAGATATTATCAGCCGTTCATTGGTAGTGAGGTTGTCATTATTTCTAATGATGTAGTAGCTAAGAACTTGTGTATTCGTTTTTTAAAACAAAAAGGGGTTCACGTCACAGGCTATTATATTAGTAATCCTGACCAGCAAGAGAAGGGCTTTGCTGAACTATGCTAAAAGGAGACGATACAATTGGATATATTAAAATGGGTTGTCGTAGTGGTCTTAATTATATTAACAGTACGAAACTTCCTCCCTGCAAAAGGTGTTAAACAAATCAGTAATACTGAAGTTAAAATGCTAGTCAAGCAAAAAGACATTCAACTTATTGATGTAAGATCAGCACTAGAATACGAGTTAAATCATATTGAAGGGTTTCATAACATTCCATTATCCAAAATAAAGAAACGTCATAACGAATTAGACCGTGAAAAAGAAACCGTATTAATCTGTCAAAGCGGCATGAGAAGCAATAAAGCGAGTAAACGATTGAAGCGACTCGGTTTTACCAAACTTACTAATGTCAAAGGCGGCATGTCATCTTGGTCGTAAACACAAAATCTTAACAGTGCCATATAAAAAAGGATACTCAAAGTGTAAGGTAAAGTTACGCTTGAGTCATCCTTTTTTAGTTTATACTCAATTTTTAAAAGCCTAATTGCTGGCGCTCCTCAGAAGAAAAGACACGAGACCTAGTTAAAAAACGCTTTCCTTCGGGTCCTTCTAATGAGAACATCCCGCCACGGCCTTCAACCACATCTATAATTAATTGAGTATGCTTCCAGTATTCGTATTGGTCCTTTGCAATATAGAAGGGACATCCTCCAATCGTACCAAGCAGTACATCGGAGTTTCCGATACGAAGATCCCCGTTTGGATAACACATCGGTGAGCTTCCATCGCAGCACCCACCAGATTGATGAAACATTAAGTCACCGTGACGTTTTTTAAGTTTCCCAATTAATTCAAGTGTCGCTTCCGTCGCTTTTACTCTCTCTACCATAGAAAGACCTCCTGTATTTTAAAAGAATCCTAGTGCGTCTTCGCTATAGCTGACGAGCATATTTTTCGTTTGCTGATAATGACTTAACATCATTTTATGATTTTCTCGACCTATTCCCGATTTTTTATAGCCACCAAAAGCAGCATGAGCAGGGTATGCATGATAGCAATTCGTCCAAACACGACCAGCTTGAATGTTACGTCCGAAACGGTACGCTGTATTAATATTACGAGACCAAACTCCTGCCCCTAGGCCATAAAGTGTTTCGTTAGCAATTGCTAAAGCTTCATCCGCATCTTTAAATGTAGTAACAGATACGACTGGCCCAAAGATTTCCTCTTGGAAGATACGCATATTATTATCACCTTTGAAGACAGTCGGTTTTATATAGTAACCATTTTTCAGGTCACCGTCTAATACATTGCGCTCACCGCCAATTAAACACTGGGCACCTTCTTGTTTTCCAATATCTAAGTATGAAAGAATTTTTTCTAATTGTTCTTGTGACGCTTGCGCACCCATCATCGTTTGAGGATCTAACGGATTACCAGTTTTAATTGCCTCAACACGTTGAAGAACACGTTCCATGAATGGCTCATAAATCGACTCATGGATGAGTGCACGAGAAGGGCAAGTACATACTTCTCCTTGATTAAGAGCAAACATAACAAAACCTTCAACTGCTTTATTTAAGAAAGCATCATCTTTTTCCATCACATCAGAAAAGAAGATGTTCGGAGATTTCCCACCTAGTTCAAGTGTAACTGGAATTATATTTTCAGAAGCATATTGCATGATGAGTCGGCCTGTTGTTGTTTCTCCAGTAAATGCAATCTTTGCAATACGGTCACTTGATGCTAGTGGTTTACCCGCTTCAACACCGAATCCGTTAACGATATTAACGACACCTTTTGGCAAGAGATCTTCAATTAACTCCATTAATACCATGATAGAAACAGGTGTTTGCTCAGCAGGTTTTAAAACAACGCAGTTTCCAGCTGCTAGGGCAGGTGCAAGCTTCCACACTGCCATTAAAATAGGAAAGTTCCATGGAATAATTTGTCCGACGACGCCTAAAGGCTCGTGGAAATGATACGCAACTGTATCATTGTCGACTTGCGAAATGCTGCCTTCTTGAGCTCGAACAACACCAGCAAAATAACGGAAGTGATCAATTGCAAGTGGTAGATCAGCGTTCAATGTTTCGCGTACTGCTTTACCATTTTCCCATGTTTCAGCGACCGCTAGCATTTCTAAATTTTCTTCAAGACGATCTGCAATTTTATTCAAAATATTCGCTCTTTCTGCAGCGGATGTAGCACCCCAGCTTGTCTTTGCAGCATGAGCGGCATCTAAAGCTAATTCAATATCTTCAGCGGATGAACGAGCGACTTCACAAAAAGCCTCACCAGTTACTGGTGTAATATTATCAAAATACTCACCGTTAACAGGTGCAGTCCATTCACCATTAATGTAATTGTCATAACGCTTTTTAAAAGTTACTAGAGATCCTTTAGTATTTGGCCTTGTATATACCATATAAAACCCCTCCTCATTTACATTCTTTCTTCTAAATAACAGTTTAATCTATTAATTCTCTGTTATGTAAGCGCTTTCCTTCTTTAATTGGTCTTTTCAAATTTATTCTCACAAATTATTTAATTCGGAGCAGATAATCACAAGATAGAAAAAGCTCACATAATCTAAACTATTACGTTATACAAAAAATATTCTTTTTTTATTGTCAAAATCTCGAACTCTGTTAATTTCAATTTTCAAAATAGAAGTACAGGGGTAAATGAAATATATGTCTATGATAGAAGGGGTTATTAAGATGTATATGGCTCGAATATGAATTCGAATGGATGGAGCAACACCCTCACCCGGAAAAAGAGCCTATAAAGAGTTTCATATGGTTTAATCGAATAGTCAATTAGTCGATGTATTACCAGACAACATCAAGAATTTGAAAACCGATGGCTATGTATTTAGAAAGTTTTCGAAATGTAACATAAGAAGAACTAAGCATAATGGTTAACATGAAATTAGCAACTAAACCTATTGTTAAATAGAAAGAAGAGAAGGTAGAATACACCTTCTCTTTTTATCTAGTTAAACGGACAACTAATTTTGTTACTTTCTTCTAATCCTTCTAGGGGGAACTGCAGCAGTTTGTTGGCAAGCTAAACAATCATTGATGCATTGTGTCTGTTGGAGTGGAAATAAGGCTTGACAGACATTTCTACAATAACGCTCACAGCTTGGGACAGTTTGTCCAGGCTCAATTTGATAAACACCTGGAAGAGCCCCTAAGATACGACGCAACTTTTCTCCTTTCGATAACATTAATGATCACCTCCTTATTGATAAACTATGACTATCTTTTTGATCTGACAGGACGAATACCATAAATTCTATTATTTTTTGGATCTATGTTAATACATAAGTTGATTTATTTGTAACTTTTGTTATTTTATGAAATGGGCATTGCACTCGTATTTCAAAACCGTACAGAAAACACTAATAAAGATAATTGCTTATACCTTATATATAAAAATGATATAATGATTATTGCTATAGGAACTTCATTTACATAATCCATAGACAAAAATTGATCTCTTGCAAGGAAGGAAGATGAGTAAAATTGCAAACCAAGTTGTTCAACCCAAAAAAATTCATACTTTTGACGATGTTAGTTATGTTGACTGCCTTTGTTGTTGCTTGTGGGACAGGCACCGAAGCACCGACTGAAGAAGAAGTTGGAAACGCAGGTGAAGCTGAACAAGAAACAACTGGAGGGGATGTAGTCGAAGAAGCTAGGTCAAGTGACAATCCGATTGTGACGATTACGATGGAAAATGACGAGCAAATTAAAATTGAACTTTTCCCAATGATTGCACCAAACACGGTTACTAACTTTGTGTCTTTAATTGAGGATGGATTTTATGATGGTGTGATCTTTCACCGTGTCATTCCAGGATTTATGATTCAAGGTGGTGACCCTGAAGGAACAGGAAGGGGAGGTCCAGCCTATACGATACCAGGAGAGTTTAATGCCAATAATTTTGATAACCCGCTTCCTCATGAACGTGGTGTGATTTCAATGGCAAGAACAAACGATCCGAACTCGGCAGGGTCTCAGTTCTTTATTATGCATGAATATGCCCCTCATTTAGATGGACAATATGCTGCTTTCGGGAAAGTAGTTGAAGGAATGGATACAGTGGATAACATCGCAAATGTTGAGCTTGCTGGGGAATCACCAAAAGAAGCACAGAAAATGAAATCTGTAACAGTAGAAACTCACGGAATTGATTACGGCTCGCCCGAAAAGGTTCAATAATTATGTAAGAGGTTGACTCCTCACTGTGTTTTACTTTTTTCAAGAATTAATAGTCCGTAAAAAGCTAAATTCAAGTTTGAACACAGGAGTCATCCTCACTACTATAAACTTTAAGAAACCACTTTATGTTTTCCTGTTCCTTCATAGAAGGGACAGGAAATTTTTTTTATGAAAAGAAAAAGCCAGCGTTTACGCACATTTCCTTGCCCTTGACAGCGCTTACATAAAATTAAGATTGCCAATATCTCCCCCTTAATTATTCATACTGATTAAAGTTTTTTGCTAGAGGAATCTTCGATTGTAATAATGCAGAAACTTCTTGAGCTATTTCATCATCTTGAATGCGAAAAACTTTTTTAATTATTGAAACATTACTCACATCTTGGAAGTCCAATAACGAGGAATTACCGCTTTGAAGACAAGTTACTAAAGTCTTTCCAAAGAAGTGATCTGAAAAAACAAGCGTGAAATCATACATCCTGCTTTCGGATGCATATCCGATGTGTTGAACAGTTGACAAGTCATCCATACCATAAATCGACTCAAACAACATAATCACTCCTTTTATTTAATTGTGTGTAACGCGTAAAGGTTATAATACAGAAATAAAGGGGGGTAACAACAAGAGGACAATACATCGTAACCTCATCAAGAATTAATATGATTAGTTAGAATTAAGAAAAAATATTATTGCTTAGTCTGCTTCGAAAAACGATTATAGTTTACTATATTCATCTTTGGAACTAAACATACATGAATAATTTTTATTTTCAAAATATTTAAAATACTTATAAACCTCTGTCTAACACCAGTGTAATAATTGACCTGTGAAAATTTCAATGCCAGAGTACCATTCTTTGAGAATGGAACTAATAAAAAAGGACGGCTATTTAGCTGTCCTCAATGCTTAAAAGGTTATTCTTGTCGATGGGCTGGAGTTGAAATACTGGAAAGTGCTTCTCCAGCTTCATTTTGGTAAATATTTTCTACAGCTAAGTCTCCAATAGCTACCATTCCGATTAATTGTCCATTTTCAACGACAGGTAGTCGACGAATTTGTTGCTCGGCCATTAATTGCGCTGCTTCATGTACATCCATGGTTGAAGAGGCTGTTACAACATGATCTGTCATACATTGTGAAACTGGAGTTTGACTACCAATTCCTGAAGCAGTTGTACGTAATGTAATATCACGATCTGTAATAATCCCCATTACTTGCCCGTTTTCAACAACTGGAATAGAACCTACATTCAATTCTTTCATTAAAGTAGCAGCCTTTTGAACCGTATCTTGCGGTGTAACAGAAGCGACATTTGTTGTCATTAGATTTTGTAGTGTTTGTGCCATAATAATCCCTCCTTCTCTTTCGCCTATAGTATTTCCATGCGAATAACAGCTATGTATCGAGCTAACAAATAAAATAAGAAGGCTGAAATAGGAGAAAATTAGTAAGGAGCATTTATATAGTGCGGATATATTCTTACAACATGGAAAGAATATATCATTATATATTTTTGAGAAACCCTGGTTTAAGTAATCTTACTTTAAGGAGTCAGGCTATCCATGAAGTTGAGTTCTTTATTGCAATCGATTGAAGATGACCTCTTAGCAAATGAAATACCAGACATTTTAATAAGTGGCCTACATTTTCATTCAAGACAAATTAAAAAAGGCTATGTTTTTGTTGCTATTTCTGGTTATGAAACAGATGGGCACCAGTATATACAAGATGCGATTGAAGCTGGTGCTATTGCCATTATCGGTGACAAAGATTTAAGGGGATTTTCGATACCGTACATTCGCGTAAAAAATAGCCGCAACATTCTTCCTAAGCTTGCTCAAAGCTTTTTTGGAACATCGGCAAAAAAACATACGTTAATCGGTATTACTGGAACAAACGGTAAAACGACAACAGCTTTTATGCTCCGTCACATTCTAGAGGAGGCAGGTATTCGGTGTTCCTTAGTAGGGACTGTAGCTAATATTATCAATGGAGAACATTTATCACCATCTAATACAACTCCAGATCCAATTACGTTGCATGAGCTTATTCAAAAGAGTGAAGATGAGGTAATAATAATAGAAGTTTCTTCTCATGGACTAAGCCAAGGCCGAGTAAATGGAATTCCATTTGATTTTGCACTATTCACAAATCTTTCTCATGATCATCTGGATTACCATGGAACGATCTATAATTATTTTGAGGTCAAAGCTCAATTATTTAACCAATTAAATCATCACGGTGAAGCAATTATTAGCAATTACTGTGACTGGAGCAGGCGACTTATTGATCGTTTAGCAACTAATCAGAAAAATGTATTTTCTGTCGGTTATCACGAAGCAGACCATATTAATTTAGCAAATGTAAATGTAGAATTTTCAACTGATTTTGATTTGAAAGAAGAAGGGCTTCACCATAGAGTTGCCTTACCTTTAAGTGGTCTACACAATGCTCAAAATGCTTCTCTTTCATTCATTACTGCTCGAAGACTAGGATTACATTCAGATCAAGTGATCACTGCTTTAAATTCTTTTCCTGGTGTCCCTGGAAGGTTCGAAACATATTCCCATGGTAACGGAGCGATATGCGTTGTTGATTATG
Source organism: Alkalihalobacterium elongatum (assembly GCF_019024285.1). Taxonomy (GTDB): domain Bacteria; phylum Bacillota; class Bacilli; order Bacillales; family Bacillaceae_F; genus Alkalihalobacterium; species Alkalihalobacterium elongatum. The sequence continues at coordinate 144,401 of NZ_WMKZ01000003.1, forward strand.
CACATACACCAGATGGACTAACACATGTTTTACAAACGATTAAAAAACAAGGAGCCAAACGTATCATTCACATTTTTGGGTTTAGAGGTAACGGTGATCCGACCAAGCGAAAAGAAATGATTACAATCTCTTCTAACTTTAGTGATAAATTCATATTAACGTTAGATGATCTTAATGGGATAGAAGCTAGCCAAATGGTAGACACTCTCCATCATCTACTCGAAAGGCACGGGAATGGGAAAGGCAGTGTCATTGAGGATCGTACAATTGCTATTCAATCGACTTTGCAAGAGACGCAAGAAGGAGATTGGATTATAATTACAGGTAAAGGACCAGAGTCTTATAAACAGTCATTTCACTACCCGACTTCTTCAGATAAAGAAACTATCCATTATAACGCAGCAGCCTATGGAACCTAACCGTTTCATAGGTTTTTTTGTTGGTTTACGGTCCCAATAGGTAAAAGTGACATACTTTGGGATAATGCCTTTTGTTAAATTTCAATTATACTTCGGTTCAGTTATTCATAGCTCTGGATACATTACATAGGTAAGAACCCAATTCAATTCATCCCCATATACTAGAGAAACTATAAGTTTAGGGGAAATGAATGATGAGAGAAGAACAAAATTCGATTGATTTTGTCCGACACTTTTTGCCCAATACGTCGTCTTCAGCAACACCAAGAGTTATTCGTAAAGATTTGAGTTTAGATGAAGCAAGAAAAAAGCTTTGTCGTCTCTTTCCTGCTTCCATTCAAACAGTAGAGGGGATGAAGTGGGGGTTTATTAACCAATTAGGTACTTTAAGGCTTCCTGCAAAATACGACAGAGCTGATGATTTTCAAGAGAATGGTTTAGCAATAGTGACTAGAAATGATAAAACAGGGTTAATCAATTGTTCTGGCAGATATGTTGTTGAACCTATATACGAGTCTGTCCTTCCCTTTACAGAAGGGAGAGCTGTGGTCATTGATAGAGAGGGATTTAAAGTATTAGATGAGCAAGGAACTATACTTACAGTTAAAGCTTACAACTTTATAGCACCTTTTGAAGAAGGGCGTGCTGTATTTTCTAACCAAACAACCGATGGTCAGTATCTTTATGGATATCTAGATAGAAGTGGTCGAGAAGTCCTTCCACTGCAATACCAATACGCAAATGATTTTAAGGATGGGACTGCCCTTGTCCGTCTAGCCGATCAGAATCATGCATTAATAGATAAGGAAGGAACGATCATTAACACGTATCCGTATCCAATCATGAGTGGATTTAGTGAAGGTCTTAGTCCTTTTAGAAAGTCGTTTGATGACCCTTATGGTTATATAAATGAAAAAGGTGATATTGTCATCCAGCCACAATTTTCAACTGCACAGCTATTTCATGGAGGAACAGCGGTTGTCAATGTGATTGATGGCATATCCAATCGGTATGGATTAATTGACAAAGAAGGAAATATCATCATATCAGCACAGTACAACGATATATTACAACTAGAGGCGGACCGTGTAGCGCTTGGAAAGGCTATTGATACTGACAAACCATACATGGGGTCTGTTTATGCGATCGCTACAAGCGACGGGGAATTACTAAGTGATTTTCAATATCATACGGTCTCTCTTTTTAAGGATGGTTTAAGCTCAGTTACACAGGACCAATATACTTTTTTCATTGATAGAACGGGAAAAAGAGCGAAAAACTATCCAGTAGTTCAAGGAACTGGCACTCTTAGTCTTGAGAATGGCATCATCAAAGCGTTCGTTGATCAACGAGTCATGTATTATGATCGTTCAGGAAAATTGATCTGGAAGCCTAATACGATTATACCGCTTAATGGAGCCTATAAAGTTCGAGAAGTAAAGTTCAGTCCAAATAAAGATTATCTAGTGTATTATCCGCAAATTGAAGGGATGAAAAATAAAGTCAGACAGGAAGAAATCAACCGCCTTCTTAGTGAAAAATCTAATATAAAAGACATACCGAGTGATGTTCAACTCGATTATACGTATACAGGTGATTTTTCAATCGAATTCTATAAAAAAAACTTACTAGTTTTGAAATTATCAGCTTATGAATATCCGTTTGGTGCCGCTCACGGAATGCCAAGTCAAGAGTTTGTTCATATCAACCTTGAAACAGGTGACATATATGAACTGAAAGATCTTTTTACACCAGGTGCTGATTATGTAGCGGCTTTAAGTGACATCGTCGAAAACCAAATAGATCAAGAACAAAAAGAAGGATTTTCCTACTTTTTCCCTGGAGCCTATCAAGGCATTAAACCTGATCAGCCTTTTTATATTACAGAGGGCGCACTTGTGGTTTATTTTCTACCTTATGAAATCGCAGCTTTTGCGGCTGGTTTTCCAACCTTTCAAATCCCTTATGTAGATATAATCAATATAATTAACGTCGAAGGTTCCTTTTGGCAGTCATTTAATTAGTATTAAAATTCTGCATTAGCGATATTTAAGTTAACTACTAAGCAGTGATACTAATGTATTACTGCTTCTTTTAATCGCAAAAATAAATAGCACTGAAAGTTGGATAATTAATGATGGAATTTAAATACTAATTGTAGGTGACTAAAAGAGAAGGAGGTCGTATAAAATGGGTAGCCAAACTGGGGTTATTGTTCAACGTTCATTACAAGCGCTGCTTGAAGACAATAGTTTTTTGCCAAACTTGCAAGGGGAAACTAGAGATCAGGCGTTTACTTCACTGGCAGCCATCCTCTCAACACCCAATCATGTGCACAAATCGTTTTTACGTATTCCTTTAGAAAATGGTAAGGTCGTGAGAATTCCAGCTTATCGCATTCAACATAATAATACACTCGGTCCTTATAAAGGCGGGATCAGATTCCATGAACTTGTTAACGAAGATGAAGTGACTAATTTAGCTGCATTGATGACTCTTAAAAATGCGTTACATGAAGTCCCTTTTGGTGGTGGAAAAGGTGGGGTGGTTATTGACCCTCGTGACTTCACGGAAAAGGAACTTTTACTTATTTGTAAAAAGTATGTTCAATACTTTAGTGACATTTTAGGTCCTGATAAAGATATTCCTGCACCTGATGTTGGAACAGGGGATCGAGAAATGGACTGGATGACCGCAGAGTATAAAACGATACGTCCTGGTCAGCCGTACCGCGGAAGCTTTACAGGTAAAAGTGTGGTGAATGGCGGTTCTTTAGGTCGAAGAGAAGCGACAGGAAAAGGGGTTTATTTTACCTTCCGCTATCTACTTGCAGATTTTATAAAAGAACAAAGAAAATGGTTAGAACACAATGGAAACCAGTATGCAAAAACGGCTTTAGATTGCGCAGATCTTCCCTTATCAATTGCAGTTCAAGGCTTTGGAAATGTTGGTTCGGTTGCAGCACTCGAAGCTTACCATTGTACTTATTTACAAAGCAATATCGTAGCTGTCAGTGATCGGAACGTGACATTATATAATTCCGAAGGGTTGAATATCCCAGCCTTAATTGATGCAGTAATAAAAAATAATTATGAACTACCAACTACTCAAGAACAATTAGATCAGTTCAATATAAAAGCTAATCTTTTAGGTAGAGAAGAGGTGCTTTATTTAGATATTGACGTTCTAATTTTAGCAGCACTTGAAGAACAAATTCGTAAAGACAATGTGGACCAAATAAAAGCAAAAATTATTGTGGAGGGTGCCAACGCACCTGTAACTGGTGATGCTGATCGTGTTTTAAATGAAAAGGGCGTCATTATTATACCCGATATTCTAGCTAACGCAGGTGGGGTAATCGTATCGTACTTTGAATGGCTTCAAGGACGAGAAACTCAATTTTACAGTGAAGAAGAGGTGTTTAAGCTTCTTTATAATAAAATGACAGGAACGATGAGTACGATCCTGCCACAATATTTTGGTGACCCATTTTCCTTACGAGAAAACTGTTACATTCATGCTGTTATGAAATTATCTACAATTATTTATCGGCAAGGGAAATTATAACTACAAGGCTATGGTAAAAGGAGACTTAGTAACAAAAAAGGGGAAAAACTCTAAGAAATAGGAAATGATAAAACAAATGAAAAAAATAACAACTTTTATGCTAATTCTTTTAAGTTTACTTTTATTCATTAACGCTCTACCCGCTGTGGCCAAAGATGATCATAATCAAGTTTCTTTTATCGTTAAAGCTTCGGGTCAAGCTGTCTATCAATCGATTACAACTGTGCAGTCGGATGAATTATATCACGAAATTCTGAAGGCGAAATTCACATCTGTAAAAGATTTACCGTTTTCTAATAATTATGTTTTATTTGTAGAAAACGGTCTAGTACGAATTTTAATTGCCGATAATACAGGACAGCTTTTTGACGTTCAACAAAAAAAGAAACTTCGTATTAAGCCTCAAACAGCACACTTAATTACCGAGCACTTTAAAACATTAGAAGCGGATCATTTTGGAAAAATACTAACTTGGGATGAGGCTACCAAGATTTTACCTAAGTACACGTCTTTTAAAATAACAGATCTTGAGACTGGCTTTAGCTTTAATGCACAAAGACGAGCTGGTAGTAAACATGCAGACGTACAACCGTTAACCCATCAAGATACAAAGGTAATGAAAGCGATCTATGGTGGGAAATGGAGCTGGAATAGAAGGGCGATAGTAGTTCATGTGAATAACCAGGTGCTCGCGGCTTCAATGCACGGAATGCCTCACGGAAAAGGGGCATTAGCCAATGGCTTCCCAGGTCATTTTTGCATACACTTTAAAGGAAGTACAACACATCGATTAAAAAATACAGATTTATCACATCAGGTCATGGCTCATAAGGCTGCTGGGCAGCTTGATCAATTTACTAAACAACTCTCAGCAGAAGAAGTTATTGAACTGTTTCTAATCGCTGTGCATCAAAAAGAGACTGACATATTGAGTCTTATTTATCAAGGAGATGTACATTCCATCCCGATCGACAACATTGTAGCCATTAGAAAAATGGATAAAAGACATCAGCCCGTTAAAGAAAAGCCGCTTATATATCAAATACCAGTAACCTATAGGTACCAAGCCAAAGATGGACCAATCGTTGTGGAAACTTTCTTATTTACCGTTATGCGCAAGTCCCCTACAGATGAATGGAAGCTCGTGCACGTCCCATTCCATTAAGGAACTAATACCAACTCTAACTGCATACAATGAAAAGCTTATCGGACTCATCGTTCATAAGCTTTTTTTTATTTATAACGGTGCCAGGCACCTTTAATCAACTGCATTGGTAAAGGTGCCTGGCACCGCGATAAAATAGTTTTATCGAAATTTCAAAAAATACTGTAGCGAATGATTGGATATTTCTTTCGAAACCCGATATATTTATACTATTACCATTTTTTGATCTTACCAATTGACACTTGGAAGACACGCAAATATACAGCTTAGGAGGAGGTTTACTATGGATACTTTTAAAAGGTTAAAAGAGTTTTATTGGCCTTATAAGAAATTCTTTATCGGATCGATGTTATTTTTAATAGTTGTTACTGCAATAACTGTTATTTATCCAATCATATTAAAGGTCACCATTGATGACGTTATTTTGGCAGGTAACTCTACGTATGTTCCGTACATCGCATTTGGATTTATTTTATTAATGGTCGTAAAAGGGTTCGCGACGTATTACCATCAATTTTTAGGGGACTTATTTGGCGTTCGGGCTGTTTATGAACTACGGAATGCACTTTATAAGAAACTGCAATACTTGCCCTTTCGCTATTATGACAATGCAAAAACAGGCGATTTAATGTCTCGGCTCACTGCAGATGTGGAGGGCTTCCGTTTCTTCTTATCTTTTGGGTTTGCCCAGCTCTTAAACTTAGTTTTAATCGTTACTTTCAGTTTTAGTATTATGCTATATTTCAGTGTTCCGTTAGCAATCGTCACCTTGGCTTCCATGCCATTTTTAATTTTAACTGTTTATCGATTTGATAAAAAAGTTCACCCCGCATTTAAACATATTCGAAAGTCATTTGGACATTTGACGACAAAAGTACAAGAAAACATCAGCGGAATGAACACGGTAAAATCCCTATCACGCGAGGACTTTGAGATTGATAATTTCGTAGATAAAAATAGTGATTATAAAAATAAATTCATTAATACATCAAATATATGGGCAAAGTATTTTCCAATCATGGAGTTTATCGGGCAATTATGTGTTGTTTTCCTTCTAGGTTACGGTGGGTGGCTGGTCATCCAAGGGTCATTACAACCAGGTGAGCTCGTCGCTTTTTTCTCATTAGTTTGGTACATCATAGGGCCATTAATGAATCTTGGCTTTATCATCAATACATTTTCACAATCAAAAGCTTCTGGAGAACGTTTATTAGAAGTACTTAATGAAATCGAGGATATTCGAGATGCGGAACAACCATTAGAAACCAGCATTCGAGGGCATGTTCAGTTTAAAAATGTTAGTCATCAATATAGTAGTGAAGAGGAACTCGCATTAAAGGATGTTTCATTTGACGCACCTCCAGGAAAAGTTATCGGGTTAATTGGAGCTACAGGGTCTGGGAAAACGAGCTTAACTCAACTTATTTCACGGTTTTATGAGCCAAACCATGGAGAGATCCTTATCGATGGCCGTGATATTAAACAATACTCGTTAAAAACATTGCGTCACCATATCGGTGTTGTGCTTCAGGAATCATTTTTATTTTCATCTTCCATTCGCGATAACATTGCCTATGGAAATCCAGAAGCAACACTAGAGCAAATTACAGAAGCAGCGAAACGAGCACAAGCCCATGATTTTATTATGGAGCTTCCTGATGGTTATGACACGGTCTTAGGTGAACGGGGAATGGGGTTATCTGGCGGTCAAAAACAACGTATCGCAATTGCCCGTTCGATTCTCATTGATCCGAGCATCTTAATTCTTGATGACGCCACAAGTGCCGTTGACATGAAAACAGAAGGAAAGATTCAAACCGCTTTCCGTGAAGTAATGACGGGGAGAACGACGTTTATTATTGCACATCGAATTTCTTCTCTTAAACACGCTGATGAAATACTCGTTTTAGAAAATGGAGAAATTATTGAAAGAGGTACACACGAACAATTAATCGCAAACGAAATAGGTTCGTACCGTAGAATTTATGATATTCAATTTCAGGACCAACACACGTTTCAACGACAACTGGGGGTGAGCTCATGACGGAAAAATCGCACAGATCAACCAAAAATCATCGTTTCCACTATTCACTCGACTCTGCGATCGAAAAGCCATTTAACTGGCCACAAATGATCCGTTTGTTCAGTTATATGAAGCCGTATTCGAAAAACCTTTTACCGCTGGCAATTGCTGCGATGATTATCTCAACGGCCGTTCGACTTACGACTCCTGTGTTAATCGGGGTGTACGCATTAAACAATGTTATTTATCAACGGGATATGAATGCGCTCGTTCATGTCGTTGTTTTAATCGCGGGACTTTACATGCTGTCATGGCTTGCCAACACACTTCGAATTCGCTGGATGAATAAGCTTGGACAAAATGTCATCTATGATCTACGTCAAAGCTTATTCAAGCATATTCAACGGCTGTCGCATCGATTTTTTGACCAAAGATCTGCAGGATCAATTCTCGTTCGTGTCACAAATGACGTCAATTCTCTTCAGGATTTATTTACGAATGGGGTTATTAACTTATTAATGGACGTCTTATTACTAATCGGGATCTTCGTCATTTTATTTGTATACAGCCCAGAGTTAACACTTGCAATTATGGTTATTTTACCGATTATGTTTATTATCTCAACGAGCTTACGAAGAAAAATTCGCCGCTCATGGCAAGTCGTACGTGTCAAACAGTCACAAATTAATTCTCATTTAAATGAAAGTATTCAAGGGATTCGTGTCACGCAATCGTACACCCAAGAACGCGAAAACATGTCGTTTTTTAATGAAATGAATGAAGATAATTTTAAAGCTTGGCGAAATGCGACGCAGCAAAATGCGATGTTCCGTCCATTCGTCGAAATGTCCAATGCAATCGGTACAGCGATTTTAATTTGGTACGGTGTCTTCTTAATTCAATCTGGAAGTATAGATATAGGGACATTTGTAATGTTTGCTTTTTTCTTAGGCATGTTCTGGGAGCCTATTTCGAGGCTCGGCCAAGTGTACAATCAGTTACTGATGGGGATGGCTTCTTCTGAACGAATCTTTGAGTTTTTAGATGAAAAACCTTCTGTTCCTGAAAAAGATGGCGCACAAGACATCAAGAAAATAAAAGGGCATATTACATTCGAAGATGTTGAATTTGCTTATGATGCGAAGCGAAAAGCACTAGACGGAATTAATCTTGAAATGAAACCAGGAGAGACTGTCGCACTCGTTGGTCATACTGGATCAGGGAAAACGACGATTGTTAATCTAATTTCCAGGTTTTACGATCCAACGAGTGGTGCCGTCAAAATTGATGGCCAAGATTTGCGCGATTTAACACTTGATAGTATCCGTCAACAGGTGAGTATCGTTCTACAAGATACGTTCATCTTCTCTGGAACCATTATGGAGAACATACGCTTTGGTCGTCCAGAGGCTACAGATGAAGAAGTCAAACAGGCTGCGGAAATGGTTGGGGCGAGCTCCTTTATTGAGCAGTTAAAAAATGGATATGAAACAGAAGTCGAAGAACGCGGAAATATCCTTTCGGTAGGGGAGCGGCAACTGTTATCGTTCGCTCGGGTGTTACTAGCGAACCCGCAAATTTTAATTTTAGATGAAGCGACTGCAAGTATCGATACGGAAACGGAACAAAAAATTCAAAATGCTTTACAAACTTTGTTAAAGGGTAGAACTGCAATTATTATTGCTCATCGCCTTTCGACCATTCGTGAAACCGATAACATCATCGTTTTAGACCACGGCCAAATCGTAGAACAAGGAAACCACGAGGTGCTTATGAACCACCAAGGCCATTACTACAATCTGGTCCGTGCCCAGTTTCAAGCAATGGAAGCGAGTTAACTAAGAATATATTGCAATAGTCCATATAACCGCACCCTCACTAGGTGACAACGTCTACCTGTGTGGGTGCTTTTTTACGTCGAAAAACACCGATAAAAGTAGTCATTTCCTCTTGTACCTTGTCATTTCATGCGCTTCCTGGGGAAATATTACGTTCATTTCCTTATTTTTCACTTAAACTCAGTTAATGTTGAGTACTGATTTTGGGCTGTAACGATTTTCAACAATATACTATACACCGCCATTATTAAAATAGGCTCTTTTCTTAAGGATTGTTGCTCTTCTTTTGGACCAAAAGCAACAAAAGTATACGAAAACAGCTTTAAAAAAGAAAGCTAGTTTATTTAAAAAAGCTGAATTCGTATGTCAAATCACTATTAATCTCAATAAATCGTACAATTAACACAAAAATTTAAATAAACGTTTAATTAAATCTTTGAATAAAATGGCTGGTGGTGCTGGGAGCGCACTATTGTTAATTGTTCATTTTTCACCTGTTATTTTTTGGATATATAAATGTTGTTTTTTAGTTAATGGTGTAAGGAATTGATTTTACATACGTCCCGATTAGGTGTAACGCCTAGCTGAAAAATTCATATAATGCCTACAAGGATTATAAAAAAGGGTGTTTGTCTATGCCAGCGATAGTAGGAGCTATAAAAGTTAATAGCATATCAAGTAGTGGTGTTTTTCATATTGGAGATGTCTTTAATATCTCACCAAAAAGTCAAGCCAAAACGTTTGCAGGTGCTGGATCGTTTATGACAGGAGACGGCATTCAAGTGAGAAATGACTATAATACAACCCAAGTATATGATGCCGATTTAGTGGATCAGCCAATAGCAGGAAATATTTAATTAGGGGCGGTTGGTATGAATTTTTTTATAAACCAAAACATTGTTATTCATAACTTAAGAGTCGAGGGTATTACAAACTCTTCTGTTTTACAGATCGGAAGTGCAGGGATGATTAAAGGAATTTCTAATCTATACAATACAGCTGGATTTGTTGAACCTGCTCCTGAACTAGACCGTCCTCCTACTACTTTACCTTTGGTCCCCCTGGCACCTCCAACCGCATAAAAGGTAAATTGAAATCTTGTAAAGAGGTGGGGAGACGATGTATAACAACTGGAATTATGGGGCGTACTTTGAAAAAATGAACGGATATTTACAAGCACAAAATCAAAAAATTCTTCAGTTAGAGCAACAACTTTTGCAGATGCGTGAAGAGTTATCTCAATTAAAACAAGGTCCACCAGGGAGCCATATTGACAGAATCGAATATAAATTTGATCAACTAAAAATTGAACGTCTCGAAGGAACGTTAAATATCGGCCTTACTCCTAATGGAGGAACATCACCAATTGAAGATTTTAATATTAATCAAAATGAATTGAATGTCCCAATATTTTCTCATATGCATCCAGAGTGTGTTCAAGCGATAAAGCATCAAATCTATCATTTTTTAGATCACGAATGTCATCCGTTAATTCAATCCCTTGAACAAAAACATAATTATCAATTGGATCCAAATTACCGTAATTTTATTATTGGTGATGTAAAAAAACAAATCGATCAACGGATCAACCACTATTTAAGTCAAGTACAAGGTGACCAATATGATGTAAAACAGGTCGAACAAATGACAGTCAATAAGGTAAAGGAAGACATCGGGAATACTTTTGATGCCTTCATAAAACATTTACCAAGAGAGGAGAATCCACCAACATGAATTTTAACGTTGTAAATCGAAACCTGTCTGTAGGTGCCATCCGAGTTGTCGGGGTTGCTAGTTCCTCTATTTTTCTTGTAGGGGATACAAATACGGTTTGCTTGTCTTCTTATTTTGATACGCCGCCTGAGTCTTTAATCGTCAGTCCATTTGTACCTTTAGCTCCTGAACAATAAATTGAGAAGTTGGTAATCTATTAGTTGATAGATCGAAGAGGTGGAGCCATGCAAAATCGTATTTCACACGTAAATACTATAAATGTAAATGACGTCTCTTTAAGTAGCACGTTCCAAGTTGGTGACAGTTATCATATTAACCAGTGGTCAAGGGCGCTTGCTGTACAACGGCAAATTCCATTTTTTTATGGAAATGAAGGGAATTTTGATGCCTTTCCAATGTTTCATATTAAAAACCCGATGCCCGTAATTACTGAACCGATTACGATAACAAGAACGAATGAAAATCCATTTATCCATGTGGACCATATAAGAGTGATAGCTGTTGGTTCTTCTTCTAGTCTTCATATCGGTTCAAACTCAATCATTAATGCCGAAACGCGAATCAAACATATTCGGCAGTTTGTAGAAAACCCTTAACAATTGCGTAACGATAAACAAATTGCAACATAAACTAAAAGTATCTTGATATAAAGGGTGTTTTATATGCCAGCCATCGTATTTGGTCCATTTAAAATTAATGCTAATGACGGAAATATAAGTTTTGGAGATGTGTTGAACATGTCTCCAAAATCAGCTAGTAAATCTGTGACGGGGTCTGGAAGTGCGCACACGGGTGATTTTATGATTACGAATAATGGTATTAATATTAACAATGCTTTTGACCCGGATGCGGTCGACCAAAATGTTTCCGCAAACCAATAATTTGCGGTAGGTAATTTTAATGTGAAAGGAACATTAAAGTGAACAATTTTGATCCATTTCAACATGTGAAACAATTTCAACATTACTTTGATCACTTTTTTAGAGAAGACTTTTGGGATAAGTTTCAAAATTTACCGAACAACTCTACGAACCAACTAAAAGTGAATCTTTATGAGTCAGGTTATGAGCTAGTATGTGCGATCATCCTGCCAGGGTTAAAATCGAAAGACGATATTTCCATCTACATTGATGAAAACCTGATTGAAGTGGAAGGTCAGATGAACTTCAATTTGAATGGTTATCGAACCCTTCAAGAAGAAGCCAATCCAGGAAACTTTAAGCGATCTATAGACCTGCCTTACCCAATTCGCAGAGACCGCATCGAAACGGTTTATCGCAAAGGAGTCCTGTATATTCATTGCCACCGCTTATTAACCCAAAACGATCGCAAAGCAATACCTATTCAGACAATAGAAGACGAGGAAAACTGAATGTAGTGAATATTGAAGGTGCCTGGCACCTTCAATATATTAACGCATTAATTCGTTGATGGTGCCTGGCACTCCAGAGACCATTTTTTTGTATTGTAGAAACATTTCTCTTCCTCCTATAATAGAAGGGGCTTACAATTTGAATTCCATTTGCTGAAAGAGGTCATATCTGAATGAATTATCAACCTACGATCCAAGAGCTGGATGCTTTTAATATTGATATTTATGGACTCGCAATAATTATTAAACTTGTAGAAAAGCGGATTGAAACGGACCTATCCATCGTTCGTGAAAAGATTACATTAGAGCAACAAAAAAAAATAATACCTAAAACGAATGGTAGAGTGGCGAACGTTCTAAAAGGGTCCTACGATAACCTTAAACATACATACGACAACTGGCGTGCAGAGGCGTTAAGAAAAGAACTAACAGATAAAAAACAATGGCTAACACTTTGGTCCGAACAAGCATGGGTGGCTTTAAGTCACAATCCTGGCTTGAGAAACTTAACGATTGAAGAATTGAAAACTAGGTTTCTACTAAAAAAGGAAAATGAATATAAAATGTACTTGCTGTTACAAGAAGCTATATTGACCCCTGTCTACGCTGAACTAGAAGGATTTCCAAAAGGCTTATCCGAGCGTGATATGAATAAAGGAATTGCAGTCATTACGACACAATGTGGCTTCCCTGGGGAAGTGGGCAAGAACATCATTAAGAATACTGGAAACTTCTTAAAAGAAGTAAATAATTACTGGGGGCGCGTCATCAAGTGGTCAATAGCTGGTACTGGTGCTGCTATCTTAACAGCAGGCTTAGCCGCGCCAGCAATAGCTGCAGCCATTGGGGGCACGATGGGGCTTGCAGGAGCAGCAGCAACATCTGCTGGCCTTGCTGCCATAGGTGGTGGTGCTATAGCAGCAGGAGGTCTGGGAATGGCAGGAGGCATGCAGATCTTAATCGGTGGCGGTGCGTTGCTTGGAGCTGTAGGTGGAGGAAGCATTGCAAATTTTATTGGGAAATTACCTAAAGATGCAATAGCGGTTTCTATGGTCAAAATTATTAACTATATAACATATTTAAGGACTTACTATAGTAAAAATGACTTTTATGCTAATCATATTTCCCAGAGTGTAATTAAATCTTTTCTCATGTTTAAGCATGAAGCTGAAACTGAATTTTTGTTAAAAGCGGATATATTAGCTGATACTGAAAGCACTCGCAAAGCCTTAGATATTATGACCATTACATTAAAAAAACTTGGTGACGTTTAACAATAAATGCATATGTCGAACAAAATGCTGTTAATATTAAATCTTTTAAATTATTTCACTAAAATGTTCCGAATATATCACCAACTATTCACAATTTAAAAATGAGTATATTCATAGATATGGTAATCTTAAATTGTAACAAGCTACAACAATTGTAAAGGGTGAATAAGATGAAATTTGCTGAGAAGATTGTAGTCATTACAGGTGCTGCGGCAGGAATTGGGAAGGAAACCGTTAAAGCATTTGCAAATGAAGGAGCTAACGTTGTGTTAGTTGATTTACATGAAGAAGCCCTTCAAGCAACCGCAAAAGAGTTGCAACTGAAAGAAGGTCAATATTTACTCGTTCAAGCCGATGTTAGTCAAGAAGCACAAGTTCAACGATATGTAGCGCTCGCAAAAGAGCAGTTTGGAAGAATCGATGTATTTTTTAATAATGCTGGGGTCGAAGGTGTTGTTCAACCGATCACCAATTACCCTTCAGAATCATTAGATTTAGTAATTGATGTAAATATAAAAGGAGTTTTTTATGGTCTGAAGCATGTATTAAGAGTCATGCAAGAACAAAAGAGCGGTTCAATTATTAATATGTCTTCGATCGCTGGTTTAAAGGGTAGCCCAAATGTAAGTGCATATATTGCCTCAAAGCATGCCGTCGTTGGATTAACTAAAGCGACAGCAATTGAGGCAGCAGCATTTGGTGTTCGAGTAAACGCAGTAAACCCTTCACCTGTCAATACTCGAATGATGCGTTCCCTAGAAGCAGGTTTCGCACCAGAGCATGCAGAACAAGTTAAAGAACAGTTAACTGCAACAATACCTTTAGGACGTTATGGTGAGTCAGATGATGTAGCTAACGCCGTGTTATATTTAGCTTCCGAACAAGCCAACTTTATTACGGGCGTCATCTTCCCAATTGATGGCGGTTTATCAGCAACTTAACATACGAATGAGGCAGGGAGAAAGCAACCTTCATCACCCTTAGAATTGGGTGCTGTCGGACGAGCCCCTGTCTCTTTTTTATTGGCTTTTCTAAAATTGTTGCTTTTGTCCTAATTTTTTCAACCTTTCCGTTACCCAAGGCGTGTGAAATTTACATTTTAAACATTGGAAGCATAATCAATATTCATCAATATAAACACATATTTAACATGCAGGAAACTCATATAAAATATTTAGTCTCACTAACAAGAAAAAAATGGTATACTTAGGTTATAAATAAACTGAAATTTCTGAAATAGGGGGATGAGTAATGAGTAAAATTGATGTACACATACATGCTTTTCCTGACAAACTAATGAATGCAATCTATAGTTGGTTTCGTCGAGAAGGGTGGAATGTTCCATATGACGGCTGGAGTGCAGACAAAATTTTCGATTATCCAAAACAACGAGGCTTCGACCAATTTTTAGTACTTTTATATGTACATAAAAAAGGAATGGCTGCTGAATTAAATACCTGGTTATATGAACAAGCGAAAGCTCGTCCAGAAATCGTCCCCATTGGCTGTGTTCATCATGAAGATGATGTTGCAAAAGAAACGGAAAAATGTCTTGGTGAATTAGGGTTTGCTGGCATGAAGCTTCACTGCCAAGTACAAAACGTAAAGATGAGTGATGAACGTCTTTATCCTTTTTATGAAACACTTATTAAATACAATAAACCAGTTATTGTTCACGCAGGAACAGCACCATCCGATCACACAGGGACTGTTGGTGTAAAATACTTTGCTGAAGTAATGGAGCGTTACCCAAATTTACGCGTTCAAGTGGCACATCTAGGTATGAATGAAACTGAAGAGTTTTTACGCTTAGCTGAAGAATTACCAGGCGTTATGTTCGATACTGCGGCATTAGAAGCTAAAAGTATGTCTGCTGATTTCCCACCTCCAGAACAATTTAAAGAATGGATTGAACGGTTGCCGGATCGTATGATGTACGGCAGTGATTTACCATTACTTAATGGCACGGCAGCAGAAATTCAAGAACACTTTGAAAGCTTAGATTTACAACCCGCTGTACAAGAAGCTTTATTCGCTGGAAATGCAAAAAGGTTTTGGGGGATTTAACTAAAGGTTTTTATTTAAAAGTAAAAACCATGAACGTGTGAGAACATAAAACATTATGTCCCAACACGAACACTCTTAAATAGATTCTAAGTATGGTAAAAAAGGAAGGATATCAATTAAATTTTGACTATGTTTTGTTAATATCTGTTTACTTTTAAAAAGACAAGAAAGAGATTCTAAGAAACATGATCCTAAAGAGTTTAATATAATTTCCCGATCATATGAAAGGAAGAACATCCGTTCAACACGGCAATGTTCTTCCTTTTTTCAATTTCTTTTTTGAACTAACACTTTAGAACATTAATAAACTATTACACAAACTGAAAGAAAAAAAGCATTTTATTAGCATTGTCCTTATATATTTAAAGTAATGACATAAATGGTACACACATAACTGTCTGAAAAATGATTGGTTTGGTGTTGAAAGGAGTGAAAAGAAATGCTTCATATTGTAGCGTGTATTAAACAGGTGCCTGATACGAAGATCATCAAGATGAACCCTAAGACAAACACGATGGACCGAGCCAGTGCCCCAGCAATTTTAAACCCATATGATTCACATGCAGTGGAAGAAGCGGTACGTCTAAAAAACCGCTATGGAGGGACCGTTTCTGTATTAACGATGGGTCCTCCTCCTGCAGTAAAAGCGATTAAAAAATGTATTGAAATCGGTGCTGATGAAGGGTATATGATTTCGGACCGAGCATTTGCGGGTGCGGATACATTAGCAACGAGCTATGCTTTAACTTGTGCTCTTGAGAAAATTTCAAAAATCAAGCCAATTGATTTAATTATTTGCGGGAAAATGACCATTGATGGCGATACAGGACAAGTTGGCCCTGGTATTGCAAGACGACTCGATATTCCACCTTTAACATCGGTTAAGAAAGTTGTTGAGGTAAATAAAGAGGAAGGGCATATGGTTGTTCACCGTAAATTGGAAGATGGCTATGAAGTCATTCAATCTCAATTACCGTGTCTTCTCTCCGTGGAAAAAGAAATTAATGAAGTACCTTATTCAACTTTTCCAAATATGTTAAGAGCTGCACGCTATGAACCTACAATTTGGGCCGTAGCTGATTTAGAAGGTGCCGATAAAAAACAACTCGGACTAAAAGGATCACCAACCATCGTTTCAAAAGTATGGGCTCCGCCAAAGCCAGAAGGTGGAAAAATCTTAGAAGGAAGTTCACAAGAGAAAGTTGAGCAGTTACTAGGCGTCTTAATGGAGAAAAAGGAACTCTTTACCCAGAAAGGAGGAGCGTAATGAATTTTGAAGATTATCGTGGCGTCTGGGTGTTTATTGAAGAAACTGATGGGAAAATCGCTCCTGTATCTCTCGAATTGCTAGGAGCAGGTAGAAAGCTTGCAGATAAACGTGGAGTTAAATTAGGTGGCGTCATCATCGGAGAAAACGTAACAAGCCTTGCCAATGAAGTTTTCGAGTATGGTGCAGATGTCGTTTATGTGTACGATGCACCTATTTTCAAAGATTACCGGACAGAGTCATTTATGAAAGCTTTGCTTGATTGTTGTGAAAAACACAAACCAGAAATTATTTTATATGGAGCAACTTCAACTGGTAAAGATCTAGCAAGTGCAGTAGCGACTGATCTACCTACAGGTTTAACGGCAGATACAACGGAGCTAGATGTTGAAGAAGATACTGGACTACTGTTGGCGAGCCGGCCAGCTTTCGGTGGTAACATTATGGCAACCATCCTATGTAAAAAGTATCGTCCACAAATGGCTACTGTACGTCCGAAAGTTATGAAAGCGCTTACCAGAGAGCCAGGTCGAAAAGGCAATCTCATAGAAGAAAATCTTCCACTTAAAGAAGATGATGTAAGAACGAAGGTTTTAGAAATTGTTAGAATGGCTACGAAAAAAGTTAAGATTGATGAAGCAGATATTATAGTTGCTGGAGGTAAAGGACTTGGTAGTTCAGAAGGGTTTCAGCTCTGCCATGAACTTGCAGACACACTTGGCGGTGCAGTTGGAGCGAGCCGTGATGTCGTTGAAGCAGGCTGGATTGAACACCATCATCAAGTCGGCCAGACGGGGGTTACTGTTACACCGAAAATTTACTTTGCCATCGGTATTTCAGGTGCCATTCAACACATCGTTGGAATGAAGAACTCTGGGTTGATCATCGCAATAAATAAAGACCCCGGGGCGCCAATATTTGAATCGTGTCATTACGGAGTTGTCGGGGATGCATTTGAAATCGTACCTATGTTAATTGATCAATTTAAAGTTGCGTTGTCGAGAGAGGAGGCACAACATGCCCGAAAAGTTTGATTGTATCGTTGTTGGTGCAGGACCTGCTGGAATATCATGTGCTCATGAATTAGCTAAAGGAGGTGCAAAAGTTCTTTTACTTGAGCGCGGGGAATACCCAGGGTCAAAAAATGTAATGGGTGGAGTCCTTTATCGACAAATGATGGAAGATGTTATCCCCGAATTTTATAAAGAAGCACCACTTGAACGTCCAGTCGTCGAACAACGCTTTATGATGATGGATAAAGAGTCTGCTGTAACGTTTGGTTATAAAGGACTAGAGTGGGGAAGAGAGCCATACAACAACTTTACGGTCTTACGTGCGAAATTTGACCAATGGTTTGCAAGTAAAGCTGTTGAGCAAGGTGCATTACTAGTCAATGAAACAGTAGTTCTAGAATGTATCGTGGAAGATGGAAAGGTCGTCGGGGTTAGGACCGACCGGCCAGACGGGGAAGTTTATGCCGATGTTGTTGTTTTAGCTGATGGGGTTAACTCGCTTCTGGCTAAATCACTTGGCTTTCATAAAGAATACCAGCCAGATGAAGTAGCTCTTGCAACGATGGAAATTTTAAAACTGGACTCTAAAATTATTGAAGACCGATTTAATCTCGAAAAAAATCAGGGCTGTACGATTGAACTTTTTGGCGATGCAACTAAAGGGATTTTAGGAACAGGATTCCTCTACACGAATAAAGACACACTCAGTATCGGGGTCGGGACTCTCCTGTCTGGTTTAATCAAGCATAAAATTCGACCGTATGAATTGCTTGAATACGTAAAAAATCACCCGATGATCCGCCCTTACATTCAAGGAAGCGAGCCACAAGAATATTTAGCTCACCTTATTCCTGAAGGCGGTTATCATTCTATGGGGAAAGTCGTTGGCAATGGCGTCATCGTCGTTGGGGATGCCGCTCAACTCGTTAATGCCATACATCGGGAAGGCTCAAACTTAGCGATGACCTCGGGTAGGTTTGCCGCAGAAACCGTACTCTTGGCCAAAGAAGCTGGCGATTTTTCTGAAAGAATTTTAGATCATTACCGTAAAAAACTAATGGATAGCTTTGTCGGTCAAGACTTGAAAAAATACAAAGACTCTACACACCACTTCGATAAATTCCCACAATACTTTGACCAGTATATTCCGATGATGAACAAAGCAGCAAGCCAGATGTTTACCGTTGATGGAATGTCTAAGCGAGATAAACAAAAGAAAATCATTAAAGATATTGGTACACCTAAACAGAAACTAAAAATTGCGCGCGATATGATTAAAGCCTGGAAGGTGATGAAATAATGAGTGAACAAAAAAAAGGTCAGTCTATCGAAGAAAAGCAGTATCTTGTTCGCTTTAACGCAGATACAAAATCACATCTCCATGTATTAGATGAAGACATTTGCTTGAACAAATGCCCAGACAAAATCTGTACGATCTTTTGCCCTGCTGAAATTTACAAATGGGAAGATATTCGAATGCATGTCGGCTATGAAGGCTGTCACGAATGTGGAAGCTGCCGGATCGGCTGCCCACATCAAAATATTCAATGGGAATATCCTAAAGGCGGTCATGGAATTGTATTTAGATTAGGGTAATGTAAGTGAATTAGCGGAAGCAGAAGCGTACTGGCAGAAGGTAGTCCATTGTCATTACGCTTCTTTATTTGGTCTCTGTTGATATGGGCAAAATTATTTGGAGGGGAAAATATCTATAATCCCTTTTATGTTTGTGAGTAGGAGTTATTTGACTCTAAGATGGAGGTGTTAGATAACGTCGTGAAGAGTTAATGGAAGGGGATGGGAGGAATTATGTATGTGTAGCTATTCACATAGCTTTGCAAAAAGAAACGAAGAAGAATTCTTGTTTCTTTTTTAAAAAAATTAGCTAGCAGCTTGAGGGATTTGAGTAATTTTGTCTTGATTAGCTCCTTTTTCTATTTCGTTTGTTAATGACAATGCATCATCCATCGTTGGAAAAAATGCTGAAATAAAGTAAGGGTGCTGGCAATCAAATCGACCACATTTTTTCGCTGGATAAACTAAAACTCGCCATTGGTAGAAGTTACAGTTCTCGGAGATTTCTTTGCCCTCTAAGGCGATGAGCCAATGCGTACAGTCGTCAAATATTTCCCTATTAGGCGATTTTTCTAAAGCTAAGATCCGGTCATTTTCACCAATAGGGACAAGAGGCTTTTGATAAAATTCACCAAAGTTAGGAATGAATTTCATACACATTCTCCTTTATTATTTATTTTTAAAAGTTCAGGACTCAGTCATTAAGGTGTAAGCGGTTTCAAAATAAGCCATAATAGGTGACAATTCGAATTATTTTATTATATGTTCGTTTTTGTAAAAAGATTTTTATTTTAAGAAAATTCTTTCTATTAATCTGAGATTTTCTCATTTTAGGCTTGGTCTATCGAAAGTACATTAGTTTACAAGATCACATATTAACCCCTTCTTAAGCAGATCAAAATTCAAAATATATTCAGCAAAACTCGGTTAATAATGGAGTTAATTCACTACTTAAGAAGGATTTTATTACATGATGTCGAATGATATTAAAATAATTTTATAACAAAATAAGGAGGCATCATGAATCAAACTGAGATTTTAGTCACAATGACTGAACTGCAAAACCCATTTTTAAATTTTATTGCACTTATTTTAACGTTTTTAGGCAATGAAGAGTTTTATATGATCATCTTACCGCTTGTGTATTGGTGCATATCAAAGACGGCTGGCTTTCGACTATTTTATATCTTTTTAATGTCGATTTATATTAATGCGTTCTTTAAAATTCATTTTGCTGTTAAGCGACCGATTGATATTGAAGGAGTTAATTCAATTTTCTTAGAGTCAGCGAAAGTAGGAAGTCACTATCCATACGACTCATTCCCAAGTGGTCACGCTCAAGGATCAGCAACACTTTTTGGTTATTTAGCTTATATGATTAATAAACGTGCATTTTGGATTTTTGCTATCACCATCGTATTATTAATATCTACATCACGCCTGTATTCAGGATTACACTGGCCTACCGACGTTATGGTTGGTATCTCACTAGCGGTTATCATTTTAACTGTAGCAATTGCAATAGAAAAACGTATTTCTAGACTAACAACGAAAATAAAATGGTTACTTGCTATCGTCTTTCCAATCGTCCTGATGATCGTTTTCCCTGAAGAAGAAGGTATCAAATATGCTGGCTTTTTACTAGGTGCAGGTGTTGGTTACTTACTTGAAGCGGAAACGAACCGTATGGTTATCTCAAAACAGATCTGGCGGAAAGCGGTTGCTTTCGTTGTAGGTATTGTCGGCCTTGTTGCTATCCAATCAGGATTAAAATTTGTTTTTCCAGATGCGGTTCTTTTTGACTTCATCCGTTATGGACTAGTAGGTCTATGGGGACTATATATTGCTCCAGTCGTTTTTGTTTTACTAAAGCTTTACCAAACTGAACGAACGCTCCCAACTCCAAAAGATCGATCCATTTCTGGCTAAAATAAAAAGCTGACTTTTAAAAGTCAGCTTTTTTTATGTTAGTACATGACTATACGAGTGGATTAATTAAAGTAGGTGAGTCATTTTTGGGTGAATTTACCTCTGTTGAAACTTGATAAGCTTCCATTTCTTCTGGTGGGTAAGGTTGAAGAATATCGTCTAGTGTATGCGGGTCCTCAATTTTATTATGTAACCAAACTTTTTCCGTTTCCTTTGTTAAAATAACAGGCATGCGATCATGAATATCCTTCATAAACAAATTTGGACTTGTTGTAATAATCGTGCACGAATAAATAATATTATCATCAGTAGATTTCCAACGTTCCCATAGTCCAGCCATTGCAAAAACACCTTCTTGTTTCAGTTTAATTCTTACAGGAACTTTTTTGTTTTTAACTTTTTTCCATTCGTAAAAGCTATCTGCTATTACTAAGCACCGCCGTTTTTTATAAGCTTGTTTAAAGCTAGGTTTTTCCGCTAGCGTTTCTGCTCGAGCATTAATCAGTTTATAGCCTATTTTCGGATCCTTTGCCCAAGAAGGAATGAGTCCCCAGCGAAGGTATCCCGCACGATTGTCTTGACCATCGTTGATGACTGTTAATATATTTTGGCTCGGTGCTATGTTGTACCTGACAGCGTATTGATCTTCAAAATCATTTACTATCTCAAAACGTTCTTTTAGTAAAGAGGGATCTGCAGAAAGTGTAAACCGACCACACATCAAAATCACCTCACAGTTTTTATTACCATTATAGGCAAATCAAGCTACATCCATAAAGATTTCATCATAATCTGTTCAAAAAATAAAAACGCCTGGAACGATAATAGCGTTCCAGACGTAAAGTATGATCAAAATAATCAAACAAACCGAGTATGTATCCCACTCTGCCGTACCTCGTGATGTCTTAAAAACCTACTCTCGTAGGTGGGTGTCCTCTCCAAATCCTTCAACTTCCCCTAGCTTGCAGGGCTTGTTGTTAGAGGTGGAATACTGAACTCCCTAAAAAACAGTATCGGTTTAAGACATTAAGAAGTACTAACATCGTAGGGCGATGTTTATGTAAAAGGAGGAATGGTAAAGATACAATCCATCCCTTTCAAGATAACGCATGTATGGTATGCGTCATGGCAAGAGTTTTGAAGTGAGAAACAGTGAATTCACTGCGTTCTCGGGTTTGTTGTACTAGTAATATACCATGTTTTAATCGACTTTATCAATGGTAAGTAAAGGTGTGATAACCAAAAGAACATATGTTGACGAATATAGAATAATAAAACCAGTTTATACCAAAAACTACCTATTAAAACAAGATAAAAACTAACTCATATAAAAAGGCTTTTTTATTAAACAAGTATTTTAAAGCAATAGTCAAAAGAAAGTATGACTATAAAATCTTTTTTAAGCAATACTCAAAATAGCCCCGCTTATTAGGATGTGTTGGTATGACTTTTATGTATATTGTTACTGTGTTATTAGCCATATTTGTATGGTTTATGCCAAAGAATTTAACTCGCCCACATCATATGGATCATCGTTTCTTATATTGAAATCACTGTTGATTTAACCTTAGGACATTTAATGGAATTATACTATTTCAATGATGACGATAGCATTAGCGCTCGAGCTTTATTTATGAAATTTCTAACGTCTCCACTTTTTGGAGTTATAATTTCTAATTACATGCCCAAAAAGATAAAATCTTTTATACCTTATCTGATCGGTTGGGTAGTGTTTTCTACGTTCTTTGAATGGTTAACCGTAAAGTTTGATTATTTAACCTATACAGGATGGAAGCTTTGGTATTCATTTATCTTTTATATATTTGCTGTTACTTTTATGAGATGGAACTTATTCTTTATCAGAAAACGTTGACTGACGTCATGATATTAAAATCTGCATAATAGGTGCCAGGCACCATCAATAATTAATATTTTGTTTTATAAAGAAGGTATAGTCTTCGACATCTTTGATCCATAGTTCTGCGTTTTTGCCGTCAACATCCACTATCCAAACGTCGCCCCTTCCAGTTATGTCAGTACGTCTTAACCAAGAAATTTTCTGGAGTGGAGGTAGGAATTTTGGTTGATAATCCCCATATCCTTCAGGTGGATTTGATATTCTTTCCTGCCTTTGTCCATTCATACTTATATAATACAAGGCAGGTTTAGGTCGTTTCTTAGGATCATTCGACCACTCACTTTCCTTTACTCTTGCAACACTTAAGGCTTGATCATTTATCCATGTAAATCCAAGCTCTGCATAGTTTGGTGGAGTAAGACTTAATGAAGTAGAGGAGGGCAGCTCTTTTACTTTTAAGTCTTTATCCCTGAACCCAAAGACAATTCTACCGCCACCTGCGATATACCCCAATAAGTTTTTCTTGAACGCCCACTTCGGATCGTCTAAGTAAAGAATTATTTCATCAATCGCTTCAAATTCTTTTCCGTCAGCAGAAATGACAGAAAGCATATTGCTATCCATCGCCATAGATGCTGTTGGCGAAACGATAAAAGAAATCCATTTTCCATCAGGCGAATAAGAAAAGTCAGTAGCGTTGATCGCCATAATTGATCGATCACCTTTCTTTAATTCAGAAGGTAAAACAAATAACTCTCTCACATGATCCGTTAAGCTTTTTAAATTTCGATAGCCTTCCTTAATTGAAATTGAATAAAGAGTTGTATTTGTCCAGCCTGTTGGTCGAAGAACAGCACTAGAAGAGGCGATAAACCCCTTACCATCAGGCTGCCACTCATAATCACAAACTCCTAGCGCAATGTTATAAAATTCTTTTAAATCTGATATGTTCAATACGCCATTACTTTTAAAAGCAATTATATTATCAGTAGGGGACCATTTAGCATCTATACCGTCATAAAAAACTTGTTGATGTTGCTTCGTCTGAAGATCGTAAACCCAAATTTCATTTTGTGAATGGTTTTGACCTTGTTTTTGATAAAGCAGCATACTGCCATCGAAAGACCATTGTGGGGAGCCGGTGTAGTTTGCTCGTTCAGCCGAGATTTTTTCTTCTTGATGATAGATTTTTGTCCAAAGATAGCCATCACGAACAAAAGCTACTTTTATTTCGGAACGTTCAGTTTCTGCATAAACGGAAGTTGGGATTAAAAAACAAAGAATGATAAAAGCAATTATCAATTTCATGAAAGATCACCTCTTAGGCTTAGTATCTTCATATGTAGAGAGGAGTATGATATAAAAGAAAAAGGCTGACAGCTAGTGTCAACCTCGATTTAGGAAGAGTAAAATAATTTTGTTCAATTTCGTTTACTTCTCTACCTGATTTGTAGTGATTTAATGTTTCTTTAAAAGACTAGTAATGGTATTCATATGCTGCGACTCCTTATCGATTTTTGCTTGCTTGACTTCCTTTGTCATTTCTTTGAATTTGGCTCTATTGCTCTATTCTTAAGATTTAAGTTTGATTTCAGTATAGGAACCCCTGCTTACGTTATTAGTGAAAAAGTAGCTATGTTTTAAGATAGCATATACGACGGGTTTAAAAATTATGTTGGGTCCGATCGTTTGTTTCTGTATGTAAAGCAAGCTTTTCTAGCTTATGATCCAAATACTCTTTATCTAAAGATAAAAACGACTTTTCGTTAATTCCTTCCATTACATATTCAGTAAACCTTTTTATTTCTTGTTTTACTGCATTATCGTTATGTGAGGCGACGACGTTAAGTGCGTCTATTATTGCTGACAATACTGAAACATCATCTTTAGCATAGTGACGAATTTGATAGAAACTTCTATATAAATAATCTCTAAAATGCTGCTGTTCTAACATTAGCCGAAGTGCTCGTTGATCATCATTATAAAAGGCACGCTCCACATTTTTTTGACCTAATGCCGTTAATACTTTACCAAGTTCATTTATACACGAAATGGCAGTATTCGGATCATTAATCCCAGGAGATAAGGCCTTTAAACAGATTTCTACTAATTTTGTTAAACCAAAATCAATATCTTGGACCGTCGCTCGTTCATGCCCAAAAATAAAGAAGGACAGGTAACGATCAGGGTCCACTTTATTAGCAAGTGGCCAAATATGAAGAAATGGTGTAAAAGTATCAACGTAATCACCAAGCTGAAACTTCATCTCAATAATGATATCATCCTTTTTTGCTTGTTCGATAAGGGCATCAAGATCTATTAATTGTAAATAACCAGGTTTTTTAACATACAAGAACGTAGGTTCTCGTTGTTTGATTTCATCACTTTCCCAATCATCCCAAGGTGCATCGTGGTGAGCCTCTTGTTTATTTTGATAATTATTTTGAATCACTTTAATCGTATTTATTGAAATTTGATGGATTAAATTACTTACCTGTATCCATAGAGAAACGTGATGAATAAAAAAGACAAAAAAACCAACACATATAATTGCATAAATAACAGCAACCGTCGGTGAAAAAAATAATGATATACCATCACGTTCTCGCAACAACAAAAGTGTCACAATCGCAAAAATAAATCCACTGATAAAAACGCCTAATATTCTCTGTGTATGCTGATCATTTACGAAATTTTGCAGTGTTCGCGGAGAGAACTGTGATAAATAGGTGGTCAACACTACCATAATGGTTGAAAAGGATATTGTTGTCATCGTTAATAGCGAAGCTGAAATCGCACCTAAAAGCGTTTGCGCTAAACTTAAATCAGTAAAAAACACAGAGGGTATGATGTTTCCGAGTCTATCAGAATAAAAAATATAATAATCCAATTGAACAAACAAGAAGGAAAGGGCGATAGCAATTAGGCTGTAAAAGCTGGGTAAAAACAGAAAGCTTGATCTAAGTTGTTGTAGTTTTGTCTGGAGTCTGCTCATCAGTTTCACCTCAGTTCAGCTTACATTACTATCGCCAAAAAATAGTGCCTTAGAGTTATTATTTCTTTTTTGTTAAAAATTATGAAAAAAGTGCAGGAATTTCGCACATTATGCTGAATGTATGAGAGGCGAATAGAAATCGTATGATAAAAGGGAACAAAAAGGAGTGATTATTCATGACGGTTGAAAATCCAAGTCGTACTGAAATAGGAGAAATTTTAAAGAGCAGTAAACGAATTGCTGTTGTTGGGTTATCTACAAATCCAGACAGAACATCTTACATGGTTTCTGAAGCGATGCAAAATGCAGGCTATGAAATCATCCCTGTTAACCCAGCTGCTGTTGGTGAAGAAATTTTAGGGGTAAAAGCAGTTGGATCGCTAAAAGATATCGAAGGTCATGTCGATATTGTAAATGTATTCAGAAGAAGTGAGCATCTTCTTGATGTAGCAAAAGAAGCGGTTGAAATTAAGCCTGATGTTTATTGGGCACAGCTAGGGCTCCAAAACGAAGAAGCTTATGACTACTTAAAGGAACATGGCGTAACGACAATTATGGACAGATGCATTAAAGTCGAACATGCGTTAACCAAATAGTTGCCGTAAAGTCCTTAACTGAATGTTTGAGTTAAGGACTTTTTTTTAAAACTGAACTTGAATTTGAGAGGTTTAGTTATGAGCTCATGTTTGGTCGTTAGAAAAGTAGGGCTATTTGACTGACTATTAAAATTTATTTACAGTTTTATTGCCTGTTGTAGGGATTGATTTTCGTTATACTTCGTTAACTTTAGCTATTAGGGTCTAATTCCCTTTGTGTCCAAAGACAAATTCAGGACAAAAGTCATTAAATAATTCTTCAAAAAAGCAGGAAAAACTGTAGTTGTGAACAAAATATACAAAGATACAGTTGTTCTTTTGTGATATATTGTTTAAGGATTAATTAGATTTTTTCCTTGTTTTAGGTTATAGTTCTATTCTAGAGAAAAGAAAAAAATGAATATGAGCGTGGGAAAGGAGCTTTCAATTTGGCGACTAAACAGAAATTAGAATACAATGATGATGCCATACAGGTACTAGAAGGCTTAGAAGCCGTCCGTAAACGCCCTGGAATGTACATTGGAAGTACTGACAGTCGCGGTTTACACCATTTAGTATATGAGATTGTAGACAACGCAGTAGACGAAGCTTTAGCTGGCTACGGTGATTATATAAAAGTAACGATACATAAAGACAATTCGATCAGTGTCATTGATGATGGTCGAGGAATGCCTACGGGGATGCACAAGCTCGGTAAACCTACACCTGAAGTAATCTTGACAGTACTTCATGCAGGAGGAAAATTCGGCCAAGGGGGATACGCAACCAGTGGGGGGCTACACGGGGTCGGGGCTTCTGTAGTTAATGCTCTTTCTGAATGGCTCGTCGTCGAGATCAAACGCGACGGAAAGATCTATCGTCAACGCTTTGAGCACGGAGGAAAACCTGTTACGACGTTGGAACATGTCGGTACAACAAAGAAGACAGGAACGAAAATTCACTTCAAACCAGACTCAACGATGTTCAGTGTAACAACATACAACTTTGAAACTCTTACTGAACGTTTAAGAGAGGCAGCCTTCTTGCTCAAAGGGCTGAAAATAGAATTAGTTGATGAACGCAAAGATAAAGAAGCAAGTGAACTATTCCATTATGAAAGTGGAATTGAGGCTTTTGTAGAGTATTTAAATGAAGATAAAGAAACATTGATGCCAGTGATCTTCTTCAATGGGGAGCAAAATGGAATCGATATGGAGTTCGCATTCCAATTCAATGATGCTTATACGGAGAACGTGCTATCCTTTGTTAACAACGTTAGGACAAAAGATGGTGGAACGCATGAAGCTGGAGCAAAAACAGCTATGACACGTGCGTTTAATGAGTATGCTCGTAAAGCAAAATTGCTAAAGGAGCGCGACAAGAACTTAGACGGCTCTGACATTCGCGAAGGGTTTACTGCAATTATTTCAGTTCGAGTGCCTGAAGAAAAGCTTCAGTTTGAAGGGCAAACGAAAAGTAAGCTAGGAACACCAGATGCTCGTTCAGCAGTTGATGCTATTGTTTCCGAAAAACTGGCTTATTTCTTTGAAGAGAATCCAGATCTAAGTACAATGCTTATTAAAAAAGCAATTAAAGCTGCTCAAGCACGTGAAGCTGCTCGAAAAGCACGTGAAGAAGCACGTAGCGGTAAAAAGAGTAAGAAAAAAGACGTTCTTTTAAGTGGAAAACTAACTCCAGCGCAATCAAAGAACCCGAGCCGCAATGAACTTTACCTAGTTGAGGGTGACTCTGCAGGTGGGTCTGCTAAGCAAGGGCGTGACCGTAAATTCCAAGCGATCCTTCCGTTACGAGGAAAAGTCATTAACACGGAAAAGGCAAAGTTAGATGACATTATGAAAAACGAAGAGATCCGTACTATTATCCACGCGATTGGTGCTGGAGTTGGTGCTGACTTCTCCATTGAAGATATTAACTATGATAAAGTCGTTATCATGACCGATGCTGACACAGACGGTGCTCACATTCAAGTTTTATTACTTACATTCTTTTATCGTTACATGAAGCCGCTTGTAGAAGCAGGAAAAGTATATATTGCGCTTCCGCCACTTTACAAAGTTAGTAAAGGTACTGGCAAAAAAGAAGTACTGGAATATGCTTGGGATGAAGATGAGTTAAAACAGGCGATTAAAAAGATCGGGAAAGGCTATACGATCCAACGCTATAAAGGTCTTGGTGAGATGAACGCTACGCAATTGTGGGAGACTACGATGGACCCTGAAACACGAACGCTTATTCGAGTGAAAATCGACGATATTGCCCGTGCAGAAAAACGTGTATCTACTCTAATGGGAGATAAAGTTGAACCACGCCGAAAATGGATTGAGTCTCACGTTGCATTTGGTTTAGAAGAAGAAACAAACATCCTAGAAAACGAAAATATTATGGTTACGAAGGAGGATTAACTTGGCACAGACAGAGCGCTACTTAGACCTACCACTAGAAGAAGTTATTGGCGACCGCTTTGGCCGTTACAGTAAATACATTATCCAAGATCGTGCGCTACCAGATGTGCGTGATGGCTTAAAGCCTGTACAACGCCGTATATTATATGCAATGTACCGTGAAGGAAACCTAGCAGATAAGCCGTTCCGAAAAGCTGCTAAAACGGTTGGTAACGTAATCGGTAACTACCATCCGCATGGTGATACGTCAGTGTATGATGCGATGATCCGTATGAGTCAAGATTGGAAGCTTCGCAACCTTCTTGTTGAGATGCACGGTAACAATGGTTCGATTGACGGGGACCCACCAGCAGCAATGCGTTATACAGAGGCAAGATTATCATCGATCGCCTCTGAACTTTTACGAGATATCGATAAGGAAACTGTTGATTTTATCCCGAATTTCGATGATACACAGGAAGAGCCTGTTGTATTACCCTCCATGTTTCCTAATTTGCTCGTAAACGGTTCAACGGGAATTTCTGCAGGGTATGCAACTGACATCCCACCACATCATTTAGGTGAAGTTATTGATGGAGCTATTCATTTAATGGAAACTCCTTTAGCTAGCTTAGAGGAGTTAATGCAATATATAAAAGGGCCTGATTTTCCAACTGGAGGTATTGCTCAAGGCTTAGACGGTATCAAGCAAGCATACCAAACAGGAAAAGGAAAAGTTGTACTTCGAGCAAAAACAGAAATTGAAGAATTAAAAGGCGGCCGTCAACAAATTGTTATTACTGAAATTCCATATGAGATTATTAAGGCAAACCTTGTTAAGAAAATGGATGAGCTTCGGTTTGACAAAAAAGTTGATGGAATTGCTGAAGTACGAGATGAAACAGATCGAACGGGTTTACGTATCGTGGTAGAGCTTAAGAAAGATGCGAGTTCACAAGCGATCTTAAACTATTTATTTAAAAATACTGATCTACAAGTGACATATAGCTTCAACATGGTTGCTATTCACAATAAACGTCCACAATTACTCGGCTTAAAAGAAATGCTCCAAGCGTATATTAGTCACCAAAAAGAAGTGATTACACGTCGTTCAGAATACGAGCTTCGTAAAGCAAAGGAACGTGCCCATATCGTTGAAGGGCTTATTAAAGCAATTTCGATATTAGATGAAGTTATTGCGACAATCCGTTCATCAAAAGATAAACGCGATGCTAAAGATAACCTCATAGCACGCTTTGAATTTACTGAACCACAAGCAGAAGCTATAGTAACTTTACAGCTATACCGTTTAACAAATACAGATATTACAACTTTACAAAAAGAAGCTGATGAATTAGTTAAACTAATAAACCGCTTAGAAGCGATCCTTAATAGTGAAAAAAAGTTAATTAGTGTTATTAAGAAAGACTTACTTCAAATTAAGGAAAAATTTGCAGATGAGCGTAGAACAGTAATAAAAAGAGATGTGGAAGAAATTAAGATTGATCTTGAAGTCCTTGTTCCAGCTGAAGATGTCATTGTTACTGTAACGAAGGAAGGTTATGTGAAACGTACGAGCCTACGTTCTTATGCAGCATCAAACAGTGAACCGACAGGAATGAAGGAAGAGGATTATGTCATTGGTCACTATAATACCAATACTGTAGACACGCTTCTTATTTTCACTAAGCTAGGAAACTATCTACATTTACCAGTCCATCAGCTTCCAGATATTCGCTGGAAAGACAATGGACAGCATGTTGCAAACCTCGTTTCAGGATTAGACCGTGAAGATGAGATCCTCCATTCTATGGTCATTAAAGATTTTAGTGAGGAAGAATATTTATTATTTATAACGAAAAATGGAATGGTTAAACGAAGTCAGTTATCTCTTTATAAAGCACAACGTTTTACAAAGCCTTTAGTAGCAGTAAAGCTAAAAGAAAATGATGAAGTAGTAAATGTTCAGTTAACTAATGGAGCAACTGAAATTTTTATCGGAACCCATCAAGGCTATGGCTTATGGTTCGCAGAAGATGAAGTTAATATCGTCGGCCAACGAGCAGCTGGAGTTAAAGGGATTAACTTGAAAATTGACGATTATGTAGTCAATGGCTATTCATTTACGTCAGATCAGGAAGTTTATTTCTTTGTGGCAACACAACGTGGTGCTGTTAAGAAAATGTCGATTAAAGAATTCGATAAATCAACAAGAGCAAAACGTGGTCTCGTGATGTTGCGCGAGCTGAAAAAAGAGCCACATCGAATCGTAGGAATTCAAAAAGTAACTAATAACGAACAAATTATTTTGATAACAAAGTCGGAGTCCAAAGCATTCGTAGAAGTCGCACATTTACGACCTAATGATAGATATAGCAACGGATCGTTTGTCGTAGATAGTGCCACAGACGGGGAAGTCATCCGGATATGGCAAATCGTTAGCACCGAGCCAAAAAATGATGAGTAACTTTACTCATCATTTTTTTGAACCTTTTTAACTATAAATAGTAAATAAAGAAAAAATAGAGGGGGAATAATACATTGTTGAACGGAAATAGGTGAAATTTAACCCTTCTTTACAAGATGTATGCTTAAATCCTAATAATAAATTAGCACAAACGCATCACATAATTATATTATGTAAACTAACAAAAACTAGTCACTAGATACTATTACATCTTTATGATAGAGTAATAGTATAGTTAGGTTTTATTACAAAGTGTCACTAAAAAATAATATATGTAGGTGATAAATATGATGAAACAAGAGCTAGCTAATTTTTTTATTCAGAAAATTGAAACCGCAAAAGTGCAATTCGAGCGTACGATTGATTGTAAGCACACAGAATTTGACGACCTATATCCATACATGAGCGAACAACCACAATTCTTTTGGTACAAACGTTACGTAGCTTGGCAGGAACTATTAACAGTCGTTAAACTTGCAAAAGAATTAGAGTTAGACTGGAGTCAGTCATTTACAGAAAAACAAGGAAAATATGTAGATGCTAAAGTGTTAGATGCTAAAGTTCTAGATTATTGGAATGAACAAGAAAAAGATCAACAAATTGAAAAATAAATAAAATAGTCGTAGAGACCATTTCTTAATGGCTTCTACGACTATTTTTTATCTTTAAACCATCTAAAAGTAAAGATAAAAACAATTTTGATTCCTCTATTAGATTATAATTTTCACTATATAAACACCAATCATATAACGAGCCTCTGATACCCCTAGAAATTTGCATAGTAATTACTTCAGCGGATAGGTTTTCTGTAAATTCACCAGACTCTTGTCCAGAAATTATTAATTCGTTAATAATACGATATAGAGGGCGATCTGGATTCGTAAAAAAACTACTACGGTCAGGGTTCAATTCATTGATGTAAAGAGTCCTTAGAACATCTAAACCGATATTTTTTTGAATATAAGTCATCATCGCTTCAAAAAAATCTAATAATTGTTCACAAACATTATTAAAAGGGCTTTGAACTTCAATATATTTAAGGTAGTATTCATCTACTTCTTTAAAAGTTTCATAAAATATCGCATGTTTTGTTTTAAAGTGAGTATAGAATGCTCCTTTAGAAGTATTAGATACTGCAACAATTTCATCAACGCTAACATTGTTAAAACCTTTTTTAGCAATTAAATCTAAAGCGGTAGTTAAGATTTTATTTTTTGTCTCAAGAGCTTTCTGTTTTCTCGTAACCACACTACACCTCCTAGTCAACAACATGACTACTTATTATGTATTATCATACAACAATTTCTTAAAAATGAAATAGTTATTGACAATTCTGAAAATTGAAAATAAAATTAGGGTTATAATTAACAGACTGCAGTCTGTTAATTATAGAATAAATCTTTAAAGGGCTGCAATTATACTACTGATAATTGAAAGCGCTTTATTTTATGGAGGAGGAGTTTGCTTGTTAAGGTCAATATCGCAAAGGTTTAACGTAGCCGTTGAAAATTATCTACCTAATGCATTTATTTTTGCAATCGTATTAACCTTTGTCACTCTCATTTTTGGAATGACAGCAGGGGGACAGTCATTTTTTCAAATGATCGAACACTGGTATGGTGGGTTTTGGAACTTCTTAGCATTCACTACACAAATGCTCCTTATTTTAATTACAGGATATGCTCTTACACAAGCTCCACTGGTTAAAAAGTGGATGACAAAACTAGCTAAAATACCTAAAACACAAACTTCAGCATTAACAATAACAATTTTAGTTGCTGCAGTAGCAGGTTACTTAAGTTGGGGTTTAGGTTTCGTATTAGGAACACTATTTGCCATGGAAGTAGCTCGCAATGTACAAACTGCAGATTATCGAATACTGATCGCTGCTGCATACACAGGTACAGTTGCTATTTTACCTGCAAGTATAACTGTAACTGCTCCATTACTCGTAAATACTCCAGGACACTCTCTAGAAGAACAAATTGGCCTAATTCCATTAACAGAAACCATTTTCAGCCCAGTGTTACTAATTGTTGCCTTAGTTTCTGTCATTGTAACACTTTGGGCTTATAGAAAAATGGCGCCAAAAAAAGAGGATGTTAGACCATTCACAGAATTTCAAAATAAAGAAATTGCAGCTACAGCTGAAATTAATCCCGAACCACCATCCAAAAAGACATTTGCTTCAATTTTAGAAAACAGCAAAGCCTTATCCTACATATTAGTGGCAATGGGCTTAACTTGGATTATTATGTACTTTAGTAATAACGGGTTTAATTTGGAATTAAATATTATTAACTTTATTTTCTTAATGATAGGCTTAGCGCTACATGGTTCACCGAAAAGCTATATTAATGCCATTACTAAAGGAATGCCATCAGCAGCTGGAATTGCACTTCAATTCCCATTTTATGCGGGAATAATGGGAATGATGGTCGGAGCAGGCTTAATTACACTGATCTCACAATGGTTTGTAAGTATTTCAAATGAATTTACGTTCCCTTTATTTAGTTTAATCTCGGCTGGAATCGTAAATATCTTTGTTCCATCTGCAGGAGGACAATGGCAAATACAAGGACCTATTATGGTTCAAGCAGTACAAGAAATGGGTATTCCAATCAGCGTAGCCATTAATACAGTGACCATTGGAGATTTACTCACAAATTTACTTCAACCTTTCTTCGTATTACCTGCACTAGGTTTAGCAGGACTCTCCCTTAGAGATATTTGGGGTTATTGTTTAGTATCTATGTTTTTACTATTTATTGTAGCGGCATTAGGCGTAACATTTATACCACTTATTTTTGGTTAAAGGGAGGATATTATGAAGCAGTTTAATAATTTAGTAGAAGTCATTGAACTAAACGCACAAAATATTCCGCATCAAACTTTTCTTGAATTTAAGGAAGAAAGATATACTTATCAAGAAGTAGAAGAAAAGTCTAATCAAACAGCAAATCATTTAAAAAAACAGTACGGCATTAAAAAAGGGGACCATGTGGCTATGATGCTTAAAAATAGTCCAGAGTTCTTATGGATATGGTTCGGTCTAGCAAAACTTGGTGCGGTAATGGTCCCGTTAAACACAAGTATCAAAGGGGAAAGCTTAAAATATATCCTCAACCATTCCGACTCAACTATGATCATTTTTCATTCAGAATATGAGGATGAAATTCGTAAAATCAAAGAAGATCTTTACTCTTTAAAATCAATTGTGAATTGTAGTACTTTTATAAATGGAGTAACTAAGGAAACAATGAATGACAAACCTGCTAGTATTATTAATCAAGATGACCCGATGGCAATAATCTATACATCTGGTACTACTGGGCTACCAAAAGGTGTAATTCTTCCGCACTATACTTATATAAATACTGGTAATACTTTCGTACATCGAATGATGAATATTACAACGAGGGATAAACTATATACTTGCTTACCGTTATTTCATTGCAATGCACAACAATTATCAGTAATGGGAGCTATGTTATCTGGAACGGTTTTAGCATTATCTGAAAGGTTTAGTGCTCGGAATTTTTGGAGTGAAATAGAAAAACACAATGCAACAATTTTTAATTATATTGGATCCATGTTAACTATCCTTTATAAACAACCAGTAGGGAAGGCAGATAAATTAAATACAATAACAAGGGCCTTTGGTGGGGCAGCCCCTAAAGAAATAT
This sequence comes from Alkalihalobacterium elongatum, assembly GCF_019024285.1. Taxonomy (GTDB): domain Bacteria; phylum Bacillota; class Bacilli; order Bacillales; family Bacillaceae_F; genus Alkalihalobacterium; species Alkalihalobacterium elongatum. Next base: position 179,627 of record NZ_WMKZ01000003.1, read on the forward strand.
GGAACGAATTTGAAGAACGCTTTGAAATGACTATTGTTGAGGGATATGGTTTATCCGAGTCAGCAACAATCGCTCTTTGTAATCCTCTAGAGAAGATCAAAGTGGGTTCAATCGGACTTCCAGTGCCTTACGTAGACGTAAAAATCGTCAACGATAAAGGCGATTTCTTAACCCCAGGACAAGAAGGCGAAATTGTCATTAGAGAACTTCAGCCAAATACTCAGTTTATGGGGTATTATAAAATGAAAGAAAAGACTGAAGAAACAGTAAAAGATGGTTGGTTTCATTCAGGAGATCGTGGCTTCATGGATACAGAAGGGTATTTTTATTTTAAAGATCGTATTAAAGACTGTATACGATACCGCGGTGAGAACATTTCTTCATTCGAAATAGAGAAAGTTGTCAACAAGTATCCAGACATTAGTGAATGTGCAGCAATAGGTGTACCGTCCGAGTTATCGGAAGAAGACGTCAAAGTTGTAATTGTTTTACAAAAAAATGCAGAATTAAATTATGAGGCATTCATTCAGTATTGTTCTGAAAACATGGCATATTATATGGTACCTAGATATATTGAAGTTAAAAAATCCTTACCAAAGACAGCTACTGAACGAGTTCAAAAATATGAGCTGCGTAAAGAAGGCATTGGTAATTCATGGGATCGTGTGGCAAATGGAATTCAAATTAAAATTTAAAATTCTGTCTCACTATTGCAAGTTTACTTAACAATTGAGATAAAAGCCGTTATAAATTTAGTAATTAACGGCTTTTATATTTTTAATTTTTAAGTTCTTATAATATATATTATGTCGGGGGCGTTGTTTGGTAAAATGGAATATGCGCTATTCCACCCTATATCTATAACTTCGATCTTTAATATTTGTTACATCAATAAAGTTGGTACTATATTCAATTACATCATTTATAAATAATTTATGTTCCTTAGAGAATTCCTTAACTTTCTCCAGTAAGTTTTCATCATACGTCGTTTTAAATTGCACTCGATCTTTCGGTCTATTTTTTTTATCAAAAGTAATGGTTCCTGCAGATAATACATTACGCAAACCACTTTCAATAAGGTAATTTACATAAGTATCGTTTTCTAAAGCAATTTTTTCAAGTTGATCTAATATAGATTTACTTATGTTTGTTCTAAATTTCACTCTTGTTTCATCGGTTGTATGTATCAATTCACCATTAACTTTTTTCCACATAGTAATTTCACCTCAGCCAGCTGATTTTTTCGCTCTTATTCATGTTTTTTCATACGTGTTTTTTTATCAGAAGTGTAATAAATTAATGTATCTTTATCTTTGTAAATAATATTTGCAAGTTTAGGTAGACTTTCTTTTCCTTTTACCCATAAGCGGTAAATTATATTACTAGTATTACTATTAGTAATAGTAATCTCACTTCTTAAATTCCAAGATTGGAATACTTGTAATAGTCCCTCAGCAAAATATAAGCTAGCTGTTGTGACATTCATAACATAGCCAGTATTTTGAACCCATCCATCCCCATCAATAACTCCTCTTATAAATGAAGGTAAAAACTCTGCTGGTACTTCTGGGAATTGTATATCCAGGGACTTTTTAGCGCGGATCCCTAATCCATTTAGATCTTCTTTTATTTTCTTAGAATTAATAATTAAGGTTGGAGTTGTCCTTGTGGAACCAATCGGTGCCAATACATAATCCGCTTCCATCAATTGAGCAACCAATCGGAGAATTCTTTCATCCTACTGAGTTATAGTCACACTATGAATTTTGTTGTTAACACAGCCATCTGTTACAAACAGTCCTAAAACCCAGGCCATCTCATGTGTCCAAACTTTAAAGAAATCTTCGTTTACTTTATGTTTACGAGGTTGCCCTGAATATTGTTTACGATTCATGTCTATCCCGTGTTTATAAATCACATTACGAATTGCACGATCTGATATCCCAACAATTGTCTGCATTTCCTTATACGACATGCCGCTTTTATACATATCAATTATTATATCATCAGTTATACCAGGATTTCTCGCCATTGTTCTCCCTCCATTTTTTATAATTTTAATATTTAATCAATGTTACAGATTACGATTTATTCTAAAAAACTCAAATGAAATACCTTTATCTCCATTATAGGAACATACGTTTTGTCAAACAAGTACAGTTTGTTGTACTTTTGTTAAGGATTTTTGAATTTATGTAAAAATAAATAATAGTTAACTAAATTCTATTTCGAGTTTTTTCGTTTATCTAACAATATAAGTTAAGTTCTTTGCGCTCTTTACACGAGCCTCTCTATAACCAATAAAAAAGCGCTACCCAATAGGGTAAGCGCCTGATCACTTGTAATTCATTTTGTTCTGGATACTTATAAACTTTCGCCAAAATCTTCTCTAAACTTTGCTGCTAATTTTTCTGGCCAATCTGAATCAGCTTCTAATCTTCCGAAGAAGAAGCGCAAAACTTTTGGTTCTTCAACATACGTTAACCCACCAATAAGATCACGGTTTTCATAAAGCCATGCAATGCGGTCGACAGCGTATTTTACTTGAGAAAGAGTATACACTCGTCGTGGCATCGCTAGGCGAAGTAATTCCATGTGTGCTAATGTTTCACTTCCATCCTCTTCTCTTTGCTCTGATAATGTTCCTCTTTCCATTCCACGAACACCACTGACAACATATAGAGCTGCGGCAAGTGCACCTGCTGGGTATTTGGTTTGCGGAATATGATCAAGAAATTCCATCGCATTTAGGTGACAGCCAAGACCGCCTGCAGGTGTTACAACAGGGACCCCTTTTTTCAAAAGTTCCTCTGTCATATAAGCAATGAATTGAGGTCCTTGATTAATCATATTTTCGTCCATTGTTTCTTCTAAACCGATTGTTAATGCTTCCATTTCACGAACAGACATCCCACCATAAGTAAGGAATCCTTCGTAGAGCGGAACTAATTCACGCATTTTAAGATAGGCCTCTTTATTATTTGTACAAACTCCTCCACCACGAGCACAACCTAGTTTACGTGCAGAGAAGTAAATAATATCACATAGATCCGAAATGGCTCCTGTAATCTCTTTAATGCTCATTTCTTTACATTTTTCTTCTCTTTGTTTGATGAAGTAAAGATTATCTGCTAATAAACTAGCATCCAGAACAAGCATGAGATCATACTTGTCGCAAACTTTTCGGACTTCTTCAAGGTTTTCTAATGCAAATGGCTGTCCACCGATGAGGTTTGTCCCAGCTTCTACACGTACAAAAGCAATTTTCTCTCTACCATGCTCTTCAATGAGTCCAGTAAGCTTGTCAATGTCCATATTTCCTTTAAATGGATGCTCGCTCGTAATTTTAAGTGCTTCGTCTGTGAAGATCTCTTCAACAATCCCCCCATTAATCACGATATGAGCTTTAGTCGTGGTAAAATGATAATTCATCGGGACAATTGTTCCTTGTTGAACAAACACTTGGGAGATGATATTTTCACAAGCTCTTCCTTGGTGCATTGGTAAGAAAAATTCTTTTTTAAAAATTTCACGTACTTTATTATCTAATTTTGTAAAAGTCGTTGAACCTGCATAACTATCATCTGCCTCTAACATCGCGGCTTGCTGTTTGTCGCTCATCGCATTGACGCCACTATCAGTTAGCATGTCCATAAATATATCATCATTTTTCAACAAAAATGTATTGAAACCTGCTTCCTCGATGGCCTCTAAACGACGTTCAATTGGTTTAAGGTTGATTTTCTGCACAATTCGCACCTTATGCATCTCTAAAGGTACTTGATCCCCATAATAAAATTTCACTTCAGACACGATTACTCCACCCCTAATTTCTATTCTACTATAATAAATCTGAATATTCAGATAATATATAAGATTATACCCCAAAGGTAAATGATAAAACAACAAAATATCCAATTATATTACAAAAAAGTTCAATGTTTTTATACGTAATTTATACATCTAAAACCCTTTATGTTTATGAGTATTTTTTTAATAAGGTGAAAACCTAAAACTTAGTACGTTACACTATAATAAGAAAATTTATGATCACTAACTGGTATCCAAGGAAGTATTTATTAAGGAGAGACTACATGGTTATTTCATACAAGTAATAGTTGCAGCAAATGGTTTGTCAATCATACTTGCAATCATATATTTAGTAACAAACATCTCTCATGGACTGTGGAATATTTTTGGGGTCATTTTTTTCTTTACACTAATTGGTAATATACTCCTAACATTAATAACTAGTGGTGGAAGGAGCTTAGATTACCTTTATTTATGTATGACGATCGTAATAATGCTCATTGTACCGATTATGAACAAGCATGTATCAGAAGAAGTAACAAATACATCTTCTCGGAGCACAGTTTCGATTACGTTACTTTTTTCATTGTTGTTTTTTGGTGGTCTATTATCACTCTTAAATTTACGTCATTCAAAAAAGACCTAATTATCTCTGGAACGGCCTTGTAAAAGGGAAACTTCACTTATTAAATGGGTTATAAATATAGCAATATTAATTATATTAAGTGCAAGTCTAGGATTAGGTATTTATGTAGCTTTCGAGTTACTTGTAGGAAGAGGCGCTAATGTTGTTGAGGTAGCCGTCCCGCAGCTGTCTTTATTTTTTAGTATCATCTTCCTTGCAGTAACTGTACTTATTTTAAAAATCTTACCGAACGGAACGAAACCATTTGTTGGATCGATGGTAGCTATAGTTGGTATTTCACTAACGGTAATAATTAGTTTACCGTTGTTAATGACACCGTTTATCATTTATGAAGCGGACCAAAGATATATGGAAGCGTTTGGAGTTGATCCAAAAGATATCATCCCTGCTAATGAAAGTAACTTTTTTACAAAAACTCCATTTTCAATGCCTGATTACTTTTTTGGAGTAAACACACGTAATTATCGGGTTAAAGAAAATATTGTTTATTACGAAGGAACAAAAGGTGTCGATAAAGGAATTACGCTTCATTTTGATGTTTATATGCCAACTACCTATAAAAAGGACTTACCTGGAAACCATTCAGTATTGATAAGAATTCATGGTGGAGGTTGGACATCAGGTGATAAAGGCTCTTTGAATAACGCACAATTAAATAAACACTTTGCTAGCCAGCTAGTAATTGATACGATTATTTAAATCCAAAGCTGAAAATTAAAGGTGTCATACCTGTTTATCCTGCCAATGGGTTAGCAACGGTGGTGGGAATTGACGGATCAGAAGACATTTTGGACCCCTCACTTTTAGTAGCAAAAGATAGTCCTCCTGTCTTAATATGTCAAGGGACGCATGATGGGATTGTTGATCAGAAGATAGCGATTAATTTTCATAAAACCTACAAAAAAAGAGGAAATTCAAAATCTGAATTAATCCTCCTCCCATATGCTGGACATGCTAGTAACTCTTATTATTCAGGTAATTATAATCAATTGTTTATTTACTATATGGAACGATTTATGTATCAGTTTAGATGAAAATAATCCCCCCTGTTTAGTATAAGTAAGAATTATACAAACAGCTTGTATTTTAACTTAACGGTGCAAATTTAATAACAAGAACTAACTCACAAGAAAAAGCTTGTTCTTCCACAGTGCGGATGAACAAGCTTACTTTATTATTTTTTATATACCTATCTATACTTTAAATAATTATTCCACTTCTCATCGCAACAGCAACAGCTTCCGTTCGATGCTTAGTTCCGAGCTTCCGACTAGCTGATGTTAAATAATCCCTAACGGTAAATTCGCTTAACCCCATGAAATCTGCCATTTCTTTTAAACTGTAACCATAGGAAAGTTTCTGTAGGACTTCTTTTTCACGTTTACTTAATTTGTGCTTAGTCTTAGAGTGTGGTAAAAGCCATTGAGAGGAGATTTGGAAATATTGATAGAGATCTTCAAGTACCTCTGCTGTAATTTCTCGATCATCTATACAACGATCAATTAATGCTGTTCCAATAACGGTTCCGCTATAACAAATAGGTATGATAATGAGATAAGTTAATTGAAATTGTTCTATGTAATGGATGGGCCAATTCTTAGGTTCAATTGTAGTTTGATGAGGTCTTTTTTTGGATAGTGCATAATAAATAGGTGGAAAATCTCGTACATCTTCTTTTATCATATTGAGTGGTTGTATGTTCCCGTCTTCGACCAATAGAATACCTTCACCAATATAATTTAATGGTGAATAAGTATAAATCGTTCCTCTATTAAAAGGAAAGAAAATTGTACATCCTTTCATCATCCACTCCACTCTTTTTAGTGGGTCATCTATCGTCTGTAAACTATGAATGTAATCAAACACTTTCACATCTAACATTCGACAATATTCACCCCTCGATTTTCAGTACTTTTCCTCAAGAAAATTTGTATATAAAATTATATTTGTAAGCGCTTACTAGATTGAAAATTTAAAATACAATCTAATTATAGCCTGCAATTATGTTTTTTGAAAGTCATTTTGTCCAGTTCCAATAATAAAAGGAGGCTTTTCTTTATGACGGTTAATCTTGAAGTAATGAACTTTCCATTATTCATTAATGGGCAATGGGTACCTTCTGTCACTGGTGATACTTTTGATGTAAAAAATCCAGCAACAGGAGATGTCATTGCAAAGGTAGCAAAAGGCAATGAAGCTGATGTTAACGCCGCTGTGCAAGCTGCTAAAACGGCATTTGAAAATGAAGAATGGACGAATATGAAGCCGAAGGATCGCGCACAACTATTAAACACGATTTCTCATTTAATTGTTGCTAATGCTGAAGAATTAGCATACTTGGAAGTCATTAGTTCAGGCGGAACAGTTCGTAGAGTATCAAGTAGTGATATTTTACAAATGGCTGACTTATTCCAGACGATGGCTAAAATTGTCGTCGACTATCCGTTTTCTGAAACGCTACCTATCCCTCCTTTTCCAGGACCCTCTCAAAATTTTGTTTGGCGTGAACCGATTGGAGTTTGTGCAGCGATAACACCTTGGAACATGCCGATGTTAATAGCAACTTGGAAAATTGCCCCTGCTCTTGCGACTGGGAACACAATTGTCATTAAACCAGCGAGTTTTACTCCGTTAACGACATTAAAATTAGCAGAGATTATTTCTCAAGTCGTTCCTCCAGGTGTCATTAATGTAGTAACAGGTTCAGGAAAAGAGGTTGGTGAACCATTAGCCAATCATCCTGATGTGGATAAAATTGCTTTTACAGGTTCTACGGAAGTAGGACGAAATATTATGAGCATGGCATCTCACACGATAAAAAATACTACGTTAGAGCTTGGTGGTAAATCGCCTAATATACTTTTAGACGACGCAAACTTAGACCTAGCCTTACCTGGTAGTTTATTTGGCGTCTTCCTCCATTCTGGCCAATTATGTGAGTCTGGTACAAGGTTATTTGTCCCTGATCAACTCCACGATCAAGTCGTCGAAGGGCTTGTTACCTTAACGAAGCAGCTAAAGCTTGGAAATCCATTAGATCAAACGACAGACGTTGGTCCTGTTATATCTAAGCAACAGAAAGATACGATCTTATCCTATATTGAATCTGGTTTAAGTGAAGGAGCAACACTTGTTTGCGGTGGAAAAGCAGTAGCTGTAGAAGGCTGTGAAGGCGGTCACTTTATTGAACCAACTATATTTACGAACGTTACAAATGATATGAAAATTGCCCAAGAAGAAATATTTGGACCTGTACTTAGTATCATCCGTTATTCAGACATAAATGACGCAATCAAACAAGCTAATGATACGATTTATGGTTTAGCGGCGGGTGTGTGGACTGAAGACGTAAATAAAGCCTATAAAGTAGCAAAACAATTACGCGCTGGAGTTGTTTGGATAAATGACTGGCATATGTTACGAAATGATGCCCCGTTTGGAGGATATAAACAAAGTGGAATCGGTCGTGAAATGGGGAAACAATCACTAGATGCTTATACCCAACTTAAACATGTTCACTCTTCGATGGTTTCTGATTTAAAAAATCGTTCTTGGTATCAAATATTATTCTCTAATCTTAACTAAATCTCTTTTTCAAAAACTAAAAAAATTATGGGGTGATCTTTTGTTAACGACAACTTTATCTCAATTCTCATTACGAACAGCTATATATAATGGTTCCAATACTAGAGCACTAGTCCCTGATCTTTTTAAAGGATTAGGAGCGAAGCGTGTTGTTTTATTTAGTGACAGAGGACTTGAACAAGCTGGGGTTGTAGAAAAAGTAGCGCAAATGTTTGAATTAACTACAGGAGGCTCGGGACCAGAACTTGTAGGTATATACTTAGACATTACTCAAGATGCCGAAAGCTCTTCAGTTAATGCGGCAACACGTTATGCAAGAGATGTAGACGCAGATGCCCTACTAGCGGTAGGTGGAGGAAGTGTTCTAGATACAGTAAAAGCTGTAAAATACTCTCTTCATAAAGGCTTGACAAATATTAATGAGGCTATTCCAGGGGGATTTTTATACGAGTCATTTCCGCAAGCAACCTATATCCCTATCCCCCACATTTCAATTCCTACTACTGCTGGTACAGGTTCTGAAGTTTCTCCAATCTCGGTTGTTTTTAATGAAGATCTTAAAATAAAGACGAGTATTATAAATCCTTTTATTGCAGCTGATATTGCCATTTTAGATCCAGACTTAACCATTGGCTTACCACCATTCATAACAGCATTCACAGGCTTTGATGCTTTGACGCATGCGATTGAAGCACTTGCTTCTCCAACTGCAACTGGTTTAACTGATGCGTATGCCCTTCATGCTATTCGTTTGATCGAGAAAAACCTACCTCTTGCTGTTGAGGATGGAGCCAATAAAGTAGCAAGAATGGAAATGCTTCAAGCGAGTCTTATGGGAATTACAGCGTTTAGTTTTGCCTTAAATGCGATTCCTGTTCATAACTTTGCCCATGCTTACGGGGCCTTATTCCGTATTCCTCATGGGTTGGCTAATGCAGTATTTTTACCAGTTATCATAGAGTCTGTCCCTGATCTATACTTACCGAAAGTAAAAGAGTTGGCTGAAGCGTTAAGTATAAACAGATTGAGTAGTGACGACCCTCAAACTTTACTTAGTCAAGTAGTCGAGAAAATCAAATTGCTCCAGCAGAAAGTCGGCCTTCCTTCCAATTTTGAGTCTTATAATATTACAGAGAAAGCTTTTCAACAAACGATTACAGCCGTAGCAGCTGATCCAGCATCCTTGAACTTCCCTCTGCCTCCTGAATTAATCCGTGCAATCGGTGAAAAAGTAGTACCCTTACAAATTAAAAATTAAGTCTTATGCGAGTGAAACGTAGTATGAATTTAATGATAAAAAACCAATGGATGGAACAACCTCCAATGGCCTCAAAGCGATCTAAATAAATGAGTACCAAAAAAAATATCTAAAAGGGGCATAATCATTTTCATTTGAGTGCCCCTTTTCTCCTTTAAATAGCTAGATAATATTTTTAAATAACAGCTCCTTAAATCTTTTCGCATCTACTTCCTCGCAAATCGTAACGTTTACTGATTTTCTTAACAAATGGTGCTGATCAATTACGAATTGCCCATAGGTCTGTTCACTTTTAGTTTCAATAAAAGCATGAGCCTCATATTTTTTTAAAATGATTTCATCTGAAATTGCAACTGCCATTTGCGGTTCTTTTAAATAAGCTAACGCAAGATTTATTAGCGGGCCTAATGTGACAACTTCCATTTCTCCAGGGTTATCCATAATGAGATTTATCATTGCATCAACTGCATGTTCTCGCTCTATTTTTATAACGGTTCTGGAAGGTTTAAATCTCCCATTCCGTCTTTTCCATGGACATATTTTGACGTAAATAGCTCTCTCATAAACGGCTTTCCTACACCCTTATAAACAGGTGGAGTATAAGTATTCGATTTTTCAATAGATATACGGGCATTTTTAGCTGCTAAGTCAATTGTAACATTGCCAGCCACCACCGTTATTGCTTCTACTTTTATACTAGGCTCTCGCAGTGCCTAATAAGTGCAACGACATCATCTGAAGCTGTATCTCTATCTATAATAAATCTCCTCATCTTTATCCTTCTCCTTTAAGACTGATTTAATTTTTAGTTATGAATTGTTAACTCGGCTTTCATGTACTTCTAACCATTTCATAATTAATTCCATTTTTGTCTATACAGTCCTTAGAATTACTCGTAGGATAAGAATGAGGTGATATTCAAATGGTCAAGATTTTTATAGACCCTGGACATGGTGGCGATGACGCTGGAGCTGAAGCAAATGGGTTAGCTGAAAAGGACTTGGTTTTAACGATTTCTTTAGAAATGCAGGCATTGTTAAATAGATATGAAAATGTAGAGGTTCAATTAAGTCGTGAGAAGGATATATCGGTAAGTTTATCAGTAAGAGCACAAATGGCCAATGATTGGGATGCAGATTACTTTATTTCTGTTCATGTAAATGCTGGTGGGGGTTCAGGTTTTGAATCGTATATTCATACGAGTAAAGCATCAGAAACTGTTAATAGACGAGATACAATGCATCAGGTGATTGTAAATACTTTAAATGTAACTGATCGAGGAAAAAAAGAAGCGAACTTTGCTGTACTACGGGAGACAGCTATGCCTGCTATTCTAACGGAAAATCTGTTTGTTGATAATGAATCAGAAGCCGAAAAATTAAGTAATTCTTCCTTCCTAACTGAGATTGCCCAAGCCCACGTAAATGGTCTAGTTGAGTTATTTGACCTTGAGGAAACGGAAAATAACAACACAGAAGATGTCTTATATACCGTTCAAGTCGGTGCATTTGAAAATGAAGAAAATGCTAGACGGTTAGCAGAAGAATTAGAAGCACAAGGATATGAAACATATATTAAAAAAGTATCAACATAAATGAAGGTTAAAACATTAATTGTTAAAAGGTATGTTCTGGAACTAAAAGGGAAAAAGGGAATAAAAAAACCAAAAACCAAAAAAGTGAGGTATTCCCTCACTATTTTGGTTAGATATACTTTTTATTTTCCTTATCAACAAAGCTCTTTTCATAAGCTTCTTCAATATTTTGCTTATGCCAAATCATGAATAGTAATACAGACCATAAATAGCGACTATGGTCCCCTAAGCTTTGTTTACTTTTCCAGTGCCTTGACCTAAATTCCTTATTCCCCTGACGATGTTCCTCAAGTTGTTTAAGGATGTAGTTTTTATCAAACAAGTAATCAGTATTACTCTCCTGGATTAAATTTCTTGCCCAGTCATACAATTCATTTTGCAGCCAATGACGTAAAGGTACAGGAAAACCAAGTTTTCTCCTATTAACAACATGATCAGGGACTATTCCCTCGAGTGCTTTTCTAAGAGCATACTTTGTCGTCTCTTTTGTGACCTTAATTGTTGGATGAAGTTGTGAAGCCACTTCAAAAACTTCCGGATCGAGAAATGGTACTCGTAATTCAAGAGAATGTGCCATTGTCATTCGATCCGCCTTGACAAGGATATCTCCTCTTAGCCACGTGTGTATATCAATATATTGCATTTTGGTAACATCATCTAGATGGGAAACCTTTTCATACAATGGCTTAGTCACGTTTTGATAATGAAATTTTGGATAGTAGCTTTTTAATAGTTTTGCTTTTTCCAGTTCACTAAACAATTTCGCATTACCGATATACCTTTTTTCAATTGGTGTACATCCTCGTTCGATAAAGTTTTTCCCTTTAATACCAGAAGGGAGATTTTCAGCAATGGATTTAAGTATCTTTTTAGTATTAATTGATAATGAAGAAACTCTTCTTAATGAAAGTGGTTCTTTATAAATACCATATCCACCAAAAAGCTCGTCTGCCCCTTCTCCAGATAACACGACTTTTACATGTTTACTTGCTTCGCGAGCTACAAAATAAAGGGGAATCGCTGCAGGATCAGCAACTGGATCGTCCATATGCCAGACGATTTTGGGTAGTTCCTTAACAAACTCTTCAGGCGTGATTTCATACGCAATATTTTCAACATCTAACTTGTCTGCAGTTTTTTTGGCGATATCAATTTCACTATACCCTTCTCGTTCGAAGCCTACAGTAAACGTTTTAATATTAGGGTGAATTTCTTTTGCAAGAGCAACAATGGCTGTTGAGTCAATACCACTTGATAAAAAGGAACCAACTGGAACATCACTACGCATATGAAACTTTACAGAATCCTTAAGAGCATTGAGGATTTTTTGCTTGCTATGATTTATTGAAGAAATATTAGGCTTAAATGTTGGTTCCCAATATTTCTTTATAGTTAGCGGCTGCCCTACTTTCTTTATGAACATATGTCCAGGGTCTATTTTCTGAACCCGTTCTGACATCGTCAGAGGTTCTGGGACAAATTGGTAAGTCAAGTAATGATGAAGCGCCTCTTGATTAATCTGTTCCTTTTCTTGAGCATATAAAATGCTCTTCTTTTCTGATGCTACAATTAAACCCTTATTAGTTTCTTTATAAAATAATGGCTTAATCCCAAAGCGATCTCTAGCTGCGTAAAGGGTTTGTTCCTCTCTATCCCAAATTACAATCGAAAACATTCCTCTTAAATCGTAAAATGCTTTTTCCTTCTTCTTTGAAAATAATGCAATAATCACTTCTGTATCTGAATATGTTTTAAACTTATAGCCATCTTTTTGAAGATGGGTTTTTAACTCAAGATAGTTGTAAATTTCTCCGTTAAAAACCATCCAGTACCGATTATTTTCATATGTAAATGGTTGTTTCCCTTGCTCTAGATCTATAATACATAGCCTTCTAAAGCCTAATTTTACATAGTCATCAAAATAAAAGCCAACATCATCTGGTCCTCTATGCGTAATAAGGTTGGTCATATTAAAGAAGGTGTCGTTACTTATTGTCTCATCTTCTTTCTCCATTTTTAAATAGCCTACAAATCCACACATAAATGTTTGGTCCCCCTATAATTTGTTGCACTTTTATTTAACGTTTTTATAAATCTGGCAACTTATTAAAATCTTCGGACGCATGAAAACTTATAAAGCATAAAAAAAGGATAAAAAATATTTTATCCTTTAAGAGTAGTATTATCTTTAATTTTTATGTTATACGTGGACTAGCTTAGCCATCTTAAACAGCTAGTTATACTCAAAGGTCTAACTTCACTTGCAAAAGGAAATACGGATCAGTAGTTATTTGGCAAAAACTCCCGTACGCTTCACGATCCTCTCATACAAATCTTCTAACGTCCCGCTTTCATCTATTGAATAAGTAGCTGTTCCCCGATCAATGACATGACCTTCGACAAGAAATGTTCTCATACCCATCGTACTAACAACCATGTCCTCCTGCATATCATTTCCAATCATTATGCATTCTTCTGGAGTGACTTCTAGACGATTACAAATATCTTCGTAATAATGAGTGTGTGGTTTCGTAAATGTGCTTTCCTCATAAACGGTCACCATTTCAAATGGCATGTCAGCAACTCCAGCCCACTGTAAACGGTGATGAATAGCTACTTTCGGAAAGACGGGATTCGTTGCAATAGCTACTCGATACCCTTGTGAGAAAGCTTCGTCTACAATCTTTTTAGCGACAGTACTCGGCTGACTCAAATGAGAAAATGTTGGAAAAACGGCATCATAAAAATGATCCAATGCTGGCCAAATCTCTTCCTTCTTTACATTTGCTACTTTTAAAAACGTTTCCTCAAACACTCTTTCGTTTGTTAAACTAGGATCTAAATTTTTCATCATCGCTTCAGTTCCTGCCCAAAGCGCTGGCACAAAATGTTGCGGTTCAATTATATGTGATACTCTTGGTGCTAATTCTTTAATATAAGTTTGTATAAACGCTTCTGTATCCATAGGAAGTAACGTACCATCTAGATCAAATAAAATAACTTTTGCCATTAATTATCGCCTCTTATATTATTTAAATTTTCGTAGAAAGACCAATCCAAATTATAACATAAATCCCAATTTTAAAGCATGTAAGTTTATTTATAATCACTGGAGTTATTTTACTGTCTGTTATTCCCACGGTTTAGTTGTCGTTATAAATTCAGCCATTTCTCTACTTTGTTTTCTTCTCTCAATTCGAATCTTCGCTCGTTCATGACCTGTATTGTTAAGTTTCTTTTCTTCTTCCGTTTCTGGAATAACTCCAGGGACGGCTACAGGTCGCCCATCATTTCCTAAGCTTACAAATGTTAGAAAAGCAGTTGCTGCCATTCTTCTTTGTCCGGAATTAAAATCTTCGGCAATAATCTTCACAAATATTTCCATTGATGTTTTCCCTGTCCACGTTACAAACGATTCCAATGAAACCGCATCACTCTGATAAATAGGATTTAAAAAATCGACTGAATCAGTAGAAGCTGTCACAACATCTGTTCGACTGTGCAACCTTGCACTAATTGAAGCGACTTCGTCTACATTTCTCATTAAAATTCCACCAAATAACGTATTATGATTATTGGTTTCATTCGGTAATACTAAATGTGTCTTAATGACTCTTGATTCTTTTATAAATTTAGACTTCATCGTCGACCTCCTGTTCTATAATCATTATTCCTTACAGTTAAACATGTATAAACATCATTTAGTTAAATTTCTAAAACTCTAGCCTATGAAATAAACGAGGTGAAGAAGTTCTGGTATAATGATATTGTTCAATATATTTCGGTTTACTAAGGATTTTTATAGTTCTTTTCTTTTTCAAAAGTACATATTAGATTGGAGTGGCTTTTATGAATTGGTTTCAGGAAGTGCTAAAACGTAAAGATGATCTACTGTTAGATTTAACGAACTTATTAAAAATAGAAAGTACAAAGGATCTAGAAACAGCTTCACCTGCAGAACCGATGGGTAAGAATATAGCAAAAGCTTTAGATTATATGCTAACCCTTTCTGATCAGCAAGGGTTCTACACAAAAAATCATGAGGGATTTTATGGCTTTGCCGAATTTGGTACTTCAAATAGCGAGCATATAGCTGTGCTTTGTCATATTGATGTCGTTCCTGCCACTGGTCAATGGACTTCTCCACCATTTGAACCGACTATCCGCGAAGGAAAGCTATATGCCAGAGGTGCGATTGATGACAAAGGTCCGACCATGGCTGCGTTTTATGCAGTAAAGGTATTAAATGAGCTTCAATTACCCTTAAAGCGCAATGTTCGCATTATTTTTGGGACTGATGAAGAAAGTGGCATGAGTTGTATGAAGAAGTACCGGGAAGTTGAAGAGCGCCCTATCGCAGGCTTCGCACCAGACGCTACCTTCCCTATTATTAACGCTGAAAAAGGTCAAATTCATGTGAAGTGTGTCATGAATTACCGAAGCGAACCTGATCATTCTAGCTCAAGTCCTTTTACACTCTTTTCCTTTACATCAGGAACAAGAGCAAACATGGTTCCTGAAACAGCGACAGCTACAATTTGTGGTGATGTTACTACAATTGCAGAAAAATTTACATCCTTCTTAGAAAGTTATGATTTAAATGGCGAAAGCACGACCGATCATGATAAGCTCAGACTAGAGTTAAAAGGTGTTTCTGCTCATAGTATGGAGCCATTTAAAGGAATTAACGCTGCAGTTTACTTAGCCCATTTTCTTTCGACGTTCGAGTTTGATCAAAATGGAAAGGAATATCTATCGTTTATTAGTGATACATTTTATGAGGATCATTACGGAAAAGTCCTCGGTATTGCTCATACAGACGAAATAACGGGACCGTTAACCGTAAATCCTGCGATATTTCATTATGAACCAGGAGCTGAAGGTACCGTACAATTGAATATTAGATACCCTGTTACAGGTCATTTTGAAACGATTGAACGTGAAATAAAAAACACGCTTGATACATCTCTTTTTACAATTAGTGAAATTCGGAACAAAAATCCTCATCATGTGGATAAAGACACCGCTATGATCCGCTCTCTCCAACAAGCGTATCAGGAAGAAACAGGTGAGGAGCCAACACTACTATCAAGTGGTGGAAATACGTATGCGAGCTTACTGCCGAATTGTGTAGCCTACGGAGCAGTCTTCCCAGGAAAAGTTATGACTGCACATCAAAAGGACGAGTATATTGAAGTTGAAGATCTATTAAGAGCTACAGCGATTTATGCTAAAGCGATATACTACTTAGCTAATATGGAATCGTAATAAATTTATCGAACAGAACAAATCCATTACTAAAGGGACGCCCCATACATGACTGGGACGTCTCTTTCATATTATTTATAATTAGGAAAAAGCTTCCTATTAACATTCGTGAAAAGGAGGAAATGCTATTGACACTAATTTTAAATTGGCTCGCTTATCTATTTATGGTGTTAGTAAATGCACTTGCAAATATTATTCCAATTGGAGGAAAGACAACTGGGGAAATATCAGCTAGATTAGAAGTTTTATTTACTCCTGCAGGCTATGTATTTTCAATTTGGGGCTTAATTTACATGCTACTAGGGATTTGGCTCGTCAGGCAAATATCTAAAAGGCGAAGAAAGCTTCCACTTTATAGAGAAACCAGCCCACTTTTTATTTTAAGTTGTCTATTAAATGTTACATGGATTTTCCTCTGGCATTATCAATTATTTATTTGGACTGTCCTTGTAATGATTAGTTTACTCATTATGCTTATCCTACTTTATCGAAAAGTTAAAGATAATCAGCCAGCTAAGATTGACCAAGCACCATTCTCCATTTATCTCGGTTGGATAAGTGTGGCCACGATTGCAAACATCAGTTATGTATTGGTGGAATACAACTGGGACGGAATTGGCTTATCACCGATCACTTGGACGATCATCATGCTCATTGTTGCAACACTATTAGCTATACATTTTCGAATTAATGAGAATGATCGACTTTTCTCACTTGTATTTGTGTGGGCAATCATCGGTATCGGAGTACAAAACCAAGTAAGCTACCCAAGCTTATCGAAATTCGCTTACATGCTTGCAGCTATTATTTTTATCGTTACACTCCTCCCAATAAAGCAAAAAGGTAAATAGATGAAATGTAAATACCTAATCACTACCTCTATTTTTTGTTGGCAAATGGCGTCCCTTACCAATAAATTATTAGATTAGGCATTTTAGGATATTCTAATCGTAAAGTTGGATGGAGCTGTAGTTAAGTTAAATTACAGGTCCCGTCCAATATATCCCATTAATAGTGTGGTTAGGTGGTTCTTTAAATGAAAAATAGAATATTTTACTTAAGCTTAAACTTATTTTCATTATTACTATTAATTTTCACATTTCGCAAAACAGAAAAAGCAAAACGAAACTATTTTATACCACTTTATTTAGCTTTTACTGGGCTTAATTATTTTTTTGAATTTATCATCCTAATTATCGGGAAGAGTTATGAGTATGATCCGAAAATAATGAAACAGCAATATTTCGATAATATATTGGGCTCAACCGTTTCACAGCTGTTTGTCGTCCCCACGACAAGCATGTTTATGAACATGTTAAAGTTAAAAGCAAGGTGGTCGATCTTTTTTTCGTTACTACTGTCAGGTATTGAAAGACTTTTTGTTAAGCAAAACGTTTTTAAGCAGTATTGGTGGAAAACTCCATATACAACAGTCGGTTTACAGTTTTTTTATGGTTTAGCGAAATTTTGGATGATACAAGTTATAGAAAAAAGAAATAAATGGTTTGAGTTATTGACGATTTATTTTTCAATTTTCGTTTGCTATTCCACGATGAATTTTTTACATGTCTCACTTTTTAAAACGTGTCTTTTTACTATTCGTCTATATAAAAATCCATACCGCAGCCATGTAGCGATTTCAACTTTATACAGTGCTTTTAGCTCAATAATATTCGTTATTGCAATATTAAAAAATATGAAATATAGGATAACCACCGCTGTCTGTTCTTTCTTGATGTTGGAAACTTTGCTAATAAAATCAAAAATAATAAAGATTTTTTCTTATCGAGCATTTTATACTGCTTCCCTTATTACAAAGCTTGCAAGTCTTGCAGTTGGTGTGTACATCCAGCGGTTGTTAAACAAACCAAAGGTATCAGATATTCTAGAATGATTATTGTTAAGTTTTCTTTTATGAAGGCGATACTTTTTCTATGTAATCGCCTTCATTATTTTTATATAATTTTTTAATTGACACTTACAAAAACTATGCCATAATAGGAAAGGCAGCATAAAAATAATACATTCAGGAGAGTTGTTGCCTTTGCCATCACAAGGGTAAGAGAAATCAACAAGAATGGTTTTTATTAATTCCGAATATGGTTCACAACCCAACAATCTAAAATTAACATCTAATTAAAATGGAAACTTTTTGTAAACACATAATGTGAGTACTAAGGAGGCCAGCGTTGTTTGATTTTTATGTCAATCACGTTGGTCTTTTTTTGATGTTGAAAGGCCTTTCAATTAATCTAGTTAGTTTGAAACTATACATATTAGAAAATCAAGGAGGTTTTACTTTTGAATAGATGGTTCGTCGTCCTTGGCGCTGTTATTATTCAAATTAATTTAGGAGCAGTGTATGCGTGGAGCTTGTTTAATCAGCCATTGATTGATAAATTTGGCTGGGCTAGAGAAGATGTTGTCGTTACGTTCTCCATTACAATTGCTACCTTTGCCCTAACGACCATTTTTGCTGGTAGGCTGCAAGATAAAATAGGACCGAGATGGGTTGCTACGATTGGGGGACTTTTACTAGGCTTAGGACTCATCCTATCTAGTCAAGCGACAACACTTATGCAACTCTACTTATACTACGGTGTTATTGGCGGAATTGGCATTGGTATGACTTATGTTTGTCCTTTATCAGCATGCGTAAAGTGGTTTCCAGAAAAAAGAGGATTTATAAGTGGGGTCGCAGTAGCTGGATTTGGATTAGGTGGCTTAATTTATAAGCCCGTAATCGGATACTTAATCGAACTCACGGGTGTATCTTCTTCGTTTTTATATCTAGGATTGATCTATTTATTCTTTGTTGTAGCGGGAGCACAATTGTTGAAAAATCCACCAGCAGTTGATCAAACGGCACCTGAAAGTGCAGTTTTACTAAATACGCACACCCAATTTACACCTAAGCAAATGTTGACAACTTATCAGTTTTATTTATTATGGATTATGTTTTTATTTGGTAGTATGGCTGGTTTAATGGTCATTAGTTTTGCAGTAGATATCGGCATTGAAGTAGCAAAGCTCGACCTTGAAAAAGCGGCTAATGCCGTAATGGTTATTGCACTTTTTAACGCAGCAGGACGAATTTTGTTAGGAAACCTTTCCGATCGTCTTGGGCGAATGAGCACATTAATGCTTATCTACGGATTAACGGCTATTATCATGCTTTACATGAGCTTTTGGGAGATGAATTACTGGTCGTTTCTAGTTTCTGTTTCGTTAATTGGTTTTTGTTTCGGCGGGTTCTTGGCGCTATTTCCTTCAGTTACTGCTGACTTCTATGGAACTACAAATATTGGTAGTAACTACGGATTTATGTATCAAGCCTATGGTCTTTCCGCTTTTGCGGGACCATTCATCATTAAAGCTCTTCCGTTTTCACAAGCTTTCCTCCTTGCAGGTCTTATCTGTGTTATCGCAATGATTATGGCCAAGCTTGTTAAAATGCCAAAACCTATCACACCAAAGAAGTACATCGGGAAAGAAGCTGCATAATATATAGCAACAAACCTCATTTTTCATTGTAGAAATGAGGTTTGTTTAACTATAGATTTCTACCAATAAAATGAGCGGGCACTGGTGCTAGATGAAGCTGTCTTGCCCATACAGAAAGTTGACCAATATGATGGATTTCATGTGCAATGACATGGTGTAATATGGCATCTCTAGTATACGGCTCGTTTTCCCACGCAACCAATATCTTTTCATTGTTTAATTCCTCTTTTTTTGTTCTGAAAAAATCAACTATTTCACCCCGAATTTCATCTGACAGTGACTTAACTTTTTCAAGCGTATTATAATCATGGAACTCAAAGACTATATCTTCTTTTACCTGCATTCCACGAATCCAGCTATATTCAACCTCGATAATATGAAAAAGGGTTTGCAAGAAACTACCTACGCCGCCGTCACGTTTTTTTATCAACTCTTCAGGTGAAAGTTGTTTACACCACTCAAACCATTCATCTCTTACCTGCCAGTTATACTGAAAGAATTTTATTATGATAATCACACTCTTTCTAATAGTATCTTCCTGTATAACATAACAAAGCACTAACACTATATCAATGAAAATGACATCGGTTAGGATTCCTTTTCTACTTCGGTGGTTTTCTTAAATAGCTTTTGTTTGTGACGTTTGTGACCATTAGATATATAGTTTCTTAAGTTCCAAATCGAAGTGAACATAAATACTGTCCCAAAACTTCCTAACACAAGCAAATGGCTTACAATATCTTTAAAGCCTAATTCTCGTACTAGAATATCTTGATAAGCTGTTAACGCCCATGCGTGTGGCGTAATAAAGGCAATTTGTTGCATTAAGTCTGGCATGACAAATAAGGGAACCATTGTTCCGCCGAGTGCTGCCATTGTTAATATGACCATGACTGACCAGCCAGTAATTTGTGATTCCGTTTGAACGAGTGAAGCAATTAACATCCCTAGAGTAGAACTAACCCAAACTAAAGCTAAGCTAATGAAAACTAGAGCGATCAATGAGGTTCCTAACGACATCCCAAAGACGAAATGACCAAAGCTAAAGAGAATAATGACCTGGGTGAGACCGATTAAGTAAAATGGTATCCATTTTCCAAATAGTAAACTCCAGCCGTTAACAGGCGCGCATAGTATTCTTTGCATGGTCCCCGCTTTTTTCTCGTTTAAAAATGATCTACCTGCAAACGTAACGATAAAAAAAGCAAACATGACAGTGTAACCTGGAACATTTTGCTGGAAAGGGTCTGGTTGAGTGGAGCGTTTATTTGAACCTGTTAAAGAGTCAATCGTTAAATTTGGATTTTGAAAAGCTGCTTGAGCCTCTATTTTTAGGTCATTCTTGACACCATCTAGTAAAAACGACTCTTTTTTAAACTCGCTGACAAATCGTTGACTTTCAAGTGGATCTAGAGGGAATAGGTCAACATTCAGGTTATTTAAAAGTTGCACATATTCTTGTTCATATTTCATCTCAACTTTTGTTAGTTCTTCATTCATTTTCTCGTTAATGATTTCTACCTGATTATCAACCATTCTGTTAATTGTAAACTGCATCGAAAAAGACTGCGTGACACCTTCAATCGCTTTTTCTAAAACAGAGGTTGAACTTCTTTGAGCAGCATCTTGAAAACTGGTTATAGAAATTTGCTCCTGATTATTCAAGGCTTGACTAAAATGACTTGGAATAATAATAGAAAACGGATATTTCCCATCAAGAATAAGGGATTGGACTTGTTCTTCCGTTAATTTTTTATCTTCTAACACCGTGATAATTGAAACTCCATCGACCTCATTTAGCGTCTCTATAAAGCTTTCAGCCTCTCTACTTGAGTCCTGATTTACAACTAGAACTTCAATATCTTTTCCACTTAGGTTATACATTGGCATTAATGCAAAACTCATCACACTAATGAACATAATTGGAAGTAAAAATAATACAACAACAGCCCCACGATCTTGAAACAGTATTTTAAGATCTTTTTTCGTAATCGCTAAAAATGACATGCTACTCCTCCAAATTATTCTCTTAATGCTTTTCCAGTTAACCGTAAGAAGACTGTTTCTAAATTAGGCGGCATAATAACTAAATTCTCAATCAATATTTTTTTAGTTTGAAGCTTGTTCATTAATGTTCCGATCGCCTCTTGGATATCCATTGTGACGACAATACTAATCTTTAACCCACTATTTTCAACCTCTTTTACAAATGGTAAATGACTTATTTCAAGAAGAGCTTGTTCTAGTTGTTCATGAGCACGTAGTTGAAATTCAATGATACCAGCAGCTACACTATCGACTAAGTTTGAAACGCTATCAAGCATCAGTAGTTTACCATGATCAATAATCGCAACTCGGTCACATAGCGATGTCGCTTCTTCCATATAATGCGTTGTATAAATGACCGTTTTTCCTTCTCTTTTTAACAGATCGATTAACTTGTATATTTTGATACGAGACTGTGGGTCGATTCCTACAGTTGGCTCGTCCATTAAAACGACTTTAGGGTTATGTAAAAGTGCTGCCGCGATATTGATTCGCCTCTTCATTCCACCTGAATATTGGGACAATGGTTCTCTCGCCCGGTCGCTAAGGCCTGTTATTTTTAGCAGAGAGGTAACTCGTTTTTTTAACTCTTTTCGTTTCATTCCATATAAAGAGCCAAAAAAGTATAGGTTATCAAAACCATTCATTTCACTATATAAAGCTATTTCTTGTGGCACGACACCTACGGAAGACTTTACTTTTTTCATATTTTTCGTCAATTCCATTTGATTAAACCAAACGACCCCATTTGTAGGTTGGAGTTGTGCACTAAGCATGAGAAGCGTCGTCGTTTTCCCAGCGCCGTTTGGCCCTAGGATTCCGAATACCTCACCTTGCTTTATACTTAAGCTGATCCCACCCACTGCTTTTCTGTCGGCGTATTCCTTTTCAACGTTTTCTAATTCAATGATGTTCATAAAAACTCCTTACACCGTTTTTTAGCTATTTTTACCATGAATAATCGAGGCCATACAGCACACTCCAACAAAAAAATTTTTGGAGAGGTTTGGAAAAAAGACTTTTGGGAGTTTGAACGAAAATAAAAAACTTGCTTTATAAAATGTAAGCAAGTGTAAGGGCTTATACAACGTAAGTACCATTTTTCAATAAAAGTCACTTAGCTCCCTGTTCTAATGCCCCCATTAACGTGAAGCATTTGTCCAGTTACATAGCTCGATTCATCACTTGCTAAGTAAAGATATGCTGGAGCAAGCTCATACGGTTGACCCGCTCGGTTCATCGGAGTGCCATATCCAAAACTCAACATTTGTTCAGCAGGAAAGCTTGAAGGGATTATTGGAGTCCATATCGGTCCTGGTGAAACCCCATTTACCCGAATTCCCTCATTCACGAGATCAAGAGCTAGTGAGCGCGTAAAAGTTACAGTTGCCCCTTTAGTTGTGGAATAATCGAGGTTTCCTTGTTGCCCTTCATATGCAACCGCGGAAGTTGTATTAATGATAGAACTTCCGCGGTTTAAATAAGGAAGCGCTGCCTTTGTTAAGTAAAAATAGGAAAAGATATTGGATTGAAAAACTCGTAGTAGTTGTTCTGCTGTTATATCTGTAATACGTTCTTTCGGGTACGACTCAGCACAGTTATTCACGATAATATCGACTCTTCCAAAAAACTGCATCGTTCTCTTAATAACATCATGACTTATTTGTTCCTGGCCTAGATCACCAGCGATGGCAAGACAATGTTGTCCTATTTGTTCTATACGTTGTTTCGTTTCTAATGCATCAACATGCTCGTTTAAATAGATAATAACAACATTTGCTCCTTCTTTAGCAAATGCATAAGCGACTGCTCTACCGATTCCACTATCTCCACCAGATATTACCGCAACCTTACCTCCTAATCTCCCAGTAGTTCGATAGGTAGGTGTTTCAGAAATAGGCCTTGGTCTCATCAGCCATTCAAAACCTGGATGAAACGGTTGATGTTGGGGAGGAAATTGCACAGGGATTTTTTCAGTTCTTATAACATATTGCTGCTCGTTCATAGTTCTCCCCCTCTGTTTTGTTTTATCTGTTACCATATGCCTATCATAGAATATAGGTTCTTTTCCTATTTAAACTTCTGTTTGTCCTGTATAATGGTGTATAAAATAACAACATGGGAGAGAAAAACATGACTTTTATTGATTTTCGAAGTGATACAGTCACAAAACCAACCGAAGAAATGAGGCAGGCGATGTTCACTGCTGAAGTTGGTGATGATGTTTATGGAGAAGACCCTACGATAAACCGCTTAGAAGCATTAGCTGCTAAAATACTAGGTAAAGAGGATGCATTATTTGTAACAAGTGGAACACAAGGAAACCAAGTTGCGGTTTTAACGCATTGCAGATCAGGTGATGAAGTGATACTAGAAGCAGAATCCCACATCTTCTTATATGAAGGTGGCGCTTCCTCAGCTTTAGCAGGGGTACAAACACGCCCCATTCCAGGAATAAAAGGAGCACTCGATCCACTTGATGTAAAAAAAGCGATTCGAGGCGACGATATCCATTATCCATATTCAGGTTTAATCTGTTTAGAGAATACTCATAATAAAGCAGGTGGAAAAGTCGTACCGCTTCAAACCATGAAAGAGATCTATGAGATTGCTAGAGAAAAAGAGGTACCCGTCCATCTTGATGGCGCAAGACTATTTAATGCTGCAGTAGCCTTAGGTGTGCCTGTGTCCGAATTAACGAAATATGTGGATACAGTTCAGGTGTGCCTTTCTAAAGGGCTTTCTGCGCCTGTTGGGTCAATCCTCGCGGGAAGTAAATTGTTTATTAAAGAGGCACGTAAATGGAGAAAGCGCCTCGGGGGTGGATTACGCCAAGCTGGTGTGATTGCAGCTCCAGGGATTATCGCTCTTGAAAAAATGGTCGATCGTCTAGCGGAAGACCATACAAACGCACGTCTGTTAGCGGAGGGGTTAGATACTATCCCGAAGCTATCTGTAAGTGTCGAGGATGTTGAGACAAACATCATTCTTTGTGATATTAAACAGACAGGGTTATCAAACGATCAATTTTTAAACCAACTAAAAGACCAGGGCATTCTAGCAGTTCCTTTTGATGATGGCATCATTCGTTTTGTTACGCACCGAGAAGTAACAAGTGACATGGTACACACCGCCGTTCAATCTATTAAGCAAATGATTTAATTTGTTTTATCTATGCTTTTTGCGAAAATAGTGAAAATAGTATAGATAAAAAATGAAGGCCTCATCCGACTTGTTGATGAGGTCTTCATTTTTTGAATTAAGTTAAAACCCTTTACTTATTTCAACCTTATTACGAAGCGGTTTTTTAGCTTCAATGTTCATTAAGGTATCTACGAAGCAGTCTACTCCTTCATCAGGGGTTGTGACAGCTGATATGTGTGGGGTAATAATTACACTTGGATGTTCCCATAAAGAGCTATCTTTTGGAAGTGGCTCTACCGTGAAAACATCAAGGACTGCAAACTTTATATGCTTATTTTCAAGAGCTTGAAGTAATGCTTTTTCATCTATCGTTGCACCTCTACCGACATTGATAAACCCTACGTTAGATAAATGATTAAATACTTTTTCATCAAAAAGAGCCTCTGTTTTTTCAGTTAACGGTAAAGTATTAATGACATAATTCACTTCATTTAGCCGTTCTTCATGTGCGCCGATCGTTATCACTTCTTTAAAGTGTTCTTTGTCTTTTCCGCTCAAAGATACGCCAAAAACATCGACACCTAATGACGAAAGAATTTCAGCTGTTTTTTGACCAATTTCTCCTGTTCCAAATATCATGACCTTTTGTTCATTAAGTAATTTTGGAGTGAGCGGCTTCCACGTTTTTTTAGCTTGTAGTTCGTTAAATTCATTGTGAAACTGTATATCTTTTAATATATAACTTAGACAGTATTCAGCAATTCTTTGACCAAATGAACAAATCGTCCTTGTTAATAGGACTCCTTCAGGCCATTGTTTTTTGAATAGAAAACGATCGACACCTGCACCAAGGGAATGAACCCATTGGACTTGGCAATAATCATAATCTTTTTTTGTATTAAAAGCGACAAACGCATCAGCCCACGCTAAATCAGCTGATGTTACCCTTTCTTCAGGTAAAAAACGAAAATTCTTAGTTATCTCTCTTTTTTCCATAAGCGTTTGTATCTCTTGATACATTGGACTTACGACAACTATGTTATTGATGTTCATTCTCACACCTCTTATATCAATATTTCTTATACTATTACAACATATTTTCAACTAGCCGTACGGGAATTGATAAGATTTTAGTAATTATAGCTTTTTTAAATGGTACCTTTTCCTCTTCAACAAGAGGGTTATAGACATAAGTACCATCATAATTTACAAGTAAACTTTGTCTTTCAATCACAGCTTCTACTTCTTGAATTAATAGATCGGCAAGCTCTTCACTATCTATTACTACCATAGATTCGGTACTTAGAAATGTACTTCTTGGGTCTAAATTAAACGAACCAATAACACTAATTTGATTATCAAATAGAAATGACTTAGTATGCAATTGATTCGTAGAATTTTGGTACTCATATAGATTAGCAATGGAACCTGCAATTTTCTCTCGGTACCTCTTATACCCTGAATAAGCAATCACATTAGAAGTTGCACTTAATGAATTTGTAAGAATAGTAATGTCGTTGGCTGAAATGTTACTTGTATTTAAATGTTTTGTCATATTTTTAGTAGGAATGATATATGGACTTTGAATTAAAATTGATTGCTCAGCGTGTTCCATAAGGTTAGTTAATTCATACCAAACCCATGGCTCTTTATTCATTCGTTCTATCGGGTTATGAATAAAGGTAATTTTATTTGTAGGTACCGACTGATCAAGCCAATCTAAATCATTCTGAAGGAATTCGGGGTGATCCAAAAAAAAAGTGTTAAATAACAGTCTGAATGTATCTAGACTATCTTGAGCGACTCCTTTTTGTTTGTAGGATAATTGCGTTAAAGGTGTTTTAGTATATTCATGTTCCCACACTTTATCAAAGTACTCCTTCATATCATTAACGACGCTACCATTGATACTATGCAAATCCGTGTTAATAATTATGACATCCCTGTCATTTGATGCGCCTTCAAAACCTTCTGGAGCAAAATATTTATCACCAATATTTCGGCCACCGATTACTGCATACTCTTTATCACTAATAATCAGTTTATCATGAAGTCGATTATTTAATGTCCATGGACGAAGGGCGTCAATCGGTTCATAAAATTTAAGTTCAATATTATTATGGAAAGTAAAAGCGTAAAGTACGTCTTTCATCGAACCTCTAAGATTATGAAACATCCCATCTAGTAAAATACGGACCTTAACTCCTCTATCCGCTGCATCAATTATACTCGAAAAAAATACGTCACTAGCCTTACCAGCATGGAGGACATGATAAGTAATATCGAGAGTATCCTCTGCATTTGCAATAAGATTAACGCGAGCAACTCCTGCGTCCAAAGGGTCTTCAACAAGTACAACCCTGTCTTGTGAACGATCATCTCCATAGAACTGCTCCACGTTAACCCCATCTAAATAGCTACTTTCTAGTGGTTTTTGTATGCTAAAAACAAGTACTCCATATAGGAAAGCATACATAACATAACAAATCGTAATTATAACCGTTAGGGTGAAAAACGATAAAACTACTCTTCTCTTAATAACGAACCACCCTCTTCATGTCAAGTGCCAGGCACCTTCAACACATTAAAGGGATGAAGGTGCCTGGTACCCTTTATTCGGGATCTTTATGATAAAAGTAGAGCCTAGTCCTTCTTCACTTACAACTCGAATAGAACAGCCGTGTAATGATAATATTTTTTTAACGATAGATAATCCGAGTCCATTTCCTTTTACCGAACTACTTCGTGCTTTGTCTACTTTGTAAAAGCGCTCAAATAAGTGAGGGATAGCTTCCTCTGGAATTCCTTTCCCCGTATCTTTAATACTTACGATTAGTTCATTCGAGCGTTTCTGTAAATGAATTTCAATTGTACCTTGATCATCTGTATATCTAATTGCATTGGTAATAAGGTTTAACCAAACTTGCTCAAATAAATCTTGATCAGCAAGTACTTCAGAAGATTCCAGATCTAATTTAATTTTTAAATTTTTCATTTTCCATAGAGGTTCCGTTGCTAACACCGTTCTTCTAATTTGTTCATCGAGCTTATACTTACTAGGATGGTATGGGTGGTGCTCGGAATCTAGCGAAGCTAAACGTAATAAGTTTTCACTTAACCTCGAAAGACGCTCCGTTTCTTGATAAATGATATCTAAATATTCTTTTTGATGATCTTTAGGAATAACATCGTCTCGTAATGCTTTTGTAAAGCCTCGTATGGATGTAAGAGGTGATTGTATTTCATGAGAGACGTTACTAACGAAGTCTTCACGCATTTTATCAATTTTTCCTAACTCTGAAGCCATATAGTTAAAGCTCGTAATCAATTCCCCAACTTCATCCTTATCCTTACTCTTTAATCGAACTGAAAAATTCCCTGTCGCCATTTCCTTTGCTGCATCAGTTAATTTTTTAATCGGCTTCACGAAGTACCTTGAAGCAAACAGGATTAATAAGCTACCAATAAACAGAACTAAAAATAACGTAAAAAAGATGACACGTTTAATTGCATACACTTCTTCTTCGAAATTAATCCGAATAAATAAAGCATTCATTTCATTTGCTATTTTGATCGGCATTCCTACAATCCTTGTCGCATCCATGTCGTGGTGTGGAAGAATATAAGGTTCCATTTCAGGTGATTGCAGGATCATTAAAACGGTATCCGTATCAATCGTAAAAGAAGGGTCTGTAAAAGAATGCGTGACCCCATCTTCATTTATGATCATCAGTTCAAAATTAAATTCGCTTAATGTCTCAAATAACTCTGGCATCCTTTCAACTTGGGTAATTTCAACAAGCTCAGCAACACCATTTGTCATTTTCTTTACTTCATCATCTATAAAGATTTCTCGATGAAAAAACAAAGAATTGATCAAATAGGAGATAAACAAGCTTATGATTACAACACTAATAAAGGTACCAACAATTCGCAAGTAGAGGCTCTTTTTAATCAATTAAACCTCCTCGAGGCGATAACCAAGCCCTCTAACTGTCGTTATTGTCAAATCTGGGAAAGACCCTAATTGCTCCCTTAAACGTTTAATATGAACATCAACGGTCCTTTCATCACCATCGTAATCATAGCCCCAAATTTTCTCAATTAATTGTGTACGTGTGAAGATTTTACCTGGTGAACGGGCTAACTCAAATAATAATTCACATTCTTTTCTTTTTAAGTGCACTGTTTCGTCATCTGTTTGTACGATAAGTCTCTCGATATCAATCGTAGTAGACCCCACCTTAATTACATTTTCTGAAATAGAATTATAACGCTTTAAAAGGGCATTCACTCGCAGTATGAGTTCGACTGGATCAAATGGCTTCACTAAATAATCATCTGTCCCCGCATTAAACCCTCTCACTTTATCTTGTGATTCCCCTTTAGCCGTCACCATCAAAATCGGAATATTTAGAAAGGAGCGAATATCTTCAGTTAATACAATACCATCAACGTAGGGCATCATCACATCAACAATAGCCAAATCAACTTGTTGTTCGGAAAGAATTTTTAACGCCTCTCTTCCGTCAGACGCTTCAATAACCGAAAAGTGGCTATTTTCTAAATATAATCTAATTAGTTTTCGAATATGTGCATCATCATCAACTACTAAAATGGTGTTCATAAAATCCAACTTTCTATAAGAGCTTTTTTATATAAGTTCTAAGTAAAAACTATAAGAATGTTTTAGCATTTTTTGGATAGCGTAACTTAATACGTCTTCAAAAGCTTTACCTATAAACAAAGGATGGAACGGGTCCACCCTTTGTTTTAACTTCCTCCCATTTCGTATGAACATCTCAAAGTAATGGAGGTTATAGTACTAATGAAGTAAATTTAATTATGCTTCTACATCATTTTTTTCTTTTTGTCGGTTAAATAATCTTTTCCACCAATTAGTAAAGTTATCAGTGTAGATATAGATTACGGGTACCAGAACTAACGTAATAACAGTAGAGAACGTTAGACCAAATACAATAACAGTTGCCATTGGAGCTTGTAATTCAGCACCTTCACCAATTCCAATTGCTAATGGAACCATCGCTAAAACAGTTGTTAGCATCGTCATTAAGATTGGACGTAACCTAGTTGGTCCTGCTTCCAAAATAGCTTCTTCTCGCGTCATTCCACGATCTCTCAGCTTGTTAATATAATCTACTAAAACAATCGCATTGTTTACAACAATTCCAGCTAACATAATGACTCCGATAAATGCAGGAGCACTTAAAGGACGGCCTGTAATTAGGAAGCCTGCCATTATACCAATAAAAGTCGCTGGAAGACTGAACATAACGATAAACGGATATAGCACTTTCTCAAATTGGAACGCCATAACGGCATAAACTAGGAAGATTGCTAATGTTAAGGCAAGTGCTAAGTCAAAAAATGCCTCCATCATCATTTCATAATCTCCACCAATTTGATAATCATACCCTTCTGGGAAAATGTACTGATTCAATTCTGTTTCAACTTCAGCAATTACACTGCCTAAGTCACGTTCCATAATGTCCCCAGTTACTGCAACCCCCCGTGTTTGGTTTTGTCGGTTGATCACATTAGGACCATCGGCTTGAACGAAATCAGCAATTGTTGAAAGAAGAACGGTATCACCAGTAGGCGTTACTAACGGCAAGTTTTGCAATTGTGTAAAATTCTCACGGTTTTCTTCAGGTAAGATAACTGTAATGTTTACTTCTTGACCTTCAGTTCGCATAAGTGATGCGACTTGTCCGCTCACACTGCTTCTTACTGTATCCATTACTTCTGCATATGTGAAACCATATTGAATAGCGACATCACGGTCTACATGAATTTGCATCTCTGGTCTTGTTTCTCCCATGGAATGCGTAACATTTTTTGTCCCTGGAATGTCACTAATGATTTCACTAAGATCATCAGCAATGACCTTAAGTGTATCAAAGTCTTCTCCTCTTACCTCGACTTCGATTGGGTTCCCTCCCATTCCATCACTTTCGAATGAGAATACATTTAACTCAATATCGGGAAGCGTTTCGGCAAATGCAGCAAAATCTTTTATGACTTGATTTGTTGTTACTTCTCGCTCACTAGCAGGAACTAGACGAATATAAAAATCACCGCTATTTGAGCCACCCCCAGCTCCCATCATACCGCCGCCACCTATTGAAGTATAAACAACGTCAGTGACACCTGTATCTAATAAAAACTCCTCTAGTTCCGCAACTGTTGCTTGTGTTTCTTCAATTGCAGTTCCAGGGGGCAGTTCAAAGCTTGCTGAAATCTCGCCCTGGTCAAACGCAGGCATTAACTCCAGACCGACAAATTTTACTGTACCTAGACTGGCTACTAATAAAAATAATGTCCCAAATGTAATTGTTTTTTTATGATTTATCGACCATTTTAAAACACCACGATATTTATTATTAATACCTTCTAGAAAATGACCAATTTGAACACTTAATTTCCCTAAACCTTTAGGGTCCTCTTCAACTTTCATTTCTGGTAATAAAAGTCCAGAAAGCATAGGTACGATCGTTAATGCTACAGCTAGTGAGGCAATTAACGTAAAGCCTACCGTTAAGGCTAGAGGTAAAAAGAGTTCAGCTGCAATTCCTTGTGTAAATAAAATTGGAACAAATACGACGAGGCTTGTCATCGTTGAAGCGATAACTGCAGACGATACTTCGGAAGCCCCTTTTATTGCCGCTTCTTTTTGACTGTACCCACGTTCGCGGTACTTATATATATTTTCTAATATAACAATCGAGCTATCTACTAATAAACCAATACCTAGTGCGAGACCACCTAATGTGATAATATTAACTGTTTCTCCCGCAAAGTATAGGAGGGTGAAAGCAGATATAACCGCGATTGGAATAGACAATCCGATAATCAATGTACTTCTGAAACTTCGTAAAAACAGTAAGAGCACAAGCACCGCCATGGCGCCACCAAGAATCATATTCATCGTTACACTTTTTATTGACTCTTTAATAAAAATAGAAGAGTCCATAATAGGTGTTAGTGTAACCCCCTGTGGCAGTTCTCTTTGTAATCGTTCAATTTCTCTATTCACAGCATCTGCTACGTCTACCGTGTTAGCATCTCCTTGCTTGGAAATATCAATGCTCAATGTAGGCTCTCCGTTGACATAAGCAAATGAAGACATCTCTTTAAATGTATCTTTTACTACAGCAATATCTGATAGTTTAATTGTTTCCCCTGTACGAAGCGGGATATTGATATTTTCGATTTCAGAAATGGTTCGGAATTCACCGATCATCCGTAGTGGCATTTCTTCTCCACCACGTTTAATCTCTCCTGCTGGAGCACTTCTATTTTCCCCACCAATCATTTGCGATAATTGTGATATCGTCAACCCGTTGTTTTGCATGAGCGTCAAGTCTGGTTCAACTAGTATTTCTCTTTCTTGAGCTCCAGTTAAATTTACAGATGCGACACCGAGAATACGTTCCATTCGTGGAATAATATTATCTTCTGCAATGTTCGTTAGTCTCGTTAATTCCATATCTGCTGAAATACCTATTTGCATGATCGGGAATTGATTAGGGTCAAAGCGCATAGCACTTGGTGAGCCAGCACCATCTGGTAGTGTAGTTCGTACCATATCAATCCGATCCCGTAAGTCTAGCATAACTGCATCTAAGTCTGTATTAAAATCATACATTAAGATAATTAACGATTGATTTTGAGTGGAAATCGACTGCATTGTCGACAAACCTTCTGTTGCACTTAAGGCTCCTTCTAGTGGTCTCGTTACTAAATTCTCAACTTCTTGTGGTGCAGCACCATTATATGAAGTGGCAACAGCCGCAATTGGTAAATCTAAGTCTGGCATTAAATCTACTTTTAATCCAGACAACGACACGCCCCCAAGAATAATCATAACGAGAGCGATGATGATGACACCAACTGGCCGTTTCACCGATTCTTTAATTAATTTCATTTAGAACCCCCGTTTTGCGTTTACGCGTCTTTTTCTTCAATTTCAACTTCAATTTCAACTTCATCTTCAACTTCTTCAATTTCATTGTGCTCTGCGTCTTCAGTTATTTCGTCATCTTCCGTTATTTCCTCTGTTTGAGACTCAAACGTTTGACCAATATTATTTCGGATATTAATGAGTGCTCCATCATAAAGCTGATGAGTTCCTCTTACGACAACATATTCACCTTCTGCTAGTCCACTTTCAACACTAAACATTTCTGATGTTTCATTAGCGATAGTAATAGCACGTCTTTCAACTCTTTCTCCGTCAGAAGTTACATAAACAATTCGTTCGTTATTTTCAGTTGATACAGCATTAGCAGGGACTAGGATTTCTTCAACCGCAAAAGAAGGCTTAATAATCACTTCTGCAAGCATCCCTATTCTTAGGTCATCATCTGGATCAACCAATGCAATTTCTACAGGATAAGCACGTGATTGTTCAGCAGGGATTATACTAATATGTCTAATATTACCCTCATACGTTTTGTTCATTGAACGAATATGAACATCGACCTTTTCACCGACTTGTAAGTTAGGCAGGACTGACTCATTTACATTTAACTGAACAACTGGTTCATCCATTTGAACAAGTTGTAATAATGGAGCTTGTGGAGAAACCATTTCACCTACAGATACGTTAAAGTTACTAATTTGACCAGCCATGGGGGCACGTACTACGGCATGTGTTTTTTGTTGCTCTGCCATTTCTACGCCAACTTTAGCTTGCTTTACGGAGGCCTCTGCAGCTGAGATTTGATCTGTTCCTCGTGCTTGTTGTAACGCCATTTCAGCTTGTTTCACTGCTGTTTCAGCTTGTTTTTTATCACTTTCTGTCGGCATATTACTTCCTAGTATACTTTTAAAAACGCCTTGTAATTCTTCTGGTACCTCATCAAGGTCTATATCTGCTTGGCTGTCTGCGTTTTTAATCATCTCTACTACATCTTTCGCTTGTTGAAGCTGTAATTCGGCTTGCTTAATACTTTGTTCTCTCATAGATTTAGCACTTTTTAAATTGGCTTCAGCTGCTTCTAAACCAGCTCGTGCTTGAGATATGTTTAGGTCGACATCTGTTGCATCTATTTCAATCAAAACGTCGTTTCTTTTAACAGTATCTCCGTTTTTAACACGAACAGTCTTGACCTCACCAGCTAACATAGGTATAACTGGAACAAGCTTACTTGCCATAACATTTCCAGGAAGCTTTAGCTCACTAACGAGTTCACCTTTTTGAATTTCAGCAATTTCAACTGGATAACTGATTTCTACCTCTTCTTCTTCGACTGAGCTAGTAGTTTCAGAGTTACATCCAGCTAGTCCAAAACTTAATACCATTGTCGTTGCAAGAAGTCCAACTCCTACACGTTTTCTAAATTTCATGTTCTTGACCTCCATCTATCATTACAAAAATAAATTACACTTATCTCAACTTTAACGATTGTAACACTTTAAGATGAACTGAATATGAACTGGAGAAAAAAATACGTGTCAGGCACCTTTATCATATTAATGTGTTAAAGGTGCCTGACACCCAATCATAAGCTTGTCGCTTTTAAAATTGGCAATAATATGTTAAATTCATCATATTTACAGCTCTACTGTTGCAGTCTGGATGAGAAATAAAACTATACTAAGACTTATTTAATTTATCACATCTAATCAGTAATCTCATTTAAATATGCACTGGTGTAAATTTAACCTATTTATAGACAAGAAAACGTCAAGGCCTATTCCAAATTCCAAAAGAAAAAGAATAGAGAGAGATGTTGAATGGATATGAAAAAAAAGCATGTAAATGAAATATTTTTTTTAAGAAGCATCGCTTGTTTAAGTATCGTTTTGCTGCACTCGATCGCATGGGGAACGGAGCATATAAGACATTTATCCAAGCTTCCTGAATTTTTATTAATGATATTAGACTCTGTAAATGTATTTTTATATTACGGGACACCTGCGTTTATTTTTATAACAGCTTTTATTCTCGGGTATAGTTACGAGGGCAAGGAGATTGCTTTTAAGCCGTTTATGCTAAAAAGAGTAAAATTCATCCTAATACCTTATTTATGTATGGCTGTGTTATATGCCCTGCCGTTTTTACTAATTTCACTAGAACAATTTACTTTGAAAGTATTTTTAAACGCTGTAATAGGTGATTTCCATGCCTATTTTGTGTTAATTATTTTTCAATTTTATTTTCTGTTTATCTTATTCAAGAAATGGTTTGACAGTCGTTCGCCTTCCCTTGTTATTGCAGGCTCTCTAATCATCAATATAATCTATTTATCTATTTTCAATTTTACTGATCCTATAAATGTTTGGTATAGCGAATATATTTGGGAACGTTTTTATTGGATCCCTTTCCCTGGATGGATTTTTTATTATTCTCTTGCGTATTATACGGGGCGTCATTATCAAGCCATGATTACTACAATAAGTAAATACAAAAACTTAATATTAGCAGCACCAATTATTACAAGCATTTCCTTACTATCCTTGTATCATAGTGAGGTCATTATTATTCACAGTTCAAAACGAGTTGATATTTTACTTCACACGATCAGTATTATTGCATTAGTAATCTATATCGGTATAAAACTGAAAAAAATTCCGAGCGTTCTTATGCTAATCAGTAAGTACTCTTACGGGATATATTTATTGCATACACTCTATATGGCAGCCCTTATTTTGTTCTTTGCTCTCACCTCTATAAATCTAGGAGTTTTTACAATTATAATCCTATTCTTTGGGAGTATAATTTGTTCAATTTACACTATCTATATACTTAACCTATTTTCATTTGGAAAATATATAGTTGGAAATGTTAATGTTAATCAACAATCAACTGTGAAGACTTCTAAATCAAATGTAAATATGCGAGGCGTCACTTAAAAACCTACTAATTTAAGGATGAGTTTATCATGTTTGGTAAAAACAAATGGCCAATAATTATAATATCTGGGATATTTTTTACAATTATCTACACCTTTGCAGGGTCAAAAAATTCAACACCTTTGAATACAAATTCAAACTGGGAACAGCATGAAACACCCGAGAAGGCAGGGTGGTCATCAGAACGGTTGGAAGAAGCTAAAAGATATTATGACACCTTAGGTTCAACAGCTGCAATGGTAATATACGATGGGAAAATTCTAGCTTCCTGGGGAGATGTTACAAGAAAAAGCAATATTCATTCTGTCAGGAAAAGCTTTTTAAGTGCACTTTACGGCATTCACATTAATGAAGGCACCATCGACATTCATGCCACATTAAAAGACTTAGACATCATGGACAATGTTCAACTTACTGAACAAGAACAACAAGCGACAATTGCTGACTTGCTTACATCCCGTTCGGGTGTTTTTCTAACCGCGGGTGAAGAGTCGTTATGGATGAGGTGGACTCGACCAGATCGCGGCTTACATTTACCAGGAACTCATTTTTACTATAACAACTGGGACTTCAATGTTTTAGGAACGATTTTTAAAGATAAAACTAATACTGATTTGTTTACAGAATTCAAAGAAAAAATTGCGATTCCTATTGGGATGGAAGATTATTCTGTTGAGGATACCTCTTATAAACTAGAAGTCAATCGCTCGATCCATCCTTCTTTTTTATTTCGAATGTCAACAAGAGATATGGCTAGATTCGGCCAATTATATTTACAAAATGGAATGTGGGAAGGTAAACAAATCATTCCGAACGACTGGATTAAGGAGAGTACGAAGGTGCATACCCCAGTAATGAATACAGAAGCTTATGGGTACGGATATATGTGGTGGGTTGCGGATACAGAGGAGTTTAGTGATTTAGGTCTTTATTCTGCGATCGGGAGATACGGACAATCAATCGATATCATACCAGAAAAAAAACTCGTTTTTGTTCATCGCGTAAACTCTGATAATCTCCTCAATCGCACGATCAAGCAAGTGAGTAATAAAAAAAGATTAACGTTATTACAAAAAATTCTCGATGCACAAGTGTCAGAACCAGAATATGAGGAATAGGGACGTCCAGTAACGTCCCTATTCTTGCGCTTTTCTAACGTTATAAGTTTTTTTGATCAACATTCAATTCAATAATATGACCATCAGGGTCGCAGCAAAAGATCTGTGCAAAGCCACTTTTGCTATAACGATTTTCTTTGTGTGGAACATTGTGCTTCTTAAGCCATTCTAGTGCTGCATCGTAATTTTCTACCCTCAATGCAAAATGAGCGTCACGCGTATTAATTTCATGGTTCTTCTTAATCATCTTAGACTCTGGGAGCACGATTAGATGTATTTGCTGATTTCCGACTTGGAACCAAGCGCCAGCAAAATCAAAGTTAGGTCGGTCTAACTCCTTTAATCCTAATATTTCACTATAAAACGATTTTGCCCTTTCTAAATCTGTAACTGGCAAACTAACATGATGTAATTCCTTGTATGTAATCAAAATAGAACGTCCTTCCTATCTGTAGTATTTATTTCAGTAATTTTAGCGTTGCTGGGAGATGTTCAATAAGGTCCGTTGCGAGCACATCCATCTTAGTATGTTTACCTTCAATTAATAAATCTGCTGATTGGCCATGAACAAATACTGCATTACTAATGGCTGCTTGAATGGACTTGTGCTGCAACATAAAAGCAAGAATAATACCCGTAAGAACATCTCCAGTACCACCTTTAGCTAGTGCTGAATTTCCTGTTGGATTTACAAACTGTTCACCACCAGGTGTCGTTACAATCGTAGAAGGCCCTTTTAATACTAGATAAACTCCATGCTCTTCAGCAAACTTTTTAGATAGTCCAAATCGGTTATTCTCAACGTCATCAATGGAGACTCCACATAACCGTGCCATTTCTCCTGCATGGGGTGTTATTACAGTCGGTTTCGAACGGCTTTTTAAAAGGAACAACAATTCTTTTAAATGAAACAAAGCATCCGCATCTAAAACAACTGGCATCTGTTGCTTTAAAGCAACTTCTACTACTTTTTGTCCACCCTTCGTTCTTCCCATCCCAGGTCCAATTGCAATTACATCAAACGCATTAAAGTTAAGGTCCACCTCACCTTTAAAATGTCCGTTTTCGGAAGCACATGGCATATACATCGCTTCTAAAAAATGAGTTGCTACAATAGGATGAATGACGTCTGGTACCGCAACCGTTAGTAAACCCGCTCCGCTTCGTAACGAAGCTTTTGCAGAAAGCATGATAGCCCCCGTCATACGCTGTGAACCACCGAGCAATAGTCCTTTTCCATTCGCGCCTTTGTGTGAATGAGCAGGTCTATTAGGTAAGTATTGCTTTACCTGCTGTTCTGTCCACAGCATTCTTTTTTGTGCACACTCTTTGCCGACTAACGGAGGTATACCGATGTCAGCAACTTGTACCTCACCATAAAATGAAGCTGCTGGATAAGTATAAGCGCCCACTTTAGGGTATTGGATTGCAATTGTCGTTTCTGCTTTAACAGCTAACGTTACTTTTCCCCCGTCAGCTGGTACACCACTAGGAATATCTATGGAAATGACTTGTCTAGACTTTAATGAATTAATCTCTTGAATTATTTCTTCATATGGAGAACGCAGGTCACCTTTTACACCAATTCCTAAAAGACAATCAATAATAACATCGTAAGTAGACAATAACGTAAAAAATCGTTCTTCATTACCAGAAAAGTAATCAACACGGTACCCCGATCTTATGTATACTTCTAAAGCATGCTTTGCTGCCCCTTTTATTTTTTCATATGGCGGTATGACCCATAGTTGGACAGTATATCCATAGCTTTTTAAAATTCTTGCAATTACAAACCCATCACCGCCATTGTTTCCAGCGCCTGCAAGGACTACAATAGGTTGATGAGCATTTATCTTTTCCATTATATGCTTTGTGACTGATTGTCCAGCACATTCCATTAATGTATCTTCACTTATTCCGATTTGTTGGAAAGTGTAATTGTCAATAGTATACATTTCTTCGGCAGTTACAATTCTCATTTGATCACCCCCAAATCTTTTCTTACCTTAATCATAATTACTTCATGTTCATTTTGGTAGTGCATTCACATTTTCTATAAATTTTATTGAGTGAGAGCTACAAACTTTTAGACTAAATATTAAAGGCTCTTTACTTAAAGAATGTTGCTTAATGCTTAAGCATAAATTCTATTGATAATTGCCATCATATGAAGTGAAGATATTATGAGTAGGAGTGAATAAATTGACCAACAACAAAAAGCGAATGAACCAGAAAAACGGAAGTCAAAAAGGAAATCCATATAATGATGGAATGACTTCTGATAATATGTTATCAAAAGAAGAGCTAGAAAAAGCAATTTCGCCAACAGGCAGACAAAATTCGCAACAATAATTCCTGGCTTAAACTCAATCTAATCCTGAAAAGCTAAGACAATTATCCCCTCATTTAAGAAGCAACTATTATAAGTTGTATACAGAGGGGATTTTATTTTAATTAAAATATTTATCCAAATAGATACATCGCTTGGACAATAAAAGTTACTAGTAGTAGCACACCAACACCAACGTGCTCTGCATCTGGTACAATATGATTTTTTATTTTCGGTAAAAATTTATAGGTTCTCATAAAATACTGCTCATAATCTTTTCTTACGGTTTTAGGATAACCAGTAAAATAAGGAAACCACCAAGCAAATACATGCATTATGAGTATGATACTTGTTAAACCAAAACCAACCCACACACTCCAGCTTGTATTATAGTAAAAACATAACGCAATAATAATGAGTGGAGGATAATTTCCTAATATTTCAAATTTTCGTAAGCGCTTATCTCTTGCCTTTATATCATTAAAAGGAAAAAGATCTACAAAATCAATGATAACTTGGTAAAGCAAAAACACTAGAGGGGAAATAATCGTTAACACATATAGGTTCATTTTTTGACTCCTCATACTAAAAGTAGTTTCATGACCCTATTTATTATGTTGTTTAACTAGTCATTTTTAAGAAGGAATTTCTTGAAAGAAGAAGAATCGTTAGTAAATGGTAGTTTGATGTAAAAAAAGTGAAAGGAAGGTGTTTATGCAATTAGGTCATAAAGCGAAAATCATTCAAGTTCCTGTTCCTACCCCAACGTTATACCCCCATACCACCACAAATTGTTACCTAATCGGTAACGAGTATGAAAGTTTACTAGTTGATGCAGGGTATGATCGTAAAGAGACGAAGGTAGAAATTGAAAAAGCAATCGAGCAAAATCATCTAGCTAGACCAGAAAAAATTATTCTTACCCATTCCCACCGTGACCATGCACCAGGCGTTCGGCAATTAAGCGATTGGTCACCCACCGTATACTGTCATAAAAATGAAAAACGAGGAATAATCGAAGCCATCTCACCTATATCAAAGATCTCATATATAGCAGATGAAGCTACTTTAAATATAGCCTCTCTTAAGCTAGTAGTGCTTCATGGGCCAGGACATACATCAGGTCAAATCAATATATATATTCCTTCCGAACAAATCTTACTAGCTGGAGACAATATTGTTGCTGAAGGAACAACATGGATTGGACCACCCGAAGGAAATATGAGTGAATATATCCAAACCCTCAATCGCTTAAAACGCCTCAAGCTGACATGTATTGGACCTGGTCACGGGCAATGGATTAAAAACCCTTACGAACAACTCGAATTCGTATTAAAACGGCGACTTCAACGTGAAAATCAAATCAAATCTTTATTGGTTAATCATGAGTATCTAACCGCTACTCAACTGACTGAAAAAATCTATGAAAATACCATTCATCCTAGTGTTTTTTATGTTGCCAAGAAAACAATAGAAGCCCACCTCATTAAACTAATTAATGAAGGTACTGTAGGACAAAAAGACCTAAATTATTTCATCGTAGGTTCCTAATCACTCTAGCCATTTCTTCTTTGTCTCTCGGGCATCATCAGTGGCTCTCCTTGTTGGTGATTCACCAAGGTACGAAGTGAAATAACGGTTGGGGATACCATCGGTAACTCACCTTTTTCATATAAGGCTAATGCTTCTTCAGGAGTAACCCAAAAAGCGTCATCAACTTCATGAAGGTCAGGTTTTGGGCTTTGTCCATCAGGGAGTTTAGCAAGAAAAAAGCGTGTATCAAAGCGCGCAGGGTTCCCTTTTGGAGTTAGCCGATAACCGAAATACTGTAAGTGACTAAGGTTAAGAAAACATTGTTCACGAGTTAATATATCTAAGAAAGATACTTTCCCTTCTAGTAAAAGACGGCGATATTCCATTTCTTGTTCTACTGTAAAATTAACGGGTCGTCCGCCTTTTTGCGTTCCTAGAAATATACCAACTTCTTCGAATAAT
Source organism: Alkalihalobacterium elongatum (assembly GCF_019024285.1). Classification (GTDB taxonomy): domain Bacteria; phylum Bacillota; class Bacilli; order Bacillales; family Bacillaceae_F; genus Alkalihalobacterium; species Alkalihalobacterium elongatum. Next base: position 220,805 of record NZ_WMKZ01000003.1, read on the forward strand.
TCTCTCGCAGCTGCTACATAGTGGGCAACGCTAAAAGTCTCAGATGAATTATGGTTTATAATATACTCGCTGCCTACTATGTAGTCTTCTGGTTCAACTGCTCCACCTGGAAAAACGTAATAACCACCTAGAAACTTCATAGTTTTTGGACGTTGCGTTAAATATACTCTTGATAAATGATCCATCAATACAACCGTTGAGGCAGGTTTTGGAATAACAGTCATTATTACCTCCTTTTTTGCTGATTTATATGGGTTAGATACCTAACAAAAGTAAAGCTTATTATATATAATATTCAATTTGTTTGACTTGTTTCCCTTCTTCTTAATAAATCAATTGTCTATTATAAAATCATTATCTAATCAACTTTTTAATACTGGTACGATCATAGTTTCCATTTACACCTGGTTTTGCTATAAGATACTCAACAATATTAGCATCGTCTAGCTTTACATGCTTTTTTAACCCTTCTATGATCATGCTTAAATATGGTTCTGACGGTTTTTGGAAAGGAACATCTAAGTCCCAATCAGCCGTAAACGTAAAAATCGGATACCCGTCTTCTTCACCTACATATAAAATTGTTCCATACCACGAATCGCGAAGAGTTTTATAAGTTTCTTTTTTTACTTCATCTAAATTTATCTCTAATTCTATCCCATTATTTTCTTGTTTAACGACATCAAAAAACTGTTCTTCTGTAATTAAATATTTACGGCTATACGTTCGTTGATCTTGATCTTTAGTTAAGCCGATGAAAGCGACACCTTGTTTTTGCCACCTATCAGCGTTTTTTGCAAAATACATTGGATAGTGGATAATATGAGACGCTTCTTTTTGTGGGAGCGTATCGTCTCGACAACCTATTTCTTCTTTATTAGACCCTTCAGGTTTTCCACCTCGTATATAACATAAAAATCGATCTTTACTTAAATTTGAACCGTAACTGGCGTACCAAACATATCTCTTCTTTTGCATCAATTTATTCCCACCTTTAAAAGTATTATAAAGAAACTTTTTACGAAAAATTTGCTAATTTACCTAATGAGTGCATTTAGCTATAAACGCCTTAAATAACTCAGCCATGTTTGGATCATTGCTTGCCATTTCTTCAGGGTGCCATTGGATCCCCACCATGAAGGATGCACCAACCCCCTCAATCGCTTCAATTACACCATCTGTGGCATTGGCCACCACCTTAAAATTGGCTGCTATCTTGTCAATTGCTTGATGGTGCATACTATTAACACGTGTATTTGTTACTTTTAAAACATCGTATAACCAACTATCCTCATTGATCTTAATTTGATGAGTTGCTTCGGGTCTTTCTGCCAGTTGAAAATGCTTAATAGCTTCTTGGTTACTGGCCTCAATATCTTGCAAAAGTGTTCCACCGAAAGCAACATTTAATATAGAAATTCCTCTACAAATTGCTAAGATTGGCTTTTGTGCTTTTTTTACTAGTTCAATTTCCAGTTGGTCACGTTTATTATATGTTTTTTGTAACAACGGATGTGGAGTTGCACCGAAATGATATGGGTCCACGTCTTCACCACTACTTAAGATAATACCATCACAAATTGCAACCCAATCCTTGACCATTTCTACTGGACCGATTGGGATTACTATTGGAACTCCGCCAGCCTGCAAAACCGCTTCAATATACTTTTCATGAACATGCACTGATGATAGATTATTATGCTTTTCAACCGTACTAGTAATGCCGATTACAGGTCGTTGTTGAGGAAGCACACGATCATCTCCTCTGCAAAGATGTTTACTGTAAATTTTAAGTCCAAACTATTTTTCGCTTTTAATAGTTGGTTCATACATTATCTACCAACCCAGCTGTTCCATGGAGACGAATAAAAAGCACCACACCTCTGATATCACTTGAGTGAAGTTTGGCAGAAGTGTGGTGCAATATTTATTTAGTTGGGTTTTAACTAGAGTGTTTTCCGAAGCATACTAACGCTTCAAAAACGCCATCTGTAATACTTTCGTTTGCTAGAATACCGCGGTCAGGAGAGCGATCAAATACGAGCTTAATCCATTGTTCTACAGCTAGTGCTCTGCGACCATCGGAACTCGTTTCAAGATCATATTGAGCTTCCTCAAGTAAGTGAACACCTGCATAAACATCGTACATAAAGTCTGCTAGCTTTTTCGCCAAGGCTGTTTGTGTGTATTCATCTTGACTCAATGTATGAGTGAGTAATTCCTCAACACGGATAACTTCTTGCTGAAGTGAGTTCTTATAATCATTTAATGAAGGATTATTTATTTGATCAAGCGTTTCACGGAGATCCTTTATAAAACTACTTGGACCTGCTTTTTGTAACGTCTTTAAAATTTCTAGTCCTTGAATATTGGCTGTACCTTCCCAAACTGGGTTAACAACAGCATCACGAAGGAGACGAGGCGTTACATACTCTTCGATATAACCATTACCACCGTGAAGCTCTAAAGCGTCCTTTGTTGCAGAAACACCTAATTCACTGCCACGGTATTTCACTAATGATAGTAAAATTCTTAGTAATGTGTAATTCTCAGCATTTTTATTATCAAACGTGTGAACGTCATCAAACAATTTAATCATCTGTGCAGAAATTGCCCAGCTTGCTTCAATTTCTGTAATCATCTTCACTAATGTTTCACGAACCATCGGAAAGCGGTTAATTCGTTGTCCGAAAGCTTCACGATGTTCAGAATAAATTGCAGCCTCGAGAAAGGCACGTCTCGCTAATGCGACACCAGAAATCCCTGTTCCCAACCGAGAAACATTCAGGGCTTCTGCCATATATTTAAAGCCTTTATCCTCATCACCGATTAAATAACCAACTGCATTATTAAAAATAAGTTCACCACTTGCAACAGCTCGAACACCTAGCTTATCTTTTAACCGGCGTATCGTTATATTATTTCGCGTTCCATCAGGCAACGTGCGTGGAACAAGGAATAAACCAAGCCCTTTAGTTCCTGGCTTATCGTTCACTCGTGCTAAAGCGATTGCTACTTCAGCATCACAATTACTCGCAAACCATTTTTCTCCCGTTAATAAATAATGATCACCATTTTTAACAGCAGCAGTTGTAGCGGCCCCAACATCAGACCCCCCTTGAATTTCTGTTAAAAATGTTGCTCCTTCTTGATGTGTTTCTGGATCCCATGACGCTAGTAGTGATAAATAATCTGCCCTTTGTTGTTCAGATCCAAACTTTTCAAGGACAAACGCTGCTGATTGAGACAATCCAACAGGACAAGTAAATCCAGGTTCTGTTTCACACATTAAGTAAATTAAGATAGCATTAACTAGGAACGGTACTTTTTCAGGTGCATTTTCATCATAGCGATAAGCAACAACTCCTGTTCCATATCCATCCTTAACCGTCTGGCGATAACCTTCGTTGTACCAAACCTCGTTTATTTCTTCACCCTTCTTATTATATCGGATTAATCGAGGTGCACCATCACGGTCGGTGTGTACCGCACGTTTATCCATCGGTCCTGCCGCTAAAGCCCCTGTTTTTGTAAAAGCCTCTTCTACATAATTAAAAATCGCACTAGATAAATAACGTTTAGCATAGCGAGTTAAAATAGGATCATCTGTATACCAGTTGGCCTCATTCCCACTTTCCCATTTTCCGTATTCAAGCTTGCTTTGTTCTTCGATCACGTTTTTCCCCATTCTCTTACATCTCCTTTACTTTTTGTTTTAGTAGCTTTCCACTAGCGTTAAATGGCAGTTCTTTTACAAAACTATAAATACGAGGATGTTTATAATCTGCTAAGTGGTTCTTAACATAACCTTTTAAATCTGCTTCAGAACAGTTTTCATTTTCCTTTAAAACGATAACGGCTTTTACTGTTTCGCCCCACTCTTCATCTGGGATTCCAACAACACATGCCTGATATACGGCAGGGTGCTTAGTCAACACCTCTTCAACTTCTCTCGGATAAACATTCACACCACCAGGGATGATGATATCCTTTTTACGATCAATGATATATACGTATCCGTCATCGTCGGTATAGGCAATGTCCCCAGTGTACAGCCAACCATCCTTAACAGTTTCAGCTGTCGCTTGCTCATTGTTATAATAACCTAGCATTAACGAGTCCCCTTTTAGCAAAATTTCACCATATTCGCCTGGGGCTGTTTGTGAACCGTCTTCACGTATTACTTTCATTTCCATATTAACAGTCGCTTGTTTTCCGATACTTCCTGACTTTATTAAGTGCTCTTTTGGTCTTAGCATACATCCATTAGGTCCCGCTTCTGTTAAACCGTAAACTTGATAGAAGTTTGTATTTCCAAATGCGTTTGCAACATATTCGTACGAAGCTAAAGGCATCGCACTACCTCCGTATGCAAACCCTCGCATACTAGAAAAAACATAATCTTTTATATTTGGTTCTTTAGCAGCCAATAAATAGGCAACTGGTGCCGCAAAGGTGAATGTTGTTTTTTCTTTATCAATCCATTCTAAAAATGCTTTCGGTGCAAAATCACCAATGACAAAAGCGGCTCCACAGTATAAAGGGGCAATAAAATAAGCATTTAACGGCGCCGAGTGAGATAACGGCATCATGGTGAGAACTTTATCATCCCTTGAAAAGTTCTGTTCGATGGCTATAGCGGCTGCTACTGCTGCCATTCTCTCGTGAGAAAATAAAACACCTTTAGGTACTCCTGTAGTTCCTGATGTAAATAAAATTTCGCAAATATCGGTTGTTTTCATAGAGAGGTTTAAATCTGACTTTTCAAGTTGCATAGATTCTTCACTTGCACTTTCAATCGTATGTAAATAAGCTGGTGACCATTCCTTGACCATTTCCTTAATGACATTGATGAAAACGCTTTCAAAAAGAAGTCCATTAGCATCAACGTTTTTTAGAATAGTACTAACCTCGCCTGCTGTTAATCGAGCATTAAGCGGCATAACGGTAGCACCTAATTTTAATAAAGCAAAATATGAATACAAGAAGTGCTCATTATTTCTCGACATAATTGCGACTCGGTCACCACTTCCGATACCCTGACCTTGTAAGTAACGGGCCATCTGATTTGCCTTTTCATTCATTTCAAGATAACTTAAGCGGTTTGTTGAAGTAATAAATGCTTCTTTATTAGGGAATTTCCTCGCATTTCTTTCTAAAAATCCATGAATCGTCGTCATTAAAGTCCTCCTTGATTTGATAGAATAAAATCTTACTAGAATAAGAGTTATAGTTGTCGTTAACGTCAACTTATGGAAATTTTACCATTCGGATTTTGATTTGTCAAAATATTTATTCATTTCCAATGGTAAAAAAAAATCTCCCTATAGATACTGAAAGTAACTATAAGGAGATTTTCAATTTATCCCTTCGGTGAGTTCGTATTTTCTTCTAAAAACCGTTGGCGATTAGTTTCAATCTCGGTTCTCATCACTTCTAATTCATGAATTTTTTCTGTAATTTCAGCTATCTTTTCATCAGCATATTGTAAGATACGCTGTTTTTCCTTTTCACCTGTCGGGTTTGACTCATAAAGGTCAATCATTTCTTTAATTTCTTCTAATTTAAACCCTTGGCGCTTTCCACGCAAAATTAATTTTAACCTACGCCGTTCACTGTCTGTAAAATAACGTTGTTGCGTTGGACCTTCTCGTTCTTCGGATTTTAACAGACCGACTTGTTCATAATAACGGATCGTTCTTGATGTAATATCAAACATCGAAGCAATTTCACTAATTGAGTATTTATCTTTTCTTTCCATTGGTTCTCCCTTTTTCTATTCCCAATTTTAAAACAAACTTATCATTATTCAACACTATTGTCAAAAGAGTCAAAAAAGAGTGTGAACTAAGTATTTGTGCCTTACTAAATTCGCCAAATTAGCATTTCACCTTTAATATCTGCTTATAAATAACTTCATACTGCTTAACAACAATATAAATTCTCCGTTAAGACCCTATCTGTAACTTTAATAAAAGTAGTAGTATAGGTAAGATCCAAACTGATCGATCGTTTATAACATTAAAGCCCAACTTAAGAAGCATTAAATAATATCCTATTACCATCAATTCATTTAATAGTGCTTCAGGACTATCACTAGCTTTTAATTCCCGAAGACAAGCTAAATGTACTCTCCTTCACTGATAAAGATAAAGAACCTACTCTCCTGACAGCCACGCATACTGTAAATTCAAACCATGTTCATTCGTCATTTCAGCACAACCAACTCCAAAAACACGTCGAAGGATTATTTCGACCATCGTCATTTTGCTTGCTGATATTCCTCATTCCCCTTTTCGGATCATTCCCTTTTCTTCAGATGTAAGACCTATAACCATTTCAGGGTGATCTACTTCATCGACAACTGGTAAGTGAAACATTTGACATAGATCTAAAAATCGCTTTAACTTCTCCGAAGTTAGCCCTCTTCTATTGACGTATGGGTAAGACACGGACAGGATACCCATTTAACTTCGCAACTCACGGTTATTGTACCTCCAACCATAATAATTTCCCTTAACAAAATTGAATTTATAGCAGATAATATTTGAAATATCGCGAATTTTATAGGGGGACCTACGATGTTTAGGAATGATTGAAATCAGTCTTTCCACTCTGCGATTAGGGTCGTCTTTACTCTCAATGATTGGTGGAGCTTGCCAATCGTTAGAAGGTAGGTATGATAAAAATGTTTGAATTTGTGAAAATGCCTCCTCTTCGTACTAAACAAAAATATCTATCGCTCTACTTGAGCATTCACTTGTACACTATCTAACTCCTCCTTCGTTAATTCCTGTCCCAAACTAAAGGTGACAACAGGGGGCCCTGCGCTGCTACAAAAAGCTGAAGGTTTTTTCAACCATAACTTAGAAATGAGAAGGTGCTACTCTAGTATCTCCAAGTCCCGCAACTGATCCTAAACAAGCAGAAACGACAAGCACTCATTCCATATTAGCTATGACTAAATTCCATGCAGGGTTAATTAGAATATACGTATGTCCTTCAGTATCCAGGTAATTTACACTTCCTTCTCCACCTGTCCTATCGCCCAATCGTTTAGCATAAATTTGTTTTCACTGGATTAATTCGTCTGCGGCTCCACCTCGAATTGGTAACATCTGCACCGACAACTACTTTACGACCATTTACTCGATCCCTACCGATGATAAAATTTGCTGGAATGAATTCAATTAATTTAACATTTTCATCATATTTTGCTTTTCTAGCAATTGCACCTGTTGGGTGAAAACTATTCGGGACTACTTATACAATCAATTCTTTCTATTACTGTTAATTTTCCATAAAATTTATGTTTTGCAACTCTTTACTCTCTACCCTTTGAAGAGACATTTCTTCACTTTGGCGAAGTCCCTATATTTCTTGTATTCAAGTCATTTCATATTTCCTTATTTACTGAAATTGAACGATTTTTATTACTAAGATTAGAAAAATAAAAAAGGAGGAAAATATAAAATTCTTATTATATATACCCTTCCCCCTTTAATAGAAAACGCTTTCAAAAAATATTATATTTAAATTCTAGGTTTTACATAACGCATAAACAACTCGAGTGATTTATTCCACTTATCTACTGTTGTCCAATCATAAGTAGTTATTAATAACGTACCAAATTCACCTATTTCTTTTTTTAGGTTATTAATTTTTCGAACACAATCATCAGGACTTCCTATAATCCATGGACCCGTTTCGGCCATATATTCTAATGTTACATCCTCATCAGGCATATCTGGGTCTACTTTCGCAAGCGGTCTTAACCCTAACCCAAAGAGGTAATCATAATACGTTTCTTCTGCACCTGCTCTAATATCCTCCCAAGCTTGTTCAGTAGTTTCAGCTACATAAACAACTCGAGTGATTCTCCAATCAGGTCGTGGTGAAGGCCGACCGTGTTCAGCTGCAACTACATCTAATGTTTCGCCGTGTTGTTTAAGAACATGGACTGGAGAAAACATTACACTTAATGGAGAAATACCATGTTTTGCAGCAAGAGTAAAACTGTTTAACGTTGCCAAACCGGCAATTGCCATTGGTGGTCCGCCCTTTGTATATGGTTTTACATTTAGCTCCATTTCGTTCATTTCCCAATACTTTCCTTTATGAGAAACAGGTCCTTCCGTACTAAATATTTTCATAATCATTTCTAATGATTCATTCATCATTGGACGCGTTTCTTCAGGAGCAATATCAAATAATTCCATATCACTTGGTAATCCTCCTGCACCTACCCCCAATATTAGTCTGCCTTCCGTTAAGTGTTCTAGAAAGGCAATTCGCTCAGCTACTTGAAATGGATGGTGGTAAGGTAGTGAAACGACACCCGTCCCTAATGTAATACGTTTAGTAAGCGCTGCAACATAAGCTAACATAATTTCTGCTGATGGAACGATTTCTCTTCCTCCCGAATGATGCTCCCCCATCCATACCTCATCAAATCCTAATTTTTCAGCATAAATAATTTGTTCTATGTCTCTTTTTAAAGCTAAAGTCGTATTCTCTTTTTCTGGATGATCTGGCATAAAAAATAGTCCTGTTCTTAAACCCATGTTATGCACTCTCCCTTTAATTAAAATAATATTTAATTAGCAATATATCGTATCATTTGATATATAACTAAATTGAAAGACAAACTAGATAAAAATGCATGTTATGTCAGGCTCCACATTTCTTATTTCTTAATATTATGCTTCTCACGGTCCCACGCCGAATCAATACCTTCTTTCCGTAATTCATACTTTTGGATTCTCTCGGTTGCTGTCTTCGGAAATTTGTGACGAAGTTCTATATAGCGTGGTATCATATAATAAGCCATATTTTGTTCGCAATACTTGATGAATTTTTCAAAGTCGAATTTCTTTTCGTCTATATTACTTTTTAATATTAAATATACCTTTACATCTTCCTCAGACAGTTCAGAAGGAACACCAACAGCTGCGCTTTCTACTACATCTGGATGCTTATTAATAATCTTCTCAATTTCATAAGAAGAGATATTTTCCCCCCTGTAACGTATGCAATCTTTCAATCTATCTTTAAAGTAAAAGAAGCCTTCTTCATCCACAGAACCTCTATCCCCTGTGAAAAACCAGCCGTCTTCAACTGCCTCAGCGGTCTTGTCTGGCATTTTATAATACCCTGAAAATATCGTGTTTTCTTGTTTTGCACGAATGGCAATTTCACCATCTGTATTAGGTGGTAATTCCTTACGATTTGGAGCAACAATTTTCACGTCTAGGTGAGATAAAGGTTTCCCAATTGAACCTATTTTTTGGTCTCTCAACGTGTTACACATACTTACAGTCGCTACTTCACTAAGTCCATACCCTTCTAGGATCTTTAAATTAAATCGTTTTTCGAACCCTTCCCATATTTCTTTCGGTGCAGCTCCTCCAAATACTTTAGTTACTGAATGATCACGGTCTGTCATGCTTTGCTCTTGTTTATATAAAATAGTTAACATCGAACCAATGTAATTAAAAAACGTCGCCTTGCTTTCTTTCACTTCTTTCCAAAAATTAGAGGCACTAAAGCGTTCTGATAAAACGAGCTGTGCTCCTTTTAATAGAGCTCCCATTGTAGATAACTGTTGTGCGTTGCAATGAAATAAAGGTAAACAAGTATATAAAATATCTTCTTCTTTAACTTTTCCATATTCATCGACGAATTTTAATGCTGTATTAATGTAAGTGAAATGTGATAATATAACTCCTTTTGGGAGACCCGTAGTACCAGATGTGTAAATGATTGACATTGGGTCCTGTTGCGATATATTTGCGGGCTTAATTGTTTTACTATAGTTAAAACTCTCTTCTATTATGGATAATTTATTCATGATCTTTATTTTGTCAGATAGACTTTGTTTCACGTTACTAATATTTTCCTCAAAAACTTTATCATAAATTAGTAAATGAGAATCCGAATGGTTTAAAATATGTTTTAAACTGTCTCCTTTAATATGTGTATTTACGGGAACCATGACAGCTCCTAATTTAGCTAGTGCAAACCATATGAAAATAAAATCAGGGTGATTTTTTAATAATAACGCAACATGACTACCTTTTTTGATACCTTTAGACGACAATACGTGGGCAATTTGTGTTGAACGTTCATCTACTTGTTGATATGAAAAGCTCTTCCTTTTGTATTTTATAAAGGTATGATTAGGTTTTCTTGATACTTGGTGCACTAAAGCATCAACGATATGATTTAGTTGAATATTTCCTTCTACCAAATGACTTTACCTCCAATCATTATTGAATTCTTTCAATTATTGTAGCATTAGCCATCCCATGTCCTTCACAAATCGTCTGTAATCCATACTTTCCACCTGTTCTTTCGAGCTCATGAAGCAAAGTTGTAAATAATCGAGTACCACTTGCCCCTAGTGGATGACCGAGTGCAATAGCTCCACCATTTGGGTTTAACTTTTCTGGGTCAGCACCTGTTTCTTTTAACCACGCCATTGGGACGGAAGCAAAAGCTTCGTTTACCTCATATATATCAATATCCTCTATTGATAGACCCGTTCTTTTTAATATCTTTTCTGTTACCGTAATCGGTCCTGTTAACATAAGAGTCGGGTCTGAGCCGATGACTGACCTTGCGAGTATTTTAAACTTTGGTTTTAAACCCAACTCAATAGCTTTTTGTTTTTCCATAAGCAAAACAGCAGACGCACCGTCACTTATTTGACTTGAGTTTCCTGCATGTATCTTTCCACCGTCTTTAAACACAGGTGATAAAGTACTAAGTTTTTCTATACTTGTATTAAATCGAGGTCCAGAATCTTTAGTAATTATCTCCTTGTCCCCAGCCTCATTGATTACTTCAATTGGTAGAATTTCTGTTTTAAATCTATTTTCATTCATTGCTCTAATCGCTTTTTGATGACTTTCATAAGCAAATTGATCCATTTCTTCGCGGCTAATTTCCCATTTGTCAGCAATCCATTCTGCTGACATTCCTTGGTTTGTCATCTTAAATCGAGAAGTTAAATCTGGATGAAAATCAACAGGTCCTAAAAAATTTGAAAACATCGGAACTCTTGTCATATTTTCGATACCAGCAGCAATAACTACATCCATATCACCACTAAGAATGGCTTGAGCAGCAAAATGAATGGCTTGTTGACTAGACCCGCATTGTCTATCAACTGTAGTTCCAGGAACTTCAATAGGAAAACCTGCTAGAAGACTTGCAAGTCTACCAATATCGGCTGCTTGTTCCCCAACTTGAGTAACACAGCCCATTATGACATCTTCAATCGTTTCTGGTTCGATTTCAGACCTGTTCACGACTTCTTTTAGTACAGAAGCCGCCAACTCATCTGAACGAATATTGCTAAATATTCCCCCTTTTTTTCCTAACGGAGTCCGTACTGCTTCGATAACAACAACTTCTCTCATATAATTGCCTCCTACCTTTTTAAAATTGTAATCGCACTTGCTGCGTTTTCCTGACCTAAAAACCCACCAGCATTCTCAGATAAAGCAACCTTTGCATTCTCTACTTGTCTTGGACCAACCTCACCTCTCAATTGGAAAACTAACTAACAAATTTGACCAATACCAGTTGCTCCAACAGGATGACCTTTGCCTCAAGTCCTCCACTCGTATTTACTGGCTTAGAACCATTCAAGAAAGTAATTTTGTCTACTATTAATTGGACAGCATTTCCATGATCACATAATCCCAGTTCTTCATAAGTCATTAGCTCTGATGATGCTGCTGCATCATGAATTTCAAAAACATCAATATCCTGGCCCCAAACCAGCCTCTTGATATTTCTTTCGTATTTGGTAAAGAAGCTCCAATCTCTCCGCCTGCTATTAACCTTGTAACTGAACTTTCTTTTAAATTCATTCCCTTTTCACGTGCCTTCATAAGTAAATGCATGCAATAAGAGACAGTCCCCGAAAAGGTTGAAGGTTTAATTTTATTGATCATATCTAGATGTTTATCAGATTCGATGGCTCCTAGTGGAAAAACCGTAGATCCAATTCGTTCTGCGCCTTGCAATACACCTCAACCTCCAAAAAATAACGAAAAAGGAAAACCGATTTGGATCGTGTCATCAGGTCTTAGCCCTGTTGACCACATAGCCATCGCATGAACTTCAGCCGCACGTTCCCAATCCTCTTTACTTACTTGATAGAATGTTGGTGTTCCAGATGTACGACTTGAACCTTGATTCTTGCAATATCTTTAGACTTAAAAGGTCCAGCATAACTTCCAAATGGCGCTGATTCTAGCTGGTCAGCTACAAGCATATTTTTAGTAATAATTGTACTTTCAGGGTGAAGTCTTCTAAGGTTTTAACATCAGATGGCTTAAAATTATGTTGATCAAAATGTTTTCGATAGAAAGGTAATGTGTTAAAGGCGTACTCTAATTGGTTTTGTATTCTCTTTAGGATAAGTCCATTTCTTTTATGAGGATCTAATGTTTCTCTTTCCTCATTCCAGTATTTTTAGTACCCTCTATTGTCCATTATTTTGGTCACTATTCATCATTCCTCCTAAATAATTTATATGATTTGAAGACTTTCTTGAAACTTATATATAGGATTATTCAGAATTATTATTATAAACTTAAATCATTTAAATTTTACTACGAATTAAAAAGAGGTCAAACCTCCACTTATTACCGAGTAGGTGGAGGCTTTTATATGGATTTTATCGAAAGAGGAATGTAATAACTATTAGAAGAATAGTAGAAGTATTGTAATGGAAATAAGAGAATATTAATGAAAAGATGTCAGCTGTAAATTAATCTATTTGTTGTTTTTATTTTTTAAAATAGTAGTTACATGGCACTATATCCACCATCTACCATTATAATAGCTCCAGTAACATATGCACTAGCGTTGGATGCTAAAAAAACAGAAGCTCCTTTTAGGTCATCATCAGAACCAAACTGGTTTAATGGAGTTTGAGCTAAAATAGCTTCTTCGCTCTCTTCTAAAACAGCTTTAGCCATTTTCTTGGAATCTTCTAGTGGTGTACCCCATGTTGCGCCACTGTTATTAAATAAAATATCAATTTTTCCAAACTCTTTTATTGTTTCTGATAATACATTATTTACATGATCTGGATTTGTCACATCACATTTGATCGCTAAAGATTTAATACCTAATTCACGAAGTTTTTGACTCGTTATTTCACAGTCTTCAATCTTTCTCGAATATACAACAACATTGGCACCAAACTCTGCTAGGGCAATTGCGATTTGTTCACCTAACCCGCGCCAGCCTCCAGTACAATTGCAGTTTTACCCTTAAGGTCAAATAGTTCTTTTGTTTTCAAAGATTAATCCTCCGTTTATAATTAAAAAGTGATTGAGTATGTATGTATTCCCCCACTAAATCTATGGACTTATGTGGGGGAATGAAATTGGGCATTATTGAGGAATGGTTAAAACAATCTTACCGAACTGGCTTCCTTTTTCCATTTGTATATGTGCTTCATCTACTTGTTCTAATGGGTAGACTTGATCTACAACAGGGCGGATTTTATTTTTTTCATATAAAGAAAGCATTTCAGCAAACTCTTCTGGTGTACCCATCGTTGAACCCATAATATGAAGTTGTTTAAAGAAAACTCGAGGCATTAATAGGTTATTTACTGGACCTAGTGTTGCACCAAATGAGACAATTCTTGCTCCAGGCTTTGCAAGATTCACTAAGTCATTAAAGGTATCTCCTCCAATACTGTCGATTAAGAGGTCTCCACCACCAGACAACTTCTTCAATTCTTTTACCCAATTTTCGGATCGGTAGTTAACTCCACCTGATGCCCCTAATTCAACAGCTTTGGCAATTTTTTCTTCACTACTTGAAGTGACAAATACTTGAGCTCCTTTAGCAACTGCAATCTGTAGAGCAAAAGTGGCAACTCCACCACCAATACCAGGAATAATGACTGTATCCCCTTCCTTAACTTTCCCTTTTGTTACAACAGAGCGATAAGCAGTAAGACCAGCTAGTGGAAGGGCAGCAGCTTCTTCCCATAATAAATATGCAGGTTTTGGAAATACATTTTCAGCAGGAATTTTAATATACTGAGCATAGGTCCCATCAATAGGAACGCCAAGTACAGTAAATGTAGGTTTCGGAAAGTCTGGATGGTCTCCCCAACCCATAGCAGGGTTTATTACAACTTCATTTCCTACTTCGAATCCTTGGACACCTTCACCTAAGTCTGCTACAACACCTGCACCATCAGCACCAGGTATGGAAGGGACTTGGATTCCTGGATACATACCATAACGAATAAAAACATCACGACGGTTTAATGCGGCGGAACGTAATTGGACAAGGATTTCACCTCGGCCTGGCTTTGGAGTTTCGACCTCTTCTAAATATAAATCTGCTTTTTTTTCCCCAGGTTTTACAACATCTTTTAACACAATCGCTTTCATTATTAACCTCCTATTTCAGATCAATCTAGTTTTTTAGTTAATAGGTTTATCTCAATAGAGTTGGCAAGAAAAGTGATATTTGCGGGAATAAAGTGACAATTAATAAAACGATAAGTAACGCAATAAAGATTGGAACTAAATACTTAAACGTTTTTTCAAAGGAAATACCTGCCATTCGAGAAGCAATAAATACATTAACTCCCATTGGTGGTGTTAATAAACCTAAAGTTAAATTGATACAAACAATTATACCAAAATGCATCGGATCTACCCCTAAATTCACTACAATTGGTAGTAATAATGGGACAAAAATCATCAATGCAGCAATCGTTTCCATTACCATCCCTACTAGGAGTAAGAACACATTAATGATGAGTAGAATGACAATTGGATTTGTTGAAATACCACTAAGTAATTCAGATAGATATTGAGGAATTTGTTCTAACGATAATACGCGACCAAAGAATGCTGCAGCTCCAACTAATATTAAAACTCCACCGCTAACCGCTGATGTACGCATAAAGATATCTGGAATATCTTTTAACCCGATTTCTTTATGAACAAGTAAACTAATAATTAAACTATAAAAAACAGCGATTACCGCAGCTTCTGTCGGTGTAAAAATTCCGCCATAGATCCCACCTAAAACAATAATTGGTGCTAATAAAGCAAACTTAGCGTCATAAAATGCTTTGAGCATTTCTTTAAAACTACTTTTCTCTCCTCCAACATAACCTTCTTTTTTACAAATAATATAGTTTACAATAATTAATGCAATTCCAATTAGGATTCCAGGGATAATACCTGCGATAAATAGTCCACCAATGGATACACCTGATATAACTCCAAAAAGAATGAATAAAATACTTGGTGGAATAATAGGACCCATTGATCCTGAACTTGCTACAATAGAAGCTGCATAAGGCTTAGCATAACCTCTATTAATCATATAAGGAAGCATAATTCCACCAATAGCTGCTACTGTTGCAGGCCCCGAACCTGAAATGGCAGCAAAGATAAAACTAGCAATTACCGTAATTATTCCAAGACCGCCTGTAAAAGAACCTACAAGCTTTTCTGCAAATAATACGAGGCGCTTAGCAATACCACCTTTACTCATAATCTCACCAGCTAAAATAAAAAGGGGGATTGCAATCAGTGGAAATGAATCACTCGCGCCAAATGAAGCTGTAATGAAGAGGTTTAAAGTCGCAAGGTCATTAATAATCAGTACAACAAGACTAGAAATACCTAGGGCAATGGCCACTGGCATATTCGTTGCAATAAGTAAGAAGAACATCGTAAACAACAATAAAAAAGTAATTAGCAAGTGACTCACTCCTCCTTAGCATTTACTAGATTATTACTTTTAAAATCTTTATAGGCTTGTTGCAACAATCGAAATGCCATAAGGGTGTAACCTATCGGAATTGATATATAAATAATCCCGAGTGGAATTCGCATAGCTGTTGAAATATTACCCTTACCACTCAACATATTTACACTGTATTTGAAACCAATATAAGCAACAAAAATTGAAAAGGCAAACCATAGAATGTTACCTAACAACTCAAGGTAGGGTCTCACTTTAACTGGAAAGGCCATTTTTATCGATTCAATTCGAATATGTGTTTTTTCAATAATTGCATAGCTGGCTCCGATAAAAATAAACCAAATGAATAGATACCTAGATAATTCACCCGACCAACGAAATGAATTACTAAAAACATACCTAGCGACAACTTCAAGCCCCATAATGATGGTAATGGCTAAAAGTAAGAGGAAACAAACATACCCTTCAATAGGTATTTTTTTTCTTTCTGTTGTCAATCTGATCCCCCCTCTTCAAAATAAGATTAATAAAATCAGGCTGACACAAAAGTGCTGAAAATCTGTTTTAAAAGAGGGTGCCTCACCCTCTTTTAATTGTGATAACAGCATTTTGCATTAGCATGTGGACTAATTTTTATTTTCCTAATAACTCTAATGCTCTGTTATATACATCTTCTCCAACTAGATCAATGTTCTTTTCAATTGCTGTTTGAACTACTTCTCCGAAAACTTCATACTCTTCAGGAGTTAATTCATATACTTCTACACCTTCAGCTTTTAGATTTTTTATTGCTGTAACTTCATGATCTACTACTAAATCTCTAGAGAATTGAATCATTTCTTCAGCAGCTTCCAATAAAATGGATTGTAAATCTTCAGGGAGTCCTTCAAAGAAGTCATTATTGATTGTGAACACATATGGAATTAATACGTGATTTGTAACAGTAAGATATTTACTTACTTCATAGAATTGAGAGTCATACATTAATGGTAATGTCGTTGTTAAACCATCGATTGTTCCTTGTTGTAATGAAGTGTATACTTCTGCGAATGTAATAGGTGTTGGATTCCCCCCCATTACTGAGACTGTATCCATAAATAACGACGATTGTGGAGTTCTAATATTTAAACCATTTAAATCGCTTGGTTCTTTAATTGTATGACTACTGTTCAGTAATGATAATCCACCAATATCATAGTATCCTAAAATTTTCCCACCAGTAGCTTGTTCAAACTGTTCTTGTAACTCTTGTCCAAGAGGTCCCTCTGCTAATTTATAAAAATCCTCGCGACCATCAAATAGGAATGGGAAATCATAGATGTTAAATCCATCAATACCACCTGCTTGAGCACCGATAAATGAAGGCATTCCAATGATTTCAACTGAGCCATCGCTTAGTAATTGAAGATCTTCTTCATTAGAAGCAGAAAGAGTACCGTTTAAATATAAATCTACTTTTAACCTTCCATCACTTTTTTCTTCTGCTAGATCTTTAAATCTCTTAAAACCAACAGCAACAAAGTTATCTTCATTTACAACAGCAGGAATTCTTATCGTATAAGTTTCAGCACTTGATGTGCCATTAGAATCACCCTCATTTGGTTCACTTGACCCAGTTTCAGAAGAGCCTCCACATGCTGTTAATGCTAATAAAAGTGATAACAACGTAATTAACATTATTAAGTTCAATTTTTTTGTAATCATATAATTTCCCCCTATATAAAATTATTAAAAGATAAGCTTCATTCTTATTCAGCAGGATTAGTAAACGCTTTCATTTTATTGTTTAGTACCACTAGACGAATATTGACAATCTTCCATGTAGAAATAATTATCAAGAATTTTCATAATCACCTCCCTTTAAGGTAAAATAACTTTTTAGTAGATTGTTCTTTTATGTATCGAATATTCTACATAACAGTAGTTTATCAAACAAATAGTTAAAAATTAAATTCATGTTTCTTACTATAGAGGTTATTAAATTGAAAAAGTTTTGTATATTAATTTAAAATATTCTGTATTATCTGAACTTTTGTTCAAATTGTATATCTTTATTTAAATTTAGTCAATAATAAAAACTAAAAAGTTAGTTTTTATTATTTATTCGAAATAGTTGTTAATTTTTGGGATTGTCTTAAAAGACTACAACAACGAGGGGATTTGTCCCTCGTTGTTTAAACCTCTACTATGGGTACTTAAGGAAATAACTGCTTTCCTGTATTTTCATCAATTACTGTAATAGCACTAACGGGGCATAATTCTGCTGTTTCCATTATACTTTCTGCGCTATGTGACTCTGAATTTTTAACTTCTGCCTTTCCCTCTCTTAAATAGAAGATTCCTTTTGATGCATACATACAAGTCATTGTACCAACGCATTTAGAGCGGTCAACTGTTACCTTTATATCTTCCTTCACGTACATCCCTCCTCATACATTCTAATTCCACATTCCATTTTTATAATAGACCCCAAGGTTTGAGTTATTATTGAAACTGGGCGCTTAACACAACTTTAATATAAACTGATATTCAAATACTTTAAGCCGCGATTTACAAAAGTAGGCTGCCATTCAACTTTTTGGTCTAAAACACGATAAGATGGAAACTTCTCAATAAACTTACCTAAGGCTATACGACCTTCTTGTAATGCTAACGGAGCTCCTAAGCAATAATGGATTCCTCTACCAAATCCTAGATGATGGTTAGGACTTCGTGTGATATCGAATTCATTAGGTCGCTCAAAAACTGCTGGATCTCTATTCGCTGAAGCTTGAACTAATAATACTTTGTCACCTATCTTAATTTCTTTATCATTTAATATGAAATCTTCTTTTGCTACTCTTACCATCGCTTTACTCGGTCCATCATAACGTAAAATTTCATCTACGGCAGTATTGATGAGTTCTGGTTTATTCTTTAATAGCTGTAATTGTTCAGGATGGTTGTTAAAAGCTAACAGACCATTTGCAATTAAATTAGTTGTCGTTTCGTGTCCACCAAATACTAGAAGTGTACATGTTGAAATTACTTCATCATCTGACAATTTATCTTGATCTTCTGACGCTTCTACGAGCGCAGAAATTAAATCTTCTTTTGGATTAACTCTCCTATCTTTTATAATCACTTTAAGATAGTCCACCATTTCAGATAAACTGTTTTTAGCAACTTCATGTCTGTTCTCTACTTCCGCAGCTCCAAAGACAAGTAACATAAGATCATCTGACCATTTTTTAATAAGGTTTCTATCTTCTTTTGGCACTCCTAATA
This sequence comes from Alkalihalobacterium elongatum, assembly GCF_019024285.1. Lineage (GTDB taxonomy): Bacteria > Bacillota > Bacilli > Bacillales > Bacillaceae_F > Alkalihalobacterium > Alkalihalobacterium elongatum. The sequence continues at coordinate 239,840 of NZ_WMKZ01000003.1, forward strand.
AATCAGAAATGACCATGATTGGTAGAATGCTAGCATAACTTTGTAGTACATTCACTTCCCTATTTTTAGACATATCATTTAATAAATAATCGGTTGTCTCTTCTATTTTAGGTAGGAGTTTATTTACAGCTTTAGGTGTAAACGCTTTGTTCATTAACATACGAAGTCTTGTGTGTTTTGGTGGATCATTAAACACTAACCAATTTGATAAAATCGTATAGGTTGAAGACATTTCTTGTTGCTTCTCCTTCCCCATTCCTTTAGAAGGCCTCACTCTTTCTGCAGATAATCTAATATCTTGAAACCCATTTTTAACTTCTTCATAACTTGTAAAAATCCAACCACCCCATTGGCTGTTCCAATATACTGGATCATGTTTCCTTAACGTCTCATAGTAACTATAGGGATCCACAACTACTAGAGGATCCAATAAATCATTATTAATTGTTTGCATTATAAAATTCCCCTTCCACAACATTTTATTAAACATTCGTTTACTTATTGAATTAATATTTACCTAATTATAGTTTATATTTTCAGACAATTCAATGACCTAACCGAAATTAATTGAATAATTATTCAAATTTTTAACTAAAATTTTGTATCTGTGGTATAATTTAAGTAATTTCAGAATTATTAATCAATTTATGGTGAGGTGAAGCTACATGTCTTTACATAAACAGAAAGTAGAAATGAAAAAGCAAGAAATCATTCGGTCAGCTGCCAAAACTCTTCAAGAAAAAGGGTTTTACGGGACGACAATGGAAGAAATCGCAGCGCAGCTTTTGATGACCAAAGGCTCTTTATACCACTATTTTAAAAATAAAGAAGATTTGTTATATCAATGCCACAAAATCATTCTTGATATTAGTATCGATAAGATCGAAGCTATAATTGATACTAACCAAAGTAATACCAATAAAATCGAAGAAATTATCCGCTTCCATATAAATTTAGCCCTTGAAGAAAATGCCTTATTTAGCTTAATTGATAACCCAGAGCATACTTTTTCAGAAGAAAATTTCTTAAAAATTAGTAAAAGACGTTCCTATTACGCTAAATGTATAGACAAAGTGTTAGAACAAGGTTTGGAAGATGGAGAGTTTCGTAATATTGATATTAAAATGACCCGTTTTATTATATTAGGTGCACTGAACTGGATCCAACAGTGGTATAACCCAGATGGAGAAAGAAATCCCACAGAAATAGCGGATTATTTTGTAGACAAATTACTACAAACATTAAGGTAAAATAAAACCAAGAGTAAAAGTGTCCATTCCATTACTCTTGGTTTTTTTGATAACGTTTTCATATAATTTAACGAAGGTCTACTACTCTTTTTGCTTTAAATATCGTTTCATCTAATACACCTGTTTTAACAATTATAACCTTTACTCTAATTCCTAAATTTACTTTTAGCTTTGCCTCTGCTTCTTGTTTCCAAGTTCCTATCTGTTCCTCACTATATTTCTCTTCAAGACATTCAATTTTAACCGTCATTTCATCTAGTTCACCTTTTTTTTCTGCAATGATTTGAAACTCTGGTCCACTCCATTGAAAGGATCGAACAATATTTTCAACGGCACTTGGGTAAATATTAGCTCCTCTAATAATTAACATATCATCTAATCTCCCAAGTACTCCTTCTGGAAGTCGAGGATACGTTCTACCACAGGAACAGGTCTCATCAGCTATATAACTCTCATCACCACTCCAGAAACGGATCATTGGTTGCGATTTTCTCCATAAATGAGTGTAGACAATGCCGCCTCTTACCCCACTTTCTACTCGTACGTTCGGGTTTTCTCGATGAACAATCTCTGCATATACTTCATCCGTATATACGTGTACACCTTGATGAGCTACACACTCAACATTTGTTTGGAATGGGTACATTTCTGAAGTCGAAGCACAATCATGCACACTTGCTCCCCATCCTTCTTCTAAAGCTTTTTTTGTATTTGGTAATGAGCCACCTGCTTCACCACCTACCAACAACCGTTTGACAGAGCAATTAGCCATGTCATATCCGAGTTCCTTCCCTTTTTTAGCCAAATGGAGACAGTACGAAGGGGTAGCAGAAAAAACAGTCGGACGGATTTTAAACAATAAGTCGAGTTGTCTCTCCGTCTCCATAGGCCCCGTCGGAAACGCAGTAGCTCCGATGCGTTCTGCTCCTTGAAGAACTCCCCATCCACCAAAAAAGAGCGCAAATGGAAATGCAATCTGCATAATATCATTAGGACGAATACCAGCTGCCCATTGCGCCATCGCATGAACATCCGCCGCCCTATTCCAATCATCTTTACTTACACGATAAAAAGTTGGTGTACCTGATGTTCCACTAGAACCATGAATTCTTGCTATCTCATCTTCTGAAAAATTCCCTGCATATCCACCGAAAATAGGATTTTCTTTTTGTTCTGCAACTAACATTTTTTTTGTAATGATAGGAACTTTCTCAGTGAAGTCATCTAAACTCTGTACATCCGATGGCTTGAAATTATGGCTGTCATAAATTTTACGATAAAAAGGTAGTTCGTTATATACATACTCTAATTGCTCCTGGATTCTGTTAAGTATGATAATGTCACGTTCTTCCTTTGATCTCGTCTCTCTTTCTTCATCCCAAAACTTTTTGTAGTTAGTTTCACTTTTTACGTTCATTACTAAACCTCCCAAACCTTTGTTCAATTATTAACTATAAATTCTAAACTAATTATATTTTAAAAATTTATAATTATCAATAATCTTTCCCTTTTTATATAAAAATCCTTTATTTTATTATCAATCTGTTGATTTTATTAAATATTGAAAATATAATAAAAATTAAACAGTAATTCAATTTAATACCTAATGTTTAATCACAATGGAGGTTTGTATGAGAAAAGTTGTAATAGCTGGTGTAGGAATGGTACCTTTTGGAAAATATCTCGAACGAAACTTGAAATCTCTCAGTAAGGAAGCTATTGATAAAGCCTTACTAGATACGGGGATCTCTAAGAAATACATTGAAGCTGGTTATGTGGGAAATTCTGTCGCTGGAGTCATAACGGGTCAAGATACCATTAGAGGACAAGTAATTTTGAATAGTTATGGTTTAGGAGGAATTCCAGTATTTAATGTAGAAAACGCATGTGCGAGCGGTTCGACTGCTTTCCATTTAGGATGGCTAGGCGTCTCTTCTGGAATGTATGATTGTGTCCTAATACTAGGTGCCGAGAAAATGACTCATCCTGATCGAAATCAAACGTTTAAAGCGTTTCGGGGTGGTGTTGACGTAGAAGCTATGGCAGATGAAATTAGGAATGAAGATACATCAAAAAGTGTTTTTATGGACATCTATGCTCAATTTGCTAGAAACTTTATGGAACGTACAGGACTTACCAAAACACATTTAGCTAAAGCTGCAGTCAAAAACCATTACAATGGCAGCCTTAATCCTTATGCTCAATATCAACAATCAAGAACTTTTGAAGAAGTATTAAATGACCGACTCGTCTCAGAACCTCTCACCCGGATGATGTGCGCACCAGTCAGTGATGGTGCAGCTGCGTGTATTTTATGTACAGAAGAGTTTTTAAAGAAACATAGCAACAAACCACCGATCTTTGTTGAAGCGACTGTAACAAAATCAACAAATGTCCAAAAAGAAAACGATGGGTTAGGAGTTGTAGCTTTAGCCGCACAAACTGGTTACAAAATGGCAGGATTCGGTCCTGAAGAAATCGATTTATTTGAAGTACACGATACAACAATTGCTGCTGAACTTATGGCTTATGAATCTTTAAACCTATGCCCTACTGGAGAAATCGGGAATTGGATTGATCAAGAATACACAACGATTCATGGACATAAACCCGTTAACGTTAGTGGTGGGTTAATAACGAAAGGACATCCTCTTGGAGCTACTGGAGTTGGTCAAATCGTTGAACTTGTCTGGCAATTAAGAGGAGAAGCTGGAAAAAGACAACTCGAAAAACAACCTAAAACTGCATTAGCTCAAAACGCAGGTGGAATTTTAGGTGCTGAAAATGCAGCTTGTGCAATTACAATCCTAAAGCGGTAATGATGAAAGCGGAAGCGTCCAGTCAGCGGCGTACGGACTGGACTGAGCCGTAGGAGATAAAGGATACGCGACAAAGGTTATTATTTCTTATCTGATTAAAAACTGGGGGGCGTTCAAAATAGAAACTCAAAACATTCTAATTACAGGTGGAAACAAAGGTTTAGGTCAAAGTATTTCTTTGAAATTTTCAAAAGAAAATTATACCGTTTATATCAACTACAATCGTGATGAAGAAAAAGCGAAAGAAACAAAACAACTTATTGAAAATGAAGGTGGAAAAGCCGTCCTTTTACAGGCAGACATAGGTAATAAAGATTCTTTAAAAGCGATGTTAGACTCACTGCCTTCTATCGATGTATTTATTCATAATGCAGTATATGCCAAAACATCTAAAATAGAATCCATCACTGATGAAGAATGGGAAAAGTCAATTGGAGTTAACGTCACCCCTCTTTTAAAAATTAGTCAACATATCTTTTCTGGTATGAAAGAAAAACAATATGGCCGTATATTTGCTATTTCGAGTCTAGGAGCAAGTCGAGCTGTCAATAGTTATACAAATATTGGTGTGGCTAAAGCAGCAGAAGAAGCTATGATCCGTTATATTGCCGGCGAGTGGGGAAAATATGGGATTACCGCTAATACGATCTCTCCTGGTTCAATGGATACGGAAGCATTTCGGTCCGTGTTTGCTGAAAAAGCTGACGAACGATTAGCCTATGTCGCTACAAGAAGCCCTCTAAAAAGAATTGTTTCTTTTGAAGAAGTGGCAAATTTGATTTACCATTACTGTCAACCTGATATGTCAATGGTTACTGGACAAAACATTCGCATTGATGGTGGTTATTCATTATTATCATAATAAGTGGGGCTGTCTCATAAGAGTCAGCCCCTTTGTCATATCTCTGCTTTTAAACTCTACTTTCACCAACAAAGTTTCACCATCCTTTACAAAACTATTACAACAATAAAAATCCTATAAACACCCCGATACTACCGTATATGAGTGCAAAAGGAATATTTTCGGTTGTTATTTTGTAAGGGTTTTGTTTTGTACTCATCGAAGTAATGGTGACAATTACACCATACGGCCCCACAGTTGCTGTTGCTAATCCCGTAGTAATCAAGACGATACCAATACTTAATGGATTAATGAAATCGAACAACGGATGTAGGATTTCGAGTAAAACAGCTATCGTTGCAACAGGGTGGACACCTATCATACTCATCATAAAATAAGCTAATTGAATAAGAAGTAAAATAACGAGCGGTTTTTCTGAAGAAACTATAAACGGCTGTTGGATGAGTTGCAGAAACGGCGTTTCATTTAAACTACTGGAAAAAAACGCTAGAGATAAAAAAAGGGTAACCAAGTTATGAAGGTTATTTGTATGAGCCTTCCAAGTTCCCCATCCAACTGCTAGAAAACTTCGCCATCTTTTCATTAGCAATGCCCAGACAATTGAAAATGGTAGTATAACTAATGTGACTGATAAAATAAAGTTTAAATGAAAATGGTTTCCAAGAGATACGACAACCATTAGAAAAAAAGTTAATGCAATAAATAACTTTACAATTTGTACCGTAATTTTTTTAGGGTTTAACGGCCTATTTAAACCTTCACTAGCTGGAACATAAGGAATAGTCTTAAATTTATTTTTATTCATAATCCAATCCAATATAAGAATCAGTATTGAACATAAAAACAACCAAGGTAAGTAAGTTAAATAACTTACACCCGTAGAATCTACGGTTATAGCGACGATCATTTCCATAGGGCTCCAGATTAGAGCTAGGGAAAATGCTCTCATGGTTGATTGACCGATAAAAGAATTCCTAACCTTCTTTTCCATTTTAGACATGTTTTCTAGAAGTACTTTTTGTGATAAAAAAATAGCCGACAAGCTAATGAACGTCGTAAGAATATATGTAGTAAAAGAACTTCTGACATAAAGCTTTCCTAAATCATCTACGTTTACCTTCATCACTTCATTTATCCTTCTGTCAAATCGCCCAGCTCGTACTACACTATTCATCCACGGTAGAACAAGCAAAAAAGCCAATAAGGGCATCGTTGATATCGTATACAGCGGTATTTCATATAATGGTAACCCTGTATAAATAAAAAATATTAAACCTACTCCGATAAAAATACTACTTAAAACTTTAAATAACTTATTAGCACCGTAAAAAGATAAAAATATCATCGGAATAGTTAATACTCCGACAATATAGGTTAGTACAAAACTCGATAGAAATGTATTAAAAATGTAAATTAACAAGATGACAGAGTAGATGATAAATGTATATTCTTTTAAAAGCCTGCCCATACTCCTTCACCCCAATTCCTTTCAATAACCATTCTACAAATACAACAATAGGCGGAGATTTTGACTCCGCCTACCTATCTTTAAAATAATTTTTCTTTATTTTTCTGCTTTAATGTTTTGGCGAGCTCTATAAAGAATTCAAGTGACTCTGGGTTACTCATAGAATCAGGATTAATTACTTTTTCTAACTCAAACCCTAATAACAATTTTCGAATTGGCACTTCCATTTTCTTTCCGTTTAACGTCTTCGGGATTTGTTCGACTGCAAAAACGTTGTCTGGCATAAAGCGTGGTGAAACATGTGTCCGAACCTGCTCTCTTATTTTAGTAATTAATGTTTCATCTAAGTTTGTGTTTGGTTGTAAGACTACAAAAAGCAACAAGGACGAGTTACGACCACGAACTTCAAGGTCAATCGCTAAACTATCCATTACTTCATCCAATACTTCGACAACACGGTAAATATCACTTGTTCCTGTACGAACCCCTGAACGATTAATCGTTGAATCCGATCGACCGTAAATGATACAACTTCGATTCTCATCAAACTTAATCCAATCCCCATGTTTCCAAATTCCAGGGTACGTATCAAAATAACTATGAAAATACCTTTTGTTATCATGGTCATTCCAAAAATAGAGTGGCATTGATGGCATTGGTTTTGTAATAACTAGTTCTCCAACTTGATTTGTAAGTGTATTTCCTTCTTCATCAAATGCTTCGGCATGAACACCTAATGCAGGACCTTGAATTTCACCAATCTTAACAGGCAGAGTTGGTACACCGCCAACAAATCCTGTACACACATCAGTTCCTCCACTAGAAGAGCTTAACCAGATGTCATTTTTAACATTCTCATAAACCCATACAAATCCATTATCAGATAGCGGAGCACCAGTTGAACACAATGCTTTTAAGTTTGATAGATTATAGTTTTTCTGTGGCTGTACATTTAACTTTTGGCAATTCATTAAGAAAGGAGCACTCGTACCAAAAAATGTTACGTTAGCATCTTGGGCTAATTCCCATAACGTATCCATACTTGGATACGACGGACTTCCATCATAAAGAACGATTTTAGAACCTGCCAATAAACCACCAATTAGTAAATTCCACATGACCCAGCCTGTTGAAGTAAACCAAAAAATAGAATCATCTTCTGATAGGTCTTGATGTATTTTTAGCGACTTAAGGTGTTCGACTAGAATTCCGCCGTGACCTTGTACAATCGGCTTTGGCATTCCAGTCGTTCCAGAGGAATAAAGAATCCATAGCGGGTGATCAAAGGGAACGCTTTCAAAAGTTAATTGAGCCTCATGATTTAAAAGATCGCTCCAAGGAATAACATCCTCTAGTTGATTATCATTTGAGTCCTCATCTATGTATGGAACTAAAATAGTTTGTTTAATTGATTTTAACTCTTTTTGCATCTCTGAAACAACCGATGTTTTATCAAATAACTTCCCGTTATATTGATAACTGTCAATGGCAAATAAAACAACAGGTTCTATTTGTTTAAAGCGATCAATTACACTTCTAGATCCAAAATCAGGAGAACAACTTGACCAAATCGCCCCTATGCTTGCAGTTGCTAGAAAAGCAATGACTGTTTCAGGAACATTTGGCATGTAAGCAACAACACGGTCCCCTCGCCCTACCCCCATTTGTTTTAATGAATGGGCGACAGATGCTACTTTTTCACGCAATTCCTTCCAACTTAACTCACGTTTACGAATATGCTCTGAGCGGAAATAAATGGCTGTTTGTTCATCTTGGTACTTAGAAAAAATATTTTCAGCATAATTCAATCTTGCCCCTTCAAACCATTGAGCTCCTGGCATCTTACGTTCTACTAAAACATGATTATATGGTTGAGTTGCTGTCACCCCACAAAACTCCCAAATAGAGCCCCAAAATTCTTCTAGTTCATCTACAGACCATTTCCATAAATCATTGTAATTTTTAAATGATAATTCTTTTTCAGCTTTGAGCCAGTTCATATATTGATGCATAACTGTGCTTTCAGTCTGTTGTTTTGTTGGCTGCCAAATGACTTCGCCTTCAGAAAAACGCTTCAAAAAAATCTCTCCTCTTCTCTAGAATGGTAAGTATAAAACAACTAAATTCTTTAGAAAAATGTACTTTCAAAAAGCATAAAGATCTCTAAGTTATATTGCATATTTCATGCCAACACTTTAAAGTTAGCCAATCTTGATGCTGTCAATATATTTATCTAAATAGGTCTATGAATATGTATATTATTCAAACAGTCTATTAGTAGATGTTGTACAAATTTACTTCAATTTTGTGCTATCCATTCTTAGAAAAAAGAGAGTACTGAGCTACTCTCCTGTGTTGACAACAATTTTATACCCTAAAGATGCTAGTGTTTGATTATGGTTATCCTCTGAGACAATATAGAATGTTTCATCGTCCTTTGTAACGACTACCTCATCAGGACTTTTATCTACACTGGCCTCTATCAAGCTGTCATAGCTCATTCCTAAAATCGCTGTAATATCCATCGTTTCACCTCCATAGTTAATGTACTTTAGTGAAGCGGTTTTCTACCTGCAAACCCTTCATGCTCACCATGATAATGGGTAATCTTTGACTCCCCTTGTTTCCAACAAAGCAGAACTTCCTCTCCATTTATGATTGCAGGAAAGTCCAGTAAGCCTAAGTCAATCCCCTTTAATTGAACACCTCTGGATTGGATGTTCCGTAGATGCAGCTGGGCCTCCATTTGTAGAAACTCAAGCTCACTTTCTAATGTAAATATACGATCTTTTTCAGCTCGAACCTGATTTGGATTAGTCTTCAAATCCTTCAATTGTTTTATTTTCAATTGGAAGTTTTTTTGAATTTGCTGTAAAGTAACTAATTCTACTTCTAGTAATGGTAATAGTTCGTTTGCTTCTTCTAATGTAAAGTATTTTTTCTCCATCTCGAGCACCTCCAAGATCTCTCCGTATATAGTCCAGGTATTAGCTTCGTTAGATCAGCAGCAAATTCCTGCTTTTACATACAGAAGGGTTGGGATTTGTTACTCTTTTGCCTGATGAACTTTTAATTTTTTGCCTTTTATCGTCGTATTTTTCATTGCCTTTAAAACGAGCGGACCTTTTCCATTTAAGATATCGACAAATGAAGCTGTTTCTTGAATTGTAATAACTCCAATATCATCTGCCGTAACACCTGGCAGTTTTGTAATAGTTCCAACAAAGTCTACTGCTCTAATTTTCTTCTTCTTTCCACCATTAAAATAAAGCTTCATTATATCTTTATTTAGGTGTGCACTTCTATCTTTTTTGGTAGTAGGCGTCTTGTTGTTTTTACGTTCAAAAGTGGTCTTTCTCCTTGCAACTTCTTCCTTTGATGGAACTGGTATTTTAGTAAGACGGAAGCCAATATATGTTTCAATCTCCTCTAAATATTTTTGTTCTTGAGGAGTAATTAATGTGTATGCTTTTCCTGCTTTTCCAGCACGCCCAGTTCTTCCTGTTCGATGAACGTAGCTTTCTTTTTCAAATGGGACATCATAGTTAATCACATGGGTAATATTCTCTATATCAATACCTCTTGCTGCAACATTTGAAGCAACTAAATACCGAAACTTTCCTTTTTTAAAATCATTCATGACAGCTAAGCGGTTTTCTTGGGTCATTCCTCCATGGATTTCTTCACAACGATAATTAGAACGCTTTAGCTGACTATACACATCATCAACCTGCTCTTGTGTATTGCAAAAAATTATACAACTATCAGGGTTCTCTACAATTGTTAGATCTTTCAATACTGCAAATTTGCTTTCAGTATTCACTTCCAGAAGAAAATGGTCAATCTTATCGGTTGTGAGTCCAGCAGCTTCAATTTCAATATGTAGAGGAGATTGCAAATATTTTTCACAAAGGTTTTCAATATCTGGTGGTAATGTTGCCGAAAAAAGCATCGTCACACGTTCTGTCGGTAGTTCATTAATGATTGCTTCAACTTGATCGATAAAGCCCATATTCAACATCTCATCAGCTTCATCTATGACTAAATAGCTTATACGTTCTAATGCTAGTGTTCCTTTTTGAATGTGATCCAAGACACGTCCAGGAGTCCCGACAACAACATGGTTTTTTTGTTTCAACTCCAGCTTTTGTCGAGCAAAAGATTGCTTTCCAAAAATAGCATTCGCTTTTATGCGCTTATATCTTCCTATATTAGTGATGTCTTCAGTCACTTGAACTGCAAGTTCTCGAGTTGGTGTAAGAATTAAAGCTTGAGGCTTGTTTTCTTCCCATTCAACTAGCTCACAAATTGGGATGCTAAAAGCAGCTGTTTTGCCACTCCCTGTTTGTGATTTCACAACAAGGTCGCTTTTTTCAAAAGCGATCGGTATAACTTTGCTTTGTACCTCGGTTGGCTGTTTATACTCCAAACTATTAAGCGCTCTAATAATATCAGTACTGAGATGAAAATTTTGAAAACTATTATAGATCATTTTATCCTACCTCATATATGTATTTTCTTTTTAGTATTCCTGTTTTCACTTATCGTAATGAATACCGTTTAAACTCTTTGGTTCATCATAAGGTGTGGATATTTAGAAAGCAAGGTTTTTGATGATGTTGTGCCATAGTCGTGCATCAAAAAAGAAGCGATACTCACGTAGCGCTTCTTCTGAAATCTTTAACCTGCTTTTGTAATGAGACAATTTTCTTCCCATTCTTTGTATTGTTCTTCTGATGATCCCCACTGTAACCAAGAGACCATTATTTTTATTTCGTTGTTTTTTACTAACCAATATTCCCATCTCTTCTTACTAATGTTTTCATAAATACCGCTTTTTCGAATTGTGCTCATAATCTCCCCCTGGGTAACATTAATTTTGCTAAATGAGAATTACTACTTGGACATGCATGAAAACGCTTTATAAATTTCTATAGTCTTTTAATTCTATCTTCGTGTTGAAAAACCCTTCATATATTTTAAATTTTCTGTTATTTGTTGTAAATTTCAAACATATATTAACAAATTTGCATGACTAAAAGCTGATGAACGAGCCTACTAGGCGATTGAATAATATATCAATTACTTTAACAACAGACGTTTTTAAGAGAAATTTAAACGGCCTTTCCTGGTTGTATACCGAGAAAAGACCGCAGCTTCAAATACTCTTCTTTGCTTGTCTAATTGACAGGGTTACGTATATACCCACCCTCCGTACTCTGGTTTAGGATTCTTTTAAGGGGGTTTCTGGTGTCCCCTCTAGCAGTTGGATATCTAAAACGTCCATTTCTATTCCGTCCACAAATAATTGACCTTCTTGAACGGTGAATTTTTTATTAAAAAAGATAGTTTCATAGCCATAGTCAAAGTAGTTTTCAACATAGTACAACTCATATTCACCATCAGGTAAACGGAATTTGTATGTGCCGTTAAAGTTGATCCAGCTTCCGTATTGAATCTGTTGCTCTCCAAAATTAATGATCGATTGAACCTGAACTAATCCGTCATCCAATAACTGTTCACCTGAAAATACACTTCCTGTCAATGTAACTGGGTGAACGGTAATATCTAGTTCATTTACGGCGTCACCATTAATAACTAATTGACCATCGACAATACTGAATTCTTGTGAAGGATTATCAGATGTTCCGTCAACCATAAAGATATTATTTACTTGGTAATCCCCATCAGGTAATCGAAATTTAAAAACCCCAGTATCTGCCCAGTTCCAGTAAAACCTTGTATCATCTGCATCACCAATAGACATAACTTCGACTCCACCAGAAATGAGGTTGCCTTCATCTAGTATTGTTCCTGTCAGTGTAATTGGCGGTAAAGTAATAACGAGTTTTTCTTGAAGGTCATTGTTTTGGTAAAGCTGTCCATTATTTATGGTAAAAGGTATTTCTAGATCTGCACTTGTATCATCATACAAGTAGATATGAATGACTTTGTACTCTCCATCTGCTAAACGCATAGAGAACGTACCATCCGCTTCTATCCATCTCCAATAATAATGTTGGTCATCCAGTGTTGAAATTAATATTTCCCCATGGTGCACAGGAGCATCGCCATCAAGGACGATTCCATGTAAACTAACAGGTGGTACAGTAAGTTCAAAGATTGATGTCTTTTCTCCATCAACATATAGCTTTCCATCTCTTATTTCAAAGGAAGCATTAACTGCAAAATCTCCATTATCTTCAAAGATAAATCCACCATTAATTGAATAAAATCCATCTGATAAGCGTAAAGAGAACTTTCCATTACTGTCAGTTGCTGCATAATAGGACTCGTATTGATCATAATCATCAAATTCCTTTTCTAAATACACAAACCCTTCTAGTACATTACCGTTCTCAACTAGTTGTCCAACAAAAGTTACTGGTGGAAGGACAACATCAAGTGTTCCTTTTTTATTGCCTTCTTGAACAAGTTTTCCGTTACGAACTTCAAATGGAACCGACACATATGTGTTACGTGTTTGTTCTTCTACTTGAATTAATTTGTACTCCCCATCGTTTAATCGATATTTAAAATTCCCTTTCTTATCAACAGGTGTACCATACCAATCTATAATATTACCTTCGTCATCGTAACCTTCGAACATTACATAACCATTAGTAAGTGGTTTTTTTCCATCAAAAATGGTCCCCATTAATGTAAGATCAGGGATTTTAATATTTATTGTGGAGACTTCTTTTCCATCAATAAATAATTTTCCATCCATAACTTTAATCTTTACGAGCTCCCAAGCAGAATATGTTTGATGGTAAATACTTAGTGTATAGTCACCATCAGAAAGTTCTCTTAGTTGAAACTCTCCTTTGTTATTTGTAACAACATATTCTATAAATTCATAATCATAGTGTTCATCGTCAAGGACTTTCTCAAGTATAATTCCTGCATTGGTTAATGAACGGGAACTATCAGACACGCTACCTCTATACTGGAGTTTAGGAAGAGTAAGTTCAAGTGACGAAACTCTATCTCCATTTAAATTTATTTCTTTCCCTTCTACAGTAAAAGGAAGTGGGTATTGATAGTAACCTTTACCAATTCCTACTCCAAAGAGTAAATAGTTCCCATCAGGGAGAGAGGCAGAAAATGCACCATTACCATTTGTTGGTATTGAGTATACTTCTTCATATTCACTATCAATGTTAAAAATATAAAGCTCACCTTTAATTCCTTTTTCTCCATCGGTTAAAGTACCTTTAACATTTACATTAGAATTTGGTTGTTGGTGGGAAACCTTATTTTTATTCGTAATCTTTATTTCTTCGTTAGTTGATCCTGCTATTTCTCCATCTTCAACGGTAAATGTAGAATTCGTATTAAACCAAGTATTGCCGTCTTCTTTAATAGCCTTTACTACATAGTTGCCATCTTCTAATTTCGTTTTGAAGCTTCCATTTGCATTCGTCATTGCAAATTTCCAATTTGTATTTTTATCTTTTGATTGAATAAGAAGTCCAGAATTTTTAGCTGCATTCGTTCCTTCTTTTACATTTGCTTTAACAACATTTTCAATAGTGTTAGTTTGTGTCGATTGCCATTCAGTGTTAAGTATGGATGATTTTGATTTAGCAAAGCCTTGTCCCATAAATGATAAGCTAAGGAAAACTGTTACGAGCATAATAATGAAATATTTCTGTTTTTTACTATTCACTTTTCTTCTCTTCCCTTCATGAATAAAATAATTAATCTAGAAATAGTCCTCCTGTTCACTTAATCTAAATTAGCAAGGTAAATAATTCCACTAGGCTAAAAATTTATCCTTTAAATTTTATATTAATTTTTTATTAAATGTTAAAATGAGGAAAGAGTAACAGTTGTATCCTAAAGCTCTAAATTACTATTTATCTATTTTGTCTGGTTCCATAAAAAAGTCATCCTACTATATTCCTTAAGTTTAAGGGTATTTATTTTTATAGGTCTTTATACCTGTTGGTGTTGAGACGATTTTAAGTTCCTTGAAAACATACGTTTCAACGATGAGTTCTTAATATGTTTTTATATTACAAGTTTTCAACCAAGTAAAAGAGCTGCTTTTCAGCAACTCCTAACTCTTTTATTTTTTCTTCTTTTTCGCAATCACCTTTAATTTTTTTAAGTGATGATCCATGTTCGTTTCAGGTTCATTCCAATCCATTTTACAACTCTTCTTTTTAGGTTTTTTCTTTTCTTCATCCTCATCCTCATTATTTTCATTGTCTTCTTCTTCGTCTTCAAATTTATTTATTATATACTTGTTCATTTCAAATTTGGGGCATTCATTTTCCTCGTTGTTTTCTTCCCCATTCTCCTCATTTTCTTCATCGTTTTTACAAAAGTTAAACGCTATTTCGTCACCAATGATATACTCCGCGGCTTGGAATTTAGAGTTTGCTTGATGGCCCTTATGGATTGTCGGACCGAAGTTAATTGACGCCCCTTTAGATACTTGATTTATTTTAAAACAACCAATGTTCGTAAATGGACCATACCTCCTCATAATATGATAACCTCCTTATACTTGCCTCTCGTATAATTTATGAATAAGCGGACAACCAAGTATAGGTAAACTTCACTATAAAACGATAAATAGATTGTTGTACTCCATAGAAATAACCGTCCAACAAGTATAAGAGTTCATATACTTCTATACACGTAAAGGTGCATGAATAATAAGCTTATTCATTTCATACATCATTAAGTAAATGATTTTGTAAAATGGAGGGTTTTTGATGCCTGAATCTCGCATTATGAATCTAGAAAAGCGCATTGAGCAGTTTGAAAAACTCTATATTAAGGACAAGGAATTTTTAATCGAACAATTAGATAAGACCCAAGTTGCTATACAACAATTAAAACAGGCACAAACGATACCTACAGCTGGAAGTGAAATCGAAGCGTCAGGTTCATTTCAAAAAAAGATCGAATATTTAACTGCAGCCAACGAACAAATGTTTCAACAAAATAAGCGCTTAAGGGAATTTATTGAGGACGCTCTAGAAAAAAATGAACCACTCGTATATGAAGATTACTACAAGGCCTTGCGGGGCGATTAGAAAAATAATTGAAACGGACTATTCGTTGAATTTACACTCGTACACTGTGACATTCACCTAATTTTGGGCATAGGATTAGAGTAAAGACAAAATTCAGGAGGGCGTCATTGTGCCACATGTAAACAATATCGCGGGGATACGAATTAATAAGGCGTCGAGTAATGCCTCTATTAATTTTGGAAATACCGTTCATAAAGGCCACCAAGCAAACGTTAAAATGTTTGTCGGGTATTATCATGCGGGAGATGCAAACTTCAGTCCTCTTCAATTTAATAATGCTAACATTGCCAATGATCCAGATTTAAAAGATCAACCACAGGTACAGGTTTAGATTTTTTTGGAAAGGACTTGAGAGCATGCAAATTAATATAAGAAATATTAGAATTAATTCAATGAGTACGATTGGTTCATTAAATATTGGAAAACAAATCTTTTCTGATAATCACGCAAATACAATCAGATTACCAAAACCGTTTTATGAAGAAGTTGAACCAAACAATGAAGAAGAAGAAGGCGAGAATGAAACAATTGATATTAATAATCTTCCCCCTATCACATTACCCCCAGGTTAAATGTACAAACATATGAGACGAAGCTTACAATTGCTACCCGAAAAAAGAATAGGCAAATTTGTCACCCCTTTAACATAGTCTAATTATAAGGATTATTTTTAAAGGGGTGATACTTATTTATCGTTATTATCAAATGCCAAATTACTGTTATCAGAGATATTCACCGTATTGGCCATACAACTGCCCCAAACAATTTTGGGGACAACAGCAAACTTATATCCCTAATTATATACCTCAAACGACTAGTATGACCTATGCGTATCCAACAGCGGAAACAACTGGGTTACATCAAATGTACAACATGAATGAAATGAGCGGAGAAAATGAGAATGATGGCGAAGAACGAAACGAATTAATTCCAAAGATGGAAGTGAAGCAAAAAATTCCAAATTTTTATAAATTACTAGAAGATTTAAAAGAAAAGGTCGAAAAGGTTGAGGAAGAAAACGAAGAATTAAAAGAGAAATTAGAAGACTTGCAACCAATTAACATAGAAAATATTAATTATAAGATCCAAGAGCTATCTGTTGAGGAGTTATCTGGGACGTTGAATATTGGAATTACTGCACTCACTGACCCAGAGAATTTAAAGCAGCTATTGAAGGATTTTGAAGGTATTAATTTAAATGACCTCGAGGAAAAAGAGATTAATATGGAAGAATTAGAAAATCTCGAAAATAATGAAGGACAACAAAATAATCAGTTCAATAATAACAATAACGTAAACAATTCTAATTAATAGTTTTAGTAACAAAATGTTACCTATGACAACTATGGGTCGTATACATATGTTTGTCATGCGGTTAAGATTGTTATACATTTAGTCAATTTTAAGGCTTAACTATTATATAAGAAAGAACACTAAAGCATCTTATGGATGTTTTAGTGTTTTTCTTTCCTACCAATTTTTACTGTAAAAGTTTAATTGTTAATTACCAAGCGTAAGATGCTCCTACGATAACAAGTAAAATGAAAAGCACGACGATCAATACAAAGCCGTTTGCTCCATGTTTATAGCTCATCTTTAACACCATCCTTTCACCTGTACTACTAACAAAATATGCAAGTGGTGTAGGGAGTGATTAGACTGATAGACATTAAACGAAAACTTATATAAGTAATAGTAGTCTTTAACTGTAGTTTTTTTAAGTTTAAGTAAATGTATGTTAGACACTATATACATGCACCTAGTAGATATGTACTCGCTTCTTTTAAAAAACGTACTTGAAAAAAATGCATTGCCAATTTGGCAATGCATTTTCTTACTAAAGTTCATTTTCACTTACTCCATGTTCATCATATCCTCAATAAACTGAGGGTCCTCAAGTAAGGAGCCGAGTAATGAGTGACATCCATTTACACATTTAATCCACCCCAACGTTCCAGGAGTAAACCCAAACGCCAAACATTGCTGATAACAATGTTGCATCGGTTCCTGTTTCTGATGGAACTTTGGTAACTCCACTTTATGGGGGGTGAATGGGTGCCATGGAATAGAGTATAAACCTGTAAATGGATTAAATCTTCGTCTTATCGAAGGAAATGGGGCAATATAGGGATGAAAAGACATGTGCATAAACTCCCTCATTAAGTTCTTTTGCGATAGTTTATGTGAGCTTGTTGACATTGTTACCTATTCTTCTTGGGAAATGGCGGATTTGTGATTTTTCGTACGTTTATAGAAAAAAAGTGCAATCCCAATGAAAATAAAAAAAACAGCTCCACCTATCAACCATCGATGGGGATCGGACTTAACAATAACCTCTTCTCCAACCGTCCATTCAGTACGGTGTCCTAATCCATCTGTTGCTACAATAAAATGAGCTTCAGTTTTATTAAAGGAATAGGAACCTTGTTCATCTAAAGGTCCACTTTCTAATTCTGAACCGTCTTTATCATAAACAGTCACTATCGTACGCGTAGAGAAACTTCCATCTTCATATAGTACCTGTAACACTCCCTCATCTTCTGGAATGATCATCATTTTATGAGCAGAAACTGGTTGAGTATGAATGATCATCATAAAAAGCAGAATAAAAAGGACATAGATCCATCTACTTCTCTTCAATGTATCTCTCCCCTCCAGTTCTCCTTAATTATAAATTTAACGTATTGTGCTGATATAAAAGGGAGCGAAACTGGAGCTACTCAAAGCGACCAGCCCCAGCCTTAGCTCTGTTAATGGTCGTGATCATGTCCGTGGCCCTCGTACCGTTTCTCATTTTGAACTTCAATTTCTTCTCCATTTTCTTCAAAAATTTGCATTTTAAACTCACTTGCATCATGCTCTAAGAATAGTGCATAGCGTCCCGTTTCTGTTATCGAAAATGTAAATGTTGTTTGGTCCTGCTTTAGAGGTAAAAGATAGATATACTCATGGATTGCTTTAAAGGTTTCATCTTCATTCACTTCTTCTGCAGGAGCCTCCATTAGATGGGCTGCATGATGATCTAGATCCTTGATATTACTATTTTCTAATAATACTGCAATAAGCATTGTTTCATCACCATGCTTATTTTTATTCAGTTGTAGGGTATATGTACCTTCAGAAAATTCATAGCTCCCTTTCCATTCATAAGGTAATTCATGATGGTGATCGATTCCGTCAGTTTCTTCTTTATCGTCATTCGTTGTGACGGGATCTTCCTCTTGACTTTCTGTAGGCTCCTCGTCGGTCTCTAATTTCACATCTGCTTTATCTTGAGCGATTTCCTCCTTATTAGCATTCATTTCATCGTTTGAACTACTTCCCTCTTCAATACTACTACAGGCGATTAAACTCGACGTAATGACTGCACTAGCAATTATCACTTTAATCTTCCTCATCTCATCCTTCCCCTTCTGTAAACTCTTGTAGTTAATACTTATGATATGACTGATGGAAATATAAGGGCTTCTTTCAATTGGACTATTGACAGTTCATATAAAAAAGTCAGCTGGTCTAGTAGCTGACTTTTTCCTCATCTAAATTTTTAATTTTAATTTTTTGTTTCATTTGATTTGGTTTTATTAGGCGATGTAAATGTATAATTAATAACCCTCTTTGAAAGGATGCGTCCATTTTATCTTCGCGTACAGGGAAAGGTAATTCAATTGTCCGTTTAAAAGGTCCTTGTGGGAACTCTTCTTGAATTAACCTGTACCCATTAAAGTTGGAATGAATCGTTCCTCTTACTTCAAGTGTTCTTTCATAGGAATATATGTCAACATCCTCTAGCTTTAAACCTGGTAAGGCAAACACACAAAGAAGTTCGTTGCCATTTTCATAGATGTTTACTTTCGTACCGACGTTTTGGAAGTTAACTTGGTCAAAATTAGAGAAAAAATCATCTCCTAAAAATTTAGGTATCATCTTTTGCCAACCATTGGGGAAATGGTTATTCATACAATCCCCTCCTTTTTTTATCCATAAGTATAAGTATGATTTCTCTAATTGGGCGGTGCCTGTACGAGGGGAATGGTCTTTTATAAAACGCATAGAAGGTAATTTTCTTGGAATAATTCTTCTATTTTTTTCAGTTAAAATAAAACGAGAGGAACAATATTTAATAGATCCCCTCGTTTACAAGCTAAGGTTTAAAGTATTTATTAATAATACCTTTGTTGATTATAAAATTGTCCAGTCCAAGTTGGATACGTATAACCTACTGGAGCTTGATTTCCGTATTGATATGGATTTTGATATTGTTGATTGTTTATCTGCCCTTCATATGGTTGTTGTGTTTCTGCTTGCCGTTCATTGGAAGAACTGCTTTCCTGTGCTACACGTTGATGAATGGTCTCCCACCCGTAATACCCTGGTGTTAATGTTGTATGACTACCGTAGCCTACAGCATAATCTTGGGACGGCCATTGGGTATATTGTAACTTTACATATTCTACAGGTTCTTCAGGTACGTAGGCACAAACATTTCCTTTACCTGCATTAATTTCTGGAATCATCCCACCCATTGTACTATCTGGGATAAGAACTTGAGTTCCTTGCATAATATTAGTTGGATCTTGAATATGTTTGTTTAAATCCAGTAACATATCAAGGTCGACCTTATACTGATCCGCTAATACATACAACGTTTCTCCTGCCTGACAATGATGTGTTCTCACTATTAAATTACCTCCCAATAAAATTAATAAACAACACTATATTTTATTCAGCCATTGGGTATATTGCCATATATTTTTTAGGCAAATTACTGTTGATTGAGTGTCATTCTATTATTTAGAACATAGGATATGGGTATCTAAGGAAGTTAGGGGGAGATTATGTTCTTGACACATATGAACAATATTCTTGGGATTAGGATCAATCAATCAGCAAATAACGCTTCCATCAACTTCGGTAATGTTGTCCATAAAGGACACCAAGCAAATTCAAAGTTTAATAGCGGTTACTTACAACCTGGCGATGCAAACTTCAGTCCATTGCAGTTTAACAATGCCAACATTGCCAATGATCCTGATTTGATTGATCAACCTCAAGCACAAATATAATCGTCCGTTTCCGTCATCAGAGGTGGGGAATCGATTTAATAATTGGCATTTTCTGTGGATCGCAGCACACTATAAAGCAAACGAACAGCCTCCTGTTCATTGATAGGTAACTTATCACATTCAAAATTAGGAATCATCCTAAATAAACGTGCGATTCTCGGTAAATGTAAATTCGCTTTCCTAATCGATTCCTCATCTACTAATAAGTCAGGGCCTCCTGTAGTTAGAATTTTTCCATCCTTCATCAAAATAATAATATCAGCCCATGAAGCAGCGAAATCTACATCATGAGTAGATAAGATAATGGTTTTTCCCATGAAGTTAAGTCCTTGCAAGAGACCAGCGACCTCATCCTGCCCTTTTGGATCAAGGTACGCCATCGGTTCATCTAAAATAATGACATCAGGTTTCATCGCTAATATCCCTGCAATGGCTACGCGTTTTTTTTGCCCATAGCTTAAGTGATAGGGTGCTTTTGTTTTAAATTCCAACATTCCGACTGACCCTAAAGCTACCTCGCAAACTTCCTTCACTTCTTGTTCGCTTAAACCTAGGTTCCTAGGCCCAAATTGGACATCTTCCCACACCGTTCCTGAAAACACTTGATCATCTGGGTCTTGAAAGACAAGCCCAACTTTCTGCCTTATTGTTTTTACATTTTTCTTAGTTAGAGGAACCCCCATGACTGATACGGTACCTTCTTGTGGTAATTTTAAGCCGTTTAAATGGTGTAGTAACGTGGACTTTCCTGCTCCATTCGGTCCGAGAATAGCGACTTTAGAGCTGAGTGGTATTTGTAGAGATAATTTATCGAGTGCTTTTGTTGAGTCGGGATATTCATATGCTAATTCTTTGATTTCAATCGCATGCATATCTTTATCCTCCTTTCTTAACTAATGTATTCACTCATTAAGGCAACATAACTTTAATCTAAGGAGTTCTAATCTTGTATACTTAAAATAAAAGACCGGCTTTTTACACCGGCCATGCTCATCATGTGAATTTCTTTCCTAGCTTTCCTGCGTCTACCATCGCTGCTAAAACATCGGCAATACAACGTGTGCCTAGTAATGCTGTCTGGTCACTAACATCATACGGTGGTGAAACTTCTACGAGCTCCATTCCACAAATTCCTTCTCTAGCGACAATATCTAAGAATTTCAACCCTTCTCGAGGTAAAAATCCACCAGGTTCAGGCCAACCCGTACCTGGAACAAACCCAGCATCAAAACTATCAATATCTACACTTAAGTAAACAGCTTTTGCTCCGCCCTGCCATGCTTTCTCAAGTGCGATTTCTGCGACCTTCTCTACTCCTAATCTTTCAATGTCAAAAATAGATATCGCTGTAGTATTCAGCTTCCGTACGTTTTGGACGGATTCCCTTGGAACCTGCCAACCTCCAATCCCAACTTGAACGAGATTTTCTGGTGGTGCATTTGGAATATTTGTGGCATGGAACCAAGGGGTAGTATGCATCCGCTCATCCATGTCTTTCTCTTGTAGATCTAAGTGGCGGTCCATATGGATAATACCGACTTTTTCACCTAGGACATCTGCAATCGCACGAACACATGGGTAACCAATCGCATGGTCACCACCAAGCATTACAGGCATTGTTCCTTGCGCAAAAACATGAGAAACAGCTTTGTAAATTTGGTCGAAGCTCTTTTCGATATTTGCAATCGTAAATACATCACCAACGTCACACATATTTAAGGATTCAGCTAAATCCACACCTTTTTCATAACTATAACTCGTATAAAGCTTCGATATCCGTCTCATCGCTTCAGGGCCAAAGCGAGCCCCTGCACGGTATGTGGTTCCGATATCAAAAGGAACACCAATAAAGGCTACATCATATTCTCCAACACGACGAACATCTTCTAAAAATGGAGTCCTTAAAAACGTAGGAATCCCTGCGTAGGCAGGACGAGGTTCTCTAGTAAAGGTGGATATCGTCCGATCCCCGATGGAAGGAGCGGCTTCTAAACCGTACTCGACAGACCTTCTTAATTTATTCATATTTTCTTCCTCAGGAATTTTTGCTTCTTTTTCCGCCTGTTCGATCCCGAGTAAGTCTGTTGTTCGCTCGCTTTCTAGGGCTTTTTTCTGCCTGTAGCTCAATCCGTGGTTGTCAAAAAAACCCACTCACACCACCACCGTTTTTAAATTTTCTAAGTTGCTAGTTCGTCTAAGCTCCTCTTATTCACTCATACTTTGACATTATATTCTGTAAAAACATTTCCATGCCAAAACTAAAGAAATCGTATGAGTCTAAACGAGCATATTTTGTATAGACAATATCTAAGTTTACTTATTTACTTATGCTGATGTTTTTTCTGTTTGAATCGAGGCATTCTCTGTAAGTAAACGGTTAATAATCCACTGTTGTAGCTATATTGCACGTCATCGTCTTTTACTGGATAAGGTAATTCAATAGTTCGTTTAATTGGCCCCTGTAAAATTCCTTCTTGCACTAATCGAAAGTCGTGGTCAGTGACCTGTAAAGTTCCCCTCAATTCTATGATATTTTGTTCTACGTAAATATCAACATCCTCAACATGGAGACCTGGTAATGAAAAAACACAAATAAGTTCCTTTCCTGATTCGTACATATTAACGGGAACTTCCGTCTGGTTTTTCATCAGGCCAGGAAATTCAATTGAAAAATCTTCCCCTAATAAGTCCTGAACGGAACGATTCCAATTCGTGGTAGTACCCTGTTTGTTCATAAGCGCCCCCGTATTAGTGAATTCAATTATATGTATGCCTATTAGGTATTTGTCGTGCATCTAACCTTTATTTAAAGCTTGACCTCTTTTACAGAGAAAAATGATTTGGTAGTGCTGAACGAAGTAAAGTGTTTCATTCTGGGTAAACGCCGTTTCATCGTCCAATTCAACGAATACATTATTTTAATGGACGATTTTATTCATCCTGTATGTATGAGAAAAAGAAAAGGAGGATTATATGTTTCCTTTTGGTAGAAGAAATTTTGGAGGAATGTTTGGGAACCATCCGTCTGGCTTTAATCCATTCAGCACTAATCCCATGGGCTTTAATCCGTTTGATTATTCCAATCAACAGTATCAACAACAAAATCCTTTTCAATCAGGATTTTTTAATAGCTCACCATTTCAATCAATGCAACAGCCGCCAGGTTTCGGTCAACAAAACCCAAGTTTTATGCAACAGCTAATGGGGCAGCAAAATCCAGGACCAATGATGCCGTTTCAAGGTCAACCTAATGTAGGTCCAATGAATTCATTTAACCCCCAACAACATCTTGGACCAGGTCAACATCCTCAAGGGTTACAATCTCTGTTTAAAAACGATAAAGGGCAATACGACTTAGCTAAAATTGGAACGGGCGTTCAACAGGTAATGGGAGTTGTTAATCAAGTAAGCCCACTAATGAAGATGTTTATGAAATAGGATCCTACACCTCTTTTAAATCGTTAGGAAGATTGATGATTTAAGAGAGGGTGGGTGTTTTACCTTTAAATTCTAGTTCCTGTTTCAGTAGATATTAGGCTATAAAGGTCTGTGCATATCCCTAAAATGTTCAATTGGACAAGCACCAAACATTCTTCGCTATTAAAGGACTGAATACTTCACGTCTAAAAACAATATAAATAAGCAAGAAATAGTGTCCGATGAAGGGATGGATGAATGTGCATGTGGCAGACGGCGTTCTAAGCTTTCCAGTTGCTGTAGCGACGACAGCTGGAGCTATTGGAATTTTAGCTTATTCATTAAAAGGCATCAAAGAAGACGAAATCCCAAAAATCAGTTTGCTTACAGGGGCTTTTTTTGTTTCTTCCTTAATAAATATACCTGTAGGACCTACGTCGATCCACCCACTCCTTAGCGGTTTTCTAGGATTAGCTCTAGGTCGAAGAGCTCCGATCGGAATTTTTATCGGTTTACTTCTCCAAGCTGCACTGTTTCAACATGGTGGTTTGAGTACGTTAGGGGCAAATACGTTGTTAATGTCACTCCCTGCTTACTTAGTTTATTTTATGAGTCAGACTGTTAAACAAATACCCTATTTCTTAAAAGGTTTTGCTGCAGGATTTGGAGCTGTATTGGGAGGAGTATTTTTGTTAATTCTCCTGCTCTTATTATCTGACCAGCGCTATACTGAAGGAACCTTTTCAGTCATAAATATAGTGCTCGTTGCTTATTTTCCTCTCGCTATTTTAGAAGGGGTACTTACTGGCTTTTCAGTGAAGTATTTGTATACGCTGCGGCCAACCTTTTTTGAGGAAACATAGATTAATTGGTTTGGATGGTAGATCAATACCGATTATTAATTTAAAAAATTTTTAGATAGGTGATGACGATGCCTTATGGACAGGAAGATCAACTAGAAGAATTCGAGGGGATTTCACAATGGGCGCTTGTTTGGGAATCACGGGCAAAATTAATTTCGGCTATTATTTATATCTTCGGCGTCATTAGTCTTCACACTGTTTCGTTCGCGCTTATTGCTTATAGCTTTTCCATTTTTGCTTCACTAGTGATGGGTATTTCCTTTTTAACTCTACTTAAACGTTACCTATTAATTGCGCCTTTTGTTTTACTTATGACGATCCCTCTTGTTTTTGGTGGAGGTATCCCGCTTGATCCTGATCGTATCGCTTTTGCTTTACTTATTATTTTAAAAGCGGTTACTTCCATGACGGTTTTAACGATTATTCTTGAAACACAATCGGTTGATCAATTTATGAATAGCCTAGCTCATTTAAAGGTACCATCGATCATGATCACAGTGTTATTATTGTCGTACCGATATGTGTTTTTATTTCTCGATGATATTCAAAAAATGCAGCTCGCGCTAAAGACTCGCTTTTTTAATGGTGGGATTAGTATTAACAATTTAAAAGTCTACGGACAGCTTACAGGAGCTTTGCTGTTAAAATCACTTGATCGGTCAGAGAAGGTATTTCAGGCGATGGTGTCTCGTGGATTTAATGGTAACCTTTGCTTTGGGCAAGCACATGAGATTACGAGATCAGATTTAATTAAAACTGGGCTCTCTTTCTTTATTATAATGCTTATCGTCGCTGTTGAAATTGTATTCTTTCGAATGTAGTAAATTTCTTATATTTTTTTATTCTAAGTCTATTAAATTTAAAGAGGGTGTTCCCAAAAGTTACGCTTCTGGGACACCCTCTTCTATATTAATCTATTAAATTTTATTACTTAATATAAGCTGAACCAACGATCACTAACAGAATGAACAACACTACGATTAACGCAAAACTGTTATACACTCTATAACACCTCCTTATGTGTTACAATACTACCTTATGTCATTGAGCATAAAACGAGTGGGCGTATGCCCCTGTTTGTAGTAATTGATGGAAGTGCCGTTCCAAAAAGAAATTTTTAGAAAATTAATCCCACATTACCGATTACAATAATGAGACTTAAAACAACTCTCCAAAATAAAAAAGGAGCATGAATTTTACAATTCATACTCCAAAAAAGAGCTGTCTCTTTTATAGGTTCCGTAAAGAAATGTTCTTTAAAAAACCCATTAAATATTCTGTTCTTCCTTCATGTTGTAGTCATAGCATGCATAATACAATTCAATTATCTCATGTTCTTCAGGTACTTTCGGGTTATTTGCAGGACTTCCGCTAGCTACAGCGTCTTGTGCCATTTTATGAACGACTTTTTCAAGAGTAGGTTGGTCAATGCCCCATTGCTTCATATTTGGGATATTTAATTCGAGACATAGTTGTTTCACATCCCTAACGAACGTATCAGCTAAATCTTCTTTTGACGCACCCTTTAGCTCTGGTTTTATCGTTAAAGCCATTTCCGCTAATTGATCGATACACTCATCTTTACTGAATTCGAGTACAGCAGGCAATAACATCGCATTCGATACTCCGTGCGGAACGTGAAACATCGCTCCCATCGGACGTGACATACCGTGGACTAAGCAGACGGATGCATTTGAAAAGGCAACTCCTGCTTGTAATGCCGCTAGTGCCATATTTTCTCGTGCAACTATGTCTTCACCAATGTTATATGCTTGACGAATATTTTCAAAAATAAGCTTGATCGCTGAAAGGGCTAGGTGATCGGTAAAAGGATGTGCGCGTCTTGAGATAAATGCTTCTACTGCATGACATAACGCGTCGACCCCCGTAGCTGCTGTTACATTTTTTGGTGAAGAAACCGTAAGCAAAGGGTCCACAATTGCGACCTCTGGTAAAAATGCTGTTTGTTTAATCATCATTTTTACATCATTTTTTGTATTCGTAATTACCGTGACATCTGTTGCTTCCGAACCTGTTCCTGCTGTCGTAGGAATTGCAATTAATGGTAAAGGCATTTCCGTCGCTATTCGATTGTTGCCCATATACTCACTAATATCGCCGCCATTTGTCATAAGCACCGCAACCGCTTTTGCAGTATCGATACAACTACCCCCACCTAATGCAATAACGACGTCACAGTTGTTTTCTTTAGAGAGCTCTAGCGATTGTTCTACATGTTCATTAGTAGGTTCAGTGTTAACACCAAGATAAGTAGTATAAGATATTCCAACCTCTTCTAAGTAGCGAACGCATTCACTTACATACCCAAGGTTATCCATAATCTGATCACTAATAATTAATGCATGAGTCCCTCTTCGTTTTGTCTCTTTCCCTACTGTTTTTAGCGATTCTCTTCCATAAAAAATCGCTCTTGGCATGTAGACACTTGAAATAGCATTCATCAAAACAGCATTCCCCCTGTACACTTATCAATTTTAACTCGATGACATCCCTTCTCTTCGTTTGCTATGGCAATCATTAATTCTAATTAATGTATTAATTTTGACTCAAATTATTTTAATGTGTCGAACTTATTTAATAGATCCTCGTCTTCTTCCCACCTAAAGAAAGCTGATACAGCCTCTTCTGTAACGTCCTTGAATTGGGAAGGACTCCATTTTGGTGAGCGATCTTTATCAACTAGTACCGCCCGCACACCTTCATAGAAATCTGGTAGAGTCATAAAATTCATACCTAATATAAACTCCATCTTGAAGCAGTCGACAAGTGATTTGTTTTCACCTTCCTGTAATTGACGAAGGGTCACTTTTAATGATGTTGGTGATTTGGATAGCAAAGTATGTAATGTTTCTTTTGCCCACTCATCTCCATTATTTGCGGCTCCTTCTAATGAAGAGATAATTTCCTCCATGCTAATATGAGAAAAATGTTGATCTATTTTTTCTTGTACAGTTGCGAGGTTGGCATTTTTGACATCAATTGGTTGGCAATATCTTTTAAGGATTCGATTAACTTCATCTTCAACATCGTTTAATGCCCAATCTGTGTTAAAAAGATCTGTTGTTAAATTCGTCCAGTTATCACTATTCATGAAATAGTCCCCTGCACCTGCATACATTACATCTTGAGCCTTAATAATACCTGAAGTAAGAGCTAGATAACGACCAGTGAAACCTGGCATTTGATTTAAAAAGTAACTAGCTCCAACATCGGGGAAGAAACCGATATTCATTTCAGGCATTGCCCATTTTGTCTTCTCTGTTACAATTCGATGAGATGCACCAACTGAAAGTCCAACACCGCCACCCATTACGATACCATCCATATTAACGATCACGGGTTTTGGATATTGATGAATCATAATATCCATCGAATACTCTGTTGAGAAAAATTCGCGTGCTAGACCTAAAATATTAGAGTCTCTTAAATCATAAATAGCTCTCATATCACCGCCAGCACATAAACCTTTCGTTCCTTCACCGCTAATAACGACTAGAGAAATTGATGGATCGTATTCCCACTCGATTAATTGGCGAGAAAGCAATCTGACCATTTCAGCATTTAGCGAATTTAGAACCTTTGGACGGTTTAACCGGATAGACCCGACATTATTTTTTACTTCAAATAAAACACTTGCTTCACTCATTAGATCGTTCACCTCATCAAATTTTCTGTAGAAGGAGGCATGATTTAATGTCATTAAATCCTCCCTCTACGGGTTGCTGTAACTTCTATTCCGATTAGTTTACTAATTTAGTAACGTGCTGTAAGCATTTTTTTACGTGTATAAAATTCAACGCCATCTTTTCCATTCGCATGGAGATCGCCGTAGAATGAATTTTTATAGCCAGAGAACGGGAAGAATGCCATAGGTGCTGGAACACCTAAGTTAACCCCTAGCATACCTGCATCAATATCTTCACGGAATTGTCTTACTGCTTTGGCACTATCAGTGTATAAGCACGCACCATTGGCAAAATCAGACTCGTTTGCAATTTCAATCGCTTCGGCGAGATCATTGACACGAATGACCGATAATACAGGAGCAAAAATTTCATCCTGCCATATTTTCATTCCAGAGTTAACGTTATCAAAAATGGTTGGTCCGACAAAGTAACCGTCTTCGACTACTTCATCTTGACGTCCGTCACGGACGAGCGTAGCTCCTTCTTTTTCACCAATTTCAATATATTGAAGCGTCTTTTCTTTATGTGATTCGCGTATAACAGGCCCAAGAGTGACATCTTTATTGATACCGTTTCCAATTTTGATATCATCTGCAGCCTGTTTTAATCGCACCATTAACTCCTCTGCGACATCTCCAACGGCAACGACAACAGCGCAGGCCATGCAACGTTCTCCTGCTGAACCAAAAGCCGCACCTATAATGTTTGTAACGGCACTATCTAAATCGGCATCAGGCATGACGATAGAATGATTTTTTGCTCCCGCTAACGCTTGAACTCGTTTACCGTTTGCTGCTGCAGTCTTGTAGATGTATTCGGCTACAGGTTGTGACCCTACAAAAGAAACTGCTTTAATATCTTTGTGGCTTAATATTCCGTTTACAACATCGTGTGCTCCATGGACGATATTTAACACGCCATCAGGAAGTCCAGCTTCTTTAAATAGCTCTGCTAAGCGGTTCGCCAGAAGTGGTGTACGCTCTGAAGGCTTTAATACAAACGTATTTCCGCAAGCGATGGCTAACGGGAACATCCAGCAAGGAACCATCATTGGGAAGTTAAACGGTGTAATACCACCGACGACACCAATCGGGTAGCGGTACATACCTGACTCTATTCCACTTGCAATATCAGGAAGCTGCTCACCCATCATTAAAGTAGGTGCTCCTGCAGCAAATTCGACACACTCAATCCCTCGCTGCACTTCTCCATAGGCATCGTCATAACTTTTTCCATTTTCCTTCGTAATTAATTGAGCTAGTTCCTCCCAGTTTTCCATTAAAAGCTGTTGATAGCGAAAAAGAATACGTGCACGTTTTGGTACAGGAACGCCTCTCCAATCTTTAAATGCTTCTTTCGCCGTTTTTGCAGCATAATCTAAATCCTCATATGTAGAGATTGGAACGTATGCAATGACCTCGCCAGTAGCTGGGTTGTAAACTTCTTCAACCTTATTTGTTTTTGCCTGAATCCATTCTCCTCCAATGAAATTTTTAAGGGTTTGTACTTCAGTTTGATTGACCATAAAAAAACTCCTTCCTATTTGCTAAAATGCTAGTGTTAATTTTGGAATTTTCAGTATCTTATTGAGAAAAGGGGGCTTGCAAAGTACTCATATTGTCATATGTGTATTTTTGGACCAAACTGTATTAAGTTTTTATACACAAAGTTATACCTATGAAAGGTTCACTTTATTTATTTCTCCTTATTTCAGCTAATACCTCTTTCTTTCGATAAATTTTTATTCTCGTCGGTATAAAAATTTTTAAATAATATTAATTGAGTAGAGAAATAAAAAAAGATAGCCGAAAAGACTATCCTCCTTGTTATTTTTCTATAATAACGTTCTCCCAATGTTTATCTATCATTTTAACACCAGGAGTTGATATTCTATCAACAAATTCCCATTGTTCCCCGTTAAATTTTCGTATATGAAGAAGGTTATCCCCATTAGATTTTTTATCAAAAATAAGTACATGTTGATTGTTTTTATTGTAGTATACGTAAGGCAGTATATCACCATAAGTTTGAGTTGAAATGACTCGGCTGATAACACTGGCCAAATTATGATAAGCACCCTTACCATCGTAAACCAAATCATTCGGTAGATATTCATATTCTTGGAGATCTAGTTCATGTGTCCTTACAAAGTCATTTTTTACATTTTCTCGCAAATTGTCCATTCTTTCTAATACCTTAAAAAACTTTTCAAGTTGTTCGTCGTCTAATGAGTTTATGTCGGCTGGAATCATTAAAGGTATATCCTCACTCGAATTAAATGAGCGAGCATCGTTACTTACATCTGATGTTAAAAAAGTACCAGCTAAAGAAAAACCAACACCTAACAAAACCATTGATGAAATAAAGAAAGAAAGATACGGGCTTTTATTTCTTAACATTGTCCGACCACCTTATATGTCTCCCTTGTAGACTCGTTAAAATGAGTTTATCAAATTTTTTTCCTAACAAGTGGAAATGCTCTACTTTTCAAAAAGATTACAAAGTATTACAAATTCATATCACAAAATCCAATAATTAGGCCGTTTTTGCTAGGAGATTTGGGGAGAAAGGGACATTCAATGTAATTAGGTTTAGTTGTAGCTGTTATAAGAACATAAGAACATCGTAGTTACAGTATTAGGAAACGGTGTGTTGTAAATCTGTGCTTAGAACAGGTGAAATACAGTATTAGGAAAGTTTGTGAGCTAAAGTCACATTTAGAGAAATAGTTTTATTTTTTCAGGGAAATCCATGTCCTAAAAGTGTATTTAGAAACAATAATATACAATAAAAAAAATTCTATTCTAAATCAACCATATTGGATCATTAAAATTGGAGTCAATTTACATATAGCATTTCAGCTTCCCTTTACTAGGCAAAGCAAAAAGGAGCTACTTTAGCAACTCCCCCATCTGCACTATTCTATTGATAGCCTTTTATGTACTTACAATCATCTGTTGTTAAAATTACTACTCAATGATCGTCAATATTTCTTCAACTGGCTTTCTTGGCATTGTTTTCGGTTGATCTGTTGGGTGTCCTAGTGAAATTACCATATTAATTTCTTTATAGTCTTCAATGTTTAAGTATTCGCGTAGCTTGTCTTGTGCTAATAAAACTGGGCCAGTCATCGGACAAGTACCTAGACCTTTTGCATGTGCTGCTAACATTAGGTTTTGTGCAGCTAAACAACTGCTTTTAATTCCTTCTTCTGTCCAAACGTGCTCTTCAACAAAACCAATTGGGTCAAATATTTTATCTTTAAATTTTGACTCATATGGTGTTGCAAGGCAAACGATAAGAACAGGTGCTTCAGAAAAAGCTGTTGCATAAGGCCCGAATGAGCGAACGAGAAGTTTCGCTGGTTTTTCAAATCCTTTTTCTGTCGCTTCATTTGCTTTATCATGAAGCGAAGCCCATGTCATATCTTCAATTTCTTTAATTTTTTCTTTATTCGTAATGACGAGAAATTCCCATGTTTGTGAATTTGTATCTGAAGGTGCAAATCTAGCGCAATCAATAATATCTAGAATATCTTGTTTGTCTACAGGCTTGTCCTGAAACTTACGAATACTTCTTCTTTCTTGAATTAATTGTTTCGTTTGTAAAAAATCCATGAAAACACCCTTTTCAAATAGTTGTTATGTAAAAATTTCTAATATACATGTTTATTTTATCAAAAGAGAAAAGAAATGCCACATCAATTAAATATAAAATCATGTAATTAAAGATTAAAATTGTTAATTTTTGAATATCCTACTCCTTTAAGTACTTTTTAAAAGTGGTTACAATTTAAATCCAACAAAAGAATATTTCGATAATCTTCACTAATTTTTATCAAATGTGAATAACAATAGGTTTAAATAAGCACCTTATAGGTATTAGTTATTGGGAGGACCGTCATATGAACAGAAAACCAGAGCGTACTATACTGTCGGTCGTTACATTTATTTCATTATCCCTTTTACCTTTTACGATTCTGAAGCGCTCTTTTAAAGATTGGATTATTGTATATCTTGTAAGTTGTATTGGAAATGCTTTTGCTGATAGCCTTCTTGTCTCTAACGGGTATCTTAAATATAGAGTTAGACCTTTCAAGAAAAACTTTGCCATTCATTTCCCATTTGACTTTATTCACTACCCGTTGTTATTGCTTTATTATAATCAATGGACATTGAACAGCCGTCCAGTCGCTTTCATTTTAAAACTTTTTCCTTTTGTCATTCCACAGGCGATTATTGAGACGATAGTTGAAAAGAACACTGATTTGATCACATGGAGAAAAGGCTGGACTTGGTATCATTCATTTGTCTCACTGCTTGCAAAATTTTTACTATGCCGTCTTATTATTGCAGTAATTAGAAAGATTAATATTGAGAAAATATCAACGACATAACAGCTCCACCAATATAAAAGCCTAAATATCATAAGAAAAACACCTCATGAGCTTTTTATTCTAACTCAAGAGGTGTTTTTCATCCTGCCCTAAAATGTATATACTGATCGTAATTTTGTTCATCACCCGGAATTCGGCTATACCAATAGTTTACTTTTAGCTTCAGTTGGAACAGTAAAGAACGCCATTAGGTCTTTTAAATGAAAGTAAAATGTATTATTAATCTTTGGCAAATTTAGTTCTATTTCGTTATGGCACACGTCAATAATCAGTATACGTCGATGATTATACTTGTTTAAATAACTTGTAAGACATTCTTTCATTTTTAATTGTTCTTCTTCGTCCTTTAAAGAAAGAATGAGGATGTCGGCGTTTTTCATAGTATCAAGTATTCTATTACTTGAATTACTTGTTGGAGCGTTCACTTTAATTGCATATTTTTGTCTGCACCCATTTCGATTAAACTGTGAAGATAAATACTGGCTAAGTTGGCAGTCACCAATTTGCAGGAGCGTCTTAGTTTTAAGATTATTAAATATACAGTTACCAATCGTAATAACTGCAGTTCCTAGTGAGTTCAATACGATTGGTAGAGCAATATGTTCATCTATTATTTTTGGATTACTGTTAATGTTATTATTTATGGATTGTTTTTTAAATTTCATTTTAACCCCTCGAACTTTTTAAAAGGCTCTTTTCTTAAAGAATGTTGTTTTTTGCTATTGAACCGTAACCAAGCGTAAGCTTGGTTCTTCACGCTTTAGCGTGAAGCTTTGTGAAAAAATGTTTCTATTAACTAGAAGCTGATTTGACTGACCAAATGCTTTTTTTCTTTTTGAAGTAAAACGAATAAATATTAATGGCAATAATGATAACGATAAGAACTGTACCAATAACATAATAATTCAGACCTAGTTTAACTAACCCCATAGGTAGGAGACCGAGCAGGAAGAAATAAATGAAATTCCCACAAGTTGTGGCGATGATAAATTGGCTTAGCTTTATCGAACTAACCCCAGCAACTACATTAACTAAACTGGTTGGCACAAAAGGAAAAACTCTACCGATAAAAACATATAATAACCCGTTTTCTTCGACCTTTTCTTTCATTTCATTATTAAATTTCTTTAGTAGACGATCTTGGAAAATGTAACGTACTCCGATAAAAATAATAACCGCCGCCAGGACGCTCGTCAGCCAGCTCCAAATGACGCCATAAAAAAAACCGAATAAAACCATATTAAAGCTAATTAATAAAATAAGCGGAATAATGGTAAAGGCATTTTGAACAATCATTAGAAATAATGTTACAAAAACAAGCGAAGCTGTATTTTCGTTTAAAAGTAATTGGATCCCTTCAAAATCAGCTTCCATGATTAAAGTAAAGATGTCCGTCCGTTGAAAAGTAACTAGTCCTACGGTTAATAAGGTAATAAAGATACCTAATCTAATCCAATAAAGAATGTAATTCACCACCCTTTTTTCATGTGTTTTATACAGTTCTCTTACTTAGCTATATATATTATGTTCATTATAATAATCTAGTGTTACAGTGTCTAAGCTTAATTTTTACAATAGAAAGTTTAACAGCTTAATATGAACACAATATGAACAAAAAATGTTTATCCTTCTCATGATTTTCAATAACATACCTTAACATTGCGACTGAAAAAAGGGCCTGTCTATTTAAATAGACAAACCCATATTGTTATTCCTGACGAAGTCCTTGTTGAACGGCCTTCCAAAAACTTTCGTCTTCTTGACCCATTCTCCAAGTAGAAACTCCGCCTAGATTATATTTATGAACTAGCTCAGTTTTTAACGCGATACTTTTTTCATTTTCGAACCAAACGGTATGTTTATGTCCATTTGCGTCAGTATAATTAAAAAATGGTGATTGTGCTTGATTGTCCCATTGTATTGTTGCATTTGTGGTATTAATTAAGTTCTTTACATTCCTCCACGTAATTGCTCTGTTATTAGCTGGTTGGTCTAAATTCCAATCATACGCATAGGCAGGTAACCCGATGAGAATCTTTTCTGAAGGAATTTCACTAGTTGCATATTTAAGGACATTTTCTACCCAATTTAATCCTGCGACTGGTCCTGGTGTGCCCCACGAACCGTGTTGGTCATAGGTCATTACTTGTACATAATCTGCAAGTTCACCGATGATACGATATTCAAATGTACCGCTCCATGCCCATGTTGGGAAATCCCCTGTTTTTGCAGGGACAGAAACGATAACTGGATAATTATACGCACGGAAGACAGTGACAAGCTCTCTAACAAATTCATTAAAATTTGCACGGTCTGAAGCATACATATTTTCAAAGTTTAAGTTAAGTCCATTGTAGCCTTTTGTTTGGACTAACTCTAACATATTTTGAACGGTAGTCGTTCTAATTGTTGAGTTTGAAAGAATAATATGAGTCATTGCTGGATCAAATTTATTTTGTATCGTTACATAAGGAACTACGCCATTCTCTTTAGCAAACACAACTGCTTCACTTGCCTCAAAACCTTCAATCGTCCCTTTAACTGTTACATCATACGAAGTGATAGCAATCGAATTTAAATAGGAGTGAAAACTAGTCAAAGAATTATATGAGTTCATGTCTGTATGCCAATATTTAGTATAATACCCAAGGTTCATCAATTCTTTTTTGATAGGGTCTTCTATTACAGGTTCGTCTTTAACAGGTTCGGTTGTTTTTGGTGCGGGTACTAATAAAACCTGTCCGACTAATAACACATCAGAAGTTAAACGATTAAGAGCTTTTATCGTTTCAACTGTTGTATCATACTGCCTCGATAAAATCCACAGTGTATCACCAGATTGCACAACATGATTAATGGTTGGAATTTGTTCATCAATCGGCACTGGTTCAGGAGTTGGCTCCTCTTCTATAGGCTCAGGTAAGGGTTGTGTTACGGGTTCTGATTGTTTACTGTTTCCTCTACCATTACCTCTCCCGTTATTGGTAGATTGGATTTGCACTTCTTCTGTCAATAAAATATCTGTAGCTTCTGTTGCTTCTACATTATTAGTGGACCTTTGATTGCCTTTACCGTTATTGGCTTCGGCTAATAACTGAAATGAGCTAAACGTTAATAAAATGATGATTAACATAGAGATGACTTTTCTTTTCATACGTTTGTTCCCCTTTAGTAATCTATAATTTATAAAACTATTATCTATTTGTTTTATCGGCAAACCTTTATAAAAAATTGAGTGAACTAAACTAGTAATTGTTGGTAGTGTTTTTACATCGTATTTTAGTAGATATTCTTAAACTTGTAGGAACTTCCTTCTCTTTTTGATGTATATAAGCCTTAAAAAGAGACTGACTAAAAATAACCCAATTTTAGTGAGCAGCTTAAATAAGGCTCTTAGTACCTGCGAGAGGAAAAAACTAGGAGAATGTGGTAACAAAAGAAGAGTTACGCACACATTAGAGGAAAAAATTAGGAAAATGTAGAAACTAATCTATGCAAATAAAAACAAAAAAATATCCTACTGATTAACAGCAAGACATTTTTTAGACTCTAAATTGTTTTAGCTTTTTATTAATTAGTCAATTTTTAGACGTCTCTTCCCTCTGCTCCAACGGAAGGCGGCTTTTTTCGATTTAAGTCTGTTGAATTAAAGTTTTCAGAAGCAGGTTTATTTTTAGCACCACCAGCTAGGTAGTGAGCTTCATGTTTTTTTTGTGCCTTATTGAATTTATCAAAATCTAGATTCACCATATTTTTACCTCCTTTTAAAGTTAAAGTGTTCATGATCATTTAGGTTCTTTTCTAGCTTACAAAAAAATCTATAAAATTAATTAATCAAAAATATCGTCCGCATGCTTAAACCTTATTTCTTCTGAATTTAATGGTCCTAAATTGTCACGATCTCTAATCTCTTCTTCACTAACATTTTCCCCTTCAACTATATCTTGATTATCTCTAAAGACAGTTTTTCTTTGTTTCTTAAGTGACATATTTACACTCCTGTCCTGTTTTAAGCTGCGCTAAGCTAAAAACTGTACTAATTACCTACACCTTTATTCTTTGCTATTTTAGCGATAATAACGTAAACATTTTTTGTAAATTCCATCAGTCATTTGTAATTGGTAAACAAACCCTCGTTTAGATCTTAAGGTTATTTATAAAATAATTAATGTTGAAAACGAAAAGGAGGTCATATTTGTGCAAAACAATAAAAAGGCTAATAAGGCAAATGCAACAAGTAAAACAAATGATGATAACCAAATGTATCCAGAATATAGCGACAGAGTAAAAAATATTAACAACAAAAATAACAGAAATTATCGTTAAATTTTCAAAAAGGGCTTTAACACCTCGTTCATAGTAACTAGAGGTGTTTTTAACTTCTTATTCCTTTGATGAATAATACAGGGAATTTGGCTTACACTATAGTTTGAAAATGAAGCGCTAACTACTTTTTAGTCCACAGTAGCTCAGTGGTAGAGCAATCGGCTGTTAACCGATCGGTCGTAGGTTCGAGTCCTACCTGTGGAGCCAATGGAGAGGTACGATGAACGTCGTATGGTTTATTGGGGGTTCAAATCCCCCCTTCTCCGCCGCATATTATACATAAAATTTTTATTGTCTTAGCTCTGTAAACGTTGATGCTAATGCTGGTCCGATTGTGTGTGAAATGTAAGTTTCAAACTCTTCTTCCGTACATTGAAAGGTAGAAAAATCAACGAGTATTAACAATGCTTTAACAATAATTATCTTTAATCTATAAGCCTATAGCTGAGGTGTTATAGGCTTTTTTGCTGCACTATTTTTAACTTGTGTTGTATTTTCTTTTGGAAACAAATGTTTTTATGTATCAGCTTGAGTCAGAGCTTGGAGCAAATGGAGCGATAATATTAATAAAGGTCTTCACTAGAATGAAAAGGGTTGATAGTATTGAATAAGGTAATGGTTAATCCAGTACAAACTAAATCTAAACTTTTAGTTTCTTACGAAGTAACAATGGCTGTATTAGCTCTTATTTCGGTATTGACACTTTGGAGAAATCAAGGATTTTTTTTTTACTTAGATTTCATAGTATGGATGCTATTTGTATTAGATGTTTCTTTACGATTTATAGTCAGTAAAGATAAATGGGGTTATATTAAAAAAAATCCATTGGATATTATAGCTATTATTCCGTTTAATTCTATTTTTCGGTTAGCAAGATTAGTTAGATTATTTAGAGTAATACGAAGCATTTCCATCTTAAATCATTATTTAAAGCCTTTTTATGAGATCTTAAGAACAAACAATTTAGATAAAGTTCTAATTGGTTTATTTGTACTCATTTTTGTTTCTTCCATTCCTATCCAAATCCTAGAGCCTAATATTGAAACTTATATCGATGCTATATGGTGGGCGGTCGTAACTGCGACAACGGTTGGATACGGTGATATTTCACCTCAAACGGTTGTAGGACGGTTAATTGCAGTTGTTCTTATGTTATTTGGTATCGGATTATTAGGTTTGGTAACAAGTTCAGTCGCTACTTATTTCTTAAAAAGTGAAGAGAAAAATACCCCGCCAACAATTAATCATGTAAAAAGTGAACTAGGCCGAATTGAAGAATTATCCGACATAGAAATTAAACGGATACAAACCATACTAGAAACGTACAAAAAGGGAAGCCTAGGGATAAGGTAATTTCAAAACATTTTATTTTAAAGTTTGTTATTTATTTCCTACCGATAGTTAATCAATCATAGCTTGGTTGTCTACAATTTATCGTTTTTTGGAGTACTTACACCTCGGCGATAGTTGTTGAGGTGTTTTGTTTTTTAAAATTGATACATAAAATAGGATTAATTACCAATACTATCATTAGGTGCAACTAGGGATCATTTTATAGGATTTAAGCGATACCTGCTGTCATATTCCACAGTAGCTCAGTGGTAGAGCAATCGGCTGTTAACCGATCGGTCGTAGGTTCGAGTCCTACCTGTGGAGCCAAATGGAGAAGTACGAGTTGAATATCGTCGAGATGGATGGGGGTTCGAATCCCTCCTTCTCCACCAATAGTTTTTTTCAATTAAATCGTCCTATTTATAGTCTAAAACCTTTAGTTTTAGACTTATTAATGTTTATCAAGTAAGTCTAATGAGTGGTTGTCAGCTGATTATGTTTGATATAAGAGGAGATGGTCGGAGTGATTAAAGCTCTGAGCCAATGACAATGACACAGCTCGTTTATGATGTAAAGCGTGTGCTAGATATGCATTGCTCGTTTTAGAAAAAACGTAGGGGTCCGAGTTTAAATAATCCCTTTATTCTTCCCGTATTCTAATAGCAACAAATATGGGTCTTCCCCTTCTAAACCTAGCACCTTACAAAAGGCAGGTTCCGTTTTGTACCCTTGTTTTTTTAGTGTGATAATGGGCTGTTTTAGTTCTGGGTGTTCTTTTAATATATAATGTTCAATTATCATATGTAGGTAAGCATTTTGCTCTTGGACTGGCTGGGCTTGGCCAAATAATTCAAATTCATAGTCTTTACATTTAAAATTGGCTTTTATAATTGGCTGGTTCCTAATCTCATATTGACTTATTTTAAACTCCTGCATACATCCGTATAAAGTGATTGCCAGCTCTTGAAAGCGAGTGAAGTCGTGAACTTCAAATATAATATCTAAATCGGAGGCTTCAATATCAATTTCAATAGGGACCGTACCACATAGAACAGGCTTATAATCAGCTAAATCTTTCATAATACGTAAATGTGTTATCGCGTTATACGCTCTTTGTTGTCTTTCGTTGCCGCGCTTTAAATAATCAATCTTTGTGAACATTTTCTTCCCATCTCTCCTCTTCTTTTTAGACTGTGCTTAAGCATGTTGTTGAAAATCAACATTCAACATTAACAGAGCTTAAATTTTAACATAATCTCCCAAGAAAATGATATGATGTCAATAATTAAACCTAACTGAAGATGGAGGCTAGAAGTATGAGTGAAATGAATTCAATTCAAATTAAAGAATTAACAACTGAAACGGAATGGATCGAAGCTTTTCCCATTATGAGTCAATTACGCTCTCATCTTGATCAAAATACATATGTGGAATTAGTTAGTGAAGCAGCTGATAAGGAAAACTATAAACTAGCGGGCCTTTATGAAGAGGATGAAATGTTAGCGGTGATCGGCTTTATGCCGATGATCACTTTATACTACGGTCGTTTCCTTTGGGTTTGTGACTTAGTAACAGACCAGAGTAAACGTTCTAAAGGGTACGGTGAACAACTTCTTGCGTATGTTGAAAAGTGGGCAAAAAACAATGGCTTTGAAAGTGTCGCATTATCCTCTGGGTTACAACGGGTGGACGCTCACCGTTTTTATGAAGATAAGATGGATTATCACAAAGTTAGTTATGTGTTTAAAAAGAATGTTATAGATTAACAGGAAGTCTAACGTTCTTCCGCTTTTCAATGGTAGATGGAAAGGAGCGCGGCTGTGTTTTGCATCGCTCCTTTTGTCTATATGTTAAGATTTTCTAGTTGAAAAATACTCTCTCTGACTCAATATTCATATTTTACTTGTTTACTGTTCCATCATACCGCTTAAAAAAAGAACTAAAAACTGAAGTTCATCATCATTTAATTTTTCCAAGGTGTTCATAAATTGTTGGATGAACTTAACCATTTCTGGACTAATTCCATCACTGGCAGACTCGATGATCATTCCAGTCACCGCCCCTACAAATGTAGCTAGCTGAATTACTGGTGTTTTTGAAACATGCAGCATATTAATAGTTAGATTCTTGACTGTCTCTCCTTGCCGATGTAAGTAAACGAGAAGAACGCCAATAAAATATGCACAAAACTCAACTTTCCTATCTACTTTTGACAACATTTGCAGTAAACGATCTATTGGGTTGTGGTTTTCTCTTAAATCTGTGATGAAATGAAGAACATCTTCCTGTAGTTGCTGCCATTCTGCTTCGCTAGTAATATTGTGTCTTACTTGCTTAAAGAGGTTTTGGGACTTCTCTGTTGGTACAAAAACAACTAAAGATCTACCTGTTTCATTTTGATTAACTGTATACTTTCGTTCAAGAAATTCATGTTTTTCTAGTTCTTTTAAAACATCATATGCTGTCCATTTACTAACCCCGATGACCTTAGCGATATCCGAATAATGAATGGGTTCATTTGTTTGAGAATACATTTGCACAATTTGTTCGAGAAATTGTTTGCGGCGATTTGTGAGATTCATGCCATGACCTCCGAGTTAATAGAACCTATAAAGCTTCTATGTATAACGATGAGCCCTTATTTAAGATATTTCATCGTACTAATATTTTCACAGGGATATCATTTTATAGCAACCCTAACAATATAATATTACTAATATTTTCAATAATTTCTTGACATTTCCTAGATTTATCCATTATATAGTTAATTATACTGTCTTTTTTGGTCTTTTGGGTTAATGTATATAGAGTATATAGAGTCTTAATAAAAGTGAGGTCATCGTATGTACCGGATATATTGTCGAGCTTATCAACAAACGTTTAAGATAATTACTCGCTTTCTGCCCTGGCGTCAACCACAGCTGTTAGAAGGAGAAAATAGTCTAAATAAACTACCAAAACTAATCAAGAATAAAGAGCTTGATAGAATACTAATTGTCACAGATCAAGGAATTTCATCAATCGGTTTAATAGATAATTTATTGGTTGGTTTAAAGGATTATGGTGTGAGCTACGTCGTTTATGATGAAACTGTCCCGAATCCGACAATTGAAAACATTGAGGCTGCTCTTGAAATCTACCATGCGAATAGTTGTAAAGGAATTATTGCTTTTGGCGGCGGATCTCCAATGGACTGCGCAAAAGGTGTCGGTGCTCGTATTGCTAGACCAGAAAAAAGTCTAGAACAGATGAAAGGTGCTTTAAAGGTAAAAACAGACACTCCTCCCCTATTTGCTATTCCGACTACAGCTGGGACTGGAAGTGAGGCTACGGTTGCGGCCGTTATTTCCAACAGTAAAACACATGAAAAGTATGCGATCAATGATACCGTTCTCATACCTGATGTTGCCGTTCTTGATCCGTTACTCACAGTCAAGCTTCCTCCCCATATCACGTCGACAACAGGTATGGATGCTTTAACACATGCAGTTGAAGCGTACATTGGACGAGCAAATACACCTGAAACCATAAAATGTAGTAAAGATGCAGTAAAGTTGATTTTTGAAAATCTATATAAAGCTTACTCTAATGGTGAGAATTTAACGG
Organism: Alkalihalobacterium elongatum; assembly: GCF_019024285.1. Lineage (GTDB taxonomy): Bacteria > Bacillota > Bacilli > Bacillales > Bacillaceae_F > Alkalihalobacterium > Alkalihalobacterium elongatum. Next base: position 282,002 of record NZ_WMKZ01000003.1, read on the forward strand.
CAAGAAGTAATATGCAAAAGGCATCTTATTTAGCAGGGGTTGCGTTCACGCGTGCCTATGTTGGTTATGTGCATGCGATTGCTCATACATTAGGTGGTTTTTATTCAGTTCCTCATGGATTAGCAAATGCCATTATATTACCATATGTACTAGAATATTATGGAAAAGCAGTGCACAAACCATTGGCTGAATTAGCCGATTTAATCAATATTACGGAGACTAAGGATAGTGATAAACAAAAAGCAAATAAATTTATCGAAGCGGTAAAGCAGCTTAACGAGGACATGAACATTCCGAAAAAAGTAAGTGGGATCAAGAATAGTGATATTCCAATAATGGTTGAAAGGTCATTTAAAGAAGCAAATCCACTTTATCCTGTCCCAAAAATTCTTTTAAAAGAAGACTTATTTCAGCTTTATCAGTTGATTCAAGAATAGACAGAATCAAGACCGTATGTTTCAATATACGGTCTATTTTGGTCAGTAAAAAAATTTTAGAATAATATTGCGATTACCAATATATTACTATTAAATATAAATTAGGAGGTGAAAATGGTGAATAAAAAGAGACTTATTTTTATTCCAATCTTCGGAATTATCATCATTACTTATATAATAGTTTTTATACCAAACTTTAAATTGGCTAATGTTATAGATGATAGAGAAATTAGAGAACAATTGAATTATGGTAATTATAAAATTGTATTCAGTGAAAGTAAGGAGTATATCTTTGGTGAAATATACAAAAAAAGCATTTCTGGATGGAAAATGACTCACTCTTCAAGTCCAGCAGTAAATGATCGACATCATACAATTAAAGAGCATATTTTTCGTATCTCTAATATTAGTAGTATAAGTATTGATGAACAATCATATTTATACGGTTATGTTAATCCCAATAAAGTTGAGTCGATACGTTTCCAAACAGAGGATCTTGATTATCGATTAAAAATAAAAGATTACTTTTGGTACTTACCAGTTAAAGAAAACGATTTAGCGTTTAACAATTATCAATTAAGCGTAATTTTAGACAATGGAGAGGAAGTATACTACCCATTTGATGAAATTGAATAGTTTTCGTACTCCAACTCTATCTTGGTTTTTTATAGAGTAAGAAAAAAAAGGATATAGAATAGTGGAGTCTATATCCTTAAAATGTTTTAATTAGCGAAAAGATTAAAGGTTTGTCAGCTTACGCGAACAACATTCTTACTCTTTTACAAATTCCTTAGTGCTCCGAATGGTATCGATTGGACGAACATATTTTTCGATTTCATCACGCTTTGGTTCAAGAAATGGCGGTAAAGATAGTTTTTCACCGAGCGTTTCATATGGCTCATCACCCATAAATCCTGGTCCATCTGTTGCAAATTCAAATAAAATTTGCGGGGCAACTCTTGAATATAAAGATCCGAAGAAGTAGCGATCGACGAAACCTGATGTTTGAAAGCCAAAACTACGAAGGCGTTGATCCCACTCTTCTAAAACTGTACGATCTTCAACTCGGAATGCTGCATGATGAACCGTTCCAAACCCTTGTCTTGCTTGAGGAAGGACTGCATTATGTTCTACAATAACTTGTGCCCCATTTCCCCCTTCACCTACTTCAAATAAATGGACCGAGCCTTCTTGGTCGACTTTTTTAAACAAGAGGACCTTTTCTAGCATCTCTTTAAAAAACTCAAAATTTGCAACGCGCACAAAAAGCGGACCTAATCCAGTAATCGCATTCTCTAGTGGAATCGGGCCTTTTTGCCAAGGTGTGCCTGAAGCTACTCCTTCATTGTACCCATCAGATATTAACTGATACTGTTGATCATCAAAATCAACAAATGATAATGTCTTTTTACCAAATTGCTCTTTAACTCCTGTATGTTGTACGTCTAAACGATCAAATCGTTTAACCCAATAATTTAATGCAGCATCTGTCGGAACTCGAAATGACGTTTTGTAAATCTCATTCGTCCCATGAGACCCTTTTGGTATGCCAGGAAAATCAAAGAACGTCATGTCTGTACCAGCTGTTCCTTTATCATCAGCGAAAAATAAATGATACGTCTGAATATCGTCTTGATTGACAGTTTTTTTAACTAAACGCATGCCTAATACATACGTAAAAAATTCATAATTCTTCTCAGCACTACTCGTAATCGCTGTGACGTGGTGTAAGCCTTTTAACTCATTCATAGTTAGACCCCCAATATGTTTAAAAATAAAGATTTATACTTTTTGATAACATAACTATACTAGCATCGACTACTCCTTTATTATTCAGAATTAAAACGTATTGTTATTTATCTTGATTTAAATTATCCTTAATTCGAGATAAATTTATCATACATCCTCTCTATATGTCAATATAAACATACTATCCCCTGTAATCAGGCAGTTCCTTTAAATAAGTCGTCACCTTTTTCGATCACGACCCTTCCAAACTTAATCGTTTATTAATTGTCAAATTCAAGATTGACGGTCCATTAGCTGTGAGCAACAATTTTTTAGAAAAAAAGCCAAGTGAAAGAAAAATGAAACTCTTTCCCTTCTAAGGCGTATTACATAAAGAAAGAAGGTGAAAAAAATTGAAAAAGCTCTATCTAACTTTGGTAATGTTCATTACTCTCCTAATCTTTTTCCCTATCCAAAGTTTTGCCGTTGAATTTTCCATTACTAATGTAAAAATTGATGCGCATCTTAAAAATAATGGGAATGTTAATGTCGAAGAAACTTTCACATATGACTTTGAGGGTGATTTTAATGGGATTAGTAGATTGCTTATTTCTAAGAACGGTTCTCTGATTACGGATTTCACAGCATCTGAAAAAGGAGTTCCCCTTATCGTTGAAGAAGCAGGAGAATACTACAACATTCACCGTAAAGGGTCGGATGAAACGGTGATAGTGAAAATTAACTATACGATTATAAATGGTGTTGAGGTCTATGAAGATTACGCACAGTTTTACTGGCCGTTTTTTAGTAGAGAAAATGAAGCGAACTACGACAACTTTACAATTACTGTTTATCCGCCGCAAACAACACGAGATGTTATTGCATTTGGGTATGATGAAGCTTTTACAAAAGAAACGATCAAACAGAACGGAACTGTTGTTTTCAACTTTGGAAAGGTTCTAAGAAAAACGAATGGTGATATCCGTGTAGGTTATGAAGCTGGCTTGTTTGATGAAGCTCCCCTAATCACAGGACAAATCAGAGAAGAACTAATAGATGAACACGAAAGCTTAATAATAGGAGCAGAATCAAGATTAAAAACCAGAGAAGCGCTCACTACAATTGCACGAATTGCTCTTCCTGCTTACGCATTCATCTTATTATTTTTAATTGTAAAAAGTGCCCTTAAAGTAAGAACTAAACAGTCGGTAATTATCCGTGAAACAAAGCTTTCAAAAGCTGTACCTATACAAGTTATGAGTCTACCAGCGACGATTTTATTTACAAATTATAATCATTTCTCCCCTCAAGTCATGGCAGCTGCGTTGCTAGATTTGGTGCGGCAAGGGTATGTAAAAAAGAAAACAGATGATCACTTCCAGGTTGTCGATCGTGAGGGTACTTTACACCACGAAAGACTCCTGATCAATTGGTTGTTTTATACAATTGGAAGAGATGGTCATTTTCATTTTTCACATTTAAAAAAGTATACAAAAAACGAAAAAAATCATAGTCGATATCATACAGATCAAACGAACTGGCAGAAAGCGGTCAAAGAAGAAATCCAAGCTCATGCTCTCTTTGAAAATAGTAAGAATTATCGAATATGGGTCGGGTTTTCAAGCCTCATCTTGTTTCCATTTCTAATTCTTTTTCCAGTCTTTGATCTAGTGTTAGCTTTTATCGTGACCCTGTCTTTATTTTCGGGTACAATACTGTATGCCCTCGCCTATCGTCCGAAATCGTACGAAGGGGAAAAAATCACGTATGAATGGAAACAATTTAGAGAGCAATATAAACACCTTACCCAGACAGATTGGGAAAGGTGGTCTGAAGACGAGCGAATGCGTGCTTATATTTACGGGCTAGGTATTCATGTAAAAACGTTACGTAAGAAAAATGAAGAATTAATTAAGGCATTTAGATCACCAATTCTCACCAATAACTATAGTTATACTGTCGACGTAGCATCCATGGCCTATATGGGCCCGATCGCCTTTTCTAATTTTAAAGCTGCTTCCTCTACAACGAGCGTAAGCTCTAGCTCAAGTAGTGGAACGACAAGCACAGGCAGTGGTGCTGGTGGTGGCGGTGGTGGATCAGGTGCGTTTTAATCCATTTGTTTTGTAGTTGCTCAATATAAAAGCTCATTCAAAAGGTTAAGTGCCTAGTGAATGAGCTTTTTTAAGTGTTTAGTGACAAGTGATTAACTTTTAGCCCCTTTTAAAAATCGGTTGTAGTTTTTCCCGGCGAATAGTAACCCAATACCAGCCACTCCTAATAATATAAGGATGGAAATATATATATCGCCTACACCTGCTTCTCTTAACATGATATCTTGGAAACCACTCTGGGCCCAATATTGTGGGACAAACAATGCCATTGTCTGCATAAAGTTTGGCATTAGCTCGAGTGGTACCCATAGTCCCCCTAGCATCGCTCCACCTAGTGCCAATACTTGTGTGACAATAATTCCAAAGTTTTCTGTGCTAGCAAATAATGAGATTGCAAGACCAATACCTGTTGTCGTCAATGTTAAAGCAAAAGAAAGCACTGCGATTGCTAATAAATTCCCGAGGTATAAATCGTATACGAAGTACCCAAACCCAAGAAGAGCCCAAATTTGGATAAAGACAATAATGATGAACGCAATCCATTTTCCAAGTAAATACTCATATTTATTCATCGGCGTGGTTGCTAAGCGGGCTAGCATTCCGTGATCCCTATCCTTCAAAAATGAATTAACCATTGTAATAATAATAAAAAATGAAAACATAACCGCATACCCAGGAACGATTTGTGTAATTGCATTGACTCCGTCAGACTGTTGCTCCTGTGCCTGGATGATGAACGGTGGCTCTAACAGCGCAGCCCTCTCATATTCATTCGTCACATGGTCAACTAATACTTGTTCAAATTTGTTTTGTTGGAATGAATATGAGATGTTTTCAACTAAGTTTTGTACTGGATTTACAACATCCTGCTTCAAAGAATCAAAGTGAAACTCTATTGGGTTTGGTTTACCTGCATACATACGTTCTTCAAATCCTTGCGGGATATAAAGGAGCGCTGTAATATTACCACTCCTAATTTCTTCGATCGCCTGTTCTAAATGCGTTTCTTCATGAAGCTCAAACACCTCTGCTTCATCAACTATAGTAAGTAGTTGCTCAGACATTTCTGTTCGATCTTCGTCTATGTAATGAACATTAAATGTGAGACTGTCAATATTTCCGAAAATAAATGAAAATAAGACGATAAAAAGAATAGGCATACCGAGTAACCAAAAAAAGAAGCTTTTATCTTTTAATTGTTTCTTAAATTCCATTTTTACAATATTAAATATCATAAGAATTCTCCTCTCAATCCCTTAAAGACGAACCTGTTAGAGATAAGAAGATATCCTCTAAGCTTGGTCTCGTAATTTCAAGCCGCTCAATTTGTACATCTTTTGTTAAAAATAAGTCAGCGATTTGCTCTAATTTTTGAAGAGGTTCTGGTGTGTCAATCTTGTAGCCGTCCTTTACCTTAATGACTGATCCAAAAGCATTTAAATCATCTTTTTCTACGCCGATACCTTGGACAAAGATTGAGGGCTTTGAATATTTCACTAACAATTCTCGTATCGAACCACTTTCAACAATTTCACCTTGGTCAATCAAGGCGATATCATCACATAAGCTTTCCACTTCCTCCATGTAATGACTAGAATACATAACCGTTTTTCCATTATTTTTTAATTCGTTAATGATATCAAAGATATGATTTCTCGACTGCGGGTCTACTCCGACCGTTGGCTCATCCATAATGATGATATCTGGTTCATGAAGCAAAGCACATGCTATATTTAAGCGGCGTTTCATTCCACCAGAGTAAGAGGACACAGCATCTTTTTTTCTGTCCAATAGCCCGACCTTTTGAAGCACTTCATCGATGCGATCTTTGAGTGCCTTTCCCTTCAGTCCATAGATACGACCGAAAAAAGCTAGGTTATCAAGCCCTGTTAGTTTTTCTTCTAGAACAAGGTCTTGGGGAACATAACCGATTTTTCTCTTAATCTCGCTATTACCACTTTCTAGCAACTTTCCAGAAACAGACACATTTCCTTTATAGTCCCCAAGTATATTACATAAAATTTTCATTAACGTTGACTTACCAGCACCGTTAGGCCCAATCAAACCAAAACATACCCCTTCATTAATATGTAAATTAATATTTTTTAATGCAGCTCGCTCTTTGTACATCTTATTTACATCCGTAAATTGGATCATAACTTACCTCCTCGATAAGACTATCTGCCTACTACTACGATTATATATGAAATTGGTTTCACTATTTATATTAAATTAGAAGATTTTATTATTTTATATTACAGTAACTATAAGATTGTGTTTACAAAAGATTAACCTATTAATTTTATGGGAATATCCTCAAATAACTTCTATATTTTTTCGATAAAGTGTTAAAATATTTAAGGATACTTTAAATATGGAGGCGTATAATGGGGAAACGAATATTGTTCTTTCTTTTAACAAACATTTTAGTTATGACAACGATTATCATCGTCTGGTCAATCATTACAAGGTATACTGATATTGGTGGTTCATTTGAAACAGGAGCCCCAGGACTAGGAATTGACTTCGTTGGGTTAGCAGTCTTTAGTTTAGTGGTTGGTTTCTCTGGATCATTTATCTCTCTAGCAATGTCACGTTGGATGGCTAAAAAAATGATGAACGTGAAAGTGCTTGACCCAAATGGTTCACTTTCACCTCAAGAGCGTAGCGTGGCTGAAAAGGTTCATCGCCTTTCACGTGCAGCAGGCCTTACTCACATGCCAGAGGTTGGGATTTATAATTCCCCAGAGGTTAATGCATTCGCAACAGGACCTTCAAAGAAGCGCTCACTTGTTGCAGTTTCTTCTGGCTTATTAAATGTAATGGATGATGATGCTGTTGAGGGTGTTATTGCCCATGAAGTAGCACACGTAGCCAATGGTGATATGGTGACGATGACGTTACTGCAAGGTGTTGTAAATACTTTTGTTGTCTTTTTTGCAAGAATCGCAGCGATACTTGTATCGCGATTAGTACGCTCTGAAATGCAAGCTGTTGTTAGATTCGCTGCAATCATTATTTTTCAAATTTTATTCTCAATTCTTGGAAGCATTGTCGTAATGGCATTCTCGCGTTATCGTGAGTACCACGCTGATCGTGGCGGCGCTGACTTAGCAGGTCGTGATAAAATGGCACATGCTCTTCGTTCCTTAAAAGCATATGTCAACCGTGCTAACATTAATGACCGCACGGACGACTCGGCAATTCAAACGATGAAAATTAGTGGGAAAGGTGGCGTTATGAGCCTCTTCTCCTCTCACCCTGACTTAGACGAAAGAATTAAACGACTGGAACAACGTTAATAAATGCTTATAGGAGCAACTGTCCCTTTGTGGGGCAGTTGTTTTTTGGTTGGTGCTGTTTCTATTTTATGTTTTAAAGACAGTTTTTTCCCTTATCCTGGGAAAAAACTGTTCTATCCTCTGATTTAGGCTGGCAATTTACCATATCCTAGGAAAAGTGTGCACCAACTATTGAATTAGAGCAGGGATTTCCCTAATGCTGAAAACAGTGTGCACCAACTTTTAATTTAGAGCAGGGATCTTCCTGTTCCTGGTAAAATAGTTTCCTTTATTTCTATTTAGAACAGGCATTTACCTTATACTGGTAAATTAGTGGACTATCGAATGATTTTGTACGCAAAACCTATTCAGAATCGCTTAAAAAGGGTCTTATATCCAAATTTCTAAATAACTTTACACTTCACTTTTAAAATTCTTCCCCTCAACATTCTGCTTTTACACATTCTTAGTAAAAAGAAAAGAAACCCAGATTGGGTTTCTTTTCAATGTTGAACTTATAGTTCGAAGTCTACGCCAATGCTATCGACTCTTCCTACTTCTTTTATGAAAGCAGCTACTGCTTGGTGTTCAGGGTCTGTAACATAGGCATCTAATGCTGCTTGGTCTTCAAAGCGTACCATTAATACAACTTGGTACTCTTTATTTCTTTCAAGAATGTTTAGACCTGCTTGGAGGTCGACAATTCCTGTTAAATGATTTTTAAGTGCTTTAAAACGGTCCACTACTTCTTGTAATTGTTCAGGTGTTGTCGTGTCTGCAAATTTAACTAAAACTGTACGTTGGATCATCATTATTCCTCTTTTCTTTCAAGCAATTTATGTACAAAAATAATCTTATCTAACAAACTGCAAGAATGCAATTCTAATGTCCGTTGTTTTCTAAACTAACGAAACTCACCGTTTGGTAGTTTTGTATCCTTTTTCAGAAAATTGAAGCGCTCCTACTCGACCAACACAAAAAATTTCGATACTATTAAATTATGATTTAAAAATAAAAAAACTGGAGTGATATTTGTGTCAAAACTTTTTGAGTCTTTTACATACAAGGATTTAGAGTTAAAAAATCGTGTCGTTATGCCTCCGATGTGTCAATATTCAGCGGCGAATAAAGATGGAGTCCCAACTGACTGGCACTTTGTTCACTATACAAGCCGGGCAATTGGCGGAACTGGATTTATCATTATTGAAATGACGAATGTAGAAGCACGTGGTCGCATTTCTGATTACTGTTTAGGGATTTGGAGTGATGATCACATTCCTGCTTTTAAGCGAATTATTGATGAATGTCACAAATACGGTGCTAAGGTTGGAATTCAAATTGGTCATGCTGGCCGTAAAGCACAGGATGCTCCTGATTTAGTTTCTTGTTCACCGATTGCATTTAATGATCAATTTAAAACACCTCATGAATTAACAACTGAAGAAGCCGAACAAATGGTTATTGCATTTCGCGATGGTGTTGAACGCGCAATCAAAGCTGGTGTCGATACTGTTGAACTTCATGGCGCTCACGGATATCTTATTCACCAGTTCGCTTCAGAATTTACGAACAAAAGAACTGATAAATATGGTCAAGATAAGTTTTTATTTGGGGAAGAAGTGATCCTTGCTGCAAAAAGTGTCATGCCAGAAAACATGCCACTCGTCATGAGAATATCAGCTGTTGAATATGTTGATGGGGGATATGATTTAGATTACAGCTCTGAAATGGCAAAGCGCTTTAAAGCAGCTGGTGTAGATATTTTCCATATTACATCTGGTGGTGAAGGTCCTATAGGATCTACTGGAAGACCTGGTGTGCACCCTGGTTATCAAGTACCTTTAGCTACTAGAATTAAACAAGAGACTGGTGCTCCTGTTATTGCAGTTGGAAGACTTGACGACCCGATGCTAGGTGAAGCAGTTCTTGGGAATGACCAGGCTGACCTCATTGCAGTTGGTCGAGGTATGTTAAAGAACCCTTATTGGGCAAATGATGCGGCCCTTCAATTGGAGAAAAAGGCTCTTACACCAGTTCAATATGAGAGGGCTTATTAATTTTAACGATGCTAAAAACCAGCTACTAGTATGTGTCTCGTAGCTGGTTTTTTAATATTATGCGCTATTTACCCTCAATAAGTGTTTCTAAATATACAGCAACACCGTCTTCATCGTTTGTTTTTGTTACAAAATCACTATTTTCTTTTAAAATTGGTGCTGCATTTTCCATAGCGACAGCATAACCCGCAACGGCAAACATGGATAAATCGTTGTAGCTGTCTCCCATTACAATCGTATCTTTCATATCAATATTTTGATGCGCAGCAAGCTTCATTAAAGCAAGTCCTTTAGTAGCCTGTTCGTTGTTAATTTCTATATTATTAGGATGTGATGAGGTGATCGTCACTCCGTTTATTTCTGAAAATTTATCATTAGCAGCTTGTAACATTTTTTTGTTTAATGAAAAAATAAGCACCTTATAAATGTTTTGCTCCTCTTGTAACCAAATGCTTGAAATGTCATCAATGTAAGTAACAGCTGCTTGTTGAAATTGTTTTTGAATGATTTTTACTAAATCACTGGACTCTTCTTTTCCTTGGCGAGAATCCGCTTTTTCAAAAAGTTTTGTTACAATCGACTCGAGGTGTTCCAGATTATGGAGGCCTGCATATACTGCATCATCTGTATAAACTTCACAATATAAATCAAATTGTTCAAGTACCCAATCAAGCGCGGGTGTTAATTTGTGTTTTTCTAACGGTTGGCTTCCGAGGAGTGTTTTATCGTGCAGTGTAATAGCTGCACCATTTAAACTTATTATCGGACATTCAAGATTAGCTGCATCTAATTGACGACGCACATCCTTGTACGCTCGACCTGTTGCAATAGTTACAAGATGTTCTTGCGCTTGGAGATGTTTAATGACCGTTTGATTTCGTTTGCTAATTTGCCCGTCTGAATTTAATAACGTACCGTCCATATCTAGTGCTATAATCATTACTTTTTCCTCCACACTGTTTCATCTATATTAAAATAAAAAATCGTCTTTAGGAAAGTCTTCTTCAACAGTATTTCTTATTTAATACTTTTATAAAAATACTATATATTGGTAATACTAAATAAGGAATTGTAGGCTTATTAGGAGGACTTGAATGAAAAATTACTTAGCTCTTGCCTTTCTTATTATATTGATGATCAACTGTATTCGTTATTTTACATACATCTTTGAACAAACTGCATCAAATTATGATTATGTAATGTTTACATTTAACATCATCGCATTTGCTTACCTTGTGACGGTATTACTATTTAAAAATAAGAAGGATACTGATCAAAGCACTACTGAATAGCGCTATAACAACTAGCACAGCGTAATTTAGACAAAAGTAAAGGTCTATTCTTCTAAATACAAACCTCCTCTTCAAAGTATAAACCTTGAGAGGAGGTTTCGTTTTTTCTATGATATTACTCTTTAATTACATCTTCTTTATAAATATATTCATATAGGAACGGAACACCCATTCGGAAGAACCTCGGATCATAAATTCCAAGCTTTTCGTCGTCATCAACGACAACAACAAAAGGTGACCACTGATAAAGTGTCTTAGCTCTTGGATTTTCACTAAACAGTAAATCTAAGTTTGTCTCATCTTGAGATGTTATGTGATCGACTAATTCTAGTCCACCCCAAACGGTTCCTTGTAACACTTCCACTTCAAGGCCATTCTTTCCTGCAATTTTAAAATGACCTGGAATAAAACGAGCGCTTAACGCTTGTTCTTCGTACTGATCAACTGTTGATTGATAAAGGATATAACCTTGTACCGATTGGACAACCACATGAGCGATAATGAACAACCAGACGATCTTATAAACCTTATGTGGGGTTGCTTTCTTAATCTTTACAACTAGAAAACCTGTTAACATGATAAGCCAAATGACAATATCGACAATTGGTATCGTACCAAGACCGAGTCTTGCATCGGAGAACGGTTCGAAATAACCTGTGCCCCACGCATTTAAAATATCACTCGTATTATGGATAAACACGGCAAGCGCAGCAATGTAAAAAATTCGCCTATCCTTCGTCTTCCAAATGAGAAAGCATACAAGCCAAATGAGTAATGCCCAAACAGGAACTAAAAAAATCGAGTGTGTAATTCCTCTGTGCCACATTTGGTACATTCCTTCTGTATCCCAGAGTTGTGATATAACATCAATATCAGGAATCATACTGCCAGCAACCGCTGCTACAAATACAGATTTTTTTACCTCTTTAGGCATGTAATCTTTATTGGTTGCACCGTATATCGTCAACCCAAATAACGCATGAGTAACTGAATCCATTGATAATCTCCCTTGTTATTGCATCTTTTTTCATATCTTTCCCTATTTTAGTATAAGCACCATATGAAGACAATGAATAGTAATTCTTCTCTACCTGATTTAAAATAAAAAAATAAGCAATCACTCTTTTGAATGAAACCATAGTAAAAATCGTCTTCATATAATTGTAATTATCGGAGGAACATTATGAATTTAAAATCGGCCATCATTTTATTATTTTTTACCATTACCCATTCTGTCTTCTTTACTTATACGGTCTACAGCCAAGAAGAGACAGATAATAAATCATTAATTAGGATGGAACAAGGTTGGGAGTATCAATGGGTTGAGTCTGTTGAAAAGGATGTCGGAATCCCTCAGAATGGTTGGTTACCTACTGAAAATGTTAAAGAACTCGACGAACCACGTAACGATAGCGAGATCCTTTACTTACGAAATTCAATCCCTCCTGGAAACTGGAATGATCCCACTATTTTTATATCTTTTATGTATGGAACATTTGAGGTGTACCAAGGAGACAAGCTGATTTATGAATATGGGGACATCCCCGAATTGGAAACCGTTACGTATAAAGGCTATAACCGCCGACACTTTATCGAGTTGGATCCAATGGACTCATCAGACCAAATCACGATTCGTTCATTTTCAAACGGCAATCTGATTGGGGTAGCTGGTGCGGTATCTGCAGGTTCACACTCTTCGTATTTGACAAAAATGCTTCAGGACGATTTCGATAAAATCGTCATTGGTTCGATCCAGCTTTTTATTGGGTTAGTGGCGATTATCTATTTTGTTGTTAACCGTTTTCAATGGCTTTACTTGGCTTTTGCTGCTGCAACCTTTTGCTCGGCGCTATATTCATTTAGCATTACAGGCTCTAAACAATTTATCGTCGATGCCCCGTTCTTATGGATATATGTATTCCAGATTGCTGTCTTTTTCAGGTCAGCCTTTGACTTACTAATCATTGATAAACTGTTCGGACCAGGCTATAAAAATTGGGTTCGTCGCCTATGGCAAATTCACCTCGCTTTAGCTGTGGTCGCTTTTACATTATCAATTGTCAATCCTGATTACTTTACGTTAACCAAAGGAATATTTGAGAAGTTGTCTGGCTTTGAGGTCCTCCTTATTCTAGGGATTGTCATCCGAGTGTTTATAAGAAGTATAGATGCAAAAATCTATGCAGTAGGCTTCTTGTTCATGGCTGGTTTTATGATCCGAGATCTCCTCGTCTTCACAGGGGTCATTTATTTAAAAGAGTTTTATTTACTAGGTCATATCGGACAATTTATCCTCGTCCTAGCGATTGGAATTATTTTAGTTAGACAGCGCCGAGAAGATCAGAATCGGTTAAAATATTGATAAATGAGAAAAGACCTGTTTGTGCGTTAACCACATAACAGGTCTTTGACTTATATTGTTTTAATTGAGGAAATTTGGCTGCTTCAGCAAAAAGGTTATTATTAATGTAAAAACCTAAAACTTATCAAGCTAGTTACCATAGAATGCGTCTTTCACATGAAAATATTCTCCTAACACCTCGACCAAAAATGGAAAAGGAGTCGTTTCAACTTGTCCGTAATCTTTATCTGTGTATAAATGAGTGGCATTCGGTAGTTCTCGCTTTAACTGTCTCCGTAATTTGTCTCCAGAGTCATCAGCATCTACAAGGATATAAACGTCAAGATCTTCAACAGGTAATATCAATGTCTCAAGTTTTTCTTCACTCAATGTTCCGTGTGTACAGATGATTTCGACAGGCTCATCGAGAACCTTCTGTACCCGTTTACGGTCATTTTTCCCTTCAACAATCAAGACTTTTTCGTTCATTTAGATCATCCTCTAAAACAATGATTATTCATTATATTCCAGTAACCTTGTCTTTAGTATAATATATGTGAACACGTACATACATCATTTTCGGCACTAGTATATGATGATTTCTAAGGGCTGTTAATTGTAAACTTTGTTGCTATTGGACCGTTATTAAAGAAACGAGCCAAAAAATAAACGTTATTAGCGCTAAAAAAAGACCTAATCATGTTGATTAGATCCTTTTCTTTATATCTTCACGAATGGTTTCAATCATTGCATCAGATAAATTAGCTGGCAGTGTTGTATCACTTGCAAATAACCAGGAATTAATTAATTCTAAGTCAGATTTGTTGAACGTAACACTGTAATCATTTTCGTTATAAGAAAATTCTGCTGTTACTGCAGGGTCACCTTCAAAATCGTCATCGATGATCATGTGCTTCATTTCATATGGTTCCACTTGTCGTTCCTCCTGTTTCGTCGGTTATCTATAGAGTTTACTTTTTATTAATGTTTATACAATATGAGGAGGAAGAGCAAATATTACTTGATCCTATTTCCTCTATTTTCCTGAAAGCTAAAATAAATTTTTTAAAAGTATTTTGTTTTTACTCATAAATGTGTTATACTAAACTCAATTATTGTTGTTCGGAATATGATGAATGAAAGTACAAATACCACATGAGTAATTTTGGCTTGAATGAGTATGACGGCAAGGATAGTAATATTTTTGTGCAAGATAGCACTAGGAGGAAACACACATGAACACAGGTACAGTAAAATGGTTTAACGCAGAAAAAGGTTTTGGATTTATCGAAGTTGAAGGTGGAGACGACGTATTCGTACACTTCTCAGCGATCCAAGGTGAAGGTTTCAAAACTTTAGAAGAAGGTCAAACAGTTACTTTCGAAGTAGAGCAAGGTCAACGTGGACCTCAAGCTACTAACGTTAACAAAGCGTAATTAGCTAAAAAAGACAAAGTTCCTCCCCTCGTGGGAGGAACTTTTTTTAATTGGGCATTCGACCAACTTGGATAAGTTGGTCGAATGCCCATGGATTGATCAGACTACTCTTCCTTGCTCGTTTCATCTGATGACAGTTCAGTTACAGCCGTTTCCGATTCTTTATTTGTATTAGCAGTTGCTTGAGAAGATTCGGTGCGAACAACAGTATGCGTATTTCCTCTGTTTACGAGGTCAGTTAATAATTTTGAAATATCGAGACCTGTTAATTCTTTCAGTGGCTCTTGAACTTGAGCCATCGTATTGGTGATGCTCTTGCTGTAGGAAGAAACACCATTCCCGTTTCCTGTATCAATAATTTTAACAGACTCAATATTGGACAATGGTTTAGAGATCGATTCAGCAAATTGAGGTAACATCTCGATTAATTTTTCAACGATAATAACTTCACCGTGTTTCGCAATCGCTTCTGCTAGTAGACGTTTTGCCTCTGCTTCTGCTTCCCCGCGTTTACGGATAACTTCCGCTTCTGCAAGACCTTCTTCTCGTTTTATTCGAGCCTTTGTTTCCCCTTCAATACGCGCTCTTTCTGCATCTGCTTCTGCTTTTTTCGTAGTTTCATAGAAATCGGCATCTGCTTTTGCTTTACGGACCTTAGCTTCCTCTTCCTCTAGTTTAACAGCACGTTCACGCTCAAGATGTTGGATCCGAAGCTCCTCTTCTCTCTTGCGGGCGTGTAGTTGTAACTCTTCTTCTTGTACTTCTTTATCTAGTTTTGCTTTTTCTAGCTGGTAGGACTGTTCGGACTTTGCTCTTGCTCTTTCAGTTTCTTCTTTGATAGCAGCATCCTTTAAATCTTTAGCTTTCTGTGCGGCGGAAATTTCAATTTGCCGTTGAAATTCTTGCTCTTTCGCTTCTTTATCATTGTTCGCTTTATGAATACGTGCTTCCTTATCGCTATCTGACTCTGCAATTTCAGCACGTTTACGAACTTCAGCGATCCTAGGACGACCTAAGTTTTCTAAGTATCCATTTTCAGGGTCTGCATCTCGTAAGTCTTGTAATCCTAATGAAGTAATTTTGAAACCCATATCGTCTAACTGTTTTTGAGCTACTTTTGTGACTTCATCATTAAATTTTTCGCGGTCTTCGTTAATTTCTTCTACAGTCATTTTGGATAAAATCGCACGTAAATTAGCATTCAAGACCTCCGAGATTTCATCGCCAATTTCATTTTGTTTTTTACCGAGAAACTGTTCAGCATAAATAGCAATTCCTCTTAACGTATCAGCCACTTTTACCATCGCCACAGCATCAGCCACAATTGGGACACCGCCGCATGTATAGACTCTTGGCGTAGTAAGCTTTAATTGAAATGAAGTTAAATCAACTGGGGTTGCCGTTTGGTGCATCTTTAATAGATGTCCGCCACCACGGATGATCTTCATCGAGCGTCCTTCATTATCGGTAAAAATATTCGTTTCTTTATTCGGATCACCTAATCTTGGTCCAGCAATAATTAAAGCTTCATTAGACCTAGCCGTTTTATAACGAAACTTCATCCAAAACCACCAAATGACCCCGGCAATTGCAGCTAGAATTAAAATTGGAATCAAGAATGAAAGAAATACTACAAGTGTCATGTTCCATCGCCTCCGTAAGATGAATTGAAAACAATCAAATAAGGACAAGTGATAGATATTTCCTCACATGTTCTAAGACCGCCTGCACTAATACGTATGCTAGCTAGTTTTCTCTATGCACAACTTTTTCCTTATTGATGTTCTTATCTGGTAATACGTTTTGAAATTTAATAAGTTTTATAATATTGGAAAATATAGATGAAATTAACATATCTTCTTTTTTTGATGAGCTTATTCTCTAAAGCTCTCTTCAAAAAAAAAACAACACAAGATGATCTCTTGTGCTGCTCCTGTAATTTCATGTTTTGTTATACTTACTTCTCCATATAACTCATGCTGTGCTGTAGCTCCCATTTTTTTATATGGTTGATTTGACATAGTGCATCTGAAAAGAATTGAATCGCTATTGATTGTTCGTTTGGATAAATTCTCCCTGTCATCACTTTTTCACCGTCATTAATAAATACTTCAACTGATGATTTATCGATGAAAACACGTAAATGGAGGTTATTATTAACTAGGTGCACTGGAGCTTTTCTGACACCGCCAGGTCCTGCTCCAGCATGGTTTCGGTCAAAAATGAACAGTTCATTTTTGACATCGTATTTTAACTCTGTATACTCTTTTTTTGTTTCACTCATTCTAAACTTTAATCCGAATTGTGATGCTTCTTTTGCATTTATGTAAATATCTAATTCTATAGAGTCGCCTTCAACTTCATTGAAGTTAATCTCTCCATCAACGATTAGGTTTTCATAACTTATTAAGTTCCCACGGATGTTATCAATTTCGGGTACAGGCTTGGATTTAATTTTCCCATCCTCCAATACGAGCTGTCGTGGTAATGTCATAGCACCTGCCCAGTTTTGCTTTTGTTCAGGCATATCACTTTCCCACATTGCCATCCAAGCGATCATAATTCGTCTTCCTTGATCATCGATCGTAGTTTGTGGTGCATAGAAATCAAAACCATAATCAAGCATTTCAAACCCACCGTGTTGTAATATCCCTGTATCGTAATTTAGTTCCCCTAGAACATAACCCGCTTGGTGAAGGTTATGATATTTTTCTCCTTCTGGGGTTAACCCTTGAGGAGACATCACAAGTACTTCTCTTCCATCTAGTGTGAAAATATCAGGGCATTCCCACATATAGCCTAAGTTTCCTTTTCCTTTTGCCGCAATCGCCATGAATTCCCAAGAGAGTAAGTCATCAGACCGATATAGAAGGATTTGTCCTGATTCTTCATGTGTTTTTGAACCTAACACACAATAAAAGGAGTCATTATGCTTCCATACTTTAGGATCTCGGAAATGATAGGGATGAATATTTCCTTCAGGCGCATCTGAAATTACTGGATTTTCTTGTACCTTATCAAAATGAATCCCGTCTTCACTTACTGCTAAACATTGAACTTGTTTTAAATCCGTATCGTGATTGTCACCTGTCCATACATTCCCAGTGTACATTAAGTATAACTTTCCGTCTTTTTCGATCGCGCTGCCTGAAAAGCAACCGTCTGCATCATAGTCTTCACTTGGGGCAAGTGCGATCGGTAAATGCGTCCACTGCATCAAGTCTTTACTTTTTACATGCCCCCAAAACATCGGGCCCCACTCGGGTGAATATGGGTGATGCTGATAAAACAGGTGATACTCGCCTTTATAAAAAATGAATCCATTCGGGTCGTTCATCCAAAATGCTGGTGTAACGACGTGGTAGTTCAACCTCCATGGGTCCTGTTTCACCTTTTCATGCTCTGTTAATACCGATTTCATCGCTTTGGCGATCTGTTCTTTATGGTTGCTTGTATTGTTTTCCATCATCATTCCACCTTTTTTCACAAATCAAATTATAGAGTTCCGCGAATAATCTTCATTTAACGACGAACGTTATCCTGTTAATAAAAGGTTCTTTATAAATGTAGTTTCCTTTTATGTATGTGTAAAAAAAGTGAGGCTGTTAGTGACCTCACTTTGTGGTTGAGCATTTTAATAGTATTGTCCTTTACATATTGCATCTAAACAAAATGCCCTTTAAGAAGTAACGGTTAAAGAAGGAATAGATGAAAATACTTGTTGACCACCATGGGCTCTATCTTTAGTTTAGTAGAGCTTTGCTTTCAAAGAAAAAACTGACACAAATCATTGTGCCAGTTTCTAAAAGAATTGAGTGAACGCTCGTTTTTATTAAATATCGGTTTACCACTTTACACTCCACTTAAAAAGGTTTGTTCGGCTGATACGTCGGTTGCTGCTTTTGTGCTTCGTATTGGTGGCTTTTTGCGATGGCATCTTGGACATTTTCATCCGAGGAGAATTCAGTATCGGTATTATCAAATTGTTCAGCTTTGTTTTGGTTTTGGACAACTTGCTGCTGTTCTTGGATTTCTTTTAAATTTTGACGTTTGTTCATTACCTATCTCTCCTTTTGAATAAAATTATATCCGTATATTTTCCAACCATTCATTATTTATACGACTGTTATTTCGCATGACGAAAAATTATCTGATGAGTCGTAATAATATAACATACTCGACTAGCCTTTAAACATTCATTAATCATTTGAAATTTTCTTGAAAATGGGTCCGTGCATAGGTATTGAATTAGTCAGCTAAAAGCATCTTAGATATAACAAGTCGTTGGATTTCCTGAGTTCCTTCGTAGATTTGTGTAATTTTCGCATCACGCATGTAACGTTCGACTGGATATTCCTTTGTAAAACCATAGCCGCCAAAGACTTGAACAGCTTCAATTGTGACATTCATAGCGGTATCACCAGCCATTAATTTAGAAATTGCCGACTCTTTTCCGTAAGGAAGTCCTTCGCTTTCTTTCCACGCAGCTTGATACGTAAGTAAACGGGAAGCTTCTACTTTTGTAGCCATATCCGCTAATTTAAAAGCAAGTCCTTGCTGAGCACCGATAGCTTTACCAAACTGCTTACGTTCTTTAGCGTAATTAACGGAAGCATCAAGTGCACCTTGTGCAATCCCCACGGCTTGTGCTGCAATACCGTTACGGCCACCATCTAATGTCATCATCGCAATTTTAAAGCCTTCTCCTTCTTCACCTAGGAGGTTTTCTTTTGGTACACGCACATCTTCAAAAATAATTTCACAAGTTGGTGACGAACGAATACCTAATTTTTTTTCTTTTTTACCAACTGAAAAACCTGGCATGTCACTTTCTACAATAAAAGCACTTGTTCCTTTATGTTTCTTTTCAGGATCAGTTAAAGCAAAAACAACATAAATGTCTGCATAGCCAGCGTTCGTAATAAATATTTTTGATCCATTTAAGATGTAGTCATCACCATCACGTCTTGCAGTGGTTTTCATCGCAGCGGCATCTGAACCCGAACCTGGTTCTGTAAGTCCATATGCACCAATTTTTTTACCTTCTGCCATTTGACGGAGGTACTTTTGCTTCTGCTCTTCGGTACCAAACTTATATACAGGCCAGCCCGCTAAAGACGTGTGAGCTGATAAAGTTGTACCCATCGAAGCGTCAACTCGTGATAATTCTTCTACAGCAATACAATAACTTAAATAATCGGCACCAATTCCGCCGTATTCTTCTGGCCAAGGAATACCTGTAAGACCTAGCTCTGCCATTTTGTCAAATAACTCACGGTCAAAGCGTTCTTCTTCATCACGCTCATGAGCAGTCGGTCCAACTTCATTTTCTGCGAAGTCACGAACCATTTTTTTAATCATTTGTTGTTCATCAGTTAATTGGAAATTCATACTTTTGTTCTCTCCCCATACCCTAATTTTTCTAAACAAACTTCTTAAACAAACTTCTTAAACAAACTTGCATCTATGTAAAATCATGGAAGCCCTATTCATCATTTAAAAATAAATGTTCATATCTCAAATTTTGTTTCGCCTTTTTAGTAAGTAAAGCATTCATAATAAAATCAATGTAAACATCGGCAATTTTATCTATCGTAATACCACGATTTTTTTCATACCATTGATATGTCCAGTTGATCATCCCAAAGATCGCCATTCCATTTAGTATAAGTGGCGTATTAGATCGAATGTCTCCTGCTTTTATACCTGCTTTGATAATGGAGTAAATATAGTCTTGATACTCGTCTCTTTTCTCTTTGATTTTTTCAAAGTATTCTGGAGCAAGATAATGGTTTTCACGGTACATAACAGAAATCTCTAAATTATATACATCAAAGGCTAAGATAAAAGCTCGGATCATGCCTTCTAACTTCTCAACTGGGCTTTCTTTTTTTAATGCAACTTCCTTTCCAGTTTCCATAACATATGTAAGAATGAAATCGTTTATTTGATATAAAAGTTCATCTTTAGATTGAAAGTGATGATAAAATCCGCCATTGGAAACACCAGCTTCTTTTGCAATCATACGAACTGAAACTTCATGAAAGCCTTTGTTTTTAAATAATGTTAATGCTGAATCTATGATTCTCTTTTTTGTACTTTCCGACACTCTTTTACTTCCTCCCTATCAGTAACCATTTTATTAGTTGAAGGCATCAAGGTTACTAATTACGGCAAAATTCAGTTGTTTTCAAGCTCTTTTTTCCAATTGTTTAACTTTAATAAGAGCTCATGAAAATATTCATTGAATGGATATGTAGCCGCAATTTGCCCGAGCTCTTCTTCATTTAAGTTACTTAATTCTGCTTCTAATTTACTTAACTCATTAATGGAGCCATCTAAAAATTGAATTACTCTATCCATAATATTGTTCACCTCATAAATTTCGGACTTTGTAACACCCGACCGATCAATCGGTCGGTTTATAATCAATATTATGAATATTTCTTATATTTTTGTCAACTATTTACTCTTTCTTATAATTTATAGCAAAAACAACGGAAAGATCCTTAAGAGGTCCTTCCGTTGTTTCTAATTTTTATTACTTAGTAGATTCTTCTAAGTTTCTAAGGTTCTTACGTAAGATCTTTCCAGTTGTGTTTTTCGGTAATTCGGAAAGAAACTCAATAGATTGTGGTCGTTTATATTTTACTAGTTTATCTGTCAAATACTCTTTAAGATCATTTTCAGTGAGCACAGGATTTTTAGAAACGACAAACGCTTTTACAGCTTCACCGTAGCTCTCGTCTGGAACACCAACAACAGCTACTTCGACAATATCTACATGGTCATATAGTACCTCTTCTATTTCACGAGGGTAAACATTATAACCACCAACGATAATCATATCTTTTTTACGATCAACAATATAAATATACCCTTCTTCATCCATGGTTGCCATATCACCAGTGTATAACCAGCCGTCTTTTATCGTTCGAGCTGTCTGTTCAGGCATACCAAGATAACCCTTCATTACATTCGGGCCTTTTACAATGAGTTCGCCGACTTCACCGCGTGGGACTTCAACGCCGTCTGGATCAACAACTTTATTTTCTACAAAAGGAATATTAACTCCAATTGAGCCTGGCTTACAAACACCATGTATTGGATTGAAGGCTGTTACTGGTGCAGCTTCACTTAATCCATACCCTTCTTGGATTTGAATACCTGTATGCTCTTTAAATTTATTTATGATGGCTACTGGTAATGAGGCACCACCTGACATACAAATGCGAAGCGAACTAAATTGTTCTTTTGTCGTTGGGATTTGAAGTAAGAAGTTATACATCGTAGGAACCCCAGCAAAGATCGTAGCTTTTTCTTTCGCAATCGTTTCTACAACTTCTTGTGGACTGAACTTTGGTAATAGAAGCATAGTTGCCCCCGTTAAGATGGATGCATTAAAACAAACTGTCATACAAAATACATGGAAAATAGGTAACACAGTTACAACACGGTCTTCAGCTGTCATCTCAAATAGTTCACGAACTGCTTCAGCATTCGATTGTAAGTTCTTATGTGTTAACATAACCCCTTTAGGAGAGCCTGTTGTTCCTGATGTATATAAAATAACAGCAACATCATCTTCTTCAACGACAGGGCCGTCAAATTTCTCAATCGTATGATTAATAAAAGAATCAAAAGCTAATTCGCCTTCTACTGGTTTAGAGTATACCGTAAATGCTAGAGAAGTAACATTTTGCTGAACTTCAGATAATGTAGTATGTAAACTCGCGTCTGCAATAACTCCTTTTGCCTTACTGTTTGATAAGATATATTCGATTTCACGAGCTGTAAACGTAGGATTAACAGGAACAACGGTAGCTCCTGCACTAAGAGTTCCGTAGTAAGCGATTACAAATTCAGGTGAATTACCTAAAAGTAACGCAATTGTGTCTCCTTTTTCAATTCCTTGCTGTGACAAGCTATGAGCAAATTGATTAACCTTCTGGTGTAACTCACGGAAAGTTGTACTTTCATTTAAGAAGATATAAGCATCTTTTTCAGGATAAAGTTTTGAAGCATTCGATAAATTCGAGTATAAATTCATATGGTCTCTCTCCCTTTTTAATTCTTTGTTTTCTTTGTATATGTATGTATTTCTTATAAAAAATGATGTTACTTAATAGAGTAAGGGGATAGGTATAGTGCAAATTTAAAGCAGACTGAATAATCAATCAGTCTAGTTTAATTCTATTGGGATTTTTCAGCTGTGTCAATGAATAATCTGAATTTTATTTTATTTAGATATCTTTTGAAGTATTATAATTGTTATGATAAATGCTTATTTATTAATGGTTATTTATTTTTGGGTCTATGAAAACAGTTAAAAGTTCATTAATTTTATTTCTTGCTTTATATTATTTTATTAGAATAATTTGTAGATTTAGATTAACTCAGGTCTTAGTTACACAGTGGAATTATCCTCCACTACTCCCAGATAATTAACATATACAATCGATATAAATCATAGTAAGATATAGTTATTCACATGAAACACATCGCAATAGACGGGGAGGTAGCGGTGCCTTGTAACCTGCAATCCGCTGTAGCAGGGTCGAATTCCTATCGAAGGTCTAATTATGTGTGATCAGTGCTTGTGAATCGGTGTTGAGGAAAAAGTCTTTTGCAAAGAATAGCCCCCGAACGGGTCAGATCCGGAAGGAAGCAGCCATAAGGAGGATATCTTTTCTTGTGTAAAAGGTCACTTTTTCTGAGTCGATGATCAAGTAACGCATGGATAATTAGCTCGTAGATAGGTTTGCGATTTACATAAAATGAGAAAGCGGCTGCACTTTACTGAGT
Organism: Alkalihalobacterium elongatum; assembly: GCF_019024285.1. GTDB lineage: Bacteria > Bacillota > Bacilli > Bacillales > Bacillaceae_F > Alkalihalobacterium > Alkalihalobacterium elongatum. The sequence goes on from NZ_WMKZ01000003.1 coordinate 305,493, forward strand.
GCAGCCGCTTTTGCGTTGGGTAGGCATTATTAGTTTAATGAGAGTCTCCTCCCAGCGGTGCATCTAGAGGTTTAGTAACTAATTGAGCTCTGTGGTGACGGAGTCCCTCGTTTTTTTTAGTGGCATGGTAACTAAACGAGCTCTATAGTGCCGATGCCCTTCGTTTTTTAAGTGGACCAGTAACTAAACGAGCTCTATGGTGCCCGTGTCCTTCGTTTTTATCATGGGACGGGAACTAATCTGTCTCTATAGTGCCGATGTCCTTCGTTTTTCAAGTGGCATGGTAACTAAACGAGCTCTATGATGCCGATCCTCTTCGTTTTTCAAGTGGCCCGGTAACTAAACGAGCTCTATGGTGCCCGTGTCCTTCGTTTTGAGCAAGGGACGGTAACTAAACGAGCTCTATGGTGCCCGTGTCCTTCGTTTTTCAAGTGGCCCGGTAACTAAACGTGCTCTATAGTGCCGATGTCCTTCGTTTTTCAAGTGGCATGGTAACTAAACGAGCTCTATGGTGCCCGTGTCCTTCGTTTTTCAAGTGGCATGGGAACTAAACGAGCTCTATAGTGCCGATGCCCTTCGTTTTGAGCAAGGGACAGTAACTAAACGAGCTCTAAAGTGCCCGTGCCCTTCGTTTTGAGCAAGGCCCGGGAACTAATCGGTCTCAATAGTGCCGATGCGCTTCATATTTTAAGTGGCTTGGGAATTAAACAAATTCTATGCGCAGATTGTGCCAGAATATCTCTAACAACAATTATGGTTATTAATTGCTTTATTTGGGAACCCAAAACATCTTCAATATGACAACGGGTTATCAGCAATCTCTTGCACCCTTTGGCGGAATGCATCAGCTGCTGCTTGGCATGCAGATTGGGACCCTGTTAGCAGGCCCCCGCCAAAGTTTGTTTCAGACGGCGGTCCGAAAAAGGTAGCTAATTGTACATCAGCCGCTTTTAATGCAGCATCTAGTCCATACATTGCTTCTAATGGTGGGGCAATCAAATAGGCAATAGGTGCTCCTTCCTTTACATTCGCAATCTTAGATAAATAACGACCTGTACTTGAAATAACATGTGCATAACATACATGGTTCCCAGCTGTGTCTAAAGCTTCAAAATAGGCTTCATGTTCGATCGTTATTTCAACCGCTTCAATCCCGCTCCTAACTTCATCTGGATTACTTCCCGCAATAATTCCAATAAATTCACCAGATAATGGTCCAGACGCGTGGTTTGCTCCTGCGTAAAATGATTTGGCATAAACGACTTCTACCTCTGACTTCTTTGTTGCAGAGTCTAGAGCTGTATAACCTATATCGTCAATTGTTGTCGTGATAATCCCGAGACTTCTTTGATCTTCTCTCAAAGAAAATTGCTTAGCTAATGCAGGATCGACGTTAGGGATCATACGAACAGCAAGGATTTTTGCACGTATTGGCCTAGAGACCATCTGCTTCCCTCCTTTTTATTTCTGTTTTTTTACGAGATTTACTCCACTCGCTTCATAAGTTAATATTTTTTTTACTACTTTACCAAGGTAAGCACCTGCTTCTACGGGTGGTATACCAAAAGAGTGAATGTTAGAAACAACCATTCTATCCGCCTCAATTGTATTTTGATTAGGCTTGTAACAAAGATATGCACTGAGAGACTCAGAAGAGACGAGGCCTGGCCGTTCTCCAATAAAAAGAACAATAACTTCAGGTTGAAGAAGTTCGCCGATTTCGTCCATAACAGCAACACGGCCTTTTTCGATATAAAATGGAGTGCCTTGTGTTAATTCATAACTTTTTAATGATTGTTCAAAAGAAAGATACACATCTTCAATGTTCTTTTCAATTGCATCAGAGCTTAATCCATCAGATACGATGATTTGCACTTGTGGTCCCTTGACACATTTAGAAGAAATTAAGTTTTTAGATTCTTCTGTTAGTTTTCTTCCTAAATCAGGACGCCTTATAAATTCCTCTTTAGTAGAAACCTTAGTAGAAACTTTAAATAACCCTAATTTATTAAGTACTGTTTCATTGACATCCCCGTAAACTGCATCAACTGCTGCAGCATGATCCAAACGAAATCGAAGCCAAGCTTCTGTTTTTGGCCTAACCCCAGCTCGGCCAATTCCTATTCGAGCTGGGGTCTTTTTCATTGATTCATGTAAAATTTCTTCTTTGCACGCATGCCCCAACACAACATTACGACTAGGCTCTTCAATCTCCAATACACTATGCATAACACCACTGTCTGTAGGTGGATCATTAGTAGGGATGTTATTTGAAAAGCTATCTACCGAATTATTACTTGATGTCTCACTTTCATTTGCTATACTTAGTTCTTTATGTTCTTCTAGCTTTTTTATTACTAATCTTGTTATCTGTTTAATTAATTCTTTTTCCACGAAATCACCTCATTGGCTATGAAAATATCGTTAGATCACCTGCTCGTGAACTTAATTTTCCATCTAGTAAAATCTCCATTTTGTTTAACCAGTCAAAAAACTTTTTAGATGGTTTTCTTCCCATTGTTTGTTGTAATGTGACTACATCGTGGTAGCTCATTGATTGGTAGTTAAGCATACAATCATCGCCCATTGGGGTTGCGATAATGAAATTGACTCCTGCCGCCGTAAGAAGCACTCCTAAATTTTCCATATCGTTTTGGTCTGCGCGAATATGGTTGGTGTAACAAATATCGACGCCCATTGAAAGGTCATGCATCTTCCCCATAAAATGATCTTCAAGGCCTGCACGAATGACTTGTTTATTATCATATAAGTATTCTGGACCAATGAATCCAACAACCGTGTTTACAATAAAAGGATCATAACGTCTTGCAAGCCCATAGTTTCTAGACTCTAGGGTTAATTGATCTATTCCGTAATGCGCCTCCGCTGAAAGTTCAGAACCTTGGCCTGTTTCAAAGTATAGCCGGTTAGGGCCAGAAGATGTTCCGTACTTACGTATCATTTCATTTGCCTCATCTAGTAGAGAAACATCGATACCAAATGATCGGTTCGCTTTTTCAGTGCCTGCTATACTTTGAAAAATCAAATCGGCAGGAGCGCCTTGTTCGATAGCTTTCATTTGTGTTGTTACATGAGCGAGGACACAGTTTTGAGTTGGTATTTTCCATTGTTCGATAAAATCGTAGGTTGCATGTAATAATCTTTTAACGCTCTCAACAGAATCGTCAACAGGATTAATTCCAATAACTGCGTCACCTACCCCGTAGCTTAACCCTTCCTTTAGCGAAGCTAACATCCCGTCAACACTATCAGTTGGATGATTCGGTTGTAGTCTTGAAGAGAGTGTACCCTTTTCACCGATAGAAATATTGCAGTGCTTGATAACTTCTAGTTTGTTTGCACCGTATACTAAATCAAGATTAGACATTAGCTTTGTTACCGCTGCAACCATTTCACTATTTAGTCCGCGACTAATTCTTTTTATATCTTCTCCTTTCGTTTGATCATTTAAGATAAACTCTCTTAAATCAGTAATAGTCCAGCTCTTTATCGAGGTATAAATGGGCTCATTCAATTGATCATCTATTACTTTTGACACTTCATCTTCTTCGGGTGAAATGAGTGGGTTTTCTCGAACTTCTTCAAGTGTGATTTCCCCTAATACACGTTTTGCAGCAATCCTTTCTTGGACAGTTTCTGCGGCAATACCAGCTAACTGATCACCAGATTTCTCTTCATTCGCCTTGGCAAAGACTTCTTTTAAACTTTTAAAATGATAAGAGATATCTCCTATTCGAACACGTAATCGCATATTCATCTTCCTTTCTATGAATGAAACGCTAGTGTTTTAACAATGACTGGGACCACCTCAGACTTGAGCATTTTTCCAATATCTATGTAATCCCCCTCTTTAACAAAAATTTGATCAATACATATTATTTGACGTTTATTCTGCTTAGATTGTAGTGTTTGCCCCAAAGCTTTAGCATAATCACTTTCAAGGATTAGAACTATTGGTATCGAGCTTTTTACTAGACTTTCGTATACTTCAATGAATTCTTCTGCTAAATTTTGAAGCTGCGAAAATTTAATTAGAGGAAGTTCTTTTATATATAATGCAAACGGAATGCCCTCGGTTAAAGAATCATAAAGTTCTATCCCTGATTTTATAGATTGATAAATAACCCTATTTGAGTGTGCAAGTGTATATCCAAACGTTAAATGAAAGACTGGTAGGTTTCTTAATGGTAATATATAATCATTAACTTGAATCGTGGCACCACTAATATCAGTTGTTTGTGTACCAGCCCCTAATACTGTTGCTCGAACCGTCTCTTTCGGCTTAATCCATTCAAAAGTTTGAAGTAATGGACTTGCTTTTAATTGTTGTGCAAGTACCTCACCAATATCCTCACACCTATTTCGTTTTTGCATTAATTCAGGAGAATGATATAAATATGCACTTACTCCACCAGAAAACATAATAGCATCTATATCAATCTCCCAATTTGGAACATGTCCGAGCAATAGAGGGTGGTTAGCCGAAATATTACTAGTTAAAGCACCATAAACGGCTTCAACCATTTTTTGTGTTAGTCTTGTTAATGTTACAGGGTGAAGCTCATCGCCTATTCCAAGTGAAATATTCTCTTTTACAGCTATATCAGCTATTGGTTTTGAGAGTTTTTTAATTTTATTTTCACGCCATTCAATTAGTCGACCGCCAATGTGCAGTGTGCAGGTCCCTTGAAAAATACCAGCTTGGTAAACGGCAATATTTGCTGTTCCCCCACCGATATCAATGTTTGCAATGGTCTTTCCTGTATCTTTTGAAAATTGGTAGGCCCCCGAGCCCTTTGCAGCAATTATCCCTTCTAGGTCTGGTCCTGCAGTAGCAACTAAAAAATCTCCCGCCGAGGATGATAAAGAATGAACCATCTCAGTTGCATTTTGTTTTGTTGCTGTTTCACCTGTAATAATGACAGCTCCTGTTTGAATTTGGCTAGGTTGAATACCAGCTTTTAAATATTCTTCAGTCACGATCGATTTGACCTTATCTATATCAATTAGATTTGTGTTTAAAAGAGGGGTATCGTAGATTGGGCTTTTATACAAAACTTCAACGTCTACTATTTCAATACGTGGAACACGTGAAGCGCCAGCTGTGTTACAAATTGCAAAACGACTAATAACTAGTTTGGTAGTAGCTGTACCAATATCAATGCCTGCACTTATTAAATATTCTTTTTCTAAACGCTCTATCATACAATCCCTCCTTTCAATAAAGTAAAACTAATAACTATAAATATTTAACTGTTCCAGTGGTATAAAGTTTCATCTAAAGTATCACAATACTTTTTCATTTGTTCTAATGTATTACATTGAACAAGTTCCTTTATTTGTATTAAACCCGATTCTTTAATAGCAGAAGTAATGATAATTGGTCCTTTGATGACAACTTTTTTTAATTGGTTAAGTGCTCTCTCAATATCTGCATTCTTATGATCGCTTTTAGTAACTACTCCAATTGGTAATTTAGGAAGACCTAATGTAAAACCAGGAGGGAAGATTGTTTTAGTATTTGTTGAATCTTGGAGTAATAAGACGTGTGTTACTTCTAAACTAGTCACCATAATTGATTTGTAGAACATCGGGTTTTCAGTATATTCTCCAGGACTGTCAACGAGCCAATCATGATAAAGTAAAGCTTGAGTTTTCATAGGAGTCTTTTCGCGTCCTAGCAGAACATTTACTAAGGTTGACTTTCCAGCACCGACGCTACCAATGACCATCGCTCGATTTTTTCTCACTTCATTCCTCCTTATGATTTTGTAATTTTAGATGAGGTAAACCCTAAATTTACTAATAAAAATTCGTTGATATGTTGCATTGCCATTTCTACTTCTGAAACATTTCCAATGATCACTAGGCTTCCAGTGAAACGGTCAAGAAAACCAATGGAAACATTAGCAGCCTTAGTTGCTAAGTCACCCGCTATAATTACAGTCTCACTAGGAGTAAGAGTTAGTATACCAATGGCGCCTCCCTTTTCGATTCCTAACTTATCGAACATTTCAGCGTCAGGGTTAGCGATCAGATGGCTCAATGTAATTTGTTTTCCTGGAACAAACTCTTGGATAAACCGCTTTTTTTCCTCCGACATTGACTTCACCTTCCTTTTTAAAAAGGCTTTTCATTTATGTTAATTCTTTACCTTACAAAAACCCTTATGAAAATACCCCCTTTGGAGAAAAGAGTGATGCTTTCACAAAGGGAGTATTTTTATAAAAATTCTTAACTTTTTACTAGAATAGTAGGAAAACCCCTGTAAATACAAACAGAACCCATATGAGAATAACAGCACAATATCCCATAATATCTCTGATGCCAAGTCCTGCTATTGCTAATAATGGTAGTGCCCAGAATGGCTGTAGCATATTTGTCCATGCGTCACCCCAAGCAACAGCAAGCACTACTCTTTCTACCTCAACACCTAACTGTTGGGCTACTGGGACAACAATTGGACCTTGAATAATCCATTGACCTCCTCCTGAAGGAACAAACATATTAACAAGCCCAGCGGATATAAATGTAAAGATCGGTAACATATTCGCATTTGTACTACTTACCATTAAATCGGTCATTGCAGCTGCTAAACCAGATGCCGTCATCATACCCATAATTGCAGCATAGAGAGGGTATTGAACGACAACATTAGCTATATTCTTTCCAGCCTCTTTCGCCATTTGGATATAGTGCATAGGAGAATTACTAAACAAAATTCCTAAAGAGAAAAAAGTCAGGTTTAAAGAATCAAGGTCTAAACCTCCACCTGTTGCAAAGTAGTAAATAGTATAAATCGTTAAACCCCCGCCAAGAAGTAACGAGCCGAAACGATGGTTTTCAAGTTTCTGTGCAAATCCCATGGTGTGTTGTGGTTCTTTTCTAGGTTCAACTAGTAATGATGCACTTTTCTCATCTTCTTGATACTCAATCACTTTATCTTTTGAAGGCATCATCAATTTCATAATAATTGGGATGGTAATAACTAAAATGAGGATTAGTATTAGATTCGGTGTTGAATAGATTGTATTTGCAATCGGAATGACCCCAATTGTATCTTCTAAAAAGTGACCAGGAGTAGCGACAGTTAGTAAAGCGGAACCTGATAATCCCCCATGCCAAACGACAAAACCAGCATAAGCAGCTGCAACTAGTAAAGGGTAGTGCACCCCTTTAACGTTTCTAGCTAGTTCTCTTGCGATTAGTGCCCCCACAATTAAACCGAAAGCCCATGAAATTAAAGACCCTATCGCACCTATGAAAGCAGCCATCATTATAGCTGTGCTAGGTTTTTTAATAGGTGCAGCAATTGCTTTCAGTACTTTTTGGACAGGCCTTGTATGAGCAAATATAAATCCTGTTAATAAAACTAATGCGATTTGCATCGTATATGCAAGTAAGCTCCAAATGCCATCTCCCCAATACGTTAACATTTGCATAGGGGTTTGCCCTACAAACGCAACACCCATAATAAATGTAATGGCTGTAATAAAAATAACTAAAACGAATGCATCTGGTAAGAACCTTTGGATTACTCTACTGAAATATTCCCCGACGGAAGCTAACAGTCTATTCATGATTTCCTCCTTTTATTACTTTACTCAAAGTCTACTAGGATAGAACTGCAAGGAATAAGCAATTGTTTTATACATTTTTTGTAATATTCAGTTATTTTTAGGTGGACAATAAAATGAGCATTATATTAATCATCAACACCTCCTTATAGAGCTTGTAGTTATCATCACTCTCTTCAATAATAGGTAAGATAATTGGTAGATAGGAGCTGCCACTATATAACAGCCTCCTATCTGTAATTCAAAACTACAATTAAATATATTAGTTAACTTCAAAAATAAGTTTATGACGAAAGCAATTGTAAAACACTTTGAACAGATTGAGCCGATATGTTTAATGCCTCATTTTCCTCTGGGGTTAATGGAATTTCTATAATACTTTCTATTCCATTTCCGCCTAAGATGGTAGGGACTCCTAAATAGATATCTTCATAACCATATTCTCCCTCTAAATAAGCAATTGATGGAAGTACTCGTTTCTTATCTTTGACAATTGCTTCTACCATTTGAACAATAGAAGCAGCTGGAGCATAATAGGCACTACCATTTCCAAGTAAGTTAACGATTTCTGCTCCACCCTTTCTAGTTCGTTCAACAATCTCGTTAATTTTATCTTGGGGAAGAATTCTTTCTAAAGGAATCCCGCCAACATATGAAAAACGAATTAGTGGCACCATCGTATCTCCATGTCCTCCTAAAACAAACCCAGAGACATCTTCTACTGAAACATTGAGCTCTTCGGCAACGAAAGTATTGAACCGTGCTGTATCTAGAACTCCTGATTGGCCGATGACTCGATTTTTTGGAAATCCAGTCACTTTATAACAGACATAAGTCATTACATCCACTGGATTACTAAGTACGACAATATAACTGCTTGGTGCATATAATGCGATATTTAAGGAAACCTCTTTCATGATTTCTGCGTTTGTTGTTACAAGGTCATCTCTGCTCATACCTGGTTTCCTTGCAATTCCCGCAGTGACAATCACAACATCAGCTCCAGAAATATCTTGATAATTTGATGTCCCAGTGATATGACTATCAAATCGCTGTACAGGACTTGATTCAAGGATATCGAGCGCTTTACCTTTCGTAGGATTTTGCATTTCTGGAATATCTAGAAGAACAACATCGCCCAGCTCCTTTTGGGCAATCATTAATGCAGCAGTCGTTCCAGTATAGCCCGCTCCAATAATGGCAAACTTCTTTCTTTTAAAAGACATATTCTACCTCCTTCCCTTTACACGAATGAAAAATCTAATCGTTATGAGAATAAAGTTGTCGTGTCTTGATCTGGGTGAGGTAAAATGGTGCAAGAAACAAGAGCTTTTGTTCTTTTGGCGACGTCTGTACCTGCTTCAATTGCGGCTTGAACAGCACTTACATCACCCTTTATGATAATGGTTACAAGTGCCCCGTCTGCTTTTTCTTGTCTGACAAGAGTGACATGTGCAACCTTTAACATCGTATCAGCTACCTCAATGGAAGAAGCTAACCCTCTTGTTTCAATCATCCCTACAGCATCAGTCACCGTTTTCACCTCTTCCTATTACGTCAATAATCCCAATTATGAGTGCATCAACTGGAACCCCTTTTTCTTCTATATAAGAAGCTGGAGCACCTTTAGTCACTATGACTCTATCACCTAAGCCTGCACCGATACGATCAACTGCGATAAATGCTGGTTGAATCGGATTATCAGGTTCTAATTGAACGGGTTGAACAACTAAGAATTTTAAACCTGTTAAACCATCTTCCTTCCTTGTTGCCCATACATTTCCTATGACCGAACAAATTAGCATGTATCCTCTCCCCCTTTAGCATCGTTCGTCGATATTTTTATGCCCCTTTCCCTTGCGATATCGCGAGCTAAGGGAGTAATAATGGTGTTAGGTTTAATGTTGATCTGTTTGCTTCTCCATGTTTCAACGACTTGCTTTGTCAATAATTTATCAGAAAATGTACCTTGTTCATGACATACAGGTTCATTAATAGGTTTACTATTTTCCGGAACAATGGTTGATAATAATTGTAGTACAACGCCAAACCTTTGTAATTGGTTCTCGTATTCTTGTAACATTGAAACATAAGATTTGTTAGGATGTTTATCTTTATCCAAGTTTAATATATTTGACAAAGACTCATCTGGAACAAGAAAAACTTTAACACCTGCTAAAAGTAGCTTCGCTAACAAAATACTTTCATTTGTATCTGCAATTCCAACAGCACCTTTAACGAATAAATCTTGATTCACGTCTAAGAAAACTGCTTGGTGTATGGAAGGAACGTCCATATTTGCAGAAAGGTGTTCTACAACATCCCAATCCTTTTTCAACTGTTTTATTTGTAATATGTTTTTCTCTGTATTTTCATGTATTACCAGTAAAATTGGCTTTTCCTTTTGAAAGTACGTTTCTACTCGTTTAAGTACTTCTGTTACAATTTCTTTGACCATTAGATTGTTAGTCATTTCTCTTATCCTCTTTGACTAGTCTACCTTTCTCACCAGTTTTAACTAAACTAGCATTAGCTTCGTCTGTATCAACATGCATTTCTAGTACTGCGTTTTGAGATAAACGAATTTTTACTTTCTTAAAGCGCAGTGGTCTTACATCATTATTAATTTCAACCTGAACAAATTCACCGTCTCGAACACCAAAGTGCTCCGCATCTATGGGTGACATATGGATATGTGCTTGAGCGATAATTAAACCTTCTGATAAATAAATACTTCCTTTTGGACCGACAATTGTAATAGGAGCTGACCCCTTAATGTTTCCTGATTCGCGAATCGGCGGGGTTAACCCTAGCCTTATCGAATCAGTTTTACTAACTTCGACTTGTGTTAGCTTTCTTGTAGGGCCTAAAATTCTAACATTCTGAATACTTCCTTTTGGGCCAACGATTGTAACCGTTTCATTTGCAGAGAATTGACCAGGTTGAAGCAAATCGGACTTTTTCGTTAGCTGATAACCTTTACCGAATAATAGTTCTAAAGTTTCTGGACTCAGATGACAATGACGAGCAGAAACGCCAATGGGAATTCCTTCTTCCTTATGACCACCCTTCCCTAATTGGCTCAAAATTTCCTCTATAATTACTAAGTGTGAGTTATGTTTAACCATTTCCCTAACCTCACTCTCTATAACTAGTTAACGTACTAAGGGAAGGATAAGTTGTGTTAAGAAAAAAATTAACCTTCATATTTCGGTAAGATAATCCCTAGCTCGTTATGAGGACGCGGGATAACGTGTACAGAAATAAGTTCACCAACCCGTTGTGCTGCAGCACTTCCTGCATCAGTTGCTGCCTTTACTGCACCTACATCTCCTGTAACTAAAACTGTAACTATTCCTCCTCCAACATGAACCTTTCCTACTAAGTTCACATTCGCTGCCTTAACCATCGCATCAGCTGCCTCTAAAGATGCTACTAACCCTTTCGTTTCAATCATTCCTAATGCACCGTTTAATTCTCTACCCATTATAAATTCCCCCTAATTATTATTTTTGGTATTGTTCAATGACGTTTTTAACCATATTAGCGACTGTAATTCGGTCAATAGTGTTATGTTTCATATCCACTTCTTTTAGCACCTGTTCAATCATCTCATCAATATCATATTTGACCGAGTTCATTTGCAAGGCATTGTCCTCGGAAGTGGATAAACTCGGTTTCGGAATTGAAACCTCTTTTATTCCATAAGCAATTCGTTTTATGTTAAATAAATGTTGTGCTGAAATGTTATCAGAAGTAATGTTTCCTCCATACGAACCACAACCAAGCGTCAATGATGGTGTCAATCCAGTTGTTGCTCCTGCTGCTCCAATTGATGCTAGTGTATTGACCATTATACGAGAAACAGGCATATCAAGACCGAATTGTTCGATCACTCGTTCTTCATTAGAATGAATCGAAAAACTATGCCCCCTGCCGCCTAAATTTAATAGTTTAATACATATTTCTTTTGCTTCTTCCTCATTACTCGCCGTATATAAAGCAAAAATAGGTGAAAGTTTTTCAATTGAAAAAGGAATGTCCTTGCCAATTCTAGTTTCTTCAGCGATTAGAATTCGAGTTTGCTTTGGAACGCTAATACCAGCCATTTCCGCAATCACTGGTGCCGAACGACCGACAATTTTGGGATTTAACTTGCCTTTTATAGGAGAAATCACTTGTTCTATCTTTGATTTTTCTTCTTCATCTAAAAAGTAAACATCATTATTTTTTAACTCTCTTACAGTCATAGCTTTTATGTCTTTATGAACGACAATTGCTTGTTCTGTAGCGCAAATTGTTCCGTTATCAAATGTTTTACTATCAACAATCATTTGAATAGCTTTTTTAACATTTGCCGTCCGCTCAATAAAAACAGGTACATTTCCAGGACCTACTCCATAAGCTGGTTTACCCGAGCTGTAAGCAGCACGAACTAAGCCACCTCCCCCAGTCGCTAGGATTAGGTCGATATCCTTATGCTTCATAAGTTCTGTAGTTGCATCCATTGTGGGTTTAGTCATCCACCCAATTAACCCTTCTGGAGCTCCAGCTTCTATGGCCGCATCATTACAGATCTTTAGAGCTTCAGCCGTACACTTTACAGCTGAAGGATGTGGACTAAATACGATCCCGTTTAGTGACTTTAATGATATGAGAGTTTTATAAATTGCTGTTGAGGTCGGATTAGTAGTAGGCGTAATGGCAGCAATAACCCCATATGGATAAGCAATTTCTATGATTTTATTGTTTGGGTCTTTGTTGATCGTTCCAACTGTTTTTTGAAACTTGATCGACTCGTAAACTCCTAGTGAACCGAGCTCGTTCTTAATTTTTTTATGTTCCCAAACTCCCATCCCTGTCTCTTCAACAGCTAACTTAGCTAGTTCTTCTGCTTGCCTGTATGCTTTTTCGGCAATATTCTTTACAATGGTATCTACTTGATCTTGTGAAAAATTCATATACTTTGCCTGAGCTTCTTTAGCCTTCTTAACCATATTTCTCATTTGTTGCATTGACTGTAAATCAAAATCAATCTCAATCATCTCCTCACTCCTTTCACTCATTAGATGGGTATTAGAAAACACAGGTTAAAAAGATTTTTAATTATAGCGATTAAACCTAATTAAATTATTTTCATTTGTGTTTTGTGCAGATGTTATGGCTTCTTCTTTTTTCTTTTCTAATGATGCTGTAATTTCACTCCATCGCCTTAATTCTCTTTCTGAAAGAGGGCTGTTAACCTCAACCGTTGACTCAACTGTTTTTCTGGTTTCGAAGACTGACGAAATTTCATCCCATTTGTTAATTTCTTCTTTAGAAAGAGGTCGATAAGATGAATGCTCCTCTAATTTTTCGATTACCATTCTCGTAATTTTTTCTACTAACGTTCTGTCCATAAATTCACCCCCAGATGTTAATTTTGAGGGAGAAGAGATGTCTTACTGACACCTGTTCTCACCCATCTCTAATTGATTTAGAATTCTATAATTATTTATTTGTGTGATCTTCTTGTATAAACTGCTCTTCAGGAGCATTAACATTTATTCGGTCTTTGGCATAAGTGAAATAATAGATACTAGCAGCAACAAACGTTGCAACACCGATCCAGAAGAACGTTAAGTTGTAAAAAATACTTGCAAATAGTGCTATGACTGCTAAAGCTAGTGAAACAACGGGGATGAATGGATATAAAGGTGTTTTATATGGTCTCTCAAGGTTCGGTTCTTTTCTGCGCAAAATAATAACTGATAAGTTCATCAAGATGTACGATACTAATGCGCCAAATGTTGAAATTAAGATCAATTCATCTGGGTTAACGAGTAAAACTAAAATTAACCCTACAATACCTGGGAGAATAATGGAGTAATATGGAGTACGACGTGTGGTGTGTAACTTAGATAGGAAGCCTGGTAAATATCCTGCTCGAGATAATGAGAATATTTGACGGGAATACGCTAAAATAACTCCTGAAAAACTTGCAATTAACCCAACTAAGCCAACAGAAGCTAGAACTTGAGCTAGCCAGTACGTATTACCAAAAGCAGCACCAACTGCAACTGGTAGTGGATCTTCTGCAGTAGCTAGTAAATCGATACCACCTAATCCAATCGCTACTGTTGTTGTTAAAACTGACAATATTAATAAGGTAATCATCCCTGAAATAATTCCTTTAGGCATATCTTTTTTTGCATCGCGGCATTCTTCAGATAGCATCGGAAGCATTTCAATCGCTAGAAAAAGCCACATTGCATACGGTAACGCAGCCCAAATACCTTGGAAACCTCCAGGGATTAATGGTGTTCCTTCTGCCCCGAATAATTTCGCTGTTTCAATGTTAGGTAACCCGACGAAATACATTAGAACGAGGAGACCTAGGGCAATAAGGACAAGGATGATTTCTAATCTTGCATACTCTTTAACCCCAATGATATGGACAGCCATAAAAAATACATACATGAATGCAGCAGCGGCTACAGGACTAATAGTCGGAAATAAGAAATTAATATAGGCGCCTATTCCTATAGCAATTACTGGTGCTGCAATAAAATATTGTAAGATTACCCCTGTTCCTGTGATAAAACCGACAAAAGGTCCCATTGCTCTTCTTGCAAATGAATATGGCCCACCTGCATGTGGCATCGCTGTTGATAATTCGGATATTCCATAACACATAAAGGTATACATAATAGCCATTAGCGCTGTAGCAATTAACATTCCTACATAGCCAGACTGGTCTAATGCAAAGTTCCAGCCAAAAAAGTTCCCTGAAATAACAATCCCAACCCCAATAGCCCATAGATGTAATGGTGTCAATGTTTTCTTTAACTCAAGATTTTGGTTACTCATAAAGTCAACTCCTTATATATTGTTTTCATTAATACCAACGGACAATTTACAACGCCATTCAACTCTTAGATATACAAGTACGCTAGATCAATGAGACACAAACATTAATAAAGAAACCTTGAGTTGACTTGAAATGGTAATTGGGAGAATTGTGGATTTAATATTAAGAATTTTGCAAATATTTTTTAGCTAAATGATCCGTATTTACAGTAAAAGTACTACCTAATAGTTCCGTAGTCTCATTATTACGACTACCCACCCAAGCGACTAGCTGTAGTCTTCTCATCATTATAAAGGTTGGAATCTCTTGTTCTTCTTCTTGAGATAGAAATCTCACCTTTCGATATCCTTTTAACCAAGACTCAATTAATTTTGGAACATAAGGTTTATCTTCTATAAAACTTAACGAAGTAGCAAGATCATATAAATACCACCCATACCCACAATCATCAAAATCGATAACTTTTACTTCGTCCTGGTCGACTAGTAAATTAGCAAGACGTAAATCGGAATGAATTAACCCATATCTATTAAAATCTTTACCGAAATTTTTAAGCCTAGCCTTAATTTTTGTCGAGACTTTTTCAAAAAGCTCTTCCCTCTTAGGGGTCATCCCTAAACCATCTTGCCATCGTCCCCATTTTGGGTTTTCTCCTAATATCGTTTCATAGTCCCAAGTGAGTCGAGTAAGTGTTTTAGCTGACTGACAAAACTTTATACTATTATCATGCAAGTGAGCGGTAATCTCACCAAGACTTTCAAAATTTCTAATTAAGTCACTTTCTTTATTTTCATCTGGTGCATCCCCTTCAAGAAATGTGAACATGGTACAGTAAAATTGTTCTTTTCCAAATTGAATCGATTGAACATACTTCCCATTCTCCCCTGCAATCGGCAAGGACACATTGAGGGGAGAATTACGATCTATAAATTGTAACCATACTAATTCACTTTCTATTTCTGATTTCGTATGATAACCTGGACGGCTTACCCTTAGAATTTGTTTATCGGCAGTTTGATTATTTTTTACTAAGTATGTTGCATTTTCAGAATAGTTTAATAGCTTAACCGACGTATATTCGTTTTCAGGATAAAAATTAATTGCATTGTTTGCCACTTTATCAAACTTCTCTATATTTTTTTTCCAGCTATCTTGATTTGTATTGCTCATCCCTTAGCTCCTTTCTATCTTAAAAGACTGTTTATGTCACCATTTGCACTGCCTCTTTTATACTTGTTTCACATCGGGTTAACAGTTCATCACAATATTCTCGGCTACAAAGCAACCCTGGCTTGAATTGAAGTACTCGATTGTCAAGCATTGAATAAATTGCCCAAACCCCATTTTTATAGAGGGAACGCATGACATACTTAGCCCCTTGTGGATGGTTGAATTCGAGTCCCATGACGACACCTAATTGACGAATGCCAACGAAAAAGTCTGGATACATTTTCTTAATCGACTCAAGTCCTGTTCGTAAATAACGAGCAACGAAATCTACATTTTGTACGACTTCTTGACGCTGCGAGATCTCTAAAACTTTCATAGCAACCAGACAGCCTAACTCTGATCCTCCAAATGTTGAAATATGAGCAAAACCATCCTCATTCATCCATTGTCCAGCTTGTTCACTAACGACCGTAGCTCCGATTGGATAAATACCCCCACTAAACCCTTTAGAAGTTACTAGAATATCCGGTTCTATCTCGTAGTGTTCAATTCCCCACAGTTTTCCTGTTCGCATTAAGCCTGTTTGTACTTCATCTGCGACATACAATGTTCCGTACGTTTCACACATTTGTTTTACAGATTGTAGATATCCTGGTGCTGGTAGTGGAAAACCATAGGTCGCTGGAATCGTTTCAATGATTACACATGCTACATCTCCTTTTGATAGTACAGCTTCTATTGCATCTAAATTATTAAAAGGAACATGGACAAAATCAGACGGATCCCCTTCACATAGAAAAGGCTTCGAATACCGTTCATTACCAAGCGAAACAGCCAACCCAGTATGTCCATGATAGCCTTTTTCAATTGATACTATTTTTTTTCGTTTTGTCGCATACCTCGAACATTTTAAGGCAACATCGATTGCTTCGCTACCTCCACTCGAAAAAATCGAATATTTTAAATTGCTAGGCGTTGCCTTGGAAAGCTCTTCAGCTAGTTTCGCACGGGCAATCGATGGAAAATGATGATTGCCAATATCAAACTCATCAAGGGCAGATTTCAAAGTAGAGATGATTTCTGGGTTACGGTGACCGAGGTTATATGTGCCGCCATTTAGATGAACGTCCATTAATTTTTTCCCGTCCATATCGTAAAAAAAGTATCCTTCTCTCTTTCCGATAACTAAATCGATTCCATCAGTTTGCCATTGTTTTGTTTTTCCTGGATTCCACCAATTGATCGATTGCTCTAAAACCGTGCTCTTACTATTTAGCTTCAACATTTGTTTTCTCCCCACTTCTTTTCAACATTTTGTTTCCGTTGTTTTTATCGTGTTCATTAGAACATTGCTCTGTCATTAAATGTCATCTGCTATTACAAGTTCAATTTCCTTTTCAGCTAATGTTCGTTTCCATTCATTTGAACAATTTTTATCAGTAATAACCATGGATGCATCCATTAACGAACAAACGTGTGCAAACGTGGTTTTCCCGAACTTTGTATGGTCAGCTAAAACGATGACATCTTCAACTCGTTCCATCATTTTTCGAGAGATATTCGCCCCATTGAGATCATAATCTGTAATTCCGTCCGATGATAAACCACCCGCTGCAATAAAGGCTTTATTTGCCTTTAAGTGTTGGAGCATCCATTCAGTTAGAGGGCCTGTAGTTGATTTTTGATTTTTTTCATATTCCCCACCAATAAAAATAATCCGCCCTTTGAAAATTTCTGTTGCTAGTAAAAATACAGGGGTGGAATGTGTGATCAAAGTAATATCCGTGCGGTCTGCTAAGAAGCGAACAATTTCTAATGGAGTTGTTCCATTCCCGATCATAATACTGTCACGATGTTCAACTAGGTCAGCTGCGGCCTTACATATCGCACGTTTTTCTTTATCATTAATCGTTGTTTTTTGATCAAAAGGTAATTCCCATGAGTTAAACTTTGTTTTCACTGCACCACCATATACCTTTTTTAGTAACCCTTCTTTTTCAAGACGGTCGAGGTCCCGTCTGATCGTTTCCCCTGATACGTCTAGCTTTTTTGCTAACACACGTACTTGGACTTTTTCTTCTCTGTCCAGTGAGTTGACAATTAACTTTTTACGTTCCTCAAACGATAAAGACATTTTTACATCACCTACTATAACTTAGACTTTGTCCATAACTAACTTCCTTATTGTGATCTTATGAAATTAATCTTCAGGTAAAATTTGTCCACCATCTACAATGAGTGTCTGTCCTGTTATAAAACCTGCTTCCTTAGATGCTAGGAAAACTGCAGCATAAGCAATATCTTCAACTGTCCCTAGTTTTTTTAGCGGGATTGATGCTGCCATATCTTTTAAATAATCTTCACCTAATCCTGCTAATCCTTCTGTTAAGACATTACCTGGCATAACTGCATTTACAGTAATTTGATGATCAGCCAATTCTAATGCCGCTGTTCTCATAAATCCTAATTGTGCAGCCTTACTTGCGGCATAATGTGACCACCCAGCGTAACCAGTAACAGGACCTGTAATCGAAGAAGTAATGACCACTCTTCCATATTCGGCTTGTTTTAAATGAGGAAGACATGCTTGTAGTGTCAAAAAGGTTCCTTTAGCATTAGTATCTAGTACCGTATCCCAATCATCATCGGTCATATCCTCGATCGACTTTGAAGGGAAAATACCAGCATTCGCGCATAACACATCTATTCCACCAAGATTATTTACGATTGACGAAACCGTATTTTCGATGGATTGACGGTTTGATACATCACCTGAAAAAGCATAGGCTTCACCACCAGCTTCTTTAATTTCAGCAACACAGTCTTTAGCTGCAGCTAGGTTTCTCGCAACTACAGCAACTGTTGCTCCTTGACTAGCAAATACCTGAGCGATTCCTTTTCCAATTCCTTTACTACCACCAGTAACAACCACTTTCTTGCCTTTCATAGAAGTGAACAACAGCAACATCTCCTTTTCATTTCTAATCTCAAGTCCACAATACAACATGATCACACACTAAAAATTGAGGAATGATGTGAAATGTTGTTTATTGATGTGGTTTTTTAAAATGAATATGTCCAAGGAAAGTTTTGTATTCCGATTATTCTAAAAATTTAAAACAAACGTTTAAAAGTGACTTTGTCTATAGTTTTAAATGGCTTTTTGTTAAGTGTTGCTACCTAGGGGGGTGATCCATTAATTGGAAGGGGATGTTTTGGTGTTTGAGGGTTCCTTTTATAATTAATATTGTTTTGGTTTTGGCATTTGACCTAGTAAAAGGCTGCACTCTTTAATTAGTGGAGCCTTTTTAAGGTTATAGGAAATATATTATTTTACTACTAAATGACTGTTCAGCTAATTTTTTCAGTGGGATGGTAACTAAACGAGCTCTATAGTGCTCGTGCGCTTTGTTTTAGCCTTGCTCGGGAACTAAACGAGCACTATGGTGCCCGTGTCCTTCGTTTTGAGCAAGGCAAGGGAACTAAACGAGCTCTATGGTGCCCGTGTCCTTCGTTTTGAGCAAAGCACGGGAACTAAACGAGCACTATGGTGCCCGTGTCCTTCGTTTTGAGCAAAGCAAGGGAACTAAACGAGCACTATGGTGCCCGTGTCCTTCGTTTTGAGCAAAGCACGGGAACTAAACGAGCTCTATGGTGCCCGTGTCCTTCGTTTTGAGCAAGGCAAGGGAACTAAACGAGCTCTATGGTGCCCGTGTCCTTCGTTTTGAGC